>CANNCO010000001.1 GCA_947503175.1 uncultured Paracoccaceae bacterium
GCGCGCAGACACTTTCCTTTCCGCTATCTGCCTCGCTGCAGCTATCTCATGGTGGACCTAATTGAGTCCTGACCCTAGCCCGCGTCCTTGTAGCTTACAGTCTTGACATCAGCATCCGGGTCGGACTTTTCACGCCGCACCAGAAGCCGGTTCAGCGCATTCACATAGGCCTTGGCCGACGCGACAACCGTGTCGGTATCCGCTGACTGACCGGTGACGATCCGCCCGTCTTCCTCCATGCGCACGCTGACCGTGGCTTGGGCATCGGTGCCCTCGGTCACCGCATGCACCTGATAAAGCTGCAGATGCGCGTGATGGGGGAAAAGCGCCTTGACCGCGTTGAAGGTCGCATCCACCGGGCCATCGCCCTGCGCCGTGATCTGCTTGTCCTCACCGTCAATCGACAGCGTCAGGTCCGCCGATTGCGGCGCCTCAGTGCCGCAGATGACCCGCAGAAACTTGACCTGGATGCGGTCATGCACCTCGCCGCTTTCCTGATCCCGCATCAGCGCGATCAGGTCATCCTCGAACACCTCTTTCTTGCGGTCGGCCAGCGCCTTGAACCGCACGAAGACATCGTTGAGCTGGTTGTCGGCCAAATCGTAACCCAGCTCTTTAAGTTTCGAGCGCAGCGCGGCCCGGCCCGAATGCTTGCCCATGACGATCGAGGTTTCTTTCAGGCCCACATCCTCGGGCCGCATGATCTCGAATGTCTCGGCGTTTTTCAGCATCCCGTCCTGGTGAATGCCGGATTCATGCGCAAAGGCGTTCTTGCCGACAATCGCCTTGTTGAACTGGACCTGAAAACCCGAAACCGTCGCGACCCGGCGCGAGATTGCCATGATCTTGGTGGTGTCGATCCCGGTCTTGTAGGGCATGATATCGCCACGCACCTTCATCGCCATCACGACCTCTTCGAGCGCGGTATTCCCGGCCCGCTCGCCCAGGCCGTTGATCGTGCATTCGATCTGGCGCGCGCCGCCTTCGACCGCGGCAAGGCTGTTGGCCGTCGCCATGCCCAGATCGTTGTGGCAGTGGGTGGCAAACACCACGTCCGACGCGCCTGGTACCTCGGCGATCAACCGCCGGATCAGATCGGCGCTTTCAACCGGTGCGGTATAGCCCACCGTGTCGGGGATGTTGATTGTCGTGGCCCCCGCCTTGATCGCGATTTCAACGACGCGGGCCAGATAGTCCCACTCGGTCCGGGTCGCATCCATCGGCGACCACTGCACGTTGTCGCAGAGGTTGCGCGCGTGTGTCACCGTTTCGTGGATGCGGTCGGCCATCTCGTCCTTGGTCAGGTTCGGGATGGCACGATGCAGGGGCGAGGTGCCGATAAACGTATGGATGCGCGGCCGATCGGCGTGCTGAACCGCCTCCCAGCAGCGATCGATATCCTTGAAATTGGCGCGGGCAAGGCCGCAGATCACCGAGGTTTTCGCCAGCCGGGCAATGTCCGAAACAGCCTCGAAATCGCCTTCGGATGCAATGGGAAAGCCGGCTTCGATGATATCAACGCCCATCTCGTCAAGCATGCCGGCAATCTCCAGCTTCTCGGAATGGGTCATGGTTGCGCCGGGGGATTGTTCGCCATCGCGCAAGGTCGTGTCGAAAATCAACACGCGGTCTTTGTCGGTCGTCATTGGATCTCTCCTGTATCTCCTAAGTGCGTTCGGCGCTGAACCTCCCCTGAGCGGTCGCGCCGTCAGGCACGCTCAGAGGCGGCTAAGGAGAAGAAGCGACAGCAGACGGGCGCCCAGGTCGGACTATATGCTGTCGTTGTCATGGCGCGCATATTACCGGGGTTGCCCTGAATGAAAAGGTAAAAGTTGGAGCGGTGGTTCAGAACATTACGCAGTCGGCCCCAGGGGGCAGGGCCGCGGCATCTGATGGCAGGGTCGGGGTATAGTCGAAGGCCGAAATGCGCGCGCCACCGTCGAAGGCGATGAACAATTGGTTGCTGCCCGGGCGGATGGCGATGCCTTCGGGGTCTGCGCCGAACTCATAAAGCGACCATGTACCAAGGATTTCGCCATCCGGGTTCAGCTCGAACAAGCTGTTCGTGCCTTCCCAATCATCAACGATCAGCAAATGGCCCGTGCGGGGGTCGTGCGCGATGCCTTGTGGTTCGATCAGGGGCGGGTCCATCAGGTCAGCGTCGATGCGTTTTTGAACAGAACCATCGGGGGACATCCATGTAATGGCCGCCGGATCATCCTCGACCGTGATGAGCGTGCCGTCGTCGGTGATTGTGATGCCTTCGGTATCGGCCCAACCGTTCGGATTGAACGGCTCTGACAGGGGTGCGCCGTCTTTTGTCAGACGCTGAAAGCCACCATAGCCATCGGCGACCAGCAGGCCGTTACCCTCAACCGTGATCGCCTTGATCCGGGAAAGACCGCTCGATATCCGGCGCAGTTCCAGACCGTCGAGCGTTACGAGCACCGCTTCGGGGCTTTCGTTCGCGATCCAGAGGCCGCAGAAGGAGGGGTCGTAGTCGAGGCTTGCGGGGCGGTTGAGCTGGTAGGTGGCGGTCAGCTTCAGATCGAGCGCGGCGGCGGGCATACCGGCAAGCAGACCGCAGGTAAGGAGGATGTATAAGCAGCGCATCAGTCATGCCTTTCGCAAAGGCTCGTCATAAGAAGAACTGGCGCTAGGTCGCGCGGTGTCAATGGAGGATGATTTGGAACGGGCATTGGTCATCGGTGCGTCGGGCGGTATCGGCGGCGCGGTCACGGGCGCGCTTTCGGCACGTGGCATGGAGGTCGTGGGGTTGTCGCGGTCCAGGGACGGGCTGAACGTCACCGACGAGGACTGCATCGCGCGGCATCTCGGAGTTCTGGAGGGCACGTTCGATTTGGTCTTTGTGGCGACGGGTGCGTTGGTGATCGATGGCGCTGAGCCAGAGAAGACGTTGCGGGCTCTGTCCGTGAAATCCCTTGCGGATCAGTATCTTCTGAATGCAATCGGTCCGATGCTGGTTCTGAAACACGCGCTGCCGCTCCTGCCGAAGGATAGAAGGTCGGTCTTCGCTGCGATCTCGGCGCGTGTGGGCTCGATTGGCGACAACCGGCTGGGTGGCTGGTACAGTTACCGCGCTGCGAAGGCTGGGCTGAACCAGTTGATCCACGGCGCGTCAATCGAACTTGGACGCAGTCATAAACAGGCGATTGCCGTCTGCCTGCATCCGGGAACGGTCGAGACGCCGTTCACCGCGAAATATGCGGGCGGCCACAAGACGGTTCCTGCGACCGAGGCGGTGGGCAACCTGCTGTCAGTGATCGACCGCTTGACGACCGCCCAATCCGGCGGCTTTTTCGATTATGCGGGCCGGGAGATCGTCTGGTGAACCGTCTTGTTCTGGTGCTCGGGGATCAGCTTTCCCCCAATGTTGCGGCCCTGCGCGAGGCCGACAAATCGACCGATACCGTCGTGATGGCCGAGGTGCGCGATGAGGCAACCTATGTCCGCCATCACCCCAAGAAGATCGCGTTCCTTTTCGCCGCGATGCGCAAGTTCGCCGACCGTCTGAAGACCGATGGGTGGACCGTCGCCTATACGGAGTATGGCGACCCGGAGAATGCAGGCTCGGTTCCGGGCGAGCTGTTGCGGCGGGCAAGCGAGATGGGCGCGACTGAGGTCATCGCAACCCGCCCCGGCGAATGGCGGTTGATCGGCTTGCTGGATGAAATGCCGATCCCGGTGACGCAGCTTGAAGACGATCGGTTCATCGCAACGCATTCGGAGTTCGATGCATGGTGCGCGGGGCGCAAGGAGCTTCGGATGGAGTGGTTCTATCGCGACATGCGCCGCAAGACGGGGCTGTTGATGGAGGGCGACAAACCTGCTGGCGGCAAGTGGAACTACGATCGGGAAAACCGGAAATCCGCGCCGAAAGATGCGCGCTTCGTCGATCCGCTGAGATTTGAGCCGGATGAGACAGTCGCGGCGGTTCTTGACCTTGTGGAACGGGAGTTCAGCGACAATTTCGGCGCGCTCCGGCCGTTCTGGTTCGCCACGGACCGGGATCAGGCGCTGGAACAGATGGAGTATTGGGTCCATCACGAACTGCCGACCTTCGGGAACTATCAGGATGCGATGCTGACGGATCAGCGGTTTCTGTCGCATTCGATCCTGTCGCTCTATCTGAACGCGGGTCTGCTGGACCCTCTGGAGGTCTGCCGGGCCGTTGAAAAGGCATGGCAGGACGGTCATGCGCCCCTGAACGCGGCCGAGGGGTTCATTCGGCAGATCATCGGCTGGCGCGAGTTTGTGCGGGGTGTCTACTTCCGCGAGGGTCCGGATTATCCGCGCCGGAACACGCTGAATCAGCAACGCGCCCTGCCTGCGCTCTACTGGGCGGCCGAAACCCGGATGAAATGCCTGTCGCAGGCGGTGGAACAGACCCGGGACGAGGCCTATGCCCACCACATTCAACGCCTTATGATCACGGGGAATTTTGCGCTTCTGGCCGGGGTCAACCCGACCGAGCTGCATGAATGGTATCTGGCCGTCTATGCCGATGCCTATGAATGGGTCGAGGCGCCCAATACGGTGGGGATGAGCCAGCATGCCGATGGGGGCATCGTCGGGTCGAAACCCTATGTCTCGTCAGGGGCCTATATCAGCCGGATGTCGGATTACTGTGGTGGCTGCGCCTATAAGGTGAAGGACAAGACCGGCCCCGATGCCTGTCCCTTCAACACTCTTTACTGGCACTTCCTCGACCGGCACCGTCACCGGTTCGATCGCAATCCCCGGATGGCGCAGATGTATCGCACATGGGACAGGATGGACGCCGAAAAGCGCCGTGTCATCCTGACCGAGGCGGGTGAGTTTCTGGAGCGGATGGGCCGGGGCGAAACCGTCTGAGTGCCTATTCGGTAGCCGTTTCGGCCTCGTCTTCGGCACCCGCAGCCGGGGTGATAAGCGCCCCGCCGGACCAGGTGCCTTCGGCAACCGTTCCCGAGGCATAGCGGATGACGCCTGGTCCTTCGCGGCGGCCATTGGCGAACATGCCCTCATAGACATCGCCGTTTGAGTAGGTGGCCACGCCCTGACCGCTGATCTCGCCCGCCACCCATTCGCCGGTATAGGTGAACCCTTCGGCCATTGTGATCGTCCCCTGGCCCTCGCGCAGCCCGGCCAAGAAATCGCCTTCGTAAACCGTGCCATCGGCATAGGTCGCGATACCCTTGCCCTGCCGCTGGCCGTCGACCCACGCGCCTTCGTAGCGGTAACCATCGGTATAGGTCATTACGCCCTGACCGTGGTTCTTGGCATTGCGGAACTCGCCCTCATAGACAAGACCGTTGGCATAGACTGCGCGGCCCGTACCCTCGATCACGCTGTTCACCCAGTCGCCCTCATAGGTCGATCCGTCGGCATAGGTGATCTTCCCCGTACCGTTGGGCACGCCGTCCTCAAGGAACCCGACAAAAACCGACCCGTCGGGATAGGTCACGCGGCCTTCGCCCTGAATATCGCCGTTGATCCAGCTTCCTTCATAGATATAGCCATCGGTCGCGGTAAACGTACCCTGACCATGGCGGCGGTCGGCCAGAAACTGGCCTTCATACACGTCCGAATTGGCATAGGTCACCTTGCCGTCACCCTCGCGCTGGCCGTTGACGAACTGGCCTTCGTAGACATCACCATTGGGCTGAACCAGCCGGCCCTGACCATGGATGTCGCCATCGGCCCAGTCGCCCTCATAGATCAGGCCGTCGGGCATGGTCAGCTTGCCGGTGCCTTCGCGCTTACCGCGCACCAGCGTGCCCTCATAAACTGCACCGTCAGGATAGGTAATCGCGCCCTCGCCCTCTTTGACGCCATCGACCCATGTCCCTTCGAAGACATAGCCGTTCGGGCTTTCCATCCGGCCCTGACCGGAATGCAGCGCGTTGACGAAATCACCCTGGTAGCGAACGCCGTTGGCATAGACCGCGACGCCTTCGCCAGTCATTTCCCCGGCGACCCAGTCACCTTCGTAAGTGCCGCCATCGGCGAAGGTGATCTTGCCCTGACCTTCGGGTTTGCCCGCGACGAAAGCCCCTTCATAGACCGAGCCGTTCGGGAACTTGGCGATGCCGAAACCGCGGATTTCTCCGTCGACCCATTCGCCGGAATACTCATAGCCATTGGGCAGCCGGTAGGTGCCCTGACCGTGCTGCTTGCCATCCTTGAACGTGCCTTCATAGATGCCGCCGTCGTCATATTGCTTGGTGACGACCTCGCCCTGCTGGGCAAATGCGATCCCGGCGCTCAGACCGGCGACAAGAAATGCCGCGGCGCCCGTGCGAAGAACCGCCGTCCATCCCGTACCTGCCATGTGCCTCTTCCTCTTTGCTGATCTGCCGCGCCCGTCCCGGCGCTTGTTCGCGTTCGCCCATAGCCTAGGAGACACCCCGGTGCCCTGCAACGGTTTTTGGCCCGGTGCTCTTTTCCTCGGGCGGTGTTCTGCTATGACGACGCCCTAGTTCGAGGAGCGCCGATGACCGCACGGTTTCGCCTGACCATGGCCCAGTTGAACCCGACCCTGGGTGATCTTGCCGGCAACGCTGCGCAGGCACGGCAGGCGTGGGAAGAGGGCCGGAAGGCTGGCGCCGACTTTGTGGCCCTGCCCGAGATGTTCGTGACCGGCTACCAGACGCAGGATCTGGTCATGAAACCGGCGTTTACCGCGGATGCGATGGGGGCCATCAAAGGCCTTGCCAAGGACTGCGCCGATGGACCTGCACTCGGGATCGGTGGACCCTGTGCGGTTGGAGACAAGCTCTACAATGCCTATTGGATCTTGTCCGGCGGGAAGGTGCAGACGCGGTTCTTTAAGCACGAACTACCGAACGAAACGGTCTTTGACGAGGTCCGTCTTTTCGAGCAAGGTCCCCTGCAAGGCCCTGTTTCCATTGGGCCTTTGCGTGTGGGTATCCCGATCTGTGAAGATGCCTGGCACGAGACGGTTTGTGAAACACTGGCCGAAAGCGGCGCCGATATCCTGATCGTGCCGAACGGCTCGCCCTATTATCGGGGCAAGTATGACACGCGGATTAATCACATGGTCGCGCGCACCGTCGAGACGGGCCTGCCGCTGGTTTACCTGAACATGCTGGGCGGGCAGGACGATCAGGTCTTTGATGGCGCAAGTTTCGTTTTGAACCCCCATGGGCAGTTGGCGGCGGAGTTTCCGGCCTTCGAGACCGGGCTGTTCAACGTCGATTTTGTCGAGACCGACGAAGGCTGGCGGGCAGAGGAGGGGGATAAGGTTGTGTTCCCCGATGCTTGGGAACAGGATTATCGCGCGATGGTCATGGGGCTCGGCGATTACTGCCGGAAAACCGGGTTCACGAAGGTTTTGCTGGGGCTTTCGGGTGGAATCGACAGCGCGATTGTCGCAACGATCGCGGCGGACGCGCTGGGGCCCGAGAATGTGCGCTGCGTGATGTTGCCGTCGGAGTATACGTCAGAGCATTCGCTTGAGGATGCGGCTGAGGTGGCGGAGCGGTTGGGGTGCCGGTTGGACACCGTGTCGATCGCGGGACCGCGCGCTGCGGTAACGGAGGCATTGGACCCTTTGTTTGCGGGAACGACGCCCGATGTGACCGAGGAGAACATCCAGTCGCGGTTGCGCGGCGTGATGCTGATGGCCTTGTCGAACAAGTTCGGCGAGATGCTCTTGACGACGGGAAACAAGTCCGAGGTCGCGGTGGGCTATGCCACGATCTATGGCGATATGGCGGGCGGCTATAACCCGATCAAGGACCTCTACAAGACGCGGGTGTTCGAGACCTGCCGCTGGCGGAACGCCAATCATCGCGAGTGGATGGCAGGTCCGACGGGCGAGGTGATCCCGGCGCGGGTGATCGACAAACCGCCCTCGGCAGAGCTGCGTCCGGATCAGAAGGACGAAGACAGCCTGCCGCCCTATGAGGTTCTGGATGCGATCCTAGACGGGTTGATCGACCGCGAGGCGAGCATCGCCGATCTGGTGGCGGAAGGGTTCGACGCGGCGACTGTGAAAAAGGTTGAGCACCTGATTTATATCAGCGAATACAAGCGCTTCCAGTCTGCGCCCGGCCCGCGCCTGACCAAGCGTTCGTTCTGGCTGGACCGGCGTTACCCGATCGTTAACCGATGGCGCGATAAGTCCGGTGGCGCCTGATCCATTCGATCAGGCATGGGCCAGAAGCTTGCCCGGCAGAACGAAACAGAGCTCCAGAGCATGTGCTGTACCGGTGCGGCGGTGATTGAACATCTCGAACACACCGCCGCGTGACTCGATCCCGGCGCGAAGCCAGTTCTGGTCTTCCGCCAGAAGCGTGACCGGCCCGCTGTCGAGCAGATCGCATACAAGGCTGAACCGGATCGCGTTCAGACGCTGACCGTCGGGAACTGCCGTGATCTTGATCTCGCGCCCTACGATGGGGATCAAGCGGTCGAGCACGGAATGCAGGATCCATCTAACCGAGTCCGCGTTAGCTTCGATCTCTGCATCGGGGAACGAAACGCTGAGGTTCCTGCCCGGATCGGCCAAGGCCGCGATGTCGCGGCACAGATGTCCCAGATCGAAGGTGCCCGCCAGATCCTGCGTGAGAATTCCGTGATTGCCTCCCTCGTAGCTGTCGATTTCGTCAAGTGCCGAGACCGCGGTTTCCATCAGTAGATCGAGAATCTGGATTTTCTGATCGAGCGGCGGGCGTAGCTCGCTGCGCAGCATCTTGCAGAAGGTCAGAATGTTGTTCAGCGGGCCGCGCATATGCGTGACGGAGGCGTTCGACAATGTGCGAAGCTGCTCTGCGCGCCTTTTCAGCGTCGCAAGTTCCGACAGTGATGCATCCAGCTGCGCATTCTTCTGCGTGATATCGAACGATGTTCCGATGATTGCGGAGATACGCCCTTCATCCATGACCGGTACAAGTGTCGTTCGCCAGGCCCGGGGGCCGGTCGGCAGTTCCAGTAGCTCCTCGTAGGTCAACGGAACACCGCTTTCGAGGCAGCGCCGGTACCGTTCCGCAACGGCATCTGCAAGCCGGGGTGGAAGAACGGCGTGCGGTGTGTGCCCCGCAATCGTCGTGCTTTGGATGCCCGTAGCCGTTTCGTGGGCCCTGTTCAGACCAAGAAACCGAAGCGTCCTGTCAGGATCGACCAGAAGCATGAACATCGGCGTATCGAAGAGTTGCAGCGTGCCGAATACATCGGCAAGCCGGTCGGAAATCTGTAGCGTCGTCATCGTACCCCCAGGAAATCGTCAACCCAACCCTCTGCGTTCCTAACGGAAAGGGGTGAATCGACTCTCAACGGTCCGGGACGGGTTCGATCAAATTGAACCGATCACAGGCTAGAGCGCGCAAACCTCGCATTCGCCCATCAGCTTTTCGGTCATCTCGCGATCGCAAAGGCGCGTGGCCTGGGTGGTCACGGCGGCACTGGCCGCAGCAACGCCGAAGCGCAGGCAATCCTCGACCTTCCATTCACGGGCGAGACCAAGGGTGAATGCGCCGACGAAACTGTCGCCCGCGCCGACCTTGGAGACGACGGGAACCTTCGCACCCACCGAATGCCAGCTTCCCTGCGCCGAGGCCAGAACCGATCCGTCCGAACCGCGGGCGACGATCACAAGACGGGCGACCCCGCGGGCCACGAGGCTTTCGGCAAAGCGCGCGCTGTCGGCGGGCGTCGGATGGGCTGCGCCCGCAAGTTCTTCGCATTCCTCGCCGTTCATACGCAGAACGTGGATTGCCTCGCGCGGTTTTTCGGCCAGATCGAACAATGCCGGGCCGGATGTATCGACGATGATCCGCGCGCCGCGTTCATTGATGTGCCCGGCCAGGATAGACGGAAATTCCTTGGCGACACCGGGGGGTTGCGACCCCGACAGCACGACAAGCGTGCCGTCGCCCGTGGCCTGATCGACAGTGGTCAGGGCGCGGGGCACATCCTCTTCCCGCCACGAGGGGCCGGGCATGACAAAGCGGTATTGTTCGCCCGTGCCTTCTTCGGTGATGGATACCGATTGGCGCGTTTCGCCCGGACCCTGAAAGGCCACGGTGGCCACGCCTTCCATCGCCAGAAGCTGCAACAGATGCGCGCCGGTGGCACCGCCGATGGCGACCAGAGCGGTTGACTGACCGCCCAGTTGCCGGATTGCGCGGCTGACATTGATGCCGCCGCCGCCCGGGTCGATCTGGGGTTCCGCGCAGCGCAGTTTCGGGCCGGGAACGATCTCGGGCGCCGAGGTTGCGTAATCCACGGTCGGGTTCAGCGTGATGGTCAGAATATGCGCTTTCATATTGGCCCTGCGACTATGTTCGCGCTAACAAAATCCGTTGTCGGGTGAAGGTCAACCGGAAAGCCGCGCCAAAGTGACAAAGGCCGGCCCGTTTCCGGACCGGCCCCGCAGTCTGACCTCCGGAGGGGATGTCAGAGCATCATCTGATAGCTTGCCGGCACATAGCGGAACCCGTCATCGCGGGCTTCGACAAAGCCCATGGCGGGGAAGGGCATGTGGTAGCCGATGAAGGGGATCCGGTCTGCAGCCAGCATGCCATAGACCTGACGTCGGGTCTGGGCGGCGGCGGCCTTGTCACGGTCAAAGCGGACCTCCCAGTCGGGATAGGCGAGGGACCAGACGTAATGGTTCGCCGTATCGGCGGTCAGGACAAGCTGTTCGCCACCCGATTCAAGCATATAGATCATGTGGCCCGGCGTATGACCGAAGGCCGCCATGCCGGTGACGCCCGATGTCACCGCATCGCCATCGCCGATGAAGGTCGTTTTCTCGGCCAGGGGTTTGACGTTGTTGTCGAATCCTTCGTTGCCGGTGCCGTCGGTCGTATCAAACTCGACTTGGCCCGTGACATATGCGGCGTTGGGGAACGTCTCGGCGCCGTCGTTCATCAGGCCGCCAATGTGATCGCCATGCATGTGGGTGATCACCACGTGGGTGATCTGGTCGGGAGTGTAACCCGCCGCGGCAAGTGCCGTCGTGATCCCGCCTGCGTTCAGGCCGGTGTCGAACAGGATCAGCTCGGACCCGGTGTTCACGACGGTGGGCGTGAAGAAGAACTGTGATTTGTCGTCGGGGATGAAGTTGTCGCGCGACACCTGCTGGAACGTATCGGCATCGACATTCATCCCGAAGGTGCCCTGGGGGTCGTCCTCGACGGTGCGGGTGCCGGCGAGAAGCGCTGTGACCTCGAAATCACCCAAAAGAAAGCGGTTGTGGATCGGGCCGCTGGGCCCCTTCTTTTCGACCATCGCGGAGGCTGCTGTGGGTGCGACTGCGGTTGCGAAAGGCAGGGCAGCGGCGGATGCGAGGGCGGCGCGGCGGGAGATTTTCGTCATTGGTGACCTCCGGTTATGCTGTTGTGGAGATCAAGATAGCTGGCGGGGGCGATTGGGAAAGGGGCAGGCGATCACAAGATGGTAAGACGGCCGGACCGTGGGCGCGGATTTGCTTCATGAAACCTGCTTAGAGGTGGAGGTTGCGCGCGGTGGCGAAGGCGGGTAGGGCGCATATCTGCTTAAGCCACTGAAACAGAACAGATTTCACAATGTGTATTTCATGCGCATACCATGCGGAAACCATGCGCATGGATGACAGGGATCTGACATGTACCTGGCCCCTCAGCGGCGGTGGTGCAGGACCTGAAAAAGACGCAGGTCGCGGGTGAAGGGTTCGGGCGGAGAGCCGTCGCCTTCGTTCCTCATGACCCGGAAGGCAAGCCAGAGCGAGATCAGACCGAACACCACGCCGCCGACCGCCTGGCCGATCAGAACGCCAGGCGCGCCCAGCCATGCGGCAAACAGGATGACCATGGGGATCGTGCCCACCGTGTGCCGCCCCCAGTTGACCCATGTGGAATAGAACGGATGGCCGAGATTGTTGAAAGCGGCGTTCGAGACGAACAGCATGCCGTTGAAGAAGAAGGCCAGCGCGAGTGGGCCGCAGAACAGAAAGACCAGCTCTTTTGTGATGCCGGTGGCGCTGAACAGACCTGCAATGGGCTCTCGCAGCACAAAGAGAATGGCGGTGATCAGCACGACGACGATGGCCGTGAAGATCAACGCGTCGCGGAAGGCGCCCCGGACACGGTCATGGCGCTTCGCGCCGAAATTCTGGCCGATAATCGGGCCGACGGCGCCGGACAGCGCGAAGAGCACCCCGAAGGCCAGGGGTGTCATGCGGCCGACGATGGCCATGCCTGCCACGGCGTCTTCGCCGTATTCGGCCATGGCGCGGGTGACATAGGCCTGACCGACGGGCGTCGCCAGTTGCGTCAGGATCGCGGGAACGGCGATGGTCAGAACCGGCGGCAGGTCGCGGGCCAACCCGCCCGCATCGGGGCGCGTGAAGCCGCCGTGGTGCCGGATGAGCGGCAAGAGAGCGACGGCGGCGATAGTGATGCGGGCGGCGACCGAGGCCAGCGCCGCGCCGGTCAGTTCAAGGTCCAGCCCGAAGATCAGGATCGGGTCGAGGATGGCGTTCACCACCCCGCCCCAGATCGTCGCCATCATGGCCCGGCGCGCATCGCCATGGGCGCGCAGGATCGCGCCGCCGACCATGCCGATGATCAGAAGCGGCATCGAGGGAATGATGATCTGAAGGTAGCTGACGGCAAGGTCGAGCGTGTGGCCCGTCGCCCCCAGAAGGGCGGCGAGGGAGCGCAGGTTCACCCAGACAAGCGCGGCGAAGATCGCCCCGAAGATCACCGCGTAGATCAGCGAATTCGTGGCGCGGGAGCGGGCGAGGTCTTCGTTTCCTTCCCCAAGCGCCCGGGCGACAAGGGCACCCGCGGCAATGGCCATGCCGATCCCGAAAGAGGTCGTGAAGAACAGGATCGCACCGGCATAACCCACGGCAGCGGCCAGTTCCGCCTTGCCCAGCATCGAGATGAAGATCATGTCGATGAAGTCGACCGCGAAGACCGCCATCAGGCCGACGCTGGCGGTGAGTGACATCACCGAAATATGTCGAAAGAGATTCCCCTGAAGGAATTTAGCCGGTTCCGCCATGGCGCGACCCTAGCGGCGTGTGTTCTGCGCGGACAGAGCTTTTTCGCCTGACCTTGCAGAGGCGAGCGCCGTTGGCCTGAGGGCGACTCGCTTTGGATGTTCGGACGAGAAGACGAGCGGGTTGGGGCTAGAAGCTAAGGGGCTTCTGCAGCAGGGGCAGGACATCGGCCATTTCGGGCCCGCGCTCCTTGCCCGTCACAGCGTGGCGGAGCGGCATAAAGAGGCCGCGGCCTTTGCGGCCCGTTGCCTCTTTCACCTGTGACGTCCAGTCGCCCCAGGTATCAGGGCCGTAGGGATGGGGCGGCAGGAGGGCGATGGCCTGTTCCACGAAGTCGCGGTCTTCGTCAGCGACCATCGGCGTGGCGCCGTCACGGAACAGTGCCCACCAGTCGGCCATCTCGGCGCGGGTGGCGATGTTTTCGTGCACGACCTCCCAGAATCTCGCGGCGAGGGCGCCGGGGACGCCGAGTTCTTTGATTTCGGCGGCGACAGCCTCGAAGGGCAGGGCCGCGATGGTGCGGGCTGTCAGGGGTTTGAGGTCGTCGGCGTCGAACTTCGTCGGCGCCGCGCCGAAGCGGGTGATGTCGAAGCCCTCGACGATCTCATCAAGTGATGTGCGCAATTCCACCGGATCGGCGCTGCCGAGCCGCGCCATGAGCGAGAGGATCGCCATGGGCTCGATCCCTTGCGCGCGCAGATCGCGAAGGGCCAGCGTGCCGAGGCGTTTCGACAGCGCCTCGCCCTGCGGGCCGGTCAGAAGCGAATGGTGGGCGAACCGGGGGGCTGTGCCGCCCAGGGCCGCGATGATCTGAATCTGGGTGGCCGTGTTCGTGACATGGTCGGCGCCGCGCACGATATCGGTGACACCAAACTCCGTGTCATCGGCGACCGAGGCGAGGGTGTAGAGGAACTGACCGTCACCGCGGATCAGGACCGGGTCGGAGACGCTGGCGGCGTCGATCGAAATCGGGCCGAGGATGCCGTCGGTCCATTCGATCCGTTCGTGATCGAGCTTGAAGCGCCAGACGCCGTCGCCGCGTTCGGCGCGGAGTTTCGCGCGGTCGTCGTCGGAAAGTGCCAGCGCCGCGCGGTCATAGACCGGGGGCTTGCCCATGTTCAAAAGCTTCTTGCGCTTGAGATCCAGTTCGGTGGGCGTCTCGAATGCCTCGTAGAGCCGGCCCGAGGTCCGCAGTTCATCGGCCGCGGCATTGTAGCGGTCGATGCGGCTAGACTGATGTTCTTCCCGGTCCCAAGTGAGGCCCAGCCATTCAAGGTCTTCGCGGATCGCGTCGATATACTCCTGCTTCGAGCGTTCCGGGTCGGTATCGTCGAAGCGCAGGATGAAGGTGCCGCCCGCCTTACGCGCGATCAGCCAGTTGAACAGCGCCGCGCGCAGGTTGCCGATATGGATATAGCCGGTGGGCGAGGGCGCGAAACGGGTGGTGGTCATGGAACTCTCCTTAGTGCGCGCCCTCTTTCATATGGGCGGCGTTTTGTCCATATGGCGGGAATGGAGTGGACCACACGCACCGCGCCCGATCTGGCGGATATCGAGGCGATGGCGCAGGCCGCGATTGCGGCGCTGCCCGAGGCCTATTGCGTGGCGGCGGCTGAGGTCGTGCTGCGGGTCGAGGAATTTGCGCCCGAGGCGATGCTCGCCCAGATGGGGCTAGAGGACGGGTTCGACCTGACCGGCCTTTACGAGGGTATCCCCCTGACCGAGAAATCGGTAGCGGATCAGCCGATGGTGCCTGATACGATCTGGCTGTTCCGGCGGCCCATTCTGGATGAATGGGTGGCGCGCGGCGACGTGGCGCTGGCCGATCTGGTGGGGCATGTGTTCGTGCACGAGCTTGCGCATCACTTCGGGTGGTCGGACGCGGATATCGCGCGGATCGACCGGTGGTGGGAATAGGCCGGCACTGTTGCGGGGCGCTGCCCCGGTTCCGCATCCTCGTCTGAAGCCGCGCGGTTGCCGGCGTTTGTGCCGCGGGCATCCCGGCATCCGCCGAGCGGCGAAAACTCTGTCGGCGGATCGTCATTTCTTTTCTTGACAACGGCTGAGCATTAATAAATCATTAGGTTTGCTAATGATGCATTAGCATTTGTGATTGTGACTGTCGGCAATGTGTATGTGACGGTCTCGGGGACGGTGTCGAGGCGAGGGCCAGGGCTATGATGCATGGAGTTTCGAAGCGGCCAACGCCTGCCCGGAGACCGTAGAGAAAGTGTAACGAGTGGGGCGTTTTTTGCCCCGTGTTCTGTAGGGGGCAGTTCGACCCGATGAGTGAGAAGACCTGGTTGCGCGACGCGCTTCACGACCTGAGAAAATATGCGCAGGAAAAGGGGCTGAAAGAGGCCGACGATGCCCTGAGAATCGCAATTATCCGTGTGTCGCTGGAGGCGGATATTCCGACGGGCCTTTCGGTATCCGAACTGATCAGGGATCAGGACAAGGGCGGCGGGGGCGTGTGAGCGGCCGCCCTTCTGAGCCATCAACGTTGTGACCGTTCGGCCTGCAATGCGACGATGGGCGCTGTAGGCCCAGGCCACAGCCTTTCACCACCTTATCGATACGAGGGTTCAAGCTGTTCGACCCAAGGATCGCCATATGACGCGGTCCCATCGGTCAGCATTTGCAGGAAACTGACCTCCACGCGAAACCGGTCGGTTCGTCAACCATGGGGAGCGCATAGGGGCTTTTTATGACAGCCGCCCTGCAAAACAGGCCGCGACACCCTCGGCGCGATCCGCCAATGGTCCACCATGCGCTTTGAACAGTTCCTTTTGAGTGTGCCCGTCCCGCTCGGGCAGTTCGGGGACATCTCCGGTCAGATATTGATGCTCAAGCGCAAACTCTGCGAGACATTCGCCGATTTCACGCTGCGATCCGGCCATATGATCCGCCAAAGTTCAAAGGGGCTTTGCGATCTGCCCTGAGTCTGTTCTTCGAGAAGTTCACCGAAAGACCTTCTGCCACGCACCTTGGGCTGGATATGTGATTGGGCCTTGGAAACCACAACAAGCATGGCTGTTTTCGTGTTCATCGATGCTCCCGAAAGAGGAGTGTTGATGGATCACGGGCCGCTCAAAGGTGGTCTTGCCGATGCTGGTCCGGGCGGATCGGCACGCGCGGCTTTTCGCGCATTGCCGGCGGCGAGGTCTTTGTTGCCGTGCCCCGGGTGAGCTTCTATCAGCCAGTCACCCCAGAAATCTCTCGACAAGCGCCGCTCCGATACCTGCCCGTTCGGCGACCGGCCGTGACACGGTCAGCGCCGCTGCCGCCTGACCGAACCGGGCCGCGTGTTTCAGTGTCCCGCCTCCGGCCCACGCCGCAGTCAGCGCGCCCACGAACATGTCCCCCGCGCCATGGGTGCTGACGACCTTGACGGGATGGGCGGGAAGATGAGCGGGCCTACCATCTTCGTAGAGGACAAGCCCTTCATCCCCCAGCGTCACGATCACGGCGGCGGGGCCCTGCCGCGACAAGGCCTGTGCCGCCGCGACCGGATCGTCCGTTCCGGCCATGTCCGACGCCTCCACCCGGTTCACGACCAGGAGGGCGCAGCGTTCCAGCAAAGCCGGGTCGACCGCTCGGGCAGGGGCGGCATTCAGGATCAGCCGGACTTTGTCCGAAAGCCGCGCGGCAAGCGCCAGATTGGCCGCTTCCGGCACTTCGTTCTGCATCACGCAGACCCGCACGCCCTCGGGCAGCATATCCATACCGTTATTCAGAAGGTTCGCCGCCGACACGATCACCGCGCCGTAGCCACCTGTCTTGTCGGTGATGGCAACACTCATCCCCGAGGCGCCCGGAACCTCCGCCACCCGGGACCGGTCGACCCCGGCACGATCCAGTTCCGCCAGCATCGCCCGGCCCGCCGCATCTCTGCCGACCCGGCCGATCATCGCGACCGATGCGCCCATCCGGGCCGCAGCCACGGCCTGATTGCCGCCCTTGCCGCCAAATCGGTAGTCGACCGCGGTTCCTACCAGCGTCTCGTCCAGCCGCGGCAGGCGCGGGGCATCGACCACGACATCGTGGTGCAGCGCCCCGAGAACCAGAACCCGGCTCATGCGCCGTAAAGGGCGCGGGCGACGATCCGCTGGCTGACCGCCGCATCCTGCCGGGCAATCGCTGCGGCAAGCTCTGCATTTCCGGTCAGTTCCCCGGCCACGGCCCGCAACCGTTCCGTCAGCCGGATGTTCGTGCGCGCCTCTTCCACCGGGTCCAGCCCGCCATGATCGGGAAACGTGTCGAAATAGATCACGCCGTCATAGCCGATCCGGGCAAGCTCCACGAACAGCTCCACCGTCTGAACCGGATGCACGGTGCCGACCATCAGCCCGTCATCGCGCTTGCCGTAGCCGTCGTTCAGATGGACGCCCAGCAATCGGGAATGGCGCGCAATCAGATGCGCCGCATGGGCCGGCATCTCGTCGGCATAAAGCACATGGGCAAAATCCAGTGTGACGCCGATATTGTCGCGACGGGCCTCTTTCACGGCCAGAAGTGTCGTGGCGACATCGGGCATCAGCGCATAGGCCCTGGGTTCGTTCGGTTTGTATTCGATGGCGATCTTCACATCCCGGTTGTGGTCCGCAACGGCCTGAAGCGACGCAATCGTGTCGTCCCACATCCGCGCGTAGTCGCCCTGAAACGCGTAATCGACGCCATCCTGCCCCATCCAGAGCGTCATCAGGTCCCCGCCCATGGCCGCAAGCGCATCGATGCCCGCGCGGGTCACATCGATGGCCGCCTGCCGCACCTTCGGATCGGGATTGGTGAAGGCGCCGATCGCGAATCCGGGATCGGTATAGTACCGCATGGCGAGGCCGTTCAGTGCCATCCCGGCCTCGCCCAGAAGCACGGAGACCTGTTCCGGCGAATGCGCGGCGAAATGATCGGGATAGTTCAGGTCGGCGGCGTCCAGACCGTCCACTCGCGCCGCCGCGCCAATCATATCCGCGACGGTCGGTTTCGAAACGTAGCAAACAGCCGCCTTGAACGCGTTCAGGCGCGCGGCATAGCGGGGCCGGTTTGGCAGGGTGGGGGGCATGAAAGGTCCTTTGCGGGGCTTGGGTTATTCCGGATCGAACAGGTCGGGATGCTTGCGTTCAAGCGGCACAAGCGCCTTCATCAGCTGGCGCAGATGCAGGCGCATGGCCACCCGCGCCGCGTCGGCATCGCGGGCTTCAAGGGCGGCGACGATGGCCCGATGCTCGTCCAACGTCTCGGCCAGCCGGCCCGGCACCGGCAGGATCAACTGCCTTGCCCGGTTCACCTGAACCCAGGCCGTATCGGCCACCTGGCGCAGGCGCGGAAAGCCGGTGAAGGACAGGATCAGCCCGTGCATCTCGCCGTCCTGCGCATAGAATCCGGCCAGATCACGATCTTCGACCAAGGCCTCCTGCACCCGCAGGGTCCGGCGCAGCAGCACAAGCTGCTCTTCGGTCATCTTCGGGGCGATTTCCTCGATCGCCGCCAGTTCGATGGCTTCGCGCAGAAACGCGGCCTCGCGAATCTCGACCATGGAGAAGCGCGACACGAAACTGCCGGCCTGCGGGATGATCTGCACCAGCCCTTCCGCGGCAAGCCGCGCCATCGCCTCGGACACCGGACTGCGTGACACACCCAGCGTTTCGCAAATGTCGGCCTTCTTCAGGGGTGCACCGGGCCGGAACTTCAGTGACAGGATGGCCTCGCGCAGGGACAGATAGGTCCGTTGCGCAAGCGATCCGGAATACCCGCCCAAAGGCCGCAAAAGCGCCGGTCCCGCTTGCGTATCGTCGATGGGCGTATCTGACATGTTAGAATGCTAGCGAGGGGTGGTTCACTGTCAAGGCGGCGCGCATTCCCCGCCAAGGGTCGACGCCGATCAGGGGCTGTGACAGGTTCGGCCCATGACGATGCCGATCACCCTGACCAGCGATGAATTCGTGGCCGATACCCTGGCATGGGTGGCGACGGTTCCCAAGGGCGAACGCCGGGTGCTGGCCATCGCCGGTGCGCCGGGGTCGGGCAAGTCCACGCTTGCCGAGAAACTGACCGAGACGCTGAACAGATCTCAGCCCGGACTGGCGGCGATCCTGCCCATGGACGGGTATCACTATGACGACGAGGTACTGGAACCCCGCGGGCACAGGCTCCGGAAAGGCGCGCCTCATACCTTCGACATCGGCGGTTACGCGGCGATGCTTGCGCGCCTTCGGTCAAACGAGGAAGCGGAGGTTGCGGTGCCCCGCTTTGACCGGACGCTCGAGATTGCGCGTGCCGGGGCGCGGATCGTTCCGCAGAGCGTCATGCTGATCGTGACCGAAGGCAACTACCTCCTGCTCGACCGCCCGAACTGGGCCGTCCTGCGTGCGCATTTCGACCGGACCGCCCTGCTCGATGTGCCGGAAGACGAACTTGCCCGCCGTCTTCGGGCCCGCTGGGACGGCTATGGCATGGATGCCGATGGGGTCCGGGCGAAGCTCGAGGAAAACGACCTGCCCAATGCCCGCACGGTCATCGCCGAAAGTGTCGATCCGGATATCAGGATCACCCCCTGACCGGTCCTTGCCCTTGACCTTCCGGCAAAACCCTTCACGCTAACGGTGATGTCCAGAACCGCCCCCCTTATCGACCCGGACTCCGACGCCTACCGGGGCCTTCGGGCTTTTGCCGATGGCCGTTCGGATGATCCCTTTGGCGTCATGGGGCCGGGCAAGGTTGCGCCGGGTGTTCTGACGGTATTCGCGCCGGGCGCCACCGGGCTTGAGGCGTTGACGGATGGTGCCGCCCATACTCTGAACCCGGTCGAGGGTCTTCCGTCGGTATTCGCCGGTAAGGCTCCCGATACCGACCCATACCAACTTCGGGCTATGGCCGAAGACGGCACAAGCTGGGAGTTGGACGACCCCTATCGCTTTGGCCCGGTACTTGGTGAGATCGACGAATACCTCTTGGGCGAAGGCACGCATATGCGGCTTTGGCAGGCGCTGGGCGCCCATGTCATGACCCACGAGGGAACGCCCGGTACCCATTTTGCAGTTTGGGCCCCTAATGCGAAACGGGTGTCGGTCGTCGGGAACTTCAACCACTGGGATGGCCGCGCCCATCAGATGCGCAGGCGGGGCACGACAGGGGTTTGGGAGATTTTCCTGCCGGGTATCGGCGAAGGTACGCCATACAAGTACGAGATTATCGGCCCATCCGGCGAAGTCCTGCCGCTCAAGGCCGACCCGGTGGGGTTCGGTTCGGAACACGCCCCGTCGAACGCCAGCGTCGTCCGCGATATTCGGGGCTACGGCTGGGGCGACGATGACTGGATGGGAGTGCGCGCGGACCAGAACAACCGCGCCGCGCCCATTTCGATCTACGAGGTTCACCTTGGCTCGTGGCGCAGGCGGACGGACGAGGGCGGACGCCCGCTCAGCTACCGCGAGGCCGCCGACGAACTGGTCGATTATGCCGCCGACATGGGGTTCACCCATCTCGAACTGCTGCCCGTCTCGGAATACCCGTTCGACGGGTCATGGGGGTATCAGCCGGTGGGCCTGTTCGCGCCGACGATCCGCTTCGGCCCGCCGCACGAGTTCCGCGATCTGGTGGATGCGGCCCATCGCAAGGGGCTGGGTGTGATCCTTGACTGGGTGCCGGGGCATTTTCCCTCGGACGCCCACGGGCTGGGCTGGTTCGACGGCACGGCGCTTTATGAACACGCCGATCCCAAGGAAGGGTTTCATCAGGATTGGAACACCCTGATCTACAATTATGGACGCCGCGAGGTGGCCAATTACCTGATCTCTAACGCACTGTACTGGCTGGAAGAATACCACATCGACGGGCTTCGCGTGGATGCCGTGGCCTCGATGCTCTACCGCGACTATTCCCGCGCGCAGGGCGAATGGATCCCGAACAAGGATGGCGGGCGCGAGAATTACGAAGCCATCGCCATGCTGCAACAGATGAACGTCACGACCTATGGCGCCGTGCCCGGCATCCTGACTGCGGCAGAGGAAAGCACGTCTTTCCCCGGCGTCTCGCAGCCGGTTGACCGGGGCGGTCTGGGCTTTGGCTTCAAGTGGAACATGGGGTGGATGAACGACACACTGTCCTTCATGGAAAAGGACCCGATCTATCGCAAATACCACCATAACCAGATGACCTTCGGGCTGGTCTATGCATTCTCGGAAAACTTCATCCTGCCGATCAGCCATGACGAGGTGGTGCATGGGAAGGGCGCGATGCTTGAAAAGATGCCGGGATCGGACTGGGAGAAGTTCGCGAACCTGCGCGCCTATTACGGGTTCATGTGGGGCCATCCCGGCAAGAAGCTTTTGTTCATGGGGCAGGAATGGGGCCAGCGCAGCGAATGGAGCCATGACCGCCAGCTTGATTGGGAGGCCGCAGAGCGCCCCGAACATGCCGGCCTGCGCGATCTGGTCCGCGATCTGAACCGGCTTTACCGCGAAACGCCCGCTTTGCATGTCAAGGATTGCGAGGGCGACGGATTCCAGTGGATTGATGGTGGCGATGCCGAGAATGTCACGCTGAGCTGGATCAGGCGCGGCAATCCGGGCGACCCGGAAGTCGCGGTCATCTGCAACTTCACGCCGGTCGAGCGTTCGGGGTTCCGGATCGGGCTGCCGCAGGCGGGGCACTGGTCTGAGGTTCTGAACACGGATGCAGGCATTTATGGCGGCGGCAATCGCGGAAACATGGGCGGCGTGACCGCAACCGCCCATCCCAGCCACGGCCAGCCAGCCAGTGCAGAAGTAACACTACCGTCACTGAGCACTATCATACTACGCTACGACAACTGAACGGTCGGTAGGGGAGGACCGCATGCAGAAAGCACCCAGACGGTTATCAAGCCGGTCCATGGCGTTCGTCCTTGCCGGTGGGCGGGGATCGCGGCTGAAGGAACTGACCGACAGCCGGGTGAAACCGGCGGTCTATTTCGGCGGCAAGACCCGGATCATCGACTTCGCCCTGTCGAACGCGCTGAACTCCGGTGTCAGGCGGATGTCGATCGCGACGCAATACAAGGCCCACTCCCTGATCCGGCATTGCCAGCGCGGCTGGAACTTCTTCCGGGCCGAGCGGAACGAATACCTTGATATCCTGCCCGCCTCGCAGCGCGTGGATGAAAACAAATGGTATGTGGGCACCGCCGATGCGGTGACCCAGAACATCGACATCGTCGACAGCTACGATGTGGATTACGTGCTGATCCTTGCAGGCGATCATATCTACAAGATGGATTACGAGTACATGCTGCTGCAGCATGTAAACTCCGGTGCCGATGTGACGGTCGGCTGCCTGACCGTCCCGCGCGAGGAAGCATCGGCCTTCGGCGTCATGGCGGTGGACGACAAGGGCAGGATCACCAGCTTTCTGGAAAAGCCAGCCGACCCGCCTGCAACGCCGGAAGACCCAACACTGGCATTGGCGTCGATGGGCATCTATGTTTTCAACTGGAAGTTCCTGCGCGAACGGCTTTTGGCCGATGCCGCCGACCCGGACTCACAGCATGATTTCGGCAGCGACATCATTCCCGACATCGTGGCGACGGGCAAAGCCGTCGCCCACCGGTTCGACGAAAGCTGTGTCCGCCACACCCCCGAAGCGCCGCCCTACTGGCGCGATGTGGGAACGGTCGATGCGTTCTGGCGGGCGAATATCGACCTGACGGATTTCAACCCCGATCTGGACCTCTGGGACAAGAACTGGCCGATCTGGACCTATTCCGAAAGCGTGCCCCCGGCAAAGTTCATCCATGACGAGGAACACCGGCGCGGGTCGGCGGTCTCGTCCCTTGTCTCGGGCGGTTGCATCGTTTCGGGGACCGAGATCAGGAACTCGCTTCTGTTCACGCAGGTCCATACCAATTCCTATGCCATTCTGGACCATGTGGTGGCCTTGCCATATGTGAATGTCGCCCGAAGCGCACGGCTGCGAAACGCGGTTGTCGACAGGGGTGTTCGTATTCCGGAAGGCCTCGTCGTGGGCGAAGACCCGGAGGAGGACGGCAAGTGGTTCCGCGTGACCGAAGGGGGCGTGACGCTCGTGACGCAGAAGATGCTGGACAGGCGGGCCGACGCCAAATGAGCGTATTGCAATGAAGCCTGTTCTGTCGGTTGCATCCGAATGCGCGCCATTGATCAAGACCGGCGGTCTGGCTGACGTCGCAGGCGCCCTGCCGGCGGCCATGGCGACGCAGGGCTGGGACATGCGGACGCTGATCCCCGGGTATCCGGCGGTCATTTCGCAGTCCGGCCGCGGGCGTGTGGTGATGGAAGAGGATGACCTTTTCGGCGGACCGGCCCGAATCCGCGCTGTCATCGCAGACGGGCTGAAGCTTCTGATCCTCGAAGCGCCGCATCTTTTTGACCGTGGCGGCGGCCCCTATAACGATCCCTCTGGGCGCGACTGGCCCGACAACCCGGCCCGCTTTGCCGCCCTGTCGTGGATGGGCGCGCGGATCGGTGCCGAAGGCGTGGGGCGCTGGATGCCCCGCATCGTCCATGCCCATGACTGGCAGGCCGGGCTGGTGCCGCTTTACCTGTCGCAACGGGGCGACGACCGCCCCTCCAGCATACTGACGATCCACAACATGGCGTTTCTGGGCATGGCGCCGGCGAACCTGCGCGCCGCCCTGCGGCTTCCCGAAAGCGGCTTCACCCAGGACGGCTATGAGTTCTGGAACCAGATCTCTGCGCTCAAGGCCGGTCTTGTCTGGGCCGATCACATCACCACCGTCAGCCCGTCCTATGCGCGCGAGCTTCTGACACAGGAATACGGCGCGGGGCTTGACGGGCTGATGCGGGCGCGGGCGGCGAACCTTTCGGGAATACTCAACGGGATCGACCTCGAAGCATGGAACCCCGCGACCGATCCCCATATCGAGACCTACAAGTCGCCGGGCGGAAAGCGCCGGGCCAAGGCGGCATTGCGGGCCGAGTTCGAACTGGACGAGGCCGATGGTCCGCTTTGCGTGGTCGTCTCGCGCCTGTCGGATCAGAAGGGCCTCGATATCCTTCTCGACGCGCTCCCGGCGCTTGTGGATCGGGGCGGGCAGCTGGCATTGCTCGGCTCGGGCGACAAAGGGCTTGAGACGCGGTTCCGGCAGGCCGCGAATGCGCATCCGAACATCGCGGTCCATATCGGCTATGACGAGGCGAAATCGCATCGGATGATCGCGGGGGCCGATGCCATTCTGGTGCCGTCGCGGTTCGAGCCTTGCGGTCTGACCCAGCTTTACGGGCTGCGCTATGGCGCCGTGCCGATCGTCGCCTATACCGGCGGGCTGATCGATACGGTGATACCGGCCACCCCCATGGGCCTGCGCACGGGTGTGGCCACGGGCCTTCAGTTTCACCCGGTGACCAGCCATGCACTGGCCGGTGCATTGATCGATGCGGTTACGCTCTATAAAAGACCCGGCACATGGGCGGCGCTTCAGAAAAACGGCATGCGGCAACAGGTCGGCTGGGAAGCATCCGCCCCTGACTATGCCGCCCTTTATGAGGAACTGTCCCCCGACTGATGCATATGCGTATCTCCCTATCAGCAGGCCGCCCGGCCCCACTGGGCGCAACACCCGACGAGGGTGGCGTGAATTTCGCGGTCTTTTCGGCCCATGCAACCCGGATGACGCTGTGCCTTTATGACGATGACGGGCGCGAGACCCGGATCGACCTCCCCGAACGCGAGGGTGACATCTGGCACGGGCATGTCGCCGGTCTCAAACCGGGCCAGCGCTATGGCTACCGGGCCCATGGCCCCTATGCGCCCGCTCGGGGCGAGCGGTTCAATCCGAACAAGCTGGTGATGGACCCCTATGCCCGGCGCCTGACCGGCCATCCGATCTGGCACGATGCGCTTTACGGCTATGTCCCGGGCACCCCCGATCAGGATCTGAGTTTCGATCCCCGCGACAGCGCGCCCTACATGCCGCGTTCGGTTGTGACCCAGCCGCATTTCCCCCACGATCCGCGTCGCCCCGAGACGCCGGTCCGCGAAACCATCATCTACGAGGCGCATCTCAAGGGCCTCACGCAGCTCCACCCCGAAATCGAGACTCCGGGCACGTTCACCGCCGCAGCGGCGGACCCGATCCTCGACCACCTGACGCGGCTGGGCATCACGGCCATCGAGTTTCTGCCGGTTCAGGCGTTTCTCAACGACCGTTTCCTCGTCGATAAGGGCCTGAAGAACTACTGGGGGTATCAGCCAATCGGCTTTTTCGCGCCCGACCCCCGATATCTCTCCGGCACCGATGTTCACGAAGTTCGCCACATGGTTGACCGGTTCCACGGCGCCGGGATCGAGGTGATCATGGACGTCGT
Source organism: uncultured Paracoccaceae bacterium (assembly GCA_947503175.1). Classification (GTDB taxonomy): domain Bacteria; phylum Pseudomonadota; class Alphaproteobacteria; order Rhodobacterales; family Rhodobacteraceae; genus Ovoidimarina. Next base: position 25,357 of record CANNCO010000001.1, read on the forward strand.
CTATAACCACACCGGCGAAGGCGGGGCAGATGGCCCGACGCTTTGCTTCCGGGGGCTCGACAACCAAAGCTATTACCGGCTTGAGGGCGAGGGCCGCACCTATGTCAACGATACCGGCACCGGCAACACACTGCGCTGTGATCACCCGATGGTCCTGCGGATGATCATGGACAGCCTTCGCTACTGGGTGACGGTGATGGGCGTCGACGGGTTCCGGTTCGATCTGGGCGTCACGATGGGCCGCACCGATCACGGCTTTGACCGCAACGCGCCCCTGTTTCAGGCGATGCGTCAGGATCCGGTCCTGTCGCGCGTGAAACTGATCGCCGAGCCTTGGGATATCGGCCCCGGCGGCTATCAGCTGGGTGCGTTCACCGCGCCATTCCTGTCGTGGAACGACAAGTACCGCGACGGCGTGCGCCGGTTCTGGCGCGGCGATGAAGGCATGGCGCCCGATTTCGCCGCCCGGATCGCCGGGTCCGCTGAACAGTTCGACCATTCGGGCCGTCGCGCGACGTCTTCGGTGAACTTCCTGACCGCCCATGACGGGTTCACGCTGGAGGATGTCGTGTCCTATGCCAGCCGCCACAACCTTGCCAATGGCGAAGAGGGCCGTGACGGGCATGGCGCGAATTTCTCGGACAACATGGGTGTCGAGGGTCCGACGGACGACCCTGCGATCCGCACCGCCCGCGCCCAGCGCAAGCGCAACATGATGGCCACGCTGATGCTGTCGCAGGGCACGCCGATGATCCTCGGCGGCGACGAACTCGGTCGGACGCAGGGCGGCAACAACAACGCCTATAACCAGGACAACGAGACCGCATGGATCAACTGGGACGACACCGATCCGGTACTTCACCGGTTCACCCGTCGCCTGATCGCGTTCCGCAAGGACCACCCGGTTGTGCGCCAGTCCCTGTTTCTCCACTCCCGCGAACGTGCGCTGGACGGGGCGCCAGATATCTTCTGGCGCCGTGCCGATGGCGCCCCGATGGGCGCCAGCGACTGGACCGACCCCGGTCTGCGCCTCGTCTGTGTCGAACTGCGCACGGCCTCGGGCACGCCACATTATGCGGCGCTCGAATATGCGGTGTTCATCGTGTTCAACGCAGGCCCCGCTGTCGATGTGGTCGTGCCCGACCCGCCGCCGGGTCAGGTCTGGTCCGAACAGATCGATACCGCGTTTCCCGATGCGCCAGTTGGCCGGATTCGTGGGAGCCGCGCCAGTGTCGCGGCAAACTCGGTTGCGGTTCTGGTGCTGGAACCCGACGACTGAACAGGAAGGCCACCATGGAACTGCTGAAGATCACGACGCAACCCATCGAAGGCCAGAAACCGGGCACCTCGGGCCTGCGCAAGAAAACGCGAACCTTCATGGGGCCGCATTACCTTGAAAACTTCGTTCAGGCGATCTGGACCGGCATCGGGGGCGCGACGGGGAAAACCTTGGTTCTGGGGGGCGACGGGCGCTACTTCAACGACCGCGCCGCACAGGTGATCCTGCGCATGGCCGCCGCATCGGGGGCGGCCCGCGTGATCGTGGGGCAGGGTGCGCTTTTGTCCACGCCCGCTGCATCGCACCTGATCCGCCAGCGCAAGACGGATGGCGGTATCATCCTGTCCGCGAGCCACAATCCCGGCGGCCCGGACGAGGATTTCGGCGTCAAGTTCAACACGCCCAACGGTGGCCCGGCCCCGGAAGACGTCACGAACCGCATCTTTGCCGCCACCGAAACCATTGAGAGTTACCATATCCTGGAATCGCAGGACGTGGACCTCGCGACCCCTGGCGAACACGCGCTGGGCCCGATGACCGTCGAAGTCGTGGACCCGGTTGCTGACTACGCCGACCTGATGGAAACGCTGTTCGATTTCAACGCGATCCGCGGGCTTCTTAACTCTGGCTTCCGCGTCACTTTCGATGCCATGCACGCGATCACCGGCCCTTACGCCACCGAGATTCTTCAGAACCGGCTGGGCGCCGCACCGGGCAGCGTGATGAACGCGACGCCACTGCCCGATTTCGGCGGGGGCCATCCCGACCCGAACCCGATCTGGGCAAAACCGCTGGTCGATCTGGTCATGGGCGACGATGCGCCAGATTTCGCCGCGGCGTCGGATGGCGACGGCGACCGGAACATGATCCTTGGCCGCGGCATCTATGTGACGCCGTCCGACAGTCTTGCTGTTCTTGCCGCCAACGCACATCTCGCGCCGGGCTATGCCAAAGGTCTGACGGGGGTCGCCCGGTCCATGCCCACCTCCCGCGCACTTGACCGTGTGGCCGAAGCGAAGCGCCTGACCTGTTATGAGACGCCCACGGGGTGGAAGTTCTTCGGCAATCTTCTGGATGCAGGCCATATCACCCTTTGCGGCGAGGAAAGCGCCGGCACCGGCTCGGATCATGTGCGCGAAAAGGATGGGCTTTGGGCGGTGCTGCTCTGGCTGAACATCCTCGCTGCACGCGGCGAAAGCGTGGCCGACATCCTCACGGATCACTGGAACACCTATGGCCGGAACTATTACTCCCGTCACGACTACGACGGCGTCGATGCGGACCGCGCCGCAGGCATGATGGATGCGTTGCGCGCGAAACTCGGCGATCTGCCGGGCCAATCCTTCGGGTCGCGCAAGATCGCCGGGGCCGACGAGTTCGCCTATGACGATCCGGTGGATGGCTCGCGTGCCGAAGGGCAGGGGTTGCGCATCACCTTCGACGATGGTGCGCGCATCATCTATCGCCTGTCAGGCACCGGCACCGTCGGCGCGACCCTTCGGGTCTATCTGGAGGCGGTCGAGACCGATCCGGCAAAGCTTCACGGCGACGCGCAAGAGGCGCTGGCGGATGTGATCCGTGCCGCCGATGAGATCGCCGGGATCAAGACGCATACCGGACGTGATGCGCCGGACGTTATGACCTAACCCAGCAGCCCGATCCGCTCCACGAACCAGTAGAACCCGACAATCGCAATCGCGAGGGATCCCACAAGCGAAACCGCCCGGTAGATTACCGGCAGATCGCGCACCAGTGCCTCTTCATCGTCCAGAGGGGCCGCGTTCGCCGCCGCCCGCGCAATCAGGATCAGCACGAAGGCGCAGAGGATCACCGCCAACTGCCCCAGTTCAACGCCGATGTTGAACGACAGAAGTGCGAGCACGAACTGACCCTGCGGCAGCCCCACATCGCTCAACACGCTTGCGAATCCCAGCCCGTGCAACAGCCCGAACGCGAACACGATCGCAGGCCGCAACCAGCCCATCGACGGCCGGAACACGTTCTCTACCGCGACATAGGTGATCGAGATCGCGATCAACGCCTCCACCAGCCACATCCAGCTTGCCGGGATCGCGATCACCCCCAGCGTGGCCAACCCAAGCGTGATCGTATGGGCCACCGTGAAAGCGCTGACCTGCCAGATCAGCGGGCCCCAGGCGAGGGCAAAGAAAAACAGGCCCAGAACGAACAGGATGTGATCCAGCCCCTTGGGAATGATGTGATCGAAGCCCGACAGAACGAAGGTCAAGAACGTCTCGCCCGCCGTCGGATCGAACCCGCCGCCCCGCGCAATCGGCTCACTCAAGTCGCCATTCTGCAGAAACGCGGTGTAAGCGCCCTCGACGCCCTGCTGCCGCACGATCAACCCGCCAAGGGACGCATCCCAGCCGAACGTGACCGTGCGCGCCTCGGGCGGCAGGTCTGCCACAACCGTGACGGTGGAAAACCGTGGCATTTCAAGGTTTTCCACATCCGGCACCCGCACCGCCTCGATGCGCGGCTCCAGCGCCACATCATCGCCGTTCAGCGTGATAAGGGCGGCGATCTCCGGCCACATCTCGCGCAGCTCGGCCTCAAGTGCGACCGGGTCCAATGCCCGCTTTTCGTCATACGCATCGGAGTTCTCGGACTCGTTGGTATTCGCGAGCCCCGCCAGATCGACGCCTGCCAGTGGTGCTTCCAGCGTCATCGTAAGGTCGATCGTCACCGCATCCTCGCTGATGGTCAGATCCGAGATCGCGGGCTGAACCTCATGGGCCTGCGCCGGCGCGCACATCACCGTGATCAGGATCATCGCCCTTGACAGCCACGCCCAGAACCACACCCTCAGCCGTGCAACATCCACCGGACATCCAATCATGACATTTCGCACCTTTCTGGCCTCGCTCTTCGTGGCACTTAGCACAACCAGCGCGCTGAGCCATGAGTTCTGGATCGATCCGGTCGCATTTTTTGTCCCGTCCGGAGAGCCCGTTGTCGCCGATATCCGCATCGGACAGGAATACGAAGGCTCCGCCTATGCCTGGATTCCGCGAAACTTCCGCCTGTTCGAAATCGCTCAGGGGGACAAACGAACGCCGGTCGAGGGCCGAATGGGCGACCGCCCGGCGCTGAACCAGATTGCCGGCGACGGGCTTGCCGTGGCGCTTCACGTCACGACGGACAGCCGGCTTGCGTGGAGCGAGTTTCAGAAGTTCGAGGATTTCGTCCGCCACAAGGATGCGGATTGGGCGCTGGCCGATCATGCCGACCGTGGTCTGCCAGATGCCGGCTTTGCCGAGGCCTATTCGCGCTATGCGAAATCGCTGATTTCGGTGGGTGACGGGGCAGGGGCGGATCGCGAATACGGGTTGCTTACCGAGATCGTGGCGCTTGCGAACCCTTACACCGATGACATTTCGGGCGGGTTTCCGGTCAGGCTTCTCTATCGGGGAGAACCGCGTGCGGATGCGCAGATCGAGGTCTTTGCAAAGGATGCGGAAGGTCAGGTAACGATCACGACCGTTCGTACCGATGCGGGGGGAAGTGCGGTTATCCCGGTCACGCCGGGATCACGGTACATGCTGGATGCCGTGGTGTTGAGGGAACCGTCAGAAACGCTTTCCGCAGAGCGCAATGTCGTCTGGGAAAGCCTTTGGGCCAATCTGACCTTCGCGGTCCCGCGCTAAAGGCGGGGCGCCGCAAAGATCAGTCGTGATCACTGTCGATGAGCCAACCGCCAGGTCCCGCAATATGGTCGGGCAGAGTGACGATAAACACCTCGCGCAGTACAAGGCATGTGATGGCACTCATGACCAGGGTATCGAAAGATACAGTAAACAACGCTTCCATCAGAACCTCCATTTCACTGACCTCTTTGAACACCGGATTCGGGGCGCGAAATGGGCGGAGAGAGGGTTTTTGCGTCCCAAACCCGGGCGATTTTAGGACATTTCCTCCTTAACGGATGGTAAAGACGGGTTGAGCATGGGGGCTGTTTCCGATCCATGAACAAGCGCTCAGGCAAACGGATCCTCGGGATAACCGACTTCGGACAAGTAAAGCCCGTCCGGCGGCGCAACCGGCCCGCATGCTGCCCGATCGCGGGCTTCCAGCGCATCTTTCACGTCATCCCGGTCCCATTTTCCCGCCCCCACGCGTTCAAGCGTACCCACGAGCGAGCGCACCTGATTGTGCAGGAAACTCCGCGCCCGAACGTCGAAACGTATCTCCCGACCGCCGGGGTAGGGGAGTTCTGCCACCTCCAGCCGGTCGAGCGTTTTGACGGGGCTGTCGGCCTGACACATGGTGGACCGGAAGGTTGTGAAGTCGTGCTTGCCCAGCAGAACCTGCGCCGCATCGGCCATCGCAGCCGTATCCAGTTCCCCGTTCATACGCCAGGTCAGCCCGGCATCATGGGTCAGGGGCGCCCGCCGGCAGACCAGACGATACACATATTGCCGCTCGATCGCCGAAAACCGGGCATGCCAGTCATCGGCGACCCGCGCGACCGCCACAACGGCGACGGGCTTGGGCTTCAAGTGCCAGTTCAGCGCCTCGCCCAGCCGGAACGGATCCCAGTCGCGGGCCATGTCGCAATGTGCCACCTGCCCCAGTGCATGAACGCCCGCATCCGTCCGGCCTGCGGCGGCAATCGACGGAACATCCGGCTCCAGCGCAGCCAGCGCCGCTTCGACCGCACCCTGCACCGAAGGCTGATCGGCCTGCCGTTGCCATCCCGCGAACGGGCCGCCATGATATTCGATCTTGAGTGCAAAGCGCGGCATGAGCCGGGACTAGCGCGCGGGCGGCCCGCGCGCAATCCGCTACATAACCGCCGGTGTTGAACGTCAAATAACTTTGACCTTCACGTCACCTACCTGACCCAAAACGAAAAACCGGACCTTCGCGCAGGATGCGGTGAAGGTGTCGAAAGAGCCCATGCTGTGAATTCGAATTTCTTGCTGCATGCGCTCGCAGCACGCATAATGCTGCACATGTGTGTTTCCTGTTACTGCTACGATACCGAGAAACCGGCCATCCGTTGCGTGCACAACGGAAACAGGGAAATCGATTTACGTCTCGCGAACATTGCTGCTGTTCCAGGGCATGCCGGATTGGCGCAGTGCTTTCAGCCGGGGTTTGGTGCCACGCTCGCTTGAGCCCCAAATAGCCAGAACTGTCCGCTGTTGTTTCACCGAATTGTTCGTTCGAGCATTGGTCATTCGCCAAGCAAGTAGAGCTGTGGTGTCCGCGCGGTGCTGATGTTGGGCGGGGGGAGGATTGGAGGGCACAACATGCCAAGCGTTCAACTTGCCGCAATCACCTCGAAACACCGAGCTTGGAACAAGGGTCGGATCATCGGCCAAAAACGACCGCTCTTACCAAAACAGGTCTGGGGGATCCGAGCGCGGCTTGAACTTGCGGACAACCTTCGCGATCTGGCGCTGTTTAACGTGGCAATCGACAGCAAATTGCGCGGCTGCGATCTGGCGAAGCTAGCGGTCGCCGATCTGGTAAGAGATGACCGCGTCAGGGAACGGGTATCGGTCATCCAAAGCAAAATCAAAAGACCTGTCCAATTCGAACTCTCTGAGAATACCAGAGAGACGGTGACCTCATGGATCAAGTCGCCGGAAATGATTGGGTGCCGGTTCATGTTCCCCAGCCGATTTCATGACCGACTACAGATCTCGACCCGACAATATGGTCGCTTGGTGCAGGATTGGGTAAGATCTATCAATCTGGACCCGAGCGGATACAGTACACATTCTCTTCGCCGGACCAAAGCCGCGGAGATCTATTGGAAAACTGGAAACCTGAGAGCGGTTCAGCTTTTGCTTGGTCACACAAAAGTCCACAGCACTGTGCGCTACTTGGGTGTCGACTTGGAGGATGTGCTGAGCATCGCCGAGCGAATCGACATTTGAATCAAGTTGGCGGTCGACATTAGTCGGCCGCCAATTCAGACCGGACGCAAGGCTCATCTGTAGCATGCGGCTGGTGACGCCATGTTTTGGGATAATACATAACGCTCAGACGACCGCTACAGCACCTTGAATTTGTTCATTCCGTTTGACTTTCCGCCGTTCCCATCGATTGCTTCCGCGGCGTATACAAGCGTCCTTCCAATCATCACAAGGTTGCTTTCACAGCATCACGCAATTCCGGATAAAGTATCCAATTTCCGGGATCTGTTTCATCTTGCGGCTCGCCCCGAACTACAAGAATTGAACCGTATTCCACTGCAGCGGGCTGCACTTTCGAATTGGCCTCCAAGGAAAGATAACTGGATATCAAACGGCCTGCACTCGCGAGTGATCTGTTTGCCGATGCCAGCGACTTATACCCCGCTGCATTGGCCAATTGCGCTTCTGTTAACCCGTCTGCATCTGCGACCGACAATGCTGTCAGCATCGCGTGCTGCGTGCGGGTCAGCGCGACGTGGCCGAGTGCTTCAGCATATTCCTCGATGCTCGGCACCGAGATACCTGTGCGCGGGTCTTTTCTGCGGGCTTCAATCCTGCGGTTTTCCCTTGCGTCGATGACGTCGTGCAATGCTGTGATCGCGACCTCTTCGGTCATGCCGCTAGCTTCGGCGATCAATCCGCGCGCCTTGGTTGGCGGTTTTGCAAACGCGCGGGCAACGAATTTGCCTGCGAGGGGCCCTGACTTGATCTGATATCTGCCATGTATGCCGACCTGGATCTGGGGCGGTGTTTCTTTCTTGTTGTCCTTGACTTTCTTCTTCTTGGCCATGCCTTTGAAGAGGTCATGGCCCGCATCTGATCGGCCTTGTGCACTGGAACGTGTCATGGGGGTTCCTTTCGTGGATCGTTGAGTTTCATGTTTCGGTGTGACCGCATTACGCGGTCAGCCGCCGTGCTTCGGCGAAGGAGACCAGCCGTTCGCCCCTTTCATCCAAGAGCGCCAGCTTTGCGCAGCGCAGGCTGTCACGGAGAGTGAGATGCCGGGCGTTGGCGAGGGCGTCGTGGTCCCGAAGGACCTCGGGAGGACGGTAGAACGGGATGCGGCTGGCCAGGTGATGAACATGCTGGACGCCGATATTCCCGGTATTCCTGGACAGTCAGCGTCGGCAAGTCGCCAATGCCGCGACGGTCCAGATTTCCGGTCGTCGCGTGCTGGATCGAGTGGTTCTTGCGCCAGACATCATAGGGCGTCAGCGTGACCAAGCCGCTGGCCCGTCCCATCCAGTCGCACGCGCGCCGACTGCGAACGAGGGACCCGTGGCCGCAATCATGCTGGATCATGAAAAGATGGACCAGGAAGGCCGCGTTCCCCAGTGCCAGAATGGGGGCCAGCTCTGTGCTGACCGACAGCATCCACCAGGCGACGGCCCAAATCGCGACAAACGGCGCAACCGTTACGAACAGCTCGAAAAGGCTTCGGGCCGTGTGCGGCGTGCTGTATTGCGCCAGAAGGCGCCGCCATTCCGAGGCATCGCGTTGTGCTTGGGTCGTCTTAGTGGGTTCGGTCATGGCGATGGGGCGCCCCGCAGGAGCGCCCCCTTGCCTGTTTCAGGCGAGCGCGATGTTGGTTGCGCTTTCGCGGCCGTCACGACCGGCCTCGACGTCGAACGTCACCTTCTGGTCGTCGTTCAGCGTGGTCATGCCCGCGCGTTCGAGTGCGGAGATGTGCAGAAACACATCCTTTCCACCCGTTTCCGGTGCGATGAAGCCGAAGCCTTTGGTGGCGTTGAACCATTTCACTGTGCCATTGGCCATGTGAGTTTTCCTTTTTGATCGCTGCCCACGACATGCGGCAGCCCGGCTTCTTACGACAATGTCGAGCGCTGTGAGCCGGTGAAGGAAAACAGAAAGTCGAATGGAGGTCAGTAGCACCCTATACGTGGTAACCGCCCGGGGCGATTACAAGGCGCATCGCATGGCATTGATGTTTCCTTTGCCAAAGGGGCATCGATCCACTATGGCTAGCAAGCTGCCGGGCACCTTGGCAGCGAGCAAAGGAAAGCCCGCATGTCGTTCAACGACCTGGCAAAGAAAGAGGCCGCCCACAAAAAGGCCTTGCAAGAAAAAGATGCCGCATCACCAACCAAAACCGACGATAGCCCCGCATCTGGGACCAAGCCGGTCGATCCGCCACAGGACTGAATGGCGCGCCGCAGGATTTCTGGTTCGCCCACGAAGCTCTAAGACCGGCGCGACAGGTTTCCTGCGTCGATGATCTCGTTGATCAGATCGGCGGTTGCCGTATGCAATTGCCGTTCCGGTTCCGGGCCGTGTGCTTTTTCGTGGGTTTCCGCAGCATCGCGTAGAATACCGACGATCTCGCGTTCGGGAAGCACGTTGCGATCTAGCAGGGCGAGCAGCAAGGCCTCGCAAATCGAAAGTGCAGCCATGCCCGCGGGGTCTTGTTGGTCTGACATCGCACCGTTCCTTTTCCGTTCGTCGCATCGCGAACGGGAGAGGTCGTGATGCTCTTGAACACTGTCACAGAAGTCTCTATCGTCCGCACTGATTGAAAGCAGCCTCCATGATTAGTAACTTTTGACGTGTTCTCCGGTTCGAGAGGGCCCGGTAATGGCACTTGAATCCAGCCCGCTTGCCCGAAAGCTCTCTGCGTTCGTAAAGCTTTCGACGTCAGAACTTTGCGTCCTGGAGCGGTTGCATGAACGGCGGAGATCCTTCTCAGCGGGGCGGGATCTTGTTCACCAAGGCCAATCGGAACAGGCGGCCTACATTCTGGCGGCTGGCTGGGTCGTGTCTTACAAGATCCAGCCCGACGGTTCGCGCCAGATCGTTGATTTCCAGATACCGGGGGACTTTCTGGGGCTGCGCAGCGTTCTCTTGCACACGTCCGATCATGGTATCGAACCGATCGTCGAAATCGAGGCGGCGGAGGTTCTGGTGGGCGATCTTCTGCAAGCCTTTGCCGAGACGCCACGGCTTGCCACTGCCATTTTGTGGGCTGTGTCGCGCGACGAAGCCATGGTTGTCGAGCACCTGGTTGGGCTGGGACGACGCGACGCGGATGCGCGAATGGCGCATTTCTTACTGGAGCTTGGCGTAAGGCTGTCACTCGTGGGAATGGGCGACAAGAAAGGCTATGCGTGCCCGCTCACGCAGTATCATTTGGCCGATGCTCTGGGGTTGAGCGCAATCCATGTCAACCGTGTCTTGCGCAGACTCCGGGAAGCCGGGCTCGTCACGTTTCGGGACGGCTTCGTGGTGTTTGATGATTACGAGGGTCTGGTGACAGTGGCCGATTTCGATCCGGCGTATCTGGATCATGCGCGGCCTCTCTTGCCATGAAACGGCCGCCCGAGGTCTGGCTTCGGGCGGCCCAAGACTACACAGCGCGCTTATGGCATCACATTAAGGCGCGGCTGGCTTCCTTGAGTTCCTTATGCGCCTCTTCGTCGTTTTCCGCCTCATGCGCCTTCTCGGCGGCCTGGTAATGCTTGAGCGCCGCCGCTTTCTTGGCGCCTTCGGGAGCCTTGTCCCAAGCGGCCTTGACGGAGGCCATGTGCTTGACGGTCTGGTTCTCTTGGCTTTGATTTTCTTCGTTCATGCAGTGTCCTTTCCTGGACAATCCGAGAATAAGAGACGCAAAGACAATGCGGTACGAGGGAGGCACCGCTTGTGCCCCGCGCCTCTAAGATACTCGGAAAGATCGCCACCCCGAATTGCGGTGGTCACGTCCCACCTAACCGGTTCCAAGGCGCCGACGTACTGACTGAGGTTAGCCCGTCTGCGCCAGATAGAAGATCCGCGCAATTACCGCGACGCCAATGAGCGCCGACACGACCCAATACAATGAAACCTGTGGAAAGTTGGCGTTGCCTGTTTGACGTGCCTTGGTAAAAACAGGCGGTGCCTGCTTGGGTAGCAATGACACGAGCTTGGCCACCTTGCTCCCGCTTGCAAGAGCAAGCGCAGGTACGTCGGTCATTGCAACAAGATGTGCTTTCAGCCGGACTTCGGCGTCGTCCCTCTGAAGACGAGCAAGCTCTTTCGCTTCGGTCCAAGGTTCGAGCCCAAGACGCGCAAGCGCCGACAGAACCGTCACACCGGCACCGGCTATGTCCTCACCCACCTCTGCAAACAGGAAGCGATCGTAGTCGGTGCCATCCGGGTGGAGGACGTCAGAGGCGGACATGGGTTCCCTTTCAGCGGGAGGGTGAAATGAAGACTTACAGGCGAGCGTTTGAACTCGCGGACCGGCTTTCACACTCATCCTGACAGCAAAGAATTTGTCGGGTGCTAACCTCGATCAGCATGGTGCCCGGTCGAATTGGCTAGTGTACGCCCAATTGCCTTGCTTTGACGAGGCCTCCTTTTCGACGCGTGCCGCAATGGCGCGGCCGGAAAGTTCGGCATTCAATTTAATGGAGACCCGGGATGCTCACGCGTTCGACGACATCAAAGGTGACGTTTTGGAACGCCTTCATGTTCGGGGACGACCAACAGGAGTTGCCGCCCGGCACATACGAAATCGTTGTCGAGGAGGAGCTCTTGCAGGGCCTCAGCTTCGAGGCGTACCGACGCACCGCGACCTACCTGTTGGTCCACGGCAAAGGGAACCAAGCCGGTCAGACGACGATGCACATGACCACACAGGAGAATCTGGAGCACGCCATCGCATGTGACAGAGCCCATTGTGAAACAACTCAAAACAGCGAAGCGGCGCTTTCCCCGCAGGAGGACACGACATGACCACACCTGAATGGCTGAAACCCGGTATCTATGGCGCGCTTCTCGGCGCTGTGTTTGTCGGCATTGTCGGGTTTTCCTGGGGCGGCTGGATGACCGGCGGCGGCGCGAACAAGATGGCAAGCGAAATGGCTCAGGACGAGGTTATTGCGGCGCTTGTGCCGTTTTGTCTCGACATGTCCCGCGCGGACAATGAGCGCGTCGCAAAGCTGGCGACGATCCGCGACGCGACGTCGTTCAATCGCCGCACTGCCATGATGGAGACCGGATGGGCAACCATGCCGGGAGCGGAGGCTCCGAACCGGGACTTGGCCCAAGCGTGCCTGGACGGTCTGGAACTTGATGCGTCGTAGTATGTTCACTTCATTGTCTCTCTGTTCGAAAGCAGCTGGTCTTTTGCTGACGGCAGGCATGGGCCGAAGCGCAGCATCAATGGCGCCGCTCTTTGCCCTCGCGGTTTCTGCGCTTGTCGCTGCCGGATCACCATCCGTCGCACAATCCCAAACCGCGCCCATGCCCGAAAACGCCCATGCCAGAAGTTATGGCGGAGGTTGGGACTGCGACCGCTCTTTTCGGCGCGATGGCGACGCATGTCTTGCCGTCATCGTACCGGAGAACGCCTACGCGACGAACCGTACCTATGGTGCGGGCTGGGAATGCCTGCACGGATTTCAGGAAGTCGATGACATGATCTGTCGCGAGGTCGTAGTTCCAGACGGCGGATATCTTGACCCATCTGGCAAGAGCTGGAGCTGCCTTCGTGGCTACATGGAGGTCGACGATCTCTGTCTCGAGATCGTTTTACCGCCGAACGCGTTTCTGGCCAACAGTTCCTTTGGATCGGTTTGGCTATGTGACCGGGGTTTCGAGGTGGATGGCGAAACATGCGCAGCTATCGCGGTGCCTGAAAACGCATTTCTGAATGGATCTAGCTTTGGGCAGCCATGGACATGTGAGCGGGGATACTTCGAGCGCGACGGCACCTGTGAGGCTGTGATCATTCCGAAGAACGCCTACTTTGACGATAGGGGTTTTGGACCGGGGTGGAAGTGCAATCGCGGCTTCGCGACTTCCGATGGTGGCTGCACGGAAATCGACCTCCCCGAAAATGCGCATCTCGACAGATCGGGAAACCGATGGGAATGCCACCGCAATTTCCAGCGATCGCAAGGGCGCTGCGTTCTGAACGACTAGCGCTCGATCCAAATTGAAACGCAGTTCAACCGCCCGAGCGCTTCATGTGATCGGACCCGGATAAACCCGCTCGGCAAAGGAAAAATCATGGAAGCTAACAACGCAGAGAAGCCAACGACGCGGCTGTCGACGATGGGTCCGCAAGCCCCACCGGACCGAGTCAGCAAGCCCCTGAATACAGAGACTCCGACCGCAGTTGTCTACTGCGAGGGGAACTTCGGACGGATCGACGGAAAGACAGCAAATGGGCTTGTCCGTCACTCACAAGCCTACCGTGTTCTTTCGGTGATCGACAGCCAGCTTGCCGGGCGCGACAGCGGGCAGGTGTTGGACAATGTCAGCAACGGCATTCCCATCCTTGAAGACATCGACGCTGCGGTGGCGCGAGAAGCAAGCGTCCCCGATACGCTGATCTATGGGATGGCTCCCTCGACTGGAAAGCTGGCGCTGCCGGATCGAGAGGTCGTTTTGGATGCGATCATGCTCGGTATGAACATCGTCAGCGGGCTGCATGAATATCTCGATGATGATCCCGAGATCTCATCGGCTGCTGATGCAGCCAATGTGACGATCCGCGATATACGCAAACCTCGACCCAGCAAAGATATGCGCCTGTTTGACGGAAGCGTCTCCAAGGTGAACGCGATCCGCATCGCGGTGCTGGGAACCGATTGTGCAATCGGCAAGCGTACAACGGCGACTGTCTTGGCGAAGGCACTGAACGCCCGTGGCATCAAGACTGTCCTTGTGGGCACGGGTCAAACCGGCCTGATGCAGGGGGCCAAATACGGAATCGCGATGGATGCCGTACCACCTCAGTTTTGCTGCGGGGAACTAGAGCGTGTGATTGTCGCGGCATCTGATGACGAAGACCCAGACGTTATCCTGATCGAAGGACAAGGGGCGCTCAGCCATCCGGCTTTTTGCACCTCGGCGTTCATTCTGCGCGGCAGCCAACCGCAGGGCGTCATTCTTCAACACGCGCCGCAGCGCTCCCACCGATGCGACTTTCCCACCTTCCCTATGCCGGACACAAAAAGCGAAGTCGTCCTCATCGAAGCCTTTGCCGAGACACGGGTGGTCGGCTTGACGATCAATCACGAGGCAATGACGGATGCCGAGGTGGACCTGGCAATCGAAACGCTTTCGCGCGAACTCGACATCCCGGTGACGGACGCGTTGACCCGTCCGGACGCGCATCTGACCGATATGGTGCTAGCCGCCTTTCCGCAGCTGCGCCGTGTTCCTCTCGTGGTTGCGGAATGACCACGCCGCGTGTCGAGATTGACCTTGGCAAGATCACTCAAAACGCAAGATGTCTCGTCCGTCGTCTTGGCGCGCGTGGCATCTCTGTCACCGGTGTGACCAAGGCCGTTTCCGGTCATCCAGACGTCGCAAAGGCCATGCTGGACGGCGGCATCGCCGACTTGGTAGACGCGCGCATCAATAACATCATTCGGATGCGGGAGGCAGGGATCCATTGCCCAATTTCGATGATCCGCGCGCCGATGTGGCACGATGTGGAGAACGTCATCCGTTGCTGTCATGCGAGCTACAACACAGAGGTGGACACGATCCTGAAACTTGGCTCTGCCGCGCGGCAGCAGGGCACTGAACACGATGTCATCCTATTGGTCGAAATGGGTGATATGCGCGACGGCATCATGCCTGAAGACCTCAACGAGGTCGCGTCGTTGGTCGTTGCAACGCCGGGCGTCACCCTCAAGGGGATCGCCGCAAACTTCGCCTGCATGGGCAACGTCGCGCCGACGGCTGGCGACATGGCAATGCTCTCGCGACTGGCCGACCAGGTTGAAGGCGAATGCGGACCCTATGTGGCCCTGGTGTCTGCTGGCGGCTCGGCCAACTTGGCGTGGGCGCTTGGTAATGGAGCGACCGGACGGATCAACAACCTGCGTTTGGGCGAGGCGATCCTGTTGGGCATCGACCCCGTTTCGGGGCAATCGATCGATGGCCTTCATACAGATGCATTTGCTCTTTTCGCCGAAGTAATCGAAGCAAGGCTCAAACCGAACTCAATGTCGATTACATCGAGTGCACCGAACTACGGGAAGCTCGCACTGGTTTCGACAGAGGATCAACTAAACCGTGCCGTCCTAGCTGTCGGGAGACAGGACACGGATGCAAGCGGCCTGATGCTGCCCTCGGGGATCGAGTATGTTGGTGCGTCGAGCGATCACACCGTTGTCGACATGGGTGAATCCGACCTGTCCGTCGGGTCCGAGATGAAGATGGGCATGAACTACAGCGCGCTCATGCGGGCGATGAGCGCACCGGATGTCGAAAAAGTCGTGCATCGCATGCTGCCGGTGATCGGGACGGTCAAAGACACCAGACCCCAGCCGCTTTTGAAGCTGATATGAAGCTCGAATGACTCACCCAGCCACCCAGTGCCATCATGTTTGGCTGGAAATTAAAGCGTCAGACGCAGGTACAAAACCGGGGTTCCCCGGTCCCAAAGGCATCCCGACCCAAGCATCGCACGACCTTGGCGTTGCTCACTGCCGCGAGCGGGCCACTTTGATGAAAGGAACCACCACAATGGACAACCAGAAGATCATGGCCGTCGTGGTATTTGACCGGCCTTTCAACATGCCCGGCTTCGATGAAACACTTCCTGCGGGTGAGTACGATATCGAGACCGAGCTCGAGCTCGCCTCGCCCCCGGATCACCGAGACCCCGAAGCTTGGAAGGCTTCTGTGATGATCCATCTTCTTCCGCGTGCGTCCCATCCGGGGTTGATACGCGGTTTGTTGGTTTCGCTGGTGGATTTCGACAATGCCCGCGCGAGGGATAAACTTACCGGGAAGCAGGTGTCTGAAGTCCTTCTCGACGAGATGCTGGCGGATCCGATGGTGCAACTCGTTATGCGGGCTGATGGAGTGTCCGAAGGGCAGTTGCGCCATCTCTATTCGGAATCGCGGACAACACAGACCGATACCGATCTCCTTGACCCGAAGTCTGATGACCATGGCCCGCTCGCACTGTCAGGAGAAAGCTCCGAGAACGATGTCGCCGAGAGTAAAGTGACGCCATGCCGGCCCAGCAGTTTATCCCCTACGGAGTAACGATGGAAACGCGATTTGCTCGCCATTGAACGTGTGGAGCCCATGCAAACCAAATTACACGACATTGATATGGACCAGCCGAGGCGTGCCCATGGCGACGCACCAAAGGCGCGTTTGTGCTTGCGTTGCAGAGCTCCGTTTTGGAGCGAAGGATTCGGCCAGCGTATCTGTGCCCGCTGCAAAGGGTCTTCTGTCTGGCGCACGGCAATGCCGGAGGGCATCGGTCAAGGGCGGCGCCGTTCCGGCGGCCGATCATATTAGGTCCAGCCCGTGGCGCTGATCACAATCACACACACAACCACCTATCGCTATCGAACCCCTGTGAGACCTGGTCCGCACAGGCTCATGCTGCGTCCCCGTGAGACGCGGGACCTCACTTTGACGTCTTTCGATCTCGAGATTGTTCCGCCCGCCCGCATCGACTGGTCCCACGACGTTGCGGGCAACGCCATCGCCGCCGCCAGTTTCGACGTCACAACGGATACGCTTTTGATCCGGTCTCGCACGACAGTCGATCTGACGGCGCCTGCCTGGCCTGTTTTCCCGATCGCGGCATCCGCCGCCTCCTATCCATTCATCTACTCTGACGAGGACTGGACAGATCTGGGAGCGCTTTCAAAGCCTCAATACGTCGACGACGCCGGGCGCTTGTCGACCTGGGTCGAGCAGTTCGTGATGAACAGGCCGACCGATACGCTGTCTCTGTTGAAAGACATCAGTAGCGGCATCACGGCGCAAATCGCCTATGAGATCCGCGAGGCTGAAGGCACGCAAGGGCCGCTTGACACAATCGACCTGGGCTTTGGCTCCTGTCGTGACTTTGCCGTTCTCTTGGCTGACGCCGTCCGAACCCTTGGATTGGGGGCCCGCCTGGTGTCCGGCTACCTGTACGACCCCGCCGGTGACCAGCTTGGATCAGCGGCGGCAGGCTCCACGCATGCATGGGTCGAAGTCTATGTCCCCGGGGCAGGCTGGATCCCGTTCGACCCGACAAACAGGTCCATGGGGTCAGCGCACCTGATCCCGGTGGCGGTTGCCCGCGACATATCACAGATCACTCCGGTGATTGGCAGTTTTCAGGGCGAGAATGGTGATCTCATTGCCCTGGACGTGACTGTCCGGGTTGAGGATGAGCGATTTCGCCGAGAGTAATT
This sequence comes from uncultured Paracoccaceae bacterium, assembly GCA_947503175.1. Lineage (GTDB taxonomy): Bacteria > Pseudomonadota > Alphaproteobacteria > Rhodobacterales > Rhodobacteraceae > Ovoidimarina. The sequence goes on from CANNCO010000001.1 coordinate 42,747, forward strand.
CGACGGTTGTAAGAGTGGGCCGAAGGAACACGCGGCATTCCACGACTCTTGGGCATCTGTCCGATGCGGGCGCTGTTCGACTGCCTAGCCGAGCCGCTGCGCGATCCAGCGCCAGGCGGATCAAGCCTGTGCGGTCCATGTGCAGCCGGAAGAGGAACTCCGCAGCAGAAAACCCAAAGATCTTTCGTTTCCACGGGCCTGGCGGCGGTATTGCCCTGTATCTCGATCGTGGGCACAAACTGCATCAGATAGGCTGCTAAGACATGATACCCGAGACCGGCGTTCGATGACTGCTCTGGTAGACACATGCCAAGCGAAAGGAAGAGACCATCTGTCTTTCTGCGCCAGCAATAGCTGCGCCTACACAGGTCCGCTTCGTCCGCACAGCGGCCCGTCATTGGCTGGGCCGGGACGTTCGGTCTGGGACAGAAATGCGTGACGTTTGGGTCAATGATGCCTGACGTCCCTATGTCGTTTGGTTCAGAAAATGGCGCGTATCGAGGCAAAGATGCGCGCCATTCTACAGCCGGTTTACGGGGAAAACGCCCGCGTCCTTCCCCTCTGGCAGGTTGCACCATGGCCCCTTATGTTGCCTCCAGAGCAGGCAAAGGACCATCAGGTGATCCTGAACGATATTGCAGACGGGCTGACGCGGGGCGTCGAATCGACGGTTTCCACGGTGTCCGAGGCGTTTTTCGAGCCGGTGATCCGTCTGGGCGTCACCGGCCTTTCGCGTGCGGGAAAGACGGTGTTCATCACCTCACTCGTCGCAAACATGATCGGTCGCGCCCGCATGGGGGCGCTTGCCGCCGCCGCCGATGGCCGTATCCGCGCGGCCTATCTGCAACCCCAGCCGGACAATACCGTCCCCCGGTTCGACTACGAATCCCACCTTGCCGCGCTGACCGGCCCCACACCCTACTGGCCCGATGGCACCCGCACGGTCAGCGAGTTGCGCCTGTCCCTGCGCGTCCAGCCCACGGGCCTTCTGGGCGGCGTGTCGGGCCCGCGCACCATCCATCTCGATATCGTGGACTATCCGGGCGAATGGCTCCTCGACCTTTCGCTCCTGGACAAAAGCTTCTCCGACTGGTCCGCTGAAACGCTTGCGCGGCTGGAAAATCGCGAGATCGCGGGCGAATTCCTCGCAACCCTCGCCGATACCAACCCCGATGCCAAGCTGGACGAAGTTCAGGCCAAGTCGCTCGCCGCCGCCTTCACCGGCTATCTGCAGGCCGCCCGCGCCCAGGGACTGTCCGACTGCACCCCGGGCCGGTTCCTTCTGCCCGGTGATCTGGCCGGGTCCCCGGTTCTTACCTTCGCGCCCCTGCCGCGCCCGGAAACGCCCCGCCGTCACGCCCTATGGCGCGAGTTCGAGCGGCGTTACGAGGCCTACAAGCGCGAGGTGGTCAAACCGTTCTTCCGCGATCACTTTGCCCGGATCGACCGCCAGATCGTGCTGGTCGACGCGCTGGGCGCGATCCATGCCGGCCCACCGGCGGTCGAGGATCTGCGGCAGTCCATGGCCGATATCCTTGGCGCGTTCCGCCCCGGCAGAAATGCCTTTCTGACGCAACTCTTCCTTGGGCGCCGGGTGGAAAAGATCCTGTTCGCCGCCACCAAGGCCGATCACCTGCACCAGTCCCAGCACGCCCGCCTGACCGCGATCATCGAGGCGCTGGTGGCCGATGCGAAATCCCGTGCCGATTTCGCCGGGGCCGAAACCGCCGCCATGGCCATCGCCGCCCTGCGCGCCACGACCGAAGACACGATCGACCACGAGGGCCGCAGGCTCGACGTCGTGCGTGGCGTCCTGCGCGACACCGGCAAAAGTGCTGCCTTCTACCCGGGCGATCTGCCGTCCGATCCTTCGCATCTTCTGACCCCCGCCCGCCAGGGGGCCGAGAAATGGCTGGATCAGGATTACTCGGTGATGAATTTCGCGCCCCGCCCGCTCACGCTCGATCCCGGCGAAGGTCCGCCCCATATCCGGCTGGACCGCGCCACCCAGTTCCTGATCGGAGACCGGCTGTGACAGACCCGCAAAAAGGCCCCGTCCTGATCGAGATCGAGGATAGCGGGCCAACCCCCGCCGAAGCACCACCCATCGCCGACGAGGTGCCAACGGGGCAGGCGATGCAGACCATGGCCGTCATCGCCGCCCGCCGCCCCTCGCGGCTCGTGCGCTGGTTTTGGCGGCTTCTGGCGACGCTGATCACCTTCGGCCTGTCGCTTTGGGCATGGGATTTCGTGACCGGCCTGATCGCCCGCAATCCGATCCTGGGATATGTGGCGCTGGGCCTGACCAGCCTGTTCCTTCTGACCTGCCTTGCCATCATCATTCGCGAATGGGCGGCCCTGTCGCGCCTTGCCCGGCTCGACAAGATCCATTCCGCGGCAGACGCCGCCCGCACGGCCAATGACCTGCCCGCCGCCCGCGGCGTGACCAAGCGCATCCTCGCGCTTTACGCGGGCCGCGCGGACCTTAAATGGGGCCGTGACCGGCTCGAAACCCGCATTCCGGAAGCGTTCGATGCTGATACGCTGTTCGATCTGACCGAATTGGAGCTTCTGAAACCCCTCGACACAGCCGCCCGCGCCGAGGTCGAAGCCGCCGCCCGGCAGGTCGCCACCGTAACCGCCCTCGTTCCCATCGCCCTTGCCGACGTTTTCGCGGCGCTGGCCGCGAACCTGCGCATGATCCGCCGGATCGCCGAAATCTATGGCGGGCGCGGCGGAACGCTGGGGGCATGGCGGCTGACCCGCGCTGTCTTCACCCATCTTGTCGCCACCGGCGCGGTTGCCGTGGGCGACGACCTTCTGGGGTCCATCGGAGGTGGGCATCTTCTGGCCAAGGTCTCGCGCCGGTTCGGCGAGGGGCTGGTCAACGGCGCGCTGACCGCGCGTGTCGGCATCGCCGCGATCGAGGTCTGCCGTCCCCTGCCATTCCACGGCCAGAAGCGCCCGTCTGTATCGGGGACTGTGCAAAGGGCCCTCACAGGACTATTTGCTAAGGCAAGCTGACCGGAGAACCCGATGGAACGACTGGCCGCCGATCTTGCCACCATGGTGCGCACCCCCCTGCATGACAGCCACGTGGCCGCGATGCGCCGGGTGGGGCAGGACAAGACCTATGCGAAGGGTGAAATGGTCGTCAATCCGGGCGATCCGATGGATCACTTCATCTATATCGAAGATGGCGAGCTGGAGCTTCTCGACCCGTTCACGATGCAGCGTCGGGTTCAGTTCACCCTCGGCCCCACCCAGTTCCTGGGCGAAATAGGCTTTCTCTCCGGGAGCCGTTTTTCCATGCCCATGCGGGCGGTTCAGGACACACGCGCGCTTGTTGTCGAACGTGAAACGATGCTGCGTCTGATGTCCGAAATCCCCGAGATGAGCGATATCATCATCACCGTGTTTGCGGCCCGGCGGCGGCGGCAACTGGAACAGGGCGACTCAAGCCTGACGATCATCGGCGCGGAAGAAGATCGGAACCTCGCGCGCATCGCCGTCTTCGCCTCGCGCAACCGCATCCCCGTTCGCCTGATCCCGCTCAATACCGAGGAGGCCGAGGAAGAGGCACAGGCCTGCGCCCTGATGCCGTCCGAACCCGTTCTCGTTTTCGGCAAGGAGCACATTGAAGACCCGACACCGGCCAAGGTCGCGCGCATCCTGGGCCTCGATCTCGCGGCAGAGGTGGATCATGTCTATGATGTTGTCATCGTCGGCGGTGGCCCCGCTGGTGTGGCCGCGGGCGTCTATGCCGGGGCCGAAGGTCTCTCGGCACTGGTCCTCGACGATCTTGCCGTGGGCGGTCAGGCGGGCACATCCAGCCGGATCGAGAACTACATGGGCTTTCCAACGGGCATTTCCGGTGCCGATCTCTGCTGGCGTGGCGAGGTGCAGGCGATGAAGTTCGGCACCCGTTTTGCCGTACCGCGCCGGGCCACGGCGCTGCGGCGGGACGAGGACGGCACTTTTTGCATCACCCTCGACAACGGGTCCGAGGTCTGCGCGCGCTCGGTCATCGTCTCGACCGGTGTTCAGTATCGCCGTCTGCCCGTCGAGGGGCTGGAAGAGTTCGAAGGCGCGGGCGTCTATTACGCCGCGACCGATCTGGAAGCGCGGTACTGCAAGGGGACCGAGGTCGTCGTGATCGGCGGCGGCAATTCCGCCGGACAGGCCGCAATGTTCCTGTCGCGCACCGCAAAGCACGTTCATGTCCTTGTCCGCGGCCCGTCGCTGGCTGCCTCCATGTCGGATTACCTTCTGTCCCGGCTCGAACGCGATCCGGCGATCACCATTCACTACAACACGCAGATGACGGCGCTTCATGGCGGTGAGCAGCTCGAGGGCGTGACGATCCATGATCGCACCGCCGCACAGGACTGGCGCGTTCCCTCGCGGGCGGTTTTTGTGATGGTCGGCGCGGCCCCGAATACCGGCTGGCTGTCGGGCCTTGTGGAACTCGATGACAAGGGTTTTGTGCAGACAGGCGATGCCGCCGGCGCGGCCTCTCCCTATGAAACCTCGCATCCCGGGATATTCGCAGTGGGTGATGTGCGCGCGGGGTCGGTCAAACGGGTTGCCTCAGCCGTGGGCGAAGGCTCGGTCGTGATCTCCAAGGTCTGGGACTTCGTGAACGAGTAAACTGTGCGCGCTCTACAACGATCCGGGTCTCAGTTCGTCACATCTCCGCGTCATCGCCCTCCGGCAACGTCAAGGATTGCACCGGTGCAATACGATGCGTTTTCGCCACTGAGCCAGATGATCGCTTCGGCAACCTCTTCGGGTGTGCCGGGACGCGCTAAGGGAACCGATTTACCAAGCCGTTCTGCCCTGTCCGGCTGTCCGCCGCTTGCATGGATTTCTGTTTCGATCAGTCCCGGCCGGACGCCGTTGACACGAATGTTTGATCCCGCAAGTTCCTTTGAAAGGCCTATGGTCAGCGTGTCAATTGCACCCTTTGAGGCCGCGTAGTCCACGTATTCAAACGGCGAACCGATCCGCGCGGCTACGGAAGATACAAAAACGATTGATCCGAACTCATCTGACTTGGCGGCTGGCAGCCTTCGCGCAGCTTCCCGGGCAAACAGAAAAGCACCCAGGATATTAGTGTTGAGTATTGTCTGCATGCGCTCGGTGGTCATTTCCGCAAGCGTCATTGAAGGTCCGACAATCCCGGCGTTTACGACCACCGAGTCGAGGCCACCGAATTGGTCAATCGCCGTATCAAATGCGTTGATGACATCTTTCTCGCAAGCCGCGTCCCCCTGAATGGCTTTTGCCTTGCCGCCATTGTATTCGATCTGTGCAACGGTCGCGTCGGCGGCCGCCGCATCGGACCGATAGGTAATTGCGACTTGCCAGCCTTTCGAAGCGGCAAGCAGGGCCGTTGCCTTGCCAATACCTCGGGAACCGCCGCTGATCAGGATCACTTTTGCCATCGTTATCGATCACTTTCCGCTTCGGCAGCCAAAGACAACGCCAAAACACGGTCCACATCGTCACTCAGCGAAATGCGCTGCTCAAATACATCTTCGTAAGGAATCCACGATGCTTCATAAACATCGTCCCGTCCGATGGGATTGCCCGAGACATAGCAACAGTGAACGGCAACAAGGTAGAAATGGTGATCGATCAACCCCGCATCCGAGCGGATGATGGTATCCAAACCGGTCAGAATGCGGTCGGGGTTCGCGTGCACGCTTGTTTCTTCCAGCAACTCCCTGCAAGCCGCGTCACCAATAGGCTCACCATATTCCACGCGCCCGCCGGGAAAGCCCCAAAGTCCAGCATCCGGTTCGGCCTTTCGTCGGGCCAGTAAGACCGACGCGTCTTTTGTCACCACGGCGAGGGCTGCGAGGATTGGCTGTTTCATGCACCGAACTTAGCCGAGCGGTATTCGGCCACAAGCGGGTAATGTTATTAATTCCAAGGCCAATCACTTTGCGCCGCCGCGCGGGATCGATGCCCCGTTCCATGCGCATTGCCGTCTTGATCCGTCTCAAAGTCGACCTCTCCCCTGTCTGACAGACTTCCCGACATGAAAGAGCATGGCCATTCTCACGCAGAGATCGCGGCACGTTTCGCCGCGCCCCCCAGCGGAGGGTATCTGCGCGACAGCGTCTACGGCGCGATCGACGGCTGCGTCACGACCTTCGCCATCGTCGCGGGCGTGGCGGGTGCCGGGCTTTCGCCTGCGATCATCATCGCGCTCGGTCTTGCGAATGTCTTGGCGGACGGGTTTTCGATGGCGGCGGCAAACTACTCCGGCATCAAGGCCGAGGCCGACAATATGGCCCGCCTGCGCAGGGTGGAAGAGCGGCATATCCGCGAAACGCCGGACGGCGAGCGTCGCGAGCTGCGCGAGATCCTGCGCCGCAAGGGGCTGTCCAGTGACGTGCTCGACGCGGCAACCGATGCTATCGCCGCCGATACCGAGAAGTGGATCGACATGATGCTCATCGATGAGTACGGGCTATCCCCGGCAGAGCCGCGCCCCCTGCGCGCCGCCCTTGCCACGTTCGGGGCCTTCCTTGCGGCCGGTCTGGTGCCGCTCGTTCCGTTCGTCTTTGTCCTTGAGAACGCCTTTTCGCTTGCAATCGGCCTGACCGCAGTCGTGTTCTTCGCCATTGGCACACTCAAGAGTTACTGGTCGCTTGAACCGTGGTGGCGTTCGGGCATCGAGACCCTCGTTATTGGCGGTGTCGCGGCGGGCATCGCGTTTGGCGTGGGGTCACTGTTCCGCGTCTGATCGGCGTCAGGTCCCGCAGCCCCCATGCGCATGGTTTCCGCATTGGTGTTTTTGGCGTCTTGCCGCCCCCCGCGCAGCCCCCTATAACCCGCCCCGAGATGTGCATATTCGCGATCATCATTCGAATTACAGGCCCGGCGCTCTGAACCATGAGCCGCCGGGACAAGGCGTATGACCCATCGCGCCGCCCCCTCGTCCGAACTCCGAACTGCCCCTGAGGACACGTCCCATGTGTGCCGACACGCCTGACTACAAAGAAACACTCGCCCTTCCAAAGACCGATTTTCCGATGCGGGCGGGGCTTCCGAACCGCGAACCTATCTGGTTGGAAAAGTGGGAAAAAATCGGCATCTACGACCGGCTGCGCGAGAAAGAGGGGCGCGAACCCTTCATCCTTCACGACGGCCCGCCCTATGCCAACGGCAACCTTCATATCGGTCATGCGCTGAACAAGATCCTCAAGGACATGGTGGTGCGCAGCCAGCAGATGATGGGCCGCGACGCGCGTTATATCCCCGGCTGGGACTGTCACGGTCTGCCGATCGAATGGAAGATCGAGGAAAAGTACCGCTCGAAGGGTCAGGATAAGGATCAGGTCGATGTCGTCGATTTCCGCCAGGAATGCCGCAAGTTCGCCGAGGGCTGGATCGACGTTCAGCGCAATGAATTCAAGCGTCTGGGTGTCACCGGCAAGTGGGAAAACCCCTATGTGACCATGGACTTCCATGCCGAGCGCGTGATCGCGGAAGAGTTCCAGAAGTTCCTGATGAACGGGACGCTTTATCAGGGCTCGAAGCCCGTGATGTGGTCGCCGGTCGAGAAAACCGCGCTGGCCGAGGCGGAGGTGGAGTATCACGACCACCAGAGTCACACGATCTGGGTGCGGTTCCCGGTTACGTCCGACGGCCCGCTCTCGGATACGACTGTCATCATCTGGACCACCACATCCTGGACGATCCCGCAGAACCGCGCGGTCTGTTACGGACCCGATATCTCTTACGGTCTATATGAGGTCACTACCGTGCCCGACGAGTGCTGGGCAAAGGTGGGTGAGAAGCTTCTGGTGGCCGATGCGCTGGCCGAAAACATCTTCACGCAGGCCCGCGTCGGGATGGAGGGCGTGAAACGCCTGCGCGACGTGTCTGCGGACGAGTTATCGGGCCTCGTCTGCGCGCATCCTTTACGGGGTGTGGACGGGGCGAACGGTGAATGGGACTACGATGTGCCGCTTTTCCCCGGCGATCACGTCACCGACGAGGCCGGCACGGGGTTCGTGCACACGGCCCCGTCCCACGGCGAAGACGACTATCAGATCGGCCTGAAACACGGGCTGCCGATGACCTATAACGTGCTGGAAGACGGTAGTTTCCGTGAGGATCTGCCGCTCTTCGGCGGCACGCGCATCCTCAAGCCCAACGGGAAAGAGGGCGATGCGAACAAGGCGGTGATCGACACGCTGGTCGGGGTCGGGGCGCTTCTGGCGCGCGGGCGGCTGACGCACAGCTATCCCCATTCATGGCGCTCGAAGGCGCCGCTGATCTATCGCAACACCCCGCAATGGTTCGCGGCCATCGACCGTCCCGTTGGCGACGGTCAGGACGACTATGGCACGACGATCCGCGAGCGGGCGCTGGCCTCGATCGATCAGCTTGTGACATGGACCCCACAGACCGGGCGCAATCGTTTATACTCGATGATTGAAGCGCGCCCTGACTGGGTCCTGTCGCGCCAGCGGGCCTGGGGCGTGCCGCTCACCTGTTTCGTCAGGAAAGGGACCAAGCCCGACGACGCCGATTTCCTCCTGCGCGATCCGGCGGTCAACACCCGGATCAATGACGCGTTCGAGGCCGAAGGCGCGGATGCCTGGTACAAACCGGGCGCGAAAGAGCGGTTCCTCGGAAACGACTACAACCCCGACGATTACGAGCAGGTTTTCGACATTCTCGACGTCTGGTTCGATTCCGGATCGACCCATGCCTTCGTCCTGCGCGACCGCGAGGATGGCTCGGATGACGGGCTGGCCGATCTCTATCTCGAAGGCACGGACCAGCACCGGGGCTGGTTCCATTCCTCAATGCTTCAGGCTTGCGGCACCATCGGTCACGCGCCCTATCGCGGGGTGCTGACCCACGGCTTCACGTTGGACGAAAAGGGCAACAAGATGTCCAAATCGCTTGGGAACACGATTGTTCCCGAGGCGGTGGTGAAGCAATACGGGGCGGATATCCTGCGGCTTTGGGTGGCGCAGGTCGATTTCACGAACGACCAGCGGATCGGCCCGGAAATCCTGAAAGGCGTGGCTGACAGCTATCGCCGACTGCGCAATACCTTGCGCTTCATGCTTGGCAATCTGGCGGAGTTTGACGAAGGCGAAAAGGTTGCGCCCGCGGATATGCCCGAGTTGGAACGCTGGGTGCTGCATCGCCTTGCCGAACTCGACCACAAGGTGCGCACGGGCTATGCGGCCTATGACTTCCAGGGTGTGTTCCAGGCGATTTTCACTTTCGCGACGGTGGATCTTTCGGCGTTCTATTTCGACATCCGCAAGGATGCGCTTTATTGCGATGGCCCATCGGACAGACGCAATGCGGCGCGGACCGTTCTTGATATCCTGTTCCACCGGCTCAACACCTGGCTCGCCCCGATCCTCGTTTTCACCATGGAAGAGGTGTGGCTGGAGCGATTCCCGGGCGATGACAGTTCGGTTCACCTGCAGGATATCCCCGAAACCCCCGCCGATTGGCGGGATGAGCCACTGGCGGCCAAATGGGCAGCGATCCGGCAGGTCCGCCGGGTCGTGACGGCCGCTCTGGAAATCCAGCGGCAGGACAAGGTGATCGGCGCATCGCTGGAGGCCGCCCCCATCGTCCATGTCCGCGACGCCGATATGCTGGCGGCTGTCAAATCGGTGCCGTTCGAGGATGTCTGCATCACCTCGGCCATCGGCCTGACCGCCGACCCGATCCCGGCCGAAGCATTCCGCATGCCCGAGATCGAAGGGGTGGGCGTCGTCTTCGAAAAGGCCGATGGCGAGAAGTGCCAGCGCTGCTGGAAGCTGCTTCCCGATGTGGGCACCCACGCGCATGCGGGCACCTGCGGGCGGTGCAACGCGGCTCTGGGATAAGGTATAAGGTACCGGGCGCGTTTCAATCGCGTCCGGCTTCGTCATGTCAAAAATACGCTCTTAAGCGGCGTCGGTCCGTATGCACACTCAAAGCTCCTCGCGATAGATCAACTGCTGTACCGCACCGGCCGTCATGAGATAGATCGTGGTCACGATCAGCCCCCAGATGGCCCAGCTTTCGGGATAGAAATCGACCCATGCGGCCCAGCCTGCGAAGAATGTCCAGGCGAATGCGGTGGGCAGGGTGATCCAGCGCCAGCGGTCCGTGCGCACTGGATGCACGAACTTGACCGGAACGAACATCAGCACGGCAAGGGCCACCACGACCACCAGCGAGACCCAGAAGTTCGGCTCGACCGCAAACAGGACCAGCACCACCATGTTCCAGCAGGCCGGAAAGCCGGAAAACGAATAATCCTTTGTTTTCATGCGGCTGTCGGCAAAATACATCGCGCTTGCAAAGGTGATGACGATGATCGCGCACCAGCCGGTCCAACCCGGAAGAAGCCCCGATGTGAACAGCGCATAGGCCGGTATGAACGTATAGGTCAGATAGTCGATGATCATGTCCAGAAGGTTGCCGTCATAGCGCGGCGCGTTCTTCTTGACGTTATAGTACCGGGCGAGCGGCCCATCGATCCCGTCGACCGCGAAGGCCACCACGAGCCACAGGAACATAAGGCTCCATTCCCGCTCGGAGGCCGCAAGCATCGCCAGCATGGCGAACACCGCGCCCGACGCCGTCAGGAGATGGACCCCTAGAGCACGCCATAGCGGTGGGGGAGATGCGTCTGTCATGAAAACGTCATGGCCGAATTCTCCACCGGGCGCAAACGGTCAGGACCGGGGATGGGCGGAGCGGTAGATCTCCATCAGGCGGCTTGTGTCCACAGCTGTGTAGGCCTGTGTGGTAGAGAGAGACGCGTGGCCGAGAAGGTCCTGAATTGCCCGCAGGTCGCCGCCTGCCGCCAGCAGATGCGTCGCAAAGCTATGCCGCAGCGCGTGGGGTGTGGCCGAGCCGGGCAAGCCAAGCTGCGCGCGAACACTCTGCATCATCCGCTGCACAAGGCGTGGGTTCAGCGCGCCGCCCCGAACCCCGCGGAACAACGGTCTGTCCGGGGTAAGATCATGTGGGCAAAGCTCGACATAGCGGGTTACGGCGATGCGGGCGGCCGGGATCACCGGAACGATCCGCTCCTTGTCGCCCTTGCCCCGTATCCGCAGGACGTCCGGAAAAGGTGCTTCGCTGCCCTTCAGCCCGAGCGCCTCGGAGATACGCAACCCCATCCCGTAAAGCACGGTCACCACGGCCGCATCGCGGGCCGCGATCCATGGCTCTTCCGACTGAGTTCCCGCACCGGCGATCACGGCGCGTGCCGCCTCTTCGGCCAGCGGCCGGGGGAGCTTGGCCTGAAACGACGGGCCGCGTACCGAGAGGACCGCTGTGGGGTCGAAGCCGTCGCGCTCGGCCAGCCAGCGCACGAACCCCTTGACCGAAGACAGCGCGCGGGCCAGCGACCGGGCCGACAGCCCGCGTGCACGTTCATGCGCCATCCAGGCGCGCATGTCGGACAGCCGTAGTTCGGCGAAGGCCGCCGTGTCCGCAGGTCCGCCCCGATGAGATGCGAGGAAAGCCATAAAACCCAGAACATCCGCCTGGTAGGCTTCGGCGGTTTTCGCCGAACGCCCCTGCGCGCCCGTCAGCCCGGCCAGCCAATCCTCAAGCGCCTGAGCGGCGCCCTCGGAAACGGGTGTATGGCTCATGCCAGCCAGCGCCGCATGGCGCGCTCCACCGAGCCCGCGAAAAAGCCCAGCAGATCGGTGCCTTGCGCCGAGGTGAACTGATGCGGGTCTTCGGACCCCATGGCCAGCATACCGGGCAGGCGGCCCGCGCCGAAATCAAGCTTCAGGCAGGCTTCGGACCTGATCCAGTCGCCGCCATCGCCGTAGATGCGCCCTTCGCCGTCGCCCAACTGGCGGAGCGTAACGGGGCGGATCGGCGACTGGCGGCCTTGCGAGATGTAATCATCCACGTAACCGGCAGGCACCACCATCATCACATCCTGAACGGTGTCCAGACCATGTACTTCGCTTGGGCCATCGGTTTCCAACAGAAGCCGCGCGGAATCCACCCGCAGGATTTCGGTCACGTCAGAGCAAAGCTCGGTCAGGAATGTCGTGAAATCCGTGGCTTCCAGCATTCTTAGAACCGCACGATGGATCTGATTGGTCCCCGCAAGGTTTTCATATGCTGCGGCAATGACGCTGCGATGCGTGTCTTCAAGCCGCATCAGGCGCGATTCAAGCCGTTCCATCGCGATGCCGCGCAGGTCGACGACATTAGAACCAAGCGCCTTTTCATTCGCCGTTACAAGCGCGCGCATGACGCCCGGATCTTCGAGAATCACGTCAGGTTCGGCAAGGATGCGGTCGCGCAACTTGTCGCGCGTCGCGGCTGTGTCGCTCATCAAAAGCCCCCTCGGCTGGATCAGTTTGCGGGTGCTTGCCCCGAAGTTGTCCACAGGTATGCCAGAGCGGCACGGGATGCCTCAAGGGGCAGCCCAAATCCTTTGGCCAGATCGGCCCGAAGCGCGGCGGATCGGCCACGGTGACCGAGCCGGTTCACGTTACGAAAGGATCTTCTGACCGGTTTTCTCCCAATCCTTCAGGAACCCCTCAAGACCCTTATCGGTCAGGGGATGGGAGGCCATCTTGCGGATCACATCGGGCGGTGCGGTGGCGACATCGGCACCGATGCGGGCCGCATCCGTCATGTGGTTGACGGTGCGGATCGACGCCGCGAGGATCTGGGTCTCGTAGCCGTAATTGTCATAGATTTCGCGGATATCCGAGATCAGTTCCATCCCGTCGAGATTGATGTCGTCCAGCCGACCGATGAAGGGCGAGATGAATGTTGCGCCGGCCTTTGCCGCCAGAAGCGCCTGATTGGCCGAGAAACACAAGGTCACGTTGACCATCCGGCCTTCGCCCGAAAGGACCTTGCAGGCCTTCAGACCATCCCAGGTCAGCGGGACCTTGATCGTGATGTTGTCGGCGATCTTGGCCAGTTCACGGCCTTCGGCGATCATCCCATCGGCGTCCAGAGCGACGGTTTCGGCACTGACCGGCCCCGGGATCATGTCGCAGATCTCTTTGGTGACTTCCTTGATGTCACGGCCCGATTTCATGATCAGCGAGGGGTTTGTGGTTACCCCGTCGACCATGCCCAGGTTGTTCAGGTCTCGGATTGCATCGGTATCGGCGGTATCGACGAAGAATTTCATGGCCGCTCCCTTGGCGTTCGGTTCTGTTTGCGGCACTGATAGCCTATCGGTGCCGGGGCCTGAACCCTGAATCGGTGCCGTCCCCGAACACAGGATCGGTTCAATGGATTTCTCACTCTGGCTGGCCTTTGTTGCCGCATCTACCGCGCTTTTGCTGATACCAGGGCCTACGGTCCTTCTGGTTCTTGCCTATGCGGTGGGGCAGGGAAAGCGTGTGGCGGTTCCCACCGCATTGGGCGTGGCGACCGGCGATCTGATCGCGATGAGCGCGTCGCTGGCGGGTCTTGGCGCGCTGGTTCTGACGTCGGCCACGCTGTTCATGGCGCTGAAGTGGGCGGGTGCGGTCTACCTTGTCTGGTTGGGCGTGCGGATGCTTTTGAGCGCGAAACACGCGACATTGGACCTTCCCAATGCCGCGCCCGGTGCCGCGGTCGGGCCGCAGACGGCGTTTCTGAACGCGGCGACTGTTACTGCGCTTAATCCGAAGTCGATCGTGTTCTTCATCGCGTTCGTACCGCAGTTTCTGGACCCGGCCGCGCCGATCCTTGGCCAATCGGCCATTCTGATCGCGACCTTCGTGGGTCTCGCTGCCTTCAACGCGCTGGCCTATGCGCTTCTGGCGGCACGGTTGCGCGCCACGATCCGGCGACCGGCGATCGTTCGCTGGCTGACCCGGGCGGGCGGGACCACATTGATCGGGATGGGCGTGGCAACCGCCACAATCCGCCGCGCGACTGCGTGAGGGCAGGGTGATTCGGCAGTTTGACGAAGGCGATCTGATCGGGGTCCTGACGACGCAGCCGTTGGACAAGGTGCTGGACTATCGCGCGCCCGAGGGTGGTTGCCTGACAGGCGCTTTCGTCGAAGTGCCGCTTGGCCCGCGCAAGGTTCTGGGTGTCGTCTGGGGGCCGGGCGAGGGCGGCTATGACCTGTCGAAAGTGCGGTCGGTGATCCGCGTTCTCGATGCGATACCGATGCGCGACGAAATGCGCGAGTTCCTGATCCGGGCGGGTGAATACACACTGACGCCGATGCCCGCGATGCTGCGTCTGGCCACCCGGTCTCCGGGGCTTGGCGATCCGCCGTCCATGCGGAACGTGTACCGGTTGGGATCGGCACGGCCGGACCGGATGACCGATGCGCGAACCCGGGTGATCGGGGTGCTGCAGGATTATGGCGGGCTGGCCTTCACACTGGGCGAGTTGGCGGAACAGGCCGCTGTGACGCCCTCGGTGATCAAGGGCCTCGTCAAACAGAATGTTGTGCTGGAAGAGCAGAGCCCGCGCGATCTGCCCTATCCCCGGCTTGAGGCGGGGCCATCGCGTTACACACTGACCGACGAACAGGAGAGGGCTGCGGCCAGCTTGCGCGCGGGTGTTGAAGCAGGCGATTACGGCACGACACTTTTGAAGGGCGTAACCGGATCGGGCAAGACCGAGGTCTATCTGGAGGCCGTGGCGGCCTGTCTGGCCAAGGGTCGGCAGGCGCTTGTGCTTCTGCCCGAGATTGCGCTGACCGCCGAGTTCCTGTCGCGTGTCGAAGAACGGTTCGGTGCAAGGCCCGCCGAGTGGCATTCGGGTGTCACCATGACCGAACGCCGCCGGTGCTGGCAGATGGTGGGCGAGGGCGGTGCGAACTTAGTGGTGGGCGCGCGGTCGGCCCTGTTCTTGCCCTTCCGCGACCTTGGCCTGATCGTCGTGGATGAGGAACACGACACCTCCTACAAGCAGGAGGATGGCGTTCTTTACAATGCCCGCGACATGGCGGTTCTGCGGGCCTCGATTACCGGGGCGCAGGTCGTTCTGGCTTCGGCCACACCGTCGCTTGAAAGCTGGGCCAATGCCGAGGCGGGAAAGTACAAGCGGCTAGAACTGACTGCGCGCGTGGGCGCGGCGGTGATGCCCGAACTGGCCGCGATTGACATGCGGGATGAGGTGCTGCCATCGAACCGTTGGATATCCGAAGCGCTGGCGGGCGAGGTGCGCACGCGTATCGAGCAGGGGGAACAGGCGCTTTTGTTCCTGAACCGCCGAGGTTATGCGCCGGTCACGATCTGTCGGGCCTGCGGGCATCAGATCGGCTGCGATCACTGCGACGCGCGGATGGTCGAGCACCGGTTTCTGAAGCGGCTTGTTTGCCACCAATGCGGTGAGTCGAAACCGATCCCCGCGAAATGCCCATCCTGCGAAGCCGAGGATCGGCTGGCCCCTGTGGGTCCGGGCGTGGAGCGGTTGGGCGAGGAGACGACGGCACTGTTCCCCGAAGCGCGGGTGGCAGTGCTGTCTTCCGACCTCTTCGGATCGGCCCGCGCGCTCAAGGCACAGATCGAGGCGATTGCGGCAGGCGAGGCCGATATCATCATCGGCACGCAACTGGTCGCGAAGGGGCATAACTTCCCGCTGCTGACACTGGTGGGCGTGATCGATGCCGATCTGGGGCTTCAGGGGTCCGATCTGCGAGCTGCGGAACGCACGTTTCAGCTGATGCGCCAGGTCGCCGGACGGGCCGGGCGAGCGGACAAGCCGGGTGTGGCGCTTCTTCAGACATATCAGCCGGAACACCCGGTGATCCGTGCGATCCTGTCGGGCGAGGAGGAGGCGTTCTGGCGTGCCGAGGCCGGGGAACGACAGGCTGCGGGCGTTCCGCCATACGGGCGGATGGCCGGTATCGTCCTGTCATCGCCCGATGTGCAGCAGGTTTTTGACCTGGGTGGTGAGATGGCGCGGCGTGATATGCCGCTGCGCCGGATCGGGGCGCAGGTCTTTGGCCCGGCACCTGCGCCTATCGCCCGCATCCGGGGGCGGCACCGGGTGCGCCTGCTTGTGAAGGCGGCGAAAGGCGCGCCGCTGCAGGCCGCGCTGAGCGAATGGGTGGGGCAGTTCCGGCTGAAAGGCGACCTACGGCTGTCGGTGGATATCGATCCGCAAAGCTTCTATTGAGCCCGGTTCAGCGCTGTATCGCTGTGCCCCAGCGCACATTGCTTTTGCTTCCCATCGGGTCGCGACAGGCGTAAGCCCAAAAGAATGCGCACCGTTCCGCTTCATGAGGCGCGCCAGTTTCCGTTCTGGCGCAGGCCGATCACGCTTCTGTTCCTGATGGCGGCGGCGATGCCGCTTGCCTTTGCCACATGGTCGGCGCTTCTGAACAACTTCGTCATCGAGGCGGCGCAGTTCACCGGGGTCGAGATCGGCTGGCTGCATACGATCCGCGAGATCCCGGGCTTTCTGGCCGTGGGTGTGATTGCGATCATCATTTTCGTGCGCGAACAGGTGCTCGGCCTCGTCTCGCTGATCATGCTGGGCGCAGCGACGGCAGTGACGGCGTGGTTCCCGTCGCTGGGCGGTATTCTGACGGTCACGATGATTTCGTCGATCGGGTTCCATTACTACGAGACGGTGAACCAGTCGCTACAGCTTCAGTGGATCGAGAAGGATCGCGCACCGGAGGTTCTGGGCTGGATTGTCGCGGCCGGATCGGCGGCATCGCTTCTGTCCTACAGCCTTCTGGTCGTGACGTGGAAGACGTTCGACCTGTCCTATAACTTCGTCTACATGATGGCCGGTGGCGCGACGGTGGCCATCGCTGTTTATTGCATGATTGCCTATCCGCAATTCGAAGCGCCCAACCCGCAGACCAAGAAGCTGATCCTGCGCCGCCGCTACTGGCTTTACTATGCGCTTCAGTTCATGTCCGGGGCGCGGCGGCAGATATTCATCGTCTTTGCCGCCTTCATGATGGTGGAGCGGTTCGGGTTCGAGGTGCATCAGGTCACGGCGCTGTTTCTTGTCAATTTCATCGCCAACATGCTCTTTGCCCCCCTGATGGGTCGTGCTGTCGGTCATTTCGGCGAACGTAATGCACTGGCCTTTGAATACATCGGGCTGATCTCGGTGTTTCTGGCCTATGGCGGGATTTACTGGCTGGGCTGGGGCGTTCTGGTGGCAGCCGGATTGTACATCCTTGACCACCTGTTCTTTGCGCTGGCCTTTGCACTGAAAACCTATTTCCAGAAGATCGCCGATCCTTCGGATATTGCCCCGACGGCCGCCGTGGCCTTTACGATCAACCATATCGCGGCGGTGTTCCTGCCTGCGGCTTTGGGATATCTCTGGGTCGTCTCGCCGGGCGGTGTCTTCGTTCTGGCGGCCTCGATGGCGGGGATCTCGCTGATCCTTGCGCTGATGATCCCGCGCCACCCCGAACCCGGTCACGAGACGGTGTTCTCGCGACCGCTTGCCGCGGTTGCCCGCTAGATTGATATGCCGTGCCGCCCTATATCAGAGGCAATGCGACGCCAAGGAGACATGTGATGTTCCTGTTCCAGAAAAAGAAGTCCGAGATGGTCGACCCCGCAGCCGCGCTGCCGGGCCGCGATACGCCGATCCCGACGGCACCCACGCACTTTCTGTCCGATCTGCCGCTGACCCAGGATGTGCCGGACGGCATGGAGGCCGCGATGTTCGGCATGGGCTGTTTCTGGGGCGTGGAGCGGATGTTCTGGAAGGTTCCGGGCGTGTATCTGACCATGGTCGGATATGCGGGTGGCTTCACGCCGAACCCGACCTATCAGGAGGTATGCTCAGGTCAAACCGGCCATAATGAGGTTGTCCGCGTGGTTTATGACCCGGATCAGGTGTCTTACGACGATCTGCTGCGGGTGTTCTGGGAAGGTCACGATCCGACGCAGGGCATGCGCCAGGGGAATGATATGGGCACCCAATACCGCTCCGGTATCTACACCTATTCCGAAGCACAGAAATCGGCCGCGGTCGCTGCGCAAAAGGCCTTCCAGAAACGTCTGTCGGCGGCTGGATACGGGGCGATCACGACCGAGATCGTGGACGCGCCCGCGTTCTACTTCGCCGAAGATTATCATCAGCAATACCTCGCAAAGAACCCCGGAGGGTATTGCGGGATCGGCGGTACAGGCGTGACCTGTCCGATTGGGGCCAACGTCGCCTGACGCGCCTTGGATCGGCGCATTCATATCACCGGGGCCAGCGGTTGCGGCACGTCAACCCTTGCACGCGTGCTGGCCAACCGGCTGGGCAGTCAGTCTTTTGATACCGACGACTTCTATTGGCAGCCCACCGATCCACCGTTTCAGACCCCGCGCCCGATCGCGGACCGGCTGGCGCTGATGGATCAGATGTTCATTCCGCGCGCCGATTGGGTTCTGTCGGGTTCGCTTCACAGTTGGGGCGCGCCCGTGATGGCGTATGTGACCCATGTGGTGTTTCTTACCCTGTCGCAGGGGGCAAGGCTTGCGCGGCTCAGGGCGCGCGAGCGGCGCCGGTTCGGTGACCGGATTGCGCCCGGCGGCGATCTCGATGCCGGCCACCGGGGCTTTCTGGACTGGGCCATGGGGTATGACGATCCAGGCAATCAGGGCCGCAGTCGCGCCAGCCATGAAGCGTGGCTTGCGACGCTGACCCAGCCGGTGATCCGTCTCGATGCAAGCCCCGATCCGTCGACGCTTGCCGATGCGGCGCTTGACGCGCTGATCGCCGCGGACTAGGCGCGGTGTGATCTGTCGCCGGAAACACCACCATGCCCACATTCACCGCACTGACCACGCTGCCGGGCGAAGCCCCGGCGCAGGCGCTTGCCTCGGCCCTTGAGGGGGCGCATCCCGAACCCACCGGGATCGGTGTGTTCGAGGTCGAGGATGGATCGGGCCTGTGGGAAGTCGGCGCGTATTTCGAGGACAAGCCGGACAATGCGGCGCTCGCCGTTCTGGCTGCAGCCTTTGGGGCGGCTGACTTTGTAGTATCCGAACTGCCCGACACCGATTGGGTTGCCCATGTCCGGCGCGAGTTGTCGCCGGTCGAGGCGGGCCGTTTCTTCGTTTACGGTAGCCACGATGCCGACAAGGTTCCTGAAGGTCGGATTGCCCTTCTGATCGAAGCGGCGATGGCCTTTGGCACCGGCCATCACGGAACGACACTCGGGTGCCTGCGGGCGCTCGACAGGCTCGCCGGTCAGGGGTTTTCGCCCCGCAACGTCGCCGATATCGGCTGCGGAACCGCCGTTCTCGCGATGGCCGCTGCGCGGCTTTGGGACGTGCCGGTTCTGGCGTCGGACTTCGATCCCGTTGCCGTGGATGTGGCCAGGGCGAACCTGGCGGCGAATGACCTGACGGGTCGTGTGACATGTCTTGTGGCCGCGGGTTTCGACCACCCCGATCTGGCCGCCGAAGCTCCATTCGATCTTGTTTTCGCGAATATCCTCAAGGGACCCTTGATCGAACTTGCCCCGGATATGGCGCGCATGACCGCCCCCGGGGGCCATGTGATTCTGTCCGGATTGCTGAATACGCAGGCCGAAGAGATACGCAACGTCTATTCACGTTCCGGGTTCAATCAGGTTAATCAGCAGGAGATTGTCGACTGGTCGACCCTAATACTTCTCCGATCGGACATCTGAAGGCCCAGATTCGTGCATGGCCGCCACGATTGCCATAGTTTGGCCCAATTCAAGATGAACCATTCTCCGGTCCCGGGAGGGGGCAGCGAGATTGCCTGATGGAGCGCCCGATGGCCCATACCAACACGCAGAATTTCGATAAAAGACTTGAGAAGATTCTTCGCAAGCACCAGAAAATGTCGCGCGGCTATGTTCCGACGCTGACCGAAGACGGGCTGATCGTGGCGACGCCACGTCGGCGGGTGCGGCTGCCCTGGCGGGCCGGCCTGTTTCTTCTTGTGGTCGTCCTTGGCTTCAAGGCCATTCTTCTCGCCGCGATCGGGACAACCGCATATGCTGAACGCGTCGCTGGTCTTCAGGCCGGAACGCAGATCGAACGGGCTGGCGCCTGGGTCATGACTGCCGATCCGGTAACGGTCTGGCTGTCAGAGCGGATCGTTCTGCTCAAACCCTGATCCCTGCCGGGACAGGAGTTGTCCTTTCCGTCCTCCACACGCTGATCTCAACGAAAAACGGCCGCAACGCTTTCACGCTGCGGCCGTTTCCTGTTCGGGGGCGTTTGGATCCTACCCTAGCGGGTGCTGATCCGTTCGATGTCACCACGCACAAGTCCGATATCGTCAAGCTCACGGTCCGAGAGCGCCGACAGGGCCTTGCGGGTTGCACGAGCGTCGTTCCATGCGACGATCGCCGAAATCAGAGCGGACAGGCGACCCCCGAGAGAGCGTCCGCCCGCATGCGTGCGGTTCAGATCATAGGTGGCCATTTCAAGTGTCCTTTTGGAGTTTCGTAACTTGCCTGCAATCAGGCATAAGCGGCAGATAGAGAGACGCCAGCATCCGGACAAGCGCCGGTTTTGCATTGCCGATATGCAAGGCGGTCATATCTAAGTTTTTAGCTAAATCATTGTAAATGCTTTTGAAAAACTGCGCGATCTCTGATCAATCACCTATGGCTTCATCCAGATGGCTGCTATGCCACACGGTAAACGTGGCCCGTCGCGCTTTTCGATGGCCGAAAGGGGGGCGGTGCTTCTTCGTTGGCAGGTGCCACGCCTTGTGTTACGCCCTTGGGACAAAAGCAGAACGAGCAGGGCAAAGATGCGGGTATTGGGGATTGATCCCGGCTTGAGGAACCTCGGCTGGGGTGTCATCGACACGAACGGTTCGCGGCTGTCCCACGTCGCCAACGGGATCTGCCGGACCGATGGCGGAGATCTGGCGGAGCGGTTGCTGTCGCTCCATCGCGCATTGACGGATGTGATTGCCGCGCACAGGCCCGACACCGCGGCTGTTGAACAGACCTTTGTGAACCGCGACGGTGCGGCGACGCTGAAGCTGGGACAGGCGCGGGGGATCGCCCTTCTGGTGCCCGCGCAGGCCGGGCTTGCGGTCGGTGAGTATGCGCCCAACGCTGTGAAAAAGACCGTGGTCGGGGTCGGCCATGCGGATAAGGGACAGATTGCTCACATGGTCAAAATGCAGCTTCCCGGTGCTGATATTGCAGGGGCCGACGCGGCCGATGCTCTGGCCATTGCGATCTGTCATGCCTTCCATCTTCAGACGGCAGGACGGGTCGCAAAAGCGATGGAGCAGGCGCGTTGATCGGGCGTATCGCGGGCCGTGTCGATTTTCGCGGCACTGATCACGTGCTGATCGATGTGGGTGGTGTCGGATACGTTGTGCATGTGTCGGAGCGTACACTTGCGGCTTTGCCGGGGGTCGGCGAAGCGACCGCGCTTTACACCGATCTTCTTGTGCGTGAGGACCTGTTGCAGCTTTTCGGCTTCACCACACTGGTTGAAAAGGAATGGCACCGGCTGCTGATGAGCGTTCAGGGCATCGGCGCAAAGGCATCGATGGCCATTCTGGGCGCTCTGGGTCCGGATGGGGTCGGGCGGGCGATCGCGCTGGGCGACTGGAATGCGGTCAAGGCCGCGCCGGGCGTCGGGCCGAAGATCGCGCAGCGCGTAGTCAATGAACTCAAGGACAAGGCGCCCGCCGTGATGGCAATGACGCCCTCATCGGCGGCAGAGCCGGTTCTTGTGGAAAGTACGGGGGCACCGGTCACTGCAGCGACTGCGGTGCAACCGGCAAACGCCTCGTCCCAGTCGGAGGCCCTGTCGGCCCTCGCCAACCTGGGCTATGCACCCGGTGAGGCGGCTGCCGCTGTGGCCCGCGCGCAAGGCGAGACGCCGGATGCAGATACGCCCGCGCTGATCCGCGCCGCGCTGCGGCTTTTGGCCCCGAAAGGCTAGGGCATGAGTGATCCCGATCCCACCCTGCGTCCCGAACCGCGCCCTGAAGATGCCGACCGCGCCTTGCGGCCCCAGACGCTGGATGCGTTCATCGGTCAGGCCGAGGCGCGGGCCAACCTGCGCGTCTTCATAGAGAGCGCGCGCCGCCGGTCGCAGGCGATGGATCATGTACTGTTTCACGGGCCGCCGGGCCTTGGAAAGACGACACTGGCACAGATCATCGCGCGAGAGCTGGGCGTCGGCTTTCGGATGACATCGGGGCCCGTGCTGGCGAAAGCTGGTGATCTGGCGGCGATCCTGACCAATCTCGAGGCGAACGATGTCCTTTTCATCGACGAGATTCACCGGCTGAACCCTGCTGTCGAAGAAGTGCTCTATCCGGCGATGGAAGATCACGAGCTTGACCTTGTGATCGGCGAGGGGCCGGCAGCGCGGACCGTCCGGATCGAGTTGCAGCCTTTCACCCTTGTGGGTGCGACGACGCGGCTTGGTCTTCTGACAACACCCCTGCGCGACAGGTTTGGCATCCCGGTCAGGCTTCAGTTCTATTCCGAGGACGAGTTGCACCAGATCGTCACGCGCGGTGCGGGGCTTCTGGGCGCCGAGACCCATGATGCGGGCGCGCGCGAGATTGCGCGGAGGGCGCGGGGCACGCCACGGATCGCGGGGCGGCTTTTACGCCGCGTGGTCGATTTCGCGCTGGTCGAGGGCGACGGGCGCATCGATCAGGCGCGCGCCGACAGCGCGTTGACTCGGCTGGGCGTTGATCACCTGGGTCTTGACGGGGCCGACCGGCGATACCTGCGGCTTCTGGCCGATAACTATGCCGGTGGACCGGTGGGCGTCGAAACCATTGCGGCGGCTCTGTCGGAAGCGCGCGACGCCCTCGAAGAGGTGATCGAGCCCTATCTGCTGCAGCAGGGCCTGATCCAGCGAACGCCGCGCGGGCGCATGCTGGCCGCGAAAGCCTGGACCCACCTAGGGCTGCCCGCGCCGCAAAGCCCTGAACCGCCCGCAGACCTGTTCGGCAAATAGGCTTGAGGCTTGCCGGACCATGCGCTAGCCCGAGGTCCATGAAAGCCGACGACATTTCCGCACTTTTTACCCGTTCCGATCATCAGTTCGCGTTTGCGCGCTGGGCGCGGCCCATCGTTCCGGTGGTGTTCGGGGTCGAGGATATGACCCTTGGCATCGTCAAGGGCGCGATCGAGGCAATCGTCACACTTGCCGGGCACAAAATGGCCGAGGCCGACCCGGAAATCGGTGCGAACCTCATGTTCTTTTTCTTCCGCGAGTGGCGTGAACTGCCGGAGGTGCCGAACCTCGACAGGCTGATCACCGACCTTGGCCCGCTGGTCGACCGTCTGGAGCAGGCCGATGCCAATCAGTACCGGGTGTTCCGCTTCGAAGAAGACGGGTCGATCAAGGCCTGTTTCGTGTTCCTACGGATGGACAAGCATCTATCCGCCGTCCCCGCCGATACGCTGGCCCTCAGTCAGGTCGTGCAATCCGTGCTGTTGTGGTCCGACACCGCGTTTCGGGCCCAGTCACCGCTCGCCCGGATCGATACGGGTGCGACGATCCTGCGGCCCGATATCGCCGATCTGATCCGCGCCTCTTATGATCCGACTCTGCCGAATGCCGCGACCGATGCGGCCCATGCGCTTCGGCTTGAGGCCCGGATGGGAAGGGCGCAGTGAGCCATTCTTTCGATCTCAGGGTCTATTACGAGGACACCGACCTTGCGGGCATCGTCTATTACGCGAACTACCTGAAATTCATCGAACGGGCGCGCAGCGAATATGTGCGCACCCTCGGGATCGATCAGACCCGTCTGCGCGAGGAGCAAGGCATCGTCTTTGCGGTGCGCCGGGTCGAAGCCGATTATCTGGCCCCGGCGCTGTTCGACGATGAACTGACGGTCGTAACCGAACCGGTCACGGTTTCCGGCGCGCGCATTGTTCTTGATCAGGTGGTTCACAGGGGCGAGGTGCGGCTTTTCGCTGCCCAAGTCACACTTGTCGCTCTTGGCCGCGATGGCAGACCGGCGCGCCTTCCGGCGGAACTTCGCCGCCAATTCCGGCAATCGGACGAAACGTCGCGTTAATAATTGGTCCGCGAGGGGTCGGAACACGCGTATGTGTTGGCGTTCATGCTTCCGATCCGCTATACATAGAGGCAATAAGGCCGCGTCATAGACGGCCCACGGACGGCAGTAAAAAAGAGCAGGCAATGGAAACCGAAACCCTCGCACTCGCGCAGGAGATTGATTTCTCCATGTGGTCGCTGTTCATGCGGGCCACGATAACCGTAAAACTCGTGATGATCGTTCTGGTCGTGGCGTCCTTCTGGGCGTGGGCCGTGATCATCCAGAAGATCATCGATTACCGAAAGGCGCGGTCGGAAGCCGCTGCCTTTGATGCGGTTTTCTGGTCAGGCGAACCGCTTGACGACCTTTACCAGAAGATCGGCGATACTCCGCGCGGCGCGTCCGAGCGTGTGTTCGTCTCGGGCATGTCCGAATGGCAGCGAAGTCACCGCGAAGACGGGCGGCTGATCGCGGGCGCGCAAAGCCGGATCGACCGGTCAATGGATGTGGCGATCGCGAAAGAAGCCGAAGGTTTGCAGAAAAGCCTGCCTCTTCTGGCGACCGTTGGTTCGACCGCGCCGTTTATCGGTCTGTTCGGTACCGTCTGGGGTATCATGCACGCCTTTATCGAGATCGCGAAGGCGCAGAACACGAACCTTGCCGTGGTGGCCCCAGGGATCGCCGAGGCGCTTCTGGCCACGGGTCTGGGCCTTCTCGCCGCCATTCCGGCCGTTGTGTTCTATAACAAGCTGTCGGCGGATAGTGACCGGATCGTCGCGAATTACGAAGCCTTCGCGGATGAGTTTGCGACGATCCTGTCGCGCCAGTTGGACAAGTCCTGATGGGTGCGGGGGTTATACAGCGCGAGGGCGGCGGCGGACGGGGCCGCAGGCGGGGACGCGCCCGCCCGATGTCGGAAATCAACGTCACGCCGTTCGTGGATGTGATGCTGGTGCTTCTGATCATCTTCATGGTTGCGGCGCCGCTCTTGACCGTCGGTGTTCCGGTGGAACTGCCAAAGACGGCTGCCGAGGCGCTTCCGTCCGAACAGGAAGAACCGCTGACCATCACGATGACTGCTGATGGCAGTGTCCAGATTCAGACATCCGAAGTGCCCGAGGCCGATCTGATCCCGCGCCTGCGGGCGATCGCGTCGGAACGCTCCGACGACAAGATCTTTCTGCGCGCCGATGGCGCAATTCCCTATGAGCGCGTGATGCAGGTGATGGGCGCGCTGAATGCCGGTGGCTTTTCCTCGATCGGTCTGGTCACCGATACCGGCGGTCCGCGCCTGGACGGGCGGGACGGCTGAGGGGCCCCTGTGACAACCGGCGCGTATATCTCGGGGATCGCGCATGTTGCGTTCCTGATCTTCCTGCTTTTCGGCGGGATTTTTACGCGTGACCGCGCGCCCGAGGTGTCCGTGGCGGACGTCAGCGTGATTTCGGCAGAGGAATTCGCCGCGCTGATGCAGCCCGACGCCGCACCCAGCCTGTCAAGTGAAACGCCCGATCCGGAACAGCCGGTTCCGGATGACGCGGCGCCGGAGATTGCAGCTTTGCCAGACACACCGCCCGAAACTGCCGACCCGACCCAGCCGGAAGTACCAGAGTCCACGGATGCACCGGCAGATCCGGTTCCGGCCCCCGCGCCTGCGCCCGAAGCAGAGTTGTCGGACACGCTGCCACCGGTGGAGGCACCGCCCGTGCCCGATGACCGCCCCGAGGCACCGGAAGACACCACACCGCTTCCCGCGCCCCGCGTAGCCCCGGAACCGGCTGCGCCGTCGGAGCCTTTGATCGAAGAAGCGCCCGAAGTGGTGACCGAGACGGCACCGGCGGAAGACCCCGAAACGCCCGCGCCGGAACAGGACGCCGCCGCACCGGAAGAGGCCACGACCGAGATCGTAACCGAGGCCGAGACACCGACCCTTGCCCCGAGTGCCGCACCGCGTCCGCGTGCGCGGCCCGAACGCAGTCAGGTGGCGGAGAGGCCCCCGGAAGAAATCCCCACCGAAGAACCTGCTGCGAACCCGGTGGCCGATGCCGTGGCCGACGCAGTCGCCGATACGGCCGCACCATCAGAGGCACCAACGCCCGTGGCGCCGTCGGGCCCGCCGCTCACGCGCGGAGAGCGAGACGCGCTACGTGTATCGGTTCAGCGATGCTGGAATGTCGGGAGCCTGTCTTCGGATGCCCTGCTTTCGACGGTGACCATCGCCGTTTCCATGTCGCAGGACGGACGACCCGACAACGGCTCGATCCGCATGCTCGGCTTTGAGGGCGGCACCGAGGCTGGCGCGCGGCAGGCTTACGAAGCGGCAAGACGGGCGATCATCCGCTGCGGGGCGAGCGGTTACGATCTGCCCATCGACAAATACGCGCAGTGGCGCAATATCGAAATGACGTTCAATCCGGAAGGAATGAGGCTCAAATGACCATTCTCCGTATCATCGCGCTGGCGCTGGCAGGGTTGCTGCCGCTTCAGGTTCAGGCCCAGGACGGTCCCCTTCGGATCGAGATAACCGAAGGTGTGATTGAACCGCTGCCGTTTGCCGTTTCGCCCTTTCTTGCCGAAAGCGGGGCTGCGGGAAGCTATGCGCGGGATATTGCCCGCGTGATCGGTCAGAATCTCGCCGGGACGGGGTTGTTCCGCGAGATCCCCTCATCGGCTTTCATCAGTCAGGTGTCCAATTTCGATGCGCCGGTGCCCTATCCGGACTGGAAGGCGATCAACGCACAGGCGCTTGTGACCGGGTCGGTCAATGTGACATCGGACAATCGTCTTGTTGTGAAGTTTCGCCTGTTCGATGTGTTTTCTGAAGCGCCTTTGGGCGAGGGTCTGCAATTTGTCGGTGAAACAGCGAACTGGCGGCGCATGGCGCATAAGGTGTCGGATCAGGTCTATAGCCGGATTACCGGCGAGACGGGATACTTCGACAGTCGGGTCGTTTTTGTTCAGGAAACGGGGCCGAAGGATGCCCGGCAAAAACGTGTGGCGCTTGCCGACTATGATGGTGCGAATGTCCAGTTCCTGACGGATGACCGTTCGATCGTGCTTGCACCGCGGTTCTCGCCGACGGGCGACCGGGTTCTTTACACGAGCTATGAGACGGGGTTTCCCGCGATCTACGAGCTGAACGTGAACTCCGTCCAGCGCCGCAAGCTGGACGTTCCGGCAGAATCGATGACATTCGCGCCGCGTTACGGGCCAGACGGCCAGACGGTTGTCTTCTCGCTTTCACAAGGCGGCAACACCGACATTTACACCCTGCGCCCGGGCGGGTCGCCGCAAAGACTGACGCGGACCCCGTCGATCGAAACCGCCCCGAGTTTTTCTCCGGATGGCAGCCGGATCGTGTTCGAGAGCGACAGATCGGGGACCCAACAACTCTATGTGATGAACGCCGACGGGTCGAACCCGCAGCGGATCAGCTTTGGACAGGGCCGTTACGGCACGCCCGTCTGGTCGCCCAGGGGCGATCTGATTGCGTTCACCAAACAGAACGAGGGCCGGTTCCACATTGGCGTCATGCGCACCGATGGCAGCGAAGAGCGCCTGTTGACCGCTTCCTTCCTTGACGAAGGACCTACATGGTCGCCCAACGGCCGTGTGATCATGTTCACGCGCGAGACGGCGGGGGCGGCCGGTGCCCCGGCCCTGTTCTCGGTGGATATCTCGGGACGCAACCTTCGGCGTGTGCCACTGGACGGTGCGGCTTCCGATCCGGCGTGGTCACCGCTTCTTCCGTGATGGCGCATTTCCAAATCGCCTGCGAGGTGATATCCTTTTCTTAAAACGAGCAGCGAAAAACGGAAAAACGACAGGATAATCCATGAGACACGCGACGAAGGCACTTCTTCTGCTGGCATCGGCGGCGCTGGCTGCCTGTTCCTCGACCGGGGCTGACAGGTTCGGCGGCGGCTCAGGCGGCCCGGGATCCGGCATCGGCTCCGGCAGTATCTCCGACCCGACATCGGTCGCCTACTTTCAGCAGACTGTCGGAGACCGGGTGCTGTTTGTCGTCGACACCTCGACGCTGACACCCGCGGCGCAGGAGACCCTGCGTGGCCAGGCCCAGTTCATGATGGCCAATGCCGATTATACCGCGATCATAGAAGGCCATGCCGACGAGCGGGGAACGCGGGAGTACAACCTTGCACTCGGCGCGCGCCGCGCCGCATCGGTGCAGGAGTTCCTTGTGTCTCAGGGCGTTGCCGCGAACCGTTTGCGTACGGTGACCTATGGCAAGGAACGCCCGATTGAGATCTGTTCGACCGAGGCCTGCTATTCCCAGAACCGGCGCGCCGTGACTGTGCTTGGCGCGGGTCTGGGCAGCTAAGCCGATGTTGCGCAGCCTTTGCCTTGCCATGTTTTTGCTTGCCGGCCCTGCCTTTGCGCAGGACCGCGAGCAGACGCTTGCCGATATCCGACAAGAGCTCACCGTTCTCTACGTCGAAATACAGAAGTTGAAGCGCGAGCTTTCGACCACCGGCTCTCCGGGCGTGGCGGTCGGGGGAGCCACGATGCTTGACCGCCTGAACACGATTGAGGCCGAGTTGCAGCGCCTGACATCGACGACCGAGGAACTGACGAACCGGGTCAATCGCGTGGTTCAGGATGGAACCAACCGGATCGGTGATCTGGAGTTCCGGCTCGTGGAGCTTGAAGGCGGCGATCTGGGCCAGCTGGGCGAGACGACGACACTGGGCGGTGACACGGGTCTTCCGCCGGTTGCCGTCATCACACCGCAAGGTGGCGGGCAGGGTGCAGAACTTGCCGTTGGCGAACAGGCTGATTTCGATGCGGCGAAAGCGGCTTATGACGCGGGCAGCTACGAATCCGCAGTGATCCAGTTCGCGACCTTCACCGAAAGCTATACCGGTGGCCCCTTGACTGCCGAAGCGCATTTCTGGCGCGGCAAATCCTTGTCAGCACTGGGGAATACATCGGGTGCCGCCAGGGCCTATCTGGAGTCCTTTTCGGGCGCCCCAAGCGGCGATATCGCTCCGCAGGCATTGCTGGAGCTTGGGTTGTCCCTTGATACATTGGGGCAAGCCGACGAAGCTTGCCTGATGCTGAGCGAAGTTACGGGACGCTTTCCGACCTCTGACGCGTCGCTTGAAGCGCAAACCGCGCGGGTCGATATGGGCTGCGTGTGACAGCGACCGCCCGGCTTCTGGGGACGATTGACACATTCTTCGGGGACGAACGGCCCGACCGGCTGGGTGTCGCCGTCTCTGGCGGGTCCGACAGTCTGGCGCTTCTGCACATCCTGAACGAGTGGGGTCATGCGGACCTCAATGTGGTGACGGTCAATCACGGGCTGCGGCCGGATGCCGCCTCGGAAGCCTTGCATGTGGCGCAACTGTGCGGCCGGCTGGACGTTCCGCACAGGATCATTGAGTGGACGGGTTGGGACGGGAAAGGCAACCTGCAGGACCAGGCGCGCAGAAGCCGCTATTCGATCGTCGCGGAATGGGCGCGCGGGTTGAACCTCGACGGCGTTGCCCTTGGCCATACAATGGATGACGAAGCCGAAACCATGCTGATGCGGCTAGCTCGCGGAGCCGGTGTCGACGGCCTGTCCGGCATGGCGGGCAGGTTCAGGCGCGACGGCATGGATTTCCTGCGTCCCGTCCTGTCGCATCGCCGCGACGAACTGCGCGCATTCCTGAAAGCGCGGAGGCTGCGCTGGGTCGATGATCCTTCGAACGAGGATGAAGCGTTCGAGCGGGTCCGTGTGCGCAAGGCGCTCTCGGTCCTTGCGCCGCTTGGCGTGACCACGGAACAGCTTTGCACGGTTGCGGCGCATCTGCGCGAGGCGCGCGACGCCCTGTCATGGGTCGCCGCGAACTGGGTTTCGAAATCCGCGAAAGTCGTTGCCGGTGATCTGGTTTTTGACCGCCCTGCCTTGTCCGGCCTGCCGCCGGAGCTTTGCCGCAGGCTTGTGACGCAGGGCGTGCGGTGGATCGCTTCGTCCGACTATCCACCCCGGCGTCAGGCAGTCGATGCCGCTCTTCGTGTCATGCGCGACGGTGGCAACACCACACTTCACGGGTGCCGGTTGATGGTCAGCGACATGACGGTTCGGATCACGCGCGAATATGATGCGGTGAAAGAACGGGCGGGGCCTACCGATGCGCTGTGGGATGGACGATGGACCCTGGAAGGTCTGCACGAGCCGGAGCTTGAAGTGCGGGCCCTGGGAGAGGCGGTCAAGGACTGCCCCGACTGGCGCGCGACGGGCATTCCACGCATATCGCTTCTGGCCTCTCCGGCGATTTGGCGGGAGACTGCGCTTGTCGCGGCCCCTCTTGCCGGTCTCGAAAACGGCTGGACTGCGACCACGCGGGATGCGAATGATTTCGCCGCTTTCCTGATCTCACATTGAACATATCGCAGGGATGGCTATCTTAAGCCGGTGCGACTGGCCGGACACGTTTTCGGGCGGTTCAATCCATTTCGCGGGAGAATACCTTGGGCAACGCGCGCAACATCGCATTCTGGGTCGTCTTGTTTCTACTGATCCTTGCGCTTTTCAACCTGTTCTCGGGCAATCAGTCGACGATGTCGTCACGCTCGATAAGCTATTCGGAGTTCGTGGAAGCCGTTGATTCGGGTGAGGTTTCATCCGTCACACTCGATGGCGAGCGTGTCATGTTCCGGGGCGAGGACGGTAACGATTACGTCACGATCCGTCCGAATGGCGCGGACATCACCGAACGCCTGATCGATCAGGGTGTGACCGTGAACGCGCGGCCGCAGGAACAGTCGGGCTTTACCACCGTTCTGATGACGTTCCTGCCCTTCATCATTCTGATCGGTGTCTGGATCTACTTCATGAACCGGATGCAGGGTGGCGGACGCGGCGGTGCCATGGGCTTTGGCAAATCCCGCGCGAAGCTTCTGACCGAAAAGCATGGCCGCGTGACCTTTGACGACGTGGCAGGCATCGATGAAGCCAAGGAAGAGCTAGAGGAAATCGTCGAGTTCCTGCGCAATCCGCAGAAATTCTCGCGCCTTGGCGGCAAGATCCCCAAAGGTGCGCTGCTGGTGGGCCCTCCGGGTACCGGTAAGACCCTGCTGGCCCGCGCGATCGCGGGCGAGGCCGGCGTGCCGTTCTTCACCATCTCGGGTTCTGACTTCGTTGAGATGTTCGTCGGCGTCGGTGCGTCCCGTGTCCGCGATATGTTCGAGCAGGCGAAGAAAAACGCCCCCTGCATCGTCTTTATCGACGAAATCGATGCCGTGGGCCGGTCGCGTGGCGTGGGCTATGGCGGCGGTAACGACGAGCGCGAACAGACTTTGAACCAGCTTCTGGTCGAGATGGATGGTTTCGAAGCCAATGAAGGCATCATCATCGTCGCGGCCACCAACCGTCCCGACGTGCTTGACCCTGCGCTGTTGCGCCCCGGCCGCTTCGACCGTCAGGTTCAGGTGCCGAACCCGGACATCAAGGGCCGGGACAAAATCCTTGGCGTTCACGCCCGCAAGGTGCCGTTGGGTCCCGATGTGGATCTGCGGATCATCGCGCGCGGTACGCCCGGATTTTCTGGCGCCGATCTTGCCAACCTCGTGAACGAAGCGGCCCTGATGGCCGCCCGCGTGGGACGGCGGTTCGTTACAATGGAGGATTTCGAAAACGCGAAGGACAAGGTGATGATGGGGGCCGAAAGGCGATCCATGGTCATGACCGAAGACGAGAAAAAGCTGACGGCCTATCATGAGGCCGGCCATGCGATCGTCGGCCTGAACGTTCCGGATCATGATCCGATCCACAAGGCCACGATCATTCCGCGCGGGCGGGCGCTTGGCCTTGTCCTGTCGCTTCCGGAACGCGATCAGCTTTCGGTCAGTTATCGCAAATATACCTCGAAAATCGCCATGGCGATGGGTGGGCGCGTTGCGGAAGAGCTTATCTTCGGCAAGGAGAATGTGACTTCCGGTGCCGCATCGGACATCCAGCAGGTCTCGAAGATCGCGCGCGCGATGGTGACGCAGTTCGGTTATGCCGAAGAGCTGGGCTATATCGACTATGCCAATGAACAGCAGTCCTTTCTGGGCAGCTATCAGGGCGGCGCAAGCCATTCGGCAGCAACGCAAAAGATGATCGATGACAAGGTCAAGGCGCTGGTCGATGAAGGCTATGACACCGCGAAGCGCATCCTGACCGAAAAGCGTGAGGATCTTGAACGTCTTGCGCAGGGTCTTCTGGAATATGAGACCCTGACCGGGTCCGAGATCACCAAGGTGATCGCCGGCGAGCCGCTCAACCGTGGGGATGACGAGGACGACACGCCGAAGGGCAACGCGCCTTCGATCACAGCGATCCCGAAAACCAAGCCGCGCTCGAAACCCAGCGATGACAGCGGTTTGGAGCCCGAACCGACCGCGTGAGCAAAGTTAAGTCCTCGACAGACTGGAACCCCGAAACCTATTCAAGGTTTCGGGGTTTGCGCTTGCGACCCGCGCTGGACCTTTTGCATCAGGTTCCGTTACTTCCGGAGGGACTGGTGGTCGATCTGGGATGCGGGAACGGCGCTGTCGGCCCGGCCTTGAAACATCGCTTCGACCGAACCCTGATTGGGATAGATGCCTCGCCCGCGATGCTGGAAGCCGCCGCACAGGAGGGTGTCTATGACGCTCTGAAAGAGGCCGATATCGCAACCTGGCAGGCCGACGGGGCGCAACCTGCCCTGATCTTTTCCAATGCGGCCTGCCATTGGGTGCCGGATCATCAGGGATTGTTCGCCCGTCTTGCCGGGATGCTGGCGGCGGGTGGAACGCTGGCAGTTCAGATGCCACGGCAGTATAACGCGCCGTCGCATGCCCTTCTTCGCTCGATCTCCGAGCAGATGTTTCCGGACCGCTTTGACTTTGCCGGGTGGACAGCCCCTGTGCATGCGCCCACGGATTACCTCGGATTTCTGGCGACACTCGGTGCGGCGGATGTCTGGGAAACCCAGTTCATGCAGCGTCTTGACCCGGTGCCGGACGGTCATCCTGTCCGGGGATTCACCCAAGCCACGGCAATGCGCCCGTTTCTTGAGAAACTGTCGGATGACGAACGCGGTGCCTTCACCGCGGCCTACGATGCCGCTCTCGCCTCGGCCTACCCGACGGATGAAACCGGCGCGGCGATCATGCCCTTCCGGCGTGTATTCTTCACGGTAACCGTCTGATGCCCGCTTTGGTGCCGACGGATTTCGTTGCTCGCGTGACATGGATCGGTCGCGTGACCGACCGGGAGGCGGCGTTGCCTTCGGACGCGATGGAAGAGGCGTTTCTGAGCTTCGCGGGGATTGCAGGCGAAGCCCATGGCGGGCTGACGCGCCCCTCATGCAGCCGGGTCGTGTCGCAACATCCGCGCGGGACCGAGATTCGCAATGTCAGGCAGGTGTCGATTGTGTCTGTCGAGGAACTGGCCGAGATCGCGGCAGAGATGGGCGTCGGCGCCCTTCATCCGCGCCTTCTTGGCGCATCGCTTGCCATCGAAGGGATCCCCGACTTCACCCATGTGCCACCGTCTTCGAGACTTCAGGGCCCGGACGGCGCCACCCTCGTTATCGATATGGAGAACCAGCCCTGCCATCTTCCGGCAAAGCCGATTGACGACGAAGGGCCGGGAAACGGTCGGGCCTTCAAGGCAGCCGCGAAGGGGCGTCGCGGTGTGACCGCCTGGGTCGAACGTGAGGGTACTCTGCGGCTTGGTGAGGTCTTGCGTCTGCATGTTCCGTCGCAACCTGCCTGGCGCCACGCATCCGGGTCCGCCGCCTAGGCACACGACTGCATACTTTCGACGGTTCCGACGCCCCGAATGTCGGTATTCACTGGCACCGGTGTCCCTGTCCGCCTTATAGGCGAAGAAGGCTGCTGCGCGCAGGTATCAGACAGGAACAGGGACTCCATCACATGGCCGTCAAGACCGACATCGAAATCGCACGAGAGGCGAACAAGAAACCGATTCAGGAGATTGGCGCAAAGCTGGGGATCGGGTCCGATGACCTTCTGCCCTATGGTCACGACAAGGCGAAGGTTTCGCAGCGGTTCATCGACGGGGTGCAGGGTGGCAAGAACGGCAAGCTGATCCTTGTTACCGCGATCAACCCGACGCCTGCGGGTGAGGGCAAGACAACGACGACGGTCGGCCTCGGCGACGGTCTCAATGCCATCGGCAAGAAGGCGGCAATCTGTATCCGCGAGGCATCGCTTGGCCCGAACTTCGGTATGAAGGGCGGCGCGGCTGGCGGCGGGTATGCGCAGATCGTGCCCATGGAAGAGATGAACCTGCATTTCACGGGTGACTTCCATGCGATCACCAGCGCACACAATCTTTTGTCGGCGATGATCGACAATCACATCTATTGGGGCAACTCGCTTGAGATCGATACCCGGCGCGTCGTGTGGCGGCGCGTCGTAGACATGAACGACCGGGCGTTGCGCCAGATCACGGCAAGCCTTGGCGGCGTTTCGAACGGGTTCCCGCGCGAAGCCGGCTTCGACATCACCGTCGCGTCCGAGGTCATGGCGATCCTCTGCCTTGCCACCGACCTTGCCGATCTACAGCAGCGCCTCGGCGACATGATCGTCGCGTATCGGCGGGACCGGAGCCCGATCTTTGCCCGCGATATCAAGGCAGATGGCGCGATGACCGTGCTTCTGAAGGATGCGATGCAGCCGAACCTCGTGCAGACGCTGGAGAACAACCCGGCCTTCGTCCATGGCGGCCCGTTTGCGAATATCGCCCATGGCTGTAACTCGGTGATTGCCACGACAACCGCGCTGAAAGTCGCGGATTACGTTGTGACCGAAGCCGGGTTCGGGGCCGATCTTGGGGCCGAGAAGTTCCTGAACATCAAGTGCCGCAAAGCGGGGCTTGCCCCCGATTGTGTCGTGCTGGTGGCGACGGTCCGGGCGATGAAGATGAATGGCGGCGTGGCCAAGGCCGATCTTGGCGCCGAGAACGTTCAGGCGGTTCAGCAGGGCTGCGCCAATCTGGGTCGTCACATCGAGAACCTGAAATCCTTCGGAGTTCCGGTTGTCGTCGCGATCAATCACTTCATCTCGGATACCGATGCCGAGGTTGCTGCGGTTCAGGCGTTCGTCGAGACGCAAGGGTCCGAGGCATTCCTTTGCAAGCACTGGGCCAAGGGATCGGCGGGGATCACGGAGCTCGCAACACGCGTCGCGGAGATCGCAGATAAGGGCGAGGCAAACTTTGCGCCGATCTATCCCGATGACATGGGTCTCTTTGCGAAGATCGAGACCATCGCGAAGCGGATCTACCGTGCCGACGAGGTGCTTGCCGATCAGAAAATCCGGGATCAGCTGCGCCAGTGGGAAGAGCAGGGGTATGGCAAACTGCCGGTTTGCATGGCGAAGACGCAGTATTCGTTCACGACCGACCCGAACCGGCGCGGCGCGCCGACCGGGCATTCCGTTCCCGTCCGCGAAGTCCGGCTGTCGGCGGGCGCAGGGTTTGTCGTGGCGATCTGCGGTGAGATCATGACGATGCCGGGCCTGCCGCGCGTGCCGTCGGCCGAGGCGATACATCTGAATGACGAAGGGCAGATCGAAGGTCTGTTCTAGCGAGGGGGCGGGCGGCGGGGGCATCGAGCCCCCTTCACCCGCCGCGCGCCTGGGGGCGCATGCGTATTTATGACAAGACGAAGGACAGGGCGTGAGCGCGAAGATCATTGACGGTAAGGCATTAGCAGCAACGGTGCGCGGCAAGGTCGCGGACCATGTAACCCGGTTGACGGCGGATCACGGGATCACCCCCGGTCTCGCGGTTGTACTGGTTGGCGAAGACCCGGCCAGTCAGGTCTATGTCCGCTCGAAGGGCAAGCAGACAATCGAGGCGGGGATGAAATCGGTCGAGCACAAGCTGGATGCGGACACGTCGGAGGCCGATCTTTTGGCGGTGGTGGCCGAGTTGAACGCTGACCCGACCATCCATGGTATTCTGGTGCAGCTTCCGCTGCCGAAACACCTGAACGAAGATCTTGTGATCAACGCGATTGATCCTGCGAAGGATGTGGACGGGTTTCATATCTCGAATGTGGGGCTTCTGGCGACCGGGCAGAAATCGATGGTGCCCTGTACGCCTTTGGGATGCCTGATGATGCTGCGCGAGCACCATGGCAGTCTTTCGGGACTGAACGCGGTCGTGATCGGGCGGTCGAACATCGTGGGCAAGCCGATGGCACAGCTTCTTCTGGGTGACAGCTGCACGGTCACGATCGCCCATTCGCGGACGAAGGACCTGCCCGAGGTTGTCCGGCGCGCCGATATCGTCGTCGCGGCGGTCGGTCGGCCCGAAATGGTGCCGGGCGACTGGATTGCACCCGGCGCGACGGTGATCGATGTGGGCATCAACCGGATCGAACGGGACGGAAAGAACAGGCTGGTGGGCGACGTGGACTTCGAGAGCGCCGCCGCGGTGGCCGGTGCGATCACGCCGGTTCCGGGCGGCGTCGGGCCGATGACAATCGCCTGTCTTCTGGCCAATACGCTCACTGCATGCTGTCGATCGAACGGATTGCCGGAGCCCGAGGGACTGACGGCTTGACCCCAGCCCCGTGATCGGATGCTCTGAACCGATCAATCGGAGGAGGCTCTGATGGCCAAGCCAAGACGTTACGAAGGTAAGGATATCGCGATCAGTTTCGACATGTCGCGGTGCGTCCACGCGCGGAACTGTTTCCTGAAACTGCCGCAGGTCTTTGATCCGGAGCGCCGGCCCTGGGTCGATCCCGATGCCGCGCCAGCCGAGGAAATCGCGGCGATGATCCGAACCTGCCCATCGGGCGCGCTGACTTTCGAGCGGCTCGAGGGCGGGCTTTCCGAGACGCCGCCGGGGATCAACCGCGTGGCCGTTCAGGAAAACGGCCCGAATGCGTTTCACGGGAACCTCATCGTCGACGGCGAGCCCATGATCCGAGCAACGCTCTGCCGCTGCGGCAAGTCGGAGAAAATGCCATTCTGTGATTTCTCGCATGTGAAGGCCGGGTTCAGGGCGACCGGGGCGCCGGAGCCGTCGGGCAAGGATGCGGCTGCGGACACGCCGGGGACGGAACTGGAGCTGATCCCCTGCGAAGACGGACCGATCGAGGCCCGGGGCCCGCTGGAGATCACAGCGGCTGCGGGCGACCGCCTGCACCGTGGCACCCGCGCCTTTCTGTGCCGCTGCGGCATGTCATCGAACAAGCCGTTTTGCGACGGGAGCCATAAAGGCGCAGGATTCACCGCGCCGGGACCGGGCGAAAGCTAGGTACGAACCGGCATCATCGTTCCAAGCAGGCGCGCCACATGCCGTTTGGATGTTCCGTCGTTATCCGAGGTCCAGACATCGGCTTCGGTCACGATCACGCGCCGCCCGGCGCGCAGAACACGCCCCTCGGCGATGAGGAGAGCGCCTTTCGCCGGTGCCAGAAGGTTGATCTTCATCTCGGCGGTGACCACCTCATCACCCTCGGCCATCATCGAGAGAGCGGCATATCCCTGCGCGCTGTCTCCGATTGCGAAAGTCAGGCCGGCATGGGCATAGCCCATCTGCTGGGCCGAATTGTCGCGAATCGGTGCCGAAATCCGGCAGTTTCCCTCGGAGAGCCCGGAAATCTGCGCTCCCAGCGTCGACATGAGGCCCTGTGCGGCAAAGCTTGCACGGATTTTCGCGGAGATCGAAGGGGAAATCCGTATCTCAGAAGGGCCGTCAGAGCTCATTTTCGTTCAAATCTTCCAACTGAAAAGGGATATCATGCGGCATCTTCCGGAAGACGGGAGACAAACGCAATGATTTTCCCCCTTGCGTTCGTCGCCAAATCTCATGCACTGAACATGTTCATGACCGAAGCTGTAAAGTCATATTTCGATACGCTTTTTTCGAAGAAAGTCATTGTCTTGTGGATAATCTCGTCCACCGCAATGACACTGGCGGGACCGTTTGGCACGTATAACGGCCTCACGATGGCCGAGCGGGCGATTTACTGGCCCGGCATCATCGCGCTGTCCTTTATAATCGGTTTCACGATACGGCCCCTGGTCCACTACCTGTCACCGGGCATCGCGAGTTGGCCAGCGGATTTTGCGATCTCTGTATTGTTCATGGCCTTTTTTACACCGCCGCTGTTCTGGATCACGGCTTCG
Organism: uncultured Paracoccaceae bacterium; assembly: GCA_947503175.1. Lineage (GTDB taxonomy): Bacteria > Pseudomonadota > Alphaproteobacteria > Rhodobacterales > Rhodobacteraceae > Ovoidimarina. The sequence continues at coordinate 80,835 of CANNCO010000001.1, forward strand.
GTGGCCAGCGTCCCGCAGGAGCAGTTCATGCACCCGGCGATGATGGCGGGGATCAACTTCAGCATCCCGATGGCGGCGGCGATATTGCACCATTTCCTGCAGCCGGAAGTGTCGGGTGAGGATCGCCGGACGAATATCAACGTGCCGCGGCTTTTGCGACGATTGGAGGAACAGGCGAGTTCCATCCACCGGATCGGTGTGCGGGATCATTATGTGGATGTTTACACCGATGTTGGCCGAACGTCCCTTTTGATGCGGTTTTCCGACGCTGTGGACGAGGTCGGGGATACAATGGGCCTGCGCGTTCATCGGTCCCATTGGGTCGCCTATGATGCGGTTGAAGCGATTGTGCAGGACGGCGCCAGGATGTTCTTGCGCCTGACATGCGGGACACAGATTCCGGTCAGCCGCAATTACCGGGAACTGGTGGAACAGGAAGTGGCCGACCGGCTAGCCTGAACTGCAACCCGGTACTGGCAGCACACGAACCGGATCGCCAAGCAGGGCAGCCTGCGACCCGCGACCCATCAGAGACTGCAACTCTGGCGCAGTCCAGCGCAACCCGCCCGTATAGGTCCCAAAGGCGGGCAGGATGACCCGGTCGGCGTCGAACAGAAAACAGCGCCGCCTGACCAAGCGCCCCCGAACACTGATCTCGGCCTTCGGGTGATAATGTCCGGAAATCTCGCCTGACGCGTCAGCCTGCGCGATATGGCGAAACCGTAGCGGGCCTTCGTGCAGTTCAACCAGATGGGTCCCGGCCAGCGACAGAGGGCCGGGGTCGTGGTTTCCTTCGATCCAGATCCAGCGCCGCCCGGCCTGCAGGCGGGTGATCCAGATCACCTCGTCATCATCAAGACTGTCCGCCGCGGCACAATCGTCGAAACTGTCGCCGAGGCAGATCACGGTTTCGGCCTGCGTCCGGGCAATGTCGGCCTCCAGCCGGGTGAGCGTGTCCCGGGTCTCATAGGGTGGCAGCAGGGTTCCGCCGCGGCGCGCGATGCGGTCTGATTTTCCCAGGTGAAGATCTGAGACGCACAAGATCCCCCGGGCCGGCCAAAAAAGCGCGCCCGAGGGAAGTGGGCGCAGGTCTTCGCCCTGGATCGGGATCGTGCATTCCTGGGTGTTCATGCTTCGTTCGTGGCCGATCCGGGGAAGGATGGCAAGAGCGATCAGTAGGGCACCCGCCATCTGGACTTTGCAGGTTCGATATCCGCAAGGCCCGATGTGTTAAGAAGCCGCGTGACTTCTTCATCCAGCAGGCGCTCATTTGCCAGCCCATGCACGGGCACCCTTCCCGGCTCCAGAAACAGAGGGGCGGCAAGGGGCGTTACACGGTCAAGCTCGACATGATCGATCCGACCGCCGGTGCGTGTCAGCATCTCGTCGATCCGCCCAAAGTCGACAAGGCCGCGCAGTGCCTCTTCGCGCGTGATCTGCAGCATCAGATGGCCGGGATCGTACTTCGAGAGCGTGTCATAGAGGATGTCCGACGAAAAGGTCGCCTGGCGCCCGGATTTGCGGGTGCTGGGCGTGTTTCGTTCCAGAAGCCCCGCGATTGTGGCAGAGGCCCGGAAGGTGCGCTTCATTACCGCGTTTCCGGCCAGCCACGCCTCGAAACCAGCCCGCAACGCATCGGGATCGAACAGGGGTGCCGGGTCGGGAACCCGATCAAGCCCCCAGATCAGGACAGCGTAATCGGTTGAGACGAATCCCATGGGCGCCAGTCCCATCTCTTCCATCCGCGCGGTCAGCAACAGCCCCAGCGTCTGCATCGCGTTGCGCCCGGCAAATCCATAGACAACCATCTGTTCGCGCCCGTCATGGGGGAAGGTCTCGACCAGGATCCGGTCGGCCTCCGGCAGTTTCGACCGATCCCGCTGCAGGCGCAGCCAGTCCGCCGTGTGTTGCGGCAGGTCCGGCCAGTCTTTCTGGCGAAACATCTCTAGAATGCGCTGGCTGAGCTGCGTGGATGTTGCAAACTTCGTGCCCATGAAAGTCGCGATTTTCGGCGGTTTGTCTGCGCGCCGCGTCACCTCTACCGTCATCTGGTTCAGGCCCTCATAGCGCACAACCTGACCACCGATCAGAAACGTGTCGCCCTCTGTCAACGACGCTGCGAAACCTTCCTCGACTTCGCCCAGCGGTTTGCCACGGCCCCGCAGGCGGACCTTGAGCGTGTCTGTGTCCTGGATCGTGCCGATGTTCATCCTGATCCGTGCAGCGGCGCGTGGATCGCGCAACTCCCACATCCCGTCGGCGCGCTGTTTCAGCCGTTTCCACCGGTCATAGGCGCGGAGCGCGTAGCCGCCCGTCGCCACAAAATCGAGGCAATCGTCGAACGCGCCTCTGGTGAGCGTCGCGAATGCTCCCGCTGTCTTGGCCTGCGCATAAAGCGCGTCGGCATCGAACTGGCCCGCGCAGGCGGCGATCAGAATGTGCTGGCACAAGACATCGCGCGGCCCCGGACCCCGCGGCTCGCCATCCAGATCATGTTCGCGCGCGGCCTGAAGGGCGGCAACGCATTCGACCACTTCGAACCGGTTTGCCGGGATCAGCAGGGCCTTTGACGGCGCATTGTAGCGGTGGTTCGCGCGCCCGATGCGCTGGACCAGCCGTTTGACGTTCTTCGGCGCACCGACCTGAATGACCAGATCCACATCCCCCCAGTCGATGCCCAGATCAAGGCTTCCGGTACAGACGATGCCGCGCAACTCGCCGGCCACCATTGCGGCCTCGACCCGTTCCCGCTGTTCGCGGGCGAGGCTGCCATGGTGGATGCCGATTGGCAGATCGTCCTCGTTCGCAAGCCACAGGTTGTGAAAGAATATCTCGGCCTGTGCCCGCGTATTGTGGAAAATCAACGTGGTACGGTGCTTGCGTACCTGATCGAGCACGGCAGCGATAGCGTATTTGCCACCACCGCCCGACCATGGCGGCATGGTCTCTGTCTCAAGCATGCTGATATCCGGATCAGGCCCCGGATCGGCGTGAAGCACCTCGCACGGGTCGGGGTGTTTCGCCAGAAACCGTGCAATCGCGGCCGGATCCTCGACCGTGGCGGACAGGCCGACACGGCGCAGATCGGGCACCAACCCCTGAAGCCGTGTCAGCGCCAGCATGAGTTGGTCGCCACGCTTTGATTCCGCCAATGCGTGGATCTCGTCGACGATGACCCGTTGAAGACCCGCGAACATGCGCGGTGCGTCCTCGTAGCTCAGGAGCAGGGCCAGCGATTCAGGGGTGGTCAAGAGGATATGCGGCGGGTCGGCGCGCTGGCGTTTCTTGCGCGTCGTACTGGTATCACCGGTGCGATCCTCGACCCGGATCGGCAGCCCCATTTCATTGATCGGGGTGCCGAGGTTGCGCCTGATATCCGCGGCGAGCGCCTTGAGCGGTGAGATGTAAAGGGTGTGCAGACCGTCATGTGCCCCATCCGCAAGCTCTGTAAGACTTGGAAGGAACCCGGCCAGTGTCTTGCCGCCGCCGGTCGGTGCAATCAGCAAAAGTGCTGGATTGCCCGCACGTTCGAGCATGTCAATCTGGTGCGGATGCGGCGACCATCCCCGGGCCGAGAACCAGTCTTGGATGCTTCCGGGCAATACGTTCATTAGATTGTTTAATACTAAACTATTATGATTTCGGGCGTGGTGTAAGGTTTAGAATCTGGTCGCGAACGACCTTGGGCAGGGATGTATCGGCACCCTTGGGGGCGTCGTCCAACGCAGCTTCGACGTCTTTCACAAGGATCGCTATCGAGTTGTCGGGAGCATAACCATCACGCCCAAATTCGATCTCGTCAATCCCGGAGGCCAGCCAGTTCTGACCCGATGATTTGGAGATCAGATTCAGCAGCGTGGCCTCGTCCAGCCCAGCCTCATCCGCCCAGTCCAGCACCAGCCGCGTCATCGCGGTCGAGGCGCAGGCCAGAAGATTGTTGAGAGTCTTCGCTTTCGCACCTGCCCCAAAACCACCCATCCGGAATATGTTCTGCCCCATCGCCTCGAAAAGCGGCATCAATGGCAGCACATCTTCGTCGACACCCCCGATCATGAAGCTCAATCGTCGTTCAACCGCCCCAACAACCGCCCCGGACATGGGCGCATCGACAAGCCGGACATGGTCTGGAACGCACGCGCGCAGATCCCGCACATAGCGCGGGCTAAGCGTTGAACAGATCACGATGGCTTTAAGATCCTTGGCGCGCGTCACGAAATCCTGCGGTCCGAACAGAACCTCGTCGGTTTGGTCGGTGTCGCGGACAACAGAGATCAGGCAGGTCAGACCTGATGAGAATGCATCCGGATCGTCGGTCATCGCCGGGGCAAAATCGCCGTAGCTTTCGGGCGCGCGGATATCGAACCCGCGAGCCGGCAGACCGGCACCACGCAGGGCCGTTAGCATGGGCTGGCCCATTCGGCCACACCCGGCCACTCCGATTGATGAAAGCATCGCATCCTCCCCGTTCCGGTCCAGAAAAGACCAGCCGGGGAGGGGGTGCAAGGGTTAGTGGATGATCGTTTCGTCGCGGACGAACATGTTCGCCCAGGCACGGTCCACAAGTTCCGGAGACATCTGAAGCGGGATGCCCTCGAATTCGCAGATCGAGATCATCTGGTCGATTAGGAAGATCGGCTGATAGTTCGCATAGACACTGTCGATCTCGGGATACTTGTTTTTCATCAAGTGGATAAGCGTATCCTCGTCCAGCGGCATTTTCCGTTTCTTCGCGACCATCGCAAAGATCTTGAGGTAATCTTCCTGGTTCGGCCCGTCGATCTTGATCTTGTAGAAGATCCGGCGAAGGGCGGCCTTGTCGAAGATCTCGTTCGGGTGGAAGTTGGTGGAAAAGATCACCAGCGTGTCGAAGGGCACTTCGAACTTCTCGCCCGACTGGAGCGACAGGATGTCTTTCGATTCTTCCAGCGGAACAATCCAGCGGTTGACCAGTGCCTGCGGCGGTTCTTCCTGACGGCCAAGGTCGTCGACGATGAAGATGCCGCCGGTCGATTTCAACTGCAGCGGTGCCTGATAGGTCCGTGCCGTCGGGTTATAGACAAGGTCCAGCATCGACAGGGACAGTTCACCACCGGTGATCACCGTGGGCCGTTCGCAGAGCACATAGCGCGTGTCGTAGCGCCCGGATGAGCGGCGCAGACTGTTGGGGTCTTCTTCCTGTTCTTCCGCGGCCGAATGCACGATGGGGTCATAGACCGTGATCACCTGACCGGAATACTCGATCGCACGGGGCACATAGATCTTGTCACCCAATGCGTCGCGAATACCGTTCGAGATCGACGATTTACCGTTACCCGGCGGGCCGTACATCAGGATCGAACGACCAGCACCGACCGCAGGGCCGAGGTGATCCAAGAGATGATCGGGCAGGATCAGATGACCCATCGCACCTGTCAATTGCTCGCGCGTGATGTGAATGTTGCGGATCGACTGACGCTTCACCTGCTCCTGATAGACCTGAAGCGGTACCGGCATGGGGCCGTAATATTCGGATTGTGCAAGCGCATCATGGGCGCGGGCCTTGCCTGCATCCGTCAGCTGGTATCCCATCTCGCCGCCGGAGTTGGCGTGCAGCGTACCGGTCGCTTCCAGAAGCTTCTGACCGCGTGCCATATCTATGAGTTCCTGCGTCACCGAGACGGGCAGGCAGACGGCCTTGGCCAGATCGGTCGCCATCTCCAGATTCATCCGGAACATCGTCTTCAAGAGAATATCCCGCATCATGACGATGGGGAGTTTCATCTCGGACAACCCCCGGGGTGCGGGAGGGCTCATCACAGTCGTCGTCTGCATGTTCATTGTCGGGTCATCCTGACTTACGCACGTTCTGCGCCTTGTCGGACACGGGCCATCCAAATACTTGCCCATGTGTCGACAATGGCGTTCTCGACCGCACTCTTACGCGCTAATGTGGCCAAAAAAGGGAAAGAGAGAGGGATGAGCGGGCCAAAACCCTTGAGTCTTGCGGTTTTGATGGCGGTTCTTTTGATCGCCTCGGCGCTTTCTGTGCCCCTGAAGGGCGGCTTGCATATCACCCATTTCGACGGTGATGTCCTGCATTTTGCCGATATTCTGAAAAGGATGCGCGCGGGTGCGGTGCCGCATGTGGATTTCATGACGCCCGTGGGCGGGCTGGCCTTTGCGCCATTCGCAATTCTTGCGAAAGCGGGTTTCGATCTGGGGCTGTCTTTTGCGCTGGGGCAGGCCCTTTTCGCCGCCATTGCCGCGATCTGGGTTTTTCGGGCCGCTGCAACGCGACTGCCACCGGTTACGGGTTATGTCTTCGCCGCCATCACCGTTCTTTTGCTCATGTCGCTCAGCCATGGTGCGACTGGAAATCTCGCGATTTCAATGCATTACAATCGCTGGGCCTGGGCGGTGATCTTTGCTGTGATCCTTCTGGCACTTCTGCCGAACAGGTCTGAAGCACGGCCTTTGCTGGACGGCGCGCTGATCGGCGCGGGGTTGGCGGCGCTTGTTTTGCTGAAGATCACGTATTTCGTAGCTTTCGCTCCGGTGATCGCGGCCCTCCTACTGCTGAGGCGGGAGATGCTGATGCTGATATCGGCGCTGACTACCGGCCTTCTGCTTGCCGCGATCCTTTGGGCCGTCCTGGGGCACGCCTATTGGATGGGTTATCTTGCGGATCTTCAGACTGTATCCGCATCGGAGTTAAGGGCGGCGCCGGGGCAGAGCTTTTCGGATCTGATCGTTTCGCCCCCTTATCTGCCCGGTACCGCCGTGTTGATGGGGGCCGCGTTTCTTTTACGGCGGATTGGGCAAAGGTCTATGGGTCTTGGTCTTCTCCTGCTCTTTCCTGCGTTCACCTATGTCACTTGGCAAAATTTCGGAAATGATTCCATATGGTTGATCTTGCTTGCAGTGATTCTGATTGCGATGCGTCCCGATCCGGACGGCGAGGGTGATCTGCCGCGGCGCGCGATCGGTGTGGCCGGGGTGGCGGCAGCGGTTCTGGCCGCGCCAATTGCGCTGACCCATGGGTTAAGCGCGCCGCGCCATCTTTTCACGCCGACCGAGACTCATGTGCCCCTGGTTGCCGAAGAGGACGGCATATTTCTGTCGCGCAATTCGGCCGAACTGATCCGCGGCAGGCAGCAACTCAACGTGCCCGGCGAAGTGTTCGATGTGGTACCGGATCCGCGAAGCTCTCACACGCCGCCCCGTTTCGCCGAAATGGATCTTCCGGAGTGCGAGGCAATCACCGGACTGCGTTCGGTGCTTCGTGCTGTTGCAGGTGATCTTCGGGCCGGGGATGGGCCCGTTTTTGTCGCGGATATCATCAGCGCGCATTGGCTTTTCGGCCTGGATGCCCTGCCGGGCGGCGCCCCCTGGAACTATGGATCGTTGTCGGGCATTGAATCTGCAAATCATCTGGTTGTCCCGCTTTGCCCGATAAGCCCGCGAGCGCGGCGGGTTATTCTGGATGCGCTTGGACCCGCGCCTGACGTCACGCTGGTCCGCGAGACGCCGCGGCTGCGCCTTTACCGGCTGAACAATTGATCCCTAGGCGCCGTTCACGGCGCCAAGCAGCAGATACAGGATCAGGACGCCGCCAAGGGCAAGCCCCATCGGGAAATCCCCACGGTCCCAGCTTTGCCAGTCGGGGAAGGCCCGGCGCATCGCGGGAACCATGCGAAAGATCCTGTGCGTAAAGAAAGCCGCGAGAAGGACACCGGAGAACAGGATCAGCAGGATGTGCAGATCACCGCGATCCAGCATGGGAGCCATCGCGGCAAGAAACTTGGCGTCTCCCGCACCCATGGCGCGCGCCATGTTTGCAAGAAAGCCGATCACCAGAACGACGATCATGTGAAGGTAGCGCCACAGATACTCTTCAAAGGGCAGGGCGACCAGACCGACCACCACAAATACGCCGAACAGGGCATAGACCGCCTTGTTCGGGATCTTCATGAACTTCATGTCGTTCCACGCCACCCAGATGCCTATGGGAAGCGCAAAAGGAATAAAAAGCAGCGCCGTGACGGCATCGATCGCCATTGCGCTGCCCTGTGTCAGTTCGAGACGTTAGATTCCAGCGCATCGAGGCTGCGCGCAGCAGCCTCGAAATGCTGCGGATGCGTATCGATGGCTTGCCGCAACAGGCCCTTGCCTGTTGCCACATCGCCTTGCTTGATCGCGCTCAGGGCAGCGGTATGCAGCAACTGCGCGCGCTCTACCTGAGTCATGGCAAACACGGGTAGCTCATAGTTCCGCTGGGCGCCTCGGGCCAGAACAAGATTGTTCTTTGCGGTGAACAGGCCCGGCGAATAGGTGATCGCCTGGGCAAACAGGCGCTCTGCGCCCTTGAAGTCGCCGCGGCTGAGTTTCGAGTAACCCCAGTTGTTCAGAACACCCGACGGTTTTGTCGTCAGCCCGAGCGCCGTTTCATAGAAACTGTCCGACGCGTCCCATTCCTTGTTGCTGTCGGCGACCATGGCTTCAAGCCGGTAACGGGCGAAGGTCTCATAGGTCGGCGGGATCGAGTCCAGCGTCTCTTCGGCCCGGTCCCATTCACCGGCGCGGATCAACGCGTCGGCGAGCGAAACCTTGTCCTGCTCTGTCGCATCCGGTGTCCGAACCAGATCGCCCAAGACGATCACCGCCTCGTTCGGCGCATCGGCGCGGATCAGCGACAGGCCGAGGCCACGTTTGAAATCCGTACGGTCCGGTTCGTTTGCCAGAGCGCGGCGGAAATACCGCACGGCCTCGCCCGGGTCGGCAGAGGTCAGCATAAGATCGTTCAGGTTGCTGTCATCGATCGCATTGACGCTTTGCAATGCCCGCTCGACTTCGGCGGCTTTGTCGGGTTCCGCACATGCCGACAGCAACACCGTGCTGCCAAGGCAGAGCGCAATCAGTCCGGTCTGACGCATGGGATGCCTGGTCCTTTTTCCTGCTCAACTCGGCCCGCGGTTGTTTTTACGGCCCGGTCAGCAACAGGTATTCCCCGGTGCCGCGCCGAACCAATGCGGGTCCACTATTCTGAGGCTCAGAATAGGCCGGATTTTCAATTTTTGCGAGTGCCAGACGCAAATTGTCACGGATATCGGCACTTTCGCCACTATCCAGTTTGAACGCGCGTTCGAAGACGCGGCTTGCCTCTCCGTAGTTGCCTTTTTCCATCAGAACGACACCAAGATTGTTCCAGGCGGGGACGAATTCCTCATCCAGAGCAAGGGATTGCCGCAGGAGTTCCTCGGCACGGCCAAGTCGGCCAAGCTTAAGATGGGCCGACCCGATGGCCGACAGGACATCGGCGCTGATGCCCTGTTCGAACCAGGCCCTATTGTAGGCCCTGATCGCCAGTTCGTACTCAGATGCTTGCATCAGCCGGTGTCCGACGATCAGCCCGTCCACATCCGAGCTGGCGCGGCTGTCCACACCCGGCGCAAATGGACTGTCACGATCCGTGCGAAGGCCGCCCGCGACATCGCAGGCGGCCAGAACCGCGAGGGCAAGGGCGAGAAGGATCGCCGGAAAAGCGCGCATGAGCTCCTAGAAGAATGTGGCCGTCGATAGCGTCTGCGAGATTTCGTAGATAGAAGGTCCGATCAGGATGATCAGAAGCGGCGGAACCGTCAACATCATAGTGGCCAACGTCATCTTCGTCGGCAGTTTGTTGGCGGCTTCTTCTGCACGCATCACCCGCTTGTCCCGCATCTCGGCTGCATAGACCCGGAGAGCTTCCGAAATCGGTGTACCGAACGTGGCCGATTGGATCAGCACCGTGACGAAGGACGAAACATCCGTGACGCCGGCGCGTTCCGACATGTCGCGCAGCACCTGCGTTCTGTCCTTACCCGCCTTCATCTCGTGACTGACGATCTCGTACTCGTCGGCAAGAGAGGGATAGCCCGGACGAACCTCGTTCGAAACGCGGTTGATCGCCTGGTCCATCGACTGCCCCGCTTCGACGCAGACCAGCATCAGGTCAAGCGAGTCCGGGAATCCGTTGGTGATCTCTTCCTGCCGTTCCTGCTGCCGCTTCGTAACCCAGTATTTCGGCAGCAGATAGCCGACGATACCGGGACCAAGGACGTAGAGGATCAGGCGTGTTGCCGTCGGCTCGGCCGTCGCAGATTGAAGAACCGCATAAAGCGCACCGAGGATGAGAAAACCGATACCCAGAACGAATTGCAGGAAGTGATATGTCTGGACCGCTGTTTTCGACCGGTAACCCGCCTGCATCAGTTTGAGCCGGACGGCAGAGTATTCCTCTTCGTCCTTCGGCTCTAGGAATGTGGCGTATTTATCAAGCTTGTTGCTGTTGCCGGTCCGCAGCGCCTGCTTCTTGCCGGTCGGCGCGGGTGTCGTCCTGCCGCGCGCGGCATCGCGGAGCTTGTCCAGCGGGTCTTCCTGCTTGCGAAGAAGGATCGGCAGTGTCAGCAGGATCAGGAACAGGCCAAGAATGCCGACCACCAGAAGCGGTCCGAGTTCTCCGAACCGGTCTGTCAGGAAGGTGTTGAATCGTGCGAAGAGTTCCATTGCGTAACTGCCTCAAACCTTGATGTTCACGAGTGCCCGCATCACAAAGATGTTCGCGATGAGGAAGCCTGCGACAACGAAACAGGCTGGAATGAAGTAAGCGGTTTCGCGCACGTCGTCGTAATAGTTCGGCTCGATCACGGTGATCATGATCAGCGCGCCGATCGGGAAGAACGACAGGAACATGCCCGACCACTTGGCTTCCGCGGTGATCGCCTTCACCCGGCGGAACAGCCGGAATCGCGCCCGGATCACCTTGGCCAGACCTGCAAGGATCTCGGCCAAGTTACCGCCCGACTGCTGCTGGATCGTCACGGCGACGGCCAGAAAGCGCAAATCCTGCATGTCCATCCGCTCGGCCATGCTTTTCAGGGCTTCCGATACATCCCGGCCATAGGCCGCCTCGTCCGAGATCACGCCCATTTCCGACCCCAGCGGGTCGGGCACTTCCTTGGCAACGATCTGAAGCGCGGCGCTGAACGGATGTCCCACACGCAGGCTTCGGACCATAAGCTCCACGGCATCGGGAAGCTGTTCCTCGATCAGGTCGAGGCGCTTCTTTGCCTTGTTGTTGACCCAGACGAACACGCCGCCCACACCCATCACGACCGATACGATGATCCGGATCGGAAGGGTTGCCGCCGTTCCGAACGTCAGCCCCACGAAGGCGACGACCGTTAGGAGCAACATGACCATGACCAACTGTTGCGGTGTGAAGGCGATGTTCGCCTTCTGCGCCTTGTCGGCAAGGATCGCATAAAGCGGGATCGACCGCGACTTCATGTGCTGGGACATTTCCTTGCGGAGCTGTTCCAGCACCTGTTCCCGGCCCGCGCCCTTTTCGAGCATTTCGAGGCGGCGATTGACCCGGCTGTTCAGGCTGATCGATTTGCCGAATACCGTGAGATAAAGGCCTTCGACGATGACAAGCACACCGACGAAAATGAGACCGTAAATAATCGGTTCTGCGCTGAGCGTCATGTGATTTACTCCGCGGCGAAGGGTTCAAAGATCGATGCTGGCAGATCGTAACCCCACATCCGGAACCGCTCCGAAAAGTGGCTTCGAATGCCGGTCGCCGTGAAGTGTCCGATGATCTTGTTATCGGGCGTCAGGCCAACGCGCTGATACCGGAACACCTCTTGCATCGAGATGACCTCGCCTTCCATGCCGGTCACTTCGGTGATCGACACCATGCGGCGCGAACCATCCTGTAGACGCGATGCCTGCACGATCAGGTTTACAGCCGACGAAATCTGAGACCGGACCGCTTTGAGCGGCATTTCGATACCGGCCATCGCGATCATGTTTTCCAGACGGCTGACGCCGTCGCGGGCGCTGTTGGCGTGGATCGTGGTCATGGACCCGTCGTGGCCAGTGTTCATGGCCTGCAGCATGTCGATCACTTCCTCGCCCCGCGTCTCGCCGACGATGATGCGGTCGGGACGCATCCGGAGGGCGTTTCGCAGACAGTCACGCTGAGAGACCGCCCCTTTGCCCTCCACGTTCGCCGGTCGACTTTCCATCCGGCCGACATGGGTCTGCTGAAGCTGAAGTTCCGCCGTGTCCTCGATGGTCAGGATACGCTCGTCATTGTCGATGAAGGATGACAGCGCGTTCAGCGTGGTGGTTTTACCGGAACCGGTACCGCCCGAGACGATGATGTTCAGGCGCGTCGCCACCGCGGCCTGCAGGTAGGCGGCCATTTCTTCGGTAAAGGCGCCGAAATTGACGAGGTCGTCAACGGCAAGCTTTTCCTTCTTGAACTTACGAATGGAGACAAGCGACCCGTCCACCGCGATGGGTGGTACCATGGCGTTGAAACGCGACCCGTCCTGCAAACGCGCGTCGACATAGGGGTTCGATTCATCGACCCGCCGGCCCACGGCCGACACGATCTTGTCGATGATCCGAAGAAGGTGCTTTTCGTCCTTGAACGTGGTGTCGGTCAGTTCAAGCCGCCCGGCACGTTCGACGAAAACCTGCTGCGGTCCGTTAACCAGGATGTCGTTGACGCTTTCATCTTTCAGAAGCGGTTCGAGGGGCCCGAGCCCCGTCACTTCATCATAAAGATCCTGGTTCAGCGTCGACCGCTCTTCGCGGTTCAGAACGACGCCCATGTCTTCGAGCGCCTCGCTTGAGATCGCGATGATCTCGGCGCGCAGGTCCTGCTCCGATGCGCCTTCAAGCGCGCCGAGGTTCAGGTTTTCTAGAAGAGCCTTGTGCAGTTCCAGCTTCAGTTCGCTCAGCCGTTCCTTGCGCTTCTTTTCCTTGTCGGCGGGTGCTGCCTGGGCCGGGACCTTCTGGGTCGCCATCGGCTTGCGCATCGATGCAGGCGTGGCGGGCGCGGGCGTGGCCGCCGGGGCACCGCCGTCGATGGATTGAAGTTTCGGGTTTGGAGCAGCCGGATTGTCGCCGCCCTTCTTGTATTTCGAAAACACTGTGCGTCCCCTCTTATCTCAGATTAGCCGCCGACCGCTTCGGACTGGTTCAGTTCATGGACCGACTTTGCGAGTTTCTGAATTTCGCGCCGCACGGGGCTTTTGCCTGCAACCTCGGAGAGCGGCAAACCATGATCCCCTGCTTCGGTCACGGGCTTGCCGCCATCGGGGATCTGCACTTCGATTTTGATATCAAGGCTTTCTGCCATCCGCTTGACACGGCTTTTGCCGGTCAGATCGGTGAACTTCGGCGCGCGGTTAAGAATGTAACGCAGCTTTTCAACCGGCAGTTCCTCGCCCTTGAGCGCGCGGATCAGGCGCAGAGTGTTCTGGGCAGAGCGCATGTCCAGCTCCAGCATGGTGAAGTACACATGCGCGGCATGCAGAACCGTCTCGGTCCACTGTACCACGACCGATGGCATGTCGATCACAACGTAATCAAAGTTGGTGCGCGCAAATTCCAAAAGCCGCTCGACGTCTTCCTGTCCAACTATGTCGAGTGGAAGCATCTCGGCAGGCGCCGTCAGAACGTGGAGCTTTTCGTTGAAAGTCATCAACGCCTGAAGAAAGGCATCGGTGTCGATCACGCTGGTATCCTGCAGAAGTTCGAACACAGCCTCGCGACGGGGCAGATCGAGATAGGTCGATGCCGATCCGAACTGCAGATCGAAATCCAGCAGGCAGACACGCGGAGCGTCGCCTTCCTCCCCCATGTTCGCCAGTTCCCACGCCAGGTTCACGGCGAACGTTGTCGAGCCGACACCACCGCCCAGACCGTGCACCGGAAGAACCACACCGTCCCGATCACCGGTGGCCTTCAGCGTTCCCGCCGCAGTCGCGAGTTCTGCGGCCGACGGCGCGCGCCGCATCCGTTCTATCGCATCGTGCAATGCACCATCGGGAAGCGGGTAGGGAACGAACTCTTCCGCTCCGAGCTTCAGAAGCTGGTGCAGCGCAATCGGGCTGACATCCTCAGCGATGACCAGAACCTTGATCTTCTTTCGGATCGCGGTCTGGATCGTCTCGGCAACCTGACTGATATTGTCCTCATCCTCTTCGTCGATGGCGATTGCCACGAACTCAAGGGAGTTGGAGTCATCCTGGGCCAGAAATACCGCGGCGTCTTCGAAAGACAGGTCGCCCCAGCTTTCGCCAAGCTCCGCCTCCATGTCTTCGATCAGAAGGTCGAAGTTCTGTACATCCCGAGAAACCGTGCACGCCACGATGGGCGATGGTTCTGGCTGCAATGCTGCCGTGCTCGTCATTTTGCCTCACGTCCTTCCGTTTCCGGACGCCGGCGAGAAATAGAAAAAGCCCCAATGTCCCTTGCCATCTGCGGCCCTTCTCGCCGGTGCCCGTGCGCGCGACCCTAGAATCGCGCGCACCGTTACCTTTTGAGAAATTGACCGCCAATATTGGCGACATTGAGGCTAAAAAACCGTAATTATTCGGTTTCTTGACACGACCGGAAAGGGCGGCTTTTTATTCACCACCGGCGAGTTCACCGCCGCCCGGAGTTTGAACCGCGCCCTCTGCGACATAGTCGCGGAAGATGATCGCGGCGTATTTGCCATTCAGCACCGCAGGGTGGTTTCTGACGAAGCCGGTCACCTCGGTTACTGTCCGACGGTTTTTGACTTCTTCGTCCTGCGTAACCACCAGAGGCTGCGTTTCTCCGAACGAAACCACCGCCTCCAGACGTGATCGGCTGATGCCCTGGCTGACCAGGAAGTTCACCGCCGCACGGGCCCGGCGTAGGCCAAGCGATTTGTTATACGCTTCGCTGCCGACAAGGTCGGTATGTCCGAAGACCTTGAACCGAACCTCGGGGAACTGACGGATCCAGTTGGCCTGTTCCATCAGCGTCGCCCGGGCCGCACCGTCCAGAACCGCGCTGTCGAAAGCGAAGTTCACCGAGGTATCAACCTCTTCGGCGAAGCGCCGATTGAGGTTGACCACGTAGGACTTCTGCCCGGTCATCACGAGCGTGTTGTTCATCGTCGGGTTTCCGAAGTTACCTTCATCGATGAACGCCCCGGCTTCCTGGTTGAAGCGAACGCTGTTCTCGGCGGTACAGGCCACAAGTGCCAGCGACGAGGAGGCGATCAGAAGAATGTTAAGCTGCTTCTTCGTCATCTTTCTTACTCCATCACGTAGCCGAAGGAACCCGAGAAGTCCTGCTTGGCGACCTCACCCGCTGCACCCGTACGGGGCATGTTGGGGCTGGCGGTCTGACCCAGAAGGAACAGTTCGGACTCGGTGGGTGGACGGATCCGGTCGGTTGGAACCGCAAGGGCTTCGCCGCGCGTCGGCGTGACCAGGTATGGTGTGATGATCACCACAAGTTCGGTCTGATTGCGCGAGTAGTTTGCCGATCTGAACAGTGCGCCAAGGACGGGAATGTCGCCCAGCCATGGAACCTGGCTTGCGCTATCATTGAAGTCATCCTGAAGAAGACCCGAAACAGCAAAGCTTTCCCCGTCCCGCATCTCGACCGTTGTCTGGGTCTGACGCGTCTTGAACTGGTTCACGTTGAAGCCGTTCTGCGTGATGACCGCATCATCAATGCTCGAAACCGAGGCGTTCAGTTCGAGGTTGATGATGTCCGCATCTACAACGCGGGGTGTGAAGGACAGCTGCACACCGAAAGGCCGGTATTCAATACCAATTTCGCCTTCGCCCGTAGGAACGGGAATTGGGTACTCACCCCCAGCCAGGAAGGATGCTTCCTGTCCTGAAAGCGCAACCAGGTTCGGTTCTGAAAGGGTCCGGATAAGGTTCTTGGATTCAAGTGCTTCCAGCAGAACACCAACCGATGCACCGCCAAAGTCGAACCCGATCCCGAACTGGCCGATCGCATCGGTTAGTGCCAGATCGGCCGACCCGGGAGCGCCCAATGTCGTGCCATCGACAAGGCCGCCTGAACCAAGGCCAATGCTTGCGCCGCTTTCGGTCCCCGCGTCGACGACCGTCAGACCGGCGTTCAGGCCTTTGGTTACCGAACGCTCCATCTCGATAAAGCGTACCTTCAGCATCACCTGCTGTGTGCCGCCCACTGTCATGAGGTTCGAAACCCGTCCCGGCGCATAGCGCTCTGCCAGATCGAGGGCGCGGTCGAGCCGTGCGATCGAACTGACGGTGCCGGAAAGGACGATGCCGTCATTGGCTGTGCGCACTTCGATGCCCTCGCCGGGCAGGATCTGGCGCAGCCGCTCTTTGAACTCTGCCACGTCCGGTGTCACCGACACTTCGACATTGGCGATCAGGTTACCTTCCGGCCCCAGCAGCGTGAGCGTTGTGCGCCCCGGTGCCCGGCCCAGTACATAGATCGTGCGGTCCGACAGGGTCGAAATATCCGCAATACCCGGGTTGGCGATTGACAGTTCGGCGAATGGCGTTTCCGCCTCCACCACAACCGCACGGTTAATCGAAACGTTCAGGCTGCTCGAAGCATCACCGCGCAAAACACGCAGGGTTTCCGCATTCGCCAGCGAAACGGTCGTCGTCGTAACAGCAAACCCGATAAGGGCTGCTTTTAGGAATCTATCGATTTTCATGTGACCTGCCTCTCCGATCACGCCTCGTTTCGGGTCTTTATGCCCGTGATTGCTGTCACCATGCGGGAGAAGATGTTTTTTTGCAAGAATCAATGCCCTGTGCGGCTTGCCTTATGTGGATAAGTCGCAACACCACGGCATTTCTTGCGGTCGGAATCAAAAGGCACCCCAAGATGATGGGGTGCCCTTGTTGATTTGATCCCGATCAGTTCGTGCAGGGAATTGGCACTTCCACGATCTCTCCGCCGCGGCGGGTTCGGATCGTACATGTGCGCTCCTGCTCCTGAACGATCACCACCTCTTCCTCGATACCAAGGAGCGTGCCCTGGTCCACCTGAACTTCGGCGGTGAGGTTCTCATCCTCGGCACCAACCAGAGATAACTGCAGGCGGCCGGTTGCCTGAGCCTGCGCAAGTTTCGCAACCTGAACTGGTGTCGCCTCGACGGTCACGGTACGCGCAACAGTCGGGTTGTTGCGATCTTCGTCCGCAGACTGGTCGACCGCGATCAGTTTGATCGAAGCCTGGATCAGCTTGGTGAATTCCCGCGTACCGCCCGACTGGGTCGTACCCGAACCGGTCCAGTAGATGTCGACCCTGTCACCCGGACGCAGGAAGCCCGACACGCCGGAGGATACGTCGACGCGAAGCGCGAAGGCCCGCATTCCTGCCGCCAGCTTGGACGAAACACCGGCATCTTCGCCGGGAGCGGTCACCTTGACGGCCATGATGGCTTCGCCAGCTTCCATCGCCCGCAAAACGGTGCGCGGCGGTTCACCTTCGGGGAACAATGTCTCCATCTCGGTGAAGGTACCTTCTGGAACGGCATCGACGGGCCAGAGCACTTTGCGCACGTCGTCTGCATCGATACGCTCGCCGTAGCGAACCGGCCGCTTGCTGACGAAGACCTCTGTGGTGGGAACGACCTGGGCACGCGCGGCGCGCTCTCTTGCCAGTTCTTCCTCGTGCGCACTGATATAGCCCTGAGCCATATAGACAGCGAAGCCGGCAAGCCCAAGACCCAGCATGAGGACCAACCCGAACACCAAACGCATGACGTATTCCTTTCCGCTTCTCGAAAACAGCCACCGGATTGCAGATGCACCCAGGCCCTCGAAATTCTCCAAGCAGCATTTATCGGGCGAATTGTGGCGATAGCGTGGACAGAAAGGGGTAGGTTGATGGGAAAAGCGCTTTTTTCGGTGGGGCGGTCAGCTATCGCCCGCGTCCGGTCCGGAACTGTGTTCCAGATCGACCAGACGAATCCCGACCGGGGGCAGGGCGCCCATGGGAGGTGCGCTGATCTCTCGCAGCAGTTTTCGAGCCATGGCCCGGGCGTAATCCTCGAACCCATGCGCCACTTCGACGAAGGCATCGGGCCCCTGCAGCACCCGCGCAGAGAAGTAGTCGGCCAGATCCTGCAAGTGATCGTTCTCCCGGTCGTTCGGATGCGGGCGCTCTTCTCCGACAACCAGCGCATTGACCGTGATCCCGGCCAGCGGCCCCCTCTCGCGGATGTGCCGCGGCGCGGGCCAGTCATTGTTGCGCCCGTCGCCGGAAACATCGATGACTTGACGCCAGCAGGCCGGGCCGTTGGCCAGCTTCTCGCCCGCATGGCGCAGGGCCGCGCCAAGCCCGGTGGATTCAGGCGCCGCTCCGCGACGCCAGGCCCGCAGGTGGGTGACCACGGCGGTCAGATCGTCCGCACCGGCAAGGCTCGTCCAGCCAAGAATATCCCGCTGATAGGACGAGGCCGACCACTCGAAAATCGCCAGCGACACAGGCGCATCCGGAAAGGCCAGAATGGCATCGCGCATCTTGGGCGTCTCCAACGCGATGGCGATACCTTCAAGCTGAAGCGTGTACTCGACGTCGTCCACCGAGCCCGACACATCCAGTGCGAGCACCAGTGCCAGCCGGCAGGCGGCCTCGGCCGCTCCGGGTATCAGCGCGCAAAGCGCCGCAAGCGCCCTACCAGTGACCGGTATTCTCCATGCTGGCCCATGGCTCGGCGGGGGCAAGACTATCGCCACGCTGCAACAGCTCGATCGACACGTTGTCGGGCGACCGGAGAAACGCCATGTGCCCGTCCCGCGGCGGTCGGTTGATCGTCACGCCCGCATCCATGAACTTCTGGCACATCTCATAGATGTCATCGACCAGCACCGCGATATGCCCGAAATGTCGGCTGTCCGATGGCAACCCGTCATCCCCGTCCCAGTTATAGGTCAGCTCCAGCGTATCGCGCTCGTCGCCATCGGCCCTCATATGCACATTGGTGAACCGGCCCTGCTCGCTGGTCGTGCGGCGATCCTCGGTAAATCCGAGCATCTCGTAGAACTTCATCGACTTCTCCAGATCCAGAACCCGGACCATCACGTGATAGAATGTTGTGCCCATATCATTGTGCTCCTTCTTTGGCGGCACACTAGGCCACCGGTGCAACGCCGCCAAGGCCACCGGCATCACGATTCACAGCCACCATATCCGGCGTTATGGACTGGTCAAACACCCCAGATATGGTAGTCTTGTGAGTCTCTCTGGAACGCATGAGGACACCATGACCCTGACCCCCGAACAGCAGGCGGAAATCGACGACCAGCGCAGCACGACCCAACCCACCCTGCGCGCCACCGTTCCGGGGATCGAGGCGCATCTTTACAAGGCTATTCCGGTGCTCGATCACGGCTTTGTCCGGGTGATCGACTATATGGGCGACGACAGCGCCATCGTGCAGGCCGCGCGCGTGAGCTACGGCAAGGGCACCAAGGCCGTGCAGAACGACGAGGGGCTGATCCGCTACCTGATGCGCCACTGGCATTCGACCCCGTTCGAGATGTGCGAGATCAAGCTGCATGTGAAGCTGCCGGTCTTCGTCGCGCGCCAGTGGATTCGCCACCGCACCGCCAACGTCAACGAATACTCGGCCCGCTATTCGATACTCGACCGCGAGTTCTATATCCCCGCACCCGAACATCTGGCCGCGCAGTCGACGGTGAACAATCAGGGGCGGGGCGAGACGCTGACGGGGGAAGAGGCCGACCGGGTGCTGCGGCTTCTGACCGATGACGCCATGCGCGCCTATGATCATTACGAAGAGATGTTGTCACAGGACGGTCAACAGGGTCTGGCCCGGGAACTGGCGCGGATGAACCTGCCCGCCAATGTCTATACCCAATGGTACTGGAAGGTGGACCTGCACAACCTGTTCCACTTCCTGAGGCTCAGGGCCGACCCCCACGCGCAATACGAGATCCGGGTCTATGCCGATGCGATCTGTGAAGTCGTCAAGGACTGGGTGCCCGCCGCCTACGGCGCGTTCGAGGATTACCGGATGGGTGGGGCGAACCTGTCGGGCAAGGCGATTGACTGTGTGAGGCGCATGCTGAAGGGCGAAGAGGTGACGCAGGAGACAAGCGGCATGTCGAAGGGGGAATGGCGGGAGTTTATGGGGGTGGTGAGCGATCAGTACAAAGGCGGGCCAAAATGATCCAGTGAAACAACTGGCGCTTCAACCTAACACCTACTATGTTCATGCTATGTTCTGTTCATCCGGGGGCACTCTGTATTGTCGATATATGAAGACGAAGCACACACAAAACAAATTGAAAGTAAGAACCGCTCGTTGAATGAATCAACGCGGGGATTTCGGCATATCACCGAAATCCATCTCGATGATTTGACCTTTCGAGTACTAAAGCACTTTGAGGCAATAGGGGAGCGTGAGTTTTTTGAGAGGGAGGTCCTCTCTCTCGGCGAGAATGTTATCCAAAGCCCGATAGAGCGTGCGGTCTTCTCCTTTCTGCTCCTTGGAGATTACGCGGGCTATATAGAGCGCGATCAAATCGAAGTGGTTCTTCCCGGGGACTCACTGCCTGAACGGCTTTCAAATGAAATTGGTATCGCGATCTGTCCTCAGCATCGAGTCGGGAATTACTATCTTGATTTTGGACTATTCATGAATCTTGGCGACCATAAACTCGCATTTGACATCGAGTGTGATGGGATTGAATTTCACGGCAAGACAAATGAACAGACGTCACACGACTTCTTAAGAGACAATGTCGTCTCAGAGAACAGATTTCAGATCTACCGAATGCCGGGAGCAGGCATTGTACGGCATCCTCTCTACGAGATTGAGAAGTTTTTCGAAGAAGTTAGCTTACAGATTACTGCTCTGCGAGCGGCTGCTTAGGGGGGAGGTGATGGAGTGATCAAGCCACTTCTTTGCATGTTGACCTGTGCCGCTAGGTGCCCGGCGAAGCCGGGCAGCGCCCGAACCGCCCCCACGGGGCGGGCGCTTCTCGCCCACCCCTCGGTTCGGGCGCGGCGCTCTATTGGGACCGTTCGGAGAAGCTGGTCGGCTTGGACAGCGAGGCTCGTGCGGGCATTCACGGTTGATTCCTGCTACTCCCCATTCCCATCCACCGCAGCGCCCGACCGCAGCGACCGCACGAGCCAGAACAGCACGCCGGCAAAGACGATGACACCGACGGCGATCTGGAACATGTCGCCGCCCTGAAGGACGGGTTCTGCCACTTCTGCGGCGTTCTCTGGTACTGATATACGTTTCATGGAACCCGTGATGCCGCCCGGCGATGGCAGCACTGTGACCACAGCCGATCACTTTTGGGTTAACTCTGCGGTTGGGCGGGTCGTGGCGGCGGGTCCTTCCCTCACCCGCGCCGCTCTGCTACGTCTGTCCCATGAATATCACACTCTACGGCATCCCGACCTGCGACACCTGCAAAAAGGCTATCCGTGCGCTCGAGGGCGCGGGGCATTCCGTCACCTTCCGCGACGTGCGCGCCGCGCCGCTGTCTCTGGACGAGTGGGCGCCCCTGATCACGGAGTTCGGGGACCGGTTGGTGAACCGTAACTCCACGACCTATCGGGGCATGTCGGACTGGCTGAAAGCCTCGGAGGTCGAGGCGCAGCTGGAGGCGCATCCCACGGTTATGAAACGCCCGGTGATCGACGCGGGTGGCGCGCTCTATCTGGGATGGGGGACGGATGTGCAGGATGCGCTTCTGGAAGGGGACGGGGCTTAACAGCCCCGGGAGGGCGCCACAGGCGTGGCAGACCCTCCCGATGGTCACTCGCTACCCTACTACGTGTAATCGATAGCACGTATTCGTGTCAGTTTCATCTCACTCTGTGCGACAAAACGTAACTTTCCGGGTAACCGCGTGGCGTTACTCCGGCAGTTCTTGCGCTGCAATAACCGATTGAGCGCGGTGCGGCTTACAAAGCCTTCAGTTCTCCGGCCGATTCCCGGCCATCGCGGCCTTCGACCATTTCGAAGCTGACCTTCTGGTTGTCGGCCAGCCCGGTCATCCCGGCCCGTTCGACGGCCGAGATATGGACGAAGATATCCTTGCCTCCGTCATCGGGGGCGATAAACCCGTAACCTTTTGTCGTGTTGAACCATTTTACGGTGCCGGTGGGCATTCCGCTTCTCCTTCAAGGCAGTTCCGCCGGACCTCCGGCAGTTCGTAATGTGTGGGTCGGACCGCCTGTCACGTTGCCGTGCGCCACGCACACGGCAGGGATGTTCCGGGCACCGTACCCCACACTTCAGAGTTTTGGATTTTCAGTCCAAAAATCAAGGTTTTTGCCGAGATTTGGTATTAAAAAGGGCGAAAACCCCGGTTCTGCGCAGCTTCTGGGCAGTCCGTCCGGCCGGAGTTCATGCCGGTTGCGGGTTCCCGCGCCGGCCGGCCAGCACCCGGTCAAGCGACAGGGCACCCGCGCCGCGCAGCACCAGGACCAAGAGGAGGAACACCCAGAACGCCCGTTGATCGACAATCAGCGCCGAGGGCATTCCGTCGAACCAGCGTCCGATATCGGCGGCGGCCAGCCCGTGCCCGGTGATGTCGACGACACTTTGCACGACGATGAAACCGATCATGCCCAGCGCCGCGAGCCGGGTGAAAAGGCCGATCACGATCAGGATCGGCAGGATCACTTCGGCCCATGTTCCCGCCAGAACCACAAGCCAGTGAAACGTGTCAAGCTGGGAAAAGTCATATCCGGCTGCTTCGACGGCCTTCGGAAAGATCTGGATATAGGCGCCGCTTGACGGGACCACGAGCCCGGCGATGCCATCGCCGAACTTCGTCATCGCCGAGTTCCAGTAATAGACGAACAGCGTTCCGAGGAAGATCACCCGCGCGAGCGTCGGGATCAGGAACGGGGCGGCGGCCTCGAGCCGGGAAAAGACTGCGTGGTGAAGGGAGACGAGGGCATTCATGGTGATTCTTCCAGCTTTGTGATTGCGCCATGGGTCAGGAGAAGGCCAAGCGTCGCGGCCAGATCGAATTCGGGGGCGGTGGAAAGGCCCGCATCGAAGCTTTCGGCAAATGTCAGCCCTTCGGCGAGGGCGGCAAGGAACGGCCCGCCACCCGCGGGCAGCAAGAGCGGTTCGGGGTCGTATTCAGCGCGCACGATCAGCACGTCTTCGGCCGCCATGGCCGGTTTGGGTGCGCCGTCTTCGATGTTGAACCGCCAGATCGCGTGTATCGGCCACGAAGACCGGATCAGCCGGATCGCGGGCGCAAGGGTGACGCGCGATGTCATCAGGCGGTCCGGCGGCAGGGCTTGCAATTCTGCCGGGTCGATCGGGGTTGCATCGGCGGCGTGATAGGATTCGCGCAGGGCCAGTTCGAGCCGCGCGATATCGGGCAGGTAGCCCAGATGCGCCACCGGCGGGAAGTCTGAAAGAAAGGCGGGCATTCCGGCCCCGTAGAACATCATCAGCGGCGATTGCGGGGGGTGCTGGCGCACGTAAAGCCCCGCAATATTGCGAAAGTTCACCTCTCCCAGCAGTTTGGCGATGACCGGAAAGGCGGTTTCAAGCGCGTCGGTCAGGCTGACGGCCACGTTGTTGCGGTAGACGTCGAACCGCTTACCCGCAGCGCGGCCCTCGGGGTCGGACAAGCCGTGTGGGACGGGCTGGTCAGGCGTCAGAAGGGCTTCGACGAAGCTGTCCTGCGAGACGGTCATGCGACCATTTCATCCAGAATGGCCTGCGCGCGCGCCGCCTCGGCGGCCAGTTCCGGCCAGTCAGGCACGTCATTGTCCCATTCGATCAGCGTGGGCTTTGCGCCGCCTTTCACGATGGTGTGGCGATAAAGCTCCCAGACCGGATCGACCACGGGGTTGCCGTGGCTGTCGATGAGGAGCGGGGCGCCGTGTTCGTCGGTATCTTCATCATGGCCGCCAAGGTGTATTTCGCCCACAGCAGCCAGCGGGAAGTCGTTGAGATATGAGATCGGGTCGGTCTTCTGATTGGTGGCCGAAACGAAGACGTTGTTCACATCGAGCAGCAGCCCGCAGCCGGTGCGGCGGGTGATCTCGGAAAGGAACTCGATCTCGGACATATCGCTTTCGTCGAAGGCCAGATAGGTCGATGGGTTCTCAAGCAGCATCCGGCGACCGAGGGTGTTCTGCACCTGATCGATGTGTTCGGCGACACGGAACATCGTCCGCTCGGTATAGGGCAGCGGCAGAAGGTCGTTCAGAAAGCCCATGTCGTGGGTCGACCATGCGAGATGCTCGGAAAAGCTTGCGGGGTTCAGCCAGCCGACAAGGCGGGCGAGGCGGTCAAGATGGTCGGGATCAAGGGGGTGTTCGCCACCGATCGAAAGGCCGACGCCATGGACCGAGATGGGGAAGCGTTCAGCCAGCGCGCGGAGTTGCGCCAGAGGACGCCCGCCATCCCCCATGAAGTTTTCGGCATGGATTTCGAGCCATGTCACCGGGCCCGGATCGTTGCGGATATCCTGAAAATGCTGAGGCTTGTAGCCGACGCCGGGCGCCGCGGGCAGGCGGTCGAAGGAATGGGGGCTAGCGTCCAGCATAACAGGGCCTTGGGTCTTTGAGAGATCACCCCCGGCCTGTTTCTGGCCGGGGATGTCGTCGAGGTCCCGGCGCAGGGCCGGGACAAGACGGATTTAGGACGGCAGGTCGCGGTCAAGCTCTTCCAGCGAACCCATGCGGCCATCGGGAAGCTCGATCTCGGCGCATGTGCCTGCGTCGACTAGGGTCCAGGCATTGCCTTGATAATCGACGGTGGACGTACCCGCGCAGGTGGTGCCGGGGCCGGCGGCGCAGTCATTCTGGCCAGCGAGCGAAACGCCAAAGCACTTTTCTTTTTCTTGTGCGTTTGCGGGGACTGTCATCGATGCGGCGAGAGCGGCGGCCACTGCGCCGGCAACGGCGATTGTTTTGGTGGTGTTCGACATGTGTCAGGTTCCTTTTGGTCTTTTGACGATTCAAGCGCCGCAGTTTGCGACTGGGCACAGACCTAGGGGCAGCATATCATCAAACGCCAATCACAGGACTGTCATTGACGTGCTCGTGTCCAATTGAAACATTACGAAACTGTGAATTGACATAACGGCAATAATATTGCGGCGGGCGATGTGCCCGCCGCTGTGGATTACCGAAGGTCGGGCGGTGTCGCCTCGGCGGCCAGATCGTCAATCAGCGCATCAAGCTCGACGGTCTGTGTCTGTTTCTCGCCAAGACGCCGCACCGTTGCGGTGCGGTTCTCGACCTCGCGCTGGCCGATCGCGAGGATCACGGGGACCTTGCCTACCGAGTGTTCGCGCACCTTGTAGTTGATCTTTTCGTTGCGCGTATCGGCCTCGGCCCGGATGCCGCGCGCCTTCAGAAGCGCCACGATCTCGTCCACGAAATCATCGGCATCCGAGACGATCGAGGCCACGACTACCTGACGGGGCGCCAGCCAGAACGGCAGTTTGCCCGCGTAGTTCTCGATCATGATCCCGATGAACCGCTCGAATGACCCGAGGATCGCGCGATGGAGCATCACGGGGCGATGCTTGTCGCCATCGGCACCGATATAGGTGGCGTCCAGCCGTTCGGGCAGCACGAAATCGGCCTGAAACGTGCCAAGCTGCCATTCGCGGCCGATGGCGTCGGTCAGTTTGAAGTCGAGCTTTGGCCCATAGAACGCGCCTTCGCCGGGATCGAGTTCGAAATCGTCGGTGACGGTGCGGATCGCGGCTTCGAGCGCTGCTTCGGCCTTGTCCCACACCTCGTCGGAGCCCGCGCGCACCTCGGGGCGGGTCGAGAACTTGATGTCGAAACTGTCGAAGCCGAGATCGCGATAGACCGAGGACAGCATTTCGATGAACTTGGCCGTTTCCGCCTCGATCTGATCTTCGGTGCAGAAGATATGGGCGTCGTCCTGCGTGAAGCCGCGCACACGCATCAGGCCGTGGAGCGCGCCCGAGGGTTCGTAGCGGTTGCACGAGCCGAACTCGGCCATCCGCAGAGGAAGGTCGCGGTAGGACTTGAGACCCTGATTGTAGACCTGAACGTGGCAGGGGCAGTTCATCGGTTTCAGCGCATTGATCGCCTTTTCGCGCGCGTGTTCCTCGTCCACTTCGACGATGAACATATTCTCCTGATACTTCTCCCAGTGGCCGCTTTCGATCCAGAGCTTGCGATCGACGACCTGTGGCGTGTTCACCTCGACATAGTCGTACTCGCGCTGGCGGCGGCGCATGTAATCCTGCAGCACCGTGTAGATGTTCCAGCCGCCCGGATGCCAGAAGACCTGTCCCGGGGCCTCTTCCTGCATGTGGAACAGGTCCATCTCGCGACCGAGATGGCGGTGGTCGCGTTTTTCAGCCTCTTCGAGAAAGTGAAGATGCTGTTTCAGGTCGTCGCGGTTCTTGAACGCCACGCCGTAGATGCGTTGCAGCATCGCGCGGTCGCTGTCGCCGCGCCAATAGGCACCGGCGACCGACATCAGCTTGAACGCATCCGCAGGGACCTGTCCGGTATGCTGAAAATGCGGGCCGCGGCAGAGATCCTGCCAGTGGCCGTGCCAGTACATCCGGATCGGCTGATCGCCGGGAATGGCCTCGATCAGTTCAACCTTGTAGGGTTCGTTCGTCGCCTTGTAATGCGTGATTGCGCGGGCGCGTTCCCAGACTTCGGTGGTCACCGGATCGCGCTTGTTGATGATCTCCTTCATCTTTTTCTCGATCGCGCCAAGGTCCTCGGGAGTGAAGGGGTCTTCGCGGTCGAAATCGTAGTACCAGCCGTTCTCGATTACCGGACCAATGGTTACTTTTACGTCAGGCCACAGTTCCTGGACCGCGCGCGCCATGATGTGGGCGGCGTCGTGACGGATCAGTTCGAGCGCGGGCGCGTCGTCCTGCATCGTGTTGATGGCGATCCGGGCGTCGGCCTCGATCGGCCATTGCAGATCCCAGTGGATGTCGTTGACGGTGGCGGAAATCGCCTTTTTCGCCAAGGATTTAGAGATATCGGCGGCGATTTCGGCGGGCGTGATGCCAGCCGCGTAATCGCGGAAATTGCCGTCAGGAAACGTCAGGGAAATGTGGCCCATGGCCCATGCTCCTCGTCGGTTTGGCGCCTACGGGACGCCCGGTTGCGGGTATGTACGAGAGGCCGATTTGGCCGGGGATTGCGCGTATGTCAAGGGAGCGGGCGCATTATGCGCATACCATGCGCATAGGATGTGTATGTCATGCGCAAACGTCTTTGCGGATGTGGCGATCACTCCGGCGTGATGTTGCCGCTTTGTTCTTTGCGTTGCAAGGTGTGCGTGCAAGGCTTGCGCCCTGACGAGGGGAGAGACCGATGAGATCCTTTGACGAAATCCTGTCGATTGCAGCCGACCGGAAGGGCGGCACGGAGGTTGTTCTTGACGCCGTGCCCGCGATCCGGAGTGCCGACGCGCTTGCAGCGGTTCCGGATGACCGCTGGCTTTCGGCGATGGCGCGGGCCGTGTTCAACGCGGGCTTCAACTGGAAGGTCATCGAGGCGAAATGGCCGGGCTTCGAAGAGGCTTTTCACGGGTTCGACGTGGGCCGTACGGCAATGATGTCGGATGAAACGTTCGACGCGCTTCTGAAGGATACGCGTGTGGTGCGCAATGGCGCAAAGCTGCAATCGGTGCAGGCCAACGCGGTTTTCATCCAAGGCGTCGAAGGCGGGTTCGGGAGGCGCGTCGGCGACTGGCCGGCAGAGGATTTCGCGGGGCTTCTGGCCTGGCTTGGCAAGAACGGCTCGCGTCTTGGCGGTGCGACGTCGCAGTATTTCCTGCGGGGAATGGGCCGCGACGGGTTCATCCTGTCGAACGATGTCGTGGCGCGGCTGATCGCGGAGGGCGTGGTGGACAAACCGCCCACGTCGAAAGGCGCGATGCGGGCGGTGCAGGAGGCATTCAACGCGTGGCGCGCGGAATCGGGCCTGCCCCTGACGGCGATCAGCCGGGTTCTGGCGCAAAGCATCGGCTGAGGCACAGGAGGCCCCGGCGCGGGGGCCGGGGCGTCGCTATTCGTGGTTCGTCTGGCCTAGAAAACGCCCGGCGTCGCAAAGACCGCATAGGCCATAATCAGAATGCAGATCCATCCGGCGGTGAAGATGATCGGCCGGAGGGGCAGGCCTGCCACCCCGGTGATCATTCCCGCCGCATGGGCGACGCGCAGCCAGAAGAAGGCAATCGCCGTCCAGTAGGTGAGCGCGGTGAACCCGTCCATCCGGTCCAGTATCAGGACCAGAAGGGCAAATGGCAGAAGCTGTTCCAGAAGGTTCAGATGCGCCCGGTGCGCCCGGTGAACCCATGGCCGCAATTTGCTGAGATCGCCCGGACGGGTGAAGTTGTCGACCTCCTGCGGTTCGGTGTTGACGCCCACGATATAGGGGATCCAGAGCGAGGCGGCGAGGATCGCCAGACAGGTGAGGATGCCCAGTTCGGTTGGAAAATCGGTCATCACGCCGCTCCTTTCAGGGCCTTGCCCGTTTCCAGATAGCTCTTGAGCGAGGATGCGAGACGCGCCCAGCCCTCGGCGAAGCCTTCCTGACCCTCGGCCATTTCATAATGTTCGATGGTCAGTTTGCAGGTCTCGCCCTGCGGTTCGATCAGATAGACATTGCGCGATGGCGGGGCTTCCGGACCCATGAACAAGGGCTCGAATGTCAGTTCCAGCCGCGATTTCGGATCGGAGGACAGAACCTTTTGCTTCAGCATCGGATTTCCGTCCGGCAGGATGAAGGTATAGACATTGCCGCTTTGTTCGACCGCGTTGCACATGAAGTGGTAGGCGGCCATTTCATCGGGGTCCTGAAGGGCCTCCCACAGGGCGTCCTGGGTGCAACGGATGAAAGTCTGCATCATGAAGTCGGGTTTAGCCATGTGATATCTTTCCAATCGTGATTTGAGCTGGGACAGCGCCGCGACCTGGGGTTGCAGGAAGGGGGCGACCCAGCGGTCGATGACCTCCTGCAACGGGACCGGGTTCAGGTAGTGGTATTTGAACCGCCCCTCCTTTCGGGTGACGACGAGATGGGCGTCTTCGAGAACCTTCAGGTGCTTCATGACACCGAAGCGCGTCATGTCGAACTGGGCCTCCAGTTCGGACAGTGACTGGCCGGCCTTGTGGCGCAGACTGTCCATCAGACTGCGGCGGGCCGGGTCGTTGAGGGCTTTGAAGATCGTATCCATGGATCGTGTATAGGTGAGTAATGAGTCACGTGACAATAGGGTAACTTACAAGATCGGTTGGTTTGGCGCTAAATCCATGGCATGACAGGGAAAAAGGAGGATCGTATGACCGAGCCAAGCAGCCTCGAAACGCCCGAAGGACGGCGAATCGCCTATCACCGGACAGAGGGGGCGGGGCCCGGCGTCGTGTTTCTGGGCGGCTTCCGGTCGGACATGGACGGGACCAAGGCGCTGTATCTTGAAGACTGGGCGAAGGCGCGGGGGCAGGCGTTCCTGCGGTTCGATTACTCCGGGCATGGCACGTCGTCGGGGGCGTTTCTGGATGGCAGCATCGGCGACTGGGCGGCGGATGCCCGGGCGGCGGTCGGGACGCTGACCGAGGGGCCTCAGGTTCTGGTGGGATCGTCCATGGGTGGCTGGATCTCGCTGCTGATCGCGCGGGAGATGCCGGAGCGCCTGGCCGGGCTGGTGACCGTTGCCGCCGCACCGGATTTCACCGAGGACAGCATGTGGGCCGATGCGACCGAGGCGCAGCGGGCCGAGTTGATGGAGACGGGGCAGATCGCACTGCCGTCGGACTATTCGGATGAACCGTACATCATCACGCGGCGGCTGATCGAAGAGGGGCGGGCGCAATTGGTGTTGCGGGACCCGCTGTCTTTGCCGTTCCCGGTGCGGATGTTGCAGGGAACGGATGATGCGGATGTGGAGATGTCGGTGGCGTTGCGGCTGTTGGACCATGCCGGGGGCGACGACATTCGGCTGACTCTGGTGAAGGGGGCCGACCACCGGTTTTCCAGCCCAAACTGCCTGGCGCTGATCGCACGGGCTGTGGAGGAGGTGCTGAGCCGATAAATTGCATTCGTATGCAAAAATCGCTTGAGCCTGCCTTTGGCCGCCCTATGCTGATGCGCGACCGGGGGTGGGTCTTGCCCCTGACATCCATGGGAGCGAGGCATATGGCGGAGTATCTGAAGCGCGGCAAACCAGCCGAGGAGCGGGCGGCGGATGACGCCAAGGTGCGGGCGACGGTCGAGGGCATCCTTGCCGATATCGAGGCGCGGGGCGATGCGGCGGTGCGCGCGCTGTCGGAGAAGTTCGACAAGTACACACCCGGCGCATTCCTTCTGACCCGGTCCGAGATCGATGCGGCGAAGGCCAGGGTTTCGGATCGCGAGATGGCAGATGTAAGGTTCGCGCAGGATCAGATCCGGCGGTTCGCGCAGGCGCAGCGGGACTCGATGGTGGATATCGAGGTGGAGACCCTGCCGGGCGTGATCCTTGGGCATCGGAACATTCCCGTGAACTCGGTGGGCTGTTATGTGCCGGGTGGCAAGTTCCCGATGGTGGCGAGCGCACATATGTCGGTGCTGACGGCGAAGGTGGCGGGTGTGAAGCGCATCGTGGCCTCGGCGCCGCCGGTGGACGGCGCGCCGCATCCGGCGATTGTCGCGGCGATGGATGAGGGTGGGGCGGATGAGATCCTTGTCCTTGGCGGTGTGCAGGCGGTGGGCGCGATGGCGCTGGGCACAAATAGCCTGAAACCCGTCGATATGCTGGTGGGGCCGGGCAACGCCTTTGTGGCCGAGGCCAAGCGGCAGTTGTTCGGGCGCGTGGGGATCGACCTGTTTGCCGGGCCGACGGAGACCTGCGTGATTGCCGACGACACGGTGGATGGCGAGATGTGCGCGACCGACCTGCTGGGTCAGGCGGAGCATGGGTATAACAGCCCGGCGGTGCTGATCACCAACTCGCGTACGCTCGCGGAGGACACGCTTGCGGAGATCAGCCGAATCTTGGGTATTTTGCCCACGGCCGAGACGGCGCGGGTGAGTTGGGAGGACTATGGCGAGGTAATCCTGTGCGCTGATCATGATGAGATGCTGGCGGTAAGCGAGGAGATCGCGAGCGAGCATGTGCAGGTGATGACGGATCGGGACGACTGGTTCCTCGACAATATGACCAGCTATGGCGCGCTGTTCCTTGGACCGCGTACGAACGTGGCCAATGGCGACAAGGTGATCGGGACCAACCACACGCTGCCGACGAAGAAGGCGGGGCGGTATACCGGCGGGCTTTGGGTGGGGAAATTCCTGAAAACCCACAGCTATCAGAAGGTCGTGACGGATGAGGCGGCGACGCTGGTGGGCGAGTATGGCTCGCGGCTGTGCATGCTAGAGGGCTTCGTGGGCCATGCGGAGCAGTGCAATGTGCGGGTCCGGCGATATGGCGGGATCAATGTGCCCTATGGCGCGGGCGCGCCCTATCGGGATGCTGCCGAGTGACGGTTGAGAGGGGTGGGGCCAGCCTGTCTCGCCTCCGCGTGACATGGAACGCAAGGAGGGCCTGCCGGTGACATCGGAGGAGGCGAAGCGCGCGGTGTCTGCGTTGTCGGTGATGCAAGGCTGTGATGCCGGGGAGGCGCGGGCTGCGCTGGATGCCGTGTTGACGCCCGATGCCGAGGTTTGGATGGCGCATCCGTGGAACCGGATGGACGGGCCGGGGGCGTTGTTCGGCGGTGCCGTTGCGCCGCTTTTTGCCGCGATGCCCGATCTGGAGCGGCGGGAGACGATCCGGATGGCAGGTCGGGATGCGGGTGGCGCCATGTGGGTTGGGGTCTGCGGGGCCTATGTGGGGACGTTCGAAGCGCCGATTCTGGGGATACCGCCGACCGGGCGGGCGGCATCGATGCGGTATCATGAGTTCATTCGGATCGAGGACGGGCGGGCCGTCGAGATGCAGGCCCTGTGGGACATTCCCGAACTGATGATGCAGGCGGGTGTCTGGCCCATGGTGCCGTCTTTGGGGCGCGAGTGGCATGTGCCGGGGCCGATGACGCAGGATGGTCTGACTGTTTCGGGAGATGGCGCGCGGGCGCTGAGGATTGTCGCGGATATGCTGGCGCATCTGGGTAAGAGCCCGGAGGGTGAGGCGGCGATGCGGCTGGATGCGTTCTGGCACCCCCGCTGCGCGTGGTATGGCCCGTCGGGGATCGGGACGGCGCGGGGCATCCGCGGGTTTCGGCGGCATCACCAGGTCCCGTTTCTGAACGGCATGCCGGACCGGGCGAGCGGCGTCGATGGCGGGCATCTGTTCGGCGAGGGCGGTTATGTCGGTTACACCAGCTTTCAGGGCATGCGGATGACGCTGTCGGGCGGCGGCTGGCTGGGCCTGCCGGGGGCGGGTCAGCCTCTGTCCATGCGGAGCCTCGATTTCTGGCGGGTCGAGGGTGATCTGATCCGTGAAAACTGGGTGCTGGTGGACCTGTTGCATGTATATGATCAGTTGGGTGTCGATGTGTTCGCGCGGATGCGGGAGATGATGTGATGGAACAGCGGGTCAGTCTGATTACCCTTGGTGTGGCGGATATGGAGCGGGCGGCGGCGTTCTATGAGGCGCTGGGCTGGACCCGGGTGGATAGCCCGGATGGCGTGATCGGGTTCGATCTGATCGGGCAGACGCTTGGGCTTTATCCCCGGGCGGCGCTGGCCGAGGATATCGGCGTTGAGGATACGGGCGCGCCGGGGTTTGCCGGGACTACGCTGGCCCATAACGTGCGTGAGAAGGAAGAGGTCGCGCCGCTCTTGAGCCGTGTGGAGGCCGCGGGCGGGCGGATATTGAAGCCTGCGCAGGATGTCTTCTGGGGCGGGTATCACGGGTATTTCGCCGATCCGGACGGCCATGTCTGGGAGGTGGCGTGGAACCCGTTTTCGCCGCTTGGCCCCGATGGCGCGTTTCAGTGGAACGGGGCGTGAGGACGCCCGGCACCTATACGGCGCTGGAGGATTTCGGGCGGGTGCGCCTGTCGAAGTATTTCTACATGCGGAATTTCCTCTATTCCGAGATCGGCAATTTCCACGGGGTGCCGAACCTGCCGGAGGATCCCGATCTGGCGATTGCGGCGGGGCGGCGGTTGGCGGAAGACTTGCTGGACCCGCTACACGAGACCTTCGGGGCGGTGGCGATCCGGTCGGGTTATCGCAGCCCGGCGCTGAACCATTTCGGGGCGACCGAGGTGCGGCCTCAGAAGTGTTCGGCCAACGACAAGAACCGGGCTGGCCATATCTGGGACCGGCGGGATGCGGCGGGGCGGATGGGGGCCTGTGTGAGCGTGGCGGTCCCGTGGTTCGCGGATCGGTATGAAGCGGGGCGGGATTGGCGGGATCTGGCGTGGTGGCTGTACGATCATCTGACCTTTCACGAGGTGTATTTCTTTCCCAAACTCGCGGCATTCAATCTGACATGGCGCGAGGAGCCGCAGCGGCGTATCCTGAGCTACATCGCGCCCAAGGGAACGCTTCTGGCCGCCGGAGCCGAGCCGGGGGAAAGCGTCGAGGACCGGCGGGCGCGCTATGCGGGTTTCCCGCCTTTTCGGGGGATATCGATGCCGTAACAGGTGTCTCGACAGGGCGCAGGTGGCGGCGTAGAGTGAATTGCACAGGTATGCAAAAAGGCGTTCGATGGCTCTTCCCGTAACCCCGTCTTTCCGGCTGGATGGCCGACGCGCACTGGTGACAGGGGCGTCGCGGGGGATCGGTCTGGCCTGTGCCGCGGCACTGGGCGAGGCGGGTGCGGATGTCGTGATGGCGGCGCGCGGGGCGGAGGCCTTGCAGGCGGCGGTCGAGGAGATGGCCCATGCAGGGCACCATGCCGCCGGGCTGGCGCTGGATGTGACCAATACGGATGCGGTGCGGGCGGCGGTGGCCGAACAGGGGCCGTTCGACATTCTGGTGAATTCGGCCGGGATGGCGCGCCATTCGCCGGCGCTTGAGACGACGCCCGAGGACTTCGAGGACGTGTTCGCGGTGAACCTGCGGGCGGCCTATTTTCTGGCCGTCGAGGTGGCGCGGGGGATGAAGGAAAAGGGCGGCGGGTCGATCATCCAGATTTCCAGCCAGATGGGTCATGTGGGCGGGCTGGAGCGCGCGGTTTACGCGGCGACGAAGCATGGCGTCGAGGGGATGACCAAATCGATGGCGATGGAGTGGGGCGGCGATAACATCCGCGTCAATACGATCTGCCCCACGTTCATCCGGACGCCGCTGACCGAAGCCACGTTCAACGATCCCGAGAAGGTCGACTGGATCATGTCTAAGATCAAGCTGGGCCGTGTGGGCGAGGTCGAGGACGTGATGGGGGCGGTGGTGTATCTGGCGTCGGATGCGTCGTTACTGGTGACCGGTTCGTCCCTGTTGATCGACGGGGGCTGGACGGCGGGCTGATGGCGGAGCGCAAGGTGACA
Organism: uncultured Paracoccaceae bacterium; assembly: GCA_947503175.1. Taxonomy (GTDB): domain Bacteria; phylum Pseudomonadota; class Alphaproteobacteria; order Rhodobacterales; family Rhodobacteraceae; genus Ovoidimarina. The sequence continues at coordinate 115,109 of CANNCO010000001.1, forward strand.
TCGCTGGACGTGGCGGCGCTGGCCGGGGTCAGCCAGTCGGCGGTGAGCCGGGTGTTCACGCCCGGTGCGAGCGTGTCGAAGAAGATGGCGGCGCGGGTGCGGGATGCAGCGAACGAGTTGGGCTATCGCCCGAATGTTCTGGCACGGTCGCTGATCACCGGGCGATCGCGGATCATCGGGCTGGTGGTCGCCTATCTGGAGAACCCGTTTTACCCGGACGCGCTGGAGCGGTTTTCGACCGTGTTGCAGGGCGAGGGGTATCATATACTTGTTTTCATGACTTCGGGCGCGGGCGAGGGCGTGGACCGGGTGATCGAAGAACTGATGGATTATCAGGTGGATGGGATCATCACGGCGAGCGTGGGCATGTCGGACGATCTGGCCTCGCGCTGTTCGGCGGCGGGGATACCGGTGGTGCTGTTCAACCGGGGACAGGCGGACGACCGGCTGGCGCAGGTGACGTCGGATAACATCAGGGGCGGCAGGCGGATTGCCGAGTTTCTTGTCGCGGGCGGGCATAAGCGGATTGCCCATGTGGCGGGGTGGCAGGGATCGTCGACGGGGCGGGACCGGAAGGACGGGTTTCTCGCCGGGCTTGATGCCGCCGGGGTGATGCCGGTTTCGGTGGTCGAGGGCGAATACAGCCGCGAGGTCGCGGCGGAGGCGACGCGGGCGTTATGGGCCGAGCACAAGCCCGATGCGATTTTCGTGGGGAACGATCACATGGCGTTCGGAGTTATCGACGTACTGCGGCACGAGTTGGGGCTGAGTGTGCCGGGCGATGTGTCCGTCGTAGGCTATGACGATGTGCCGATGGCGGGATGGGCGGCATATGACCTGACGACCCTGCGCCAGCCGTCCGGGCAGATGGTGGCGCGGACGGTGGAAATGCTCTTGGAGCGGATCGGATCGCCGGATGTGGCGGCCCGGAAAGAGATGATCGAGGGGGATCTGATCCTGCGCGGATCGGCCCGTGTGCCGGAGGGCTGGACATGAGAGGGTTCGATAACCGCTGGACGGATTTGCCGGACTATATCCTTGGGATCACGAAGGAAATCTGGGAAGAGCGCGGGCTTGGCGACAAGATGCGTGATTACTATGCGGCGGATGTGATCGTGCGGACACCGGGGGGGATCAGCACGGGCGAGCCGGCTTCGACCGAGGCCACGGTTGCGACGCTGCATGAGTTTCCGGACCGGGTGCTGCTGGGCGAGGATGTGATCTGGTCGGGGACGCCGGAGGAGGGGATGCTGTCGTCGCACCGGATCCTGTCGACCGCGACGCATCTGGGTGACGGGGCTTTCGGGAAGGCGACGGGGCGGAAGCTGACCTATCGCGCAATTGCCGATTGCTATGCCAAGGACAACCAGATCAGTGACGAGTGGCTGATCCGGGACAATGGCGCGGCGGTCCGCCAGATGGGGTGCGCGCCGGAGGCGTGGGCGCGGGCCGAAGTGGCGGCGGGCCGGGGCGGGACGCCCTATACGCCCGAGACCGATGTGGAGGGGCCGTATACGGGACGGGGCAATGACGATGCCAATGGCGCGCGGCTGGCCGACATCCTGACGCGGATGATGAAGGCGGAGTTTTCGGTGATCCCGGCGGAGTATGACCGCGCCGCGCATCTGGAATACCCCGGCGGTGTGACCGGGCACGGGCATGGCGATGCGGATCGGTTCTGGCTGGGTCTGCGTGCGGCGTTTCCGTCGGCTGCGTTCACGGTACACCATGTGATCGGGCGCGAGGATGCGATGATGCCGCCGCGCGCCGCCCTGCGCTGGAGCCTGTGGGGAACGCATGACGGCTGGGGGGCGTTCGGCGCGCCGAGCGGGGCCCGCGTTCATGTCATGGGGATCACCCATGCCGAGTTCGGGATGTGGGGGCTGCGGCGGGAGTGGACGCTGATCGACGAGACCGCGATCTGGAAGCAGATCGCGCTTGGGGCCGGCTGATGCAGGTGGCTCCGGGGGAGACAGGACGGAAAGAGACGAAGATGGGAACGGAGACGATGACACCGGCAGAGATGGAGGCGCGGATCGTTCGGTATGGCGAGCTGAAGCCTTGTAAGACGGCGTTTATCGATGCGCATACGCCGGGGTCGGATCAGAAGGAGAACTTCACGATCATCGGCGGCGGGGTATCGGAAAGCCGCGATCAGCATGTGCATATCGCGCTGCCGCACGGGTTCAATATCGGGGCGGCGGGACAGCCGCCGAAATGCCTGAACTCGCTGCACAGTCACCGGACGGCGGAGGTGTTTTTCGTGCTGAAGGGCCGCTGGCGGTTCTTCTGGGGGCGCTGGGGCGATGCGGGCGAGGTGGTGTTGGAAGAGGGCGATATCTTCAACATTCCCACCGGCATTTTCCGGGGGTTCGAGAATATCGGTACCGATTACGGGATGATCATGGCGATCCTTGGCGGTGACGATGCCGGGGGCGGCGTGGTCTGGGCGCCGCAGGTGATCGAGGATGCGGGCGATCACGGGCTGGTTCTGGGCGAGAATGGCAGGCTCTACGACACGAAGAAGGGCGAGAGCCTGCCTGACGGTGTCGGGCCGATGCCGCTTTTGAGCGATGAGGCGTTGAAGGACTTTCCCGAGCCCGCGGCGGCGGAGGTGGTGCCGGGCTCCGTGGCGCGGTACTGGGATCTTTATGCCATGGCCGCACACAGCCCCGCGAAGGTGATCGGGGAGACCGGCCTTTTGCATGACAAGCCGGGGTTCGAGGTGGATTTCATCACGCGCGGGTCGGCGAAGGAAGCGATGCATTCCCATAACAGACCGTCGGTTCTGATGCCGATGCGGGGGCATTGGCGGGTGACGTGGGCGGGGGGCGAGGCCATTCTTGCCCCGGGCGATACGATGAGTGTGCCCGAGGACCTTCCCCATGCCGTTGTCCCGTCGATGACGGGCGAGGCGAGCCTTTATCACGTGGTGGCCACCGATGATCCAGCGGGGCCGACTTGGCAAGGCTAGGACCGGACCATACGAGGGAGGTCTATGCGCGCCATGCCGAGACGTTTGACGCGCAGCGGTCGCGTGCCCTGTTCGAGGCGCGGTGGCTGCGGCTTTTTGCGGGCGGATTGCCGGAAAAGGGCAGGGTGCTGGATCTGGGCTGTGGGTCGGGCAGGCCGATTGCCGGGTGGCTGATCGGCGAGGGATACCGGGTTACGGGAACGGATTTCGCGGCCCCGATGCTGGAACTGGCGCGCGCGGCCTGGCCCGAGGCGGACTGGCGGCTAGGGGATATGCGCAAGCTGGATATGGGCGAGACGTTCGACGGTATCATCGGCTGGGACAGCTTCTTTCACCTGACGCCGATGGAGCAGCGGGATTGCCTGCCCCGGCTGGCGGAGCATCTGGAACCCGGCGGGGTCTTGATGCTGACGGTGGGCCATGAGGCGGGGGAGGCGACCGGGCAGGTGGCGGGTGAAGAGGTGTATCATGCAAGCCTATCGCCCGCGGGTTATGCCGCCGCGCTGGAGAAATGCGGGATGCGGCTGACGGCGTTTCAGGCGGAAGACCCCGATTGCGGCGGGCATAGTGTTCTGATCGCGCGGAGGGATGGCGCGTGAGTGTTCTCGGTGGTTCTCGTGCGGATCTGCCGACCGGCGTCGAGCCTGTGCCGAAGGTCGCCTGAAGGGCGTAGTCCCGGTGGCTGGAAGAAGAAACGAACGGGGAGGAGCCCGAATGATACGGACGACCCATGTGGGCAGCCTGCCCCGGACGCAGAAAGTAGTGGATTTCATCTTTGCGCGGGAGAAGGGCCAGGACTATGTGCAGGCCGATTTCGATGCGGCGATGACGCAAGCCTGTTCCGAGACGGTGCGGCGGCAGGTCGAGGCGGGGATCGACATCGTCAGCGATGGCGAGACGTCGAAGATCAGCTATGCGACCTATGTGAAGGACCGCTACACCGGCTTTGACGGGGATAGCCCGCGTAACGCGCCCGCCGATCTGAAGCTGTTTCCGTCGTTTCTGGAGCGTCTGAAGGATGACGGGGGTACGCCGACCTATGCCCGGCCCATGTGTGTGGGTGATGTCACGTCGAAGGGGCAGGGGGAGTTGCAGGCCGATATCGCCAACCTGAAGGCGGGGATGGTGGCGCATGGGGCGGAGCGGGGGTTCATGAATGCGGCGTCGCCCGGCGTGATCTCACTTTTCCTGCAGAACGCCCACTACCCGACGCGCGAGGCCTATCTGGCGGCGCTGGCCGATGCGATGCGGGACGAGTACCGGACGATTGTCGAGGCGGGGCTGGATCTGCAACTGGATTGCCCGGATCTGGCGCTGTCGCGGCACATGCTGTTCACCGATCTGTCGGATGCGGAGTTCGTGAAGGTCGCGGAAAGCCATATTGAGGCGCTGAACCATGCGCTGGAGGGGATCGACCCGGCCCGTGTTCGCGTGCATATCTGCTGGGGCAACTATGAGGGGCCACATGTGTGCGATATCGATATGGATAAGGTGTTTGGGACGTTGATGAAGGCGCGCGCCTCTTACGTGCTGTTCGAGACATCGAACCCGCGCCATGCGCATGAATGGACAGTGTTTCGCGACCGGAAGCGTGAGATCCCGGAGGACAAGGTGCTGGTGCCCGGCGTCGTGGACACCACGACCAATTTCGTCGAGCATCCCGAGCTGGTGGCCCAGCGGATCGAGCGGTTCGTGGGCATCGTCGGGGCAGAGCGGGTGATTGCCGGGTCTGACTGCGGGTTCGGGACATTCGCGGGGTTCGGGGCGGTCGATCCCGAGATTGCCTATGCCAAGCTGGGTGCCCTCGCGGACGGGGCAAAGCTGGCGGCAGGCAGGATCTGAGACATGGCCGAACCGCTGGTTCTTTTGCCGGGGATGATGTGCGACGCGCGGTTGTTCGCGGCGCAGACGACCGCGTTCTCGGCATCCCGTGCGGTTCATATCGCGCCGGTTACCGAAGGCGAGACGATCACCGAGATAGCCGAGGTGGCCCTGGCCGGAGCACCGGAGCGGTTCGCGCTGGCGGGCCTGTCCATGGGCGGGATCGTGGCGATGGAGATGGTGCGGCTCGCGCCCGAGCGGATTTCACGGCTGGCGCTGATGGATACGAACCCGCTGCCCGAGACACCCGAGGCGGCGGCACTGCGCGAGCCGCAGATCGCCGGCGCCCGCGCCGGGCGGCTGGAGGACGTGATGCGGGATGAGATGAAACCCCGGTATCTTGCGCCGGGCCATGGGCGGATCGAAGTGATGCGCGTTGTCATGGAGATGGCCCGCGCGCTGGGTGCGGATGTGTTCGTGCGCCAGTCGCGGGCGTTGCAGCGCAGGCCCGATGCACAGGGCGTGCTGCGCGGCGTGACGGTGCCCACGCTTATACTGTGCGGCCGCCACGACGCGCTGTGCCCGGTGCGGCGGCATGAGTTCATGCAGGGTCTGGTGCCCGGATCGGTCCTGGAGGTTATCGAGGATGCGGGACATCTGCCGACCCTTGAACAGCCCGAGGCTACAACGGCGGCGCTGGATCGCTGGCTGACCGGAACGCTTCTCTTGACATAGGCCAGAAAGGTCCCGGCCGTGGCTTTTATGCCACGGCCGGTCGCCGATCAGGGTATGGGTCCGGCCGTTCCCGGTGGCGTCGAGCCTGTGGAACTGCTGCCCCGCGGGTCAGGGCCACGGTCATCGCGATCATCACGGCCGCTACCCGGTGGTGGGCATGGAAGCCCGGCGGCGGTCACGGCGGTGCCCGGAATGCACTCGTCATCCGGCGGCAGGCAATCATCGAGACTTCCATCGGCGTTATAGGTCGGAATGCAGCCGTCGTCGCCGGTACAAATCGGGATATCTGCCGGATATGCACTTGAAATCGGCTGGTCGGCGGGGCGGCAAGATGCCGTTCCGAACTTGTCGAAAACCGGTTCGGCGATGATTGGCGGGGGGGCTTCCGTCTGCGCGCACGCGGCCAGCGCGCCCGCGAGGGCCATGGCGCAGATGAGATTGCGGTTGTGGAGCATAATGTCGCCTTTTTGCTGGATAACTTTCGTTTGGCCCGTTCGGACATCGGTCCGGGCAAAACGTTCTGATGCGTCCTCTTCCCGCAGAAATCCGTGGACGGGAAGGGGATTTTGCGCAATAGGGTTATGCATATTTGCAAGGAGCTAAGATGGACTGGGACGACCTTCGCTATGCCCTGGCAGTGGCCCGGACGGGATCGCTGAACGCTGCCGGCGCGTTTCTGGGCGTCAACCAGAGTACCGTGGGCCGCCGGATCGCCGCGCTGGAAGCGGCGTTGGGCACGACACTGTTCAAACGATCGAGGAAGGGCCTTGCCCCGACCGATGCGGGCCGGACCGTGATCGCACGCGCCACGGAGATCGAAGTGCGCGCCGGTTCGCTGGCCACGGATCTGCGCGCCGGAGAGGGAACGGCGGCGGGGATCGTCCGGCTTCTCGGAAATCAGTGGATGATCGACCGGCTGCTGGCGGCCGGGCTTTCCGGCCTTCTGCACGAATATCCCGATCTTGACCTGCGCACGGTGGCAGGACGTCCGAGAGCAAGCCTTTGGCGCGGTGAACCGGGTCTGGGTCTATGGTTTGAAGCAAATGCGGTGGACGGGGCCTTTACCACGCGGCTTGGCGACGTGCCTTACACGACCTTTCGCGCGAAGTCGGGTGGCGAAGAGGCGTGGGTCGCTTTCTTCGACGAGGAGGCACCTGACAGCGCCTTTGGCGGAAAGGCGATGGGATTGCGGCCTCCGGGCCAGCGGGTCCGCTTCACGGCGGTGGATGCGGCCAGTCTGCGGGAGGCGATTGCCGCAGGTATCGGGCAGGGATTGTTGCCGACGGTTCTTGGGCGGGATGACCCTCGTCTTTCCGAGGTGACGGATGAACATCCGCCGATCGTGCGCCCGCTCTACTGCCATCTGCATCCCGATGTACTGAGCACACAGCGCGTTCAGGCGGTTCTGAAAGTGCTGCGCGAGGTTTTCGCAGATGCATTCCAGTAAAAAAAAGGTCGCACCGAAGCGCGACCTGTCCAGTCAGGGAGGAACCATACCCGGCCCGAAAGCCGGTAAAAAGATAGGTGAGTCAGCGTTGTCAGGGTGGCCGGAAATACTGGCCGAACTGTCGGAGCCAAACGCACCGTCACGATTTTGGTAGCACAGTTTTTTTCGCAAATCTTCTCTTAGATGTCGCGCGGCGCGGTGCGTTGCAACTTCGGCACAGTGCGCCTGTGTCGGCAGAGTGGGCGCAATCCGTTTCACTGCCGCCAAAACAGGCATCCGCGCCCTGAAATACGCGACGTTAGACGAACGGCGGGCCTCCGTGCATTGACATTCCGGTCTGCTGCGTCACCTTCCCGGCGAACCTCTGGCGATGCCCGAATCCCAATCAATACGGACCTCATATGACCGCCTCCGCGCTGCAAGACGACATTTTACGTCATCTGAAATTCACGCTGGGGAAGGATGACGCGCATTCCACATCCCATGATTGGCGGATGGCGCTGTCCTATGCCGTGCGGGACCGGATCGTGGAGCGGTGGTTCGCGTCGACCCGTGCGACCTATGAAGGGCAGGAGAAGCGGGTTTACTATCTGTCGATGGAGTTTCTGATCGGGCGTCTGCTGGAGGACGCGATGGTCAATCTGGGCGTGCTGGACGATGCGCGCGAGGTGTTTCAGCGTCTGGGCCTTGATTTTCCGGGGATCGTGGCGGGCGAGCCCGATGCGGCGCTGGGCAATGGCGGGCTGGGGCGGCTTGCGGCCTGTTTCATGGAAAGCCTCGCGACGCTGGGCTGCCCTGCCTATGGCTATGGCATCCGGTACGAGCACGGGCTGTTCCGGCAGAGCTTTGACGGTGGCCGCCAGGTCGAGGAGCCGGAAGACTGGCTGCGCTTCGAGAATCCGTGGGAGTTCACGCGGCCCGAAGCGGCGTTCCATATCGGGTTCGGCGGGCATGTGCATGTGACCGGCCAGCGGGGCATCTGGCGCCCGTCCGAGGCGGTGGTTGCCGAAGCTCATGACACGCCGGTGATCGGCTGGCAGGGACGCTGGGCCAATACGCTGCGGCTTTGGGCGGCGGAGCCTGTCCGGATCTTCGATCTCTACAGGTTCAATCAGGGGGATTACGCGGCGGCGGCGGAGCCCGAGGCGTTCGCCCGGACGATCAGCCGGGTTCTTTATCCCGATGACACGACGCCCGAGGGCAAGGCGCTGCGGCTGAAGCAGGAGTACTTCTTTACCGCCGCCAGCCTGCGCGACATCCTGCGGCGGTTCGAAAGCGAGTACTCCGATCTGACGCTGCTGCCCCGGAAGGTCGCCATTCAGCTGAATGACACGCATCCGGCGATTGCCGGTCCGGAGCTTGTGCGGCTTCTGCTGGATGAACGTGGTATGCCGTTCGACGACGCGATCGAGCTGTCCCGGGCCTGCCTGAGCTACACCAATCACACGCTGTTGCCCGAGGCGCTGGAGCGGTGGCCCGATGACCTGATGGGACGGCTTCTGCCACGTCACATGCAGATCATCGAACAGATCGACAGGGCCCATGCGCGCCAGTATCCGTCGCGTTCGGTAACGATTTTGGAACATGGTGAGGTCAAGATGGGTGAGTTGTCGTTCATCATGGCGCATAAGGTGAACGGGGTTTCGGCGCTGCACACCGACCTGATGAAATCGACCGTTTTCAACGATCTCCACGAGCTGCACCCCGAACGGATCGTGAACCAGACCAACGGTGTGACGCCGCGCCGCTGGATGCGGTCCTGCAACCCCGGCCTCGCGGATCTGATCACCGAGGTGATCGGGCCTGACTGGGTGGGCGATGCCGAGCGTTTGCGCCGCCTTGAACCGCATCTGACCGATGCCGGGTTTCTGGACCGCTTTGCCGGGGTGAAGCGTGTGAACAAGGCCGCGCTCGCCAATTGGGCGCATGGCAATCTTGGGATTTCGATCGACCCGCAGGCCATGTTCGATATTCAGGTCAAACGGCTGCATGAATACAAGCGCCAGCATCTGAACATCCTTGAGACCATCGCGCTATGGCAAGAGATCCGGGACAATCCGGGGGCCGGCTGGACCCCGCGGGTCAAGATCTTCGGGGGCAAGGCGGCCCCGGGCTATGTCTTTGCCAAGGAAATCATCCACCTGATCAATGCGGTGGCCGAAAAGGTTAACGCCGATCCGGTGGCCTCGCCCTATCTCAAGGTGATTTACCCGCCGAACTACAACGTGACTTTGGCCGAGCGGTTGATCCCGGCGGCCGATCTGAGCGAGCAGATATCGACGGCAGGCAAGGAAGCGTCGGGCACCGGCAACATGAAATTCGCGATGAACGGTTCGCTGACTGTCGGCACGCTGGACGGTGCGAATGTCGAGATCCGCGAGCAGGTCGGGGCGGAGAACTTCTTTCTGTTCGGGATGACGGCGCAGGAAGTCGTTGAACGGCGCGGGATCTCGGGCCATGCGGCGCTGGCAATCGCGGCGGATCCGCGTCTAGCGCGCGCGCTGAAGACCTTGCGCGACGGGACGTTCAGCCCGGATGCGCCGGGGCTGTTTGCGGGGATCGCCGACAATGTGTCGGGGCCAGACTATTTTCTGGTCGCATCGGATTTCAGCGATTACTGGCGGGCGCAGCGCGAGATCGACTGGGTCTATGCCGATCAGCATCGGTGGATGACGATGGCGGCGCAGAATACCGCGCGGTCCGGCTGGTTCTCGTCGGACCGGACGATCCGCAGCTATATGACGGATATCTGGAACGCGGATGTGGCCGAGCCGTTGCGCAAGCTGGCAGCGGAGTAACCCGTCAGACCGAGACCCAGCCGGTGATCAGGTGGCGCAGGCCGATGGCCGCGCCCGCGAAGATCGCCGCCAGCGTCAGCGGCGCGCCATAGGCCAGAACCGACATGGCCGACAGCCCCTGACCGACAGAACAGCCGATGGCGAGGATCGCGCCGCCGCCCATCAGCGCCGCGCCCATGATCTGACGGCGGAGCTCGCGCGGGTCTTCGCAGGCTTCCCAGCGGAAATGGCCCTTGATCAGCGAACCGATGAACGCGCCCGCAAGAACGCCGCCAACGGAGCCGACCGCGAAGCTGATCGTCGTGCCGGAGGCCGTCATGACATAGAGGATGGTTTCCCCGAGAGGGGCGACGAACGTATAGCTTTCCAGCGATGTCGCGCCGAAGCTGCGTTGCGCGGCGATGTGGGTTCCCGCCCATGCGAACGCGATGGCGAGGCCGACGATATGCCCCCAGAGGATCAGGCCGCGTTCGGCGCGGAAGGTCTTGGATTTCAGCGCGAAGATCATGATTGCAGCACCCGCGAAGACGCCGAACACCGGCGCACCGATCCCGGTCAGCGCCTCGGCCAGATGCGCAAGGCCCGGTGCCGTCTGGGAGACGAGCAGATCGTCGGGGAACATCCTGACGCGCAGTGCGGCAAGCGGGCCGGACATGACGACATAACCGGTGATCCCCATCACCAGAACGATCACGAAAGACCGCAGATCGCCGCCGCCCAACCGGGCCAGTGCGCCGAAGCCGCAATTCCCGGCAATCGCCATGCCATAGCCGAAGAGAAGGCCGCCGAGGATATGGGCGACCGGGTTCCAGCCGCCGTCGAGATGGGGAATCTGGCTGGTCGGGATCAGACCCACGCCGATCAGCGCGAATGTCCCCATCATCGCGGTGCCGAGGGCTATGCCCCACATCCGGAGACGATGGTCGGAGCCACCGTAAAGGGCATCCTCGATCGCGCCCAATGTGCAGAACCGGCCCAGCCGCGCGGCGAGGCCCAGTGCTATTCCGCCAATTGCCGCGACCAGCGCCACGAAGGCGCCGTCGCTGATCTGGATGTCCATCGGACTCCCCCCTTTTTCGGGTGCGGGCTTGTTGGTCCTACAGGCCCGCGCCCTTACCGATCCTTGCAGAACAGGTCGTAGACGACTTCGAGTATTCGCCGCGGTTTTTCGTCGGTCAAGCTGTAGTAGATCGTCTTGCCGTCGCGCCGCGGTGTGACCAGGCCTTCGAGTCGCAGGCGCGACAGTTGCTGTGACACGGCGGCCTGCCGGAGTGACAGAAGCTCTTCCAGCTCGGTTACGGTCTTTTCACCCGAGACAAGGTGGCAGAGGATCATCAGCCGCCCCTCGTGGCTGATCGCCTTGAGGAAGTTCGAGGCCGAGGTTGCACTTTTCACCATGCTGTCCATCTCGTCCTCGGACATATCGGTGCTGAAGACCGGCAAGGCCATGGGTCAGAACGCGATCTGATCGGCGACGGCGTCGATGCCGGCCTGTGCGCATTCGTCGTCTAGGCTGGGACCCGGCGCGCCGGAGACGCCGATGCCCCCGACCATCGAAGTCGGTCCGTTGACCATCAGCCCGCCGCCCAGAGGCAGCGCATCGGACAGGAACCGGATGCCGTAGGACTCGGTGCCCGGCTGGGTCGCCTCGTTCAACTCGGACGTATCGGTGCGGAAGCTGACGACCGTCCATGCCTTGCGGAATGATGTCTCGTAGACGTGGCCGCCGGCAAAGCGGTCGCGGATAAAGACCTGCGGGACACCGAACCGGTCGACCACGGTCACACCGACCTGATACCCCGCCTCGCGGCAATGGATCATCGCGGCCTCGGCCATCTGATAGGCGACTTCGGGCTTCAGAACCTCGAAGGTGACGAACGGGCTGTCATCGTCGGCATTTGCGTGAAACGGCAGGGCGGTGAGTGCCGCGAATGCCAGTGTTGCAATTGATTTCCGCATTACGATCCCTCTTCGGTTGATTTGGATTCTGCAATCATCTGGGCCAGAAGGCTCCAGAAGAAGTCTTCGCCCGGGTATCCTTCGATCCGCGACACTTCCTGACCATCCCGTAAAAGCACGAAAGTGGGTGTGTAGACCAGTGGGCGGGCCACGGTCACGTCGTCGGGCAGGGGCGCATGAAGGCTGATACGGCGCAGTGGCGCAGCCGTACCTTCGGGTGTTTTCGGATAGATCGGTGCGATTTCCGCGTTCCAGCGCGCGCACCACATGCAGCCGCGCTCTTCCACCATGACGAGCTCTAACGCCGCCGACGATAGTGCCGTCGACGCCCAGATCAAAGCGGCAGTCAGTGTCATTTTGATGGTGGCGGATACTTCCACGATTGACGCACCTCTTTTGCATCTATTAATTTGAATATGTGATTTGATCAAGGAAAAGAGATGTTCGATGTTACGCTGGCAGGTGCTGGATTTGCCGGGCTCCTTTCGTTTCTCAGCCCCTGCATTCTGCCGATCGTGCCATTCTACCTGAGCTATCTGGCGGGTGTAAGCATGAACCAGATCGCGGCAGACGGCGTGTTGAGCCGCGAGGTGCGGATGCGTGCCATCGCCGCGTCGGTGATGTTTGCCGCAGGTGTCATCGTGGTGTTCATGGCGCTGGGCGCGGCGTCGAGCATGGCGGGGCAGTTCGTGCGCGACTGGTTTGACGTGCTGCGCTGGATTGCGGCAGCGATCATCATAGCGATGGGGCTTCATTTCCTTGGGGTGATCCGGATCGGCTTTCTGTACCGGCAGTTTCGGGCCGATGCCGGAAGTACGTCGAATGTAAGCCTGATCGGCGCCTTCGTGATCGGTCTGGCCTTCGCGTTCGGCTGGACGCCCTGTGTCGGGCCGGTTCTGGCGGCGATCCTGTTTACAGCGGCAGGCGCCGAGACGGCGATGCGGGGCGCGATGCTGTTGTTCGTGTACGGTGTGGGGATGACGTTTCCCTTTATCGTCGCGGCGGCGTTTGTGGGTCCCTTCATGCGCTGGATGCAGGGATTTCGGCGGCATCTGCCAGTGGTGGAAAAGGTCATGGGTGCGATGCTGATTGTATTCGGGGTTCTGATTGCGACCGAGACGATCAACTATATTGCGAATTGGATGGTTCAATACTGGCCGGCGATCGGCTGATGGGAGGATGATATGAGACGATTTCTGATGACCTTGGTGGCGATGAGCCTTGCCCTTCCCGTGGCGGCGGCGGAGCTGGGAGACGATGGTCTGCACAAGACGTCATGGATGCGCGACACGTTCAAGGATCTGAACGAGGATCTGGCCGAGGCGAATGCGGAAGGCAAGCGGCTGGCGCTGATCTTTGAGCAGCGGGGGTGCATCTACTGCACCGAGATGCATGAGAAGTCGTTCCCCGATCCGCGCGTGACGAAGGTGATCGAGGAGAATTTCTTCGTCGTGCAGTTGAACCTGCATGGCGATCTGGAAGTGACCGATCTGGATGGCGAGATTCTAACCGAGAAGCAGGCCGCGCGGAAGTGGGGTATTCTGTTCACGCCGACGATCATTTTTCTGCCCGAAGAGGTGCGTGACGAAGCGGCGGTGACGCAAGCCGTCGCGACGATGCCCGGCGCGTTCGGTCCGGGGACGACGCTGGATATGTTCACGTGGGTCGCTGAGAAACGGTATCAGGATCAGTCCGAAGAGGATTTCCAACGGTATCACGCGCGGATGATCCGCGAGCGCAGCGACGGGTCGACGGACTGACGGCGACGCCATGATGCCAGTGCCTGTCTGACGGCGTGTCTTGCGGATAAAGCGGCCATTTGATGCTGATCTCTTTGTGCCGGTTGCCGTCCCGTGCGCCGGGCCTGTCACAGCGTATGGTAAGAGGTGATCCGGCCGCGAAAATAGGGCTTGTAGACGCCATCATCCACATAGCCGGCCTCGGCGGTGCGCGGAATCCGGCGCCCGCCGATCTCGCCATAGTCCGAGAACAGGCCACGCCACCCGCGGAGAACCGTTTCGCCGGTGGAGACATCCGGGCGGTCGCGGGCGGAAACTTCCAACACGTCGCCCCCGTCATCGAACAGGAACCGCGCGACGGCAGGACGCGGGGAGAGCGGCAACTCGGCCTCGACCGTCTGGGCGTCGATCTGCCGCCAGACAATCGACGGGTTCGACAGGATCGCGTCAGGTGCCAGGGGAAGCTCCAGGAGATAGCGCATGGCCTCGGCGAGATCGGCATCCGGCCCGTCGAACCGACCCACCCGGATCGATCCAAGGAGCCGCACCTCCAGCACACCTTCGCCGCCGGTGAAGCGGTCAATCACACGGACCGCCGGAACTGGCCAGCCCGCCCCTTCGGCGGTCCAGACGAAGCCCGGTTCGGCGATCGCGATATGCTGGCGCGCCGAGGAGGTCGACCATGTCTCGCCGCGCAGCAGTTCGGCGTCTTGTGTGAAGCGAATCGCGCGCGGCAGGCCGCCCTGTCCGGCCAGACCCCGTTCCGCGAAGCGACGCATCGGTTCGGGGACCTCTGCGGGATCGCGTGGCGCGGGGGTCGGCGTGGTTCGGATTCTTTCCTCATGCCGCGCGACTTCGGCCAGAAACCTTCCGGCCAGAACAAGCTGGGCGAGCACGGCCGCAACCAGGAGGATCAGGCCAACAAGAAGCGCGGTTTTCATCGGTTATGCTCCAAGATGCAGGGCCAGCCTGCCATCCGCCCGCGAGGGTGCAATTGACCTATCGCAATCGGCGGCGCTCGCTGCATGTTACATCGATAGCACTGCGCTCGCCGCACGACTGAAGCGTTTGTCGGCTGCGCGGAACCGGCACGAACCGCCGCGGTTGTTCGGCGGGCTATTAGGGGCCGATATGCGGCATGGCGATATTATTCAAAAAATAGAATTTGTTGTTGCGTGAGGTGGGCGGTGTCTATTACGGTATACGGGTAACGGTCTCGTGAAGGGAGGAGTCATGAGGAATTTGACGACCGCAATAGCGGCGTTTCTGCTGGCGGGGAGTGCTTATGCAGAACCGGTGGCACCGTCCGATGTGGTGTTTGAAGATGGCGCGATACCGGTTTCATTGACCGGAACACCGGGCGATCCGGTGGCGGGCCGTGAGGTGATGATCGCACGCGGGCTTGGTAACTGTGTGGCGTGCCATACGGCGGAAGCCTATGCGGACGTACCGTTCCACGGCGAAGTTGGTCCGCCGCTCGACTTTGTCGGCGAACGTTGGACCGAAGCCGAACTGCGCGGGATCATAGCGGACGCGAAGATGATGTTCGACGGAACGATCATGCCGTCGTTCTATAAGAATGCGGGATATATCCGGCCAGGCAATGCCTTTACCGGAAAAGCCGCTGAAGGTGAGCTGCCGCCGCTTCTGTCGGCGCAGCAGGTTGAGGATGTCGTCGCCTATCTGATGACGATCAAGTGAATTCTTGCGGCAGCGTTGGTCTGCTGCCTGAACAGGAGGTTTTGAATGACCCTATCAAGACGTGAAACGCTTGTCCTCGGACTGGGCGCGGCCGTTGCGGTAATGATGCCGCTTGGCGCACATGCCGCGGTCGAGGACGCGATTGCCGCCTTTACCGGCGGCGCTGATGTGAGCGAAGGCGGGGTCACCCTGACCGCGCCCGAGATTGCCGAGAACGGCAATACGGTGCCGATTTCGGTTTCCGCGCCCGGTGCAGTTTCGATCATGATTCTCGCCGCGGGCAATCCGAATCCGGATGTGGGCACTTTCAACTTCGGTCCTCTCATGCCGAGGCAGGAAGCCTCGACCCGGGTCCGGCTGGCCGGAACCCAGGACCTGATCGCAGTGGCAAAGATGTCGGATGGCAGCTTTGTTCAGACCTCGCGCGAGGTGAAAGTCACAATCGGCGGCTGCGGCGGCTAAAAGGGAGCTAAAGACATGGCAGATGGAAAACCCCGCGTCCGGGTCCCGAAGACAGCTTCGGCGGGCGAACAGATCACCATCAAGACGCTGATCAGCCACAAGATGGAATCGGGCCAGCGCAAGGACGGCGACGGCAACCCGATCCCGCGTCAGATCATCAACCGCTTTACCGCCGAGTTTAACGGCGAGGTTGTGATCGATGTGACGATGGAGCCTGCGATTTCGACAAATCCGTATTTCGAGTTCGATGCGGTTGTGCCGGAAAGCGGCGAGTTCGTGTTCACCTGGTATGACGACAATGGTGATGTCTACACAACATCCAGCCCCATAACGGTGAGCTGAGCATAAACTGCCGTAAGGGGAGGAGAGGCATGAAAGACGCACTAAGGGGCGTACTGGCCGGGGTCGCGCTGAGCGCGCTGGCCAGTGGCGCTACCGCGCAGGAAGACGCCAAGCTGATCGTGAATGGCGAGATCGAAATGGTCACGACGACGACCGCGCCCGAACATCTTGAGGGCGCGTTCAGGGAGATCCGGTCGGGCTGGACGTTCCGCACGCCGGAGACCCAGGCGCTTCAGATGGACGATTTCGAGAACCCGGCCATGATCGCGGTGGATCGGGCGCAGGTCGTCTGGGATGCCGTCGACGGCACTGAAGGCAATAGCTGTTCAAGCTGTCATGGCACCGTCGATGAGAGCATGGCCGGTGTCCGTGCCGTCTATCCCAAGTGGAACGAGGACGCTGGCGAGGTCAGAACGCTGGAGATGCAGATCAACGACTGCCGCGAAAACCGGATGGGGGCCGAACCCTGGGATTACGGATCGACCGGCATGATCGACATGACCGCGCTGATCTCGATTCCATCCCGCGGGATGCCGGTCAACGTGGCGATCGACGGCCCGGCCCAGAGCACCTGGGAGAAGGGCAAGGAGATCTACTATACCCGCTTCGGCCAGCTTGAACTGGCTTGTGCGAATTGCCACGAGGACAATTATGACAACCTGATCCGGGCGGACCATCTATCGATGGGGATGACCAACGGGTTCCCGGTCTATCGTCTGCGGAACACGCGGCTGAACTCGACCCACCAGCGGTTCAGGGGCTGCATCCGTGACACGCGGGCCGAGACGTTCGCAGTTGGATCGCCCGAGTTCGTGGCGCTTGAGCTTTACGTTGCATCGCGCGGTAACGGGCTTTCGGTCGAAGCGCCGTCCGTCAGAAACTAATGGATGGCCCGTCCCGGGAGATCGGGGTGGGTCTTTTTCACGAAAGACGCATTCAATTATGCGAATGCGAATATGATTGGGAGAGCGCCGAATGATTTCGCGCAGGGATTTCCTTCAGGTCGGAATGGCGGCGTCGGCGCTTTATGGCGCCGGCGGTATGGGCAACTGGGCGCGGCTGGCTGCGCAACAGACGCTGACGCAGGACGATCTGTTGCGGTTCGACACCTCGGGCAATGTCACACTGATCCACATCACCGATATTCATGCGCAGCTGAAGCCCGTGTGGTTTCGGGAGCCGGAGTTCAATATCGGCGTCGGCGAAGTCGCGGGTCTGCCGCCGCATGTGACGGGCGCGGATTTTCGCAAGATGTACGGGATCGCCGATGGGTCGGTGATGGACTATGCGCTGACCTATGACGATTTCGTCAGTCTTTCACAGGCCTATGGCAAGGTCGGCGGGGCCGACCGGATCGCGACCGTTGTCAATGCCATTCGCGCGGACCGGCCCGATGCCCTGCTGCTGGACGGTGGCGATACATGGCAGGGATCGTTGACCGCGTTGCGCACGCAGGGTCAGGACATGGTTAATGTATTCAAGGCGCTGGGCACGGATGCCATGACTTCGCATTGGGAGTTCACGCTGGGCATCGACCGGGTCATGGAGATCGTCGAGAATGAGCTGGGTTTTCCGTTCCTGGGTGCGAATATCTTTGATGCGACATGGGACGAGCCTGCATTCGAGCCCTATCAGATGTTCGAACGGGGCGGGGCGCAGATCGCGGTGATCGGGCAGGCCTTCCCTTATATGCCGATTGCGAACCCGGGCTGGATGTTCCCGGATCTGAGCTTTGGCATCCGGCAGGAACGGATGGCCGAAATGGTTGCCGAGGTGCGCGCGGCTGGGGCCGACGCGGTGGTCCTTCTGAGCCATAACGGGTTCGATGTGGACCGGAAGCTGGCGGCGGACGTGCCGGGGATCGACGTGATCCTGACGGGACATACCCATGATGCGCTGCCCGAGCCGGTTCTGGTGGGCAAGACTCATCTGATCGCAAGCGGCAGTCACGGCAAGTTCGTGAGCCGTCTGGATCTGGACGTGCGTGACGGTGAGGTGAAGGAGGTCAACCACAAGCTGATCCCGATCCTGTCGGATGTCATCACCCCCGATCCGGATATGGCGGCTTTGGTGGAAGCCGAACGCGCGCCGTACATGGATGAGTTGACCGAAGTGATCGGGACGACGGATTCGCTTCTGTACCGTCGCGGCAACTTCAACGGGACGTGGGACGATCTGATCTGCAACGCGCTTCTGGAAGAGCGCGAGGCGGATATCGCCCTGTCGCCCGGGTTCCGCTGGGGGGCTTCGCTGTTGCCCGGATCGGATATCACGCGCGAGGATATCTTTAACGCCACGGCGATGAGCTATCCCAATGCATACCGCACCGAGATGACGGGAGAGTTCCTGCATATCGTCCTGGAGGACGTGGCCGATAACCTGTTCAACCCCGATCCTTATTACCAGCAGGGCGGGGACATGGTGCGGGTTGGCGGCATGTCGTATCGGATTGATATCGATCAGCCGCAGGGCAGCCGGATCAGTGATATGACCCTGTTGAAGACGGGCGAAAAGATCGACGCGAGCAAGACCTATATGGTCGCCGGCTGGGCCAGTGTGAACGAAGACACGGAAGGTCCGCCGATCTGGGACGTGGTCGAGGCGCATATCCGCAAGGAGGGTACGGTGTCGATCCCGTCGAACGAGACAATCAAGGTTGTTGGAGGATAAGAGCATGTCCGATGGTCCAATGAAGCCCTCGCGGCGCGGGTTCCTGAAGGCAGCGGTCGCAGGCAGTGCGGCGGCGTTTGCAGGACGCGCGAGTGCGGCGACGCCCGATACGGCGATCACAGAGTTGCAGCCTTGGATGCAGGCGCTGGGCGAAGGCGTGGACGCGCGGCCCTATGGCACGCCGTCCGAGTTCGAAGGCCATGTGGTGCGCCGGAACGTGGAATGGCTGACCGCCGATCCGGTGAGTTCGGTCAATTTCACACCGCTGCACGAGCTGGACGGTATTTTCACCCCGAATGGTCTGTGTTTCGAGCGGCACCATGCGGGGATTGCCGAGATCGAACCGGCGAAGCACCGGCTGATGATCAACGGGCTTGTGGATACGCCTTTGGTGTTCACGATGCAGGATCTGATGCGGTTCCCGCGCGAAAACCACGCCTATTTCCTGGAATGCGCAGCCAATTCGGGGATGGAGTGGCGTGGCGCACAGCTGAATGGCTGCCAGTTCACTCACGGGATGATCCACAACGTTCTTTATACCGGCGTGCCCCTGCGGCTGCTGCTGGAAGAGGCCGGGGTCAAGACGAACGGCAAATGGATCATGCCCGAAGGCGCGGATGCCAGTGCCATGACCCGGTCGATTCCGATCGAGAAGGCGCTGGATGACTGCCTTGTAGCCTTCAAGATGAACGGCGAGGCATTGCGGCCCGAGCAGGGATATCCGGTGCGGCTGGTCGTGCCGGGCTGGGAAGGCAATATGTGGGTCAAGTGGTTGCGCCGGATCGAAGTGGGCGACGAGCCCTGGCATCACCGTGAAGAGACATCGAAATACACCGATCTTCTGGAGAACGGGAAAGCGCGGCGGTTCACCTGGGAGATGGATGCGAAATCTGTGATCACATCGCCCAGCCCACAGGCGCCGATCACCCATGGCAAGGGCCATACTGTGATCACAGGGGTCGCGTGGTCGGGCCGGGGCACCATTCCGAGGGTCGACGTGACGCTGGATGGCGGCAAGAACTGGCAGCAGGCGCGGATGTCGGGCCCGAGCCTCGACAAGTCGATGCACCGGTTCTACTACGAGTTCGATTGGGACGGGTCGCCCTTGCTGCTGCAAAGCCGGGCGCATGATTCAACGGGCTATGTTCAGCCGACGAAAGACCAGCTGCGCGAATGGCGCGGCGTCAACTCAATCTACCACAACAACGGTATCCAGACCTGGTATGTGAACGAACAAGGGGTGGCGGAAAATGTCGAAGTTTCTTAATGGCTTGATGGTTGCCACACTTGCCGCGTTGCCAGCCTTCGCGGACGGGTTCGGGCTTGGTCGCCCGGCACTTTCCGAGGAAGTCGCGGCCTGGGATATCGATATCCGGCCCGATGGGCTGGGCCTGCCCGAAGGGTCGGGATCGGTGGCCGACGGCGAGGTTCTCTATATCGATAACTGCGCTGTCTGCCATGGCGATTTCGGCGAGGCGATTGGGCGGTGGCCGGTTCTTGCGGGCGGGGACGATAGCCTGACCGACGACCGGCCCGTCAAGACGGTGGGATCGTACTGGCCCTATCTTTCCACGGTCTATGACTATGTTTACCGCGCGATGCCGTTCGGAAACGCCCAGTCACTGACGGATGACGAGGTTTACGCGATCACCGCCTATCTTCTGAACCTGAACTTTCTGGTGGACGAGGATTTCGTGCTGAGCAACGAGAACTTTACCGAGGTCCGGTTGCCCAACGAAGAGAACTTTTTCCTTGATGACCGGGAAGAGGTCGAACTGGCCGCCCTGCGCACCGAACCTTGCATGACCGACTGCAAGGATGCGGTCGAGATCACGAAACGCGCGGCGGTGATCGACGTGACGCCCGAGGATGCGGGTGTTGTCGGCGCGGTCGACGAAAGCGGTGCTGTTGTGGCCTCGGCCGAAACGGCACCGGAAGCCGACGTGGTCGAGGTTGCTGCCGCGCCCGCTGCGGACCCGGCGCTGGTGGCCGAAGGCGAACGGCTTTACCGGCAGTGCCGGGCGTGTCACGAAGTGGGCGAAGGCGCGCGCAACAGGACCGGGCCGCATCTGAACGGTGTGATGGGCAGGGCAAAGGGCGGACTTGAGGATTTCCGGTATTCCAAGGTGATGCAGGAGGCCGGTGAGGCCGGCGGCATCTGGAATGAAGAGACGCTTTCCGCTTTCCTTGCCGACCCGCGCGGCTATATGAGGGGTACGAAGATGTCGTTTCGTGGTCTGAGATCTGAAGAGGATCTTGCTGCAATGAATGCCTATCTGTCCACGCTGACGGAATAGCCCATGCGGGTTCTGGCCGTCCTGCTTGCCTGTCTTTCTGCCGGTCCCCTGTGGGCCAGCGAGATCGGCGACGCGGATCGCGGTCAGCAACTTTTTTCACAATGCAGCGCTTGCCATATGGTCGGTCCGGACGCCAAAAGCCGGATCGGCCCGCATCTGAACGGTGTGTTCGGGCGGGCGGCCGGGGCGATCGAGGATTTCAGGTATTCCCGGTCGATGGAGCGCGCGGCAGCCGATGGGCTGATCTGGACGCTTGAGACGCTGGACCCCTATCTGGAAAATCCGCGCATCCTGATTTCGGGCACGCGGATGAGCTTTCGCGGAATGAAAGACCCCGAGGACCGCGCAGATGTTCTGGCCTACCTTCGGCTCTTTTCCGACGATCCGGCCAACATCCCCGAGGCGGAACCGACCGCAATTGCCACGGAAGTCGAGCTTTCCCCCGAAATACTCGCCATCGAGGGGGATCGTGCTTATGGTGAGTATCTGTCAAGCGAGTGCAAGACGTGTCACCGTTTGGACGGGGCGGATGAGGGGATACCATCGATTACGAACTGGCCGTCGGAAAACTTTGTTCTGGCAATGCATGCCTACAAGCGCAAGATCCGCCCGCATCCGGTGATGCAGATGATGGCCGGGCGTTTGTCGGATGAGGAGATCGCCGCGTTGGCTGTTTATTTTGAGACCATTGAATAGACGCGCGATAAAACGGGAGGACTGACATGACTTTGAAAAGAAGGACCTTTATCGGTACCGGTGCGGCCGCTATGCTGGCGGCCCCTATGGTGCGGGCGGCAGGCCATGGGAAACCACGGGTCGTGGTCGTGGGGGGCGGCGCCGGGGGTGCAACGGCGGCACGTTACATCGCCAAGGACAGCGAGGGCGCGATTGACGTCACGCTGATCGAGCCGAGCCGCGTCTATTACACCTGTTTCTTCTCGAATCTCTATATCGGCGGGTTCGAGGCGATGGACGATCTGGGCCACACTTATGGCACGCTTGCCGCGGATTACGGGATCAATGTTGTTCATGACTGGGTGACGGGTGTCGACCGGGACGCGAAGACGGTGACCACAGCGGGCGGTCACAGCCTGCCCTATGATCGTCTGATCCTGAGCCCGGGCATCGATTTCGTAGATGATGCGGTGCCGGGCTGGAGCGTCGCGGATCAGGATATCATGCCCCATGCCTATAAGGGGGGAACGCAGGCGACACTGCTGAAGGCCAAGATCGAAGCGATGCCCGAGGGCGGCGTCTTTGCGATGGTCGCACCGCCCAATCCTTTCCGTTGTCCACCCGGACCTTACGAGCGGATTTCGATGGTGGCGCATCTGCTGACGCAGGTTAACCCGACGGCGAAAATTCTGGTCGTCGACCCGAAGGAGAGCTTTTCGAAACAGGCTTTGTTCGAAGAAGGCTGGCAGAACCACTATGGTGGGATGATCGACCGTATCGGTCCCGATTTCGGCGCCGAGAATGTCGAGGTGCGGCCCGAGGCGATGGAGGTCGTGATCGACGGCGCGGTCGAGAAAGTCGATGCGTGCAACGTGATCCCGGCGATGAAAGCGGGCCGGATCTGTGAGGTCGCGGGAATTACCGATGGGCGCTGGGCGCCGGTCGTGCCGGAGACGATGCAGAGCCGGATGGACGAGAGTATCCACGTCCTCGGCGACGCGTCGCAGCAGGGCGACATGCCGAAGTCGGGCTATTCTGCCAACAGTCAGGCCAAGGTGGCGGCAATGGCCGTGCGCGGGGCGCTGACCGATAGCCGCGTGTTCCCCGCGAAATTCTCGAACACTTGCTGGTCGCTGATTTCGACCGATGACGGGGTCAAGGTGGGCGCGAGCTATGAGGCGACGGAAGAGAAGATCGCCAAGGTCGACGGGTTCATCAGCCAGACCGGTGAAGATGCGGCGCTGCGCAAGGCGACCTATGAGGAAAGCCTGGGCTGGTATTCCGGTATTACCAGCGACATGTTCGGCTGAACTGTTGCGGGCGGGTCCGATCGGGCCCGCCCGCATAGCTGCCGGGCCTGATTTTGACTCATGTCAGAGCGGAGTTGCCGCGGTTCTGAAAAGCATCTGGTCAGATTTGACGGAGGCGCCAGATGCTTGAAACCATTGCGGAACGCTTTGGCGACGCGCCGGTTCTATTTGCTTTCGGTTTGATTGTCGGGCTGTTGTTCGGGGCTGCCGCGCAGCATTCGCAGTTCTGCCTACGGGCCGCGACGATCGAGTTCGCCGAGGCGCGCCCGGGGCCACGTTTCGCGGTCTGGCTGCTGGCCTTTGGAGCGGCGGTGCTGCTTGTACAGGGTGCTACGCTCGCCGGGCTTCTTGAGACCGGCGACGCGCGTCAGATCGCGGCGACCGGCAGCCTGTCCGGTGCAGTGATCGGGGGCGCTCTTTTCGGTATTGGCATGATCCTTGCGCGCGGCTGCGCCAGCAGGCTGTTGGTGCTGTCAGCCACCGGAAATCTTCGGGCGCTGATCACCGGGCTGGTGCTGACGGTTGTGGCGCAGGCGTCATTGCGGGGCGGGCTGTCACCCCTGCGGGAGACCCTGTCGGGCCTCTGGACCGTTCCCGGAGGTGACGCGCGCGATCTGTTGAACTGGGCCGGAGGGGGTCATGGGGCGGGCGCTTTGCTGGGTCTTTGCATACTGGCCCTTGGGTTCCTGCTGGTCCGGCGCCATGGCCTTGGGACCAGCCGGATGATTGCGGCCAGTCTTGTTGGTGGTGCCGTGGCGCTGGGTTGGGTTCTGACATGGGCGATGACGCAGGTATCGTTCGAGCCGCTGCAGGCGGGCAGCGTCAGTTTCACCGGGCCGTCGGCGGACACGCTGATGGGGCTGGTCAACGAGCGCACGCTGCCAATGACGTTTTCCGTGGGGCTTGTTCCGGGGGTCTTTTGCGGATCGGCTTTGACGGCGCTTCTGACGGGAACGTGGCAGTTGCAGGGGTTCGAGGGCGGTCCGTCGATGCTGCGTTATCTGATCGGTGCGGTTCTGATGGGATTTGGCGCGATGCTGGCCGGGGGCTGCGCGGTTGGTGCAGGTGTCACCGGTGGCGCGATTTTTGCGCTGACGGCCTGGGTTGCGCTGGCGTCGATGTGGGTGGGTGCGGTTGTGACCGTGCTGATCTTGCGGCGGATGCCCGCCGGGCCCCTCGCGATAATTTCGTGACAATCGGATACTAGCCCTTGCGGTGTTGTGCCCGAGTTGGCACCATTATCCCAACAGGCACCCTTTCACGGAGAGCTTATTGGCCATTGGCACACTGACACCTTCGACGTCCGGAGAGAGTATCGAAGCCCGGATCGAATTTCCCGACAATCGCCTTTTGATCGACCTTTGCGGTGAGTTTGACCGCAACCTCGCACAAATAGAGCATCAACTGTCCGTGCAGATCGTTCGGCGGGGCAATATCCTTGCCATCATGGGTGAGGAGGATGCGCGGGCGCAGGCCGTACCGGTGCTTGAGGCGCTGTATCAGAAGCTGGAAAGCGGTCGCAGCATTGATGCGGGCGAAATTGATGGCGAGATCCGGATGGGGGGCACGACGGCTGTGCCTGCGAGCCTGCCCGGCGATCAGCTTGAGATGTTCAAGGGAGGGCGGGTCGAGATCAAGACGCGCAAGAAGCTGGTCGAACCGCGGACCGAGGCGCAGAAGGCCTATGTGCGGTCGCTGTTTTCGAACGAGTTGGCTTTTGGCATCGGGCCTGCGGGGACGGGCAAAACCTATCTGGCGGTGGCCGTGGGCGTGTCGATGTTTATCGAAGGCCATGTGGACCGGATCATCCTGTCGCGGCCCGCGGTTGAGGCGGGGGAACGGCTGGGTTTTCTGCCCGGTGACATGAAGGACAAGGTCGATCCCTACATGCAGCCGCTTTACGACGCGCTGAATGATTTTCTGCCCGGCAAGCAGGTGGCGAAGCTGATCGAGGAAAAGCGGATCGAGATTGCGCCGCTGGCGTTCATGCGGGGGCGGACCCTGTCCAATGCCTTCGTGGTGCTGGATGAGGCGCAGAATGCGACCGGGATGCAGATGAAGATGTTCCTGACCCGTTTGGGCGAGGGCAGCCGGATGGTGATCACAGGCGACCGGACGCAGGTGGATTTGCCACGTGGTGTGACCTCGGGTCTGTCGGATGCGGAGCGGCTGTTAAAGGGGATCGACAAGATCTCTTTCAACTACTTCACGGCAAAGGATGTGGTGCGCCATGCCTTGGTGGCGAAGATCATCGAGGCCTACGAAGGTGAGACCGGGTAGCGCTATTTGACCGCTTTGAGGCGCCGCTTTCGCGGGGTGGCGCCATTTTGGTCGATGAAGTCGAGGACGAGCGGGCGGATGTTGTTCCGCCAGCTTTTACCCGCGAATATCCCGTAGTGGCCCGCGCCGGGTTCCACATGAGAGGCTTTCTTGTTGTCGGGCAGGCCGGTGAGCAGATCGAGCGCGGCAAGACACTGACCCGGCGCGCTGATATCGTCTTTTTCGCCTTCGACGATCTTGACGGCCACACTGGTGATCTTGCTCATGTCCACCTGATGCCCGTCGACGATGAAGGCGTTCCGGGCAATCTCGCGTTCCTTGAAGATACGTTCGACCGTGGACAGGTAGAACTCGGCGGGCATGTCCATGACCGCGAGGTATTCGTCATAGAATTTGTTGTGCTTGTCGTGTTCGGCGGCTTCGCCCTTGGCGACACGCAGGATCTGATCAGAGAACGCCTTGCCATGACGTTCGGCATTCATCGACATGAACGAGCTGAGCTGGGCGAGACCCGGATAGACCATGCGGCCCGCGCCGGGATATTTGAAGCCCACGCGCTGAAGCGCGAGGTGTTCAAGCTGTCCCATGGTCACGCGGCGTCCGAAGTCGGTGACATCGGTGGGTGCTGCGTCGGGGTCGATCGGGCCGCCGATCAGGGTCAGGGTCCGGGGCTGGGCGTCGGGTTCCAGTTCCGCCAAATAGGCTGTTGCGGCAAGGGCGAGCGGCGCGGGCTGACACACTGCGATCACATGGGTATCGGGGCCTAGATGGCGCAGGAACTCCATCAGGTAGAGGGTGTAATCCTCGATATCGAACTTGCCTTCGCTGACCGGAATGTCGCGGGCGTTGTGCCAGTCGGTGACCCAGATATCGGCCTCGGGCAGAAGGCTTGCCACCGTCGAGCGCAGAAGCGTTGCGTAGTGGCCGGACATCGGCGCGACCAGAAGGACGCGGCGCGGCAGGTCGGCACGGCCCGCGACGTTGAAGCGGATGAGGTCGCCAAAGGGGCGGGCGACATCGACATCGACGCTGACCACATGGTCGCGCCCGTCTTCGCCGACCACCGTGCTGATGTTCCAGTCGGGCTTGGCGATCATGCGGGCGAAGGTGCGTTCGGTGACCTCGCCCCATGCCGCGACCATCTGAAAGATCGGATTGGGCACCAGCCCCGTAATCGGGTAAGACGCCATGGCAAGGGCCGTTGCGCCCATCCATTGATTGGTGTTGCGGATTGAATCGTATAGGTCGTATGTCGCCATATATCGCAAGGCAGTCCCCTTACCGGAGCAAATCCGGTGAAATTCGTCGCTTTGCCTCCACAAACCGGCGACAGTATGATCGTCGCAGCACTGCTGAATGCTGCACCTGCAAAGTAGACCGGAAAGTTACCCATGACAACTAGAGAAACCGAGGGTGCAGGTTCCAAGGCCAAGACCGCGGCCGAGTTGGAGGTTCTGAACGCCAATCTCGCGAAAGTCGAAGAATTGTCTTCGCGCCTTGTTGCGGCACTGTCGCGCAAGAAATCGGTCCCGGCGAGTTTGCAGGGGCCGGGGCAGGATCTGTTCATGCAGGCGGCCGCGGCCTATATGGCCGAGATGATGGCGAACCCATCGAAGATGCTTGAGCATCAGGTCAGCTATTGGGGCAAGACGCTTAAGCATTACGTCGAAGCGCAGCAGGCGCTGACCGAAGGGCCTCTGAAGGCGCCAGAGGACCCGACGCCAAAGGACCGGCGGTTTTCG
Source organism: uncultured Paracoccaceae bacterium (assembly GCA_947503175.1). GTDB lineage: Bacteria > Pseudomonadota > Alphaproteobacteria > Rhodobacterales > Rhodobacteraceae > Ovoidimarina. The sequence goes on from CANNCO010000001.1 coordinate 142,061, forward strand.
AGCGAGCTTTGGCAGACGCACCCCTATTTCAACTTCATCAAGCAACAATACTTGATGAATTCCGAAGCGATCGAAGCCACGGTGCGCGATCTGGAGGGGCTGGACGACAAGGAGCGCAAGCGGGTCGAGTATTTCAGCCGTCAGATCATGGACATGTTCAGCCCGACGAACTTTCTGGGGACCAATCCGGAAGCTTTGGCCAAAGCGGTTGAGACGGATGGTGCGAGCCTTGTAACCGGGCTTGAAAACCTTGTTCGCGATATCGAGGCGAATGATGGCGATGTGATCGTCACGCTTGCGGATAAAGACGCGTTCAAGGTCGGTGAGAACCTTGCCACGACCGAGGGGTCGGTGATCTATCGAAACCGGATGATGGAGCTGATCCAGTACGCGCCGACGACTGAAAAGGTTCACAAGACGCCGCTGATCATCTTTCCGCCCTGGATCAACAAGTTCTATATCCTTGATCTGAAACCGCAAAACAGCCTGATCAAGTGGATCGTCGATCAGGGCTATACCTTGTTCGTGGTCAGTTGGGTGAACCCTGATCCGTCCTATCGCGATGTGTCGCTGGAGACGTATATCGAGGAGGGGTATCTGACGGCGATCGATGAGGTGAAGAAGATCACCGGCGAGAAAAAGGTGAATGCGGTCGGGTATTGCATCGCCGGTACGACGCTTTCTCTGACCATGGCGCTGATGCAGAAGCGCAAGGACAAGTCGCTGAACTCCGCGACGCTTTTCACCACGATGACCGACTTCTCGGATCAGGGCGAGGTGGGGGTGTTCCTCAACGATGATTTCGTCGACGGGATCGAAAAGGAAGTTGAGGAAAAAGGGATGCTGCATTCCTTTTTCATGAGCCGCACTTTCAGTTTCCTGCGGTCGAACGACCTGATCTATGGCCCGGCGATCAGAAGCTATATGATGGGGGAAAGCCCGCCCGCGTTCGATCTTTTGTACTGGAACGGGGACTCGACGAACCTGCCCGCGAAGATGGCGGTTCAGTACCTGCGCGAGCTGTGTCAGGCAGACCGGTTTGCCCAAGGAGGGATCGAGCTTTTCGGTGAAACGCTTTCGATCAAGGATGTGAAGACGCCGATTTTCGCCGTTGCGTGCGAGACCGATCACATCGCGGCCTGGCCCGGAAGCTATAGCGGTATCCGGCAGATGGGATCGAAGTCGCGAACGTTTGTCCTTTCGCAGTCCGGGCATATCGCTGGGATCGTGAATCCGCCGTCAAAGAAGAAGTACGGGCACTATACAAATGAGGATCTCGGGCTGGATGTGGAGGGGTGGCGCGAGACGGCTGATTTCCACGAAGGATCGTGGTGGCCGCGCTGGGAGGCGTGGCTCGCGACGCATTCCGGAGCGATGGTCAAAGCACGTCAACCGGGGGATTCGCGCCATCCGGAGCTGGCGAAAGCCCCCGGAACCTATGTGATTGCACGTCCAACCAGCTGATAACGCTTGGTAAATTATTTTTGCTGCAATGCAGCAATTTTCCCTTGAAATGCTGCACTGCAGCGTGCATATTGTTTGCAGATGCAGAAGGCGGGATGGTCCCGCATGATCGCGAGGAGAATTTCAATGGCTGCGAAAGCACAAGACTACACCAAGGCATTCAAAGACATGCTTGGCAACTTTCCGGTCGACATGACCGCAATGCAGGACGCCTACAAAACTCAGGCCGCTATGGCCGAGAAGATGTCGAAGGTTGCCCTGGAAGCTGCTGACAAGTCGACCGAGGTTTCGACCAAGTGGACGAAAGACACCATTGCCAAGCTTGGCGGTGTTGCTGCTGTCAAGGAAGAGCCTGCTGACTATGGCAAGGCAGTGACCGATTTCGCTTCGGCTCAGGCCGAGCTGGCCGCCGAGAACATGGCTGCTTTTGCCGAGATCGCCAAGAAAGTTCAGATGGAAACCGTCGAACTGATGCTGGCCGCTGGCAAGGATATGTCGGAAGACGCGACCGCTGCTGTCAAGAAAGCAACCGCCGAGGCAACTGCTGCTGCCAAGAAGGCAACTGCTGCTGCGAAGTAAGTGACTGATTGCCGGCTTCCTCCCGGTCGGCATTCTGATCTGGGCAGGCCCCTCTGGGGACCTGCCCTTTTTCTTGTGCGCGTGTCAGGCGGCCATCAGGACGACGCCAAGGGCAATGCAGGCCACGGACATCCAGCGCCAGCGGCTTACCGGTTCGCGCAGAAGGACCGCGGCGATCAGGACCGCGAACAGGATGCTGGATTCGCGCAGTGCGGCGACCAGCGCAATCGGCGCCTGGGTGAAGGCCCAGACAGCGATCCAGTAGGAGCCGAGCGACATGACGCCGGCGAAAAGCCCGATCTTCCACGCGGGCAGCAGGGCCGGGAAGGCCGACCGTCCGCGCGTTGCGGCTGCGTAGATTGCCATGAGAACGGCATCGCAGATCATCAGCCAAAGGACAAAACCCGATGCGGTCTGGGCCACGCGCGCGCCGATGCCGTCGACAAGTGTGTAGCTGGCCGTGAAACCTGCGGTGCCGAGGGCATAGAAAAGGGCCTTGCCCTGCATCCGACCCAAAGCGCCGCCTTTGAGTGCCATCAGAAGAATGCCCGCCGAGATCAATAGGATGGCGGCGATTTCGATGCTGGCGAAGGTGACACCCAGAACGAGTGCGGAAAACACCGCGACGATCAGCGGGGCTGTGCCGCGGGCCAGGGGATATGCCTGACTGAGATCAGCGTGCGTATAGGCCTGCACGAGAAAGACCTTGTAGCCCGCATGAAGCACCGCCCCGGCGAGTATCCAGATCAGGGCTTCCCGGGCCGGTGGGGTGACGAAGGGTAGTATGACGGCGGCGATCACAGCCTGCGTGAGTGACAAAAGCAGGACCGACGATACCCGATCGAGTCCGATCTTGACGGCTGTATTCCAGCCCGCGTGCATCAAGGCGGCCAGCAGCACCGCGCCGAAGACGAGCATGTCCATGGGCTATCTGCCTGACGGAGGAAGGGTGCGGATCATTGGCTTGTTCTGCGCCTGTCTTTCGGGGATTGGAAGAGGGAGACCGGATTTCCCGGTGCTCGTCGTGACGCTTTCCTTTTTTGCTGCAACGCCGTAAGCTTCTCTGCGCCGCGACAAAAAGGGATGCGTGCCTTGGCCGACAAGACTGCCCCGCTTCTGATCAAACGTTATGCAAGCCGCAGGCTGTATAACACCGAGACCAGCGATTACGTGACGCTTGAAGATATTGCGACATTCATCCGCGACGGTCGCGAGGTTCAGATCATCGACCTGAAATCCGGTGACGATCTGACCCGGCAGTATCTGCTTCAGATCGTTGCAGAACATGAGAGTCGCGGAGAAAACGTGCTGCCCTTGGGCGTTCTGACGGATCTGGTGCGCAGCTATACGACCCAGGCCCAGTCCGTTGTGCCGGAGTTTCTGGCCATGAGCTTTGAGATGTTGCGGGACGGGCAGTCGAAGATGATGGAAAACCTTGCCAACCCGATGGCGTCGATGCCCGGTTACGATGCTTTGCAGGCGCAGCAGAAAGCGTTCCTGAAAGCGATGACGGGCGGCATGACGAACTGGTCGGCACCGGCGGACGAAGATGGCGCGGCACCGGAGGATGACGCCAAGGATCTTGACGCCATTCGCAAGCAACTGGCGGATCTGCAGGCCCAACTGGCCAAGCTGGATAAGTAGAGGCCCCGCGATGCGTGTGTTGGTGGCAGCTTCGGCGGCTTTTCTGGCAACAGCCGTGTTTGGACATGCGGGCGATATGAACATCTCGCAGTACGTGTTCCGCGATATCAATCGAAACGGCATCTACGACATCGGGGAAGGCCCGCTCGCCGGTGTGCCGGTTCTGCTGTCCCAGAATGGGCAGGACAACATCGTCGAGCAGTCGAACCTTGCCGGGTTCACCAATTTCCTGATGTCGGACGACGCGGAAGATGATCCGGATATCTCGGGTCCGGGGGTGTTGGAGTTTCAGGTCGTGGTTCCCGAGGAGATGGAGCTTACGACCGGCAACCCCCGCCAGAGTACGACCGCGCGGCTTCTGGCCGATGCGCCCGGTGGTATCGTTGTCGATCCGCCTTTGCCGTTCATGGGTCTTGCGCCAAAGCTGACGATCACCACCGGATCAGAGGGTGTCGATGGCGTTACCTGTCTGGCCGGCGGCGATAGCGTCGATGCCATTCGGAGCGATGATGTCTTTCGGTGTGACGTCGTGCAGGGGGACTGGGCGGTTCGTTGGGCCCTTTCGGACGGATCGATAGCCGAGCGCGGCGTCCGGATCGAAAACTGGCCGGTGCGGCTGCCGGTTCCGTCCGACATGCCGGTTTTGGCGCAGGAAGACGACCTGATCGTCGGGTTCGACGATATCCTGATTTCGGAGAATATCGAGGAGGTGCCTTCGGGCCACGGCGGTGTGAAATGGCACAATATGGTTGCCACCCATCGCAAGTTTTATGGCGGCTGGGGTTATGTGAATGGTACCGTCTCGGGCCAGTTCGCCGCCTACAACTCCTCGGGCCATCCGGCGCGGCTTTATTCGGACGAACCGTTTGATTTCATCGGTGCTTACGTCTCGGTGGCCTGGCCTGCAGCGAAGCGCGCGCGGTTGCGGATCGAGGCGCTGCGCGATGGCGAGGTCGTCGCTTGGGACGAGTTTTACGGATCCAACCTCATGCCCGTCTGGTTCGAGGCCGGTTGGGGGCAGGTCGACGAAGTGCGAATTTCTCACGGGACCTATTGGCAGGTGGTTGTCGACGACGTGCGCATAGGTCGATAACCCTCCTCTCCGAAAACGACATTGCCCGAGCGCGGGGGCGTCACTAGCCTGCCCCGAAAGGCAAGAGGGACGGTATGGCTGATACATCCGGTCGGGTCACGCTTTGGGGTATCGAGGTTTTTGCCGCGACGGCGGAAGAGCTTTCGATTTCGGCGGCGGCGCGACGGCTTGATGCGTCGGCATCGGCGGTCAGTCAGCAGTTGAGCAATCTGGAAACCGCGCTTGGGGCCGTTCTGATGGACCGGTCCGCCCGTCCGATTGCCCTGACACCGGCGGGCGAGTTGTTTCGCAGGCGGGCGCAGGTGATCCTGAACGAGGCCGCCGAGGCGCGGGCCGAGCTTGCCGGTCGCGATCTGTCACGGCTGATGCGGTTCAATCTGGGGATGATCGAGGATTTCGATGCGGATGTGACGCCACGCCTTCTGTCGCAGATGGGTGACCGGCTGAGCAGTTCGCGGTTCCTGTTGGAAACGGGGGCCAGCCATCGGCTGTACGACCTTCTGGAACATCGCGCGCTGGACATGATCGTCGCCGCAGAGGCTGGCGCGACGGCGGCGTGGATGGAGGTGCATCCGCTTCTGGAAGAGCCGTTCGTCGCGGCGGTGCCCAAGGGGCTTTCGGTCGCGTGCGATCCGATGGATTTGCTGAGCAAGACGCCTTTGATCCGCTACACGACGCGTCACCTTATGGGGCGGCAGATCGACGAGCATCTGGCGGCCGAGGGGCTCCGGCTGGAATACCGGTTCGAGTTGGACAGTTACCATTCGATCATGGCGATGGTGGCCGGCGGGGCCGGGTGGAGCATTCTGACGCCTTTGGGGGTGATGCGGGCGGGCCGGTTCCGCGATGCCGTTGACGTCATCGAGCTGCCTTTTGCACCGATTTCGCGGCGAATTTCGCTGATTGCCCGGCAGGATGCGCTGTTCGAGATGCCTGCCGAGATTGCCGAGCGGCTTCGCCCCCTTTTGGAGGAGTTGATCGTTGTGCCGTGCCGGGAGCGGATGCCGTGGCTAGGCGACAGCCTTCGTGTTCTGTGACCCCATGATCCGGTTCGCCGCGGCCAGGAGCGCGTTCGCGGTGTAGTCGCAATCGTCGAGCGACAGGCGGGCGGGTAGGCGAACGTCGCAGGCGCGCATCAGCATCCTGCGGGTTTGCGGAAGGTCCGGTTGCGGCCCCAGAAACTCCCAGTTCCAGAAAGCGCGTGCATTGTCGGAGGACAGGCCGAAGACCTGAACCGAAACCTCTTGTTCCGCCGCAGCTGCAACAAATGCGTGGACCTGATCGTCGGTCATGCCAACCAGATTGAACTGGATCGAGTCCGGTGCGCGCAGTTCAGGCCCGAGCGGGTCAGGAACTGCCATCCATGGCGAGCCGTTCAAGGCCGTCGCCACGTGATCATGGTTCCGGCGGCCATCACGCACACGGCGCACCACTTCGGCAAGCTGCGGGCGGATGATCGCGGCAGACAGGTTGCCAAGGCGCGTGTTGTAAAGCGGCAGCTTGTTCTGCCAGCGGGCGAAATGATCCTGAAGGACGGGATGTTTCTTCCAGTTGTGCTCGTAAGCGCCTGACATGATGACCGCGCGGGCGATCAGGTCGGGGTCGTCGGTGATCAGGATGCCGCCTTCGCCTGCATTGATCAGCTTATAGGATTGGAAGGAAAAGCAGCCGACGCGCCCGATCGTGCCGATGTTCCGGCCCGCCCATGTGGTGCCAAGTGAATGCGCGGCATCTTCGATGACCGGGACGCCCGCAGTCTCGGCCAGTTCCATGATCGCGTCCATGTCCGAGGTGTGCCCGCGCATATGGCTGATCAGAACCGCATCGATTGTGCCGTCGAGCTTGGCTTTGAAATCGGCCATGTCGATGCGGTAGTTTTCGCCGACCTCGACCAGAACCGGCACGCATTCGGCATGAACCACGGAAGAGGGCACTGCGGCAAAGGTAAAGGCCGGGATCAGGATGCGGGCGCCGGGTTTCAGGTCCAATGCCTTGATCGACAGAAACAGCGCGGCAGAGCAGGAGGCCACGGACAGCGCGTATTTCGCCCCGAGAAGGTCGGCGAATTCGCGTTCCAAAAGGGCCACTGGCGCGTCTTCCTTTGCCGTATAGCGAAACAGATCACCGGACGAGAGCAGGCGTTGAACCTCGTCCCAGGCCGCCGCCGGGATCGGTTCTGCGTCATAGGTATTGGGGGCACCGGTCATTTTGACTTCCCGAATTATAGTTTCGGAAAACCTGTAGCAAGAGTTTGCGTCAAATGCATGAAGTTTCGTGCGTGATGCGCAATATCCCGCCAGATGTCGCGTTTTTTGCCGTGTGCCGTCAGAAGCCCAGCCGGTCCCGCAGCCCGTACCATGTCATTCCAAGGGTCAGTAGCGGCGCGCGCAACAGAGCGCCGCCGGGAAAGGGCGGAACCGGAAGTTGTGACATGACATCGAACCGCTCTGCCTGACCCGCGATAGCCTCGGCCATTATCGTGCCCGCGAAGCCCGAAAGCGCCACGCCATGCCCGGAAAAGCCCGATGCGTTCAGGATGTTCGGCCCGACCCGGGCCACCATGGGCAACCGTGTCATGGTGATGCCCAACGTGCCGCCCCAGACATAGTCGATCTTGACCCCGTCCAGTTGCGGGAACATGGCGATCATGCGTTTGAACAGCAGGCTGGAGATGTCGGATGGGAAGCCAAGGCCATAGCTTTCGCGCCCGCCGAAAAGGAAGCGATTGTCTTCGGACATCCGGAAATAGTTCACGACGAATTTGGAATCTGCGGCGGCGATGTCCTTGCCGAGGACGGCCTGTTCGGGGGTGAGCGGCGCGGTTGCGGCGATGAAGCTGTTGATCGGCATGACCCGTGCCGCGACCTGCCCGTCGAGGTCCGGCATATAGCCGTTACCGGCGAGGACCACATGATCCGCCGTGACCGTGCCGGTTGGCGTCGTGATCCTTGCAGGTGTTCCCTGCGTGATTCCGGTAGCTTCCGTCATTTCGCATATCCGCGCACCGGCGGCTTCGACGGCGTGCGCGAGGCCAAGAACGTAACGCAGGGGATGGATATGGCCGGCGCCCCAGTCGATGACACCGCCTGAATACCTGGGGGATTTCACAATGTCGCGGAAGGCCGCCGCATCGAGCACTTCGCTCTGGTCGTAACCATAGGATTTCGCGAGAAACTCTGCCTCTTCCGCCAGTTCGCGCGCTTCGCTGTCGCCATAGGCACCATGGGCCACGCCGGGGGTGAAACGCGCATCAGGTGCGTGGGTCTCTGAGTAACGGCGGACCTGTTCGATGGCGGCTTCGGCCATGTCCCACATGGCCCGGGCCGCGTTATTGCCCACACGCGCCTCAAGCCATTTCTGGCTTTTGTTGTAGCCGCTGCTGACCTGGCCGCCGTTGCGGCCCGAGGCGCCGAACCCGGCGCGATGGGCCTCGAGCACGACGGTGCTGAAGCCGCGGTTTGCCAGCTCGAGCGCGGCGCAGAGCCCCGTGAAACCGGCGCCGATAACGCAGACATCGACGCGCGTGTCGCCATCCAACGGCGGGCGAGGGGCGGGCAGTTCCGTGCTGGCGGCATACCAGCTTTGGGGAAATTCACCACGAATGTCGTTGCGATAAAGCGTGTTCATTGCGCGTCTTTCTTTTCGCTGATCGCGGTGCGAAACGGCGTCTAGACATTCAGCAGGAGGTGCTCGCGTTCCCAAGGGCTGATCACCTGTAGAAATTCATCATACTCGGTCGTTTTCACGATCTCGTAGACCTCGCAGAACCGTTCGCCCAGAACGCTGCGGATCTTGGTGGAGTCCGCGAAAATGCTGAGGGCCTGGCTCATGACCTTGGGCAACTCGCTGTCGTTGTCGTCTTCTTCATAGGCATCGCCCTTGAAGGACGGACCGGCCCATTCTTCGTTCACCAGGCCGAGATAGCCGCAGGCCAGTGACGCCGCAATGCCGAGATAAGGGTTGCAGTCCATGCCCGCCAGCCGGTTCTCGACCCGGCGGCTTTCGGGCTCCGAGATCGGAATGCGGATGCCGGTGGTGCGGTTGTCGCGTCCCCAGGAAAGGTTGATTGGGGCTGCGTGGTCCTTCACGTAGCGGCGGTAGCTGTTCACGTAGGGCGCCATGACGGCAACGACTTCGGGCAGGTGCTTCTGCAGCCCGCCGATAAACTGGAAGAATGCGTCGGTCTCGCCGCCCTGCGGTCCGGTGAAGATGTTCTTGCCGGTCTTGCGGTCGGTGATCGAGTGGTGGATGTGCATCGCACTGCCGGGTTCACCCGCAATGGGTTTCGCCATGAAGGTGGCAAAGCAGTTGTGACGCAGCGCTGCTTCGCGGATCAGACGCTTGAAATAGAAAATCTCATCGGCCAGTTTCACCGGATCGCCGTGGCGCATGTTGATCTCAAGCTGTCCTGCGCCACCCTCTTGGGTGATCCCGTCAATCTCGAAGCCTTGCAGTTCGGCAAAGTCGTAGATGTCGTCGATCACCGGGCCGAACTCGTCCACCGCGGACATGGAATAGGCCTGTCGGGCGGCGGCGGGGCGGCCCGTGCGGCCGATCATCGCCTCGATCGGTTTGCCCGGATCCACATTCCGGGCGACGAGGTAGAACTCCATCTCGGGGGCGACGATGGGTTCCCAGCCTTTCTTGCGATACATTTGCACCACGCGCTTGAGAACGTTGCGCGGCGCCATCGGGATGGGCTTGTTCTTTTGGTCATAGGCGTCGTGGATCACCTGGATGGTCTTGTCGGCGGTCCACGGAGCGGCGGAGGCCGTGGAATAGTCGGGTTTCAGGATCATATCCGGTTCGGTGAAGCCGTCGTCCCCCGCAGCCTCGCCCCAATCGCCGGTGATCGTCTGGTAGAAGATCGAGTTCGGCAGGAAGAACTGCGACTGGCGTGCGAATTTGAAGGCCGGCATGGCCTTGCCGCGGGCGATGCCGGGCAGGTCCGAGATAATGCATTCCACCTCGTCGAGACGGTCCGCGCCGATGTAGTCGCGGACCGCATCGGGGCATTGCTTGAGCCAGTCAGACATTGCGTCCCTCTTTGAAAAACTTGGCGATCCGGTGGGCCAGGCGGTTGTCATCCGTTGGCGTGTCGAGGCCGGAAAGAGCTGCTTCTATCAGATCGTCCGGCACCATGCCGGGCGCGCGGGTTTCGAGCAGGATACGCGTGGCTTCGGCATCGAATTCTGGGTGCGCCTGTACGGTGAAGGCCTTGTCGCCATAGACAAGGGCCGCGTTTTCGCAGAACGGCGACGTGGCAACGACTTCTGCATCCTCCGGGCGCTTCGTCACCTGATCCTGATGCCATGCGTTCAGGGTTACATTCTCGCCCTTCCATTTGTAGTGATGGTGGCCGACGGCCCAGCCGTCCCTGAATTTCTCGACCGTGCCGCCAAGCGCCTGAGCAATGATCTGATGGCCGAAGCAGATGCCCACAAGCGGGACATTCGCGGCATAGGCATCGCGGACGAACTGTTCGAGCTTCGGGATCCAGGCGTGATCTTCATAGGCACCGTGGCGTGAACCGGAGATCAGCCAGCCTTCGGCTGCATGAACGTCGTCGGGGAATACGTCGTCGACGACGGGCCAGGTCGTCAGTTCGATCCCTTCGTCCGCGAGAAGGCGATTGTAGAGCGTGTCGTAGTTTCCGACCTGGGCCTGCATTTCTTCGGGCAGGTGGCCGGCCATGAGCAGTCCGACGTGCATGAAACACCATTGTTTTTCGACGTTCTACGCGGCCCGTCAGACCGTGTCGAGATAGAGGTCGATCCGCTCTGCCTCGGTCAGTTCGTCGTAGTATTGTTTTTCCTGTCGCTTGGTCATCGCGTAGTTGCGTAGAAGTTCCGGATGAAAGATGCGCGGCAGGAGCTTTGACTTCGCGAAAGCCTCGATGGCTCTGTCCCATGTGGCGGGGATCTGTGGCAGGTCGCGGTCATAGGCGTTGCCGGTGATTGGATCGGGCGGGGCCATGTCGTCTTCGACACCGATCAGGGCGGCACCCAGCACAGCGGCAATGAAGGTGTAGGGGTTGATATCGCCGCCGGCCACGCGGTGCTCGATCCGGCGGGCGACCGGTGCGCCCGCCGGGATGCGGATTGCGGCGGTGCGGTTTTCGTAACCCCATGCGATGCCTGTGGGGGCATGCGCCTCGGGCACCAGCCGGTCGTAGCTGTTCCCGTGGGGGGCGAAGATCAGGGCGCTGTCGGGCATCGCCGCGAGACAGCCCGCGATGGCGCTGCGCAGAAGGTCCGAGCCCTTGCCGGTGCCATCGTCAAAGATGTTGCGGCCTTCGGCATCGAGAACGGAAAAGTGCATGTGCAGCCCGTTCCCCGAGTGCTCGGCATAGGGTTTCGCCATGAAACTGGCCGCGAAGTTGTGCTTGCGCGCCAGTCCCCGGATCAGCAGCTTGAAGAGATGCGCGTTGTCGGCCGCAGTGAGCGCCGGGCCGTGGGACAGGTTGATCTCGTACTGGCCCATGCCCGACTCGGAAATCGCGGCTTCCGCGGGGATGTCCATCGTTTCGCAGGCGTCGTAAAGCTCGGTGAAGAACTGATCGAACGCGTCGAGCGCCCTGATCGACAGGATCTCGCCACCCAGACGCCGCTTGCCGGAGCGGGGTGATGGGGGCGGTTGCAGGGTGTCGCCCGCATCGTCGATCAGGAAGAATTCCATTTCTGTCGCGACAATCGGGGTCCAACCCTTTTCGGCATAGCGTTTCAGGACGGTATCAAGCGCATGGCGCGGGTCGCCGGGAAACGGATCGCCGTTTTCGGTGAACATCCAGAGCGGCAGGAGTGCCGACGGGTTCGACAGCCACGGCATCGGCACGAAGCCGCGTTCCGTGGGCCGCGCGACACCATCGCGGTCGCCCGTTTCAAAGACAAGCGGGCTGTCTTCGATATCGTCCCCCCAGATGTCGACGTTCAGGACCGAGAGGGGCATCCGGACCCCGTCTTCCAGCGCCTTGCGCGCGAAGCGCACGGGCATACGTTTGCCGCGTGCCTGACCGTTCAGGTCGGCCACGGCAGCACGGATTGTCTTGATCTCGGGATGGGCGTGCAGCCAGTCTTCCATGTCTCACCGCATAATCTGGGGCCTGATCCGTATCTTTGCGCGATGTTCCTGCGGCAGGTGCCTGTTCAACCTTGTGTTTATCAGGCCGAAGATCATGATGACGCAGAGCGTCAGCACAATGAAGTATCCCGCAACGATCGGATAGGCCACGAAAGGGTTGAACGTTCTGTCGGCGAAATAGTTGGCATAGTAAAGAGCGTCTCCGCGTTGTTGCCATGCCGGGAAGCTGGAAAAGAACACAAGCGCGGTGGCGTGGAACAGAAAGATCGCCTCGTTCGTATAGGCGGGCCAGGCCAGACGCATCATCGTGGGCCACGTGATCCGGCGAAACCGTGACCATCCGGTGATGCCATAGGCATCGGCGGCCTCCATGTCGCCCTTGGGAACGGACCGGAGCGCGCCATAGAAAATCTCGCCTGAATAGGCGGCGGTGTTCAGGAACAGAACAATCAGCGCACCCGCCCATGCACGCGTCAGCCAGCGGGTTTCGGCGGTGATGCCGAAGATCTCGATCCCGACCTTGGGCAGAAGAACGAACGCCTCATAGGCCAGAAAGAACTGTATGAAGAGCGGCGACCCGCGGAAGATGAAGATGAACCATTCGGCCGGTTTCCGGACCCACGGGTTCGACGAGGCTTTTCCAAGCGCGACCGCGATTGCCAGAAAGAACCCCAGAAACAGGGCCAGCGCCCCGAAATAGACGTTCCAGATCATGCCGGAGCCGATCAGCACGAAGTGTTCGCATAGCGTGAAGTCCGAGCGCGGCAGAAGGCGTTCGCCAAAACCGATGGAGCGAAGCGCATAGTCCTGAATGGTCTGGGCGCAGCTCATGCCGCGGCCTTTCGCTGTGCTTCGCCGCCGACCGTGGCCTGCCCATGCGAGAGCCGTGTTGTCAGGCGGGCAAGGATCACCTCGGATATGCGCGTCAGGCCGAGATAGAAGAACAGGAGGCCGATGAAGTACCACAGCCGCCAGTCGGGATGAGGGTACTCGAAGACGCCGGATTTCGATCCGCCCAGTTCGCGGGCCCAATAGACGATATCCTCGACCCCCAGCAGGAACAGAAGCGGTGTTGCCTTGATCAGGATCATCCAGAGGTTCGAGAGGCCCGGCAGGGCATAAACCCACATTTGCGGCACCAGAATGCGCCAGAAGGCCTGCCGTTGGTTCATCCCGTAGGCTTCGGCGGTTTCCATCTGCGCACGTGGAACCGCACGCATGGCGCCGAACAACACATTCGCGGCGAAAGCGCCAAAGACGATGGCGAATGTCAGGACGGCCAGAAAGAACCCGTAGGTCTCATGTATCCATTGCGGGCTGCTTGACAGCGGAAGCTTGGCCTGCGCGCAGACGACGAAATCGGAACCCTGCCGGATCGGCTCGGTCCAGTCAGGGCATTTTACCTGATGTCTGATCCATTCGAAGGCCTGGTCGAGCGCGATGACGAAGAACAGGAAAAACACGATGTCGGGCACGCCCCGGACGACGGACGTATAGATGTTGCCGAACCAGCGGATCGGCAGAATTCGTGAGCGGGAGGCGATTGCGCCGCCCAAGCCGAACAGAAGGGCGATTGGCGCGGTTATCACGAGGAGTACCATGACCGTCACGAAGGACGCATAGAACAGCATGTGCTTGCCGTTCGTCAGATAGCAGGCAAACCACTGAAACGTCTCTAACGCCGATGGATCGGTACAAAAGGAAAAGATACTAAACCATCCCCACTTCGATCATACGTTCCCCCATTAACCCCCTGTTAATGTACGAAACGGGCGGAATTTGGGTCCGCCCGTTTTGTTTTTTTGGACTGTCACATGCTTACCACTGAGAGCTGACTTCCCATTTGGCGATCATCTCGTTCAGTGTGCCGTCGTCCTTCATGGACTGGATGGCCGCGTCGAATTTGGCGCGCAGTTCCGCGTCGGATTCACGGATACCCATGCCGACACCGCCGCCAAGCATCACCGGATCACCCACGATCACAAGTTCTGGGTTGGCTTTAGAGATTTCCATGATGAACGAGCTGTCGGCGAGAACCGCATCGGCTTCGCCATTACGGACTGCCGCGATGGTTTCGTCGGGCGTTGCGAATTCGACAAGGGTTGCGCCCGACTCGGCGATGTAACCGGCCTGGATCGTGCCCGTCTGCGCCGCGACCACACCACCCATCAGGTCTGCGTCTTCCGATGCAGCCAGATAGAGCGAGGGATCGGGCGGCGTATAAGCCTGCGTGAAGTCGATGACCTCGTCACGTTCGTCGGTGATCGACATACCAGCGATGATCACGTCGTAATTGCTTGAAACGAGGTTGGGGATGATCGAGTCCCATTCGTTTGTCACCCATTCGCACGTCAGTTCGGCACGTGTGCAAAGCTCGTCGCCCAGCTCCCGCTCAAACCCATCGACTTCACCGGCATCGTTGATGAAGTTCCACGGAGGGTAGGCGCCTTCGGTGCCCATGCGGACGACGGAGTGACTGCCTGCATAGGCAACCCCCGCGGCAACGGCCAATACGGCCGATGTAAGGATTAGTCTTCTCATTTCGTTCTCCCGTTGAACGTTTCTTTTTAGTCAGGCCGGGGCAGTTGCACTCAAAAACTGCCGCAGCCGGTCGGTTTGGGGATTGCCGAAGACCCGGTCCGGCGGACCTTCTTCTTCGACCTTTCCCTGATGAAGAAAGACGACATGTTCGCTGACATCTGCGGCCAGCCGCATGTCGTGGGTGACGATGATCATAGTGCGACCTTCGCTGGCCAGGTCTTTGATCACCTTTATAACTTCCTGCTCCAACTCGGGGTCAAGCGCGGAAGTCGGTTCGTCGAACAAAAGGGCGCGAGGTTCCATGCACAGGGCGCGCGCGATTGCAGCGCGCTGTTGCTGACCGCCGGAAAGCTGCGCCGGGTAGCCATCGCACTTGTCGCCGATGCCCACTTTCGCGAGGTATCCGCGGGCCGCCTGTTCGACTTCGGCCTTGTCTCGGCCCATCACGGTCACCGGGGCTTCCATGACGTTTTCCAGGATTGTCATGTGGGCCCAGAGGTTGAACTGCTGGAACACCATCGACAAATTTGTGCGGATACGGGTCACCTGCGCCCTATTGGCCGGATGGCGGTTCAATCCCGCCCCCCGCCATGCGATTGGTTCTCCTTCGAAAACAATCTCGCCCTGCTGGCTGTCTTCCAAAAGATTCGCGCAGCGCAGTAGCGTTGACTTTCCCGACCCGGATGATCCGATGAGTGCGACGACGTGGCCCCGTTCCGCGACCAGATCGACACCCTTCAGAACCTCCAGTTCACCATAGCTCTTGTGAAGGTCACGAATTTCAATGACTGGCGTCGTAGCAGACACGTGCAGGTCTTCCCAAAGGCCCCTCCGGCCCCGAAGTAAGGCGTGGATAGGCCCGGATTGCAATGTCAAACTGTCTGGTTCCGTCGGGTAAACAAGCATCTGCCGCTTTGTTGGGCAATTGGAGTGCGACGGGTCACCGCCCTTGGTTCAACTCCGGCGTGTCTCGACCCGCTGCCGTGCGAGATTTGAATCGCGGTCGTTGACGCCCAGAAGGTTCGCGAGAAGGCGCAGAAGCGCGTCTTCCTCGTGATCGCGAATGCCGTCCGCAAGGACGACGTCCCACAAGGCTTCGACCACACTTTCGCGGTCTTCATACGGGACCGCGTCCTTGATGGCGCGGGTGAACCGGACGGTATCGGGAGCTTCGCCTTCCAGTATCTCGGCATTGCGCCGCAGCGCCGTTGCCTCGAACGGAGAAAGCCCATAGCGCGATGCGATGATCCGGTCGATCCGGTGCACTTCGTCATCGGCATAGTGGCCATCCGACTTCGCGATACGGACAAGAAGCGCCGCCAGCGCCAGACGGGCGTCGATATCCGCCAAGGGTTCCGGATCGGGTTGGGTCAGCCGGTTCAGGAAATCTGCAAACATCGCCTGCATATATTGCAGGTTATGTGTGTCGGAAAGGGGCCCGGGATCAATTTGCGGCGCCGGGCCCGTTTCGCTTCACCATTGGTCGCCACGCTTCGATAGCTTGCAGAGCGCACGCGAGGGGTTTTCAGACGCCGGGAGCCGGGCCGCATAGGCGACATCGCCCCGGGTGACGCCGATGTCCCGCAAAGCGTGATCATCGAGCTCCAGCAACTGGCGCAGGCCTTCGCGTTCCTGGCGGCGGGTACGTACACGGGCGTTTGCAGCCCGGATGCGGTCGACAAGCCCTGTGAGCGGGTGTGCCGGTTGGATGGTCGTGATGCAGTCGGCCATTGTCTTGTCCTCTGTTCGGAATGCCCTGCGGGCTGATGACTGGACAATGAACTTTGCCTGTGGTTCAATCAAACGAATAGAATTTCAGATACCTTGCAGAAAAATTGAAAGCTGTTCGATGAACGTCTCACGTCCGCCCCAGATTCCGCTTTTGGAACTCGATCTGCTGAAAACGCTCGTCGCGATTGCCGAAACCGGGAACTTTTCCACCGCCGCGGCTTCGGTGCTGCGCACGCCTTCGGCTGTGTCGATGCAGGTCAAGCGGATCGAGGACATGCTGGGCCGGCCGATCTTTGTCCGTGACAGCAGGTCGGTCACTTTGACCGCGGATGGGGCGGTTCTGCTGGAGCATGCGCGCCGCCTTCTGGCGCTCAATCGCGAAATGGTCGCGCGGTTTATCGAACCCGATCTTGCCGGTGATGTGCGGATGGGTGCGCCCGATGATGTGGCCGAACGGTTTCTGCCGGGTATGTTGCGCCGCTTCGACGAAACCCATCCCTGCGTATCGGTGACGGTTGTCGTCGATACGACTGACAGAATGATGGAGATGGTTCGTAACAGGCAGCTGGATATGACTATCGTAACGGGCGATGGGGGCTTTCAAGGCACTGAAGACACAGAGCTTTTGCTGCGGCAGAAGCTTGTCTGGGCCGCGTTGAAGGGTGGTGTCGCCGCCGAGCGGACACCCCTTCCGGTTTCGGTCTGGGAGGATGGCTGTGTATGGCGGGATGCCGGCATAAAGGGGCTGGAGAAACGTGGAATTCCCTATCGGATCGCATTCGAAAGCGCCCATATCGCCGGGCAGCGGGCGGCGATCCTTGCGGATCTGGCCATTGCCCCTATTCCGGTATCAACCCTTACGGAAGAGATTGTTGCGGCGCGGCCCGAACTGGCATTGCCTGATCTGCCCTATTACACGCTCGGGCTGCATATCGGAGAGGATCCTTCGCCGCCGGTTCAGGCTGCCGCGGACCACCTTCGTGCGTCGTTTGCCTGTTGCTAGGGACTAGACCAAGCGTTCGACTTCCTTCGCCGCACGGATGAATTCCGACGAGTTGCTTGGAACGGAGTTGAATGGGACCGTGGCGGAAGGGATTCGTAAGGACCAGGCTAACGCAGCATCGGAAAGACCCGCGTCACTCCGAACGGACCAATGAGCGCGAAACCTAGAAGCACCAAAAAGAGCACGGGCGAGATACGGTGACTACTATGCTTTTGTTGTGCGTCTTTCTTTTTTCCAAGCAGAATTGCTATGATCAGGTTCGTGGCCGAAAGGCTGATCCAACGGCCCCAATCGATCCCGATGAACGCCAGCCCGAGCGGTGTAAGTGCGGCTAGCGCGATAAGCGGATGGCCCATGCGCAGATAGATTGTGAGCAGAGCTGCCAAGTAACAAAGTGCCGCCAAAAATCCCGCATAGTCGACTGGCATCAGTTTTGCCACCCAAGCTACAACATATGCTATGTTGTCCGACATCGTATTGAAATGCACCGCGAGCGAAGGCTCGGTCGCGTTTGGAAACTGGGCTTGAAGAACCGTCAACTCGGGACGCGCAGCAAAGCCGAAAACCGCCACGGTTGTTAACGCCAGCAAACCGAAACAGAGGACAATCGCCCGGTCGAGACCATGTCGTTGCAGATGGATCGCCAACACAAGTGGTATGTGAACCAGAAGTGAAGCTTCGTGGATTAAAACGGTAAGTGGCAAGAACAGGACCGCCATACTCCGACTGGACAGAAGGATCACCAATGAAATCAGTAGGTTGATTTGATCAAATCGGCCCAGATCGTAGCCCATTTGTTGAAACAGTGCAGGGGAAACCAGTAAGCCGAGAGCCAGCCGCGGATCGGGCAGTCGCGAAATTGCGAGTGCCAGGACGAAGACCAGCGCGACCGTAGGCCAAGCTGCCACCAGCACGACCTCACGGGTCACGGGAGTGTCGTTTGGAAAACCATAAAGCGTGGCTATTAGGCCACGTCGTACGAAGCCAAGATCGTCGTAGCCGACTAGGAACTGTGCCAGCTTCCAGTCGCTCAATGGGGTGGAGAAGACCAGATTACCTTGCAATGCCAATAAGATAGCTGCGAGTATCGCAGCGATACTCCGGAGGAGTTGCCACGGTTTGGTGCGGGTCGTGTTGTTCACTCGAACCTCTCCAATCAAATTGGGGTGGCCGAAGCCATGAGTGACTAGACCAAGCGTTCGACTTCCTTCGCCGCACGGATGAAGTCAGAGAACAGCGGATGGGGCGCGAAGGGCTTTGATTTCAGTTCGGGGTGGAACTGAACGCCGATGAACCAGGGGTGATCCTTCACTTCGACGATTTCCGGCAGGCGCCCGTCGGGTGACATCCCAGAAAAGCACATACCCTGTTCTTCAAGCTTGTCGCGGTACTTGATGTCGACCTCATAGCGGTGACGGTGGCGTTCCTCGATCACCGTGTCTCCATAGACTTCGGCCACTTTCGATCCGGGCGAAAGGTGCGCAGTATATGCGCCCAGACGCATGGTGCCGCCCTTGTCGTCCTCGACCTTGCGGGCGACCTTGTGATTACCCTGCACCCACTCCTTGAGGTGGTAAACAACTGGTTCAAAACGCTTTTTCCCGGCTTCGTGGTCGAATTCCTCGGACCCGGCGGTCTTCATGCCGGCAAGGTTCCGGGCCGCTTCGATCACGGCCATCTGCATGCCGAGGCAAATGCCGAGATATGGGATGTTGCGGGTGCGCGCGAACTCCGCAGCCTTGATTTTCCCCTCGGTCCCGCGTTCGCCGAACCCGCCGGGCACAAGGATCGCATGGAAGCCTTCCAGATAGGGGGCAGGGTCTTCCCGTTCAAAGATTTCTGCCTCTATCCATTCGGAGCGCACCTTGACCCGGTTGGCCATGCCCCCATGGGTCAGAGCCTCGGCGATCGACTTATAGGCGTCTTCAAGCTGGGTATACTTGCCGACAATGGCGACCCGCACCTCGCCCTCGGCGTTGAAGATCCGGTCGGCCACGTCTTCCCACCGGTCGAGATTCGGTTTCGGCGCCGGGCTGATGCTGAACGCGTCGAGGACGGCCTGATCCAGCCCTTCGCGGTGATAGGCAAGCGGCGCCTCGTAGATCGAGCGCAGGTCGGGGGCGGCGATGACGTCTTCCTTGCGGACGTTGCAGAACAGGGCGATTTTTTCCCGCTCTTTTTCCGGGATCGGCTTGTCCGAACGGCAGACCAGCACATCCGGCGCGATGCCGATGGAACGCAGTTCCTTGACCGAGTGTTGTGTGGGTTTGGTCTTCAGCTCGCCAGAGGCCGCGATCCAGGGCAGGAGCGTGAGGTGCATGAAGATGCACTGACCGCGCGCTTTTTCCTGTGCGAACTGGCGGATCGCCTCGAAGAAAGGCAGGCCCTCGATGTCGCCGACCGTGCCGCCGATTTCGCAAAGCATGAAGTCGACCTCATCATCGCCAATGCCGATGAAGTCTTTGATTTCATTGGTGACATGCGGGATCACCTGGATGGTTTTGCCAAGGTAGTCACCGCGCCGTTCCTTTTCGAGAACGGTGGAATAGATGCGTCCGGACGACACCGAATCCGTCTTGCGGGCGGAGACGCCGGTGAAGCGTTCGTAATGCCCGAGATCGAGGTCGGTTTCCGCGCCGTCATCGGTGACGAACACTTCGCCATGCTCAAACGGGCTCATCGTGCCGGGATCGACATTCAGATAAGGATCAAGTTTGCGCAGCCGGACAGAATAGCCGCGGGCCTGCAACAAGGCACCCAGAGCCGCCGACGCAAGGCCCTTTCCAAGCGAAGACACCACGCCACCGGTGATAAATACGTAACGTGCCATATGGTGTTCTTCCCGTGCCCGATATTCATCAGGGGTGCTGGCGCAGGGTCAGGCCATCGCATCCCACGGGATTAAAGGAGTAAAGGATTCGCGGAGAAGGGACAAGCCCGGAGACCGCAATATAATGTGGTTTTTGGGCTTAACGGACGCTAGGGAAGCCGCTTATTCAACCGGAGGTGGAACAAGGGGGTCACCCTCGGCAGGCGGCGGAAGCAGTGTTCCGTCAGGCGGAAGAAGAGGCGACGCATCGCCATCGGGGGCATCGATTCCAAGGCGGTCGATGACCGAGGTGTCAGCGGAGTTCTGTGCCGCAAAGATCGTCAGCGTGATCGACGTGGCAATGAACGCGATTGCGAAGGCCCATGTCAGTTTGTGCAGCCCGGTAATCCCGCCGCGCGACGAGACGCCGCCACCGCCGCCACCCATGCCAAGCCCGCCGCCTTCGGAGCGCTGGAGAAGCACGACCGCGATAAGGCAGAGCGCAAGGATCAGATGGACGATAAGGACGACGTTTTCCATATGGGCTTTCCGCGACTAACAGCGGGCTATCTAAGCGGTTGCGACCTTGCCCGCAACCCCTGTGGCAACGCGTTTGAAACAGTCTCGTCAATGTTTCGCCGGGTTTGTGTTCAATTGCAATTGACTGAAGGCCGGCATCGACCCGAAAGAGGCATTTCGCGGGTTTCGCACCGGCGGTGTCGTCGCTATACCGACGCGGGTTTGGCAATCGGAGGCAGGAATGGCAAACGTCGTGGTGGTCGGCGCGCAATGGGGCGACGAAGGCAAAGGCAAGATCGTCGATTGGCTGTCGGAGCGCGCCGATGTGATCGCGCGGTTTCAGGGCGGCCACAATGCCGGGCATACGCTGGTGATCGATGGCGAGGTCTACAAGCTGTCGCTGCTGCCGTCGGGGATTCTCCGTGAGGGTAAGCTTTCGGTGATCGGCAACGGTGTTGTGCTGGATCCCTGGGCATTGGTCGATGAGATCGACAGGGTCGAAGGGCAGGGCGTTCGTGTGACGCCGGAGAACCTGATGATTGCCGAGAATACGCCGCTGATCTTGCCGCTGCATGGTGAGTTGGACCGGGCGCGGGAAAGCTCGAATGCTGTGGCGAAGATCGGCACGACCGGGCGGGGTATCGGCCCCGCCTATGAGGACAAGGTGGGACGGCGATCCGTGCGGGTGGCCGATCTGGCCGATGCGCCGACGCTGGAGACGCGGATCGGCCGGCTATTGACGCATCACAACGCCCTGCGCCGGGGTCTGGGGCTGGAAGAGATCGATGGTGAGATGCTGAAGGCCAGTCTTCTGGAGATTGCGCCGAAAATACTGCCATTCGCGGCGCCGGTCTGGAAGGTCTTGAACGACAAGCGCCGGGAGGGGCGTCGGATTCTGTTCGAAGGGGCGCAAGGCTCGCTTCTGGATGTGGATTTCGGGACCTATCCCTTCGTGACCTCCTCGACGACTCTGTCGGGGATGGCGGCGACCGGAACCGGGGTCGGTCCGGGTGCAATCGATTTCGTACTGGGCATCGTCAAGGCCTATACGACGCGCGTGGGCGAGGGGCCGTTTCCCTGCGAGTTGGATGACGAGATCGGTGAACATCTGGCGACCGTTGGCCGCGAAAAAGGGACGGTGACGGGGCGGTCGCGGCGGTGCGGGTGGTTCGATGCGGTATTGGTACGGCAGACCTGTGCCCTATCGGGCGTCAACGGTATCGCACTGACAAAGATGGATGTGCTGGACGGGTTGGACGAGCTGAAGATCTGCACCGGCTACAGGCTGGATGACCGTGAGCTCGATTATCTGCCCACGGCTGCCGATCAGCAGGCGCGGGTGGAGCCGATCTATGAGACGATCGATGGCTGGAAAGAGACCACGGCGGGGGCCAGAAGCTGGGCCGAGCTGCCGGCGCAGGCGATCAAGTACGTCCGCCGGATCGAGGAGTTGATCCAGTGCCCTGTGGCCCTAGTTTCCACATCACCCGAACGCGATGACACGATCCTGGTGACGGACCCGTTTTCTGACTGATGGCCCTGTCTTACAAAGCTCGCCGCCGTTGGGCGCTGTTCATTCTGGTGATTGCATTGCCGGCCTATATCGTCGTGGCTGTCACGGTGATGAACCAGCTTGACCGGCCACCCTTCTGGGTCGAGCTGGCGGTTTATGTCGGGCTTGGCATCCTGTGGGCGATCCCGCTGCGGCGCGTGTTTCTGGGGATCGGGCAGGCCGATCCGGATGCGAAGGATGCGGATCGGGACTGAGGTTTCCTGATGCGAAAGGCGGAGATGTCATTAACGTCTCCGCCATCGTTTTTCGTCGTTGCCGCTTTGCTTATTCGCCAGCCAGCCGGGCCTCGGGATTGAAGCGGGAATCGTCGGTGATAGTGAACTGGCCGCGCTTCAGTTTCTGGATCTTTCCCTGGCGCAGCAATTGGCCAAACGACCGCAATCCGGCCTCGCGTGTGAACCCCTCCTGCTCGAAATTCGCGACGCGCCGCATCAATTGCGGGCGCGAGAATTCCTTGCGGCCCTCGACGAAGGCGGTATAGGCCGCGGCGGCTTCCAGAAGTTCGGGGAGCTCGGTCGCGCCCATTTCTTCGACGAATTCTGCGAAGCTGGTCGAGGCGCCTTCCATCTCTTCGTCGTAGTCCGGCGTGCCGGTATCCGTGTCGCGGACCCGGACCTGTGTACCCTCTGCCTCGTCTTTGTCATCCAC
The DNA here is from genome assembly GCA_947503175.1 of uncultured Paracoccaceae bacterium. Lineage (GTDB taxonomy): Bacteria > Pseudomonadota > Alphaproteobacteria > Rhodobacterales > Rhodobacteraceae > Ovoidimarina. The sequence continues at coordinate 164,745 of CANNCO010000001.1, forward strand.
GCGAAGTTCCGAGACCAGCATCAACGGTGCAGGCTTGTCTTCGCCTTTCATCTCGGGTGCTTCGACAGGTTCGCGCGGTTCGGTGACCGGGCGTTGCGGACGCACGACCTTGGCAAGGTCTTCGCGGTATTGGCTTTGCTCTTCGGCGCTTTGCTCGTCTTCGGGCTTGCGCCGTTTCAAAAGCCGGTCGGCCTTCGTGGCCGCCACCGCCGCCTTGAGGTGTGCAATAGCCGAACGGCGGCGGTTCCCTTCGCTGTCGTCGAGTTGGGAATTGGTCTGTTCGAGAATGCGCTTGAAGGCCTCGCCGCTGCCTTCTTCGGCTTCAAAAACGGGCCGCGTGATGGCGCGCTCTTTCTTCTTCACCGGTTCCGGCTCTTCGTCGACGACCCGTTCTTCTGCGTCGCGTGCCGCCTGGGCAATCGCGGCGAGCATGGCGCTTCTGTCGTCCTCGCGCTCCGCTTCTGCGCCTGTCTCGGTCTCGGATTCTTCCTGTTCGGATGCGGGCGGTTGTTGGGTTTCGGTGCCCGCTGTCGTCTCCAAACTGTCGTCGGCATGTTCGGCGCCGGTTTCTTCAGTCAGAGCCTCGACATGATCCTCTTGATCATCCTCCGAACCCGTCGCGACGGTTTCCTCCGGAACATCCTCTGATGTGTCATCGATATCCGAGGGCTCATCCGACACTTCGGTATCATCGGCTGCCGTGACCTCGTCCCCCGGACGGTCCTCGGCACTTTCTTCGACGACATGGTGGACGGCGGCCTCGGTTTCCGGCGGCGCGGCGGGCGAATCTTCCCCTTCGGGTTTCGACGACATCTCAAGCGCGGCACGCTTGAGTTTGACGATGCGGGCGGCAAGGCCGAGCTTGCGATCTCCCTCGGCCGGCGCATCGGCGGTTTTGGTCTCTGCCGTCTCGGCGACATCTTCGGACGCCGCGTCTTGAGATACTTCCATCGCCTCCGGCGTTACGTCCTGGATCGTCTCGTCTGCCGTCTCTTCGGTGGTTGCTTGTGGCTCGGGCGTTTCAGCTGTGGCTTCCGGAGCCCCGGAGATATCGGGTGCGTCTGCGTCCTCGGCAGGCGCATCCTCGACGATATCGTCGTCGCCCCAAAGCGTCTCGTCCGACGAATCCCGGTCTCCAACCCCGTCCAGCGCTTCGAGTTCCGTTACGTCCTCGGCCTCGGACGCGGCCTCGGCAAGCTCTGCGGTTTCCGCTGTATCCTCGTCCTGCTGTTGCACAGGCGCGGTCGCGTCTTCGGTATCCTTCGTTACGTAAAGCGCTTCGGACGCTTCGACGATTTCATCGGCACCGGGACCGGAAGAGACATGGGAGGTCGCCGTCTCTGTATCGCCCGCGTCCGCCACATATCCGAACTCCATGTCCACATCGTCGGCGGTGATCGTCGGTTCGTGGACCTCGGCTTCGGCCGTAGGGTCGATATCCTCGAAGGCGGTGTCGATTGATCCCGCGAAGGCGTTTTCCTGGGGCGCCGCGGCGCCCGTCGAGACGACCGCGCGAATTCGGCTCAGCTTTGCGGCAACGCTCGCGCTGTCGTGGCCGCTGCCCGGGCCATGTAGCCCTTGGGCGGCAGGTGCGCCATTGTCAAAGATATGCTCGGCGGCCAGATTGTCGTCGGCGTCTTCGTCATCGAGGTCGGACACGTCCTCGAGATCAACGAACATGTTCCGTTCTGCATCATCGGCTGAGGCAAGGGCAGCGTCGTCATCTTCCTCGACCGGCGCGGTCGCCGGTGCCGGGGCAGACGGTGTCGCCGCTTCGGGCGCGTTGCCAAGCTGGCGCAGGACGATCCCGTCATCCTTGACCTGAGCTTCGACCCGGCGCTGTACTTCGCGCTGGGCGATCTTGTGCAGCATTTCGGCATCCGGTGTTGGGGGTTCGGCTCCGAAATACCGATCGTCGGCTGCGAGATCGCGGAAGTACTCGGCGATGCCGCGCATCGTCGAGAACGGGTCGTCGAAACCCTCAAGGGTACAGGAAAACGTCCCGTACGAGACGGTGAGGATCTTGCTCGCACCAACCATCTTCTTCGCTTTCTCCCCCGATCCAGCAAAAAGTCGTTAACCGCGTTCTGCCCCCTAAATGGGAACAGACTGTGGCAATTCGGTGGATTTATTCGACGACTGATTGTGCTCTGTTTCCATTGCGAACACAAATCCCCATAAGTTCTGCATGCTCATTACCGCTCAAAATCCCGTGACGCTGCTGGGTGCAGGCCCGGTATGTGTCGAGTATATTAAGGAAATCCTAAACCTCGCGCCTGTGCTGGTCGCGGCCGATGGCGGTGCTGAACGGGCGTTGGAGGCTGGCCGGTTGCCGGACGCTGTGATCGGTGATTTTGACTCTCTGCCACATTTGCTGCGCGAAAAGATACCGGCGGACCGTCTGCACCGTATCGAAGAGCAGGAAAGCACCGATTTCGAGAAGTGCCTGAGGGCGGTGGACGCGCCCCTGATTCTCGCGCTCGGCTTTGACGGGGGGCGTCTGGATCACGAGCTTGCCGTCTACAATGCGATGGTCCGTCATCCCGCGCAGCGCTGCATCGTGATCGGCAGTCAGGACATTGCATTTCATGCGCCGAGGTCGCTGGACCTGACCCTTCCCGAAGCCAGCCGCCTGTCATTGTTTCCGATGGGCCGGGTTCAGGGGCGCAGCACCGGCTTGCGTTGGCCCATCGACGGCATTCCCTTTGCACCGGACGGGCGGATCGGAACATCGAACGAAGTGTCGGGTCGGGTTCGACTGAGCTTCGATGGCGACGGGATGCTGGTGATCCTGCCGCGATCTTCCCTGTCCGAGGTCATGACACGGCTTTCTCGCGGCTGAGCGCGCGTTCGCGGAACACGATGTAAAGCCCGGCAGCGATGGTGATACATATGCCCAGCAGCGCGAGCCCGTTGGGGAAGTCGCGGAAGATCAGCCAGCCGATTATCGCGGCGACCGGAATCTCGAGGTATTGCATCGGCGCCAGGGTGCTGGCCGGAGCGAACCGCAGGCTCCATGTCATCAGGAGGTGACCGAGCGTTCCCAGAACGCCGACCGCAACGAGGAGCATGAGCTGATTTGGCGTCGGACCGACAAAGCCGAACTCCGGCCAACCGGTATTCCCGCCGATAAAGATCAGAGGGACCAGAAGACCGAGCGCGATTGTGCCGCTTGTGACCTGCAACGCGACCGGCTCGGTTTCTCGCGCAATCTGTCTGGTGACGAGCATGAAGATCGCGAACACAACTGCGACAAGAAGCGGTAGCAGCGCCGGCAGACCCACGGCGGCGAAACTGGGCTGGACCACCAGGAGCGTGCCGCAGAAACCAACCGCGCAGGCGAGGATGCGGCGCATTCCAACCTCTTCCTGCAAGAGAAGGTGTCCTAGAATCAAAAGGATAAAGGGCATCACAAAGGCAATCGCGATTGCGTCGGCAAGGGGCAGGAAGCGGAGCGACAGGAACATCGCGCCGATGCCGAGAACGTGCAGAACGGATCGGAGTGCCACAAGCCACATCACCGGACGGGACCAGATCAGCCGCTGACGCGCGAGAAGGGCAACGGGCAGAAGCAGCACGATCTGAAAGCCGAACCGCGCGACGAGAACCTGAAGCAGCGGCACCGCGGAACCCAGAAGTTTGGCCATGCCGTCGGCCAGGGGCGCGACGATGCAGAAGCCGAGCATCAGAAGAATGCCGAGAAGCGGACGGTCGAAGGTCATACCCGCGCCATGGAAACCCAGCGGTCGATCAGCTTTTTCTGCAACCCGCGCGATCTGCGGGACCAGCCGCGCGCGCCGGGGGGGCGTTCGCGTTCCTCGATCCTGATCGCATCGCGCCGGTCCATGTCGGCGGTGAAAATCGCGAACACGATGGGCGGATGGCCAGCGGCGGTGGCGTAGCCGGAAAGGGCGCTGACAAAGTTCAGCGTGCCGGTCTTGGCGGCGACCTTTACGGCGGTGTTCTCGGTTTTGAAGTCTCTCAGCAGCGCGGGCAGTTGCCCGCTCTGGCGCGCAGCCATCATCAGGTGCACCATATCTGCCGCGCTGACCCGCGACCCGTAACCAAGCCCGGAATGGTCCACGAACCCCGTCGCATGCGCGCCAAGCGGCCCGTTCATCCAGAGGTTCATTTCGCGCGCTGACCGGATCAGGCTGGACGGCTGGAGACCATGGGCCTGGGTTGCGGCAATCCCAACGGCCTCGGCCGTCAGGTTGGTGGAGTAGCGCAGCATGTTCCGCAACATCTCGTTCAGCGGCGCACTTTGGTGGCTCGCCAGAGGGTCGCCCATGGCGCCTGTTGCTTCGGGTCCGGGCCGCAGGACGATCCCATGGGACCGCGCGAGTGTGCGGAACACTTCCGCCGTGTAATCGGCAGGGTGTCTGACCGGGAGCCAGCGGGCGCCCTCCTTGCCCAATGCGCCGCGTGCAACCGTCCATTTATCGCGGTCGCCGTCCGTGTCGTATGTGTAGACCGGAAACCGGCGCTCGGCGATCGACATGCGCGCAACCTCGACCTCGGGCCGAAACCGGCGGGCGCGGGCCTGCATTGTGACGTCATAGCCGTCTTTCGCACGTTTCCATTCGAAATGAACGCGATTGAAGTTGAGGTTCAGGCCGGACAGAGCGGGGTTATAGCCCACATGATCCGGTTGGTCGGGGTCGATATAGGGCAGGGTTGGCAGTGCCGAGGCATCGACTCGGAGACGGCCGGTAACCTCATGAATTCCAGCGTCTTTCAATGCGGTGACGAGATCGCCCAATGCATCGGTGTCAAGTGTCGGATCGCCCCCGCCGCGCAGGATCAGGTCGCCCTCGAGCCGCCCTCCGGTCACCGGACCGTTGGCCAGCAATTGCGTCTCGAACCGATGTGCGGGACCCAGCCGGCTGATCGCGTAAAAGGCCGTGGCAGCCTTGGCGACCGACGCAGGCGGAAGCCGGAGCTTCGGATTGAATGCGTCGATCACATCTCCGGTATCTGCATTCAGGGCCAGATAGCCGACGGCACCGCCCAGACCCGCCGCGTTGATCAGATCTGTGGCGCCGGGCGCGGGTGGAGGAACGCCGCTGTCGCCGCGCGGCTGCGGGCGCAGCGATGTCAGGGGCGCGTTAGCATATGCCGGCAAGGCCGCTGAAGCGGTGAGGCCAGACAGGATGAAACGTCGTGAAACACGGGTCGACATGCCGCCGAGTAAACCGGCTTCGTCGGATGACGGCAAGGTGGCGATGTCGCGAATTCTCCGGGCGTGGCTTTCTGTCCCAAGGGGCTTACCCGGCCCAGTCGCCCCGAGCACGGATTTCCGTCGAAGAGGTTTTGTCGAGCGGAATATTCACGAAACACCAGCGGGGCGGGTCCCCGACGGACAGGCGCGCCGCCTGCCGGCCCGGAATGCGGTGATGCGCATAGTGACTTGCCGCCCGCGACATCCGGGCGGAAATTCGCTGACCGGGGCGGGCGAGAATTCCAAGGGGGACATTCTCGATGATCCATTCCCAGTTATCCCAATGATGGAATGTCGCGAAGTTGTCGGCCCCCATGAGCCAGACGAACCGGACGCCGGGATAAAGCGCATGAAGCGCGCGCAGGGTTTCGGCGGTATAGCGAGTGCCCAGATGGTCCTCGATATCGGTGATATCGACGCGCGGGTGGGACATCACGTTCCGGGCCGTCGCCAAACGGCGGCCGAGCGGCGCCGGACCCTTCTCTTTCAAGGGGTTGCCCGGTGTCACAAGCCACCAGACGCGATCGAGCCGAAAGCGTTTCAGAGCTTCGCGCGTGATGTGGGCGTGCCCTTCATGCGCCGGATCGAAGGAGCCGCCAAGAAGCCCGATCACCATCCCGGGATGCGCAATCGGCAGTCCGGTTCTGTCCATCTTTTCCCTGTTGGCGACCGCGATACCGCGCCAGACCTAGCAAAATGACCGGCAAAGGCAACGGCCCCCGGGGGTTGTCAGGCGGGGGTGGGCAGGTGCACCCTGCATGTGCATTCCGCTCAAACCGATGGAGATCCCCCATGTCCCGTTCAATTCTTTGCGCGACCTCTGCGCTGTCGTTGATCCTCGCACTGCCCGCCCTGGCGCAGCAATCCACAGACGAAGTTTCGCCCGAAGCCGGGGCCATGGTCGATGCGTTTCAGGGCATCTCGGATGCGGCCAGGGCGGCGCTTGACGCGAAAGCCGCGGGCATTCCGACGGAAGCCGGGACATGGATGGTCGCAGCGGCGAACCCGCTGGCCGTCGAGGCCGGTGCGCGGGTGCTGCGCGAGGGCGGGACGGCCGCCGATGCCATGGTGGCGGTGCAGGCGGTTCTGGGCCTTGTCGAACCGCAATCCTCGGGTCTGGGGGGCGGCGCGTTTCTGGTCTGGTACGACGCAGAAAGCGGCGAGGTGACGACGCTGGACGGCCGCGAAACGGCGCCGCTGGCTGCGACGCCGCGCCTGTTTCAGAATGCCGAGGGCGAACCACTGGGTTTCTGGGATGCTGTCGTCGGCGGGCGTTCAGTTGGGACGCCGGGGACGCCCGCATTGATGGAAGCCGCCCATGAACGCTGGGGGAGCGCGGAGTGGGCCAGTCTTTTCGACGAGGCGATTTCCCTTGCGGATGAGGGCTTTACCGTTTCTGCCCGGTTGGCGGAACTGGTGGCCTCGGGCGAAGAGCGTTTGCGCAGGTTCCCTGCCACGGAGGCATACTTCTTTCCCGGTGGTGAGCCTTTGGCCGAAGGTGACACCCTGATGAACCCGCAATATGCCGCGACGCTGCGCCGGTTGGCGGCAGAAGGCGCCGACGCGATCTATACCGGACAGATCGCGCAGGACATCGTGACGACAGTCCGGGGTGCCGAGGGCAATCCGGGTGTCCTGTCGACCTCGGATCTGGCGATTTACCGGGTGGTCGAACGGCCCCCGGTCTGTGTCGAATACCGGGCGCATGACATCTGTGGGATGGGGCCGCCCTCGTCGGGGGCGCTGACGGTCGGGCAGATCCTTGGGATGCTCGGCGGGTACGATCTGGCGGCGCTGGGGGCGGAAAGCGCCGAGGCGTGGCGGTTGATCGGGGACGCGTCGCGCCTCGCCTTTGCCGATCGGGGTCGCTACATGGCTGACAGCGATTTCGTGCCGGTTCCGGTTGAGGGGCTGGTCGCACCGGACTATCTTGCCGAACGTGGGTCGCTTCTTTCCGGCGACGATGCCTTGCCGGAGGTCGCGGCCGGAAATCCCGAATACGACCATGCGCTTATGTGGGGCGATGATGCGTCGATCGAGTTCCCGTCGACCTCGCATATCTCCATTGTAGACGCGGCGGGTAACGCGCTTTCGATGACGACGACGATCGAGAACGGGTTCGGGTCCCGGCTTATGACAAACGGGTTCCTTCTGAACAACGAGTTGACCGATTTCAGTTTCCGCACCCATGCCGGTGGCTGGCCGATCGCGAACCGGGTGGAGCCGGGCAAGCGGCCCCGGTCATCCATGTCCCCGACCATCGTTCTGAGGGACGGTGCGCCGGTTCTGGTGGTCGGCAGCCCGGGCGGGAGCCGGATCATCGGATATGTCGCCAAGACGATCATCGGCCATCTGGATTGGGGTATGGACGTGCAGACGGCTATCGCTGCGCCGCATCTGGTGAACCGCTTCGGTACTTACGATGTCGAGGAGGGGACCAGTGCCGAAGGCCTTCAGGAAGACCTTCAGGCGCTGGGATATGAGACCAATGTGCGGGGGCTGACGTCCGGCTTGCACGCGATTGCCGTGACGCCGGACGGTTTGCGGGGCGGGGCCGATCCGCGCCGCGAGGGGATTGCGCTGGGGGAGTGATCCCGCAGCGCGCCTAACAGTTCGGGATATTGACGGCGAGGCCGCCGAGCGACGTTTCCTTGTACTTGTTGCTCATGTCCTCGCCGGTCTGGCGCATGGTTTCGATGCACGCGTCAAGCGGAACAAGGTGGGTTCCGTCGCCCCGAAGGCTGAGCGAGGCCGCCGAGATGGCCTTGATCGCGCCAAGGCCGTTGCGTTCGATGCAAGGGACCTGCACCAAACCCTTGGCCGGATCGCAGGTCATGCCGAGGTGGTGTTCCAGCGCGATTTCAGCAGCGTTTTCAACCTGCTCGGGTGTACCGTCTAGAACGGCGCAGAGACCGGCGGCGGCCATGGCGGAGGCGGATCCGACCTCTGCCTGACAGCCGCATTCGGCACCCGAAATCGACGCGTTGTGTTTGACGAGCCCGGCAATGGCCGCGGCCGTCAACAGGAACTCCCCGACCCTTTTGCGCGACGCTCCGGGAACATGGTCGAGGTAATAGCGGATCGTCGCGGGCACGACGCCCGCCGCGCCATTCGTGGGGGCGGTGACGACCTGCCCACCTGCGGCGTTCTCCTCGTTCACCGCCATGGCATAGGTGGATATCCAGTCATTGATCGTGTGCGGCGCGTTGAGGTTCATCCCGCGTTCGGCCTGCAAGGCGGCGTAGATCGCGCCTGCGCGCCGTTTGACGTTCAGGCCACCGGGCAGGATGCCGTGCCCCGACAACCCGCGTTCGATACAGGCATTCATTACGTCCCACAGCCGGTCCATGCCCTGATCAAGCTCTCCGGGTGTCCGGCGACTGAGTTCGTTGGCGCGCTTGAGTTCGGCCACGGATTTACCGGTGGTCGTACACATCTCGAGCATTTCCGCCGCTGAATGGAACGGATATGGGACGGGGGCGCCTTCATCGGTGTTCTTTCCCGCCGAAAGCTCGGCTTCCGTCATCACGAAGCCGCCGCCGACCGAGTAATAGGTTTCCTGCAGGATCACATCGCCCTGCGCATCGGTTGCCATCAGGATCATCCCGTTCGCGTGCCCCGGCAGGGGTGGGCCGTAGTCGAAGCTGAGATCTTCCCTGGGCTCGAATGCGAGGGTGCCGAGACCTTCGGGCCGCACTTCGCCGGTTTCACGAATCTGTTCCAGTGCTTCTTCTGCGGCGTCGGCATCGTAGGTATCCGGCAAAAAGCCTGCGAGACCAAGGATCACGGCCCGGTCGGTGGCATGGCCGATCCCGGTGAAGGCGAGCGATCCGTGCAGGCTGGCCCGCAGCCCATGGGCCGTGAATGGCGAACTTCGCAAGGTTTCAAGAAACCGGGCGGCCGCCACCATCGGCCCCATCGTGTGGGAGGATGACGGGCCGATGCCGACCTTGAACATATCGAAAACCGACAAGAACATGGGTGTTGTTTCCTGCTGCGCCTGTTTCAAGATGTGGAGTGAACAGGGCGACACGTCCAGCACAGAAACGACGGGCCTGTGCGTTGCTGCGGTAAAAGCGCGGGCTTTCTGTGCGCAGGGTAATGCAAAAAGATGCCTCCTGCCCCTCGCGCCTGCGCGCCCTGCGGCTTATAAGCCCTCCGGATACGACCGGAGTCTGCCCAATGTCCAAACCACTCTCGCCCATCGACACCGCCAAGTTCGTGGCTGCGAAACGCGCCTGCGACTATGTCAAAAGCGGGATGCGCCTTGGTCTGGGGACCGGGTCGACCGCCGCGTGGCTGGTGCGTTGCCTGGGCGAAATGGTCCGCGAGGACGGTCTGAAGATCACGGGCGTTCCAACCTCGACCCGGACGGCCGAAATGGCCCGCCAGGCGGGGATCGATGTTGTCAGCCTGGATGAGGCCAAGTGGCTGGACCTGACGATCGACGGGGCGGATGAGTTCGATGGTGAACTGAATCTGATCAAGGGCGGCGGCGGCGCATTGTTACAGGAAAAGATCGTGGCGACCGCGTCGGATCAGATGATCGTGATTGCCGACAAGACCAAGCAGGTCGAAACGCTGGGCGCGTTTCCCCTGCCGATCGAAGTGGTGCCGTTCGGCTGGCAGACGACGAAGGCGCTGGTCGAAGAAACGCTGAGTTCCCTGGACGTCTTGGGCGACAGTTCGACGATCCGGATGAATGGCGAAAGCCCGTTCGTGACCGATGAAGGAAATTTTATTCTCGATCTTCATCTGGGCCGGATCGGCAACGCACGCCAGTTCGCGATGGTGATCAATCAGATCCCCGGCGTGGTCGAAAATGGCCTGTTCATCGATATATGCGACATCGTCATCATCGGAAACGGTGATGGTCGGGTCGAGGTGAAGGATATCAACGAGGGTACGACGGAGGAAAGCGTCGTGGATTTCCTTGAGACCGACAACGTGTTTTCGGACCTGGCGGACTGATGGCGGATTTCGACTATGATCTGTTCGTGATCGGGGGCGGTTCGGGCGGTGTACGGGCGGCGCGGATCGCAAGCTCCGAAGGCGGTGCTCGCGTCGCGATTGCCGAGGAAAGCCGGATGGGCGGAACCTGTGTGATCCGCGGCTGTGTGCCGAAAAAGATCATGGTTTTCGGGTCGTCCTATCCGCAGCTTGTGGCGGACGCATCGAGCTATGGTTGGGACGCCCGGATCGGCGATTTCGACTGGCCCGCTTTCCGGACGCATCTTCATCAGGAGCTTGACCGGCTTGAAGAGATCTACCGCACGAACCTGACGAAAGCAGGCGTCGAAATCTTCGATTGCCGGGCCGAGATCGCGGACCCGCACACGATCCGCCTGGCGGACGGCAAAACGGTGACGGCGTCGCACATCCTCGTGGCGACCGGCGGCCATGTGGATTTCCCCGACGATCGCGCGCGGGAATGCGGCATTTCATCAAACGACGTGTTCCATCTGGATGCGTTGCCGGACCGCTTGCTGATCATCGGCGGTGGTTACATCGCCTGTGAATTTGCCTGCATCTTCAATGGGTTCGGGACAAAGGTCACGCAGTTTTATCGTGGCGCGCAGATCCTGCGTGGCTTTGATGAAGAAGCGCGCGGCCTCATCGCCGAAGCGATGCGCGACAAGGGCATCGATGTCCATCTTGGGACCACGATTATCGGGATGGAAAAGCGCGAGGGTGGTATCTGGGTCAAAGCCTCGAACGGGCATGAGGCCGTGTTCGACAAGGTGCTTTTTGCAACTGGACGATCCCCCAACACGGACCGGCTCGGGCTGGAAGATGCAGGCGTGAAGATCGGTCGTCGTGGCGAGATCCTGGTCGATGCGTATAGTCAGACGAATATTCCGTCGATCTATGCCGTGGGCGATGTGACGAACCGCATCAACCTGACACCCGTGGCGATCCGGGAGGGCCATGCTTTTGCCGATACCGTCTTTGGTGGCAACAAGCGCAGCATGGATCACGATCTTGTGCCCTCGGCGATTTTCACCCAGCCGGAGTATGGTGCGGTTGGACTGACCGAGGAAGAAGCGCGGGATGCCTATAAGATCGAGGTCTACTGCACTTCGTTCCGGCCCATGCGCACCGCCTATATCGACCGGCCCGACCGGGTTCTGTTCAAGCTGATCGTCGATGCCGAAAGCAGAAAGGTTCTGGGCTGTCACATCGTTGCCGAGGGCGCGGGCGAACTGATCCAGCTTGCAGGCGTCGCGATCAAGATGGGTGCGACGAAGGAAGACTTTGACCGCACGGTTGCAGTTCATCCGACGATTTCGGAAGAACTTGTTACAATGCGCACTCCGGTTCGCACATCGTGACAGGGTCGGGCGCTTGAAAAATGACCGGCAGCACACAGTTAGCAAGATGACGATTACTCTGACCTAAAAAGGGAATGACACCTAGATGGCCAGCAACAATGGCGGACCTTGGGGCGGCGGCCCCAGAGGCGGCGGCTCGGGCAACGGCTCGGACGGCGGCGATGACAATCGTGGCGGGGGCGGTCGCAGACCGGGCGGCGATGGCCCGCAGATTCCCGAGATAGACGAGATTGTCCGTAAAGGGCAGGAGCAGCTCAGAGTTCTGATGGGCGGCCGCGGCGGCGGACCCACCGGCCCCGATGGCAACGGTGGTGGAGCCGGTCCGTCCGGCCGGACGATCGGCATTATCGGAACGATTGGTATCGTCCTGTTCTGGGCCTTCAACTCGTTCTACACGGTCCGGCCGGAAGAACAGTCGGTCGAGCTTTTCCTTGGCGAATTCAGTTCGGTCGGCAATCCGGGCCTCAACTTTGCGCCGTGGCCTGTGATGACCTACGAAGTCATTCCTGTGACGCGGGAACAGTCCGAAACGATCGGCACGGGACGCACAGGGGCTCCCGGTGGAGACGGCCTGATGTTGACGACAGACGAAAACATCGTCGACATCGACTTTCAGGTCGTCTGGAACATCAACGACCCGGCGAAATTCCTGTTCAACCTTCGTGACGGGCCCCAGACCGTAAGGGCCGTTTCGGAATCCGCCATGCGCGAGATCGTGGCGGGCCGCGAGCTGGCGCCTTTGCTGAACCGCGATCGCGAGATCGTGGTGGCCGAAGCACGGGATCTGGTTCAGGCGACGCTCGACGGCTACGAGTCCGGAATCCGCGTCGTCCGTGTGACACTCAACAAAGCCGACCCGCCATCCGAGGTGATCGACGCGTTCCGCGAAGTGCAGGCGGCCGAACAGGAGCGGGACCGGTTGGAACGTCAGGCAGATGCCTATGCGAACCGTGTTCTGGCCGGCGCGCGCGGTGAAGCGGCGCAGATCCTGGAAGAGTCAGAAGCGTACCGGGCCCGGGTTGTGAATGAGGCCCAGGGTGAGGCAAGCCGCTTCCTGGCTGTTCTGGGGGAGTATGAACTTGCACCCGAAGTCACCCGGAAACGCCTGTATCTTGAAACTCTTGAGCGGGTTCTGGGGGCGGTCGACAAGGTTATTCTGGACGAAAATGCAGCTGGTGGTGGACAGGGCGTCGTGCCTTATCTGCCCTTGAACGAATTGCGGCGCCCTGTCGCCGAGGGAGGGAACTAGGCCCATGCGTAAGGCAACTTTGCTGATCCCCGTCGTAATCGTCGCCGTCGCTTTGGCGCTTTCGTCGATCTTTATCGTGGATGAACGCGAAAAGGCGTTGGTCCTGCAGTTCGGCCAGATCAAACAGGTGAAGGAAGAACCGGGTTTGGCCTTCAAGATTCCGATCATTCAGGAAGTCGTGCGGTATGACGACCGGATTCTGTCGCTCGACACTCCCGCAATTGAAGTCACGCCGTCGGACGACCGGCGCCTTGTCGTTGACGCGTTCGCCCGCTACCGGATTGGCGACGTCGTGCAGTTTCGTCAGGCCGTTGGTGTGGGTGGCGTCCGTCAGGCCGAGGACCGGTTGAGCGATATTCTCAATGACGTCATCCGGGGTGTTCTTGGTGCCGCGGGTGTTACTTCGAACACGATTCTTTCCTCCGAGCGGGCCGCGCTTATGCTGCGGATCCGAGCCAGTGCCGACGCGCAGGCGGGAGCCCTTGGACTGGACGTTGTCGATGTGCGGCTGAAACAGACCAACCTGCCAGAGCAGAACCTTGACGCGACCTTTGCGCGGATGCGTGCGGAGCGGGAGCGCGAGGCGACCGACGAGATCGCACGCGGGGAAGAGGCCGCGCAGCGTGTTCGCGCCCAGGCAGACCGGACGGTTGTGGAGCTTGTTTCCGAAGCGCGCCGGGAGAGCGAGATCGTGCGTGGTGAGGCAGACGCTGAGCGGAACGGCATCTTTGCCGAGGCTTTCGGGGCCGATCCGGACTTCTTTGAGTTCTATCGGTCCATGGCGGCTTATGAGCGCGCCCTGCAGGGCCAGAACTCGACAATGGTCATCACGCCGGACAGCGAATTCTTTGAGTTTCTCGATGGCGCAGCTGGTCGCGGTACGCGGCCCGAAATAGGCGCAGGTCAGGCACTGGCGAACTGATGAGCTGGCTCCTTCTGGGGTTCGGACTTGTTCTGGTGATCGAGGGGCTGGTGCTTGCACTGGCCCCTTCGCGTCTTGAGGATGTGATCGAGGCGATCCGCAACATCCCGCCAGAGACGCGGCGTATGCTGGGATTGGGGGCCGTCGCGCTTGGGGTGACCCTGGTCTGGATTGCCCGGTCCCTTGGTGTCTAGCGCGGAAGATGCGGCTTGCCTTGGGCGCCGCGTTTGCTTCAGAACTGGTCACACATGAGTGAGGCCGCACTTTCGCGCGTTGTGTTGCCCGGATGCACGACTATCTTGTTGCCAGATATCTTGTCGGTCGCGATTTCAACGCGGCGACCGCCATCACAAGAAAAAAGGAGATTGCGGTGAAAGAACAGGCAATCACAGTTGCACGGATCCGAATCGCGCCGCTGCAGGCCGTTTGGGTGCTTTTCGTCGGGCTTGCTTTCTTATTCGCGCAAGCGCTGGTCGCGGGCGCGCAAAGCCGGCCCAATACATTTGCCGATCTGGCGGATCAGGTGAGCCCCGCAGTGGTGAACATCACGACTTCGACCACCGTTGCCGCCAATACAGGTCCGGCCCCGATCGTCCCCGAAGGATCGCCTTTCGAGGATTTCTTTCGCGATTTCATGGACCGGAACGATGATGGTCAGCGCCGCCCGCGGCGCAGCCAGGCGCTTGGTTCGGGTTTTGTGATCTCGGAAGACGGATACATCGTCACAAACAACCACGTCATTCAGGGCGCGGACCAGATTCTGATCGAGTTCTTCGAAGGGTTCGAGCTTGAGGCCGAGATCGTCGGTACCGACCCGAACACCGATCTGGCCCTTCTCAAGGTCGAGGCGGAGGAGCCCCTTACCTTTGTCCCATGGGGCGATTCCGAAGCGTCGCGTGTCGGCGATTGGGTGATGGCGATGGGCAACCCGCTGGGTCAGGGTTTTTCCGTCTCGGCCGGTATCGTGTCGGCCCGTGGGCGCGCGCTGTCCGGAACCTATGACGACTACATTCAGACAGATGCCGCGATCAACCGCGGGAACTCGGGTGGTCCGCTGTTCAACATGGATGGCGAGGTGATCGGCGTGAACACCGCGATCCTTTCGCCAACCGGCGGGTCGATAGGTATCGGTTTCGCCATGTCGAGCCGTGTCGCGACGAATGTGATTGCGCAGCTTCAGGAATTTGGCGAAACCCGCCGAGGCTGGCTGGGTGTCCGCATTCAGGACGTGACGGATGACGTGGCCGAGGCCATGGGTCTGGAGGCGACTGCCGGTGCGCTTGTCACCGATGTGCCCGAAGGGCCCGCTGCCGATGCCGGCATCGAGCAGGGCGATGTGATCCTGTCTTTCGACGGCCGGGACGTTGCCGACACCCGTGAACTGGTGCAGCGGGTCGGCAATGCCGATGTCGGCAAGGCCGTGCGTGTCGTTGTATTCCGCGATGGCGCGACCCAGACCCTGATGGTGACGTTGGGCCGCCGCGAGGATGCCGAACGCGCCGTGCCAGCGTCCGCCCCGGCGACCGAAGAGCCGATGTCGGCGGATGTCATGGGCCTGACGATCTCGACCTTGACGGACGAGTTGCGCGAAGGGCTTGGCCTGCCTGAGGGGGCAGAGGGTCTGGTGGTCGAAGACGTGGCCGAGGACAGCGAGGCATTCGAAAAGGGTCTTCGCGCGGGCGATGTCATCACCGAGGCGGGTCAAGAATCCGTCACGTCGGTCAAAGATCTCGAAGACCGGATCGAGGCCGCCCGCGATGCCGGGCGCAAATCGCTGCTTTTGCTGGTACGCCGTGCGGGCGATCCGCGCTTTGTCGCGCTGTCGCTTGAACAAAGCTGATACGCCGTACCGCCAGCGGATCAAGAAAGGGCGCCGTTTTCAGGCGCCCTTTTCTTTTTGGTGCAGGAACGGTTCGGGAGCCGTTCTCTGCGCCTAGCTTTTGTCTTGTTCGGGCAATCCGTTCTGCGCCGCGATGAAATCGGCCAGCATCGGAACGAATCTCTGACCGTCACCGATTGCATCCATCCCGGCATAGGCGTTTCGAACCGCGCCTTGCGTCGGGGCGATTGCCCCAACCGACGAGATCAGATTTGTCAGATATCGCATATCTTTATGTGCGTTCGAGATCGAGAACTTGTGCGCGTTCTCATCCCGCTCCAATGCCCATTTCATGAAGGTCTCGTAGAATCCGTTCGATAGTCGACCTGGCCGGATCACCGCATCGAACTGTTCCACCGAAAGCCCGGATTTGCGGGCAATCGCCATTGCTTCGGAATAGATCACGCCATAGCTCATCGCCACGAAGTTGTTCAGAAGCTTCATCTTGTGACCATTTCCCACGGGACCAAGGTGAACGATCTGGCCCGCCCAGCACTCCAGCACCGGTTTGATGCGGGCAAATGTCTCGGGGTCGGCTCCGACCATCGTATCAAGCGTCCCCTCCCAGGCCTCTTTCGGCGTGCGGGCCAAGGGTGCGTCGGCAAAATGCATGCCTGTCGCAGCCAGTTCGTCGGCGATCGCCAACGTGCTGACCGGGTCGGATGTCGAGCAGTCGATGACGGTCAGACCTGCCTTGCCGGATGCCAGAATGCCGTTTTCTCCACGCACCAAAGCCTCGACTTCGGTGCTGCCGGTCACGCATAGATGAAGGATGTCCACAGCCTCGGCCAGCGCGCGTGCGCTTTCCGTCTCGACCGCGCCCCGGGCCACCAGATCGTCGATTGGTTTTCGGTTCCGATGACCCATAATGTGAAGGTCATACCCGGCCTCGACGATGTTCTTGGCCATGCCGTGCCCCATCAGGCCGACCCCGATGAAGCCGATTCTCGGTTTGTTCATTCTGATCTCCCTCTGTTTCGGCCACCATAGCGGCAGGTGCGGCGAAGGCGAGGGCCGCCGGCAGTTCTTTCTCTCTGCTTCAAACCCCCGTTTTCCGTGCAAAACGGGCTGGTCCCGACGTCCCGGCTTGGATAGGAAAGGACGATTCTGACTTGAGGACGGACATGGCGAAGATTACCTATATTGAGCACAACGGAACCGAACACGTCGTCGAGGTGGCCAATGGGCTGACGGTGATGGAAGGCGCGCGCGACAATGGCATTCCGGGCATCGAGGCTGATTGTGGTGGGGCCTGCGCCTGTTCGACCTGTCACGTTTATGTTCATCCCGACTGGGTGGCGAAACTGCCGGAAAAGGATGCCATGGAAGAGGATATGCTTGACTTTGCTTTCGAGCCGAACCCCGAACGCTCGCGCCTGACCTGCCAGCTAAAGGTCTCGGACGCTCTGGACGGACTTGTGGTTCAGATGCCCGAGAAACAGATCTGATGTGGCGCGCGGCTGCATTCGGCGCCGCGCTTCTTGCCACACCGGCGGTCGCCGAAGTGATTGTTTCGGCGGAGTATGCAGATCCGACCACACGTTATCCGCACGGCGTTTTGGGCGATAAGATCGAGCATGGCGCGCTGATCCTGCGAACGGATCGCGGTCAGAGCCTGCGGATTGTTCAGCCGCAGACGCGCGTTTTCGAGGACACCGAGCCGCGCCTGATCGATCTGGATGGCGACGATGCGCCGGAGGTGGTGGTTGTCGAAAGCCATGTCAGCCGGGGAGCGCGCCTTGCGGTCTATGGTCTGTCGGGTCTGATTGCTGCGAACGACTATATCGGGTTGCGTAATCGTTGGCTCGCGCCGATCGGCGCAGCGGATCTGGACGGGGACGGCGTAACCGAGATTGCCTTTATCGACCGTCCGCATCTGGCGATGACGCTGCGTGTCCTGCGGTTCGAAAACGGAGCGCTTAGTCCGGTTGCGTCGCTCGAAGGTTTTTCGAATCATCGGATTGGCGAAACCGACATCGGTGGCGGCATCCGTGATTGCGGGGAAGGGCCCGAGATGATCGTGGCCTCGGCCGACTGGACCACGCTTCAGGCGGTGACGCTTGAAGGTGGCACGCTGATCGCCCGCGAGATCGGGCCCCACGAAGACCGGTCGTCTTTCGCGCAGGCCCTTGCATGCGAGAACTGACCGGCAAACGATCTAGCCTGTCTCGGAAAGAGCGCGCCAGCCAATGTCGCGCCTGCAGAACCCTTCGGGCCAGTCGATCCGGTCAACCATCGCATAAGCGGCGTTTCTCGCATCCTGCAGGGTCGCCCCGCGCGCCGTGACGTTCAGCACCCGGCCGCCCGTTGCCACGATCTGACCGTGATCTTCGGATGTGCCGGCATGGAAGACCATGTGGTGGCTGTCTTCGGGCAGGTCATCCAGACCGTCGATCCGCGTACCTTTCTCATATGCGCCCGGATACCCATCCGCGGCCATGACGACTGTCAGCGCATGGTCGTCGGCCCAGTTGACCTGAGCTTCGGCCAACCGGCCTTCGGCGGTGGCCTGCATCAAGTCGAGAACCTGTGCCCCCAGACGCATCATCAGAACCTGGCATTCCGGGTCTCCGAACCGCACATTGTATTCGACCAGCCGGGGCTGTCCGTCGTCGATCATCAATCCGGCATAGAGGATGCCCTGATAGGGTGCGCCGCGCCGGGCCATCTCGGCCACCGTCGGCCGGATGATCTGATCGAGCGCGCGGGTGGCCACGGCATCGGTCAGAACCGGGGCCGGAGAGTAGGCCCCCATGCCGCCGGTGTTCGGGCCGGTATCGCCGTCGCCCATGCGCTTGTGATCCTGCGCGGTTCCCATGGGCAATACGGTTTCGCCGTCGCAAAGGACAAAGAAAGACGCCTCTTCCCCGCCCATGAATTCCTCGATCACAACCTCGGCGCCCGCATCGCCGAACGCGCCGTCGAACATCTCGTCCACCGCCGCCAGCGCCTCGTCCGTGGTCATCGCGACAACGACACCTTTGCCCGCAGCAAGACCATCGGCCTTCACGACGATCGGCGCGCCCTGGGCGTTCACATAATCGCGGGCGGACGCGGCATCGGTGAAACGCGCCCATGCGGCCGTGGGTGCACCTGCCGCGTCACAGATCTCTTTGGTGAAGGCCTTTGAGGCCTCAAGCTGGGCGGCGGCCTGAGATGGACCGAACACGAGAAGCCCGGCATTGCGCAGCCGATCCGATACGCCCGCCGCCAGAGGCGCTTCGGGGCCGACGATCACGAAGTCGATCGCATTCTCCTCGGCAAAGGCCGCCACCGCCCCGCCGTCCAGAATGTCGAGCGCGGCACACGTCGCGATCTGGGCGATACCTGCATTTCCGGGCGCCACGATGAGCTTGTCGCATTTCGGGTTCTGCAACACGGCCCAGGCCAGACTGTGCTCGCGCCCGCCGCCGCCCAGAATAAGGATGTTCATGCACCACGCCCCGCTTTACCCTAATCGCCCCCGCGTTCTAGAGTTCGCGGGACAAAGGCACAAGGAACCCCATGTCCGATCTGATCGACGACCCGGCCCCCGGCCAGAACGCACCCGAGTTCACAGTCTCGGAGATCTCGGGCGCGGTCAAACGCGTGATCGAGGGCGAGTTCGGGCGCATTCGTGTGCGCGGCGAGGTCGGGCGCGTGTTCAAGGCGCGCTCCGGGCATCTCTACTACGACATAAAGGATGACCGGAACGTTCTGGCCTGTACCACGTGGAAGGGTCAGATCGCCAGCCTGAGCGTCGTGCCGGAAGAGGGACTTGAGGTTGTCGTCACGGGGCGGATGACGGCATTTGGGGCGCAATCCAAATACAATCTGAACGTTGACGAGGTCGCGGTCGCAGGCGCCGGGGCCCTGATGGCGATGCTGGAAAAGCGCAAGAAGGCGCTGGAGGCCGAGGGCCTGTTCGACCCCGCGCGAAAGCGGCCCCTGCCATATCTGCCAGAGGTGATCGGCGTCGTAACCTCGCCGTCGGGCGCGGTGATCCGGGATATCCTGCATCGCCTGCGCGACCGGTTTCCCCGCAAGGTCCTGATCTGGCCGGTGGCGGTTCAGGGCGCGGCCTGCGCCCCCGAGGTGGCCCGTGCGATCAATGGGTTCAATGCGCTTAGCCCGGGAGGATCTTTGCCCCGGCCCGATCTTCTGATCGTTGCGCGAGGCGGAGGATCGATCGAGGATCTCTGGGGGTTCAACGAAGAGGTCGTGGTGCGGGCCGCTGCTGCGTCCGAGATACCACTGATCTCTGCCGTGGGACACGAAACCGACACGACGCTGATCGACTTTGCCTCGGACAAAAGGGCGCCAACGCCCACGGCGGCGGCTGAAATGGCGGTGCCGGTTCGGGTCGACTTGCTCGCATGGCTCGCGCAGCAGGGCGCGCGCATCTCTGGCCATGCGGCGCGCGGGCTGGAGATCCGGGGCCAGCGTCTGCGCGATCTGTCGCGCGCCCTGCCACGGAAAGAGACCCTTCTGGAAGGTCCGAACCAGCGGCTGGATATGGTAGACAGGGCGTTGCGCGCGGCCCTGCGTGCCAACACGGATGCCAGCCGAACGCGGTTCGAACGCGCGGGCGCTGCAATCAGGCCGGCGGCGCTGATGGCCCGGGTTCGAAAAGACCGCGAGCGGCTCGACGTGCTGTCGAAGCGTCTCGCGCCTGCCATGGCACGCATGTTGAAGGACCGGACACGTGAAACGTCAGAGCGCCGGGCGAAGGTTGTCGACGTCTGGTCGCGTGCAGGTCGGGCTTTGGAGCGGCAACAAAGCCGCAAGGCCGATGCGCTTGCGGCATTGGACCGGTTGCGTATGACACTGGGCTATGAACAGACGCTGGCGCGGGGATATGCGGTTGTCTGGGGCGACGGATCGCTGGTCACCGAAGTGGCGGCCGCAAAAGCCGCGAATGTGCTTGAAATCCAGTTCAAGGACGGGCGGATGAAAGCCGGTTCGGGTGGGCCGTCGGCCCCTAAGCCGTCACGCAAGCCGCCACCGGATCAGGGCAGCCTCTTCTAGGACCCGACCCTCGGGCCAAGGCAGACAAGCGGTTCGCGCGCGCCCCGCGTTTCGATCAGTTCCAACTGTTCGGGGTCATTCTCATAGCGTGCCGCCAACCCGCCCGACCGCTGAAAGAATGTCCAGCATTGCGGGTCCGGATAGCCATCATATTCGAAACAGATCATGTCGCCTGCCGGATACCACGTCCCTTCCTGACATTCATCGTCGGTAAAGGCCCAGCGCACGCGGCGGTTTTCGCGGTATTCCTCGGTGCCGTAGATCAGACCGCCGACGGAATAGGTCAGGGTCTTTCCGGTCGTGTAGGCTTCGAACTCTGCGGCGGTCATCGGCCTTTCCGCATGGGCTGGACCGGCAAGGCAGAGTGTCAAGACGACGGGGGCGAGGGCGCGCATACGTCATGCTGACATGGAGACGCCCGGCCTTCCAGCGTAAACTGGGTTGTTGGCCGAAGCGCATGGCCTTCCCGCGAAATGCTGCCTATATCTGGCTGTGCACCGGTTGCGGTGTCTCACTTGTAGGCCAAATCAGGACGGGCCAGATGGCGTTTTTCTCAAAGCTGAAAGAGCGGCTTTTCAAGTCTTCTTCGAAGCTCGATGAAGGGCTCGATGCGATCGTATCGGATGGCGGTGCTGTCGAAGCAGCCGACCCGCCGGAGGTGCCCCCCGAACCTGCGCCGGAACCCAGCCCCGAACCTGTTCCCGTGCCAGAGCCAACCCCCGAGCCGGAGCCGACACCTGAGCCCGAACCCGAACCGGAACCCCTTCCGATCCCGCCGGAACCGGTGCCGGATCCGGGGCCCGTGCCGGAACCCGACATTCCGGTAACCCCGGATCCAGAGCCCGAGCGCCCGCCCTTCGGCGTTCCCTATACGCCCGAACCGGGTCCGGATGCGCCACCGGTGGAGATCCCGATCTATGATCCTCCTCCCGCCGATCCGGTTCCGGATGAGCTTGCGGAGCAAACACCGGAAAGCGTTGGGGTCGCGGTTGCGCCCACCGAAAAACGCCCGGGCTTCATTGGTCGCATGCTTGGGCGCGGTGCAGCAACCGAGATGCGGCGAGAACTTGATGACGAGATGCTGGAAAGCCTCGAAGACCTGTTGATCGGTGCGGATATGGGGGTGGATACGGCCCTGCGCGTTACCGCGAATATCGCCGAGGGCCGTATGGGGCGGAAGCTTTCGTCTCGCGAAATCAAGGAAATCCTTGCCGCCGAAGTGGCCCGGATCATGGACCCGGTGGCCCGGCCCCTGCCGCTTTACGCCAAGAAACCGCAGGTCGTTCTGGTCGTTGGTGTCAACGGATCGGGCAAGACTACGACCATCGGGAAACTTGCCAGCCAATTCCGTGCAGCGGGCAAGAAGGTGGTTATTGCAGCCGGCGACACGTTCCGCGCGGCGGCGGTGGAACAGTTGCAGGTCTGGGGCGACCGGGCCGGCGTTCCCGTGATGACCGCGCCGCAAGGATCGGACCCCGCCAGTCTGGCATATGACGCCATGACCCGTGCCGAGGCCGAGGGCGCCGATCTTTTGATGATCGACACGGCGGGCAGGCTTCAGAATCGGGCGGACCTGATGGAAGAACTGTCAAAGATCGTCCGCGTGATCCGCAAGAAAGACCCGGACGCGCCGCACAACACGCTTCTGGTGCTTGATGCGACCACCGGCCAGAACGCGCTGTCTCAGGTCGAGACGTTTCAGAAGCTGGCCGATGTGTCGGGGCTGGTGATGACGAAACTTGACGGGACTGCCAAGGGCGGCGTCCTTGTGGCGCTTGCCGACAAGTTCGGCCTGCCGATCCACGCCATTGGCGTGGGTGAGCAGATCGACGATCTGGCTCCTTTCGATCCCGAAGAATTCGCAGCCGCGCTGACCGGGCTTGATGCGGCCTGACTGTATGATCTTCGTTTCCTGCAAAACTTCGTCCGGTACATCTCGGGCCTTGTCCAGCATGTGGGGCAACCCGCTCCCGGTGATCGGCTGAATTGGGCGACTGGCTGGTCTCTCTGGAAGGTACCGATGCGGGCGCACAGCTTGCGCTGGGCCTGGCGCTGATGGCGGCCTTTCTGCATGCGCTGTTCGGTGCGCTTCAGAAGGGCAGGGTCGATCCCTGGACCTCGCGCGCCGCGATTGATGCCTCTTACGCCATGATCGCCTTGCCCTTTGCGTTGTTCGTGGTGCCGTGGCCAGAGCCGCATATGTGGCCGATCTTTGCAATCGCCTGGGTCATTCACGTGGGATACAAGCTGACGCAGGCGTCGGCTTACACCGTCGGAGCCTATACTGTTGTCTACCCGGTGGTCCGGGGGACGGGCCCGGTCTTTACCGTGATCGGGGCCGGGATTCTGTTCAACGAACATTTTGTTCTGGTTCAATGGCTTGGTGTTGCAACGCTGGTCACCGGTATCCTTGGCCTTGCGGTGTATAACCTGCGTCACATCACGCTTGACCGGGCGCGGTTGCCACTCGCCCTGGGCCTCGCCGTTCTGACCGGCGGGTTCGTCGCGCTTTACACGACATGGGACGCTTACGGGATCCGGGCGACCGCCGATCCGTTTACCTTCATCGCGTGGTTCTTTCTGATCGACGGGATCGCATTTCCGCTGGGTTACCTCGCGATCAAACGACGTCTGCCACGCCCCTTCGCGCCGATCGCGCGGCTGGGCTTCATTGGCGCGATCGTGGCGTTTATGTCCTTTGGCGGGATCATGCTGGCCACGCGGCTTGACAATGTGGGCGAGGCGGCAGTTCTGCGCGAAACCTCGGTCGTCTTTGCCGCGCTGATCGGATGGCTGCTTCTGGGAGAGAAGGTTGGGCCGCGGCGTCTGGCCCTTATGGTCTTGATCGCAGCCGGAGCGGTGATAGTTGAGATGGGCGGATAAGGAAGAACGATGGCGGAAAAACAGATCAACCCGGCCCTGAAGCAAGTGCTAGAACTTGGCCCGCCACTCCTGTTCTTTGTCGCCTACCTCTATGTTCGCGACGAGACCTACACCATCGGCGGCGTGGATTACGACGGGTTCATCATCGCCGCAGCGGCGTTCGTGCCGATCCTGCTCGTGTCGATTGCAGTTCTCTGGAAACTGACCGGTAAACTCAGCCGGATGCAGATATTCACCGCGTTCATGGTCGTTGTTTTCGGCGGGCTCACCGTCTGGTTCAACGACGAGCGGTTCTTCAAGATGAAGACCACTATCGTTTATGGCCTGTTTGCCGGCATCCTTGGCATTGGCCTGCTGCAGGGCCGCAGCTACCTTGAATGGGTGATGGGAGAGTTCCTGCCAATGCTGCGCGAAGGCTGGATGATCCTGACCCGGCGTCTGACGGCATTTTTCGGCGCGCTCGCCGTTGGCAATGAAATCGTCTGGCGCACGATGTCGACGGATGCCTGGGTCAAGATCGAAACCTTCGGCTTCCCGTTGTTATTGTTCGTCTTTCTGTGGTCCCAGATCATGGCCCTGCAGAAATACCTGATCGAAGAGCCAAAGGCCTGAGGGCGTCTAACCCTTCTGCTGGAACATGATGCGCTGCGCCTCTCGTTCTTCCTCTTCCGTCTTCTTCCGGTCCCGTAAGTCGGCACCAAGGGCGCGGCCCGCCTGAACGGCAGGGCGTGCCCCCACAAGGTCCAGCCAGCGTTTGAAGTTCGGCTTGTCGTCCAGCGTCTGCTGTTGGCCTTCCCAGCCCGAACACCAGCCCCAAAGGGACATATCCGCAATCGAATAGAAATCGCCCGCAACGTATTCGTTATTCTGCAACTGCGTATCCAGCACCCGGTAGAGCCGCGATACCTCGTTGCGATAGCGATCCTGCGCGTAGGGGAGCACCTGCGGAGGCTCCAGTGTCGGGGCGTATTTCAGGAAGTGATGCGCCTGACCGGCCATCGGCCCGACCCCGCCCATCTGCCACATGAGCCATTGGTCGACCACGATCCGGTCACGTTCGGTCGGTCCGCCGAACTTTCCGGTCTTGCGGGCGAGATATTGCAGGATCGCGCCGGATTCGAAGATCGAGATCGGTTTTCCATCCGGGCCATCGTGATCGGTGATCACCGGCATCCGGTTGTTTGGCCCGATCTTCAGAAACTCGGGATCGAACTGGTCGCCCTTGCCGATGTCGATCCAGTGCACCTGATAGGGCAGGCCCATTTCTTCAAGTGCAATTGAGATTTTCCAGCCGTTTGGCGTGGGCCAGTAATACAGGTCGATGGGATGTGTCATGCCCCAGACCTAAGCGAGGGGGCGGAATGTGCAAGAGCCGAATAGGGGAGAGAGATCACATTGCCGTAGCGGTTGATCCGGGATCGGTGGCGCCGACAGGTCGCCAAGCGGCATGTTTTCGCGTTCACGCAGGAAGGCACGGTACAGCGGGAACAGGCCCGGCCGCATGTAACCCGACCAGTGACAGATCGCGCGGGCCGGGGGCGGGATGCGAAACCCCAGATGCAAAAGATGCGCCCGTGTCATCGGGCAGTCGATCCGCAGGTCGACCCAATTCGGGCTTGCTGTCGGCAGTCCGCGGCCAAGGGCAGGGGCCATGCGCCAAGGCGGCTGCAGGAGCCGCTGAAACATCAGGTCGAACAACGCGTTCTCGCGCGACGTGACGTTCAGGAACTCGGCGGTTTGACCAGCAGGGCATTGCACGGCAGAGGTCCCATGATGGGCAAACTCTGCACCGGAGAGCAGGATGACACGGCCAATGGCACCTTCAGGCAGGCGGCGAATTGCACCCAGCGCGGTACGCGCGCCAAGAGAGTGCGCGATGATGTCGACAGGGTTACACCGGACCGAACGCAACGCGGTGATTGTTTCTGCGAGGGCGACTGCGGCCATGTCGGCGGTCCGGTAAGCCTGCCAGATGGACCCCCGGGCGTTCCATCCAAATGCAACGGCAAGCCCCTCGGAGGTGCTTCTGCGCCCGAACCCCAGATGCTTAGGCCACGAAAGATTGCGTCCTCTCCGGCGCGGGTCAAGCGACAGGATATGCGCGTGGGGGTCATGTGCGGCATCGTAGGGCGAGTGTTTGTAACCGTGGATCATCAGGACGGAGGGGGCGGTTTGGGGAAGTGGCCCTGCCGCACGCTCGATCGTTTTCACCAGCGATCCATGCTCTGGTCGGGCGGTCGCGCCATCTGCATTGATCCGGATAAGCGGCATCGAAGCCTCACCTACTAGATGTTGTGGCGCACGGGTAACCAAGACATACGACAGTCAGGTGAAGGGCGCGTTACACCTGCGTGACGGTCCTTGACCGCAAGGCCATGCGGGGCTAATCGACGTTCCGTGGCGATTTGTTCACCGGATTGCGGGCCACGTTAAAGAAGCCGCTAAAGAGGTCTGGGACGAGAAGCCCCCGACACTCGTGGTGGGGGCTTTTTGTTGGAGGGATACCCCATGTCAGACGACTGGAACACGCGCACGAAACTCGTGCATTCAGGGATCCGGCGCAGCCAGTATGGCGAAGTCTCCGAGGCGATCTTTCTGACCCAGGGTTTCGTCTATGACAGCGCGGAAGCCGCCGAGGCCCGGTTCATCCAGTCGGGCGAGGATGAGTTCATCTATGCCCGTTACGGCAATCCGACCGTGCGGATGTTCGAGGAACGGATCGCGGCGCTGGAAGGAGCCGAAGACGGGTTCGCCACGGCCTCTGGCATGGCGGCGGTCAACGGCGCGCTGACATCCATGCTGAAGGCCGGCGACCAAGTGGTCTCATCGCGGGCCCTGTTCGGTTCGTGCCTCTATATTCTGGAAGAGGTGCTGACGCGTTACGGCGTCGAGGTAACATTTGTCGATGGCACCGATCTGGATCAGTGGCGCGATGCGATCCGGCCCGAGACCCGGGCCGTATTCCTTGAATCTGTGTCGAACCCCACGCTGGAAGTCATTGATCTAAAATCCGTTTCCGATCTGGCTCATTCTGTCGGCGCGACGGTAATCGTTGACAACGTATTCGCCACTCCGATCTTTTCGCGCGCGCTGGAGCAGGGGGTGGATGTGGTTGTTTATTCTGCGACGAAGCATATCGATGGTCAGGGGCGCGCGCTGGGCGGCATCATCCTGGGTTCGCGCGATTATATCCGCAAGACGGTCGAGCCCTACCTGAAACACACAGGCGGGGCGATGAGTCCGTTTACCGCCTGGGTCATGCTGAAGGGCATGGAGACGCTCGATCTTCGGGTTCGTGCGCAAGCCGCAGGATCCCAAAAGATCGCCGAAGCGTTGGAGGGCGACGACAGGTTGACGAATGTGATCTATCCCGGGCTCGCATCCCATCCGCAGCATGATCTGGCCGTGGCGCAGATGGGGGCGGGCGGCACCGTCGTGGCGTTCGACATCAAGGGTGGACAGGCGGCTGCGTTCCGGTTTCTGAACGCCCTGAAGATTGTCACGATTTCCAATAATCTGGGCGACGCCAAATCGATCATCACCCACCCTGCGACGACGACGCATCAAAGGTTGTCCGAAGGTCAGAGAGAGGCGCTTGGGATCACACCTGGGCTTGTCCGGTTGTCGGTGGGGATCGAGGATACGGATGATCTGATAGCTGATCTCAGGACTGCGCTGGACGCGATCTGACCATGGGAAAGCCGTTCCTTATCCTGCAGTTACGCCCCGAAACCGAGGCATCGGACGGTGAGTATGCGGCAATGCTGGACAAGGGCGGGATCGCTGCGAACCGGACCCGGCGTGTCCGCCTTGACCGCGAGGCGCTGCCCCCGGATCTGTCGCTCGATGACTATGCCGGCGTTGTTGTGGGCGGCGGACCGGGATGCGTCTCGGACGATCCGGCCACGAGACCGGATAACGAGGCCCGAATCGAGGCCGCAATCCTGGGTCTGATGCCCGAAATCACGACCCGGGACATCCCGTTCATGGGGTGTTGCTACGGGATTTCGATTCTGGCGCATCACCTTGGTGCAGAGGTCTCGAAACGCCGCTGGGGCGAACCGGTGGGCCCGGTCGAGGTGGTGCGGACGGCAGATGGTACGACTGATCCGGTTCTGGCCGATCTGCCGGACAGCTTCACCGCACTTGTCGGCCACAAGGAGGCGACGCAGGCCCTGCCGGATGGCTGCGTGCATCTTCTGGCTTCCGATCCATGCCCGTTCCAGATGATCCGCTACGGTCAGAACGTCTATGCCGCCCAGTTCCATCCCGAAGCGGATGGACAGGTCTTCGCCGATCGCATCCGCATCTATCGCGATCGGGGGTATTTTCCGCCCGGAGCCGCCCAAGAACTGACCGACAGGGCGTTGAAGGCGCAGGCTGACCTTACTCCGCGCATTCTTCAGAACTTTTTTGCGCGTTACGGGTAATTCTTTGAAAAACAGGCTGCTTTTGTGATCCGGCCGGCCGTCTGACACGTAAAAATGATCAAAAACGGATGGACTTTCGCCCGCTGAACCCCATCTGATGCGGCCCGGCTTGCGGGTACTGGTCAGAGTTCGTGAATCCAAGGATCGCAGATGAATATTCATAACACCGCCATTGAACGGGAACCGACGCGCGAAGATGCCGCGCGCGCGCTGGATATGCTGCGGAACTGGGCGAAGGGGGCGACCGCTGACGAGATCGCAACGCTCGACCCGGCGATCTCGCGTGTCCTTCCAGAGCAAAGCGGCGCGGACTATCCGGTTCTCGCGCGGCATTACCCCGAGGCATTCTCTGTCGACGAGGTCTACAAGTCGGGTTTGCCAGACCTGCAAAACGGTCCCGAAAGCCTGATCAAAGGGGCGCGTCGCGCGATCCAGCATGTGGGTATTTCGAATTTCCGTCTTCCGATCCGCTACCAGACACGTGACTCGGGCGACCTGATGCTTGAGACATCCGTGACGGGCACCGTCAGTCTTGATGCCGAAAAGAAGGGCATCAATATGAGCCGGATCATGCGCAGCTTCTACGCGCATTCCGAGCGCCAGTTCAGTTTCGAGGTGATCGAAGCGGCTCTGGATGATTACAAGCGCGATCTCGAAAGCTTCGATGCCCGCATCCAGATGCGGTTTTCCTTTCCGATGAAGGTGGAAAGCCTGCGTTCGGGCTTGTCGGGCTATCAGTACTATGACATCGCGCTGGAACTGATCGAGCAGGCGGGCACGCGTCAGCGGATCTTGCATCTCGACTATGTCTATTCGTCCACATGCCCCTGCTCGCTTGAGCTGTCCGAACATGCGCGCCGCACCCGCGGTCAACTGGCGACGCCGCACTCGCAGCGGTCGGTCGCGCGGCTGTCGCTGGTTCTGGATGAGACTGCCGGATGCATGTGGTTCGAGGATCTGGCTGAAATGTGCCGTACTGCCGTGCCCACCGAAACACAGGTGATGGTCAAGCGCGAAGACGAACAGGCGTTCGCAGAACTCAACGCCGCCAATCCTATCTTCGTCGAGGATGCGGCGCGGCTCTATGCCGAACGCCTTGAGGCCGACCCGCGTGTCGGTGACTTCCGGGTCATCGCCAGCCACCAGGAAAGCCTGCACAGCCATGATGCGGTTTCGGTGCTGACAGAGGGCACGACTTTCGCGCAGGCCAGCCTTGATCCGCGGCTGTTCGATACGCTCTTTCACGTGGGCTAGGGCGTTCCGTTCGGACGCAACGGTGTTTTCCACGCCCTTCCGACCGGACCCGGGCGATGCGGCGCGTCAACCATCGGCAAACATGTGGCGTAAGGCAGTTGACACCCGTGCCGTGGCCGACCAACCCTGCGGCCCATGATCGATCTCCGCCCTGTCGGATATGTAATCGGCCTTCTCGTGGCCGCGTTGGGGGCCACCATGCTGGTGCCCATGGCGATGGACATCTTTGCGGGTAACGACAACTGGCAGGCCTTTCTGGAATCGGCGATCCTGACATCTCTGATAGGCGGGCTTCTGGCGCTGGCCTGTGCCAACGGGGTGACGCAGGGACTGTCGATCCAGCAGACCTTTCTTCTGACGACGGGTGTTTGGCTGGCGCTCCCGATCTTTGGTGCATTGCCATTCATCCTTGGTGCGACAGATGCCCGGTTCGTCGATGCGTTTTTCGAGGCGATGTCGGGGCTTACAACCACCGGCTCGACGGTCTTCGCGGGGCTTGAAACGCTGCCTGAGGGGCTGTTGTTCTGGCGGGGAATGCTGCAGTGGTTCGGAGGCATCGGTATCATCGTTGTTGCCATGGTGTTCCTGCCCGAGCTACGGATTGGCGGGATGCAGATCTTCCGGTCGGAAGGTTTTGATACGTTTGGAAAAATCCTGCCGCGCGCCACAGAGATCTCGTCCCGCATCTCGGTGGTTTACTTCGCCCTGACGGCGGCTTGCGGCATCAGTTACTTCGCAGCCGGAATGTCGGCGTTTGATGCTGCCACCCATGCAATGACGACCGTCGCGACCGGAGGGTTCGCCAATTACGATGCCTCGTTCGCGGCTTTTGGCGGCACGGTGGAGTACGTCGCCGTCGTCTTCATGATCCTCGCCGCGCTTCCGTTCGTCCGCTATGTGCAGATCCTCGCCGGAACCGCGCGACCCCTGTTCAGCGACCCGCAGATCCGAACATTCGTCGTCATCATCGCCGTTCTTGTGGTGGTGATCGCGCTCTGGCGCTGGCTGGCCGAAGGTGCGGGGGGCGAGACCGCGTTCCGCAAAACACTGTTCAATGTCACATCGATTGTCACGGGCACGGGCTTTGCCAGCACCGATTATATGCTGTGGGGGTCTTTCCCGGTGGTCCTGTTCTTTTTCATGGGGCTGATCGGTGGCTGTGCCGGATCGACATCCTGTTCGATCAAGGTCTTTCGCTACCAGCTTTTGTTTTCGTCGATAAAGGCGCAGATCAGGCGGATTCATTCGCCAAGCGGTGTATTCACGCCACGCTATGCGGGCCGCACAGTCAGTGAAGAAATCCTGTCTTCGGTCATGGCGTTCTTCGTACTGTTCATCGTGTCGCTGGGGCTTCTGGCCGTGGCCTTGGGGATGACCGGTCTGGACTTCATTACCGCCGTCTCGGGCGCGGCTGCGGCGCTTGCCAATATCGGCCCGGGCCTTGGTCCCGAGATCGGGCCAGCCGGAAACTATGGCGCGCTGAACGACAGCGCGAAATGGATACTGAGCGCGGCGATGCTGATCGGACGGCTGGAGTTGATGGCCGTTTACGCAATCCTGACGGTCAATTTCTGGCGCACGAGCTGATCCGGGACTAGTTCCAGCATTCGACCAGAACGGTCATATCGGCGCCGAGCAGCGCCAGATCTTCCGGTGCCATTTCCGTGGTTGCCGCCGGGGGCGCAACCGTCACGCCGTTGGTCTCCAGAAACCCCGATATAGCATTGGCATCGGCGGCGAAATGCACGTCTGCCGGAAGCGCGCGGTCGCTTGCGCTGACCCTTGGAAGCAGAAGGCCCAAGACGGCCCCGCCCGAATCCAGAACCGGGCCGCCCGCGTCGCCCGGTTGTGCATTCAGCGCCAGGCGTTTCAGGCTGTTTTCGCCCTCCAGCCCGCGCAGATCTTCAAGCGTGCCGAAACTCATGGTCGGTGCGCCAAGGCGACCGCCATAGGAATAGCCGGCCACCGCAATGTCGGACTGCAGCCGCGGGATCTGATCGGTGATCCGCCCTATCCCAAGTGGCGCAAGGCGCGCCCTTGGCTGCAAGAGAGCCAGACCAAGCTCGGCATCGGTGGCAACAAGATCGACCTCGACCTCGCCTCCCAACGTGATCCGGGCGCAGGACGCCAGCGGTTCCGCAACGGTCAGCACGCTTCCCTCGGACGTCACATAGAACCCGCTGACCGAAATCTCGGGCTGCCGGATCTGAAGCCCGGCCAATAGATCGGGACGTTGCAGTGTCAGGTCGCCCGCCGTGTCGGGAAGAACCGCATCGGGAACCGGGCTGAAGCTGGCCTGCATCCGGTCAAGCGCGATGCGGCCGCGCAGGGCATCCTCCGTCGGCCAGATCAGGGTGTATCCCTTGATTGCGCCATCCCTGACCTCGGCATACGTGTAGGAGAAGATTTCGTCGTTCCGGCCGGTCAGGGTAAAGCTGTTCCGACCCATCTCGCGCGATCCCTGCAAGGGCACGATCTCGAGCGTCTGCATCACATCATAAAGGCCCTGAAGCGTGTCGCGGTCCCCGCTTTGGCTGATCAGCAGAATCTGCACATCCGCGCCGCCGTAGCGTGCAAAGGGTGCTTCATATCCTTGGAAATCCACGAGTCCCGAGGGCAGATCGATTTCGATCCCGGCACGAATGTCGGATACAGGGCGCATATCAAGACTTGCCAATAACTCGCGCAGGTCGTTCAACAGTTCGGTCCTTTGGGCGGTGGTCAGAACGCCCGTCGGCTCATACCCGGCGAAGTCCTGCCACGCGGCCATGGCGCGCCGCGTTCCGGGCCCGATGGCCCCGTCGATACGTGCGGTGTAAAACCCCTTGACCTGCAGGGCGCGCTGCACTTCCTCGCGTTCCGGCCGTGTCAGCCGGCGCTCTGACGCACGGGCTTCGGCCACCGTCTCATCCGCCGGGATCGGGGGCGAAACAGCGGTCTCCTCGATGTTCTGTGGCGTGGCAGGAGGCTGCAATGCAAGCCCTATCGCGCCAACGGGCCAGAACTGATCACGGAACCCGGCCCCATCCGAGACAAAGCTATCGCCGGGGACATCGCGCGTGGCACGAAGCTGGCGCAGTTCAATGACTGCGGCATCAGGCGTATATGGCCCAAGGGCAATGGCATACCAGCCGGACGCAAGCCTGAAGCCCGCCACGTTGTCCAGTCGTGACGCATAATCCCGCGCCCGTTCCTCGGCACTGGTCAGTGTCGGTTGTGCTTCGACCTGGAGCCAGACCGCATCCTGCGCGCGCCCCGGCGAGGACATCAGGAAAAAAAGCGACAGAACCGGCAGCAAAACGAAGCACCAGATACGCTGAAGATCAGGCATTATCGACCCCCGAGAACACGGACAGTCTTCAATCTATCAGCACCGGACCGCGATGCACCTCAATAATGGTTTGCGTCGATTGACCCTTGCGCCCCTGTTGCCTAATGAGAACGCGTTTGAGCAGAGGGCCCGGGATGGACGCGTCGCAGACACCGCCGAATTGCTTTCAGGACGTGATCCTGCGCTTGCAGGCCTATTGGGCCGCGCAGGGCTGTGCGATCCTGCAGCCATACGACATGGAAGTTGGTGCGGGGACGTTTCACCCCGCCACGACCTTGCGCGCGCTGGGGCCGAACCACTGGGCTGCGGCCTTTGTGCAGCCGTCGCGGCGGCCGACCGACGGACGCTATGGTGAAAACCCGAACCGGCTTCAGCATTACTATCAGTACCAGGTGATCATCAAACCCTCGCCGCCGGATTTTCAGGACCTCTATCTCGGGTCGCTGGCCGCGATAGGGATCGATGCGTCGATGCATGACATCCGCTTTGTCGAGGACGACTGGGAAAGCCCGACGCTGGGTGCCTGGGGCCTCGGGTGGGAGGTCTGGTGCGATGGTATGGAAGTCAGCCAGTTCACCTATTTCCAACAGGTTGGCGGCCACGACTGTGCCCCCGTCGCCGGGGAGCTGACCTATGGGCTGGAACGGCTGGCCATGTATGTGCTGGGCGCAGATCATGTGATGGATATGCCGTTCAACGACCCAGCTTCCGCCATTCCACTGACCTATGGCGATGTCTTCCGGCAGGCCGAACAGGAATACTCGCGCTGGAACTTCGATCAGGCCGATACGGCGATGCTGTTTCAGCATTTCGAGGACGCCGAGGCCGAGTGTGGCCGTATCCTCGCCGCGCCCGCCGACGATCCGAAGACCGGACGTGCGATCATCATGGTGCAGCCCGCCTATGATCAGTGCATCAAGGCCAGCCACCTGTTCAACCTCCTCGATGCGCGTGGCGTGATTTCGGTGACCGAGCGCCAGGCTTATATCGGGCGGGTCCGCGCCCTTGCCAAGCGATGCGCCGATGCATTCCTTGAGACCGAGGCGGGGGGTAAGGCGGCCTGATGGATGGGGCTCCAGAGGCCGAGCTCGCGAAACTGCGCCGCCGTCATGACCGGAACATGCGTGCGGCGCACGCAAAGGGGTATCTGCTTGGCATTTGTTCGATGTTGCGGCCGGGCGATTTCGTGATCGACTGCGGGGCGAATGTCGGGGACGTGACCGCCCCACTGGCAGCCACCGGCGCCACGGTTCAATGTTTCGAGCCCGATCCCTATGCATTTGGCAAGCTGACCAGAAGGTTCGCCAATACCCGCAATGTAAGAATGGATAATGCGGCGGTCGGTCTGCGCGACGGGACCATCGAACTCTTTCGAGCCGCGGGTTTTGACGAGAAACCAAAAGGCAACTCGGTCAGAAGCACGACGCTTTCGGGTGGCCGCGGCGTCAGCGAGGCGCAGGAAGACAAGGTTTCGGTGCGCCTGATCGATTTCATCGCTTACCTGAAAAAGCGGATCAGCGCGCATGGCGAGATTGCTTTCCTCAAGATGGACATCGAGGGTGCGGAACTTGAGATCCTTGAGGCGATGGAGACCGAGCGGTTGTTTGACAGTATCCATTGTACCATAGCCGAAACCCATGAGCGCAAGTTTCGCGCATTGCGCCCGCGATTTCGGGCGCTGAAAGAGCGGATTGGCGCGGCCTACAAGCCTGAACACGTGAACCTGGATTGGATCTGATGCTATGAATGGCAAGCTTCTGGGCAGCCTGCTGATCGGTGCGGGGCTCATCGCCGGCGCAGCGATGTACTATCTCCAGGTTTACGCCTTCTATGAGCCGGTTGAACTTGGGCCCGAGAATGCCGATGGATTTGTGGCGATGGGCGCGGTGCCGCTTGGCGGCAGCGAGCCTGTGCCGATCCCGATCGACGGCTTCAGCGGGATCGATTCAACGAGTTCGCCGATCCGGTTTCGCGCCTGTTTCCGTGTGACGGACGACGCATTCGACCTTGGCACGTTTACACCCGCCGAAGACCCGATACCGCTGAACGCGCCGCGTTGGTTTTCGTGTTTCGATGCCGCGCAGATCGGTGCGGATCTGGCGGAAGGGCGCGCTGCCGCGATCCTCGGCGAGGAGAACGTGATTTACGGCATCGACCGCGTGCTTGCGATCTACCCGGATGGACGTGGCTATGCATGGCATCAGATCAATGCCTGCGGAGAGGTCGTGTTCGACGGACGGCCCGCACCCGAAGGCTGTCCGCCGCCGCCCGCACCGGGCGGCTGACATTGCGATCCTCGCCGAACGCGCTTAACAGACCCTTACCTGACAGAACCCGGATCCCGGACCATGCCCGACCTGCTGATCGAACTACTTTCCGAGGAAATCCCCGCGCGGATGCAGACGCGGGCGGCGGATGATCTGCGCCGTCTGGTGACGGAGGGTCTGGTCGAGGCTGGTCTGACGTATGCGGGGGCTGCGGGATTTGCCACGCCGCGGCGGCTGACGCTGGCTGTCGAAGGGCTTTTGGCGGCGAGTCCGGCGGTGCGGGAAGAGCGGAAGGGCCCGCGCGCCGATGCGCCGGAACAGGCGCTGCAGGGGTTTCTGCGTTCGACAGGGTTGGCGAAGGAGGATCTGGAAGCGCGTGAGACACCGAAGGGTGAGGTTTGGTTCGCGGTGATCGAAAAGCCGGGGCGCCCGGCATCGGAAATCGTGGCCGAGGTTCTGGAAGCGACTGTCCGAAGTTTCCCGTGGCCCAAGTCGATGCGATGGGGCAGCGGCGGCTTGCGCTGGGTGAGACCCTTGCACGGTATCCTGTGTGTGCTGAGCGACGAGGCCGGTACGGAGGTGGTTCCGCTGGAGATCGACGGGATCGCTGCCGGGGACCGGACGGTCGGGCATCGTTTTCTTGCGCCAGATGAGTTTTCTGTTTTGAATTTCGATGATTACACGACGAAGTTGAAAAAGTCGAAGGTGATCCTGTCGGCGGAGGAACGTGCGGAGCATATCTGGGCGGATGCGGAAAGTGCCGCGTTTGCGCAGGGGCTTGAGGTTGTCGAAGACCGTGGGCTTCTGGCCGAGGTGGCGGGGCTTGTGGAGTGGCCGGTCGTTCTGATGGGGGCGATCGATGACGGTTTTCTGGAGCTTCCGGCGGAGGTCTTGCAGACCTCCATGCGGGAACATCAGAAGTTCTTTTCCATCAGGAATCCCAAGACCGGGCGGATCGAGAAGTTCGTGACGGTCGCGAATACGGAAGCCGCGGATGAGGGCGCGACGATCCTTGCGGGGAACCGGAAAGTGCTGGCGGCGCGGCTGTCGGATGCCAAGTTCTTTTGGGAGAACGACGCGCGCGCGGTCCGTTCACATGGGCTTAAAGGTATGGCCAAGCCGCTTGAACAGGTGACGTTCCAGCATGAGCTGGGAACGCAGGCAGAGCGGATCGCGCGGATCGCGGCACTGGCCCGTGAGATTGCGCCCATGGTGGGTGCGGATGCGGGTGAGGCGGAACTGGCCGCGCGCGTCGCGAAGGCCGATCTGGCCTCGGAAATGGTCTATGAATTCCCGGAATTACAGGGGGTTATGGGGCGCTATTACGCCAAAGTCGAAGGCCTTTCTGATGCGGTTGCGGCGGCCTGTGAGGAGCATTACGCGCCGTTGGGCCCATCGGATACAGTCCCGTCGCAGCCGGTATCGGTGGCCGTTGCGCTGGCCGACAAGGTGGACATGTTGACGGGCTTCTGGGCCATTGATCAGAAACCTACCGGGTCGAAAGACCCGTTCGCTTTGCGGCGTGCGGCCCTTGGGGTGATACGGATCGTGCTGGAAAATGACCTTAGCCTTTCGCTGGATCAGTTCTTTGACGCGGGGCTTCTGTCCCACAAGATTGCGATCAATCAGCCGGAAGCCGCCGCCGAAGACAAAGAGGCG
Source organism: uncultured Paracoccaceae bacterium (assembly GCA_947503175.1). Taxonomy (GTDB): domain Bacteria; phylum Pseudomonadota; class Alphaproteobacteria; order Rhodobacterales; family Rhodobacteraceae; genus Ovoidimarina. The sequence goes on from CANNCO010000001.1 coordinate 201,179, forward strand.
CTGAACGACATCCTTCAGGATATTGCTGAACACGGGGTTTTCGGAGCGGCCGTTCGGACGATCCGCGGGAATGTGGGTGAAGGCTTCGTTGCCGATATTGTGAAAGCAGTGCCCGACAAGAGTTTGGATTTGCTGGAGTTCTTCCATGATCGGCTGAAGGTTCACCTGCGCGGCGAAGGCATGCGGCATGACGTGATCGACGCGGCGCTTGAAATGCCGGGGTCGGACGATCTGTTGCGGGTCGTGCACCGTGCGCGGGCCTTGCAGGCGGTTCTGGAAACCGAGGATGGCGAAAACCTTGTTCAGGGATTTCGCCGTGCAAACAACATCTTGCAGCAGGCGGAAGAGGCCGATGGGGTGGAATACTCCTATGGTCCCGAGGTGAAACTGGCCGAGGTCGATGCGGAGCGGGATCTGTTCAAGGCCTTGGATCAGGCGCGATCAAAGATCTCTAAGGCGTTGGAAACGGATGATTTTTCGGTGGCCATGGGCGCCATGGCGGAGTTGCGTGGGCCGATTGACGGGTTCTTCGAAGCGGTTCAGGTGAATTCGGAAAATGAAATTCTGCGCCGTAACAGATTGAATTTGTTGCACCTTATCCGGGACACTTGCGGACAGGTCGCTGACTTAACCCGGCTGGAAGGCTGATCGTACGCATAATGCGGAAACCATGCGCATGCCATGCGCATACCATGCGGATCGGCCTTGGACGGGCGGCAACGTTGCAACGGGACAGATGTGCCTGGCCGCCGCGGCAAGGCGGCACTTGTCACTTCAGAGTTAGATCGTATGCTGCTGCTGCAGGAGATATGCCGCGGTGCAGCAACATTTCGAAATTGCCGATTTTGTCCTGATCACGCCAACCGCCCCGGTTTCGGCGTCGCTTCATGGTGGGCGGGCGAAGTGTCTGCAGCGTCTGGCGCGGCTGGATATGCCTGTGCCAAAGACGGTGGCCTTGTCGTTTCCGGCCGTGCGCGCGATTGCGGCGGGCCACTTGCCCGATGTTGCCGGGGTCATGGCCGCGTTCGGCGATGCGCCGCTGATCTCGGTTCGACCGTCGAGCCTTGACCCCGACTGGGGCGGGCCGGGTGCGATCCTGAACATCGGCATGAACGACAGGCGCCATAAGGAGTTATCAGAGACCTTGGGGCAGGCCGCCGCTGACAGCCTCTATCGCCGGTTTATCCAGTCTTATGCCGTGCATGTGGCGCGGCTGGATCCGGATATGTTCGAAGAGGACGAGGATACCGCGTCGATCGCGGACCTGCTGGACGCCTATGAGGAAGAGACCGACGAGCGGTTTCCGCAAGAGGTCGAGCGGCAGTTGGCGGACGTGCTGCAATCCATGGCGCGGGCATGGGAAGGCACCACTGCGCGGCTGTTGCGGCAGGCGAAGGGTGCGCCCGCCGATGCGGGGCTGGGTCTGGTCGTGCAGGCCATGGCGCTGGGTCTTGGGCCCGCCGAGTCGGGGTCCGGGGTGTTCCAGCTTGTGGACGGGACAACCGGGCAACCGCAGATCACTGGCCGGTATCTGAGCCAGAGCCAGGGGCGCGATGCGGTGACCGACAGCGATCGGGCGATGTATCTGACCCGCGATCCGCGCGGGCCGTCGCTGGAGGAGCTGAACCCGGATATTTTCAAGACACTTCAGGCGCTTGCGGAGAAATGCAGAACCCGGCTGCGGGAAGAAATGCAGATCGAGTTCACGATTCATGCGGGCAATCTGGCGATTCTCGATGCGGTGCGGGTGGTGCGGACGGCACGGGGCGATGTGCGGATCGCCGTCGCCCTGGCCGAGGATGGGATCATCAGCCATGAAGAGGCCGTGTTGCGGGTCGAACCGCGCGCGCTGCCCGAGCTTCTGCACAGGCAGGTCGATCCTCGTGGCACCCGTGACGTTTTCGCCCGCGGTATCGCCGCCAGTCCCGGCGCGGCGACGGGGCGGCTGGTCTTTACCTCGACCGCTGCACAGCAGAGCGCGTCGCGCGAGGAGCCCTGCATTCTGGTGCGGCGCGAAACCTCGCCCGAGGATATTCGCGGCATGCACGCCTCTGTCGGCGTTCTGACCGAGCGGGGCGGCATGACCAGCCATGCGGCGGTGATCGCGCGGGGGCTTGGCCTGCCATGCGTGGTGGGTGTGTCTGACATGCGGCTGAACCGGCGGGAGAAGACACTGACCAGCATCGATGGCCGGGTATTCCGCGAGGGGGATGTGGTGACGCTTGACGGCACGCAGGGCGAGGCGCTTGCCGGTGCTGCGGACCTCTTGGAGCCGGCACTGGACGACAGTTTCCGGACGCTTCTGGGCTGGGCCGACGCGGCGCGGGATATCGGCGTGCGGGCCAATGCGGACACGGTTGTCGAGGCGCAGATGGCGCGCGCGTTCGAGGCCGAGGGGATCGGGCTGTGCCGGACCGAGCATATGTTTTTCGAGGAAGAGCGGCTGACGGTCATGCGCGAGATGATCTTTGCCGACAGTGCAGAAGATCGCGCGGCGGTGCTGGAACGGCTTTTGCCGATGCAGCGGGCCGACTTCATCGGACTTTTCGAGATCATGCAGGGTCAGCCGGTCTGTATCCGGCTTCTGGACCCGCCGTTGCACGAGTTCCTGCCCACCGGGCGCGAGGGGTTGCGGGAACTGGCCGATGCGCTGGACATCTCGATGGGCAAGGTCACCCGGCGGGTCGGGGCGCTGAGCGAGTTCAACCCGATGCTGGGGATGCGGGGCGTGCGTCTGGGGATCACCTTTCCCGAGATCTATGACATGCAGGCGCGGGCCATTTTCGAGGCGACCGTGGAGGGCAGCCAGGGCGGAGTGCCTGTGGTGCCCGAGATCATGATCCCGCTGGTCAGTGCCCGGCGCGAGGTGGAACTGGTCAAGACGCGTGTCGATGCGGTTGCGGTCGCGGTTAAGAACGAGACCGGCACGGATTTCGATTACCGTCTGGGTGTGATGGTGGAGACGCCGCGCGCCTGCCTGCGCGCCGACGAGATCGCCCAGCAATCGGCGTTTCTGAGTTTCGGGACGAACGACCTGACGCAGATGGCCTATGGCCTGTCGCGCGACGATGCCGGGCGGTTCATGGGCTCTTATGTCAGCCAGGGTGTGTTCGCCGAGGATCCGTTTCACCGGCTGGATATCGAAGGGGTGGGCGAGCTTCTGAATATCGGCGCCGAACGGGGCCGGTCGGGCAGCCCGAATCTGACGCTTTCGATCTGCGGCGAGCATGCGGGCGACCCGGATTCGATAGCGTTTTGCCGCAAAGCGGGCTTCGATTATGTCAGTTGTTCACCGTTTCGTGTACCCGTTGCGCGGCTTGCCGCCGCTCATCTGGCGATCCGTGATGCGGTGCAGCAACCGTAACACTCTGATAACCGTAGTTTTTCTGCGCTGCAGCATGAAAACCGGACGGATCGGTTCCTGAATGAAAACAATGTGTTCCGGGGCGAGGCTGGACCTTCCCGATCTGTTGCGCTATCTCCGCCGTCGAAACCTGTAGGGGAACGCGGACCCTGCGTATCGAAAGCTGGAGGGGGCTCCATGTTGAAACGACCCACGTTGTGGGCTGCGTTTTGTTTGGCGTTCTGTGGCGCATCCGTTGCGCATGCCGAAATGACTGCAAGCCAATCGAAGAATCCGCGTGTCGCGTTCTCTGACGCCGTGCGCGATGTCCTTGGATCGGATCACGATGGTCTGACGTCTGTGACGCAGCGCCGGATGGACCGGTTGCGCACCGAGCCTGCGCGCGATGTGGATGTGATGCGCTATGACGCGTCGTTCCTGAGGGCGCTTCCGGCCGTCAGCGGAAACGAGACGTGGCGCTGCCTGACCGAGGCGTTGTATTTCGAGGCGCGGGGCGAAAGCGTGAAGGGCATCTTTGCCGTTGCCGAAGTGATCCTGAACCGGGTCGAGAGCAAGAACTATCCCGACAGTGTCTGCGGGGTGATCTATCAGGGCACGGGCAAGAAGTATCAGTGCCAGTTCACCTATGCCTGTGACGGGCACAAGGAAGTGATCCGCGAACCTCAGGCGTGGAAGAAGGTCGGCAAGATCGCGCGGCTCATGCTGTCGGGCGAGGCGCCTGCCGATCTGACCGATGGGGCGACCCATTATCACACGAAGTCGGTGAATCCCCGCTGGGCGCGTGTCTATCCGCGCACGGCCACGATCGGGTATCACCACTTTTACCGGCAGGAGCGCCGCGTCGCGTCGAACTGAGCCCCTGCGGGCTCTTTGGCGCCGGACGGCTGTCCCGTTCGGGCGGGCTGTGCAGATTGTTCGCGTTCATGATACATTCGGGACAAAACGGGTGCCGGCCCTTTGGGGAACGGCGCCGATGGCGTAAGCCATATGGGCGATGAGCAGGCAGCAAGGAAACCGATCATGACACGGACCCTTTTCGGCACCGATGGCGTGCGCGGCACGGCGAACACCCATCCGATGACGGCGGAACTGGCGCTGCGGTTGGGGGCGGCGGCGGGTCGGTATTTCCGGCGTGACGGGGCTGCGGGCCACCGGGTGGTGATCGGCAAGGACACGCGGCTGTCATGCTATATGTTCGAAAACGCGCTGACGGCGGGGTTCACCTCGACCGGAATGAACGTGCTTTTGCTGGGTCCGGTGCCGACGCCGGCGGTCGGGCTGCTGACCCATTCCATGCGCGCCGATGTGGGCGTGATGATCTCGGCCAGCCACAACCCGCACCACGATAACGGCATCAAGTTCTTCGGGCCGGACGGGTTCAAGCTGTCGGACGAGGCCGAGGCCGAGATCGAAGCGATCCTCGAGAGCGACATTGCATTGGCCGAGCCTGCCAATATCGGGCGTGCGAAGCGGATCGATGACGGGGTTTATCGTTACATTGAACGGGCCAAGTCGACCTTTCCCGAGGAGCTTCGTCTGGATGGCCTGAAGGTCGTGGTCGATTGCGCGAACGGTGCGGCCTATATCTCTGCTCCTCAGGTCCTTTGGGAGCTGGGGGCGGAGGTGATCCCCGTGGGGGTGAACCCGAACGGGACCAACATCAATCTGGGATGCGGATCGACCGACACCCGGACGGCGGCCGAGGCCGTGATCGCCCATGGGGCGGATATCGGCATCTGTCTGGATGGCGATGCCGACCGGGTGATGATTCTCGACGAGACCGGAACGGTGGCCGATGGCGATCAGGTGATGGCGCTTCTGGCCGCGCGCTGGGCCAGCGAGGGGCGGTTGAACGGTGACACGCTTGTCGCCACCGTGATGTCGAACCTCGGGCTGGAGCGGTTTTTGGGCGGGAAGGGGATTACCCTGCACCGGACCGGCGTCGGCGATCGGTATGTCGTCGAGGCGATGCGCAAGGGCGGGTTCAACATGGGCGGTGAGCAATCGGGCCATATCGTGCTGACCGACTACGCCACGACCGGCGACGGTCTGGTTGCGGGCCTGCAGTTTCTGGCCGAGATGGTGCAGACGGGACGGCCCGCCAGTGCCTTGGCGCGGAATTTCGCACCTGTGCCGCAGATGCTGAAGAACGTGCGTTATGCGTCTGGTGCCGATCCTTTGGAAGTGGCGTCCGTCAAGGCCGCGATTGCGCAGGCCGAAGGGCAGCTTGAGGGGGCCGGACGTCTGTTGATCCGGAAATCGGGGACAGAACCTTTGATCCGCGTAATGGCGGAATGCGAGGATGAAGGGCTGCTTCATCAGGTCGTGGACGGGATCGTGGCCGAGGTCGAAGCCGCGGGCTAGCGGCGGATCAGGCCAGCAAGATTACGCCATTGCGAGAGCGCGATACCCGCGAGGATCAGCGCCAGCGCCTTGAACAGCGTGGGCGGGAGGTCTTCGCCCAGAAGCGTGATGCCGAAGATCACCGCCCAGACCGGGACCATGTAGCTGACCAGTGACATGAAGACCGAGCCCGCCGTCGTGATGATGCGGACGCGAATGAAGGCGGCGAGCGCGGTGGGAAGGATTGCGCAATAGATCAGCGCGGCGGTGGGGAGGTTGATCGCGATGGTTGGTGGCCCTTCGAGGAAGAACGCTACGGGCAGAAGCACCAGTGCCGCGACGAGCATCGAGGATGAAGCCAGCGCGATGGGCGGCATGGGCGGGGCCCTGCGGGTGAGGATCGACCCCACGGCATAGCACACGGTCGCGCCAACGCAGGCGAGACGGCCCATGCCGGTCAGGTCGCCCGACTGGTCGAAGGCACCGGGGCCGACCAGTATCGCGAGGCCGACAAAGCCAAGGGCGACGCCCGCGATGCGGCGGGGGCCGATGCCTTCTTCGGGCGAGAACACATAGACAAGTGGCAGGATCAGGAGCGGCACGACGCCCATTGCGACGCCTGCGAAGGCCGAGGGGACGTGCTGCTGGCCCCATGCGAGAAGCGTGAAGGGAAGTGCGACGGTGCCGGCGCCGATCAGCGCCGCAAAGACCCAGGCGCGCATTGATGTAAGCTCGCCCAGACCCTGGCCCATCAACCGGCCGCCTGCGAGAAGCGCCACCGCGGCCATTCCGGTACGTCCCGCCGCGACCCAGAGCGGGCCGTAGCCATCGAGCGCCAGATTGACGCTTAGGAAGGCGGTGCCCCAGACGACGCCAAGCCCAAGAAGAAGAGCCCAGTTCAGCGCGCCGGGTGCGTCGGGGGTGGGTGCAGTCATCGGGCTGTCAGACCCCGGCAGTGTGCCGGGGTCAAGCTTTAGTTTCAGCCCCGCATCTTGTGATGCAGAAGGATCGGGACGATCAGGTCTTCCTCATCCGTCAGGTGACGTTCGAGGAAAGCCTCGATCCGTGTGGCCGTTTCGTGAAGCGCACCCGCTTCGCTTCGGGCCTGCGCCTCGTCCAGTTGGGTGAGCTTGATGACGCGGTTGGCGCGGCTCGTCAGTTGGTCGATGGTTTCGTCCAAGACCTCGTGATCGGCCTCGAGCGTGTCCAGCCCGTGGTCGAAGCGCAGGTCGGCCTTGCGGATCTCCGGGAAGAAAGATCGATCCTCCCACGTGTGGTGGCCGTGGAGGTTGCGCACGAGGATATTGCCGTAGCGCGACAGGCGCAGGGCGTAGTCGTCACCGTCCGTCCGGCGGTCCAGATAAGCCTCGGTCTCGCCCGCCACAAGGCGACCGAGCTGGCGAAAGCCACGGTGTGCGCCCATCCAGTTATCGATGGAGCGGGCGAAGTTGGGGTGATCCGGCCAGGCGTCACGGGGATAGTCTGCGAGAAGCGTTGATGCCTCATCTGGCCAGCCGTCGCGGGTATGGATGCTGAGATGTGTCATCGCCCCGAGATGGGCGGGTGTTATAGTATTACAATTGTGCACGGCCGCACCGGGGTGGTGCGGATGTGTCAGGCCGCTGCCCAGAGGCGTTTGAGCGACCCCCATTGGCTGAGCGCGACGCCGATCAGGATCAGGACGCCCGCGATCAGGAAACTGCCGGGCAGGGGTTCCGACAGGACGATGGCGCCCAGAAGGATCGCCCAGACCGGCACCATGTAGTTGACCAGCGACAGGAAGGTGGGGCCTGCCGAGACGATCGTGCGCACAAGGATCAGGGCTGCGATCGCGGTGGGGCCGACGGCCAGATAGAGGGTGGCCGTGAGCGCGCCCGCGTCGGGCATGGCGGGCACTCCCTCCAGAAGCAGCGCGCCGGGAATGGTCAGGATCGCGGCGACGGTGAGCGCGGCGGCGGAGTAACCGATCTGATCCATGGGCGGGGCAAGCCGCGTGGTGATGCCGCCCAGCGCGTAGCACAGCGACGCGGCGACGCACGCAAGGCGGGGCAGGGCGGCATCGGGACCGGACAGCACCTCGGCTGGGCCGATCAGAATCACGACACCGAGGAACCCGAGTACCAAGCCGGTGAGCTTGAGCCAGCCGAAACGCTCGCCGGGAACCAGCATCAGCGCCAGCGGCAGGACAAAAAGCGGGACGGCGGCCATCGAGACGCCCGCAAAGGAAGAGGCCACCGTCTGTTGCGCCCAGTTCAGAAGGAAGAAGGGCAGGGCGTGGGAGAAGACCGAAAACCCCAGAACGGCGGCCCAGCAGCGGGTGCCGGTGGGAAGGGTTCGCCCGGCGATGCGGACAGCCAGCAGCAGGACCAGCCCGCCCAGCGTCACGCGCGCCGCCGCCAGGGTCAGCGGCTGGAGCCCCTCAAGCGCCAGTTTCGCCGCAAGAAACGACGACCCCCAGATCGCACCGAGGGCCAGAAGCGACAGCCAGTCGGCCAGACGTGGATTTGGGATGCCGGTCATGATGGGGATGGCCGGGGCGGGTTGGTGCCGCCCCGGGCCCTGTTCCTTAGTTCTTGTCCTTGTCCACCATGCGGCCCGCGGTGATCCAGGGCATCATGCCGCGCAGGGTTTCACCCACGGCCTCGATCTGATGCGCGTCGTTGTTGCGGCGGATCGCCTTGAACGACGGCTGGCCCACCGCGCATTCGGTCATCCAGTCGCGCACGAAGCGGCCCTGCTGGATGTCGTCGAGCACGGCCTTCATCCGGGCCTTGGTTTCGTCATAGGGCAGGATGCGCGGACCCGAGACGTACTCGCCGAATTCGGCGGTGTTCGAGATCGAGTAGTTCATATTCGCAATGCCGCCCTCGTAGATCAGGTCGACGATCAGCTTCACCTCGTGCAGGCACTCGAAATAGGCCATTTCGGGGGCGTATCCGGCCTCGACCAGCGTCTCGAACCCCATGCGGATCAGTTCGACAAGGCCGCCGCACAGCACGGCCTGTTCGCCGAAGAGATCGGTTTCGCATTCTTCCTTGAAGTCGGTTTCGATGATGCCCGAGCGGCCGCCACCGATGGCGGAGCAATAGGACAGACCGATTTCCAGCGCCTTGCCCGAGGCGTTATTGTCGACCGCGACAAGGCAGGGCACGCCGCCGCCCTTGACATATTCGCCACGCACGGTGTGACCGGGGCCCTTGGGGGCCATCATGATCACGTCGACGCCGGGTTTGGGCTCGATCAGGCCGAAATGCACGTTCAGGCCGTGGGCGAACGCAATCGCGGCGCCTTCGCGGATGTTGTCATGCACGTATTTCCTGTAGGTGTCGGCCTGAAGCTCGTCGGGCATGGTGAACATCATCAGATCGCACCATGCGGCCGCTTCGGCGATACCCATGACCTTCAGCCCTTCGCCTTCGGCCTTCTTGGCGCTGGGCGAGCCTTCGCGAAGCGCCACGACCAGGTTCTTGGCGCCCGAATCGCGCAGGTTCAGCGCATGGGCGTGGCCCTGAGAGCCATAGCCAAGGATCGCTACCTTCTTGTCCTTGATGAGATTGATGTCGCAGTCGCGGTCGTAATACACGCGCATGGGGATGTCCTTCCTGACGGTTGTGATTTGGATGCAATCTAGGGGCAGAGCGATAAATGCGCTTGCTGAATTTGCAGAAAATGCGCTAATCTTGCAAAATTCATTCTTCATCTTCGCTTTGTTACAAATACGCATGCTTGACGATACCGACCGGCGCATCCTTCGCCATATGATCGCGACGCCCGAGGCCACGGGGTCCGACCTCGCGCGCCGGGCGGGTGTGTCGCCCGCGGCCCTGTCGCGCCGGGTCGACCGGCTGAAGGCCGATGGCGTGATCCGCGGCGTCCATGCGGTGATCGACTGGCGGGCGCTGGGATATGAGGTCGAGGTGTCGCTGCGGGTGACGCTGGACAAGACTGTGGCCAATGCGTTCGACGACTTCATGGAAGCGGCGCGCGAGGTGCCCGAGGTGGCGGAAATCCAGACGTTTCTGGGCCGGGTGGATGTGCGCCTGTCGGTCCTGGCCCGCGATATGGCGCATTACCAGCAGGTCTATCGCGAGCGCATTCTGACGCTGCCGCATATCGCCGATATCGAGGCGCTGATGCAGGTCGCGGCGATCAAATCCGATACGGTCTTGCCGCTGTGATCGATCTTGATGACATGGACCGGCGGATACTGCGTACGTTGACGGAGGACGGGACCTTGTCCGCCGGGGCCGTGGGGCGCAGGTTGGGCCTGTCGCAGCCTGCCGCATGGCGGCGTATCCGGCGGCTGACCGAGGCGGGCGTGATCACCGGGCGGCGGGTCGATCTGGATCTGGAAAAGGCGGGGTTTGGCGTCACCGTCTTTCTGGGGGTGAAGCTTGCCACGAAAGGGCGGGTCAGCCTTGAGGATTTCGAGCGCGCAGTGACGGCGATCCCGGAGGTGCAGGCGGTGCATCATGTGCTGGGGCTGTACGACTACCGGCTGCGGGTGGTGGCGCGGGATATCTCGGATTTCGAGCGGGTCTTGCGGCGGCGGATCATGACCCTGCCCGGGGTTGGCGGGGTCGAGGCAAATGTCCTTTTGTCGGAAGAACGCAGGCCGGGGCCGATCGGATAAGGAGCTGAATTACAAATGAAATACCATCACCTCTATTCGGATACCGACGGCGAGAGCCATTGGAAAGACGTTGACGTGGCACTTGCCGAACGCTCTTTCGCGCCGCCGGCCAAGGCTATCGAGATTTCCGATCCCGATGCGGCGAGCGCGATGCTGTTCCTGAAATTGCGGTCGGGATGGGACGAGCCGATCCATCCGACGCCGATCCGCCAGACCCTGATCTGCCTGCGCGGCATGGCGCGCGTAACGGCAAGTGACGGGGATTACCGCGATATCTGCCCCGGTGATGTCTGGCGGATGGAGGATATCGGCGGCAAGGGACACCATACGCGGGTGATCAGCGATGACGATTTCGAGACGGTCATCGTGCAGCATGAATAGGCCCGTATCAAAGATGCAAAGATAGGCTTTGCACCCGGCGCGTCGGCGCGCTAGCCCTTGGGCGACACGGAGGAACACATCATGCCAGCCCTTTTGCCCGATATCGATCCCGATGGCCTTCTGGAGTTCTCGGTTGTCTTCACGGACCGGTCGCTGAACCACATGAGCGCGGCCTTTCAGGAGGTGATGCGCGATATCTCGGGCATGCTGCGCGAGGTCTACAAGGCCGATGCGGTGGCGCTGATCCCCGGTGGCGGGTCCTACGCGATGGAGGCCGTGGCGCGGCAACTGGCGACGGATCAGAAGGCCATGGTGATCCGGAACGGATGGTTTTCCTATCGCTGGACGCAGATTTTCGAGGCCGGCGACATTCCGTCGGAAGAGATCGTGATGAAGGCGCGCCGGTCGGGAAATGAGGTGCAGGCCCCGTTTGCGCCCCCTCCGGTGGAGGAAGTTGTGGCGCGGATCCGGGCCGAGACACCGGGCGTCGTTTTTGCCCCGCATGTGGAGACGAGCGCCGGGATGATCCTGCCCGATGACTATCTGCGCAGCGTTGCCGATGCGGTGCATGAGGTGGGCGGTCTGTTCGTTCTGGACTGTATCGCGTCGGGCTGTGTCTGGGTCGATATGGAGGCCACGGGTGTCGACGTGGTAATCTCCGCGCCGCAAAAGGGCTGGTCGGCCTCGCCTTCGGCGGGTTGCGTGATGATGTCACCGGCTGCCGCGGCGCGGGTGCGCGAGACGAAATCGACGAGTTTCGCGGTGGATCTGGGCAAGTGGCTTCAGATCATGGAGGCCTATGAAGGCGGCGGGCATGCCTATCATGCGACAATGCCCACGGATGCGTTGCGCGGGTTTCGCGATGCGATGGTCGAGGCCAAGGAGTGGGGGTTCGAGCGGCTGAAGGCCGCGCAGTGGGAGCAGGGCGACCGGGTGCGTGCGCTTCTGGCGGGCAAGGGATTCCGGTCGGTTGCCGCCGAGGGCTTTGGTGCGCCGGGGGTCGTTGTGAGCTATACCGATGACGCCGAGGTTCAGGCCGGCAAGGCGTTTGCGCGAGAAGGCATGCAGATCGCCGCCGGGGTGCCGCTGATGGTGGACGAGGGGCCGGATTACAAAAGCTTTCGCATCGGCCTGTTCGGGATCGACAAGCTGAAGGACGTTGATGCGAGCGTCGGGCGGTTGGAATCGGTGCTCGAGAAGGTCGCCTGAGGCGGTTTAGCGCGTGCCCAGCCCGGCCTGCATGACTGTGCGGCGCAGGGGGGCGATGTCGTGGACGGCCTTTAGGCCCGCAAGGCGCAGGGCCTGAACCTGAACATCGCCGGATTTGCAGACCCGGTTGAAAAGGTCGATGGCGCGGGCGCGGGCGTGGATGTCGCGGGCCCGGGCGCGTTCGTAGGCGTCAAGCATTTTTGCGGTACCCAGATCGCCGGGTGCCTTTTCGGCAAGCTCCAGCAGGGCCGCGATATCGTTGAGCGATGTGTTCAGGCCCTGTGCGCCGATGGGCGGTAGGACGTGGGCGGCTTCGGCCACGAGCGCCACGCGGCGGGCGGTGAGGGTGCGCGCCGATTGGGTGACGACGGGCCAGATGCGGCGGGGGCTGGCCAGCGTCAGGTGACCGAGAACGCCCATGGAGCGTTCGGTCATTTCGGCTTCCAGTGCTGGTATGTCGGTGGTCAGCAGGTCCTGCGCCTTGGCGCCGTCATTCATCCAGACGACCGCCGAGGCCGGGCCGCCCTGATGATCCTGCATCGGGACAAGGGTGAAGGCGCCGCCGCGGTTGTAGATCTCGGTTGAGATATTCTGATGCGGGTGCGGATGGGTGACGGAAAAGGCCAGCGCCTTTTGCCCGTAGCGCCGGATATCGGTCTGGATTTCGGCGGCGTCGCGGACCGGGGAGGCGCGGCCATCGGCGCCGATGACGAGACGCGCCTGAAGGGCGCTGCCATCGGTGAGGGTGACGATGGCGTGCGCCTCGCGCTGGACGAGCCGGGCGAAGCCCACGCCAAGGCGCAGGTCGACGCCGTCCATATTCGAGAGGGTCTCGGCAAGTGTCTTGCGGGTCAGCCAGTTGGGCAGGTTCCAGCCGAAGGGGCGGTCGCCCAGATCGCTGGACTCAAAGGATCGGGCGGCGCGCAGGGTGGGCGGCCAGCCCGTCGTGTCCATGACGCGGAGCGTTTGCAGGGGCGTTGCATGGGCGCTGAGCGCGTCCCAGAGCCCCGCCGTTTCGATCAGATCGCGGGCGGGTTGCAGATAGGCGGTGGAGCGCAGGTCGGACCCGTCATCCTCGGCTGAGGCCACGGGCGGGGCAGGGTCGGCGAGGATGACCGAGAACCCCGCTCGCCCGAAGGCGGCTGCGGCCACGAGGCCCGCGATGCCGCCGCCGGAGATGAAGATATCGGTCTGGGTTCTGGCCATGATGCCCCTGACTAACCGGGCGCGGGCGACGCGCCAAGTGCCGGTTGGGGATTTAGCCCCAGCTGACGAGAATCAGGTAAAGAAAGATCGTCGGCACCATCAGAAGCGCAGGGATGATCAGGCCGGGATAGCCGAACAGCAGGAATGCCGAAATCCAGAGCGAGATGACCGTCGCAAAGCCCCAGATCAGGTTGTCGTCGCCGTGTTTGTCCATATCCCGGGCGGTCCAGCCGATGATCGGGATCAGGTAGAAAAGACGCAGCCAGAGCGGCCGCCGTGCGGTCGTTGTCATGGTTTCGGTTTCCTGTTCGCGTTTGTCTGACTTGTATTTAGGGTAATGCTGCGCTGCGGCACTGCGTCATTTCGTCAATTGCGAGAGAAAATCCGTCAAATTGTCTGTGTGGTGCTGGATGTGGGGCGCGGGGTGCGGTTCGGGGGCGACATGGACCGTGCGCATGCCCATTTCATGGGGGGCTGCGAGGTTGCGCGGGTCGTCTTCGAACATGGCGGCCTGTTCTGGTGTGATCCCATCGCGGGCAAAGATCGCCTCGAACGCCGCGCGCTGGGGTTTGGGCCGGAAGGCGGCATGTTCGACGCCGTAGACCGCATCGAAAAGGCCGCTGAGACCGCGTGCCGCGAGGACCCGTTCTGCATAAGGGGCCGAGCCGTTGGTATAGACGATGCGGCGGCCGGGCAGGGCACGGATATGATCGGCAAGGTCCTGGTCTACCGTCAGGTGATCCATCGAAATCTCGTGGACGTGGATCAGGTAGGGGGTGGGATCGGCACCGTGTTCGGCCATCAGCCCTGCCAGCGTCGTGCCGTAGCGCTGCCAGTAGTCGACGCGGAGCCGGTTGGCTTCGTCCCGGTCGACGCCGACCGTATCCATCACCCAATCGATCATCCGCACCTCGATCTGGTCGAACAGACGCATCTCGGGCGGGTAAAGCGTGTTATCGAGGTCGAAGACCCAGTTTGTGACATGAGAAAAATGCTGTGCAACCATGGGACGGGTCTAGGGCGTGCGGGGGGCCGGTGCAACGGTGGATCAGCAGCTTGATCCCTGAGGCAAGGGCTGGCTATGGTTGGGGCAGGGACGAAGGAAGTCAGAATGCCAGATACGAAGCCGCCGCAGAGCGACGCCTATCAGATGATCCTCGGTGCGATCGATACCGGCGTGTACCGGCCCGGCGACCGGCTGGTCGAAAGCGAACTGGCCGAGAGGTTCGGGGTGTCGCGGACGCCCATTCGCGAGGCGTTGCAGCGGCTGGAAACCCAGTCGCTCTTGGCGCGGGACGGGCGCAGCCTGATCGTGGCGTCGCTCGATCACAACGAGATGGCCGAGCTTTACGTGGTGCGCAGCGAGTTGGAGGGGCTGGCGGCGCGGCTGGCGGCCCGGCACGCCACCGAGGAAGAGGTGCGGGTGATGCGGCGCATGGTCGAGGAAGATCAGGCGCGGCTGAACGATCCGGCGGCCCTGGCGCGGTCGAACCGGCAGTTTCACCGGCAGGTGCATCTGGCGTCCCATAACCGGTTTCTGGTTCAGCAACTTGATCTGGTCTATCGCTCGATGGCGCTGATGGCGACGACATCGCTGGCGATCGAGGGGCGCGGCGAGGTTGCGCAGGCAGAACATCGCGGGATCGTCGACGCGATTGCGGCGGGCGACGGGGATGCGGCCTATGCGGCGTTCAAGGCGCATATCTCGCAGGCCTTCGAGAGCCGGTTGCGGCAGAACGCCGAGAGCGCGGTTTAGGTATTCACTTCCGGTTTGCCGGGTGAGAGGCCGTGCTGGGTCTTGTCCCAGAAGAACGGCTGGCCTGCGATCCCCGCAATCGCGCGGTAGGAGGCGATGGCCGCGAGCGGGAAATAGAAGATCGTGAGCGGCACCCACGGGATCAGCCAGCGGTCCTTTGCCGTGGCCAGTGCGGTGATTGCCGCGGCCATATTGACGGCTTCGGAGGCGAGGAAGAACACCGCCAGCGCCGCCAGCGATGTGCCGGGAACCACATCGGACAGCGGGTGCCAGATGCCGAGCGGGATGAGCCAGAAGCTCCACATCAGCGGGGCGAGCAGGAACAGCAGGATCGTTCCGAGGAACATCGCCTGAAAGCCCAGGAATTTTCGCGCCCCAAGCTCGCGCCAGAGGCGGAGGGGGTTGCGCATGTGAACAGCCCATGTGAGCGCGTAGCCTTTGAGCCAACGCGACCTTTGGCGGATCCACGGACGTACATGGCAGTTGGCCTCTTCCAGCGTCGTGGTGTGGGCAAGCTCGGTGCGCCAGCCGCGCCGGGCGAGGCGAATGCCCAGATCGGCATCCTCGGTGACATTATGGGCGTCCCAGCGACCGAGCTCTTCCAGAGCCTCGCGGCGGAAGAACAGGCTTGTTCCGCCAAGGGGGACCGCGAAACCGAGCCGGGCCAGACCCGGCAGGAACACCCGGAACCACGCGGCGTAGTCGATGGTGAAACAGCGTGCGAGCCAGTTCTGGCGTGGATTGTAGAAGTCGAGACAGCCCTGAAGGCAGACCACATCCGGCGGTGCCGTCGCGAAATGGCGGGCGATCTTGCGCAGCTGGTCGGGGTCGGGCGCGTCTTCGGCGTCATAGACGCCGATGATGTCGCCGCAGGCGAAGTCGAGCGCGTAGTTCAGTGCGCGGGGCTTGGTCTGAAGGGTGCCCTTCGGGACGGTCACGAGGCGCGCCGAAGGTGTCAGGCCATCGGTCAGGGCATCCGAGGTGCCGGTGTCGCCCGCTTCGACGATCAGGCAGATATCGAGTCGGCCCAAGGGGTAATCGAGCGCGTTTAGGTGCGACATAAGATGGGCGGTGATGTCAGCCTCGCGCAGGAGCGGGACAAGAAGCGAGATGCGGGGCCAGTCTTCGGGCCAGCTTTCGGGAGCAAGGTCGGGACGCCTGTCCGGGTGCCGGTTGCGGAGCGTGGCGACAAGGGCCGCGATCCGCAGACCTGTCATCCCGGCGAGGGCAAGGATGGCGAGGCCGGTCAGCAGGGTCAGAGCCGCGGCGGGGGCGAGGATGGTCAGGCTTAGCAGGGTTGCGCAGAGGGACGCGATCACGGCGGCCATCCGCCGGGGCTGCCAGCCCCGGAGGCTGTGATCGGGCGCTGGCCGCGCCTCGGCAAGCCCGACAAGGGCGGTGCTGTGCTGAGCCAGGACGGTTTCGGTGATCTCGCCCCCGTCGGCGACGGCCATGCGGACGGGCCCCAGCGCGTCTTCCAGTATGGCGCGATCGGTTTCGAACCGTTGCGGCCGGGCTGTCGCGACGATGGTGAAGGCCCCGTGTCGAAAGAGCGGGATCACTCCGAGACGCAGGCAGGTGTCGGGCCCCAGCTTCGCGGCGAGGCCGTGGTCGCACTGGCCGGCAAGATCGGTGGCGCGGCGGACGCCCTTTTGCAGCGCCAGACCGCGGGCGAGCGCGTTCTCCGAGATCATGTGTTCGGAGAGCAGGATCACGCCCAGAGGCTGCGACAGCGACTGTTCCTGGAGGATCAGGGCGCGGTCGAGATTGGCCGGCAGAAGCGCGCCGGTGCGCACGAGGATCTCTCCGATCGGGAAGCCCGGCCAGGGCGAGTTTGCATCCAGCAGACCGACATCCCACGGGGCTGTGGCGGGAGCGGGCTGAACCCGGGCCTTGGACCGTGCTGGATATGCGGACATCACCGCCCCCTTTACCGCGTACGAGACGGCGCAGTGTTGAGGGTGGTAGAGTTAACAAATACTTAAATCGCGCGTGGAAGCGGGAGATTGGTTCTGTACTGCCCGGTAAAGCGGAGAATCAGACAGTTTTCACAATCTAGGCGTGTGCCGGCCCTTTGACGGCCGACATCGCGCTGGCGAAGCGTTCGAACAGATAATAGCTGTCCTGCGGTCCCGGGCTGGCCTCGGGGTGGTACTGCACCGAAAACACCGGGCGATCCGTCATCCTTATCCCGCAGTTCGAGCCGTCGAAGAGCGAGACATGGGTTTCCTTGACGGTTTCGGGCAGGGTCTGGCTGTCGACGGTGAAACCGTGGTTCATCGAGGTGATCTCGACCTTGCCGGTCTCGATGTCCTTGACGGGATGGTTCGCGCCGTGATGGCCGTGGTTCATCTTGATCGTGTTCGCCCCGAGGGCGAGGGCGAGCATCTGGTGCCCGAGACAGATGCCGAAGACCGGCATTGGGCTACGGTCGAGCACGTCGCGGATCATCGGTACGGCGTATGCGCCGGTGGCCGCCGGATCGCCGGGCCCGTTCGACAGGAACAGGCCATCGGGCTTGAGCGCAAGGACGTCATCTGCCGTGGCCGTGGCGGGCAGGACCGTCACATCGCACCCGGCGCTGGCGAGGCAGCGCAGGATGTTCCGCTTGGCGCCGTAGTCGATGGCCACGACCTTATGCTTGGGCGCGGTCTGGCGCGTATAGCCCTCTGGCCAGGCCCAGCGCATTTCGTCCCAGCGGTAGGACTGGGCGCAGGTGACGTCTTTCGCGAGGTCGAGGCCTTCGAGGCCGGGGAAGGCCCGTGCGGCGGCCACCAGTGCCTCGATATCGAACTTGCCGTCCGGATGATGGGCGAGCGCCACATGGGGCGCGCCCTGCTGGCGGATCGCCCGGGTCAGCCGCCGTGTGTCGATACCGCCGATCCCGATCCGTTTGCGGCGGGTCAGCCATGCCGTCAGATGCTCTGCCGCGCGCCAGTTCGACGGCTCTGTCGGGTCCCATTTGACGACCATGCCCGCGGCGACCGGTTCTGCGGTCTCGTCATCCTCGGGGTTCACACCGACATTGCCGATATGCGGGAAGGTGAAGGTGACGACCTGACCGGCATAGGAGGGGTCTGTCATGATCTCCTGATAACCCGTCATGGCGGTGTTGAAGCAAAGCTCGGCCACGGTGTCGCCGGTGGCGCCGAACCCCTCGCCATAGAAGATCGTACCGTCGGCGAGTGCGAGGCAGGCTGTGGCGGTCCGGCTGGGCATCTGGGCGATCCTGTGCTTGGTTGCGGGTGTCCTAAGGGGCCGCTTCGGCAGGGTCAAGCGGGGCGGGGTGACGTGGGGTTCGATCCTGCCGATTCCAGTCCGATGCCTTGTCCTGCGCGGCCTGCAGGGTTATATCGACCGTTCGGATTTTCGCCTGGGGATAAGGGAACCGATGGAACTGAGAGCCCGCGTCTCGGACGCATTGAAAGACGCAATGAAAGCCAAGGATGCCGTCCGCCTGTCGACGCTGCGTCTGATCAATGCCGCGATCAAGGATCGCGACATCGCGTTGCGCGGCGACGGCCGCGAGGCCGGTGTCGGTGATGACGAGGTGTTGCAGATCCTGGGCAAGATGGTGAAGCAGAGGCAGGAAAGCGCGCGCGCCTATGAAGAGGGCGGGCGGCTGGAACTGGCCGAGAAGGAACGCTCGGAAATCGTCGTGATCGAGGATTTCCTGCCCAAGCAGCTGTCCGATGACGAGGTTGCCGCCGCGATCGACAAGGCCGTGAAGACCACCGGCGCCGAATCGATCCGCGACATGGGTAAGGTGATGGGCGAGTTGAAGGGCAAGTATACCGGCCAGATGGATTTCAGCCAGGTCGGCCCGATGGTGAAGGGCCGCCTGGGCTGATTTCAGGTCGGTTGCGCCTGCCGGAGGCTGGCCAGAAGGTCGGTCAGGCGGTCGTAGAGGTCCACACGCTCTTCGGGGCTGAGGAAAGCGCCCAGTTCGACCTCGCGCCCGCCGCCTTTCAGCGTCAGGTAATGCTCTACCGGGGTGTCGCCGGGGTGAAGATGGACCGACACCCAATAGGTATCGGCCGCCCATTGGCGTGTTTTTCCGCGCGGTTCCTCGCGGATCAGTTCGACGCGATCCGGCGTAAGTGTCAGGGTTTCGGTCAGTTGTGCATCGCGCCGGTTGCGCCCGATGGCGTACCAGAGCCCCCAGACGGCGATGGCGAAGAAGGGCAGCAGTCCCCAAAGCACAGGTGACCCCAGGACGGCGAGGAGCGGGATGGCGATCATCGCCAGTGTCGCACCCATGAACACGACGAAGCCCTTCGGCGTCATGGATTGGTGCGGGGTGAGGGTGAGCTTTCTGGGCTCTGTCGTATCGGTCCATTGGCAGGGCATGGTCGGAAGATTAAGCAGGGATGCGACCTTGTAAACGGGCAAAGCGCCGCGTTGGCCGGTTTCGTGCGGGTATTGGCTTATGTCGGATTTGCCGGACCGGATCTGCGGTTGCGTCCTCTCGCAGAACGCCCGTTGGGAGCGTCAGTCTCCGTCCCGCACCACGAATACCGAGATCGGTGCATGGCTGGCCATTCGTCCGCCATGGGAGTTGACCAGGTATTCCGCCCAACCCGGCTGGTGGCTGGCCATCACAATCAGATCGATGTCGAGGTCTTTGATCACCTGCAAGAGCTTGCGGTCTACTTCCACGCTCGGATCCGGCACGCTGTAGACCTGACTTTCCACGGTGATGGCATTGGCCTTGGCGATCCCGTCGGCGAAAACGGCCAACTGCCGCCCGTATTCCGTGAGGGAATGTGAGACTTTGGCCTGAAGGCCACCGCTAACGCTGACGAGCGTCAGACGCGCGCCGTAATGCCCTGCCAGATCGGCCGCGACCGTTGCGGCCTTGGTCAATGTATCCTTCTCGGCCAGATCGACCGGAACCATGATGTGTTTGAACATGCGCTGTTTCTCACGTCGTTGGGTGAAGAGTATTGGACCGGCGCGCATGGGCCTTGTTTTGCATCAATCCAGGGCCTACGGCAAATGCAGGTGAAGGGCTGTCTTGCGGACTAAGCCGACGTTCGGTGTCGCTGTCTTCATGTCCGCCTTCGCGGAATGCCGCATGACCACAGGCCAGCGCAATTGCGCAACTTGACAAAGGTCAATGGACGCAGAGTTTCTTGGTGTAGTTTCAAATCAACGGGTTTTCAGCTCCGGATCAAAGAGAATGGGCATCGCCGGGGCATATGCGTTTCAGCCTCCCTAGAGCATTGGGCTATTTCGTTGGCGGGCTTTGGACAGGCTGGGGCGGACGAAAGCGTATTGAAGCCAGGCAACTCCGCAACCTGCGCCGGCTAGTGGAAAAGGTGCGTCGCGACTCCCCCCTGTTCCACCAACTCTATGCGGATCTGCCACCATCAAGCGAGATCGTACTGGGCGACTTGCCGGTGACCCGCAAACCCCAGCTCATGGCGGAGTTCGATGACTGGCTGACGATCCGCTCCCTTCCCCTCGATAAAGCGCGCAAACATCTTCGGGACATCGGGAAGGTGGGCGTGCCGATCGACGATGTTGCCGTCTTTCAGACCTCCGGGACATCAGGCGAACCTGCTGTCATCGTATTGTCAGAATCGTTCGTGGAATATGCCTATGGCATCATGCTGGCGCGCTTTGAGCGATACCACCGGAAGCTCGTGCGAGACGTCCGCACGCTCGGCGACAGGGTGACGATCACCGGCGGGAATGGCCACTTCGCCGGAAACGGGTTCAATAAATTGGTGCAGCGGTTGAATCCGCGGCTGGCGAAGGGTTTTGGAGTAACCTTCGTGGAGGCCGAGCAGCCGATTGGTCAGCTCGTCGACAGGCTCAATGCGATTGGGAACATCGCTTGGATCGTGACCTACCCGAGCATGCTGGCCATCCTGGTCAGGGAAAAAGAGGCCGGGCGGCTGCGGATCGAACCGGCGTTCATCACCACGGGCGGCGAGACACTTACGGCTGACCTGCGCGCGCGGGTCGGGCAAGCCTTCCCCTCGCTGAAATACGGCATCTCCGATCCCTATGGCTGCACCGAGTGTCTGGCGCTGTCGTTCGAGTGCAGCCACGGGCGGAAACATGTGAACGAAGACTGGGTCATCCTCGAAGCGGTCGACGACGCGATGCAGCCCGTTCCCGACGGCACGCTGTCGGCAAGCGTATTGCTGACAGTGCTCGCCAATGAGGTTCAGCCCTTCATCCGCTATGAACTGGGCGACTGTGTTCGGTTCGACGAGGACTCCTGCCCCTGCGGGTCGCCGTTTCGCAGTTTCCGGGTGGAAGGACGCCAGGCGACCCTCGTTCGTGCAGGCGAGGTGATTCTCTCGCCACTGGTCTTCGATCTTGAGCACGACCGGGCCCAGCGTATCCAGCTGGTCCAGACCGGCGAATTCGATTTCGAACTGCGCATACAACTGGCCGAGGGTGCGGTGGCGGAGCCTGTTTTTCAGGAAGTCATCGAGTCGGTTAAAAAAGTGTTTTGCCATAATGGTTTGAACGACGTGTCGGTAAGAGCAGGCGAAGCACCCCCCGCTTTCACCGCGAGCGGAAAGTTCCACGAAGTAGTGCCCTTGCGAGATGCCGATACACGAACCATGGCATAATCCGGAATCACCGGTTGGCTTCCGGTGGAGCAAGCGAATAATCCCCCAGCTCCGCTCATCACGGGTCTTCCACCTCCGCTAAAAGCCGAGATTCGCATGCCCTGCAGCATCAGGTACTTTGGGCTCCCCGCCATTCGCCACGCGCTGCACCGATGGCTGCTCCGGCGCTAAGTGATCGAACGCTCTCCCGCAACTGGTATCGTTCTCTGCATATCTCCGTGCCGTCGAAGTCCCATCTGAACGGAGAAAACCGGTCGGTCCCCCCAACCCAACCCCTTATCCGCGACGTTCCCGAACCGGGCACGGTCCGACGCAAGGTGTCAGAGCTTTGCAGCTTCCCGGCCAAGCTCGTAGGACTTGCAGACCGCGCCCTCCGCCGTCCGGTAGGTCCGGAACCCCATCGCCTCGTAATAGGCCTGCCCCTCGGCATTATCCGCCCCGATGAAGGCTTCTATCGCCGGAACGCCCGCATCCTCTGCCGCGGTCTGCGTCCGCTCGAAAAGCGCGCGCCCGATCCCGCGCCGCGCCGCCGTCGGGCAGATATGCGTCCCGATCACCGCCCATCCGACAGGCGCGTCATAGGGGTTGCCCTCCACGGCATGGCTCAGGGACTGAAATCCCAGAACCGCCCCCGCCGCATCCACCGCGACGAAACACGCAATACGGTGCGGATTGCCCAGATAATGGTTGCGCACATGGTCCAGATCCGCCCGATTGGTCCGCTTGCCAGCCGCAACAAGCCGCTCCAGCATCCGGCTCATACTCATGGCATCTTCTGGGATGGCGTCCCTGATCTCGATCCCCCTGACCTCGGTCCCATGAGACGCCATCAGAGTTGTCGTCCGGCGGGTACAGGGTCTGCCCCTTCTAAGGAAGCGATGTCGCTCTGCGACGCCGGCGCTTCAAGGGTCTTCAGCCGGTTCCCCACAGTGGCGTTCGGCATACGGGTGCCATAGCCACCCGAAATCGTCAGTCGGTCGACATACATCACAGTTTCCCCTTCGTTTTCAAATGAGTGGGCGCCGCCACCAGCATTTACTTCAGCGCACTGATCATGTCGAGGCAAGGCATGATGGTCCGCATTCCATCTGCGATAACGGCAAACCCGACGAAGGCCGTGCTCAACCTCGCTGACGTGATGCCATCGGTCAGATCAAGGCGTGAAAGGATGACCTATGCAGGCAAGGAGAGCATCCAAGGGTGGAAAACCCGGTAGAGGATGTATGGCACCTGAAAACCGGCGCTGCTCTTCGCTCACCTTTCCAGGCGATGAAACGACACCGCTGACCAAGATCGGTTGGCCTATGCTTTGCACCTCATCCACGCGCCTCCACCGCCGCGAATGATGAAGGAATCCTTGACAGACCGGCCGCAAAGCCGCAGCAACAACCTGCTTCGGTTCCGGGCGCCTCAGGCGTCCGGTGAAAAGGGAACGCGGTGCGGGGCTTGCCCCAATGCCGCGACTGCCCCCGCAACTGTAAGCGGCGAGCGCGGCTGACGACGCCACTGGGAGCATCCCGGGAAGGCCGGTCCGCGCAGTGACCCGCAAGTCAGGAGACCTGCCGAAGCGTTCACCCTGTCCGGGCGCGGGGCGCGCGTCGGGCAACGGTTCTTCCGTCGTGGTGGCATTTCACCGTCTGCGGAACGCGTATCCGCAGGCATATGGACGGGGACGCCGGGGTGGCGTCCGGCAAAGGATGCCGGGATGGCGGGGCCAGATCCCATCGCATTAGAGGCAAGACGCAGCCAGCCGGGCATCCTGGCCGTTGGTCTCGTGGCGCTGACCGTATTCCTGTTTCTGGCCGCCCTCGTTGTCGGACCCGCCCGGATCGGGATCGGTCCGGGGCTTGCCGCGCTCTTCTCCGGCACCGAAGGCCCGACCGCCCTCGTGATGCGCGAAATCCGTCTGCCCCGCGCGATCCTTGCCGTTCTCGTGGGCGCAAGCCTCGGTCTCGCCGGGGCCGCGATGCAGGGCTATCTCCGCAACCCGCTGGCCGAACCCGGTCTGATCGGCGTCTCCGGTGCCGCCGCCCTTGGTGCCGTGATCGCACTGCAAACCGGGATCGCGGCCATCGCCATGCCCGCCTTGCCCGCAGCCGCCCTGATCGGCGCCCTGATCGCCGTCGGCCTGATCCTGCTTCTGGCCGGTCCCCGCGGCGCCTCGCTCACCCTGATCCTCGCAGGGATCGCGATCAGCGCGCTGGCCGGTGCGCTCACATCACTGGTTCTCAACCTCTCGCCCAACCCCTTCGCGGCCTCCGAGATCGTGTTCTGGATGATGGGCTCGCTCGCCGACCGCTCTTTCACCCATGTCTGGATCGCCTTGCCCTTCATGGCGCTCGGCTGGGTCCTTCTGGCGGGCACAGGCCGGGTCCTCGATGCGCTGACCCTTGGCGAAGACGCCGCCGAGGCCATGGGGCTGGGCCTCGCACGCGCCCGCCTGATGCTGGTTTTCGGCGTCGCCAGCGCCGTGGGGGCTTCGGTCGCGGTCGCGGGTGCCATCGGCTTCGTCGGCCTCGTCGTCCCCCACATCCTGCGCCGTTTCGTGGGCGGCCGCCCCTCGGCGCTCCTCTGGGCCAGCGCGCTGGGCGGGGCCGCGATGCTGCTCGCCGCCGACCTCTCCGTCCGCCTGATCCTGCCGGAACGCGACCTGAAACTGGGCGTCGTCACAGCCCTCGTTGGAGCGCCCCTGTTCCTGCACCTGATCTACAAGACGCGCAAGGAGGTCGCATGAGCCTCCTGACCCTCGACACCCTCACCGTCAGACGCGGCACCTGCCCGGTGGTCGATAGTGTCAGCCTTTCCATCGGCCCGGGCGAATGCGTCGGCCTGATCGGTCCCAACGGCGCAGGCAAAACCACGCTCCTGCGCGCGGCCCTCGGCCTCTTGCCCTCCACCGGCCATTCTTCTCTGGCCAACCAACCCGCCGCTGCCCGCGCGCGCGCCGCCGCATGGCTTCCGCAGTCCCGCGAAATCGCGTGGCCGGTTGACGTGGAAACCGTCGTCGCCCTTGGCCGCCTCCCATGGCGCCCCCGGGGCGCGCCGCTGTCGCCCCACGACGCCCAGGCCGTCTCCGGCGCCCTGTCCCGCATGGGCCTCGCATCCTACCGCACCCGCACCGCGACGCAGCTTTCGGGCGGTGAACAGGCCCGCGTCCTGATCGCCCGGACCCTTGCGCAGGAAACACCTCTTCTTCTGGCCGACGAACCCATCGCGGGCCTCGACCCGGCCAGCCAGATCGCCACGATGCAGGTCTTTGCGGCCCTCGCGCGCGAGGGCCGCAGCGTCGTCACCGCCCTCCACGATCTCGCGCTCGCCGCCCGCTACTGCACCCGGCTTCTGATGATGCACCAGGGCCGCCTCGTCGCCGACGGCCCGCCGCAACAGGTGCTGAGCGCCGAAAACGCCGCCCGCGTCTTTGGCATCGAAGGCCGGTTCGACGCCGAAGGCCGCTATCAGGTGCTGGAGGCCGCGTCATGATGGGCCCCGCGCGCATCGTCTGCCTGACCGAGGAAACGGTCGAAACCCTTTATCTGCTTGGCCAGGATCACCGCATCGTCGGCGTCACCGGCTATGCCGTCCGCCCGCCGCGGGTCCGGCGCGAGAAACCCCGCGTTGGCGCCTTCACCTCCGCCGATCTGCCCAAGATCCTCGGTCTCAAACCCGATCTCGTCCTGACCTTCTCCGACCTGCAGGCCGACATCGCCGCTGACCTGATCCGGGCCGGGATCGCGGTCCATGCCTTCAACCAGCGTTCCGTCGCGGGCATTTTCGACATGATCGAAACGCTGGGCGCGCTCACCGGCGTGCCGGATCGCGCCACCGCCCTGATCGCCGATCTCACCGCACGTCTCGACGCGGCCCGTACCGCCATCCCGCCGGACACCCCACGCCCCGGCGTCTACCTCGAAGAATGGGACGATCCGCCCATCTCGGGTATCGGCTGGGTCTCGGAACTCGTTGAAATCGCCGGCGGGCGCGACGTCTTTGCCGGACACGCCGCCCATCCGGACGCAAAATCCCGCATCCTCGACCCGACCGAGGTCATCGCCGCCGCACCGGACGTCATCATCGCGTCATGGTGCGGCAAGAAAGTGCGCCCCGAACGCATTGCCGCCCGCCCGGGCTGGGACAAGATCCCCGCTGTGCAAAACGGACGGATCCATGAGATCAAGTCGCCGCTGATTCTGCAGCCCGGGCCGGCCGCACTTACCGACGGGCTGGACGGGATCAGAACCGCGCTCTGGGGGGGCAGGTGATGGAAAAACTGATCGCACAGGTGACCGAGGCCCTGTCCCGCGGCGGACCGGTCCTGTGGATCATCGCCGGTCTGTCGGTGATCACGCTGGCGCTGATCCTGTGGAAAATCTGGCGTCTGATCTGGATTGGGGTCTGGGGCGGCACCGATACCGACCCCGCAATACAGGCATGGATCGCGGGCGACTGGGTGGGCGCGCAGACGCTTCTGCGGGGGGCACGCGGCCTCAGGGGCCGGATCGCGCGGGTGGCGATGACGATCCGCCGCGACCCCGCCCTGACCGAACCCCATGCGCGCGAGGAAATCACCCGCCTCGCCATGGGCGAATTGCGCGACGCCCGCGAGGGCCTGCGCGCGCTTGACCTGATCGCGACCATCGCGCCGCTTCTGGGCCTCTTCGGCACCGTTCTGGGCATGATCGAGGCGTTTCAGGCGTTGCAAGGCGCAGGCAGTCAGGCCGATCCCGGCATTCTGGCCGGCGGGATATGGGAGGCGCTTCTGACAACAGCCGCCGGCATGGGCGTCGCGATCCCGGCGGCCATGGCAAGCGCATGGTTCGAGGGCGTCGTCGACCGGGTACAGGCCGAAATGGAAGACACCGCCACCCGCATCTTCACCCGTGGCCCGGAACAGGGGGGCTAGGGGCATGTTCCAGTTCGCCACCCCGCGCCGGACCGCGCGGATCAGCCTGACACCGATGATCGACGTGGTGTTCCTGCTGCTGGTCTTTTTCATGCTCGTCGCACGGTTCGGGCTGGATCAGGCCGTACCGTTGCGGCTTGGCACCGGCAGTGGCGACTGGCAGGGCCCGCCGCGCCTCGTCGATATCGCGCCGGACGGCTTGCGGCTGAACGGTGTCGCGCTTCCGCCGCGCGATCTGCTTCTGGAACTCGTGGGTCTCACCGAAACCGGCGCCGATACCGTGGTGTTGCGCCCGGTCGACGGGGCAAGCCTCGGGCGTCTGGTCGAGGTGATGGGTCTCATGGAAGAAGCCGGGTTCACGAACCTCGCCGTGATCGGGGCCCGCCCATGAGATTTGCGCCCACATCGCCCAAACCGCGCCCGCGCGAGGCCATCGTGCCGATGATCAACGTGGTTTTCCTGCTGCTGATCTTCTTCCTCATGACCGCCAGCATCGGCGCCCGCCCGCCCTTCGACCTTGCCTTGCCCGAAGGGACGGGCGACGCACAGGCCGACGCGCCCGATGTTCTTTTCATCGCCGCTGACGGCACGCTGGCGTTTGGAGCCGCGCGCGGAGAAGCCGCCGTTGATGCGATAGCTGCGATGGCCGGTGACGGCGGTGTCCTCGACATCCGCGCTGACCGGAGCGTGCCTGCTGCGGTTCTGGCGGGCCTTTTGCCCCGTCTTGCCGAAATCGGCATCGCCGAAACCCGCCTTGTGACGGTGCGCGAATGACCCGGGGCTGGATCGAAGTCTGTGTTTTCACCTGCCTCGCCGCGGCGGTCCATGCGGCGGTGATCGTCGGGGTGGCGGGACCCCGGGGGGTGCCCGAAGGGGCAGGGGCGTCCGGGGATGCGGTCCTGTCGCTCGCCGCCGTTCCACCGGCGCTGGCGGCGCGGGTGAAAAGCTGGACGCAGTCGCCCGAGGTGATGCAGTCCGATCTCCCGCAACCCGTCGCGCCGCAGATTGCCGCGCTATCCGGTGACGTGCCCGGTGGCCCCGATGCACGCCCGGTGCCCGTCGACACCCCCGCACAACCCATGGCAGACGCCGCGCTTCCCGATATGACCTTGCCGGTTCCCGAGATCCCTGCCGAGCCGTTGACCGTCGCCCGTGCCGCGCCGCAGGCCCCCAGTTCCCCGGCACCGCCCGGCACCCGGCCCGAACCGCGTCCGGCACAGGTGACCGCCGCCCGCGTCATGCCGACAGTGACACGCCCGATCACGCCGGATGCGGATGCCTCTCCCGCGATTGCTCCGACGCCGCCGCCCCGCGCGGCGCAGCGCGCCGCCGGTCAGGGGGCGATGGCCAGCCGAGGCAATGACGTTGCGGCCCAAAGCACTACCGCCCGTACCGCGCCCTCCGCTTCGGCCATTGCCACATGGGGCGCAGATATCCGGGGCAGGATCGAAGCCCGCAAAACACTGCCGGCCGGACGCTGGACGCCGGGGCGTGCCATGCTGCGGATCACCGTTGGCCGGGACGGGCGGCTGCGGGCGGCGGCGATCCTGCAATCGTCGGGCGACCCCCGGCTCGACCGGGCCGCCCTTGCGGCGGTGACGCGCGCAGGCCGCCTGCCAAGGGCGCCGGACGGGTTTGAGAGCGATGCGATGCGGTTCGATCTTCCGATCAGTTTCACCCGCTAGCCGCAACCGGGTTTGCGCATGCGATACACATGGTATGCGCATGGTTTCCGCATGATGCGTGCGCTCCGTTAACGGGCGCGGATATTGCCGTGCCGCAAGGTCCGTTCTCGATTCCACTTCAGGTTAAACGGAATATTCATCCAGCCCCCCCATGGTGCGGCCGTTCGATACGGATCGGGCAGATTGGGCCGGGGCTGCGATGTGGTTGCTTAACAACCTGAAAATAGGCGTCAAACTGCCGCTTGTGATGGTGCTGATCGGCGTCCTTTCCCTCTATCTTGCCGAGCTCATCGCGTCGGCCCATACGCGCGAAAGCGTTCTTCAGTCCGGGCAGGACCGGTTGATGGCCGTCGCCGAAAGCCGAACGGCAGAGATGCGAAGCAAACTTCGCTCTGTCCGCACCGACCTGCGTGCAAAATTCTCGAACCCCGTCGTGCTCGAAGCCGCGCGCGCATTTGTCAGCGCGTTCCAGCTTTACGGCCCGGACGCGGCAGAGGATTTATGGCGCATCTACGTGACCGATAACGACAACCCCGTGAACCTGCGTATGCGCCTCGTCAATCCCGGCGATGGGTCAAGCTATACGTTGGTCCATCGCAGGTACCATCCTTTCTTTGCGGCGCATACGAGTTCGCAGGATTATTCAGATATTTACATTATTTCGCCAGAGGGCCGGGTCGTCTACTCCGTCACGAAGAAAGACAACTTTCTCAGAGCGATCGGATCCGAAACCGCGCCGGATTCGCGGGTTGCGGATCTCTATCGTGCGACCATGAGCAGGCAGCGCGGCGGCACCGACATGATGGCAGATTTCGCGGAGGACGCCCATGGTTCATCGGCTCTGTTCTCGATCCCGATCCAGAGCCCCCAGGGCACGATCGAGGCGGTACTGATCATCCGGTTCTCGACGCTGACCCTGACCCAGATCATGCAGCGTCCAGCCGGTCTTGGCGACACTGGCGAGGTCTTTCTTCTTGGCGAGGATCGCCAGCTCCGTACAAAGCTGCGCGGGGCCGCTCCCGCGGTCCTGCAGACCGGCGGGCGCGATACGCTGGCGGTGTCCGAGGCGTTCTCGAACCGTGGCGGCGTCCTGCGCCACGAAGACGCAGAGGGCAGAGGTGTGGTGACCGCCTTCGTTCCGATTTCGTTTCAAGGGTATCGGTATGCCGTGTTCGCACAGCAGTCAGAGGCCGAAATCCTGACCGCGGCGCAACAGCTTCGGGAAGGCATGATGCGTGACGGGATCGTGGCGCTTTATCTTGTGTCCATTCTCGGTCTCATCCTCGCCCGATCCATGTCGGTCCCCCTGACCCGGGTCGGAGATGTCATGAAACGCGTGGCGCTGCGGGATTTCGACGGGGCAATTCCCGATCGCACGCGACGCGACGAAATCGGGGGTATCGCGCGTCAACTCGACGCGTTTCGTGCCTCGCTCGCGGAATCCGACGAACTCGAACGCGAAAACGCGTTCAAGGGCGCGGCGTTTCAAGCCACATCGGCGGCGCTGATGCTGGTGGACCAGAACCTGACAATTATCTATGTAAATCAAAGTCTTATAAACATCATGAAAGACAATAGAATCGCTATTGACCGACAGGTGCCCGATTTTCGTCCGGATGCGTTGCCGGGCCGAAACGTCACATCCCTTTTTCCCGGTGCACTTCGGGTGAAATCGCAAGATGGCATCGCCTCCCATTTCCGCGAGGAAATCAGGCTGGGCCAGCGCCACATGAACATCGGGATGGGCCCCGTTCTGGGCGCCGATGGTGAAGTTCTTGGATATGTCATCGAATGGGAAGACGGAACACAGGCGCAATTGAACAAGGTGGTTCTGGATACAATCGACGGACATATGCCGATTGCCGGTTTCTCGGCCGACGGGCGCCTGATCGATGCGAATGCCCAGTTCGAGGGCTGGCTGGGTGTCAATAAGACCGAATTGCTCGGCCGGAGCTGGGACTGGCTTTTCGTGCATGACGATGACGGCATTGGTGCCGAGGCGCACCCCAACGACCCCGTTTGGTCGGATGTCGCCAGCTCCGACGGTGAGTTCGGTCATTTGTTTGAAGTCCGTCCCACGATCGGCGATGGCGCGAAGATGCCTGTCTGCGTCAATGCGGTACGGGATTTCAGTGGTTTACTCCAGCGGTATGTCCTGCTCGCACCCGGCTCCGTTTTTCATGGGTTCGACCGCCTCACCGGTCCGGCGTCGTTGGCCGCATGTCCGCAATGAGCGATATACCGACAGCCGTCAGTCAGACGCCGCGCAAGGTAGTGATCGTCGACGACACAAGGACAATCCGCGCTCTTTTGCGCGCAACGATAGACGCCGATCCGCGACTGACCGTCGTCGGAGAGGCCGCCGATCCTTTTGAAGCGCGTGAGATGATCAAACGGACCTCCCCCGATGTCATCACGCTTGACGTCGAGATGCCAAGAATGAACGGGCTCGACTTTCTTGAACGTCTAATGCGGCTGCGTCCGATGCCGGTGGTCATGGTGTCGAACAGAACCAAGGAGAGAAGCGCAGATGCCGTGCGCGCCCTGTCGATCGGCGCCATCGACTGTGTGGATGTCGCGCGCCTTCAGGCAGACGACGCCCAGCGCGCCCGGCTGACCGAGGCGCTGTTCTGTGCGGCTTCGGCGATCGTGCGCCACCGGCCCGCGGCCGGCACGGGTTCTCCCGCGCCCGCCGTTGCGGTGCCCGAGTTCCGATGGAACGGGCGGATGGTCGTCATCGGCAGTTCGACCGGCGGCGTCGAGGCGCTCGATCGGGTCTTGTCCCGGTTTCCCGCGAACTGCCCGCCCACTCTCATCGCGCAGCATATGCCCGAGGCGTTCCTGCGCAGCTTTGCACAAAGACTGAATGATGCGACTCGGCCGAATGTGCGGCTTGCCAGGGAAGGCGACCTACCCGCACAGGGAGAGGTGCTGATTGCGCCTGGCGGTGATCATCACATGGTGTTGACCGGGCGCAACCTCGACCGGGTCGCGTTTCGCCCCGCAACCGGAAGCGAACTCTATGTACCATCGGTCGACATGTTGTTCGCCTCGGTCATTCCCGCCGCGCCAAAGATTCTGGCGGTCGTCCTGACGGGGATGGGGCGCGATGGGTCAAGGGACCTGCAGGCGCTGAGCGCCGGTGGAGCCATCCTGCTCGCGCAAAGCGGTGAAACATGTGTCGTCGATGGAATGCCGCGGGCAGCCCGTGCGACCGGGGCGGTTGATCGGAACATCGCCCTCGATTCCATGGGCGACGAGATACTGGCGGTCTGCTCGAACAAGCGATCAGCCTCGACATTGCGCCAGGGATGAAAGGGCGGACATGCGACGTTACATAGCGCAGGGCGAGCAGGCTATCGGTCATGAACCAGACGACGTTATCACGACGATTCTGGGGTCCTGCGTGGCCGTGTGCCTTCGAGATCCGGTGATCGGTATCGGCGGGATGAACCACATTCTGGTACCTTCGGTAGTGATGTCGGATCTGGGTGCGCGCGGGGCGGGTGCCTGTGCGATGGAAACCCTGATCAACACGCTGCTCAAGAAAGGCGCTCAGAAGACGCGGCTGGAGGCAAAGGTCTTCGGCGGCGCTTCGATCATCGCCGGTCTATCGGATGTGGGATTGAGAAATTCGGAGTTCGTGTTTGAGTATCTGCAGGTCGAAGGCATCTCCTGCCTGTCCCAAAGCGTTGGCGGGACAATGGCGCGCCAGGTCCGCTTCTGGCCGCATTCCGGGCGGGTGAAGCAAAGGTTCGTTCGTAACGAAGATGCTCCGATCGTGAAACCCGAGACCGTGCAGCCGACCAACGACCTGGAGTTGCTATGATCGGCCCACATCCCGGCCGACGTCCCGATCTGCACCCAACTCTCTGAACGAAGACCAAAGGCGCATCTCGGCCCCCGGGCCTGCGACTTTGGCAGTCCCGCGCCAGATCCGTCTCCTGTGCTGTTCGTCCCGGGGCGGGAGGACAGAATAATCGGGGCCTTGTCAGGCGTTAATGGGAAGCTTTGGCAGTTTTCGAGCGGGCTCAGGTCTCAACGTTTCATTAACCTGTCAGTCAGGCTCTGGAGCCGCAGAGCACCGCGGATGTCGCTCGCAGGGATGGAGTTGCCCTGAAGATGTATACCTATGGTGCTGGAAACCGCGCCAAGATCCGTGAGGATCTGCGTGACTCGGTCGATTTCCTGCAGTTGCTGCACCGATGCGCTGTCGGGGCGGATGCTGCCATCCGAGAGCTGACGACCGAGGATGGCCTGGATACGCTCCATGACCGCTGCCATCTCGGCGCATTCCTCGGCAACTCCGATCAACAGATCGCCCGCGTCGACTGTCGTTTCGACTGTCTGCTCGACAGCGTGGCCCGGACCGGTCACAGCCGCCCCACGATGGCTTCGATCGCGGCCTTCAAATCGTTGGGCTGAAAGGGCTTTGCAATGAAATTGTTCATCTTCAGTGCGCGCCCCCTGTCGATGATCTCCTTGTCTGCGCGCCCCGTGATAAGGAGAAATCCAACGCCCGCGGTCTTTGCCCCGTTTCGCAAGGCGTGTAACAGAGCCAGACCATCCATTCCGGGCATGTTGAAATCCGATATGACCAGATGGACGGGAGATCGTTCAATCGTCTGCAAGGCACTCGGACCGTCGGCCGCAGTGGCGATGGAACCGATCCCCATACCTTCCAGCGCCTGGGTAATCAGGCCGCGGCTTGTCGACATATCGTCAACAACAAGCACCCTCAATTGGTCTCTCAATGCCATGTTCTAAGCTTTCTGAGTTTGGCGGGGCATGCGAATATCGCCCCGTCGCTGATAGCTGGTGACCCCGGTCGAAAGGAAACCCTCTGCCTCTGGTGTCTGCATGCGTTCCGAATGACCAAGAAACAGCCAGCCCTCGGGTCGAAGAGCGGCGTGGAAGCGGGGCCAAAGCAGTTTTTGAGTTGCTTCGGAGAAGTAGATCAGAACGTTCCGGCAGAAGATGACATCGAACTGCCCGCGCATCGGCCAAGTTTCGATAAGGTTAAGGTGGCGGAAGACCACGAGATCTCTGACATTCTGCCGGACCTGACGCTGGCCGGGATCCGGGCCATCTTCAAGAAAACTGCGATCGAAATCGGTTGGGACACCATCGAGGAGCCTGCGATCGTAGACCGCCTTTCGGGCGACGGAGAGCACGTTCTGATCGATGTCCGTAGCAAGAACTTTCACGTCATGGTTTGCGATCGTTGGTTCGGCGGCCAGCAAAGCCATCGCGATCGAGTAGGGTTCCTGCCCGGTCGAGCAGCCGGCAGACCAGATCCGGATCCGTCCGCCACCCCGGGCCCGTTCCATCAGATCGGGCAGAACCTGCTCCTGAAACGTTTCGAAATGGTGATTCTCACGGAAGAAATGCGATACGTTTGTTGTAAGCGCACAGATCATGTGGCGGAGTTCTTCCGCGCCCTCTTTGTGCTCGATGAAATCGAGATAGTCCCCGAAATCCGTATGGCCGGTGATCTTCAGCCGGCGGTTGAGTCGTGACTGGACCATGGCCCGTTTTGCATCCGGAATGGACAGCCCGGCTTCGCGTTCCGCAACCGCTGCGACACGCTGGAACATGCCTGGATCGAGCACGGTCAAATCGCTCGCTCCGATCTGGGTGGAAGCGAAGTTCACTTTCTTTGCCGCCGACATCACGCTGCAACTTCTTGCGCGCTTGGTACGACCGCAGGCAGATCGAGAATCCGGATCATGCGGCCTTCCAGTATGGTGAGTGCCTCGATGAACGTGTTGCCCTGATCGGCGGTCATCTCCGGCGGCGTGTGCAACTGTGTTCGCGGGAACGACAGTATGTCTGATACGGCATCCACACGCAGGCCCACTGTCCGACCGTCGATATCCACGACAATAATCACGTTGCGGTCGTTAGGTTCCTCGACATCGAGCCCAAGCCGCAAGGCAAGGTCGATCACCGGAAGGACGGCGCCGCGGAGATTTATCACACCCCGGACATAGGCAGGGGCGTGAGGGAGCGACGTCGCGCGGGTCCAGCCGCGAATCTCCCGAACGCTCATGATATCGACCGAATACTCGCTTTCGCCGACGCGAAAGGACAGAAGTTCGACCTCGTCAAAATCCTGAAGCTTTTCTGTGGTCTCTGTAATCCCGGCCATCTCTTGCTCCTATCCGGTCCGTGCGAGTTGGTGTGGGCGGCTTTGTCCGCTGGCATTCATCAGAAGATCGGCCGGATCCAGAATGAGGGCGATCTGACCATCGCCCAGGATCGTGGCGGCAGCGACACCCGGGACGTGGCCGTAACTGTCCTGAAGCCCCTTGATCACGACCTGTCGTTGATCTTCTATCCCGTCGACCACAAGCGCGGCACGCTGGCCGTCTTCATGCGAAATAAGAAGGACGATGGCGCCTTCGTAACTCTCGCGCGGCGGGGAATACCCAAGCTCGGTCCCCAGATTGATCAGGGGAACGAAGGTGTCGCGAACGCGCACTACTTGTGTCTGGGGCCCCAGGGCGCGCGCATCCTCTTTCTGAAGTGAAAGCGTCTCGGATATGGCGCTAAGGGGTACGACCAGTGTTTCCGAACCGACACGGACAACCATCCCGTCAAGGACGGCCAGTGTCAGCGGTAGCGAAATCGAGAAAGTCGTGCCTTCACCCGGTGTGGAGGTGATTGTAATCCGGCCGCCAAGGGCGCTGATGGCGTTTTTTACCACGTCCATACCGACGCCGCGGCCCGACAGGTTCGACACTTCGCTCGCGGTCGAGAACCCCGGCAGGAACAAAAGGTTGTCGATCTCGGTGTCGCTCAGGTCCTGATCGGGTGAAATCAGGCCTTTGTCGGTTGCGATCTGACGTACCTTGGGCCGGTTTATGCCGCCCCCGTTATCGGCGACTTCGATGATCACACGACCCGACCGATGCGACGCCCGGAGTGAAACGATGCCTTCTTCGGGTTTGCCCGCAGCGACGCGGTCGTCCGGGGTTTCAAGTCCGTGATCCACGGCATTGCGGATCATGTGTGTGAGCGGATCCGAAAGTCGTTCGATAACGGTCTTGTCGATTTCCGTGCCTTCGCCCTCGGTCTTCAGGCGTACGGTCTTCCCGACATCCGACGATGCCTCGCGGACGATTCTTGCCATGCGCTGAAACAGCGACTTCACCGGTTGCGCGCGGATCAGCATCACGCTGTCCTGAATGTCACGGGTCAGTTGCTGAAACTCGTCCAGGCCCGAGGCGATCTTGGTGTTTCCGGACAGGCCTGATGCATCGACGGACTGGGCCAGCATCGATTGATTGATCACCAGTTCACCCACAAGATTGACCATGCGGTCGATCCGGTCGAGATCGACCCGGACAGTCGCGCCTGGTTTCGAGCGCTGCGTATCTGCGGGCCGCTCGGCAGCCTGTGTGACTGTGTCCTCGGACATTTGCGGCCGGATCGGTTCCGGTACGGGCTCGGCCGGTAAAGATGCCTCCGGTTCGGCGTCGACCGGGAGCGGCGCAGCCGTGACCTCGTCGCCCGAGCCGCCCGGATCGTCCGGCCCCACTTCGGTGATTGTCAGGCTGCACAGCCCATCGACAAAGTCGAACACATCGCGGATCGCGTCGTCATCGGCATTCGTATGCAGTTCGATCTGCCATGCCATAACGTTGGCCGTACCGTCATACTCCTCGAGATCGGGCAGAGCCTCCCGGGTGCAGCAGACAGTGCTTTCGCCCAATCCCGCCAGGGCGCGCAGCAGGAACAGTGGTTCGTTGCCGCTCCGGTACAGTTCGGGTTCCGGCGAGAACCGGATTTCGACGTGGCGGAGAGCGTTCGCTTCTGTTTCGGTGGCTTCCGTGACGGCGGCGGAATCGGCTTCGAGATCGGGCAGACCGTCAATCGCCGGCAGATCGAGCGATATGCCCATCGGCTGGAAATCCACGACCTCTTCTTCTGCCGCCTGCCCGTCCTGGCCGGCGAGTTCTTCGAGTTGCGACAGGAGGTTGGAGCGCACCGCATCATCGATATCGCCGCCGTCTCGTGCGACCCTGACCAGATCGGAAAGCAGATCGCCGCATTGAAAGAACAGCGCAATGGTTTCGGCTTCGGCCTCAAGCCGCCCGGCCCGCATCTCGTCCATCGTGGTTTCGAACGAATGGGCGAAGGCCACAAGATCGTCCAGCCCGAACGCACCGGCCCCGCCCTTGATCGAATGGACGGCGCGAAAGGCGACGTTGATCGTCTCGTCATCCGCTTCGCCGCCCTCCATCATCTGAAGCGCGTCCTGCAACGCCTCCAGCAATTCTTCGCATTCGATGAAGAACGAGGCGCGGATCTCCTGCATCGGATCGCTCATCCCGGGCTACCCCGCAACGATCTGCAGGGATTTGACCAGTTTCTCGGGGTCAAACGGTTTCACGATCCAGCCGGTCGCGCCTGCATCGCGGGCGCGCGATTTCAGCTCGGCCGAACTTTCGGTGGTGAGCACCAGAATCGGTACCGCGCGGTATTCGCTTTGTGCGCGCACCGCGTCGATAAAGCCGAACCCGTCGAGACGGGGCATGTTTATGTCCGTGATGATGACGTCGGGTTTCAGCCCGTCGAGCACCTCAAGCCCATGTTGCCCGTCTTCGGCCAGATGGGTGGTCATGCCAGCGCCGTTCAATGTGTATTTCAGCATGTCGCGGATCGTGCGGCTATCATCCACTGCCAGAACATTCAGGCTCATGTGCCGGCCTCCCAGGTCAGGTCGGCCGGTTTGACACCAAGCGTTGCAAGAGCGGCGTCCGCTTTGTCCGAAAGGGCGTCGACGACAAAACTGTTCTCGTCCTTTTCCCAGGACGCGCGCGCCACAAGCAGCGTCTGAAGTGCATGGGCACCCAGATGATCGACCGCGCTGGCATCGAGCGTGATCGCCTTGCCCCGCGCCACGGTCAGTTGCGCCAGCAATCGTTCAGATGCAGGCAGATCAAGACGTGCCTCAAGCTCCAATCGCTCTGTCATCAGGCCCGCCCCTGCGGTTTCGCAACATGTCGCAGCATGACTTCCCCCATTCGGAATACAGTCCGGCAGGGTTTAGGCGCGGTCGGGTTAAGGCGGAGTTACGCAATCACGAGTTTTCTTGCGTCGCCGGCAAAATGCGGTCAGGTCGCGTCCGAGATCCGGGCCAGATGGGCCGCCGATCCGGCAAGCGCCGCATAATCGTCCTCGATGACCGACACGCTGAAATTCTGCATGAAACCGGCGAACCGTCCCTTGTCTCGGAATGCATCGGCAAAGCCCATTGGAATCAGATGCGGGGCCATGGCGCGGGCGACACCGCCCGCCAGAAAGACACCGCCGAAGGGCAGGTGATCCAGCGCCTGGTTGCCGGCAACCCTTCCCAGTATCCGGACGAACCGGCGTACGGCCTCGGCGGCGGTCGGGTCGGCATGATCGTTGCAGGCGGCCATGATCTCGGCGGCCTTGCGCTCTTTCGCGTGGCCCGCCTCATGGCCGAGCCAGGCGTATACCCGTTCCAGTCCACGCCCGGACAGAACGTCTTCGACCGCGGGAAATCCGTGGGCGGCTTCGACGAACTGGCACAGGCGCAACTCGGCTTCGGTCCGGACCGGAAGGTTGCCGTGACCGGCCTCGGACGGTGCTACCAACCGGGCTGCGCCCAGATGATGAACAGGGGCCACGTTGAACCCCGTTCCGATGCCGATGACCAGTTGCGACGCCCCGGGAACCGGGGCAGGGCCTGAAATCACCTCGCGCAGGTTCTCGGGCGCGATCCGGTCAAGCGCGTGGCCCTGCGCCTGCAGATCGTTCAGAACGGCGGCAAAACGCGCTCCGGTCACCCGGCTCAGGGTGTCTTCGTCGATCGTCCAGTCCAGATTGGTCAGCGTGCCATGCCCGTCCCGCACCGGCCCGGCAATCGCGACAGAGGCCGCATCGCAGTCCGGGTTGCTCTGGGCTTCGGCATAGGCGCGCAGTACGTTTTCGATCCCGGCATGTTCGGTATTGCGAAACCGTTGGATCGTCTCTTGTTGCAGCACGCCTCCGCGTGCCAGCGCGACCCGCGTATTCGTCCCACCGATATCGGCGACAAGCGATCTCATGTCGGATGGCTGGACGGCGGACATCGGCAATCCTTCGCGAAAAAGGCCTTAGCGGGAAAGGGCGGTGGCCACTGCGTGATAGGATGCTTTCGGGGTGCGCTTCAAGGTGTCGAAGTCCACATGGACCAGTCCGAACCGCTTGTCATAGCCGAACGCCCATTCGTAATTGTCCAGCAGCGACCACATGTAATAGCCTTCGACGGGTACACCGGCCTCTATCGCACGGCGGACCGATGCCAGGTGTTCGTTCAGATAGGCGGTGCGTTCAGGATCGCCGACCTGCCCGTTCTTGATGCTGTCGCGGTTGGCCATCCCGTTTTCAGTCACATGAATCGGCAGGCCCTTCGCATAATCCCGGTGAACACGGCTCAGAAACGCTTCCAACCCATCGGGATAGATCTCCCATCCCATTGCGGTCTTGGGAAGGGGGCCTTCGACCTCCCTCAGATGCGGCCAGGGCCCCGCATCCGGGCCGATCAGCTTCCGGGTGTAGTAGTTGATCCCGCACCAGTCCAAAGGCGCCGTGATCACGTCGAAATCATCCTGCCAACCGTCGGGCAGATGCGGAGCCAGACCGCTCAGAACCTCTTCGGGGTACGTTCCGAGGAACGCACCCGACAGGAAGAACCGGTTATAGATCGCATCATAGCGGGCGGCGGCCCCGGCAGCCTCCGGACTGTTATCGACCGGTGTCGAGTACTCAAGATTGAACACACCGCCCAGATTGCCCATGCCCAACCCG
Organism: uncultured Paracoccaceae bacterium; assembly: GCA_947503175.1. Classification (GTDB taxonomy): domain Bacteria; phylum Pseudomonadota; class Alphaproteobacteria; order Rhodobacterales; family Rhodobacteraceae; genus Ovoidimarina. Next base: position 240,073 of record CANNCO010000001.1, read on the forward strand.
CGCATCGCCTGAATGGCGGTCCCGTGGGCCAGCATGACATGATGCATCGCGCGGGCGGTCGCGCGGATATCGCGCAGGCCGGGCGCATGATGGCCCAGAAAGTGGCTGAGCCAGCCCACGCACCATGGCTCGTTGATCGGGGCGGCCGACCACAGCCTGTCACCGATCCGGCCCATGACGACTTCCGCGAAATCCCCGAACCACCCGGCAATGTCGCGGTTCCGCCACCCGCCCAGATCGGCCAGCGCCGAGGGCAGTTCCCAGTGATACAGCGTGGCTGCCGGTTTCAGCCCGCGCTCCAGCATCCCGTCCACAAGACTGTCATAGAAATCAAGGCCCTCCGCGTTGATCCTGCCACGGCCTTCGGGCATCACACGCGCCCAGCTTGTGGAAAATCGATAGACGTCGAACCCCGCACCCGCGACCAGATCAAGATCCTCTTCCCACCGGTGATAATGGTCACAGGCGATGGCACCGTTCTCGGCTCCCGCGACATTGCCCGGCGTCGCGGCGAAACTGTCCCAATGGGTCGGGCCCGCGCCGCCATGGGCATGACCTTCGATCTGATAGGCCGAGGTCGCGGTGCCGAACAGAAACCCGTCGGGAAAGTCGCGGCGGTTGTGATCCATGTGTCGTCCTTCGTGGCTCAGGCGTTCAGCGCGCGGGCGGGGTGCGGGGCAGGGGCGGTCGAGCGACCGACCAGAAACTCCGCTTCGAGCAGGTCATGGACCGGCGGCCCGGGATTGCGGATCTGGTCGATCAGGATGGTGGCCGCACGCCGCCCGGCTTCGCGCACCGACGACCGGAGCGCGGTAAAGATCGGGTCATCCGCACCGTTCTGCAGGTAGGACAGATCGTCGTCATGGGCGATCAGCGACAGGTCCCGCCCCAGCTTCAGCCCGGCTTCGTCTGTCGCGCGTCTGATGCCAAAGGCGCTGATCATCGAGGAACACAGAAACGCGGTGGGAGGATCAGCGCGGGCCAGCAGCGTCTTGGCCGACTGATACCCGTACTGCTCGGTCATCTCGTCCGACAGCATCAGGTCGGGATCGGGCTCGATACCACGCGCGGTCAGCGCCTCGACAAACCCCGACCTCCGCCGCATGGCGAACTCCATTGTCTCAAGCCCGTTCACCAAGGCAATTCTGCGGTGTCCCAGATCGACCAGGAACTCGGCCGCCCGGCGGAAGGCGCGACGGTTGTTCACATCGACCCAGTTATAGGCCGCGTCGATCCCGGTTGCCCGCCCGTGCACCACAAACGGCAACCCGACCGACGACAACAGTGCGATCCGCCCGTCATTGGCCCGCGGCGCATGCACGATGATCCCATCGACCGAGCCTTTCGCGGCGATATCGCGATAGGCTTTCTCTTCGCCCTCGTCGCTCACGACGGTCAGATGAATGTCAAAGCCTTCGCGCGCATAGATCTCGCTCGCACCGGCGATGAAATCGGCAAAAACTGGGTTCACCATCTCATGCCGGGTCGCGAGGGGAATCACATGACCGATCGCCATGCTCTGCCCGGTGGCAAGCGCCTTGGCCCTTGGATTGGGCTGATAATCGTGGCGCTGGGCTGCGGCCATGACCCGGGCCCGCGTCGCCTCGCTGACCTCCGGGTAACCGTTGATCGCCCGGCTGACCGTCGTTGGCGACAGGCCCAGAGACTTGGCCAACTCTTTAAGTTTCATGCGGTTTCCGTATTCAAATCGCTTTGGTTTCAAAGCAAAGCCTATCGACAGATTCCGGTAAGGTCAAAACAGAGATTTCGAGACCTGCTCGTAATCGTGCAGGAAAAATATATGAAAATCAGGACAATCACGAAATCGAGATTGACAGAGCCTGCTGTTTGAGCGACGCTTTCGCCAGCCAAAGCGCTTTGGAAAATCTCTCTGGATCTCCGATAGCGGGCATAAAACAACAAGCGTGTGATGGCACGCAACGAACTGGGAGGTAATCATATGACATACAAGCTGTATGCCGGCGCGGCGGCGGTGGCGCTTCTGGCTGGATCGGCCCATGCGGCCGGGCACCTGATGGTCACGCCGGGCGATGGCGACTTCAATTGGGCGAGTTACGACGAGTTCGCAGCGGCCAACGATTTCTCGGGCCAGCAGCTTACGATCTTCGGCCCGTGGCTCGGCCCCGACGCCGAAGCCTTGGAAAACGTTCTGAACTTCTTCCGCGAGGCAACCGGCGCCGATGTCCGCTACACCGGGTCCGACAGTTTCGAACAGCAGATTGTCGTCGATTCCGAGGCCGGTTCGGCCCCGAACATCGCTGTGTTCCCGCAGCCTGGTCTTGCCTCCGATATGGCCGGGCGCGGCTTCCTCACACCGCTTGGCGATGATGCGGCGAACTGGATGTCCGAAAACTACGCCGCGGGCGACAGCTGGGTGGCTCTTGGCAGCTATGAAGGCGCCGATGGGACCGAGAATTTCTATGCATTCCCGTACAAGGCCGATGTGAAATCGCTGGTCTGGTACATCCCGGAAAACTTCGAAGACTTCGACTATGAAGTGCCCGAAACGATGGAAGAATTCGTGGCGCTCATGGACCAGATGGTCGCCGATGGCGAGACGCCGCTTTGCGTCGGTCTCGGATCCGGCGGTGCCACCGGCTGGCCCGCGACCGACTGGGTCGAGGATCTGATGCTGCGGATGCATTCGCCCGAGGTGTATGACCAGTGGGTGACGAATGAGATGCCGTTCAACGACCCGAAGGTCATCGAGGTTTTGGAGCAGTATGCGACACTGACCGGTAACGACGATTATGTCGCCGGCAACGCCGCCGATACCGCGGCAGTCGACTTCCGCGACAGCCCGAAAGGCCTCTTCAGCAGCCCGGCCCAGTGCATGATGCACCGTCAGGCATCGTTCATTCCGGCCTTCTTTCCAGAAGGTACCGAAGTGGGTGAGGATGTGGATTTCTTCTACTTCCCGGCCTTTGCCGAAAAGGATCTGGGCTCGCCGGTTCTTGGTGCTGGCACACTGTTCGCGATCACCAACGAAAACGACGCGGCCCACGGCTTCATCGACTTCCTTCAGACTGCGATTGCGCATGAGCTGTGGATGAGCCAGGAGGCGGGCGGTTTCCTGACACCCCATACCGGCGTGAACCCGGACGTCTACGTGACCGACATCCGCCGCGCTCTGGGTGACATTCTGCTGAACGCCACGACATTCCGCTTCGACGGGTCGGACCTGATGCCGGGCGGCGTCGGCGCGGGTACCTTCTGGACCGGCATGGTGGATTTCTCCTCGGGTTCGAAGGACGCGGAAACCGTCACCTCCGAGATCCAGTCAAGCTGGGACGCGCTCAAGTAAAGCGGGCATGACGCCCTTGAGGGTCCTGGTGCCGCTTGGACCCTCAAAGACAAAAGACCAAGCCATTTCAATGCGGGAGGGGACGCCATGCATCCGGCCTTACAGGGTCTGCTGACCATCTTTATCGGCGTCGGCGGCTGTATCGGGTACTTCTATTTCTCGAACCAGTTTCTCGACAAGGTTCTGTTCCCCGCGCGCGGGCCCAATGCGGGCCGCAACATCAACCGCGCGAACATGATCCGGCCCTGGCTGTTTCTGGCCCCGGCCCTGATCGCCCTTGGCCTGTACCTTGCCTATCCGGTTGTCGAAACCCTGCGCCTGTCGTTGACCGACCGCTCGCAGGGCGGGGGCTTCGTCGGTGGCGCGAACTACGCACAGATGTTCAGCGAACCGAAGTTCTGGGAAGCATTGCGCAACAACATGGTCTGGCTGATCGTGGTTCCCGCGGCATCGACCGCCTTCGGGCTTCTGGCCGCCCAGCTCACCGACCGGATAAAATGGGGCAATATCGCCAAATCGCTCATCTTCATGCCCATGGCGATTTCCTTCGTGGGCGCGGCGGTGATCTGGAAGCTGGTCTATGACACGCGCCCCGCCGGCGAAGAGCAGATCGGCATCCTGAACGCCATCCTCGTCTTCTTCGGCAACGAACCCCAGACCTTCCTGACGATCCCCTTCTGGAACAACATCTTTCTGATGATCGTTCTGGTCTGGATCCAGACCGGTTTCGCCATGGTCATCCTCTCGGCCGCCCTGCGCGGCATCCCCGAGGAGACCATCGAAGCCGCCATCGTCGATGGCGCGAACCCTTTGCAGATCTTCTTCAAGATCAAGGTGCCGCAGATCATGGGTACCATCGTCGTGGTCTGGACCACGATCACCATCGTCGTGCTCAAGGTCTTCGACATCGTGTTCGCGATGACCAACGGGCAATGGGAGACACAGGTTCTCGCCAACTACATGTACGACAAACTGTTCCGCGCCAATGACTGGGGGGTGGGCTCGGCCAGCGCCATGATCATCATGCTTCTGGTGACGCCGATCCTTGTCTGGAATGTGCACAACGCCCGTAAGGAGATGCGCTGATGGATAACATTGCGGGCAAGAAATCGGGCCTGTCCTGGGCCGTTCACATCTCGGTCGTCATCCTGGTGGCGCTCTGGGTGTTCCCGACGCTGGGCCTTCTGGTGTCGTCCTTCCGGACTGCCGACCAGATCGCATCGTCCGGCTGGTGGGCCTCGCTGTTCCCGACCGAGCAGACGGTGCAACTGCGCACCGCCGCACCCGAAACGCAGCTCCGCGAGGGCACGCTTTTCGTGATCGAGGGCAACCTCTTTGACGAAGAGGGCATCGAACGCGCACCGATCTCCGCATGGGGCACCAGCGCGCGCGATGTGTCCGCCTTCGCTCCCGGCGATACGGCGGATATGGGCGATGACGGACGGCTGACCCTGTCCGAAGACGGCACCTACCGGCTCGAGGGTGACGTGGAGTTCGAAGGCCGACGCGGCGAACGGGTGTTCATCACCAAGACGACGCCACCCGAGTTCACGCTTCAGAACTATCGAAACGTCCTTGGTCCCGACAACAGGGAAGGGATGCTCAAGGCGTTCTTCAACACGCTGACCGTGACGATCCCGGCGACGATCATCCCGATCCTCGTGGCGGCCTTTGCGGCCTATGCGCTTGCATGGATGGACTTCCCGGGGCGCGCGCTGCTGATCGCGGCGGTTGTGGGGCTGCTGGTCGTGCCCCTGCAACTCGCGCTGATCCCGCTTTTGAAATTCCACAACGAGATCGGGATCGGAAAGGGGTATCTGGGCGTCTGGATGGCCCATACGGGCTTTGGCCTGCCGCTCGCCATATATCTCTTACGTAACTACATGGTCGGGTTGCCGCGGGATATCATCGAGAACGCCAAGGTCGACGGGGCCACGGATTTCCAGATCTTCGTCAAGATCATCCTGCCCCTGTCCTTCCCGGCACTCGCCAGCTTCGCGATCTTCCAGTTCCTCTGGACATGGAACGACCTTCTGGTGGCGCTCGTGTTCCTGATCGACGCGACGGGCGAGACGACGGTGATGACGAAACAGATCGTCGAGCTTCTCGGCACACGGGGCGGCAACTGGGAGATTCTCGCGACCTCGGCCTTCGTGTCGATCGCGGTGCCGCTGATCGTGTTCTTCGCAATGCAACGGTATCTCGTGCGTGGCCTTCTGGCCGGCTCTGTCAAGTAAGTAGGACCGGACGAATGGTGTTTCTCGAACCTGTCATGGATGCGCGGCCCGAACCCGCGCAGGACGAGGATTGGTGGCGCGGTGCAGTGATCTATCAGATCTACCCGCGCAGCTTCCAGGACTCGAATGGTGACGGGATTGGCGATCTTGCGGGCATCATCCACCGGCTGCCCCATGTGGCGGATCTGGGCGTGGATGCGATCTGGATCTCGCCCTTCTTCCGTTCGCCGATGCTGGATTTCGGCTATGACGTCTCGGACTATCGCGACATCGACCCGATGTTCGGCACGCTCGGCGATTTCGATGCGATGATCACCCGCGCCCATGAGCTTGGCCTGCGGGTGATGATCGACCTCGTCCTGTCCCACACCTCGGACCAACACCCGTGGTTCAAGGAAAGCCGCGCCTCACGCGACAACGCAAAGGCCGACTGGTACGTCTGGGCCGATGCGAAACCCGACGGAACACCGCCCAACAACTGGCTGTCGATCTTTGGCGGATCGGCCTGGGAATGGGATGGCGAGCGCATGCAGTATTACATGCACAACTTCCTTGCCGAACAGCCCGACCTAAACCTGCACCACCCTGATGTGCAGGCCGAACTGCTGGATGTGGCCCGGTTCTGGCTCGAACGCGGGGTCGATGGATTCCGGTTGGACACCATCAATTTCTACTTCCATGACAAGGAGTTGCGCGACAATCCCGCACTCGATCCGGAAGACCGCAACGACGACACCGCACCCGCGGTGAACCCCTACAACTTCCAGAACCACCTGTACGACAAGAACCAGCCCGAGAACCTCGACTTCCTCCGGCGACTGCGGTCGCTGATGAACGAGTACGGCGCGCGCGCCGCCGTGGGCGAGGTGGGCGAGGCGCAACGGGGCATGGAGATTCAGGCCGAATACACCTCGGGCGGCGACAAGGTGCATATGTGCTATGACTTTGCACTTCTGTCGAATAACGAACCGACCGGAACCTTCATCGGCAACGTACTGGATAAATCGAACCACATCCTGTCAGACGGTTGGGCGTGCTGGGCCTATTCCAACCATGACGTCGTGCGCCACAGCTCGCGCTGGAACCTCCCGGAACCGGCCCAACGGGTCTATGCCGCACTCCTGATGTCGCTGCGCGGGTCTGTCTGCCTCTATCAGGGCGAAGAACTGGGGCTGACCGAGGCCTATGTGGCGTTCGAAGAATTGCAGGACCCCTACGGCATCCGTTTCTGGCCCAAGTTCAAGGGGCGCGACGGCTGCCGGACGCCCATGCCATGGGTCCGCGACAACCAGACGGGAGGCTTCACCGACGGCAAGCCATGGCTGCCGGTTGCGATGGAGCATCTGCATCAGGCCGTGGGCGTGCAGGAGGAAGATCCGAACAGCACGCTGGCCTTTTACCAGAGCATGATCGCCTTCCGGAAAGCGCATCCAGTGCTGGCGAAAGGCACGCTCGAACTGGTCGATTACAACGACCGCATGATCAGCTTGGTCCGCGAGCATGACGGCGCGCGTATGTTCTGCGCCTTCAACCTGTCTGCGGGCGAACTCGAACTGGCGCAGCCCCCAGGCAATTGGCGACAGGACAAGGGCGCCCCGTTCCGGGCCGATATCACCGACACAACCATCACGCTTCCCCCGTACCAGGCGTATTTCGCCTTGGACGAGGGCCAATAGGCGCGGCTGAGCCGCGCGGGGAGGGACGACAATGGCAGATCTGATACTCAAGGACGTGGGCAAGTCCTATGGCGGCACCGTTGAGGTTCTCAAGAACATCGACCTCGATATCAAGCAGGGCGAGTTGATCGTGTTCGTCGGCCCCTCGGGTTGTGGCAAGTCCACGCTTCTGCGGATGATCGCGGGGCTGGAAAAGATCACCGATGGCACGCTTGAAATCGACGGGGTTCTGGTCAATGACGTCCCGCCCTCCGAACGCGGCATCGCCATGGTGTTTCAGTCCTACGCGCTCTATCCGCATATGACTGTTTACGACAATATGGCCTTCGCCCTCCGGCTGGCGAAAAAGGCCGATGCGGAAATCAAGGAAGCCGTCTCGGCGGCAGCCGATAAGCTGCAACTGACCGAATATCTCGACCGTCTGCCCAAAGCCCTCTCGGGTGGCCAGCGTCAGCGTGTGGCCATCGGCCGGTCGATCGTGCGCGACCCCAAGGTCTATCTCTTCGACGAACCGCTCTCGAATCTCGACGCCGCCCTCCGCGTCGCGACCCGCATCCAGATCGCGCAGCTGAAGGAGCAGATGCCGGATTCGACGATGATCTACGTCACCCATGACCAAGTCGAGGCGATGACGCTGGCTTCGCGCATCGTGGTTCTGGCCAACAAGGGCGTGGCTCAGGTCGGCACGCCGCTTGAGCTTTACGAACGCCCCAACAGCGAATTCGTCGCCCAGTTCATCGGATCGCCCGCCATGTGTCTTCTGGACGGCGAAATCATCGAGACGGGCGAGCGGACCCGCGTTCAGATCGACGGCGAAGGCATCGCCGTTTCAAACATCCCATCGCGCCCCGACGACATGGGCAAACGCGTGCGCGTCGGCATTCGGCCCGAGGATTTCGTCGAAACCGAGGGCGACAGCATCTATGACGGCCGTGTCGATTACGTCGAGGCGCTGGGCGAATTGACGATCCTCTATTTCGAGGCGCGCGAGAACGGCGATCAGGTTCTGGCGAAACTTCCCGGCATCCATTCCGAAGTGCGCGGTCAGGAAGTCAAGCTGACCGCCGATCCCGCGAAAGTGCATGTCTTCATGGACGGTATCTCGCTGCTATACCGCTAGGGGCGCGTCACCGGGTCGGAACCGGCACGTCGCCCCGGTAGTCGTAGAACCCGCGTTCGGATTTCCGGCCCAGCCATCCGGCCTCGACATATTTCGTCAAAAGCGGGCAGGGGCGGTATTTCGTATCCGCCAGCCCGTCATGCAGCACGTTCATGATCGCAAGGCAGGTATCCAGCCCGATGAAATCCGCAAGCTCCAAGGGCCCCATCGGGTGGTTCGTCCCAAGCTTCATGGCACCGTCGATCGACGACACATTACCCACACCTTCATAAAGCGTATAGACCGCCTCGTTGATCATCGGCATCAGGATGCGGTTCACGATGAAGGCCGGGAAATCCTCCGCCGTGGCCGATGTCTTGCCCAGCTTCTCGACCACCCCGTGCAGCGCCTGATAGGTCTCTTCGTCCGTCGCGATCCCGCGGATCAGTTCGACCAACTGCATCACCGGCACGGGGTTCATGAAATGGAACCCCATGAACTTCTCGGGCCGGTCCGTCCGGCTCGCCAGCCGCGTAATCGAGATCGAGGATGTGTTCGATGTCAGAATCGTCTCGGGCCGCAGATGCGGTACCAGATCCTCGAAGATCGCGACCTTCACCGTCTCGCGCTCTGTCGCCGCCTCGATGATCAGGTCCGTCTGGCCCAGATCGGTCAGGGTCATCGTCGTCTTGATCCGCTTCAGCGCCGCCGCCTGATCGGCCTCGGCGATCTTTCCGCGGGCCACCTGACGGCCCATATTGCCCTCGATGATCTCCAGCGCCCGGTCAAGGCTGTCACGGCTGACATCGGTCAGAAGAACGTCATAGCCCGCCACGGCAAAGACATGGGCAATGCCGTTGCCCATCTGCCCGGCGCCGACCACTCCGACCGATTGAATCTCCATCTTCAGAACCTTTCCTGCCTGTCGCCGGACTTTATGCGGCAGTGCAGCGCGGGTGCAAGGGCGAAGCGACCCCGCCGCCCTTAGGCATTTGGCAATACTTGGATGTCACAACCATGCGTGGTGAGACATTCCAGGGGTGGAATAGATGGCTTATGAGCGCCTTGTTGAGGGCAAATTGGACTATGCTCCCTGCCGATACGGCAGTTCGAAACTGCTGTTCCGGGGGCCGCGTTGCGATATGTCGCGCGATTACGTCGCCTTTCTCGGCTCGACCGAAACCTACGGCAAGTTCATCGAAACGCCGTTTCCCGAACTCTTCGCAGAGCAGGCGGGCATCGCCGCCCTGAACCTCGGCAGTGTCAATGCGGGCATCGACGCGTTCCATGACGATCCGACGATTGCCGAGCTGTGCCGGGGTGCCCGCGCCTGCGTCATTCAGGTCATGGGCGCGCATAAGCTGTCGAACCGTTACTACTCGGTCCACACGCGGCGGAACGACCGTTTCCTCTATGCCTCCGACGATCTGCGCACGCTTTATCCAGAGGTCGATTTCGCCGATATCCACTTCACCCGGCATCTGCTGAGCGTTCTGCTCGACATCTGCCCGGAACGGTTCAGGGCCATCCGGCATGAACTGACCGAGGTCTGGGTGCAGCGTATGGATGACCTGCTGGAGCGGATCGGCAGGCCTGCCGCGCTCTTGTGGCTGTCCAGCCGCAACCCCGAAGACCCCGCGTCGGCCCCCAGTGATCCCGATCCCCTCTTCGTAACCAAAGAGATGATCGACCGGCTGGGCAAGAAAACATCGAAGCTGATCAGGGTCGCAATCCCGCCGCGTGATCCCGAGGCCGCGCCGGAAGGCATGGTGTTTTCCGAACTGGAGATTGCTATGGCGCGGGAACTGCCGGGCCCGCGCACCCATCGCGTCGTGGCCCAACTCGTCGAACAGGCGCTCAGCCAGACCTGATCGCAAAAGAAAACGCCCTGCGAACCAGTGTCCGACAGGGCGTCATTGGTCTTTTCTTTGAAAAGCGGTCAGAGCTTCTCCATCAACTCCGGCACAGCGGTAAAGAGGTCGGCCACAAGCCCGTAATCGGCCACCTGAAAGATCGGCGCCTCTTCGTCCTTGTTGATCGCGACGATCACCTTGGAATCCTTCATCCCCGCAAGGTGCTGGATCGCGCCCGAGATGCCGACAGCAATATACAACTCCGGTGCCACGACCTTGCCGGTCTGACCCACCTGCCAGTCGTTCGGCGCATAGCCGGAATCGACCGCGGCACGCGACGCGCCGACAGCCGCGCCCAGCTTGTCCGCCAGCTTCTCGATCATCGCGAAATCGTCTTCCGATCCCACGCCACGTCCCCCCGAAACGACAATCCCGGCACTCGTCAGCTCGGGACGGTCGCTTGCCGCTACCTTGTCCTCTACCCATTCCGACAGGCCCGGATCGGCCACGGCGGAAATCGTCTCGACCGGGGCCGAACCGCCTGTTTCGGCAGCATCGAAGGTCGATGTCCGGAACGACACGACCTTTTTCGCGTCCGAGGACTGAACCGTCTGCACGGCGTTGCCCGCATAGATCGGACGCTCGAACGTATTGCCGTCGACAACCGCCGACACGTCCGAGATCACCATCGCATCCAGAAGTGCTGCCACGCGGGGCAGGACGTTCTTGGCATCCGTCGTTGCCGGGGCCACGATATGCTCGTAATCGCCCGCCAGCGACACGATCAGCGCCGCTGTCGGTTCGGCCAGCCGGTGACCCAGCGACGGATCTTCCGCCACCAGAACCTTCGACACACCGTTGATCGTAGCAGCGGTTGCGGCTGCATCGGCTGCCGTGGCACCCGCCGCGAGAACCGTCACATCGCCCAGCATCTTGGCCGCTGTCACCGCCTTCGCGGTTGCGTCCATCGCCAGTTCACCATCGGTGATTTCCGCCAGAAGAAGAACCGCCATCAGATCACCCCCGCTTCGTCTTTAAGTTTTTCCACCAGTTCGTCCACCGAACTGACCATGACCCCGGCCTTGCGGCCCGCAGGCTCGACCGTCTTGGTGATCGTCAGGCGCGGCGTGACGTCGACGCCGTAATCGGCGGGCGTCTTTTGATCCAGCGGCTTCTTCTTCGCTTTCATGATGTTCGGCAGCGACGCATAGCGCGGCTCGTTCAGCCGCAGGTCCACGCTGATGATCGCGGGCATCTTCACCTTGATCGTCTGCAAGCCGCCATCGACCTCGCGAGTCACCAGCGCGCTGTCGCCGTCGATTTCGACGCCCGAGGCGAACGTCGCCTGCGCCCAGCCGGTCAGCGCCGCCAGCATCTGGCCGGTCGCGTTCATGTCATTGTCGATCGCTTGCTTGCCGCAAAGCACGACACCAGGCTGTTCCTCGTCGATCACGGCTTTCAGAAGCTTGGCCACAGCCAAAGGCTCGATATCCGTGTGCACGTCATCGGCGGCCACGATCAGGATCGCCCGATCCGCACCCATGGCCAGCGCCGTGCGCAGCGTTTCCTGTGCCTTCTCGACGCCAATCGATACCGCGACGACCTCTTCCGCCGTGCCCGCTTCGCGCAGGCGAATAGCCTCTTCCACGGCGATCTCGTCGAACGGGTTCATCGACATCTTGACGTTGGCGAGATCGACCCCGGTTCCGTCCGCCTTCACGCGAACCTTCACGTTGTAATCGATCACGCGTTTCACAGGCACAAGCACCTTCATTGCGCATCTCTCCATCGGTTTCGGGCGCATTAGCGCCGGATAATCGCGACGGTGTTATCGCGGAGCGGTCTGGGAAAACAGTGCAAAATCGACGCGCCATGTCGTATCGACGCCGCGTCGTTTGATTTTCTGGGGTTTCGCGGTCAGCCGGGAAGGGACACGCTACCTGCCCGGCGGAGGAGCTCAACCACCAGTGCCGCATAGCACACCACCGTCGCGGCGAGCACGAACACATGCCAGATCGTGTTGTGAAAGGGCAGGCGTTCCCAGACCAGAAAGGCAACGCCCGCGGTATACAGTCCGCCACCAACCAGAAGCAGGATCAGAACCGGGCCCGACAGGCTCCAGACCAGTGGCCCGCCGCCCACTACGCCCGCCCAGCCAAGCGCCAGATAGGCTGCAATCGCCAGCCATTTGAACCGCCCCGGCGCGAACAGAACCAGTGAGGCGCCGCCGATCGCAACGCCCCAGATACCCGTCAGAAACCACCCGGCATGGCTGCCCGACAAGATCACGAACGGAGTGTAGGTACCTGCAATCTTGAAATAAATCGCGCTCTGATCGATCCGCCGCAGGACAGTTTTCCAGCCCGGCACGGTGACCATGTTGTAAAGCGCCGAACAGGTCAGCATCGCCAGAAGCGTGATCACATAGATGCCCATCGCGCCGACAATCCCGGCCTCGCCGATCCACAGGGCGGCCAGTGTCACGATCACCGGCCCGCCGACCAGCGCAAATGCGATGCCCGAGACATGGATCACTGCATCCGAAACATACTCGGCACGGCTGTAAACGGGCGGTTTGCGGGCAAGCATCGGCAGACTCGCGGTCAATGGTGCGGAGCCTCAGCCTACAGCCTAAATCCCGTTCGTCAAAACCTGTGCCGGTTGACGCAACGGTACCCGATCGTTCCAGAAACCGCGGTTCTGCGCTATGAACGGCGGGTGCTTCGAAAGGGAAACCCATGGAAAAAGTAACCGGGATCGGCGGATTCTTCTTCCCGTCGAAAGACAAAAAGGCGCTGGCCGAATGGTATCGCGCTAACCTTGGAATCGATCTCGTCCCCGACGACTACGAAACCAAACCCTGGCAACAAGAGGCCGGAACCACGGTCTTCGCACCCTTCACAACCGTGAAGGATCCGGTCACCGACAAGGAACATCCCTTCATGCTGAACTTCCGGGTCCGCGACCTCGACGCGATGATCGCGCAGCTCGAAGCCGCCGGAACCAGGGTCACGCGTGAGCCCGAGGATCATCCCAATGGCCGGTTCGCCTGGACCAACGATCCCGAAGGCAACCCGATCGAGCTGTGGGAGCCGGACGAACCCTTCTAAAGCGAGTTGCGATTCATATCAAATGCAAAGCGCTCTAACGGTTCGCCCCCGGCACCCAAAGCACGTCGTCCTTGCCGCCGTTATTGACGACCCGGCCCGCGACAAAAAACCAGTCCGACAGGCGGTTGAGGTACTTTACCGCTGCCGGGTTCACCGACTCCATCGTTGCCAGTTCCACCGTCATCCGCTCCGCCCGTCGCGAGACCGTCCGGCAAAGGTGCAGATGCGCGGCCAGCGCCGATCCGCCGGGCAGGATGAACGACCGCAGGGGTTCCAAATCGGCATTCATCCTGTCGATCTCGGATTCAAGCCGCGCCACCTGCGCATCAGACATGCGCAGGGGCGGGTATTCGGCCTCGGCGTCCTTTTCCATATCCGGACGGCACAGATCGGCGCCCAGGTCGAACATGTCGTTCTGGATCATCGACAGCATTGCATCCATCTCGCCCGATGCATGCTGACGCGCCAGTCCGATCGTCGCGTTGGCCTCGTCGACAGTACCATAGGCCGAGACCCGCATGGAATGCTTCGCGACCCTCGCGCCATTGCCCAGGGCGGTTTCGCCGGCATCGCCGGTTTTCGTATAGATCTTGTTCAGAACAACCATCTGCTAGTTCCCCGTTCCGCGCCACGCGACGTAGCCGAGGATCAGAACCACGGCGATGAACTGCGCCGCCAGCCTGTAACGCATAATCCTGTTGGCGTGTTTCTTGTTGAACTCGCCACCCTTGGCGAAGCCGCCGATGCCGACCATCAGAATGCCCAGCACGACGAAGGCCGAGACGACGACGATGACAAGAAATGGGTCCACGATCTGATCCTCCTGTTTGCAGGGGGACATAGGGGGTTTATCGGGGAATGCGAAGAGAGAATCTGGGCTGTCGCAAACGCTTCCGCGGCGGGCGTGTCCGGCGGCTTGCACTATAGTGTGCTAAAGCATCGCCAAGCGCCGAAACGGCAAGGATGCAGAGAACCGGCCCGGCAAGCAGGGCAAGACACCAGCGCGGGGTCTTTGGCGCCCTAACCGGACCAAGGCCGGCGGACGTTGGAAACACGTTCCAATCCGTGCGAATCGCACAGGGGCGAGGGACATCGTCGTCCATTGCGAGCGGTACTCCGCTAACGGCTGTTTTGTTCAGATGGGTGACATCGTTAAGACAAGCGACGTATTCTTTAAAAGTACAACGCTAATAAAAACTTCAATAAAAATATGGCATTGAGCGAAATCAAAACCGTTAACTATTCGTAGTCACGAATGGGGCGCATCGCAAGCGCCATCGTCCAAAAACGGCGTTTGGGGTGTGCCTTTTTTGTCCGAACCCGTCGCGGGTGACGGTATTTTCAGCCAGTGAGACGGCACGGCCCAGTTTTCACCCATGCCTCTTCCGCCCCAGCGCGGGATTGTCTTCAGTCGACAGAACTATTCGGTGTCCGGGCAGGGAAATCGGGCCGCACCCACGCGAATCTCACGCGCCCTTGCGGATGATCCGATCCAGCGCACGGGTCGACAGAACACGCCGTGCGAACCCCATGATATAGGTCGGGCGCGTCACGTAATATCGGGGGTTCGGGCGCGGGCTCTCGACCGCATGGATCAGCTTTTCGGTCACCGCTTTCGGTGGCAACTCGAACGGATCGGGCTTCCCCGTTTCCGCATAAAGCCGCTTCATCAACCGGGCCTGATATTGCGCGGCACGCGGCGAAGCCTGCCAGTCGATCCACCGTTCGAAATGCGGGATCGAGTTTGCCCGGATGCGCGAGGTGATCGGACCGGGTTCGATCAGGCACACCTTTATGCCCGTCCCGTCCATCTCCATCCGCAGTGTATCGGTATAGCCTTCCAGCGCGTATTTCGTCGCCACATAGGCCGCTCGCCAGTAAAGCGGTACAAATCCCAGAACCGACGAACACTGCACGATCCGGCCTGCGCCTTGCGCGCGCATCACGGGGATCACCCGCCGGGTCAGCTCATGCCAGCCAAAGAAATTCGCCTCGAAGATCGCCCGCAGCCCATCGGTCGGCAAATCCTCGACCGCACCGGGAAGCCCATAGGCTCCGTTGTTGAACAGGGCGTCAATTCTTCCGCCCGTGGCCTCCAGAACCTCGGCCAGACCGGTTTCGATGCTCGCACTGTCTTCGTAATCGATCCGGGGGCTTTCGAACCCTTCCTCGGTCAGCCGCGCGCAGTCCCCGGGCTTTCTGCAAGATGCGAAGACGCGCCAGCCCTTGTCGCGCAGACCATGTGCCGCGTCATAACCGATGCCGGACGAGCATCCCGTGATCAGAATTGAACGCTTGGTCATTTCATCACCTGCCTGCCTCCCGAAAGCGGGGTACGGGGCGCAGCGTCAGTGATCAACCGAAAACCGGGTCAGCCGTTTACGGGGGCCACGAACTTGCCGAAAATCCATGCGGTCTTGCCCGTCTCGGGCAACCGGATACGAACCCACTCCTCACCCGTTTCCAGCACCTTTACCCGGTCGTTAAGCGCAACCTGATCCAGCACGGCATGGGACGTTCCCGGACCTGCACGCAGGTTCACCCGGCTTGCCGTCACCATCCACAGCCTGTCGTCGGATGAGATCGCGACGGGGGCGTTCGTGGCTCCGAATTCCGAAATGCGGATAAGTTCGTCACGGCCTGCCGCTTCCGCCTCGCGCGCCGCTTGAATCTCTGCGCCTCTGCGAAGCGCGATCTGGATCGCCTCGCGCGGCGTAATCACGTCGCTTTCGGCCTGTTTCGGCAAAACCGGCTCAAAGTCGAACCCGAAGGAAGCGAGAATTGTCGAGGTTTCGACCGTCTTCCCGGCGGTAGTGATCGCGTCGGGCGTTTCGGCATTGGCGCGCGCCCCCGGCGCGCCGGTCTCGGCCCCGTAAAAGGATCCTGCGGCAAACATCGCCGCCAAGGTAATCGCTGTCAGTCTCAACATTTTCACTCCACGAGAGTGGTACGTATCCGTTCTAGTTGCTGACCCAACGGGGGAGCAGCGGGAAAAGTTCCCGGATCCTCCCCCTATGCCCGCTGGACGCCACGGGGACAGGGGTCTACAAGATGTGGTATGAGCGATGATGCGGACAGCAACGACAAGCCACCGCCGACCTTGGCCGAGCCGCTGCGCCGCGCCATCGGCGAGCGCTATCTGACCTATGCGCTGTCCACGATCATGCACCGGGCGCTGCCCGACGCCCGCGACGGGCTGAAACCGGTTCATCGTCGCATCCTCTATGTGATGAACCGCCTGCGTCTCTCGCCCACCGGCGGGTTCCTGAAATCCGCCAAGATCTCCGGCGATACGATGGGCGACTTCCACCCCCACGGCGACGGCGCGATCTATGACGCCATGGCGCGTCTCGCCCAGGATTTCGCAATGCGTTACCCGCTGGTGGACGGGCAGGGGAACTTCGGCAATATCGACGGCGATAACCCGGCCGCCTCGCGCTATACCGAAGCGCGGATGACCGCCGCCGCCGAGGCGCTTCTGGAAGGGCTCGACGAAGACGCCGTCGATTTCCGCGACAACTACGATGGCCGTCTGACCGAACCCGTGGTTCTGCCCGCGTCCTTCCCGAACCTCTTGGCCAATGGCTCCTCCGGCATCGCTGTTGGCATGGCAACGAACATCCCGCCGCACAATATCGCCGAGCTGTGTGACGCCTGCCTGCACCTGATCAAGACGCCCGACGCGCGCGACGACACGCTTCTGAACTACGTCCCCGGACCGGATTTCCCGACGGGCGGCATCATCGTCGAACCGCCCGAAAACATCGCCCAGGCCTATCGCACCGGGCGCGGAAGCTTCCGCCTGCGCGCCCGTTATGAGGTCGAGGATCTGGGCCGCGGTCAATGGCAGATCGTGGTCACCGAAATCCCCTATCAGGTCCAGAAATCCAAACTGATCGAAAAGCTCGCGGAACTGATCCAGACCAAGAAGATCCCGATCCTCGCCGATGTCCGCGACGAAAGCGCCGAGGATATCCGCGTCGTCCTCGAACCCCGGTCCAAGAATGTCGATCCCGAGCTTCTGATGGGCATGCTGTTCCGCAACTCGGACCTGGAAACCCGCTTTTCGCTCAATATGAACACGCTGATCGACGGGCGCACGCCCAAGGTCTGTTCGATGAAAGAGGTGCTGCGCGCCTTCCTCGATCACCGCCGCGATGTCCTCCTCCGCCGCGCCCGCCACCGGCTGGCGAAGATCGATCACCGGCTCGAAGTGCTCGAAGGTTTCATCACCGCCTTCCTGAACCTCGACCGCGTGATCGAAATCATCCGCTACGACGACGACCCGAAACGCGCCCTGATGCATCAGGACTGGTCGAACACGCCGCCCCGTGCGGAAAGCGAGGCCGATTACGTCTCGCCCATGGATGCCGCGGACCCGGACCCGGAACTGGGCCTGACCGAGGTTCAGGCCGAAGCGATCCTGAACATGCGCCTCCGCGCCCTGCGCCGCCTCGAAGAGATGGAGCTGAAGTCGGAATACGACACCCTTCTGGCCGAGCGCGCGGAGATCGAAGACCTTCTGGCCGACGACAAGCTGCAATGGTCACGGCTCGCCGATCAGATACGCGACACCAAAAAGAAGTTCGGTGCCGACTATCCCGGCGGCGTGCGGCGCACCAGTTTCGCCGAAGCCGCCGAAGTCGAAGACGTGCCCATCGAGGCGATGATCGAGAAAGAGCCGACCACCGTCGTCTGCTCCCAGATGGGCTGGATCCGCGCGATGAAGGGCCATATTGCGCTGGATCAGGAGTTGAAGTTCAAGGATGGCGACAAAGGCCGTTTCATCTTTCACGCGGAAACCACGGATAAGATTATTCTTTTCGGCTCAAACGGTCGCTTCTACACATTGCGGGGCGCCGATCTTCCGGGCGGTCGCGGCACCGGCGAACCGGTCCGCCTGATGGTCGATCTTCCGAACGAGGCGCAGATCGTCACGCTTCTGCCCCATGTTCCTGGCCGCCGTCTTTTGGTGGCCTCATCGGCGGGCGACGGGTTCGTCGTGCCCGAGGATGAGATCGTGGCCCAGACCCGCGCGGGAAAACAGGCCCTGAACGTCAAGGAAGGGATTGAGGCCCGCGTCTGCCGCCCCGTCTCGGGCGATCATGTGGCGGTGGCCTCGGAGAACGGCAAGCTTCTGGTCTTCCCGCTCAATGACCTGCCCGAGATGACGCGGGGCAAGGGCGTGCGCCTGCAAAAATACAGGCAGGTCAGGGGCAAACAGGGTACTCTTGAACTCGATGGCGGTCTGGCCGATGCCACGACCTTCGCCATGGATCAGGGTCTCAGCTGGCCCATGTCCGGGGGTCGCACCCGCACCGAACCCGATATGTCCGACTGGCTGGGCAAGCGCGCCGGTGCCGGCAAACGCCCGCCGCACGGCTTTCCCCGATCGGGCCGTTTCGACTAAGGTGACCCGCATCCACCCTTTCCCAGAGGTTCAGATGATCCGCAAAACGCTCCTCGTCCTGTCCCTCGCAATCCTCGCCGCCTGCGGCAGCGGCGCGCGCGAACCGCTCCCGCCCGTGACCGAGCCGATCGGCGATTTTCGCATGGGCTTCAACATCGTTGTCGCCAATGACATCACCAAGGGCCCGGCCTCCCGCGATGCCACGGAAGAAGAACTGACAACCGCCGTGCGCGCGGCGATGGAGGAACGGATCGGGCGGTATGATGGCGACGGGCTCTACCATATCGGCCTGCGGATCGAGGCCTATACGCTAGGCCGGGCAGGGGTGCCGCTCCTGTTCTCGCCGAAATCGGTGTTCCTCGTGGCGATGAATGTCTGGGACGACGCGACGCAGGAGAAACTCAACGCCGAACCGATCCGGATCAACGCGTTCGATACGCCCGGCGGTCCGCTCGTGGGCTCCGGCCTCGTGAAGACACGCGAAGATCAGATCGAGGCGCTGGCCTTCGACACCGCGCGCGGTGTCGAGGAAATCCTGATCCAGAACCGCGATGCGTGGTTCGGTCCGAAAGAGGGCCGCGAACGGCTCGAATTCACCCGTGATCCGCTCACCGGACGCCAGCTTATCCTGCCCGATGAGGACGCGGATGAAACAGCCGCCGACACACCGGAAGCAACGGTGAACTGACGCTTGAACTTTCAATACTTTGCCAGTAGTCAGCCCGCGGAAACGAACCGGGCCGGTTTGGCCCCTCAACTGACAGAGGCGCGCGCCCCATGGCAAAGGCAAAATTTGAGAGAAACAAGCCGCATGTGAACATCGGCACGATTGGTCATGTTGACCATGGCAAGACGACGTTGACGGCTGCGATCACGAAGTATTTCGGTGACTTCAAGGCCTATGACCAGATCGACGGTGCGCCGGAAGAGAAGGCGCGGGGGATCACGATCTCGACGGCGCATGTGGAGTATGAGACCGAGAACCGCCACTACGCCCATGTGGACTGCCCGGGCCATGCCGACTACGTCAAGAACATGATCACCGGTGCGGCGCAGATGGATGGCGCGATCCTGGTGGTGAACGCCGCCGACGGCCCGATGCCGCAGACCCGCGAGCACATCCTCCTGGCCAAGCAGGTCGGCGTGCCGGCGATGGTCGTGTTCATGAACAAGGTCGACCAGGTCGATGACGAAGAGCTTCTGGAACTGGTCGAGATGGAAATCCGCGAGCTTCTGAGCTCCTACGACTTCCCCGGCGACGACATTCCGATCATCGCGGGCTCGGCGCTTGCGGCGATGGAAGGCAACAATCCGGAGATCGGCGAAGAGAAGATCAGGGAGCTTCTGGCCGCGGTCGACGAGTACATCCCGACGCCCGAGCGCGCCGTGGACCAGCCGTTCCTGATGCCGATCGAGGACGTGTTCTCGATCTCCGGCCGGGGCACGGTTGTCACGGGCCGTGTGGAGCGTGGCGTGATCAATGTGGGCGACGAGATCGAGATCGTCGGCATCAAGGACACCACCAAGACGACCTGCACCGGTGTCGAGATGTTCCGCAAGCTTCTGGACCGGGGCGAGGCGGGCGACAATATCGGCGCGCTTCTGCGCGGTGTGGACCGTGACGGTGTCGAGCGGGGCCAGGTGCTGTGCAAGCCGGGTTCGGTGACGCCGCACACGAAGTTCGAGGCCGAAGCCTATATCCTGACCAAGGAAGAGGGCGGTCGTCACACGCCGTTCTTCGCCAACTACCGCCCGCAGTTCTACTTCCGCACGACGGATGTGACGGGGACGGTTGAGCTGGCGTCGGGCACCGAGATGGTGATGCCGGGCGACAACGTGTCGTTCACGGTGGAACTGATCGCACCGATCGCGATGGAGCAGGGCCTGCGCTTCGCGATCCGCGAAGGCGGCCGCACCGTCGGCGCCGGCGTCGTGTCGAAGATCATCGACTAAAGGCAGCGGCGCCAACAGATAACGAGGCCCCGGGTCAAACCCGGGGGCTGCGAAACGACAAAGACAAAGGGCCGTCCCCCGCGGGGCGGCCTTCTTCATGTCACCACCCATGATCCCACGCCGCGACAAATAAGGCCCAATCATCACGTTCCGTAAAGTTCCCCTTCTTACTGTCGTCGAACCACGCTACGGGATATCTACTCCGCGGGAACAATCAGGGCCGATGACAAACAAAACGGACGAGGCCGCCCATATGGAGGCGCGCAACTGGGTTCAGGTTCTGGCAAAGTACCGCGAACCGAACACGCTTCGCAGCACGTCTGAACTGGCGATCAGTGCCGTGTCATTTGTGGTGCTCTGGGCGCTGGCCTGCTGGGCGGCGCATTATACCTATTTTGGCGCCTTCCTGATCTCGGCACTGAACGGGCTGTTTCTGGTGCGCCTCTTCGGCATCCAGCACGACTGTGGCCACGGGTCCTTCATGGGTAACCGCACAGCGGGGGACTGGATCGGGCGCGCGTTGGGGGTCGTCACGCTGACCCCCTATGACGTCTGGCGAAAGACCCATTCCATCCATCACAGCCATGCCGGTGACCTGTCAAAACGCGGCATCGGCGATGTGATGACCCTGACCATCGAGGAATACCACCAGCGTACCCGGTTCGGGCGGTTCCTCTACCGCGCCTACCGCAATCCCTTCGTCATGTTCGGGCTTGGGCCGACCTATCTGTTCATCCTGCAGAACAGGCTCCCCATCGGCCTGATGCGACAGGGCAAAAAGTACTGGATCAGCGCGATGGGCACCAATGCCGCCATCGCGGCGGTTCTCGGAACAATCGTCTATTTCGGAGGTTTACAGGCCTTGTTCCTCGTCTTCCTGCCTTCAACCCTGATCGCCGCCTCCATCGGGGTCTGGCTGTTTTACGTCCAGCACCAGTTCGAAAAAACGTCCTGGCAGCAGGGCGATGACTGGCAGTTGCACGAAGCCGCCCTGCACGGAAGTTCGCATTACGATCTGCCGCCGATCCTGCGCTGGTTCACCGTCAATATCGGCATCCATCACGTGCACCACCTCTACAGCCGCATCCCGTTCTACCGCTTGCCAGAGGTGCTGAAAGATCACGAGGAACTGGTCGATTGCAGCCGGATGACCCTGTGGGAAAGCTTCCGATGCGCCCGTCTGCACCTGTGGGACGAAGACGGGCGCAGGCTTGTTTCGTTTGCCGCAGCGCGCCGGATCGCGGCCTGACAGCCGGGCCTTTGCCGGTCGGCCTTTCCGCCTCCATCCCCTCCAGCCTCCCGGCCCATACTCCGCCCGAACGCACACGTATTGAATGAAACGCGCCCCGTCACCGGGGCGCGTCCGGAACGACCAAAGATGGCCGCAGACCGGGTTCGAATTACTCCGACAGGATCTGGTTGATCCGCGCCCGCTTGCCGCCTTCCATATCGCCATCACTCAGGATGAAGTTGATCTCGGCGATCTCCGACAGGGTCAGCGTATCGATCTTGTCGGTGTCAAAGCCCTGCGCCTTCAGCGCGTTGTAGACGGCGCCGGTCAGCATGTTGAACTCCATATCCATGGCCTGGGCGGCCGGGGCCGACAGGGTGGCCACAGAGGCGGCGATCGCAACGGCGCTTAGCATGGTTTTCATCTTGTAGTCTCCTATTGAAGGTTTCGAATTGTCCGGCTTCCACCGGTAGGAGAACTATCGGGAACTTGATTAATCATTTGAAATCACTAAGAAATCACACGCAGATCGCGCAGGTGGGAGTTGACAGGCAGGCCCCTGTGATCGGATGTGATCCATGCCGGGCCGCGCTCGGGAACGCTGACCTAACCCATTGAAAGAGCGGTCGTGTTCCCTGACACAGACTTCACCCCGTGGTGGAAGCGCGTGATCGGCGGGCAGTGGTGGGTGCTGGCCGTCAAACAGGCGCATTTGTGTCGCCCGAAGCAATTGATTGTGCTTGACAGGTGAGTGACCGGCAGCCCCCGATGCCTCACCCCCATGTGACGGTTTGAAACAGAAGTATCTGTAAAAAAAGAAAAAGGCGCCCGACCTGTTTGATCGGACGCCCACCGCGCCTTTCTGGGGAACTTGGGAAGCCGGGCCCAGCGGGCCCGTCGTGATCAGGCCCCGGCGCGGATATAGTTCAACGCGGACCCGTTGATGCAGTGCACAAGCTTGCCCTGCGCGACAACCAGATGTCCAAGATGGCTTGCGCAGCGGCGGCAATGGACCTCCATCATCGCGCCCGGGCCGTCCTGCCCGCCCATGCCAACCGGCGGGTTTCCGTCGATCGATGTCAGGACGGTCCGCGGCTCCGAATGCGAAAAGAACACCCAGCCGATATCCAGCGGCACCTTCCAGGCACTTTCATAAATCGTCAGATCGCATCCCTTGCAGCAATAGGTGCCTTCGCCGGTCTCATTCACAAGCGGGCTCGTATGCGGAAGCTCGGTCCCGTTCTCGCGCAGAACCTTGTACTCGGCATCGTTCAGAAGGGCGCGCCAGTCTGCCTCGCTCCGGGTGACTTCAAAGGCAAAGGCATCTCCTGCTCCGGACGCGGCGGCGGTTTTCGGCAAAACGCCCGCGCCGATCACGGCGGCACCTGAACCAAGGGCTGTTCCCAGAAATCGGCGGCGTTCCAGTCTTGGGCTGTCCATGGCAAATCTCCTTGTTCGGTGATCCAAGGATAGGCCCGGCCCGGTACACTTGATATGCAATCCGGCGTGACTGATTGCGCACGTCCGCTCACAGCGGCGCGACTATATGCGTGATACCGGGGTCTTGTCGGGGTCGCGAAAGGCTTTGGCCGCGCGCCGGTTCGGATTGGCCCGAAGCGCATCGATCTGTGCGGCTGTCCGGCCTTCGGGGACAAGCTCCGCCAGATCGGCTTCGGCCATCGACAGACCGGCGATCAGATCCCGGTCCTGCCGTCCGGCAATGCGCCCGCGGGCCAGTTGATCGGCATCGACAGGTTTCACACAGAGATAGGCAACCAGATCGCGCCCGACGCGCCCGACCGGCACGAACGCCTCGCCCATCCATGCCATCTGCGCCGGAAGCCACGGCTGCCGCCAGTGCAGCGCATCCTGTTGCACCACGATCGACCGTCCGGGGATCAGATGGGCAAAGAACACCTGTGCAATCCGGTCCGCCACCGCGGCGGTCTTGGCGGCATCGACCACCAGCAGTTCGATCGGCCCGCCGGTCCAAGACTGTCCGGCAAGATCGCCGCGATGCAATGTGATCCCCGGCTGCCACGGCGCAATCAGCCGCGCGACCAGATCTGTCGTATCCTCCGACCCCGGCCCGTCCAGATACATCGCCGCCAATTCGTCCGAGATGCGGAACCGGTCATAGGCATGGATTGGCTGCGTTCCCCCGGCCTGCGCGCGTCCCTCCGCCAGAACGGCCGTCGATCCGCCCAGAAAGCACCCCAGATCGACGATGGCGCCAGCACCCCGTACCCAATCGCGCGCCAGCCACAGATACAGCCGCCGCTCGCGGTCGTTCAGCATCGTCGGCACGTCCGTCGCCGCTCCGAACGCCGTTCCTGGCACCCTGCGCCACGGTCGGCCCGCAAACAGCGCCCTGATGTCGGGGTCGATCTCCATGACCCTTCTAAGCCTCACATGGCGCCCATGTGCAAGCGTGCGCGTTTCACGCTTGATTCCGCGCCCGCGCTGTCATACCCCTCGCACCGGCCTTAGGGGTGTAGCTCAGTTGGTAGAGCATCGGTCTCCAAAACCGAGGGTCGGGGGTTCGAGCCCCTCCGCCCCTGCCAGGCCGCCACGAACGATCTGAAGTCACCGGGCTGCCCGCACCGGAGCAGGCACCAGAAACAGGATGCCGTTCCCCCGTGCCCTTGCCCGACAAAGCCTTTCGCCATCTGCCGCATCTCCGGGACAGGATTTCCGATCCCGCGACGTCCTTCTTTCGCGATCTCGACATGGACATGATCGATGCCCAGCTTCGCGACCTCGGCGCGCCCGATGACTGGCGCCGCCCCTGCGAGGCCCGCGAGGTTTTGCGCCGGGACGCGCTTCGGGGCCGGGAAGGGCAGGATATCTGGGTCTTCGCCTATGGCTCGCTCATGTGGGACCCGGCTGTCTACTTCGACGAGCTGCGCCGGGCCCATGCCCCGCAACACGCCCGCTGCTTCTGTCTGTGGGATGAATACGCGCGCGGCACGATAGATCAGCCGGGCTTGATGGCGGCGCTCGATACCGGCGGGGGCTGCACCGGCTACGCCTTCCGCATCCCCGCAGCCGATGTCGAATGCGAAACCTTCCACCTCTGCGCGCGCGAGTTGATCGGTTCGGCCTACCTGCCCGAATTCGTGGCACTCACCACCGATCAGGGACCGGTCGAGGCGCTGACTTTCACCGCCGATCACAGTTCGGAAAACATCGTCACGGACATCCCGGTCGAGACGCAGGCCCGGATGATCGCGATCTCGGCGGGGTTTCTGGGAACCGGCTTGGAATATCTGGAAAATCTCGCCCGGCACCTGACCGAGATGGAGATCGACGACCCCTACATCACCGATCTTCTGAGGCGCGTCCGCGCGATCCGCGACGAAACACCTGCGTGATCGCGCCCCGCATCTCTTGAAACCGTCCCCCGAACCGCGTATCTCGCCTTCAACCGCAGTCAGGAGCCCTCACATGGCCACCACAAACCCGCTTCAGTTCCTTCAGCAGGTCCGCGCCGAGGTCTCCAAGGTCGTATGGCCGTCGCGCCGCGAGGTCGTGATCACCTCGATCATGGTGTTCGTGATGGCGATCATCACGGCCATCTTCTTCTTTTTCGTCGACTGGCTGATCCGGATCGGGTTGCAGAACCTCCTCGGGATGTTCTGAGGCCGATACCGAGGTTCGTTCGGCTAACCCGTCCAGTCGAGATCAGCACTGACCCATCGGTCAGGCCAACCACCCGATGCGGGTGATATCCACTGTTCCCCAAAACCAAGAGAAAGCGGCCCGCCACCTGGATAGATGGCAGGCCGCAGCGGCATTAGAAACCGAATGACGCTCGCAGCGAAAAGCTCGTTGCGTCCGCGTCGATTCCCGAGCCGTTGATGTCGTTGAAATCATGCTCAAGGATTTCGGCGCTGATGATCGCGTTCGGCACGACTTCATAGGCGACGCCCGCGCCATAGAAACCGCCCCATTCGTCACCCAGCCCGGTCACGCTGACCTCGGCGGTCCCGAAGGCCGCATAGGCCAGCAACGGCCCGAAATCATAACCAGCGGTGCCCTTGACGCGCAGGACGCTGTCCACGGATACCGCGCCCGGAACAAGCTCGACATCCGAGTCGTCATATTCAAGCTCGCCGCCAAGGACCCAGTTTCCCAGATCGTAGCGGTAGCCGGCATGCACGCCATAGGTCGCGTCGTCGTCGCTCAGACCGTTACTGGTATCGACATCGAGATTGCCAAGACCAAGACCCGCATAAAACCCGGTCCAGTCGTTCGCGGCGGCGGGACCTGCAACCAGTGCAGCGGCGGCAACTCCTGCATAAAGAACGTTCTTCATAGTAGGTCTTCCTTTCCACACCTTGCCAGAGACATTCGGTGCTCTGCATACGGGCACAAATGGTGAATGGATCTTCTTAAGCAAGCGGTCTGACATCACAGATGGTTGAGACGTCCGAGACCGGCACAGACTTGCCCAGAATTTCCGGAAAAATTTGCCTCTACAGGCAGATACACGCCTGTCTGCCGTGTTTTCGGCTGCGAAGGGATGAAAATCCGAACGCCGTCCAGTGTTCCGCGTTCCGCTCAATCCGGTTCGATCGTTCTCCGGCGCCACGGCCTTGTCCTCGGTAGGACCTGATAGCAGGATGTCTTTTATCGTCTGATGGAAATGCGCAAGATGCGGCAACTTCAATCTCTCTCTCTGCGGTGTCGGAACGATCCGCACCGCCCCGACTTGTGAATAGGAGGGAACCATGACCGAACAGGCAAAGACTTATGGCGCCACGGGCGCCGCGATCCACTGGATCAGCGCGTTTCTGATCGTGGTCCTTCTCGGTACGGGGTTCCGCGCCGGCATGACCGTTGATCCAGAGGCGAAAGCGGCCCTGTTGCGTATCCATCTCCCGGTCGCGATCCTCGTTCTTCTGATCACCGCGTTCCGCCTTTTCTGGTGGGCGCGGATCGGCCGGAAACCGGCCCCCCTCGGCACATCGCCCGCTTGGCAGGAGGCACTGGCCCATTGGGTCCACCGGCTTCTCTATCTCGCCCTTCTGATCCTTCTGGCAAGCGGCGTCGCGATGTCCGCCCTATCGGGCCTCCCGGCTATCCTCTTCGGTGGTGCGGGCCCGCTGCCCGATTTCACCGAACTCGCCCCGCGGGCGCCCCACGGGATTGCCGCCCGTGTCCTGGCCGGTTTGACCGCATTACATATGGCCGCCGCGCTCTATCACCATGTCATTCTGCGTGACGGCACGCTGCGTCGGATGTGGTTTGGCGGGTCCGGTTGACGGTCCGCTCTGTACTCCGAGCGACTCTGCAGAAGACCCACAGGCAGGTGATACTCTATTGCGTGATCAGATACGCGGGCGTTCCGTTCGGATCACCGACCAGCACAGATGCGCCCTCCTGCGGTGCCTCGCCATGAGGATCGGTGACCGTCCCCTTCAGGGCGCGGACCCGGTGCAACGTGTCGGGCATGTTCTGCACCCGGATCGCGGGCGCCCAGGACGGACGACCATGCGGCTGGACTGCGTCTTCGGTAAGAACCGCGACTTCCGTTCCCGCCCGCATGATCGACTGACGGCCTCTGCCGGTGTCATCGGCGGGCAGGATGTCCCAATCGAAAAGGCTGCCATAGAATGCTGCGGGAAACGCGCCCGGCTGTGCGCGATAGCGTTCGGGGCCGAACTGCCGTGTCGGTGCGGGAAATGCGTGGCGGGACAGGCAAATGCCGAAAAGCGCACTGTTGGGATCCCGCAAAAGACAGTTGCGGCCGACCCCCGGAACCTCGAACGGGGCTTTCTCGACGGCCCCCTTGAGGTCTTCGGCCCTTGCGGCGATGGCGTCTACGTTCCCAACCTCGACATATGGAATCCATCCGTATGGAGGGGCATCCTCCAGTGCGACGAACCCGGCCCCGGCTTCGTCACCGGAAAGGGCCAGGATGAAATCTCTCTCACCGCCGCCCCAGGCGAAATCCTTTGCGTGCTCGACAACGTAATGCCAACCGGCAACGTCCCCGTAAAACGACCGGGACACATGCGCATCGTCGGTAAAGAGATCGTGCCAGACGATCCGGCCTGTCTTGTCTTCAGTCATCGCGTTTCCTCAGAGAGATACGCGAGCGTTAGCGTCGAGTTTGCCTGTGTGCGTTGATTTGCGTCAACGGGTCCGGGGTAGCAGAAACGGTCAGGACGCCTGTCACCGCCGGGCTTTGCCCGGCATGTCATGGCCCATGCAAAGTTAGCCTGCCTCCGATCCATAAAACTCGGTTGAGTTCGTCTTGCGGGGATTTAGCGAACATTAACGAGGGCATTCCATAAACGGGCCGTCAGAATTCAGGATGGGTCAACACCATGAAGCTATCGTTTGTGATCTATCGCAGCCAAGCCCGGCGCAAGCTCAACGAAAAGACGGTGATCGACATTCTTGCCGCAAGCGTCCGCAACAACCCGCGCGAAGGGATCACCGGGTTTCTGCACACGGATCGCGACTGTTTTCTGCAATATCTCGAAGGCCCGACTGCGCCCCTGAAGCGCAAGGTCCTCCGGATACAGAAGGATCGCCGGCACAAGGATTTCCTGATCCTTGCGGAAGGCACGATTGAAGAACGTTTCTTCCCCAACTGGGACATGGGCCAGATCGCGTTGGACACGATGCCGGCCGAAGGGCTGCTGGCAAAGAAGCAATGGTATCGCAAGAATCCGGATCTGGATCCTTTGCCGCTGATCCAGGCATTCGCGGCCCATGCCGGCAAACTCGAGACCGCAGAAATCAGCGCCATCGACTAGCGTCAGCAGGCAGGGGATCTGTCGTTCGGGATCACGTACCGTGCATTTCACATGACGATGCGCATGAAATACACATGGTTTGCGCATGGTATGCGCATGGAGCGTACGGTGACCCTTCACAGCCCTTGAAACCTGTGCCCGTCCCGTGTATTCGGCCCGCACTCCCCGACAGCATGATCGTCCGATTCTCTGGCGGATGCGTGTTGTCTGATGGGTGGAATTGGGTCAAGCAATTGACTTTTAAAGATAAAAAGGGACGATCCGGACAATGGCGAAGCGCTGGTATTCTGTAAGCGTGCTCTCGAACTTCGAAAAGAAGGTCGCCGAGCAGATCCGCCACGCGGTCGAAGACGCCGGTCTCGAGGACGAGATCGAGGAAGTTCTTGTCCCGACCGAAGAAGTCATCGAAATCCGCCGCGGCAAAAAAGTCCCCACCGAACGCCGCTTCATGCCCGGCTATGTTCTGGTGCGGATGGAGATGTCGGATCAGGGTTATCATCTGGTGAACTCGATAAACCGCGTCACCGGATTTCTGGGCCCCCAGGGCCGCCCGATGCCGATGCGCGATGCCGAGGTCAACCAGATCCTGAACCGTGTCGAAGAAGGGCAGGAGGCGCCGCGCACCCTGATCTCTTTTGAGGTCGGTGAGAAGGTCAAGGTCAACGACGGGCCGTTCGAGGATTTCGACGGCATGGTCGAAGAAGTGGACGAAGACAACCAGCGCCTAAAGGTGACGGTGTCGATCTTTGGCCGGGCCACCCCGGTCGAACTGGAATTCACCCAGGTCTCGAAAGAAACCTGAGTGATTACTTGTGGGAGGCGAGGCGGCCGCGGCCACCGGACCAGACCACATCAACCTTAAGTCCCGGGGTCGCGACCGCCGGGATGTTGAGAAAGGAAAAGGCCAATGGCCAAGAAAAAAGTAGGCTCCCTGAAGCTTCAGGTCCCTGCCGGACAAGCAAACCCCTCACCGCCGGTCGGTCCGGCGCTGGGTCAGCGCGGCATCAACATCATGGAATTCTGCAAGGCGTTCAACGCCAAGACGCAGGAGATGGAGCCCGGCGCGCCTTGCCCCACCGTGATCACCTACTATCAGGACAAGTCCTTCACGATGGATATCAAGACGCCGCCTGCGTCTTACTACCTCAAGAAGGCCGCCAAGCTGAAATCCGGCGCCAAGCTGCCGTCGCGGGAAACCGTGGGCTCGGTCACATCCAAGCAGCTGCGTGAGATCGCAGAGGCCAAGATGAAAGACCTCAACGCCAATGACGTGGAAGCGGCAATGAAGATCATCCTCGGCTCGGCGCAGTCGATGGGTATCGAGGTGAAAGGATAAGTCATGGGAAAGATGGGAAAAAGACTGACCGCCGCCCGTGCAGCTTTCGAGGGCAAGGAAAACGTCACGGTTGAAGAGGCCGTCGATCTGGTCAAGTCGAACGCAACCGCGAAGTTCGACGAAACCATCGAGATTTCGATGAACCTTGGCGTCGATCCGCGTCATGCGGACCAGATGGTTCGTGGCTCGGTCAACCTGCCGAACGGCACCGGCAAATCGGTCCGCGTGGCCGTGTTTGCCCGTGGTCCCAAGGCCGAAGAGGCCACCAAGGCAGGCGCCGATATCGTGGGCGCCGAGGATCTGATGGAGATCGTCCAGGGCGGCAAGATCGAGTTCGATCGCTGCATCGCCACGCCGGACATGATGCCGATCGTCGGCCGTCTGGGGAAGGTTCTGGGACCGCGCAACCTGATGCCGAACCCAAAGGTCGGCACGGTGACGATGGATGTGGCCGAAGCCGTGACCGCCGCCAAAGGTGGTCAGGTGCAATTCAAGGCGGAAAAGAACGGCGTGGTCCATGCCGGTGTCGGCAAGGCATCTTTCGATGCGGTCAAGCTGGCCGAGAATGTCCGCGCCTTCGTCGATGCGGTCTCGAAGGCCAAACCTGCAGGCGCCAAGGGAACCTATATGAAGAAGGTCTCGCTGACCTCGACCATGGGCCCCGGCGTTTCGGTTGACGTGGTATCCGCAACCGGCAACTGAGCCGGTGATGCGCGAAATCAGGAAGGGCGAGCCGGCCGGTTCGCCCTTTTTTCTTTGGCGACAGCGCGACACTTGGACAAAAGCCACCCGATCACGACTGCGAAGCGATTGAAACGGCGGGCACGCAGATGCGCTACACCCGCGATTGCGGATGCGGAGAGGCACTTATCATCGATATCGCCCCACATCTGAGCCATGCAAGCCACACACTTCAGGTATGCCCATGAATACCGTGCGTTTCCCGATCAGTGTGTTAGGTGAGCGCTAACTATCTTTCCATACAGGCAGGTCCATGACCAAAACCATGATGGCGGCACTCGCCAATTCTGAAAGTGTTGCCGCGTTTTCCGCACCCGGCGGCGGGTTCGACCTGTCGCGTGCCCGGATCGAGCTTCTGGCAGGTCTGACCGTCGCCTTGGCGCTGGTTCCCGAGGCTGTGGCCTTTGCCTTCGTCGCGGGTGTGCACCCCCTGGTGGGTCTTTATGCGGCCTTAATCGTTGGCCTGATCACAGCCGTCTTCGGCGGCCGTCCCGGCATGATCTCGGGTGCGACGGGCGCCTTGGCGGTGGTCATGGTCTCGCTCGTCGCGGTGCATGGGGTTGAGTATCTTTTCGCAACCGTCGTTCTGATGGGTCTGATCCAGATCGGGGCCGGGGTCTTCAAGCTGGGCAAGTTCATCCGGCTGGTTCCGCATCCGGTGATGCTTGGCTTTGTGAACGGTCTGGCGATTGTCATCTTTCTGGCTCAGCTCAGCCAGTTTCAGGTGCCCGGAACGGCGGAAAGCAATGGTCACGGGCTGGCTCAGGGTGAGTGGATGACAGGCTGGCCGCTGGTCACCATGCTTGCGCTCGTTGCGGTGACGATGGCGATCATCTGGATCATGCCACGGATCACGAGCGCGGTGCCTGCGCCACTGGCCGGGATCGGCATCGTGGCCCTCGCCGTCATCGCCTTCGGGATCGATGTGCCCCGCGTGGGCGATCTGGCATCGATCGAAGGTGGATTGCCGTCCTTTCATGTCCCGATGGTCCCCCTGACGTTCGAGACGTTCGAGATCATCCTGCCTTACGCGCTGATCCTTGCGGCCATCGGCCTGATCGAGAGCCTGCTGACCCTGAACCTTGTGGGCGAGATCACCGGTCAGAAGGGCGGTGCGAGCCGCGAATGCATCGCTCAAGGCGCGGCCAATACGGTGACCGGGTTCTTCGGCGGCATGGGCGGTTGCGCCATGATCGGGCAGTCGATGATCAATGTGAAATCCGGCGGGCGGACGCGATTGTCCGGTATCTCGGCGGCTCTGTTCCTGCTTCTTTTTATCGTCGTTGCGGCTCCGCTGATCGAACAGATCCCGCTCGCTGCCCTTGTGGGGGTCATGTTCATGGTCGTGATCGGGACGTTCGCGTGGAACAGCTTCAAGATCATGCGCAAGGTGCCTTTGACCGATGCCATGGTGATCGTCCTCGTCACCGGCGTAACGGTCGCCTATGACCTTGCCATCGCGGTTGTGGTCGGTGTGATCGTCTCTGCGCTGGCCTATGCGTGGAACAACGCCACGCGGATTCATGCGGTTGCGCATACGACGCCTGAAGGCGCCCGGGTCTATCAGATACAGGGCCCTTTGTTTTTCGGTTCAGCCGAAGGATTTGCGGACCTCTTTGATGTGGCGGGCGATCCGTCCCTTGTCGTGGTCGATTTCGCGGGCAGTCGCGTGGTCGATCAATCCGCGCTGACGGCGATCGAGGCCCTCGCCGAGAAGTACGAGGCCGCGGGAAAATCCATTCAGCTTCGCCATCTGAGCCGCGATTGCCATCATCTCCTGTCGCGCGCGGGTCAGTTGATGATCGATAGTGATGATGATCCGGAGTACGAGATCGCAACGGATTATGCGGTAAGGACAGGCATCATGGGGGCCGGTCACTGACCTGGCCCTCCGAAAAAGCGCGGCTTCCCGGTCACAGTAACTCTCTCGAGCAGAAAAGAGGGGAGTCACGGCGGACGTCGAATGATAGTGCTGCACTCAAAGCAGTAAGAAAAAAACAGGCAGGCAAGGCCGGGCGATGCCCACCACTTTCGATGTCATATTCCTCGGCAACTTTGCCGATGTCGATACCGTTGCGGGCAACCAGACGGCTGAAAACGCGTCGGCTCTGGTGGGAACGACGGTCGGCGGCATTGGCAATGCTCTGGCCAACAATATCCAGACCCTGTCACCGGGGACGGGCGGCGGATCGAACGGGTATTACGATAATGACAATTCGCCGTCCGAGACATTCCGGATCGATGGCGGCCCGCCCCAGACATTCGATTTCGCACTCGCCTACAACGCGACCATCACCTATCTCGACGGTACGACCGCGCAGGTTTCCGCCGTCGTCTTTCAGGACGTAGACGGCAACACGTATCTGGCGCCCGAGTTTTCGTTCAACGGCGACCAGCAGGCCTATAACGCCAACGCGCTTCTTTCGATCAGCCTCGATAGTGTTCTGGGCGACACCTATTCGGGAATGACCGATGACCGTGTCTCCGAGAACAGCTTTGTCATCTGCTACACGGAGGGCGCGCTGATCGAGACGCCGCTTGGCCCGGTTTCTGTCGAACGGCTGAGGGCAGGGGATATGGTGCGCACCCGCGATAAAGGCGCCATGCCGATCCGCTGGATCGGGGCCGTCACCCGCGATTGCGAAGAGCGTTTCATGCCGGTCCGGATCAAGAAGGGTGCGCTTGGCGGTGGCTTGCCCGAGCGGGATCTCGTCGTATCGCCGCAGCATCGGATGCTTCTGCGCTCAAAGATCGCCGGGCGTATGTTCGGGACGCCCGAAATGCTTGTCGCGGCGAAAAAGCTGATCGGGATACCGGGTATCGATCTGGCCCGGGACCATGAACGGGTAACCTACGTGCATTTCCTCCTGGAAACGCACGAGATTGTCTTTGCCGAAGGGGCGCCTAGCGAATCCCTTCTGGCAGGGCCGCAGGCACGGATGGCGCTGGGGCAAGAGGAAGCAGCCGAGATCGAGGCGCTTTTCCCGGGCCTTCTGGATCAGACATGCGCGCCGGCGTTGCCGATCGCGCAGGGACGACCCGTCCAGACCTTGATTTCGCGCCATCAGCGCAATTCTCAGCCACTTCTGCAGTTTTAGGCCGGTTTTCCCGCAGCAGCCCGCATTAGGGGCTTGGCAATCGCTTCAAACGGGAGTAGAGACCGGCTCGCTTCCGGTTTCCACATTTTCGTGGGGGCCGGTTGATTCGTCCGAGACGGTGGGTGCTGGCAATACAGCCTGCATAATTCCTGCCTGAGACGGGAACAGAGCATTTCTTCGGGTGCCTCCGGGCCACCCCGAGGGCGACTTGCGAAGGACCCGTAAGGACCCGACGTCGGGTTTCTTACCCGGCGGAAGCTGAGCCGGAGGGTCAAACCTCCATAACTTGGAGTAAACTGTGGATAGAGCCCAGAAAGAGAAAGTGGTCGATGAACTCGGCCAGATCTTCGAAAGCTCTGGCGTCGTGGTGGTTGCCCGCTACGAAGGCATGACAGTGTCCGAGATGCAGGATCTGCGCGCTCAGATGCGCGATGTAGACGGATCCGTGCGTGTCGCCAAGAACAGGCTCGCCAAGATCGCCCTTGAGGGAAAATCGAACGCATCGCTCGGTGACCTTCTTACGGGAATGACTGTACTTGCCTATTCCGAAGATCCAACGGCTGCGGCCCGGGTCATCAACAAGTACGCCAAGGACAACAAGAAGTTGGAAATCCTTGGTGGTGCTATGGGCGAGACGGCTCTTGACGCCGCCGGTGTCAAAGCGGTTGCCGATATGCCATCGCGGGAGGAGCTTATTGCTTCGATCGCGGGCTGCATTGGCGCACCTGCTTCGAACATTGCCGGGGCGATTGGCGCACCTGCTTCGAACGTCGCAAGCATTCTCTCGACAATCGAGGAGCGCGCGGAAGCCGCGTGATCCTACCCGTCATGTCCTCGTGGGGTTGAAACCCCGACGTTGGAACCCATCTTAAGGAACCGAAAATGGCTGATCTGAAGAAACTTGCTGAAGAGATCGTGGGTCTCACGCTTCTCGAAGCCCAGGAACTGAAAACCATCCTCAAGGACGAGTACGGCATCGAGCCCGCAGCTGGCGGCGCAGTGATGATGGCTGGTCCGGCTGCTGGCGGCGACGCTGCCGGTGGCGGTGAAGAGCAGACTGAATTTGACGTGATCCTCAAGGCCGCTGGCGCCCAGAAGATCAACGTCATCAAAGAGGTCCGCGGAATCACCGGTCTTGGCCTGAAAGAAGCCAAGGATCTGGTCGAAGCCGGTGGCAAGGCCGTGAAAGAACAGGTCTCGAAGGCGGAGGCCGAAGAGATCAAAGGCAAGCTCGAAGCGGCAGGCGCCGAAGTCGAGCTTAAGTGATTGCTGGCCGACGGACGGCGATCATCCCGGACGCGGCACGCGATCCGGGGTCTCCTCCGTCGGCGCGCAAGATACTGGTCGGGTCCGGTTTCCGGACCCGACCTTCCGCGTCTCAGGAAGGGCCCTGACGAACAGGGCGTTTCCTAAGGTGCGGATCGGTCGGGCGGCTGCCTGTGGGAGGGCAGCCAGGTATGGACCGGTTCAACCTGTTTCACCGACGCCCGGCCGGGCCCCGACGGCTGGTGTGTCTGCGAAAGCGAAAGGTGAACGACCCTATGGCATCGTCCTATCTTGGCCAAAAACGTATCCGCAAATATTACGGCAAAATCCGCGAAGTGCTGGAAATGCCGAACCTGATCGAGGTCCAGAAATCCTCGTATGACCTGTTCCTGAACTCCGGCGACCAGCCGGATCCGATGGACGGCGAGGGCATCAAAGGTGTGTTCCAGTCGGTATTTCCGATCAAGGACTTCAACGAAACGGCTGTTCTGGAGTTCGTGAAATACGAGCTTGAGCACCCGAAATACGATGTCGAGGAATGTCAGCAGCGCGACATGACCTATTCGGCACCGCTGAAGGTCACCCTGCGCCTGATCGTGTTCGA
Source organism: uncultured Paracoccaceae bacterium (assembly GCA_947503175.1). Taxonomy (GTDB): domain Bacteria; phylum Pseudomonadota; class Alphaproteobacteria; order Rhodobacterales; family Rhodobacteraceae; genus Ovoidimarina. The sequence goes on from CANNCO010000001.1 coordinate 275,782, forward strand.
TGTCGATGAAGACACCGGTGCGAAGTCGGTCAAGGATATCAAGGAACAGGACGTATTCATGGGCGACATGCCCCTGATGACGCCCAACGGCACGTTCATCGTGAACGGCACCGAGCGTGTGATCGTGTCCCAGATGCACCGCTCGCCCGGCGTGTTCTTCGACCACGACAAGGGCAAGACGCATTCCTCGGGCAAACTTCTGTTCGCCTGCCGGATCATCCCCTATCGCGGCTCGTGGCTCGACTTTGAGTTCGACGCGAAAGACCTTGTTTTTGCACGGATTGACCGCCGCCGGAAACTTCCTGTCACGACCCTGCTTTATGCGCTGGGTCTGGATCAGGAAGCGATCATGGACGCCTATTACGACACGGTCAGCTTCAAGCTTAAGAAGAACAAGGGCTGGGTCACCAAGTTCTTCCCCGAACGTGTGCGGGGCACGCGCCCGGTCTATGATCTTGTCGATGCGAAATCCGGTGACGTGATTGCCGAGGCCGGCAAGAAGGTCACGCCGCGCGCGGTCAAGAAACTGATCGACGATGGCAAAGTGTCGGATCTGCTTCTGCCGTTCGACCAGATCGTTGGCCGTTTCGTCGCCAAGGACATCATCAACGAAGAAACCGGCGCGATCTATGTCGAAGCCGGGGACGAACTGACCTGGGAGACTGACAAAGAAGGTACGGTCACCGGCGGTTCGCTTCACGAGCTGATGGAAGCGGGGATCACCGAGATCCCGGTTCTGGATATCGATAACATCAATGTCGGTCCCTACATCCGCAACACGATGGCCGCGGACAAGAACATGGGCCGCGACACCGCGCTGATGGATATCTACCGCGTCATGCGCCCGGGCGAGCCGCCCACCGTCGACGCGGCCTCGGCCCTGTTCGACACGCTGTTCTTCGACAGCGAGCGGTATGACCTGTCGGCCGTTGGCCGCGTGAAGATGAACATGCGCCTTGCGCTTGATGCCGAAGACACCGTGCGCACCCTGCGCCGCGAAGATATCGTGTCGTGCATCAAGGCGCTGGTCGATCTGCGCGACGGTCGCGGCGATATCGACGATATCGACCATCTGGGCAACCGCCGGGTGCGCTCGGTCGGCGAACTGATGGAAAACCAGTACCGCGTCGGCCTTCTGCGGATGGAGCGCGCGATCAAGGAACGCATGTCATCGGTCGAGATCGACACGGTGATGCCGCAGGATCTGATCAACGCGAAACCCGCCGCCGCCGCCGTGCGCGAGTTCTTCGGCTCCTCGCAGCTGTCGCAGTTCATGGACCAGACCAACCCCCTGTCGGAGGTCACGCATAAGCGGCGCCTTTCGGCGCTTGGGCCGGGCGGTCTGACCCGCGAACGTGCAGGCTTCGAGGTGCGCGACGTGCATCCGACGCATTATGGCCGGATGTGCCCGATCGAGACGCCGGAAGGGCCGAATATCGGCCTGATCAACTCGCTGGCGACGTTTGCCCGCGTGAACAAGTACGGTTTCATCGAAACGCCGTATCGCAAGGTCGTGGACGGCCAAGTGACCGATGAGGTCAACTATATGTCCGCCACGGAAGAGCAGCGTCATGTCGTGGCTCAGGCCAACGCCAACCTCGATAAGAAGGGCAAGTTCGTAAACGATCTCGTCTCGACCCGTCAGGCCGGTGAATATACGCTTGCACCGAATGAAAGCGTTGATCTTATTGACGTTTCTCCGAAACAGCTGGTGTCGGTCGCAGCCTCGCTGATCCCGTTCCTTGAGAATGACGACGCGAACCGGGCGCTCATGGGCTCGAACATGCAACGTCAGGCCGTTCCGCTTCTTCAGGCCGAGGCCCCCCTTGTGGGCACCGGTATCGAAGAGGTCGTGGCCCGCGATTCCGGCGCATCGATCATGGCGAAACGCACGGGCATCATCGACCAGGTCGATGCCCAGCGTATCGTTGTGCGCGCCACCGACGATCTGGAACCCGGCGATCCGGGCGTGGACATCTATCGTCTGCGCAAATTCCAGCGCTCCAACCAGAACACCTGTATCAACCAGCGCCCGCTGGTGAAGGTGGGTGATACGGTCACGAAGGGCGAAGTTCTGGCCGATGGTCCGTCCACCGATATGGGTGAACTGGCGCTGGGCAAGAACGTGGTCGTCGCGTTCATGCCGTGGAACGGCTACAACTACGAGGACTCGATCCTGATCTCCGAACGTATCGTGCGCGACGACGTCTTTACCTCGATCCACATCGAGGAATTCGAAGTCGCCGCCCGTGACACCAAGCTTGGGCCGGAAGAGATCACCCGCGATATCCCGAATGTGGGCGAGGAAGCACTGCGTAACCTCGACGAAGCAGGCATCGTTTATATCGGCGCCGAAGTGGGTCCGGGCGATATCCTTGTGGGCAAGATCACCCCAAAGGGCGAAAGCCCGATGACGCCGGAAGAAAAGCTTCTGCGCGCCATCTTCGGAGAAAAGGCATCGGACGTGCGTGACACGTCGCTGCGCCTGCCGCCGGGGGATTTCGGAACGATCGTCGAGGTTCGCGTCTTCAACCGTCACGGCGTCGAGAAAGACGAGCGTGCGTTACAGATCGAGCGTGAGGAAGTCGAACGTCTGGCCCGTGACCGGGACGACGAGTTGGCGATCCTCGACCGCAACATCTATGCGCGTCTCAAGGACATGATCCTTGGCAAGGTCGCGGTGAAAGGTCCGAAAGGCGTCAAGCCCAAGTCCGAGATCACCGAGGACCTGCTGGAAAGCCTGTCCAAGGGTCAGTGGTGGCAGTTGGCCATCGGCGACGACAAGGAAGCCAGCCAGATCGAGGCCCTGAACGCGCAATACGAGGCACAGAAGCGTGCCCTTGATGCGCGGTTCGAGGATAAGGTCGAAAAGGTCCGCCGTGGCGACGACCTGCCGCCAGGTGTGATGAAGATGGTCAAAGTCTTCGTCGCCGTGAAGCGCAAGCTTCAGCCGGGCGACAAGATGGCCGGACGTCACGGCAACAAGGGTGTGATTTCCAAGGTTGTTCCCATGGAAGACATGCCGTTCCTTGGCGATGGCACGCCGGTCGACTTCGTTCTGAATCCGCTGGGCGTGCCGAGCCGGATGAATGTCGGTCAGATCCTTGAAACCCATATGGGCTGGGCCGCGCGCGGCCTGGGCGAGCAGATTGCCGATGCGCTGGGAGAGTATCAGCGTAAGGGCGACCTGACGCCTGTGAAGGATGCGATGAAGATCGCCTATGGGGACGATGTGTTCGCCGAAGGCATCAAGGGGATGGACGAAGACCAGCTTCTGGAAGCGGCGGGTAACGTCACCCGTGGTGTTCCGATCGCAACGCCGGTTTTCGACGGAGCAAAGGAAGCGGACGTGAACGATGCCCTTGTGCGGGCCGGTTTCTCGGAAAGCGGTCAGTCGATCCTGTATGATGGTCGGACAGGGGAGCAGTTTGCCCGCCCCGTTACGGTCGGCATCAAGTATCTTCTGAAGCTGCACCACCTTGTGGACGACAAGATCCACGCGCGTTCCACCGGGCCTTACAGCCTTGTCACGCAGCAGCCTCTGGGCGGTAAGGCCCAGTTCGGCGGCCAGCGTTTCGGGGAGATGGAAGTCTGGGCTCTGGAAGCTTATGGCGCGGCCTACACGCTGCAAGAGATGCTCACCGTCAAGTCGGACGACGTGGCAGGCCGGACCAAGGTCTACGAGTCGATCGTCAAGGGCGAGGACAACTTCGAAGCCGGCGTGCCGGAATCGTTCAACGTGCTTGTGAAGGAAGTCCGGGGCCTTGGCCTCAACATGGAACTCCTGGATGCGGAGGATGACGACGAGGGGGGGATCGCGGCCGAATAACCGGCCCAACCCTCACGGCCGGGGGACACCCCGGCCCGTACCCTCTCCGCCAGATTAGGAAGCTGAAATGAACCAGGAACTGACAACAAACCCGTTTAACCCGCTGGCCCCGGTCAAGACGTTCGACGAGATCAAGATCTCGCTCGCGTCGCCGGAGCGGATCCTGTCGTGGTCATATGGCGAGATCAAGAAACCGGAAACCATCAACTACCGGACGTTCAAGCCCGAGCGTGACGGCCTGTTCTGTGCGCGTATCTTTGGCCCGATCAAGGATTACGAATGCCTGTGCGGCAAATACAAGCGCATGAAGTACCGCGGCGTTGTCTGCGAGAAATGCGGGGTCGAAGTCACGCTGCAAAAGGTTCGCCGCGAGCGGATGGGCCATATCGAGCTGGCCGCGCCCGTCGCCCACATCTGGTTCCTCAAGTCGCTTCCGTCCCGGATCGGCCTTATGCTGGACATGACGCTGCGCGATCTGGAGCGGATCCTGTACTTCGAGAACTACGTGGTGATCGAGCCGGGTCTGACCGACCTGTCCTATGGTCAGCTGATGAGCGAAGAAGAGTTCATGGATGCGCAGGATGCCTATGGCACCGATGCGTTCCAAGCCAATATCGGCGCCGAGGCGATCCGCGAAATGCTCAGCCAGATCGATCTTGAGGCCGAGGCAACACAGCTGCGCGAGGAACTTAGCGTCGCCACGGGTGAGCTGAAGCCCAAGAAGATCATCAAGCGGCTGAAAATCGTTGAAAGCTTCATCGAATCCGGCAACCGCCCGGAATGGATGGTGCTGACGGTAATCCCCGTGATCCCACCGGAACTGCGCCCGCTGGTGCCGCTGGATGGCGGTCGTTTTGCGACATCTGACCTGAACGACCTCTATCGTCGGGTGATCAACCGGAACAACCGTCTGAAGCGGCTGATCGAACTGCGCGCGCCCGATATCATCGTCCGCAACGAAAAGCGGATGTTGCAGGAATCGGTCGACGCGCTGTTCGACAACGGCCGTCGTGGCCGCGTGATCACGGGCGCCAACAAGCGCCCGCTGAAATCGCTGTCGGACATGCTGAAAGGCAAGCAGGGCCGTTTCCGTCAGAACCTTCTGGGTAAGCGGGTCGACTTCTCGGGCCGTTCGGTCATCGTGACCGGCCCGGAGCTCAAGTTGCACCAGTGCGGGTTGCCGAAAAAGATGGCGCTCGAACTGTTCAAACCGTTCATCTACTCGCGGCTTGAGGCGAAGGGGCTGTCGTCAACCGTCAAGCAGGCCAAGAAACTGGTCGAAAAGGAACGTCCCGAGGTCTGGGATATCCTTGACGAGGTGATCCGCGAACACCCTGTCATGCTGAACCGTGCGCCGACACTGCACCGTCTTGGCATTCAGGCGTTCGAACCGGTCCTTATCGAAGGCAAGGCGATCCAGCTTCACCCGCTGGTCTGTTCGGCCTTCAACGCCGACTTCGACGGCGACCAGATGGCCGTGCACGTTCCGCTTTCGCTGGAAGCCCAGCTTGAAGCCCGCGTTCTGATGATGTCCACGAACAACGTTCTGTCGCCCGCAAACGGCGCACCGATCATCGTGCCGTCGCAGGACATGATCCTTGGCCTCTATTACATCTCGATGGAGCGTGAGGGCATGAAGGGTCAGGGCATGGTGTTTGCCGACCCTGACGAGGTGATCCACGCGCTGGAAGCGGGCGAAGTACATTTGCACGCCAAGATCCAGGCGCGGATCAAGCAGATCGACGAAGAGGGCCAGGAGGTTTTCCGCCGGTTCGAAACCACGCCGGGCCGGGTGCGTCTGGGTGCGCTTCTGCCCTTGAACGCAAAGGCCCCCTTCGATCTGGTGAACCGCCTTCTGCGCAAGAAGGAAGTGCAGCAGGTGATCGACACCGTCTACCGCTACTGCGGCCAGAAAGAGTCGGTGATCTTCTGCGACCAGATCATGACCACGGGCTTCCGCGAAGCGTTCAAGGCGGGCATCTCGTTCGGCAAGGATGACATGGTCATTCCGGACGAAAAGTGGACCATCGTCGATGGCGTGCGCAGTCAGGTCAAGGAGTTCGAACAGCAGTACATGGACGGCCTGATCACCCAGGGTGAGAAGTACAACAAGGTCGTCGATGCCTGGTCGAAGTGTTCGGACGAAGTGGCCGCTGCGATGATGGACGAAATCTCGTCCATGAAAAAGGACGATGCGGGCGCCGAGATGGAGCCCAACTCGGTCTACATGATGTCGCATTCCGGTGCCCGGGGGTCCCCGGCCCAGATGAAGCAGCTTGGCGGTATGCGGGGCCTCATGGCCAAGCCGTCGGGCGAGATCATCGAAACGCCGATCATTTCGAACTTCAAGGAAGGACTGACCGTTCTTGAATACTTCAACTCAACCCACGGTGCCCGGAAGGGTCTGGCCGATACGGCACTCAAGACCGCGAACTCGGGTTATCTGACACGTCGTCTGGTGGACGTTGCACAGGACTGCATCGTTCGGATGAAGGATTGCGGCACCGAAAACGCCATCACCGCGGAAGCCGCAGTGAATGACGGTGAGGTCGTTGCATCGCTGTCCGAGCGCATTCTGGGCCGTGTCACCGCCGAGGATGTGATCAACCCGGCAACGGACGAGGTTGTCGCGACCGAAGGTGAGTTGATTGACGAGCGCAAGGCCGACATGATCGAGGCAGCGGGGCTGGCAACGGTCCGGATTCGCTCGCCACTGACCTGTGAGGCCGAAGAAGGCGTCTGTGCCATGTGCTATGGCCGCGACCTTGCACGCGGCACTATGGTCAACACCGGCGAAGCCGTGGGTATCATCGCGGCGCAGTCGATCGGTGAACCCGGCACGCAGCTGACGATGCGGACGTTCCATATCGGCGGCATCGCGCAGGGTGGTCAGCAGTCGTTCCTCGAAGCGTCAAGCGAGGGCAAGATCGAGTATCGCAACGCCAACGTTCTTGAGAATGCGTCGGGCGAGGCCGTTGTGATGGGCCGGAACATGGTTCTGGCGCTGATCGACGAGAACGGTGTCGAGCGGGCAAGCCACAAGGTCGGCTACGGTTCCAAGCTGCATGTCAGCGACGGGGCCGAGGTCGGGCGTGGCGACAAGCTGTTCGAATGGGATCCCTATACCCTGCCGATCATCGCCGAAAAGGCCGGTACCGCGAAATTCGTCGACCTCGTTTCGGGCATCTCGGTGCGCGATGAGACAGACGATGCGACCGGTATGACCCAGAAGATCGTGACGGATTGGCGTTCCGCGCCGAAGGGCAGCGATCTGAAGCCCGAGGTGATCCTCGTGGGGCCGGATGGCGAGCCTGTACGCAACGAGGCCGGCAATCCGGTGACCTATACGATGTCTGTGGATGCGATCCTGTCGATCGAGGACGGGGCCGAGATCAAGGCTGGTGACGTGGTTGCGCGTATCCCGCGCGAAGGGGCCAAGACCAAGGACATCACCGGCGGCCTGCCGCGGGTGGCGGAACTGTTCGAGGCGCGCCGTCCCAAGGATCACGCAATCATCGCCGAAATCGACGGCTACGTGAAATTCGGACGCGACTACAAGAACAAGCGCCGGATCACGATCGAACCTGCCGATGAAAGCATGGAAGCTGTTGAATACATGGTGCCGAAGGGGAAACACATCCCCGTCACTGAGGGCGATTTCGTCCAGAAGGGCGATTACATCATGGACGGCAATCCGGCCCCCCACGACATCTTGTCGATCATGGGTGTCGAGGCGCTGGCGGATTACATGATCGACGAGGTGCAGGACGTCTATCGTCTTCAGGGCGTGAAGATCAACGACAAGCACATCGAGGTGATCGTGCGCCAGATGCTTCAGAAGTGGGAGATTCTCGATAGCGGGGATACGACGCTTCTGAAGGGTGAACACGTGGACAAGGCCGAATTCGACGCGGCCAACGAAAAGGCGATCGAACGCGGCGGCCGGATAGCGTCGGGCGAGCCGATCCTTCTTGGGATCACGAAGGCGTCGCTGCAGACCCGATCGTTCATCTCGGCAGCGTCGTTCCAGGAGACCACGCGGGTCCTGACCGAAGCCTCGGTTCAGGGCAAGCGCGACAAGCTTGTCGGTCTCAAGGAGAACGTGATCGTCGGACGCCTGATCCCGGCCGGGACCGGCGGCGCGACCCAGAGGGTCGAGCGCATCGCGGCCGAACGTGATCGCAAGGTGATCGAAGCGGCCCGGGCGGAAGCCGAAGCCGCGGCCGCGCTTGCAGCCCCCGAGGAAGAGTTCGAGGGCGTCGAGGAGATCGACGCGGTAATCGACGACCTCCCGGAAAGCCGCGACTGATCCTCGCGTTTCTCAGCTATTGGAAAGCCCCGCTTCGCCGGGGCTTTTCTTTTTCGGAAGCTCGGGGGCGCTGCCCCCGAACCCCCGGAGTATTTCGGGAACAATGAAGTTAACCGAAGGTGGTTTCATTGTTCCGAAAATACTCAGACCCCGACCGTTCAGCTTGGCGCCATCTCCCGAGAAAGCGGCGGGAAGGCCGAGGAGAAGGTGGATTTCAGGGCAAGATCCAGATCCGACATCGTGACCGGAAGGCCAAGATCCACAAGGCTTGTCACGCCGTGGCCGGTGATGCCACAGGGGACGATCCCGTCGAAATGGGACAGATCGGGTTCAACATTGATCGAGAGGCCATGGAAACTGACCCATTTGCGCAGCCTTATCCCAATGGCCGCGATCTTGTCTTCGCGGGGACTGCCATCGGGAAGAGGAGGCTTGTCCGGCTGAGCCACCCAGACACCGACGCGGCCGGCGCGGATTTCTCCGGTCACGTTGAACTCGGCCAATGCCGCGATGATCCATCGCTCCAGCGCATCGACGAATGCGCGCACATCGCGCCCGCGACGCCCCACATCAAGCATCACATATGCCACCCGCTGGCCCGGCCCGTGATATGTGTATTGTCCGCCCCGCCGGGCCTCGTAGACCGGAAACCGGTCCGGGTCGGTCAGATCGGCAGGTTTGGCCGAGGTTCCGGCGGTGTAAAGTGGCGGATGTTCCAGCAGCCAGATTGCCTCATCGGCCTCTCCCCGGGCGATTCGATCCGCCCGCGCCTCCATCTCAGCAAGGGCAGTCGTGTAATCCGTCAGTCCGGCTGATATCAGCCAATCCACCATCAATTGCTCCAGATCGGTATTTTTGCCCCATGCGGCGGCGAATCCTGTGTTACGCTTTTCTCGGATGGAAGCGATACTATTTTGGAGGGATGTCATGATTTTTCGCATTTTGACAACAGCGGCCCTTGTGGGGACACTGGCGGTTGCGCCGATCACCGAAGCGCGCGCAGATGCCGGGGATTTCATCGGCGGGGCGATTGTGGGTGGTCTTCTGGGCCATGCGATCACCAAGGATCAACAGCGCAAGCAGCAGCAGCGGACAACCGTTGTCCGGCGCAACTACTCGTCGATCCCGTCGACCGAGCGGGGCGCGCAAACACAGACGGCGCTGAACTACTTCGGCTATAATGCCGGCCGCGTCGACGGTCAGGTGGGCTCGGGCACCCGGCGCGCGATCGAGGCTTATCAGGCCTCCATGGGCTATCCGGTCAATGGGCGCGATTTTCAGCCCTATCAGTTCGATTTCCTGATGCAGGCCTATTACTGGGGTATCAATGGTGGTGCGGCGCAGACGCAGATGGCGGGGCAGCCGCTTTTGATGGCGTATCGGCGGCAGATTCAGACGGGCGGTGCGGTAACGGCTGCGCAACCTGCGCCGCTTCCCGCGCCGGTCACAACCGTTGTCACGCCCGCTCCGGCGGTCGAAGCAGCGGCTCCCGAGGCCGATCCGGCATTGCCGAACCTGTTCGCCAATTCGGCGCCGACCGTGTCGCTTGCCAATCGGTGCAACAGCGTGATGCTGCAAACCTCGACCAATGGCGGTTACACCACGCTTGCCAGCATGACGGATGCGGATTTTACGCTGAGCGAGCAGTTCTGCCTTGCGCGCAGCTATGCGATTGCGCGGGGAGAGGAGCTGATGTCCCAGATCCAGGGACTGACCACGGCGCAGATCACCGAGCAGTGCGGCTCGTTCGGCCAGATGCTTCGGCCGAAGGCCGATGCGGTGTCGCTGAGCGCACAGCCGCAGGCCGAGGCCGAAATGCGCAGCTTCGCGCAAAGCACCGGCATTTCGCCTGCCGATCTTGCGTCGACCAGCCGGGTCTGTCTGGCGGTCGGATATAGCCAGGACGACATGAACCTCGCTCTCGGTTCTGCCCTGATGCTGGTGGCGATGGGCGAGCCTGCCTATGGTGAACTTCTGGCGCATCACCTGCGCGAAGGGTTCGGCACGAACCAGCGCCGCGACCTTGCGATGCAGTGGTACCAAGCCAGCCTGACGGCATTGGGCAATGGCGCGACGCCGGTTTTCATGCCCAGCCAGACAGAACGTCCCGAACTGCTTCAGCAGGCGACGATGAGGTTGCAACCCGCTGAACGGCAGGGCCTTCTCGGCGGTGCTGCGCCAGCACAGAATGCGACTTTGCCGACATTTTCAGTGACTGAATAAGTCAGTGTCCGGGGCAGGGTATTCCTGCCCCGGACAGGCTGAAAAACCCTCTTCACATCGACAAGGCGCGCGTGTATCAGAGCGCTCACGTTACGGGATCTATGCGGTCGTGGCGGAATTGGTAGACGCGCAGCGTTGAGGTCGCTGTGGGGTAACACCCGTGGAAGTTCGAGTCTTCTCGACCGCACCATTCTCTTCCCCTTGAAATTAAAGAGAGTTATTAGAAATAAGGGTTTCTACACCTTACTTGTGCCACATTTTGTGCCACAAGTTGTGCCACACGGTCTGTGGCACAAGGTAGAGAATCATGACCCTTCCGAAGGTTGCTGGAACGAAGATCAGGGGCGATACTTATTACTTGAACCTGCGAATCCCGCGACAGGCGCAGGCGGCGTTCGGTGGCAAGACGCACCTGCGTGACTCGCTTAAGACCTCTGATCCGCGACAGGCGGCGCGCGACGTCACTTTAGCAGAGGCGGAAATCATTGAGGCGACAGAGCGCGCCCGTCAGGGCGCACGGTTGGATGATGCGATAGCTGCCCTCCCCGCCGATCAGAAGCGCCTACTGGACGAAGCAGGCGGTCTGGAAGGGCTATTGAACGAGTATCAGGCAAGCCGCGTAGCGGCGGCTTTCAGCTACGTAGGTAGTGACGACTACGGCGAACCGATGGACCCACGGGAGGCCCGCCTACAAGAGGCGCAGGACCGTGCCGCACAGGCGGTGATCGTGGACGATGCAAAACAAGAGGCCAAGGTACTGACGGCGCTCGGGCAGGACGTGGAGCCGTTGCCGGTGGATGCTGGCGTGACCGGCCTGCGCGAGCTAGCAGACGCATACTGTGAAGCGAAGAATACCGCGCCTCAGACGCGCGAGGCAATCGCGGCAGTCGTGCGCCGTTTCATTGAGTATGGTGGTGATCTGGACCTAGCAGACCTGACCACGGCTCACCTTCGCGAGTATGCGAGCGCTGCGAAGGGTCTGCCAAAGGTCACGTCATCGGCAAAGCTGCGTGGTCTGCCAATGCGCAAGCTAATCAAGATCGCGAAGGTTCAGGGACTCGATACGATCAGCGACGTGACGCTGGGCAGGCATGTGTCCATGTTGAAGGCGCTGACGGCCTTCGCAGTACCGCAGGGATACATGGCTGTGGACCCTTGGGCGCAGTTCAAGGTGATCAAGGCGCGCACGAAACATGCGACCCAGACTAGACCCCGCGCGCCGTTCTTGCCCGCTGACGCGGGCCGTATTCTTACTCACGCTCGTCAGTTCGATGGTGCGACTATCGACCGTTGGGCACCACTTCTGGCCTGCTACCAAGGCGCACGGCGCGAGGAAATTGGCCAGATGATGGTGGGCGACATTTTCGAAGCAGACGGCGTGTGGGCGATGCGCATCACCGACATGGCAGAAGGTCAGCAGATAAAGAATGCCGCCAGCTTGCGGACGATACCTCTTCACCCCGCCGTTCTGGCGGAAGGGTTTCAGACCTTCGCAGCGGGGAAGGGCGGGCGTGAGGGCTACCTGTTCTGCGAACAAGAGCGTTGGGGCGGAAAGCTTAAGTCAATGGTACCGGACGCGCGTCAGCGCGTGACGGAGCATTATGGCAAGCGGTTCTCGCGGATGCTGCGCGAAAAGTTGGAAATCAAAGATCGTTGTTATGTCTTCCATTCGTTTAGACACCTTTGGGAGGACGCCGCAGAAGCCGCCGAAATGCCGCAGACGCATCGGCGCGATCTGGCGGGACGTTCTAAGGCAGGGGACAGCCAAGCAGGATATGGCGACGGGCCGCGCCTGAAAGCATTGCAACGTAGTCTGGCGAAGATTGATCCGTTGGCTGATTAAACGTGCAATTCCTATACTAATTTCCCTCAATGTAACATGACCCATTTTCGTCCGAATTATTGACAGATTGTATTCACTTCCTATAATTTCAAATTAATTGGAATTGCATGCGCCGGGGGCGCATTCTTTCCGATATATATCCCGATTATTGAGGTAATTGAAATGTTGTGTACGCACGACTTAGCGCAAATATTGAATCGTTCCGAATCTTCTGTTGCATGCTTTTCGGGCATGTCACGCCCTCGTCACGTCGAATGGACTCCAATTCGCCGACCCGGTGCGAAGAATCCAACACGATTTTATTGTGAAGACGGTATCATTGAATGGCTGGCGAAAAGCTATGTGTTCTTCGATAAGAAATTGGAAATGAAACTGCGCCAACGTAGTGCAGAGAACGCGGAGGATTTCGCCAATGTCCGATCCTTTTGAGAACTTTCGCCACGCCGTCGCCGGTTCGGATGCGCTTACGGCGCGATGGAATGCCGTTGCAGATGCCGCAATCGAAACTGCCGCGCGAGAGGGCATAGCAGTAACCCGCCAAGAATTGATGCAGTTGGACGCGATCCGCATTCATGTCATTTCCGGCCAAGAGGCGGGCGTTGACTGGCGATCCGAGGCAGAAACAAAGCTGCCCGCCTTCGCGCAGAAGGCAGAGTCCCGCAAGTTTCGCGAGGCGCTGGACAGCGCCAATGAGGAAGAGGCCGAAAAGGCCCGTCGCGATATAATGGCCCGCAGCCCAAGCGAACGCATGCGCCTCGCCAGAGAGGCCGGTGAGAGTCACGCTAAGCCCGTCACAACGAAGAAAGACCTGACCGCCAGCGAGCGCGCCAAGGTCATCGCAGAATTGGATGCGGCGGGCATCAAAGGCAGCGAGCGTATCAAGCGCGCCCGCGAGGCCGGACTCGAATGACGCAGCCCGGATCGACGCCCCTCAAGAACGGCATGCACGAACGTTTCGCGCAGACCTTGGCAGCGGATTCCGGTCTGTCGCAAGTGGAAGCATATTGCCGCGCCGCGCGCCCTTCTGTGCCCGTCACGAAGGGCAGACAAGTCAGCGCAAGCAGAACCGCCGCCCGCGACGATGTGCGCGACAGACTCAGCTTCCTCAAACGTGAACGCGCTGACGCGCGCCAACAAGCATCAGAGCCGGTGACCCGCGAGTCCATTCACGCACTTCTTGAAGAGGTCACGTCCGCATTGATGGACGCAAGCAGAGCCGCGTCAGCGGCGGGGGCGGATGGTATCGCCCAACAATTGCACAAGGTGATTGTCGTGCACGCGGGCAGACAAAACAGAGCCGCCACAAGAGCGCCCGAAGAGGCGAAGGACCGCACGAGCTATGATCCCGCGCCCGCTCTTGCGCGTCTTGAATGGTGTTCCTGCGATGCGTGAATCTTCAATTGAGTCCGTGGTGCATGTCATCCGCGCCGAGACGCAGCGCCTGCGTTAGTTGGTGCAAGAATTGGCAGATGCAGAGCCGCGCCGCATCGAAGGTATCTCGCGCAGTATCGCCACCACCAGTGACACACTCAGTAGCGCTCTTAGCCGCGCATCCAGCTACGTTGACCATCTCGAAGGTGACGAACCTAACCGCCCGCAGGACGCACCCCCGCCCGCGTCAGCGGGTCAGCTTGAACTGGTCCAACGCCTCAAGGTTGCGGCCCACTTTGGCGTGTGTGACCGCTGTGGCGGCGTGCAGGCCGATGGCGGCGGGCCCGGGCGCATTGAAGCTGAACCGTCCGCCCCAGACGACTACGTGAAAGCGGCGCTGCGCCATCAATCCGTGCATACTGAAAACTGAATCCCGGCCCAACCGCAACCTTCTCTGAACCCCGACCGGAGGACTCCATATGAAGAACTGAATCAATGAAACCTTCCCTATCCCGCGCCGAAATGGCGCGTTTGCATGCGTCTATGATTGACGCACTCAATCTTCCCGCAAAACTCTCCACCGACCCGGACGAATACGCGGCGCAGGCGTGGATCGAGTCCATCGTCTATTCGGACCATCCCGAAAACGTCTGGGATTTGGCGTCGGATATTGAACTGAATTTCCCTGAAACGATTACGCCCGAAATGTTCGGCCAAATGGCGGAAAGCGAAGGCAAATTGGAGACGAAATTGGCGTTACGCATGGCCGATTATAGACCGCACCAATTGAATTGGATTAAGAACGAGTGAGAATTGAGATGACAGTAATTGGGAAACCGCTTGAGGGCGCGAACCGCGCTGAATTGGCGGACTTAATGCAATGAACGAAGATCATATCCCCGCACGTCGAATAGATGGTGACGGCGTTATTTCGGGCGACTTGTTTTTGACGCTGCCCGTGCGTCTTTATTCGCTTACGGGCGGGTATTACGAAATAATTCACGACGAGAAAGAATTTTTGGAATTCTTGCACGAACATAGAAAAACCGATGGGGCGTTTTTCGACGTCCAGCTTGTCTGGCAATACTATACTGAAAAACGCGGTGACCGTGTATATAGCTGTGCGGAGCATCACCTTCGTGCGAACTCTCTCGCGCGCGCAACTTGATGCGAAGGCGATTACTGAAAAGAAAAGGGGCACCGAACAACGTCCGGCACCCCTGATCTGTGTATCTCTAGCACTGTTTGTATACCCGATCTGGCGCGGGCTTTCAAGCGGTCGTGGTCAGTCTTTCGAACGTTCGGAACAGAAAAAGTTTAGGTTGAGCGAAATTACTATTGACAAGCGACCAGACTTTATTGCAGCCGATGAGCCGTTCGGGGATTGAACTGATTCGCGTGGCGTGTTAAGTAGGACGTATTGAGGCGTAATAAGTGCGCCTTCGCGGTGTAATCTCTAGCAAAGTTGCACCCTAATTTTTCAACCTGACCAACGCGCCCTTTGGCGTGGCCGGTCGAATTATGCTCGGCGCACGTTAGTGCGCTGATTGGAGTGCATGTGACCAACCAACCGAATTCTAATCGCGCGGGATGCGCGACGCTGGATGAAATCGAAGCCCTTCTGGACGACGAAAGCCAATCAATTGAATCTGTTTTTGACGCTCTTGTCGCCTACCAGCAGGCGGCGAGTGTCCCCCTTGAAGACGGGCCGATGCCTGACGTTCAGGAACGCTTGGACGCATGGGCGGAAGATGGTGAGGGTGACCCCCGCGTCGATTGGGATGCAGCAGCAAAACGCGCGCTTGGCGCAACCCTGCGAGTTGTCGAACAAGGCGACCGCTTGAACGACGCTCTTGTGATCGGCGAAGACAGTGACGAATGGCAAGAGGGTTTGGACACCGTAATTACTATCACAACGGCCCAACTGTTCCCCGACGATCCGAAAAAATCGACAAACAAGGACAAGTATGAAGGTCAGCAGATGACCGTCCGTACGCTGATTGAAGGCGTTCCCGACAAGGACGGACTCTGGAACAAAGACCGCAACGAGGCATTGGGCTTTTCGCGTTCGTCGGTGGGCGAAAAAGCGGGATCGGGATACGTCGCTGGCAATTGCCTTGGGAACCGAAAAGGAGACGCGATGGCGTCCGGCTGCGGCCTGTTCCTCGATTTCGATACCGGTCACATCACGTTTGATGAATGCATCCGACGCGCGGAGGCCAAGTGGGGATGCGCCTTCGTGGCGTGGGAGTCATATTCCAACATGACAACGTGCACGGAACTGAAACGAAATGAAGTTGTGAAGCACGCCGGTTGCAAAGGCAATCCGACACTTGACCAAGTAAAAGCGTTCATCTGCGAGAAGAAGGGCACCGCTCCCCATATCGTGGATACGGTCCAAATCAAGCATCAGCGCTACGCCACGAAGGAGGGCGAAATGATTGTGGTCACGCACGACCCCATTCCGAAATTTCGCGCGTTCGTATTCCTGAAAGATGGCGACGTGCCGTTCATGGGCGAGGGAGCAGTCGCTAATACACAGGCGGAAGCTCAGAAGCTCTACAAGCGCAAGGTTCATGGCCTCGCAGCGGCGATTGATATACCTGCGGACCCGGCATCGGCAGACCCGTCGCATCTGCATTTTGCCGCGCGCCACAAGGAAGGGGCACAGCAGCGTATTGTCATTCATCGCAACAAGTTTGCTTCGTGGGATGCTCTTCCCGAAGCTGACGCCCCAGATGTGGGAAAGGCGCAGGGTAAGGGCAGCTCCCGCGAAGACGTTATCACCAAGAACGGAACGAACGTCACCGAACTGTATAACCGCTACGCCAAGCGCTGGATGCTGGCCGACCTAGCCGAGGCCAACGGTCTAGGCACGTCCGCCAATGCCTCCAATCACGGCGGGAAGTTCCACGTTGTTTGCCCGTTCGCCGACGAACATACGGACAGCGCAGACGACACCGCAACCTTCGTGATGAACGCCGACGACAGCAAAACGGATTTTGCCATCGCGAAATGCATGCACGCCTCTTGCGCGCACCGCCACACACGCGACTTTTTGGCAGCGTGGATCGACCAAGGCCTGATCGACTCTGCCGATCTTGAGGATGCACAGTGGATGGTGCCGCTGCCGGACGATGATCCGGGCGAGCGTTTCGCGCAGTACACGCCCGAGGAAATCGCGGAAGGTATTGGCGAAGAAGACCCGTACGCCTGGGTGCGCTTCCCTTTCGCGGTCAAGAACAACAAGTTTTGCAAGCCCGCACCAAAGGATAGCGACAAGCTTGACGCCTACTTGTGCCAGACATTTGACGTTCTGGGGCGCTCTTCGAACCTTGCGGGCGATGACGACGCCGGACGCATCATTGGCTTCACCAATGAAAACGGCGTCTACATTGAGAAGACGCTGGACCGCGCAGACCTCTTCAAGAGCGACGGCGGCGGTGTGATTGATGACCTCGCACGCGCCGGGATGAAGTTCTTTTTCAGTGGCCGCAACGGGCGCAGTGACTTCCTTGACCTGCTACGTTCGATGAAAAGCAGCACCCGCATTCCCATCGCCCGTCAGGGTGGCTGGACCCGCGACGCGGCGGGTCGCGTGACCGGGTTCATGATGATGACGGGTGAATTCACCCCGGCGGTCAAAGATGCGCCTCAGATGCGACTGCACTCTACTGGCCGCATAAAGGACTCCCGCCCAATGGGCGAGCTTGAGAAATGGACCGAAGGTTCAAAGGCTGCCCAACACAACTTCTTCTGGGAGGTTGGGCTTTGCGCAGGTTTCGCCGGTCCCGTAATGGACCTGATAGGTGCCGCCCCCTGTGGGTTTAACTTCTCCGGCGCGTCCAGCAAGGGCAAGACCATCGCGGGGATGTGCGCTACTTCCGCTGCTGCGACAACAAAAAGCGGGCAAGGTACAACGCATGTAATGAACACAACGCAAAACGCGGTCGAAGACCTGTTGGTCACCGCGTCGGGCGGAACTGTTCTGCTTGATGAAGTCGGGGCAATGCAAAATCCACAAGCGTTGGGAAGCACACTCTTCGGTGCGTCTTCCGGGTCAGGTAAGAGCCGAAAAGCCGGACGCGGGGCGGGTCTGGCAGAAACTGCCGAGTTCTGCACGTTCGTTCTGACGACGCACGAGCGCAGCCTGAAGACGACGATCACGGGTGCAGGCGGCGACTACAAAACGGGTGTGTCGGTTCGCTTCCCCGATATCAACGTGACAGAAAGTAAGGAAGTCGGAAAAGAGGTCATCGCCCAACTGGACCTGATGCGCTCGAACTACGGGCACGCCCTCTCGGCGCTCGTGCGATACATGATCACTGAGAAGTGGCATGAACGCGAAGAAGAGTTGAAGAAACGCGTCAGTGAGGCCCAAGATGAGATTGCCGGACCTACCGCTACGCCCGCATTGCGTCGCGCCGCAGGCCCGTTCGCGATTGCGCAGGAATCGGGTTTGCTTGCCGCAGAGGCTGGCCTGATCGAAATGGCTCCGATCAAACCTGCGATCAAGAAAGCCTTCGCCACTTTCAAGGCATCCGAGGAAGGCCGCGCCACAGACGGCGGTGACGCGCTCGTGGACGCGTTCCGCTCGTGGTTTGTGACCAACATGGGCAAAGGCATGATCCCCGCAGAGGACGCAGAGAAGGTGGGCTACGGCGACGTGCGCGGATGGTATACGGCGGATACCATCATTCTGGCGTATGACCGCATTGACCCCAAAGCTATGGCCATCAATGCGACTGTCCCGGACCTCTTGACGGCGTTCAAAAAGACGAAAGCGCTCATCATGAGCGGCAATAACCGCTACCACAACTCACTGCCAGAATGTGTGAAGTCTGACAATTCGACCGCTGAAACGCGAAAGGTGCGCACGGTGCGCCTGAATCGCAAGAAATTGGGGGTCTGACGACCGCCAAACCCCTTAAAAATAAGGCTGTGCGGAATGTGCGGAACCTGTGCGGAATGCTGTGCGGAATTGAAACACCTTTTTTTTAAGGCTGTGCGGAATGTGCGGAATGAATCTGTAAAATATATAGTCCTCCCTCACACAGCCATTATTTGTCTGTTCGCTGCTCCCTGCGCGCGTGTGCATGCACAGACCGTCATTTTCCATTCCGCACATTCCGCACGGCCCTTTTTTATAAGGCTCATTCTGTGCGGAATTGTCGGAATCTCATTCCGCACGGTTCCGCACAGCACGCCGTCCCCGACGAGTCTATAAAGTCTATAACTTTAAAAGCACCCACCGCCTAACCAGACCGATGAGTGTTGAATTGATATAGGCCCCCGCGTTAGCGGGGCCTTGTTCGAAAGCGCCTGCGTCCAAGTGAAATGCTTAGTGCCATCAACTAGGATCACCATTAGCTTTGAAGCTGTTGACGCAAAGTTCGTTGGTGTAAGCCGCTATTTGATCCCGCTTCGCCAGTTCAACACAGGCGCTATAGACCTTGCCGTTAACTGTATCGATATTTGCCGCTCTGCGGGCCTCGTCCTGCCTTTGGCGGTCGGCTGCTTCTTGTTCAAGTCGTCGTTGTCTCTGAATACTGGTCTCTTGGCCAATAGACGCTACCGCCACGAAGTTTCCATTCAAAAATGCAACGTCCTTGCCGATGAAGGCCTCGTAACAGGCTATGGCTTCTCGACCCGAAAGAAGAGGCACGTAGGCTTCCGTCATTCCCCATTTCTGAGCCAGTTTTCTCAATTCCAACGCCGTGCTTCCATTCTCGCAGTTATCAATCGTGTCCTCGATAAGCTGCGCAACGGACTCACTTTGCGCTATTGCTGGACTGCCGAGGGTCAGTAAAACAATTATACGGGCAATTACTTGTTTCATGGTTCCTCAGATTCCTAATCTGCGATTATTGTAATTGCCGCAGTAACGGGGAATTTGGTCATTATTTGGGCTGGCGTGCCTGTCCCCGCCGCGACGGAAAATAATTTCCGGCAAGTATCAAGTCGCCCCAAAAGTGTGTGACAGAAATATGGCAAGTACCATGATCTGACAGGCGCGCCAAATCGGCGGCGGAGCAGCCCGAAAACTCGCCTGCCGCATGTTCAGCCGGGGCGTCGCATCATCACAGAAAATAAGGGCATTAACCCCTCAAAAGCCCGCTAACGCGGGATCACTCCACGCACATACTGTGCCTGAAAAACTACAGATTCCCGTACGCCTCGGAATCCGTCGATTTGAGTGTACGAAAAGCTTGCTTTTCACTTAGCAGACACTTAGCTATTTATCGTACACTTATCAGACACAGGAGTCGCAGATGGGTCAGCAAATCGGATATGCTCGCGTATCGAGCGCGGGGCAGAGCTTGGACGCTCAGCGCGACAAGCTGGAGGCCGCAGGTTGCGAACGCATCTTTGCCGAGAAACGCAGTGGCAGGCGCTCAGACCGCCCCGAACTGGCTGCGATGCTGGATTACGTGCGCGAGGGCGATGTAGTCTGCGTCAGCAAATTGGATCGTCTAGCTCGCTCAATGCACGACCTCATCGGCACAGCGAAGAAGTTGGAAGAAAAGAAGGTTGATCTTCGCGTGCTTGACCAAGGCATTGACACCACCACGCCAGAGGGACGCATGACCTTCCATATCCTTGGTGCCGTGGCGGAATTCGAGTGGGAGATACGCAAGGCCCGAATTGACGAAAGCGTTGCCAGCCTTCGCGCGAAAGGCATTGAACCCTTCAAGGGACGCCCGCCCAAGCTTCGCAAGGAAGACGTGGAACGGGCCGTCGAAGAAGTTGGCACGAAGGCCGGTGCCGCCAAGAAGCTTGGTATCAGCCGGGACTCGGTCTACCGGCTTCTGAGCGCCCGCTAACGCGGGGGCCTATAGGCAACTACCCATGATCCGCACCGCAGAACTGCTTCTGTTGATTATTTTCCTTATCATTCTGTTGCCACTGTAACAGGCCGTCAGCCCTCGCCTTGGCGCGATGATGATTTTGCAGCGTGGCAGACCGGACGGACACGCCCGCCCGTCAGGACGCACCCTTCGCCGTATCAGTCTATCCCATTGAAAAGACGGGTAGTTCCGGTTGACCCGACAGCACTAATACGCAGATGTCCTGAGAAGGTGATGTTTTGGCGTCTGCGATTGGCTCGCGTCGGCGAGCCGAAACTACCGCATTTGGTGTTGCGGGGTCCCAATGGTACTATAAGTAGTGGGGTGGGGTGCGGCGGCAGTTGATGGATATACCCATGTTTCGGAAATCTCAGCAACGTAACATCCGACCTCGCGGACGAATCGTCTGTGCGCATCTGGGGACCCACGGCTTGCGCGACTTTCCTAATCAAAGGCTTGACCGCGCATCGGTAGTTTCAGATTCTTACGCCGAACTTAGCACTCTTGACTCTGTAAGCAAATTGCTTACATTGTCGTCCAATGATCGAATCTTTCAGCAACAAGGAACTCAAGCGCCTTTGGGAGACCGGCAAGTCAAAGATAAACGCCAAGATTCACAGTCGCATCCTTCGACGCCTAGACGCATTGGATGCCGCGACAAGCCCACAAGATATGAACTTACCGGGGTTCGACTTCCATCCGCTGAAAGGTCACAAACCAACGCGATATACAGTCCACGTTAATGGCCCATGGTGTATCACCTTCGAGTTCAAAGATGGAAACGCGTACGTAATCGACTATGAACAATACCACTGAGGAAATGACATGACCCGCAATCCTGATCGTTGCCCGACGCATCCCGGTGAATTGCTGCGGGAAGATGTACTTCCTGCCATCGGCCTTGCAAAGGCGAAAATTGCCGAAATGCTCGGCATTTCCCGGCAGCATCTGTATGATATCCTGAACGAGAAAAAGCCCGTTACGGCAGGCACCGCTGTGCGCCTCGCCAAGATGTTTGGCGGTTCGCCGATGGTATGGCTTCGCATGCAGAGCGCTTACGACGCGTGGCACGCTGCGCGAGAAATCGACGTATCTACCATACCAGAGCTTGAGGCGGTTTAGTCTATCGACACCAGCCAATCGGCGACACGCGGGGGGCGAGAGACACGTTCCACGCGAGCAGACGCAAATTATGCCACCGCGCAAAATTGTGTTGCAGCCAAGCCGATCCATCGCTATTTACGCAACCCCCGCAACAGGTTGCTGATGATGTGTGAACCTATCGACCATCACTATTTGCCGATTTTCTACCTCTCCCGATGGACGGGAGAGGACGGAAGGCTTTGTCGATTCAGTCGCCCGTATGGAGAAAGAGTCGTATCCAAACGTGTATCACCAAAAGGTACGGCGTTTGAAGAACACCTTTATTCAATGCGCACACCAGACGGACCACCATCAGCAGACATGGAATTGCGCTTCATGTCCCGCCTCGATTCCGAAGCGGCGCAAGCGCTTCAAATGCTAGAGGAAGGTTTGCCGGAGTCGAAATGGGAACGCGCGCCCCGTAGTGCGTGGTCACGTTTCGTCTGGTCACAGCAAATAAGAACACCTTCTGAAATTGAGCAATTGAAGTCGTCTGTGAAGGAAGCTTGGAGTGGGGCAACGCCCGGACTACAGGAAGCCTATTCGCGCGAAAGACCGGATGACGCCCCCGAAAGCGTGGACGAATACCTCGCGAATCTCGACCCCTATACCGAGGACCGGTTTGCTTTGGCGATAGCCCGTCGATCTATGGATCACTCCGGCATCGGGCAAATCATCAATAACATGCATTGGACGGTCCTCAACTTCGAAGGCTGCGGGATTCCATTGTTCACGTCTGACCGACCGGTTTGGATGACGGAAACTTTGGTTGAGGCGAACGCCTTCATACTCATGCCTATCGGGCCGACAAAGCTGTTTGTTGCGGCCATTGACGCCGAAACGTTGGCGCGAGTATCCGCGAAAAACCGCCGTCAGCAAGCGAAAGAGCTAAACAAAATCACGGTGCAACATGCTGTAAAATTTGTCTTTGGCGCAGACGACGGGATGAAGGCCTTTGTGGAGAAGCACATTGCGAAAAGGCGTCACTCGACGCCAATGGAGAGACTAGCTGCAATGCGCGGATTTCGTGTCGTCGCCGACGAAAGTCCCATGAAAAAGGTGACGAGGTAAAACGGAGGACGGACATCGTGGATATACCGGACGATTTGGAGTCCGTTATTCGAGAGATTGACGAGGAATTAAAAGCTGAGGGGGTGAAACCTCACCAGCGCTCGACTCACGCGATTATGAAATTTGGGCAGCGCTTCAAGATATCCATTCCGATCACACCGGTTGATCCGAGGGCAGGCGCAGAACTCTACGCCGCCAACAAATATTGCGCGGCCATACACGACTGGTACGAGCGCGTATATGCCAACAGGATGAAAGTTGATTTCCAAGCTGAACGGTCTGTTGCGGTTGTCGCTGACGGCGACATTTGGGAAATCAAGCTCCCTTGGCTCAGGGGTAGCGCCAACATCATCGTGTCTTCGGAACTCAGTGAGATTCAAAGTGGCGTCAAGAAAGGGCCGGTCCTGATTAATGTCACCAACCATATCGTGGATATCACGCAGGCTCGGCTGGATCAGTTTTCGCGCGAAGACCTGCAAGAAGCCGCAAACCAATTCATGTCCGGTATGCAGGTCTGTGATTGGTTGGACCGAGCCCGTAAGCAGAATCCGCTTTTCGTTCAAGCATCGTCAGATTTGTCCGATTCTGTACGACATCTCTGCGCGCAGTCTCCGAACTTCGGGCAGTCCCGGTGGTCCAGTTTGATGTTCGTGGAAAAGTTTATGAAAGCCGTAATCTTGGAACTTGGCTTGGGCGAACCCGCCTACACCCATAATTTGACCAAGTTACGGGACAAGATTCGTGAGGTCGCTCCGAAGCTGGACCTGTCCAGCCTTATTGCCGACATACAATGCTCGGCGGAGACCAGATACGGGCGCAAGCTCAAGTCAACGCGGGAAGAGGCCTTCGCCGCTCATAAGGCAAGCCTCGAAGTCGTGCTTCGATTAAAAGATATAGTGACCCTTTCTCGCGCGGCTTAGTACCCGCTGACGCGGCCCGTGCCGGTAGAGGCGCACTAGCAAAATACGACTAACCGAACACGAGAGCCGGTGATAGTAACTGACCGTCCTCCACGACATCAAAGGACTAAATGTTCGCATGTCATCCGAAGTGCTGTTTCAACTGACGTCTTGGAAGCGTAACGATCTAATTGATCGTCACAGGTTCTACGTTGAGCAAGTGCAGAAGCGGGTTCTTTCGCAGCTTACGGACGAAGCAATCACGAACGAGGCAGACAGTGTTGCCGACGAAACTTGGGAAGGCGGTGGACGGTTTTTCAATCCGGATTACGACGACGGAAGCGAACTTGCGGAAAATGCGTTTAACGATGGTCTAGCGAGATGGGAATTGCTTTATGATCTGCGTAAAAACCTTCTTCTGAGTTCTACAACTGCGCTTTTTCATAATTGGGAAAAGAAGTTACGCGAATGGCTGACGGAAGAGATCACGCGGTGGTACCGTGGCGACAGCTTGAAAATAGCAGTCTGGCGGGCGTCGTTTGATGAGATTCTGAACCTATTGAAAGACATTGGTGTTGATGTTCGAACGAAGGGCTATTTCGCCGATCTTGATGCATGCAGATTGATTGTGAACGTCTACAAACACGGAAGAGGTAACTCGTTCGATGAACTGAGGGCGAAATATCCAACTTATCTTAGAAGCTTCGGCGTTAGCTCCGAAGATGGTATTGTGTTTCAGATGTTAGATGACTGGCGCGACCACACCAGTCTTGAAGTCGATGCGGAAGACCTTTCTAGGTTCTCTTGTGCGATCTTGGAGTTCTGGAAAAGCGTCCCCGATGAATTCATGGAAGGCGACCTAGAGCGCCTTCCAAAATGGTTCAGGGATGCGATTTGAGGATCGTATGACGCGTCAGGCCAGACCTGTCATTCTTCCTGTTCATTCAAGGAGGTGGTCAACGGAGTTTCGAATTTCGTCCGTGAGGTGGCGGCGGCACCCCGAATTTCGTCCGTGACACCATTTGTTTAAATTCCTCGCACTATCCAGTTCTCGTCCCTATCCTGTGAGAAAGAAACAATCTTTGAGGTATGACATGGCTAAGAGAGGACGACCCCCAAAGCCCGACAACGAAGCGCTAGATGCGATAGAAGCCATTATGGAAAAGGACCCGGATATACCGCCTACGTTGGCGGCTAGAGAATACTACCGGTCTGACCCAGCAATAGCACAGAGTGAAACAAGCGAAGCGTCGGCGATCACACGATTAGTAAGAAAACTGAGGAAACGGGAACAAGATCGCAAGAGAAGGGCTGAAAGAGAACAAAGGCGCGTTGTCTATTCCACTGGGACAAACACGATGAACGCGGCAGACAGATTGCGTTTTAACCTTCAGCGCTTGATAGAAGCCTCGACTCCCGGAACGGGTCTGAACTTAACGATGACGCAACTCGGCTATCCGTTTTCGACCGCACACCAAAACCTATTGGACAGCGTCATACGGATGGAAGAACTGGCGCTGAGCGGCGAACTTGAAAGACTTGAAAGATTTGAGAGACAGATGCGACCACTCTTTTGATACCTACACCGCTAGATGGCGGGGAGGCTAAACGGGCGCATATTCAAAGAGATTTTGTGCCACACTTTGTGCCACAACCTGTGCCACACGGTTGTGGCACAAAATTTCTGAAACCGTTTAGAATCAGTTAGTTAGGCGTCCCATATCGAAAATCCATGAGTTTCGAGTCTTCTCGACCGCACCAGATCAGACGGAAATCAGCGCCCTCGGGGCGCTTTTTTCATGCCTCGGTGTCAAGCCAGATCGTGACCGGGCCATCGTTGACAAGCGAGACGGCCATATCGGCCGCGAAGCGTCCTGTGGCCACGGTGATGCCGGTCTGGCGCAGCGTCTCCGCGAAGTGCTCGTAGAGCCGTTTCCCCGTCTCTGGCGGCGCGGCGGTGGAGAAGCCGGGGCGGTTCCCGCGCGAGGTATCCGCGGCGAGGGTGAACTGGCTGATCACAAGGGCGCTGCCGTCCGTGTCGAGGATCGACCGGTTCATCCGGCCTTCATCGTCCTTGAAGATGCGCATCTTGGCGATCTTTGCCGCAAGCTTGTCAGCCTCGGTGGTGCTGTCGCCCGCCATGGCGCAGACGAGGATCATCAGGCCCGGTCCGATTTCCCCCAGGACATCTCCTGTGACCGTGACCTTTGCCTGGGACACCCTCTGGATCAGCGCCCTCATGACAGTTCATGGCTCCAGGGTGGGTTTGCGCCGGGGCGCGAGACGGTGACGGCGGCGGACCGGACACCGAGTTCCAGAGCCACCCGAACCGTTGCCATATCGAGTTTCGACAGCCCATCCTTGGTCAACGCAGCCGCATTGTGCAGTGCAGCCAAGACGCCCGCATTGAACGTGTCGCCCGCCCCCACAGTGTCGGCGACCTCTGTTTTGGGCGCGGGGACGTGGACCGCATCGCGGGCTGTGAACGCCCTTGCGCCCGATGCGCCTTCGGTGATGCAGACGAGTTTGACGCCTCTCTCGATCAGTCCTTGGGCAAGCTCGGCAACATCTCCGTCACCCGCAAGCCAATGCAGATCCTCATCTGACAGTTTCACGATATCGGCCATGCCGATCATCGCATCGATCCGCGCGCGATAGGCTGGTTCGTCGGTGATGAAAGCGGGACGTATGTTCGGATCGAGCATGATTGCTCGGGTCCGGGCTGCCTGTTCCATCAGCGCCTGATAGGCTGTCCCGCAAGGTTCCGCCACAAGGGAGATCCCGCCAAAGAATGCTGCGGTGACCGAGGCCGGGAGATCGGGAAGATCGTCCGGGGAGAGCATCCGGCCGGCGGTGTTTTCATCATAGAACGCATAGCGGGCCTGTCCGTTCGTTAGCGTCACGAAGGCGAGGGTCGTCGGCCTGTCCGACCTTATGGCCAGTGTGCCGTCGACCTTCGAGGCGGTCAGCGCCTCGTCGAGCATGACACCGAAGAGGTCACGGGACAGGCCCGAAAAGAAGCCGGGGGGCGCATCAAGGCGCCCCAATGCGATCGCCGTATTGAAGACCGCACCGCCCGGATATGGGGCGAAGGCGAACTCCTCGGCTTCCGTCGTCCGGGGGAGCATATCGATCAGCGCTTCGCCGCAGCAGAGGATCATCGCGATTTCCTTCGTTCAGGCCCGTCTTCCTTGATAAATATCAAGATCGAGATGTGTTCGAATTGGTAGTATTGGGCATCCTTGAAGCATCCATAAGAGGAAGTGTCGAGATGGTCGAGAAATCTCATACAAGTGGCTTTTGGCCGTCGCTCTATGACCCGTTCCGGCAGCTCGGTGCCCGCGTCGCAGACTGGGTCGCACCGGCATCCGAGGCGTCGGGGGCGAACAATGCCTACAAGATCAGCGTCGAGTTGCCCGGCGTCGCAGAGGACGACATCGACCTCGCGGTCGCAGATGGTGTCGTTACGCTCAAGGGTGAAAAGAAGACGGAACGGGAAGAGAAGGGTGAGACCTGGTATTTTTCGGAGCGGCAATACGGATCGTTCAGCCGATCCTTCCGACTGCCGCCCGATGCGGATCCCGCAGGCGTTGATGCCGCGCTTAAGGATGGTGTGTTGACCATCACGGTTCCTCGGAAGGCTGCCGAGGCCGAGCCGGAAGCGCGTGTGTCCATTCGTAAGGGGTAATCGGTTTAAGGGGGTGTACGAGTGATACTGTGGGGGCGGGCGGGGGTCTAAATGGCCCCCGTCTCACTGAGTGCATAGAGATATCCCAGAAGACCCGCGAGGAGGACGGCGAGGAGGACGGCGAAGGTGATCTTCCAGATCGACCAGGGGCGTTCGCCCTGTACACGTCCTGTTCGGGCATTCACGACGAAGCGATAACTGTCGCCGTTATAGCGGTAGGCAGCCATCCAGACGGGCAGCAGAACATGCTTAAATGTCACGTTGGAAACTTTTGTATTTACGGATGAAATTCTTTGCCGATCTCCGCCGATGTCGAAGCGGATGTCGCGCCGGATCACCGCGTCCATGTGCTCGCGCGCGGTGGTGTAGGCATCCGTTAACTCGATCTGATAGGCCTCGGCCCGGAAGCCTGCGAGGTATTCGGGCTGATAGGGCTCCATCGCAGAGAGATCCCATGGCTCCAGCGCGTCGGTAAAGCGGCGCGGCAGTGCGCGGGAGGCGAGCACCAGCACATCATCGAAAGCCCGCGCAACGGCGCCCGACACATTGCGCCAGCGCACCTTGGTGCGTTTCTTGTCGCCGGTGCCGGTCGTGTAAACCGTGCCGCGCTGGCCGCGATAGGCGGATTGCGTTTGCGCGTCGAAGGTCCAGTATGGCACGTAAATCCCTGATAACCTGCGACCTTTGCGTGCGTACTGCTGAAGCCCGTTGGGTGCGAACCACAGGGACCCCAGCCAGTCGGTCATCGCCTTGCGCGCTTCGCCTTCATCAAGCGTGAAGGGCAGGACGCCCTTGGGTTTGATATGCCGATGAGTGCCGGTATCGGTGACGACGGGCGTTGCGCAGAACGGACATTCCTTGGCGTGGACGCTCTCCTGAAACTCGACCTCGGCCCCGCAGTTGGGGCAGCTAAGTACCCGTGTTTCCTCGATTTCCTGCTCGGGCAGGCGCCGTTCGATGGCGGTGCGGAAATCCAGCTCGGCAATTGCGCCGGCCCACGGGCCGGTCTCGGAGATGTCTTCTTCGTTGCCGCAGTGATCGCAGTGCAGCCGCCCGGTTCCCGGCAGGTAACGCAGGTCGGACCCGCAGGTGTCGCAGGGGAACCGGTGTTCTTCGACGGTGGAGCGAACGGTGGTGTCAGACATTCAGAAGACCCGTAAAGATCGGGATGCGGAAACCATGTGTATTTCATGCGCATACCATGCGCATGGCGTTTCCGCATCGGCGCGTTAACCCTTGCAGGCCTGGATCAGGTGCCGGGCGGAGGAGGTGGAAGAACGGTAAAGAGCTGGGCCAGTTCGTTAACGTCCTCGGCCTTCATCCAGCCATCCTGCCCCGGTGTCCAGACAAAGGTTTCGCGGGTCAGCGCCCCTTCGGTCGCCATCCGGCCCAGGGCGGCCTTGGAATAGGGCCCCTTGGTTTCGCCGTTTTCGGCCACGTGCCAGACATGTTCGACGGGTGGTGGCGGGGGCGGTGACGCGCCCCAGGGTCCGCGCTGCGCCATCTGGGCCCCCATGGCCATGCCCATTCCGGCGCCCATTCCGGCAGACAGGCCCGAAGATGCCTCGCCCCCCGCCTGCAGCGCCTCGGCGGTCGAATACTGCGTGTAGCGGTCCAGATCGCCGACGACGCCCATGGAGGTGCGCTTGTCCAGCGCATCCTCGACCGCGGGCGGCAGTGAGATGTTTTCGACGTAAAGCTCGGGGATCGTCAGGCCGTATTCGGTGACATTGGCGGAAATGGCCTCGGCGACGATGCGGCCCAGATCCTTGGTATTCGCCGCCATGTCGAGCACGGGGATGCCGGCAGAGGCGATCACACGGCTGAACTCCTGCACGATGATGTTGCGGATCTGATAGCTGATCTCGTCCATCGTGAACTCGCCATCCGTGCCCACGATCTCGCGCAGGAACAGGGAGGGGTCGGTGACCTTGACGGCGTAGGTGCCGAAGGCGCGGAGGCGTGTCGGCCCAAACTCCGGATCACGCACGATCACCGGGTTCTTCGTGCCCCATTTGAGGTTCGTGAACCGGGTCGTGTTGACGTAGTAGATCTCGGACTTGAAGGGCGAGCGGAAGCCGTGATCCCAATGCTGAAGCGTGGTCATGATCGGCATGTTGTTGGTCTCGAGGAAATAGAGACCGGGCGTGAACACATCCGCGAGCTGGCCCTCATGGACAAAGACCGCCGCCTGTCCTTCGCGGACCGTCAGCTTGGCGCCATACTTGATCTCGTGCCCCTCACGCTCGAACCGCCAGACCATCGTGTCGCGAGTGCTATCGGTCCAGTGGATGACGTCGATGAATTCGCCGGAGAGGAAATCGAAAATACCCATTGGTCGGATCGTCCTTTCGTGTGGTGGCCGCCGTGGCGGAGCATAAACGGTTATCAGGGGCAGGGCCATGCCCATGGGGGCCGTGCCTTGGTTCAGAACAATTGTGCGGCGAGGAAGACGAGGCATCCGGCAGACAGCGCGTAGAGCGCGCAGGGAATGAGCGTGTGGGACATCACTTCGCCCTCTCGCCCGGTGATGCCGACGGTCGCGCTTCCGGCGATGATGTTGTGCGGGGCCACGAGGTTGCCGGCGGCGGATCCAAGGCTTTGCGCAGCGGCGAGAAGCACCGGCGAGAGACCGAGCGAGAGCGCGGCCGAGACCTGAAGCTCGGTGAACAGGATGTTGGATGCGGTGGCCGAGCCGGTGACAAACGTGCCTGCGATCCCGAGAAACGGGGCGGCGACGGGCCAGGCCGCCCCTGTGGCAGCCGCCGCGTCGGCAAGGGCCCCGATCATGCCCGAATGCACCATCAGGCGCGACAGGGCGAGCATCGCCAGGAGGGCGAGTGCCACCGGGACAAGTCTGCGCAGGGCCGCCCCCAATGCGGCCGGTACCGCGCCGGCGCGCCCGGCGGCGAGCGTGCCGAGGACGAGGCCCAGCATGAGGAGGGTGCCGGGGTGATAGAGCGGTTCCATGCTGCCCGAGAACCGGTCGGCAAAACTCCACTCCAATCGGACGGTGCGCAACGCCTCCTGCACCGGTGCGATGAGGCGGGTGGCAAGGATCAGCGCGAGGATCGCGAGATAGGGTGCGATATCGGGCAGGAGGTCGCGGATGCTGATCCCGGCCCCGGTTTCCGGTCCGCGGACGCGCAGGATCGCGATGAAGGCAATCAGCCCGATGAAGGCGCCGCCGAGGCTGGGCAGTTCCGGCCCCGTCAGCCATGCGAGCGCCGTGGATGGTCCCAGGAACAGAACGGCGGCGAGGGCAGACCAGACGATGTCCTGTCGCCGGAGCGGGCCGTCATCGGCAAGCCTTACGGTTGCGAGGAGAAGCATGAGGCCGAGGAGGGCGTGCAGGCTGGCCACCGCGCCCGCAAGGGCGGTTGGCGACAGGCCGGTGAGTTCGATTTGCACAAGCGTGGGCGTGCCGACTGCTCCGAAGGAGACGCCTGCGGCATGGCCCAGAAGGGCCAGCGCCACGGCCCTTACCGGCGGGTAGCCGAGCCCCGCAAGAAGCGGCGCGGCCAGGGCCACGGGGGTTCCAAAGCCCGCCGCGCCTTCGATGAAGAGGCCAAAGAACCAGGCGATCAGGATGGCCTGAAGACGGCGGTCTTCGGTCAGCCCTGCCAATGTGTCGCGGATACGGCCGATGGCGCCGGTTGCATCCTGCACCGCGTGGATCGCGAGGGCGGGAAGCAGGATCCAGAGAATCGTGAGTGTGCTATGGGCGGCTTCGGCGGCCGTGCCCGCCGCCGCCGCGCCGGGGCGCATCGTGCCGGCAAGATCGAAACCGAGGGGCAGGAGCGCGATGGCGGCGGCCAGACCCAGGAGCCCCGCCACGACGGCGGACCGGTGCAAGGCCCCCATGGCGAAGAGCACAACGAGAAGCGGCAGGGCGGCGAGCAGCGCGGGCGGCATGGGCTAGCTTGGCCCGCCGACCTTTTCCGCAGCGATCCGGCGGACGATGGGCAGGGCCTCGGCGGCACTCATGCCGGGTCTGAGGCGCGGGTCGTAGAGGATCGACAAGAGCGCCTCGTCATGGGTGGTGAGAAGGCCGAACTCCTCGTCATCGTTGAAGATCGAGGGGCGCGCTTTCGGGCTGTCGTTGGACAGGCCCATGCCCTGCGCGATCTCTTCGTGGATGCAGGACAGGCGCAGCATGTCGGGATGTTCGGCCCGGATCACCGCCACGGCCTTGGCATATGTCCCATCGTCGCCGGGATCCCATGCGAAAACAAGGCAGTAGCTGGAGCGCGGCAGGTTGGTCACCGCGGATATCGTTGTCTGGTCGATCACAGGGACGATTTCCTTGAGCCTTGGGCCAATGGCACGGCGGGAGGCCTCGTCCACGATGAAGACGTGGAAGTTCGCGATACCGTCGGTGACCGATACGGGATGGTCCATGATGCGCGACAGTCGGCCGGCATAGCTTTCGATGGCGCGGCGGTCGCGCATCTGCCGGTCGCGGGGAACGGCGTCGCTGAACTCGACCGTCATCCGCACCGGCACATCCCAGCGATGCAGTTTGCTTGGCGATTGCCGGGCCACGATGCGCCCGCCGATATTGGCGTATTCCTCGTAAAGCGCGATCCGCTGGAAGTTCCGGGTCAGCATTTCATCGTCGAAAGGCGTGTCCGGCCCGCCGCCATCGCCGCGCAGCAGCCCCTGGGTCAAGAGCCCCGACTGGACCCGCCCGTAATAGGCGCGCAAGACCTGGCTTTCGGTCGCCGCGGGGGCGATGGCGGGCCGGGGTGCGGCGCGCGTGCCGTCGCGGGGAGACGCCATCGGTTTCGGCGGAACCGTCATGCAGCCTGTCAGTGCCAGAGAGGCAACCAGGCCGCAGAGGGGGGCGAGCGCGCGCATCAGAGGCTCACGCAGGCGGGACGGCTTCGCCGGTGGTCACGCCGACCTTGTCGGAGCGCGACCGGGCCGAGGCGAGCGCCTGTTTCAGCTCGTTTTCCATCGTGTGCAGGTCCTGTTCCGCCTGGGCGCGCTTGGCCTTGCCTTCGTCGGCGATCTGGAGGCTTTCCTCGATCGTGGCGATCAGTTCGGCATTGGCGGTCTTCACCGCTTCGATATCGAATACGCCGCGTTCCATTTCCTCGCGGACCACGCGGTTGGCTTCGCGCAGGTTCTTGGCGTTGGCGGTCAGAAGCTCGTTCGTCAGGTCGTTGGCTTCGCGCACGGCCTTGGCGGCCTCTCCGGACCGCTGGATCGTGACGGCTTGTGCCAGCTGGGTTTCCCAAAGCGGCACGGTGTTGACGAGGGTCGAGTTGATCTTGGTGACCAGTGACTTGTCGTTTTCCTGCACCAGCCGGATCGAGGGCAGGGATTGCATCGTCACCTGGCGGGTCAGTTTCAGGTCATGCACGCGGCGTTCGAGATCGTCGCGGGCGGAGCGCAGGTCGCGCAACTCCTGTGCCTTCATCACCGCCTGTTCCTCGGGCGCGTTATCGACCTCGGCGGCCTTGGCCGGGATGTCGGTATTGTCGAGCCGATTGAGCTTTTCTTCGCCCGCCGCGATGTAGAGCGCCAGTTCGTCATAGAAGCTGAGGGTGCGGTCATAGAGGATGTCGAGCGATTTGATATCCTTCAGAAGCCCGTGTTCATGGCCCAGAAGATTGACGGTGATCCGGTCGATCTGGGTTTGAACCTCTTCGAAGCGGGCGACGAACTTGGCCATGGGCGCAGCCTTGCCGGTCAGCCATTCCCACCAGGACTTTTTGCGGCGCACGTCCAGTTCCGAGACCGAAAAGCCGCGGATCGTCGAGACGATGTCGCGCAGGCTGTCGCCCGCGGGGCCGACATCCTTGTTGCGCACGTCCGCCAGCATGGACTGGCTTATCTCCTGCAACTCGGCCTGGGCGGAGGAGCCGAACATGACAATCGACTGGGTGTTGGTCATGTCCAGCTCGCCAATCCGGCTTTCGATCTCTTCGCGCTGGGGCGCGGGGGCGGCCGTGTAGGGCACGACCTCGGGCTGCGGGTCGGCGAGCGCCGTTCCGGTCACTTCCTCGACGAGTGCGACGGCTTCGACCGCCCTGTCCCTGACGCTTTGCGATGTCATGTCCGTGGTCTCCTTCGGCTTTGTCCTTTGTCCGGGGTGGGGTCACTCAGCGCGCCCGCACACCCTCGCGTTCCAGTCTTTCGCGCAGCACGCCGATTTCGACGTCAAGATCGGTGCGGTCGTCAAGCAGCATTCGTTCGGTGCGCGCGGTAAATGTCTGTTCCAGGTCGTCCAGAAGGGACTCGTAATCGGCGCGGGCCTGCGGGTCGCGACCCCTTGCATAGAGATCGGCGAACTTCACCGAGGCATCGCGCGCGCCCAGAAGATAGACGCTCAGGTACTTGCGTGCGCCCGTGAGGTCGCGGGGGTCGTTTTCGACGGTGCGGCACATTTCGCGAGCCGTGGCCTGAAACCCGTCGACACGGGCGGTCAGACGGCGGTCGTTCAGCTTTGTGATCGCGTCGCGCATGGCGGCGAGGTGTTTTTCGGCTTCGTCCACGACACGGGCCACGCGGTCGGTCTGGAACGTGTCCATGCCTTCGGCGCCCTTGTCACGCAGGGGATCGGGGCCGAAGGCGGCGAAATGCAGGCCCGCGCCGAGGACGCCGAGGACGATCGGGTTCACGAGGCTGCCGCCCAGCGTGTAGCTGGCTATGGCAAGGCCGGTGCCGGTCAGAACGCTTGCCACCATCTTGCGGGGGAAGGCGGGGCGGCGGGCGACGTTGCGGGCGTTATAGGCATCTTCGGCCTTTACCCCTTCGCGCGTGAGCCACGCGGCGAGCATCAGGCCGGCGAACCCGACAATGCTGAGGGCAAGGCCGACGGGTTCCCTCCAGAACGCGGGCAGGAGCAACAGGAAGGGAGCAATGAACAGCAGGTTGATACGCGCGCCCATACGGGCCGGAACCTTGCCCTCGAAGGGCGGGCGCGCCGCATGGGAGGTGCGTTTCGCGCCGTCGGGCGAGTATTTGCCGCCAAAGCGTTCGGCCATCAGCCGCCACCTGCAAAGGCGACATATGCGATGAGGACCATGAGAAGGGCGAAGGCGATTTTCTGCATCATGTCAGATCCCTGTTCCGCATCCGTCGAAGGCCCGCCCATGGTGGTGCGCAACCCGGCCCAGACAACCGAGACCACGGCGACAAGCGCCGCGACAAGAAGTACCGCCAATACAAGCCTTTGCATGGGATGAGCCTTTCACCAATTCCCCCTTAACAATATAGGCGCGTCCGGCTTTCGATACCACAGGGGCGGTGGTCTGGTCACGCAGCTTGTGGATCGGCGGCAAGCCCTTGTCAATATTGGATAAACCAGGGATCAGGGGCCTTTTGGCCCGGTTTTTCCCCGCGTAGGACGGCGCGGCAGGCGGCGCTTCGGCTTTGTTTGCGCCTCGCGGGGTTCAAGACCCAGCTGGTCGGCAAGGACGCGGGCGCGCACTTCTTCCACCGCCCCCGGTTTGAGGTCGCCCAGCCGGAACGGGCCATAGCTGACCCGGATCAGGCGGTTCACGACAAGGCCCAAAGCCTCCATCGCGCGGCGAATCTCGCGGTTCTTGCCTTCGCGGAGCGCGACCGTGATCCAGGCATTGGCACCTTGCTGGCGGTCGAAGGTGATGGTCATCGGCTGGTATTTCACATCGTCGACGGTCAGACCCTTGCGGAGCGGCTCGAACGTTTCGTCCGTGGGCGTGCCTTTCAGGCGGACGCGGTATTTGCGCAGCCAGCCTGTCGACGGCAGCTCCAGCTTGCGCTTGATGCCGCCATCATTGGTCAGAAGCAGCAGACCTTCGGAGTTGAGGTCAAGCCGTCCGACCGAGACGACGCGGGGCATGTCTTCGGGCAGGGCGGCAAAGACGGTGGGACGGCCAAGCTCGTCCTTTTCCGTCGTCACGAGGCCCGTAGGCTTGTGATAGAGCCAAAGGCGCGGTGGCTCGGGGGCCTCGACCGGTTTACCGTCGGCGGTGATCCTGTCCGCCGGCGTCACGTTCAGGGCCGGGCTGTCGATCACCGTGCCGTTCACCGCGATGCGGCCCTCGGCAATCATCGCCTCGGCCCCCCGGCGCGACGCGATGCCGGCGCGGGCAAGGACCTTGGCGATGCGGTCGCCGGGCGGGGATTTCGGTTCAGGTATGGCCATGGACCCCCTTAGCCCGCTGTGCGGCCGGAGGGAAGCGGGTTGAGCGGGATCGCGGGACAGGGCATGAGGGGCCATGACCTTTGCACCCCATATGGATCTGGCCCTGGACGAGGCCCGTGCCGCCGCCCTGCGCGGCGAGGTGCCCGTGGGGGCGGTGATCGTGGACAAGGGCGGGGCGGTGATCGCGCGGGCCGGAAACAGGACGCTGGAATTGCGCGATCCGACGGCCCATGCGGAGATGCTGGCGATCCGGGCGGCCTGTGCGGCGCTGGGATCGGAACGGCTGACGGGATGCGCGCTGTTCGTGACGCTGGAACCGTGCCCGATGTGTGCCGCGGCAATCTCGGCTGCACGGCTTCAGCGGCTGGTTTACGGGGCGGCGGACCCGAAATCGGGTGGTGTCGGGCAGGGGCCGAAAGTGTTCAGCCATCCCCAGGCGCACCATGTGCCGGAAGTGATCGACGGGATCGGCGCGGGGGAGGCCGGTGCGCTGTTGCGGGATTTCTTTGCAGGGCTGCGGGGGAAACCCGGGGCTACATGAAGCCCAGTTCTAGGCGGGCTTCGTCGGTCATCATGTCCATCCCCCAGGGCGGATCCCAGGTAATCTCCACATCGACTGTTTTGACGCCCGGCAGGGGTTCGATCGCCTCGGCCAGCCAGCCCGGCATTTCACCGGCAACGGGGCAGCCCGGCGCGGTGAGGGTCATCACGACGCCGACATTGCCTTCGTCAGAGATATCAATGGTATACACGAGGCCGAGGTCGTAGATATTCACCGGAATCTCGGGATCGAACACGCTGCGGCAGGCCTCGACCACATTGTCGTAAAGCGGGTGTTCGGTGGTCGACGGGCGGATGAGAGGCGTGCCCTCTAGCTGGTCGGTCGGTTCGGCGGTCATATCGGATCGTCCCCTAAACTTGAGTGAATATATAAGGATTAATCACCGACCGTCCAGTGGGGCGTCACATTACTCTGAAACACTGTCGCTAAACCGCGCCGCCGCGCTGTCGAGGGCTTGTATTTCAGTTTTGGCATCTGGGCCGCTTGGATCATTGGCCGCACGGGGCGAGGCCTTTACCGTCGTAATCGTAAGTTTGTGCTTTACAGTACGCGGGTCCCCGCCAGCTATCGAAAATGCGTATTTTTCCGTGTTGGATTTCTGTCGGTTCAAGGTCAGGGAGCCGTCGACCGCCTCGACGATCTCAAATTCAACCGAATAACTAGCGGACTTAGGTTGCTGAAGGTCGCTTGTATCCGAAGCAACAAGCACGACGGCGTTCACCCAATCCCGAAGGCCCAAACCGGGCTGAATGCGGTTTTCGAATGTGCCGCTCGCGGAGGATTGATTGCATGGCTGTAGATTGGATGACAGCAACACCGTCACATAATCCATCGTGCGGGTCGATTTCCGGCTGCTTTTCGCATTTCCTGCGAACGAGATCGATCCAAAGCTGACTGGGACGCTTAGGGTGATACCGCCGCTTGAGTCCGGCTGATCAATGACTGTCAGGGACATTGTGACGTCGATCCATTGACGCGACAGCTCCCGAATTCGTTCCAGCCTCCTTCTCCGGTCATTTTCGGATGTGATCGACGCGCGAAGCGATGCAGGCAGGTCCTGATCTGATACTTCCAGCACAGCTCTGTATGCGAGTTCCAGTTCGCATTTCATCGATGTGAAAATATCCGTCGCGTGGATTACATCTTCCTCAATGTCACTCATCGCGCGATTGGTGGTGTCCAGAGATGCACATCCAGACAGAAGAACCACCGCGATTGACGCGGGTGCAGCGAATCCGAGTTTCATTGTTCAGTCCCCCCAAAGTACTTTCAGCCAGCCGCGATCATGGCCGGACCAATGGAATAACTGCTCAAAAATTGCCTCTGAATATGTTGGCACCTTTAGCGGATATTGCCCAAAAATCAACAATCCTGACGGGTGGTAATCCCAGTTCACCAACGGGTCTTTGCAATTAACTGACTTTCTTCGTATTTCGCGCGGATGACACAAGTTTCCTTTGAACTGAACGCCACCGATGGCACAGCGCGCGCTGGTGTGATCCACACGGCGCGGGGCGATATTCGGACGCCTGCATTCATGCCTGTGGGGACGGCGGCGACGGTGAAGGCGATGTTGCCCGAGAGCGTGCGCGCGACGGGGGCGGATGTTCTTTTGGGAAACACCTATCACCTGATGCTGCGGCCGGGGGCCGAGCGGGTGGCGCGGATGGGCGGGCTGCACCGGTTCATGAACTGGGAGCGGCCGATCCTGACCGACTCGGGCGGGTTTCAGGTGATGAGCCTTGCGGGGCTGCGGAAGCTGACCGAGGACGGCGTGACCTTCAAAAGCCATATCGACGGGTCGAAGCACATGCTGAGCCCCGAGCGGAGCATGGAGATACAGGCACTTCTGGGATCGGACATCGTGATGTGTTTCGACGAATGCCCGGCGTTGCCTGCCGAGGTTTCTGTGGTGGCAGACAGCATGCGGTTGTCGATGCGCTGGGCCAAGCGGTCGAGGGAAGCGTTCGGCGACCGGCCCGGGCACGCGCTGTTCGGCATTCAGCAGGGGGGCGTGACGCAGGAGCTGCGCGCCGAAAGTGCCGAGAAACTAACGGAAATTGGCTTTGACGGCTATGCGGTGGGCGGTCTTGCCGTGGGCGAGGGGCAGGAGGCGATGTTCGGGGTGCTGGACTATGCGCCGGGGATGCTGCCCGAAGGCAAGCCACGCTACCTGATGGGGGTGGGCAAGCCCGACGATGTCGTGGGCGCCGTGAAGCGCGGGATCGACATGATGGATTGCGTGCTGCCGTCGCGGTCGGGGCGGACGGGGCAGGTGTTCACGCGCAGGGGTGTTCTCAACATCAAGAATGCGCGCCATCAGGACGATCCGCGACCGCTGGATGAGGACTGTGCCTGCCCGGCCTGCACGGGCTATAGCCGCGCCTATCTGCACCATGTGTTCCGCAGTCAGGAGATCATCAGTTCGATGCTGCTGACCTGGCATAACCTGCAATATTATCAGGAGCTTATGGCGGGAATGCGTGATGCGATCGCGGCAGGCGGGTTTGCCGCGTGGGAAGCCGCCTTTCATGCGGAACGGGCCGAGGGCGATATCGAGCCGGTTTAGCCCGGACATGGGAAATGGGGGCTGAGCGATTGCCTGAGGCACCGCCAGCCGACCCTCAAAGCGCGTCCAATTCCGGGCCTGGCGGATATTGGCACCGCGATGGAAACGAACCGGCAGCGTCGCCGATGACGCCTGCGCAACGTGTCTGTATGCCCTCTTAAGGGCCTTTGCTACGCGGGGCCGCATCGCGCCTGATTGCGATAGCCGGATCTCCCATGGCGGAAAATTCATTCATTTTGCGCGCTTATCTGCACCCGCAACGGCCTGCGGCGGGTTCGAACTGCCCTGGCAGGTGCCTGTAACCGCCGATAGGGCAAGTCTCGGGGGCCATGGCAGAGGGTGTATCTGCCCGCAAAAAACCGCGATCACTTTAACGATTCCTGCGTTTCCGACCTTGCCCCGCTGTGCGCTTGGCGTCAGAGTTGCCGCAAAACCGCGCCAGAACGGCGCTTGATCAGGACAGATTACACCCCATTTACTTGGGCCAAGACAGGAAAAGACCAAAGGTCGCCAACGACTGGGGCCTGTGTCTTTTGCCTTAGAGCAAGGAAACCATATGACCGAGCAAATCAGCCAAACTTTCCCAGTGCTGCCGCTTCGCGACATCGTTGTGTTCCCCCATATGATCGTGCCGCTTTTTGTCGGGCGTGAAAAATCGGTGCGGGCGCTTGAGGCCGTGATGTCGGACGACAAGCAGATTCTGCTGTCCAGCCAGAAGGACCCTTCGGTGGACGATCCGACCGAAGACGGAATTTTCAGAACCGGCGTTCTGGCCAATGTATTGCAGCTTCTAAAGCTGCCCGACGGCACCGTGAAGGTGCTGGTCGAAGGCCGCGTGCGCGTTCAGATCACCGAGTTCTTCCCCAATGACAGCTATTTCGAGGCCGCGGCCATTGAACTGATGGAAGAGCCGGGCGAGGGCGATGTTGTCGAGGCCCTGATCCGGTCCGTCGGCGACGAGTTCCAGCGTTATACGAAGGTGAAGAAGAATATCCCCGAAGAGGCGATGGTGGCCGTGGGCGAGACCCGCGAACCGGAGCGTCTGGCCGACCTTGTGGCGGGCCATCTGGGTGTGGAAGTCGAACAGAAGCAGGAGCTTCTGGAAACGCTGAGCGTGGCCGAGCGGCTTGAGAAGGTCTATGGCCTGATGCAGGGCGAGATGAGCGTTCTGCAGGTCGAGAAAAAGATCAAGACCCGCGTCAAAAGCCAGATGGAGCGGACGCAGCGCGAATACTATCTGAATGAGCAGATGAAGGCCATTCAGAAGGAGCTGGGCGATGGCGAGGACGGCTCG
Source organism: uncultured Paracoccaceae bacterium (assembly GCA_947503175.1). Taxonomy (GTDB): domain Bacteria; phylum Pseudomonadota; class Alphaproteobacteria; order Rhodobacterales; family Rhodobacteraceae; genus Ovoidimarina. The sequence continues at coordinate 315,571 of CANNCO010000001.1, forward strand.
AACGAAATCGCCGAACTGGAAGAAAAGATCGCCGAGACCAAGCTGTCGAAGGAAGCGCGCGAGAAGGCGGATGCGGAGCTGAAGAAGCTCAAGAACATGTCGCCGATGAGTGCCGAGGCGACGGTTGTTCGGAACTATCTGGACTGGATGCTGTCGATCCCGTGGGGCGTGAAATCCCGCGTGAAGAAGGATCTGGGCCGGGCCGAGAAGATCCTTGATGACGACCATTACGGTCTTGAGAAGGTCAAGGAGCGGATCGTCGAGTATCTGGCCGTTCAGCAGCGGTCGAAGAAGCTGCGCGGGCCGATCCTGTGTCTCGTGGGACCGCCGGGTGTGGGTAAGACCAGCCTGGGCAAGTCGGTCGCGAAGGCCACGGGGCGCGAGTTCATCCGGATTTCGCTGGGTGGCGTGCGTGACGAGAGCGAGATTCGCGGTCACCGCCGGACCTATATCGGGTCGATGCCCGGCAAGATCATTCAGGCGCTGAAGAAGGCGAAGACGACGAACCCGCTGATCCTTCTCGATGAGATCGACAAGATGGGGCAGGATTTCCGGGGCGACCCGGCGTCGGCCATGCTTGAGGTTCTGGACCCCGAGCAGAATTCGACCTTCGTCGATCACTATCTTGAGGTCGAATATGACCTGTCGAACGTGATGTTCCTGACCACGGCGAACTCCTATAACATGCCGGGGCCGCTTCTGGACCGGATGGAGATCATTCCGCTGGCGGGCTACACCGAGGATGAAAAGCGCGAGATCGCCAAGCAGCATCTGATCGAAAAGCAGGTGAAGAACCACGGGCTGAAAACGTCCGAGTTCGAGCTAACCGATGAGGGGCTGACCGACATCATCCGCTATTACACCCGCGAGGCGGGCGTGCGGAACCTTGAGCGCGAGATCGCTAAGCTGGCGCGGAAAGCGGTGACGAAGATCATCAAGAAAGAGGATGAGAAAGTCGTCGTAACGCCCGACAAGCTTGAGGATTTCCTGGGTGTCAGGCGGCACCGCTACGGGTTGGCCGAGAAGGATGACCAGATCGGTGTTGTCACGGGTCTGGCCTGGACATCCGTTGGTGGCGACCTGTTGTCGATCGAAGCCCTGCGGCTTCCGGGCAAGGGCCGGATGAAGACGACCGGTAAGCTGGGCGATGTGATGAAGGAATCCATCGACGCGGCATCGAGCTATGTGCGGTCGATTGCGCCGAAGATCGGGGTGAAGCCGCCATCGTTCGACACGATCGACATCCACGTGCACGTGCCCGATGGGGCGACGCCGAAGGACGGACCCTCGGCCGGTCTGGCGATGGTGACATCCATCGTGTCGGTTCTGACGAAAATCCCGGTGCACAAGGATATCGCGATGACGGGCGAGGTTTCGTTGCGCGGCAATGCGATGCCCATCGGCGGGCTGAAGGAGAAGCTGTTGGCGGCGCTCAGGGGTGGTATCAAGACGGTGCTGATCCCCGAAGAGAACGCCAAGGACCTGCCGGAGATCCCGGATAACGTGAAGGAGGGGCTGACCATCATCCCCGTCGGTCACGTGTCCGAGGTTCTGAAACACGCGCTTGTGGACACACCGGAGCCCATCGAATGGGACGAGGCCGCCGAAGAGGCCGCGGCTGCGGCGCGCGCGGCGGAACGGGCCAGTTCAGGGGTGCCGCCGGTGGCACACTGACCCTCGGCATTGATCAAAGTTGAAACGGCGCCTTCGGGCGCCGTTTTTTGCGGCGGGGGCTGGGACCGGATCGCAAGAGTGCTAGAACGGGTGCGAAACCGGGGTTTGCACGGATGCGCTGAGATGAAACTGAAACGGCTGGATCATGTGAACATCCGGACCGCCCGGCTGGACGTTCAGATCGCGTGGTACGCGGCGGTGCTGGGCCTGACGAGCGGGCCGCGCCCTCCCTTCGGCTTTCGGGGCGCGTGGATGTATCTGGGCGATGCGCCCATCGTGCATCTGGTGGAGGTGGCCGATGAGCCGCGCTCGGTCGAGCCGAAGATCGAGCATTTCGCGATATCAGCGGAGGGATTGCCTGCGTTTCTGGAACGGCTTGAGGCGAATGACGTGACCTATTCCGTCGATCCGGTGCCCGAGTTCCCGATCGTGCAGGTCAATCTTCGTGATCCCGATGGAAACCACATTCACGTGGATTTCGCGGCAGAGGAACACGCCAGTCCGGGCGCGGGTTAGCGGGGCCCTGCCGTGAACCGGGACGGTGTCGATCTGAAGGCGGAGAGAAGCGGGCGCTGGTTCAGCCGGTGACGCTCCATCATGCGGCGCACGCGCCGGGCGCTGGGAAACTCGCGCGCGGCTGTTGGTGTTGCCGCCTTGTTCAGAACCTTGGGGAACAGGGCGCGAATCTCGTCCCGTGCCGCGTGACCGACGGATGAGAGGGTGACTTCGCCCAGATAAAGGCTTTCGGCCGGCGTGCCGTTGACCATCAGGATTTCGTGCTGGTCCAGCAGTACATGGAAGTAGTCGACGCCATCGGTGCCCCCAAGCTGTTCGACACCGGGCAGGGGCAGAAGCGCCTTGGCCGCCAGAAGAACCTCGGGCGCGTCAAACATACGGCAGGTGATCGGCGAGGCTGCAAGGACCCGATGCTGGGGTGAGAGGATCAGGTCGGTCGCGGGCCGTCCGTCGCCAAGCGCGCCCGCCCGGATCAGGATCGGACGAAAGGCCGGGCGTTGTGCCAGTTCGGTGGGCGAGAGATGCCGCATTCCCAGCCAGCGCACCAGTTGTGGCCCGTGATCGAGCGTCGTGACCAAGTCGCCCGTGTTGAGCGTTTCCACCGGTTTTTCACCCTCGGGCGTCAGGATCAGTGTGCCGCGGGCAAAGCAGATCGGGCCGCCTGTGCCCGGCGTGGCCGGACCGCCCTCGACCAGGTTGCCTTCGGCGTCGCGCAGGACCGCAACACCGTTGGGAAGGTTGGTGCTGATCGATTCCGAGCCGACGAGGTTGGTGCCCGGAAACCCGGATGGCAGGGGCGAGACCTGGGGCGGATCGCCATAGCTGATCTGAAGATATTCGCCGGTATTCGTATCGACGAGGTAGAGTGTGTCGAATTTCTGGCCCTCGCCATCCTCGAGGAACCCGCCATTGGCGTTACTGTCGGGGAAGCCGGCGTCGTAGAAGCCCGGTGGTTCGGCCCCGTCATACTGGCCGACCACCGTGGCGGTGCCCCTTGCCGGAATGGTGTCGCCACCCTGAAACTCATAGAGCAGGCCGCGTTTCGCGCTCCAGACCTCGACCCCGCTGAGGTCGATGGCCGATCCGCTTGCCGACTGGATTTCGATGAATTCGTCGGCCTTGTTCGCGCTGCCATCACCATCGGTATCGAACGCATTGGTCCCGGCGTTGTCGCCGAGAAATTCGCTGATGAACAGGCCGTTGGACAGGAAAACCGGCACGAGGGGGCCTTTCCGAGAATCGCATTCGTGTTTGTCGGTTAACAGGACGTTAACCGATTGCGATAATTGTCGATATATTTGAGTTGTTTCCTGCGGTTTCGGGCGGGAACCCGCGGGCGTTACCGTTCGAGAACCAGCCGGTCGCCGGAAATCTCGATCCGGCTGAAGCGGTTCAGGTAGGACATGCCCAGAAGCGATTGCTCCATCTCGCCGCCATTGACCACGGCTGGTACGCGCTGATCGACGATGTCGCCCATGCGCAGCTCGTCGAGCCGGACCGGCGCCGTGCGGACCACGCCGTTCGCGGTGCGGGCCTGACCTATGAAGGAGAGCGTCTCGGGCGGTATCCCGGCGCGCGCCGCGTCTTCGCGGGTCAGCACGATATCGGTTGCGCCCGTATCGACCACGAAGTCGATCACCGCGCCGTTGACCCGCGCGCTCAGGTAGTAATGCCCGTCGAAGGAGCGCGGAACCTCGATCCGCGCGCCGCCGTCAAGAACCAGTTGCCGCGGGGCCACATCGTTGCGGATATCGTCCCAGAGGCCGACACCGCCCAGCACACCGAGGAAGATGAAGCACCAGATCAGCGCCCTTTTGAGCGTCGGGCCGATGCCCTGACGCGCCTCGGCCAGAACCCAGCCTGTGACGGCGGTGCCGATCAGGAGGACATAGGCGAGGCGGGCGATTTCATCTCCGGTCATGGTGTTTATCTATGTATTGCCCGGTCGTGGTGAAAGGTTCAGCCCGCCAGACCCAGTTCGAAGATGCCGTCGACGACGAACTGGACCGAAAGCGCCGCAAGCAGCATGCCAAGAAGCCGGGTGACCACATTGATGCCCACCGGGCCGAGAATGCGTTCGATGGGGGCGGCCATCAGGAAGAAGGCGAAGCACATGACGATCACCGCGCCCATGACCAGATGAACGAGCAGGACCCATGTCCAGTCGGCGCCCGGCTGGGTCGTGAGCAGGATCATCGTCGCGATGGCGCCTGGGCCTGCGATGAGCGGCGTGGCCAAGGGGAAGACGGACGGGTCCTCGGGATGCGTGCTGGCCTGATCGCCGCGCCGTTTGGTGCGGCGTTCGAACAGCATGTCGAGGGCGGTGAGGAACAGAAGGATGCCGCCCGCGATGCGGAAGGCGGACATGGAGATACCGGCAAAACCCAGAACAGCCTCGCCCACCAGACCGAACGCCGTGAGGATCCCGGCCCCGATCAGGCAGGCGCGAATGGCCACGGCGCGCCTGTGACGGGTATCCGCCCCTTGGGTCAGGGCCACGAAGAGGGGGGCAAGACCGATGGGATCGATCACGACGAAAAGCGTTACGAAGGCAGTGATCAGGGCGGCGGTGTCCATGGTGCAGGTGGATCACAGATCGTGCGGTGCGGCAATGCCGGGGAAGGGGGCGGCGCGTCTTGGGTGGGGGCAACGGAAGTCCGCTCAGAGCTCAAAGCGGTCGCTCAAAGACGAGTCGGGAACTTGTCGGACGGCCTCTTGATACGTGCAAGTTATACAAACACAAAAGGCCCCGCACGGAGCGGGGCCTTTCTGTTGTTCGTTGCCGGGATCAGTGGGCTGTGCCCCTGTCCCAGTCCTCGCGCTTGGGCAGCGTTTCGAACGTGTGTTCGGGCGGCGGCGAGGGAAGGGTCCATTCCAGCGTATCGGCGTGTTCGTTCCAGTAGTTGTTCTCGGTCACGCGGGCGCCGTATCGCAACGTGTAGAACACGATACCGATGAAGAACAGGAAGGAGGCAAAGGCGATGAAGGCGCCGATCGACGAGACCCAGTTCCAGTAGGCGAACGCCTCGGGGTAGTCGATGTAACGGCGTGGCATCCCCTGACGGCCCAGGAAGTGCTGGGGGAAGAAGGTCAGGTTCGAGCCGATGAACATCGCCCAGAAGTGCAGCTTGCCGGCCCATTCCGGGTACTGCCGCCCCGACATCTTGCCGATGTAGAAGTAGATCCCGGCGAAGATACAGAACACCGCGCCCAGCGACATCACGTAGTGGAAATGGGCAACCACGTAATAAGTGTCGTGATAGGCCCGGTCGACGCCCGCCTGTGACAGGACGATGCCGGTAACGCCGCCAACGGTGAACAGGAACAGGAAGCCGAAGGCCCAGAGCATCGGTGTCTTGAACTCCACCGACCCGCCCCACATGGTGGCGATCCACGAGAAGATCTTGACCCCTGTCGGCACCGCGATGACCATCGTGGCCAGCATGAAATAGGTCTGCTGACGCAGGGACATGCCCACGGTGTACATGTGGTGCGCCCAGACCACGAAGCCCAGCGCACCGATCGCGATCAGCGCCCAGACCATCGGCAGGTAGCCGAAGATCGGCTTGCGCGAGAAGGTGGCGATCACATGGCTGATGATGCCGAAGCCGGGGAGGATGATGATGTAGACCTCCGGATGGCCGAAGAACCACAGGATATGCTGGTAGAGCACCGGGTCTCCGCCACCGGCGGGATCGAAGAAGGTGAAGCCGAAGTTCCGGTCCATCAGAAGCATGGTGATCGCCCCTGCGAGAACCGGCAGGGCCAGAAGGATCAGCCATGCGGTGACGAAGATCGACCAGGCAAAGAGCGGCACCTTGAACAGCGTCATGCCAGGCGCGCGCATGTTCAGGAAGGTCGTGATCATGTTGATCGCGCCGAGGATCGAGGAAGCACCCGAGACATGGACCGCGAAGATCGCGAGATCCATCGAGTAGCCGCCTTCAAGCGTCGAGAGCGGCGGGTAAAGCACCCATCCCACGCCCGAGCCAAGCTGTTCATTGCCGCCGGGCGACAGGATCGAAGCCACGGCCAGCGCGGTACCGGCGACATAGAGCCAGTAGGATAGGTTGTTCAGACGCGGGAACGCCATATCGGGCGCACCGATCTGGAGCGGCATGAAGTAATTGCCGAAGCCGCCGAACAGCGCCGGAATGACCACGAAAAACATCATCAGGATGCCGTGACCGGTAACCAGCACGTTCCACAGGTGGCCGTTGGGTGTACAGGTTTCGCCTGCGGCGGCGGCCGTCATACGTGCGCCTTCGAGACACATGTACTGAACGCCCGGGTCCATAAGCTCCATCCGCATGTAGACGGTGAAGGCAACGGCGATGAAACCGACGACCCCGGAAGTGAACAGATAAAGGATGCCGATGTCTTTGTGGTTCGTCGACATGAACCAGCGGGTGAAGAACCCGCGTTCGTCGTGACCCTCTTGCCCGTGAACGGTGGCGTCTGCGGCCATTACGTCTCTCCTGATTGGTTACGCTTACCGGCGCGACTCGCACCCGTGCGTTATTTTGAATGTGTTTCTAGAGGGGTGAGGCGGCGGCGGCAACACGACTTTGGTGTTTGGGGCGCGTAAAAGTGCCTCAGGGGCGGGGTTTGTGGTTCTAGTGTTGGAGCGGCCCGAAGCAGAACTGGATGCGGGACTATGATCCTGTGATGGGGCGGTGCATCCGGACCAGTGTTTGGAGCTTGTGGGTTGAGCAAGCGTCTGCAATTTCTCTTCATGCACTGAACGTCGCTTGCAAAGGCTGGCCGATGCGTTAACCGGCCTGTTGACACCCCAAACGACTCCTTCTATACGGCGCGCAATTCGGTACCCGGTCACCCTTGTCCGGCCGCCGTTTACAGGAATGAAGTGGTCAAGATCCGGGCCCTTAGCCCCGATCCTCTGGAGACCCTCCGCGTCGTGCCCGCGATTTCATGGGCGCGCCTGCGGTTTTTCTCGTTTTGCGGACGCGCAATGCGGGGCCAGGACGAACCGGGGTGCGCGCGCCCCAGATGAATGAAGTGTTGCAACACGGGGATAGAACCGGAATGCCAACGATCCAGCAGCTGATCCGCAAGCCGCGGCAGCCAAAAGTAAAACGCTCGAAGTCGCTGCACCTTGAGGGATGCCCTCAGAAGCGCGGCGTCTGCACGCGTGTTTATACGACGACACCGAAAAAGCCGAACTCGGCCATGCGGAAGGTTGCCAAGGTGCGCCTGACCAATGGCTTCGAGGTCATCAGCTATATCCCCGGTGAAAGCCACAACCTTCAGGAGCACTCGGTGGTTCTGATCCGTGGCGGCCGGGTGAAGGACCTTCCGGGTGTCCGTTACCACATCCTGCGCGGTGTTCTGGATACCCAGGGCGTCAAAGACCGTAAGCAGCGCCGTTCGAAATACGGCGCCAAGCGTCCGAAGTAAGAGGAAGAACAGATGTCCCGTCGTCACGCTGCCGAAAAGCGCGAAGTCCTGCCCGACGCCAAGTATGGCGATAAGGTTCTGACGAAGTTCATGAACAACCTGATGATCGACGGCAAAAAGTCGGTCGCCGAGCGCATCGTCTATAATGCGTTCGATCGGGTTGAGGAGAAGCTGAAGAAATCTCCCCTCGAAGTGTTCCACGAGAGCCTTGATAACATCAAACCTTCGGTCGAGGTCCGCTCGCGCCGTGTGGGTGGTGCGACCTATCAGGTTCCCGTCGAAGTGCGCCCCGAGCGCCGCGAGGCGCTGGCGATCCGCTGGCTGATCAATGCCTGCCGCGCGCGCAACGAGAACACGATGGAAGAGCGCCTTGCCGGTGAGCTGACCGATGCCGTCAACGGCCGCGGCTCTGCCGTGAAGAAGCGCGAAGACACCCACAAGATGGCCGACGCGAACAAGGCGTTCAGCCATTACCGCTGGTAACAGTAGAAACGCCGTTTCGGCGATCGATTTAGAGGCACCCTTCCAATGGCACGCGACTATCCGCTAGAGCGCTACCGCAACTTCGGCATCATGGCCCATATCGATGCAGGCAAAACCACCTGCACCGAGCGCATCCTGTTTTATACCGGCAAGTCCCACAAGATCGGCGAAGTCCATGACGGTGCCGCGACGATGGACTGGATGGAGCAGGAACAGGAACGCGGGATCACGATCACCTCGGCTGCGACGACGACCTTCTGGGAGCGGACCGAGGATGGCGTCGAGGCACAGTCGCCGAAGCACCGTTTCAATATCATCGACACGCCCGGCCACGTGGATTTCACCATTGAAGTCGAGCGTTCGCTGGCCGTTCTGGATGGCGCGGTTGCCGTGCTGGACGCCAACGCAGGCGTCGAACCGCAGACCGAAACCGTCTGGCGCCAGGCCGACCGCTACAAGGTGCCGCGCATCGTGTTCGTCAACAAGATGGACAAGATCGGTGCCGACTTCTGGAACTGCGTCCACATGATCAAGGACCGCACGGGCGCCACCCCTGCGCCGATCCAGATGCCCATCGGGGCCGAGGATCAGCTGGAAGGCATCATCGACCTGATCACGATGGAAGAGTGGACCTGGAAGGGTGAAGACCTTGGTGCCTCGTGGACCCGTCAGGAAATCCGCGCCGACCTGAAGGACAAGGCCGAGGAAATGCGCGCCGAACTGGTCGAGATCGCCGTCGAGATGGATGACGACGTGATGGAGCAGTATCTGGAGGGCAACGAGCCTGACGTGGATACGCTGCGCCGTCTGATCCGCAAGGGCACTCTGTCGATGTCCTTCGTGCCGGTTCTGGCTGGTTCCGCCTTCAAGAACAAAGGTGTGCAGCCGCTTCTGAACGCGGTTATCGACTTCCTCCCCGGTCCTCTGGATGTGCCCGCCTATATGGGCTTTTCGCCTGATGACGAGACGGAAACGCGTAATATTCCGCGCTCGGCCGATGACGACCAGCCCTTCGCGGCGTTGGCGTTCAAGATCATGAACGACCCGTTCGTTGGCTCGCTGACCTTTACGCGGATCTATTCGGGTACGCTCAAGAAGGGCGACGGCATCCTCAACACCACGAAGGGCAAGCGTGAGCGCATTGGCCGGATGATGATGATGCATTCGAACAACCGCGAGGAAATCGAAGAAGCGTTTGCCGGCGACATCATCGCGCTGGCTGGCCTGAAGGACACGACGACCGGGGATACCCTGTCGGACGCCCAGAAGCAGGTCGTGCTTGAAACGATGACCTTCCCCGATCCGGTGATCGAGATCGCGGTCGAGCCGAAGACGAAGGCCGACCAGGAGAAGATGTCCCAGGGTCTGCAGCGGCTGGCCGCCGAAGACCCGTCCTTCCGCGTCGAAACCGACCTGGAGTCCGGTCAGACGATCATGAAGGGCATGGGCGAACTTCACCTGGACATTCTGGTCGACCGCCTGAAGCGTGAATTCAAGGTCGAGGCCAATATCGGTTCGCCGCAGGTTGCCTATCGCGAGACGGTCAGCCGCGAGGTCGAGCATACCTATACCCACAAGAAGCAGTCGGGTGGCTCGGGTCAGTTCGCCGAAGTGAAGATGATCATCACACCGACCGAGCCGGGCGAGGGGTATTCTTTCGAAAGCCGCATCGTCGGCGGTGCAGTGCCGAAGGAATACATCCCCGGCGTCGAAAAAGGCATCAAGTCGGTCATGGATTCCGGTCCGCTGGCAGGCTTCCCGGTGATCGACTTCAAGGTGGCACTGGTCGACGGTAAGTTCCACGATGTGGACTCGAGCGTTCTCGCCTTTGAAATCGCGGCCCGCATGGGCATGCGCGAAGGCATGAAAAAGGCTGGGGCCAAGCTTCTGGAACCGATCATGAAGGTCGAGGTGGTCACGCCCGAGGAATTCACCGGCGGGATCATCGGTGACCTGACCTCGCGTCGCGGCCAGGTGCAGGGTCAGGACACCCGCGGCAATGCCAACGTGATCAATGCGATGGTGCCGCTGGCGAATATGTTCGGCTATATCAGCCAGTTGCGCTCGATGTCGTCGGGACGTGCGAACTTTACAATGCAGTTCGACCATTACGATCCGGTACCGCAGAACATCTCGGACGAAATTCAGGCGAAATACGCCTAACGCAGTCAACGCCCCGGAGCGATCCGGGGCGGCCCAGATACCAAGGAGGCCATCATGGCAAAGGCAAAATTTGAGAGAAACAAGCCGCATGTGAACATCGGCACGATTGGTCATGTTGACCATGGCAAGACGACGTTGACGGCTGCGATCACGAAGTATTTCGGTGACTTCAAGGCCTATGACCAGATCGACGGTGCGCCGGAAGAGAAGGCGCGGGGGATCACGATCTCGACGGCGCATGTGGAGTATGAGACCGAGAACCGCCACTACGCCCATGTGGACTGCCCGGGCCATGCCGACTACGTCAAGAACATGATCACCGGTGCGGCGCAGATGGATGGCGCGATCCTGGTGGTGAACGCCGCCGACGGCCCGATGCCGCAGACCCGCGAGCACATCCTCCTGGCCAAGCAGGTCGGCGTGCCGGCGATGGTCGTGTTCATGAACAAGGTCGACCAGGTCGATGACGAAGAGCTTCTGGAACTGGTCGAGATGGAAATCCGCGAGCTTCTGAGCTCCTACGACTTCCCCGGCGACGACATTCCGATCATCGCGGGCTCGGCGCTTGCGGCGATGGAAGGCAACAATCCGGAGATCGGCGAAGAGAAGATCAGGGAGCTTCTGGCCGCGGTCGACGAGTACATCCCGACGCCCGAGCGCGCCGTGGACCAGCCGTTCCTGATGCCGATCGAGGACGTGTTCTCGATCTCCGGCCGGGGCACGGTTGTCACGGGCCGTGTGGAGCGTGGCGTGATCAATGTGGGCGACGAGATCGAGATCGTCGGCATCAAGGACACCACCAAGACGACCTGCACCGGTGTCGAGATGTTCCGCAAGCTTCTGGACCGGGGCGAGGCGGGCGACAATATCGGCGCGCTTCTGCGCGGTGTGGACCGTGACGGTGTCGAGCGGGGCCAGGTGCTGTGCAAGCCGGGTTCGGTGACGCCGCACACGAAGTTCGAGGCCGAAGCCTATATCCTGACCAAGGAAGAGGGCGGTCGTCACACGCCGTTCTTCGCCAACTACCGCCCGCAGTTCTACTTCCGCACGACGGATGTGACGGGGACGGTTGAGCTGGCGTCGGGCACCGAGATGGTGATGCCGGGCGACAACGTGTCGTTCACGGTGGAACTGATCGCACCGATCGCGATGGAGCAGGGCCTGCGCTTCGCGATCCGCGAAGGCGGCCGCACCGTCGGCGCCGGCGTCGTGTCGAAGATCATCGACTAAAGGCAGCGGCGCCAACAGATAACGAGCCCCCGGGTCAAACCCGGGGCTGCGAAACAAGAAGTTCGATGTGGGGCACAAGGCTCCACCTCTCAACGTGAAAGGCTAGACCCATGGCAATCGCCAGCCAGAATATCCGTATCCGGCTTAAGGCGTTCGATTACCGCGTCCTCGATGCGTCGACGCAGGAAATCGTGAACACCGCGAAGCGGACCGGCGCCCAGGTGCGCGGGCCCATTCCGCTGCCGAACAACATCGAGAAATTCACAGTTCTGCGTGGCCCCCACGTGGACAAGAAGTCGCGCGACCAGTTCGAGATCCGGACCCACAAGCGCCTTCTCGATATCGTGGATCCGACCCCGCAGACGGTGGACGCGCTGATGAAGCTCGACCTCGCCGCCGGCGTGGATGTCGAGATCAAACTGCAGTCGTAAAGGAGGGCAAGGATATGCTGCGCTCTGGCGTGATCGCAAAGAAGGTGGGCATGACGCGCATCTTTCAGGAAGACGGAAAGCAGGTGCCCGTCACCGTTCTGCAGCTTGATGGCTTGCAGGTCGTGGCGAAGCGTACCGCAGAGAAAGACGGGTATTCAGCGGTTCAGCTGGGTGCCGGATCGGCCAAGGCCAAGCGCACGTCGAAGGCGATGCGCGGGCATTTCGCCGTGGCCAAGGTGGAGCCGAAGCGGAAGATCGCGGAGTTCCGGGTGGACCCGGAAAACCTGATCGATGTGGGCGAGGAAATCACCGCGAACCACTATTTCGAGGGTCAGTTCGTTGACGTCAGCGGCACCTCGATCGGTAAGGGGTTTCAGGGCGCGATGAAGCGGTGGAACTTCGGTGGTCTGCGCGCCTCGCACGGTGTGTCGATCAGCCACCGGTCGCACGGCTCGACGGGCCAGTGTCAGGATCCCGGCAAGGTGTTCAAGGGCAAGAAGATGGCCGGTCACATGGGCGCTGCCCGTGTCACCACGCAGAACCTGCAGGTCGTCAAGACCGACGCCGACCGTGGCCTGATCATGGTCAAGGGGGCCGTGCCCGGCTCCAAGGGCGGATGGGTGACGATCAAGGATGCGGTGAAAAAGCCGCTGCCCGAGAACGTGATCCTGCCTGCTGCGCTGAAGTCGGCCGCTGCCGCGGCTGCGAAGGCGGCTGAAGAGGCCGCTGCCGCCGCTGCTGCCGAAGCCGAGGCCGAAGCCAAGCGTCTTGCCGAAGAGCAGGCCGCCGCGGAAGAGGCCGCGCTGAAGGAAGCCGAAGCCGATATCGCATCGGATAACGCAGGCGACGCCGCTGAGGGCGCGCCCGAGAAGAAGGACGGTGAGGAATGAAACTCGACGTGATCAATCTGGACGGCAAGAAGGCCGGTTCGGTCGATCTCGGCGACGAGATCTTTGGTCTTGAGCCGCGCGCCGACATCCTTCATCGCGTCGTCCGTTGGCAGCGCAACAACGCGCAGGCCGGTACGCACAAGGTCAAGACCCGGTCGGAGACAAGCTATTCGACCAAGAAGATCTATCGCCAGAAGGGCACCGGCGGCGCACGCCACGGATCCCGGAACGCGCCGATCTTTCGCGGTGGCGGTGTCTACAAGGGGCCGACGCCCCGCAGCCACGGCCATGACCTGACCAAGAAGTTCCGCAAACTGGGGCTGAAGCACGCGCTTTCGTCGAAGGCCAAGACCGGGAACCTTGTGATCCTGGACGAAGCCAGCGCGAAGGAGCCGAAGACCGGGGCGCTTGCCAAGAAGGTTCGTGAACTGGGCTGGAAGCGTGCGCTGATCATCGATGGGGCGGATGTGAACGAGAATTTCGTTCGGGCCGCTGCGAATATCGAAGGTCTGGACGTGCTGCCGTCGATGGGCGCGAATGTCTATGACATCCTGAAGCGTGACACACTGGTGATCACGAAGGCGGGTGTCGAAGCACTGGAGGCTCGGTTGAAATGAGCACGAAGGCAGAACTTTATGACGTGATCCGCAAGCCGGTGATCACCGAAAAGGCCACGATGGCGTCCGAGAACGGCGCGGTGGTGTTCGAGGTGTCGATCGACGCGAACAAGCCGCAGATCAAGGAAGCGGTCGAAAGCCTGTTCGGCGTCAAGGTGAAGGCGGTGAACACGACGATCACCAAGGGCAAGACCAAGCGGTTCCGGGGCAAGCCCGGGCGGCGCAGGGACGTGAAGAAGGCCTATGTGACCCTCGTCGAGGGGAACACGATTGACGTGACGACGGGGCTTTAAGGGCTTCACGCGCTACAGATGAGATTGGAGGGCCCCGCTGGTAACGGCGGGGCCTTTTTAATTCATCAGCGTGAGTGCGCCCAGAGCAGGGCCACAAACGGTTATGACGGCTTGAAGAAGATCGTGTGATACCGGAACTCAGACGCGTAATTGCTTCAGTCATCGGTTCGAGGATGACGCGAGTTCTTCAAAAGCCCGATACTACAATGAGGTTGGGCGTGTGTTTTCTGAATCTGCGGTTCGATCGGCTCGGAGATTTACCGAGCACCAAATACATGTATTAATGGTTCAGGTAGATCGAACTTGTCGCGTCGATATGGTACTCGGCCCGATGAGAGATTGAAAATATCACCTTTTGCATAGCTTATCACGGACTCTGCGAGATGTTCGCGGTTCCTAAGTTCCCAATCCCCGCCCGGCTGGCGCGTGACCGGGTTCCACGAATTAGCTTGGTACTTGAAAAGAATCCAATCGACTCGGCTGGGTTTTGGGATCTGGCCACGGGGAGCATGGCCCCTATACTTATAGAAGCCCGTGACAGCACGATCGTTGCCCGGATACCATAGAAACGCTTGGCCATCTTCGGAAAAGTATTCCACCTGAATACCGTGCGGGCCAGGTCCAAGTCCGAAGGCGTAGGTATAACCGGGTCTAGGCGCCGCTATGTCGACTGGAAACCCCAGAAATTCCTTTGAAGGGTCGGCATGCAAAGCAGCAGGTCGCATAATGGAAATATATTGGGACGGGCTGATTTCTTGCGCTGGTGTGCAAGCACCTACGAGCAGAAAAAGTGCAAGTGCGAATGAGGTCCTTTGCCTGCCCATTCCAATACTCAAATTGATAATGCCCCCGATATTTATCATCATTTGCATAGTCAATTGACTGGGTCAAGAACCGTGAAAGCGGGTCTGGCAGGGAGACATGTCATCCATGTGCAGGGTTACAGCCTTTTGAGCAGCAGGGTTGATAAGCTTTTGGCCGCCTCGAATTCCCGTGGTCGATTTCGGATATGCGCAGGTGCAGAAGCTTTGGGCACGTTCCCTCGGCGTATTTGAGGTTTCAAGCCGTCAAGTTGCGGCTAGACACCCTTCTTCATGACTGCTATCAGCCCCCATCTTTCGCTGCCCCGGATTCGTCCGGGGTGGTGTTCTTTGGGGGATTGCCCCCGACAAACATAGCTGGGGTTAACCCCCGCAAAGCAAACGGAAGACAGAAAGCATGGCACTCAAGTCGTATAAACCGACGACGCCTGGCCAGCGCGGGCTGGTTCTGATCGACCGTTCGGAGCTTTGGAAAGGCCGCCCGGTCAAGTCCCTTACGGAAGGGCTGACCAAGAATGGCGGACGGAACAATACCGGACGGATCACGATGCGCCGCAAGGGCGGCGGGGCGAAACGTCTTTATCGTATCGTCGATTTCAAGCGCACCAAGCACGATATCGAAGCTGTGGTGGCGCGGATCGAATATGACCCGAACCGGACCGCATTCATTGCGCTGATCCAGTACACCGATGGCGAGCAGGCCTATATCCTTGCGCCGCAGCGTCTGGCTGTGGGTGACAAGATCATCTCGGGCGCGAAGGTCGACGTGAAGCCGGGCAACGCGATGCCGTTCTCGGGCATGCCGATCGGGACGATCGTTCACAATATCGAGCTGAAGCAGGGCAAGGGCGGCCAGATCGCGCGCGCTGCTGGGACATATGCCCAGTTCGTTGGCCGTGACGGTGGCTACGCCCAGATCCGCCTGTCATCGGGCGAGCTGCGCCTGGTGCGTCAGGAATGCATGGCGACGGTTGGCGCGGTCTCGAACCCCGACAACTCGAACCAGAACTTCGGCAAGGCGGGCCGCAACCGCAACAAGGGCATCCGCCCGTCTGTGCGTGGTGTGGTCATGAACCCGATCGATCACCCCCATGGCGGTGGTGAAGGCCGGACCTCGGGTGGCCGTCACCCGGTCACGCCGTGGGGCAAGCCGACAAAGGGTGCACGCACCCGCAACAAGAACAAGGCGTCGTCGAAGCTGATCATCCGCTCGCGCCACGCCAAGAAGAAGGGCCGCTAAGATGAGCCGTTCAGTATGGAAGGGCCCCTTCGTCGACAGCTATGTCCTGAAGAAGGCCGAGAAAACCCGCGAGTCGGGCCGCAACGAGGTTATCAAGATCTGGTCGCGCCGCTCCACCATCCTGCCCCAGTTCGTGGGCCTTACCTTCGGCGTCTATAACGGGCACAAGCATATCCCCGTGAACGTCTCCGAAGACATGATCGGCCAGAAGTTCGGGGAATACTCGCCGACGCGCACCTATTACGGGCACGCCGCCGACAAGAAAGCGAAGAGGAAGTAAGTCATGGGCAAGGACAAGAATCCGCGCCGCGTGGCGGAGAACGAAGCGATGGCGAAGCTGCGCATGCTGCGCACCAGCCCGCAGAAACTGAACCTTGTGGCGGCGATGATCCGTGGCAAGAAGGTGGACAAGGCCCTGTCGGACCTCACCTTCTCGAAGAAGCGGATCTCGGACGATGTGAAGAAGTGCCTTCAGTCGGCCATTGCCAATGCAGAGAACAACCACAACCTGGATGTTGACGAGCTGATCGTGGCCGAGGCCTATGTCGGCAAGAACCTGACGATGAAGCGCGGCAAGCCGCGTGCCCGTGGCCGGTTCGGCCGGATCGTCAAGCCATTTGCCGAGCTTACCATCAAGGTCCGCCAGGTGGATGAAACCGTCGGGGAGCAAGCCTAATGGGACATAAAGTCAATCCGATCGGCATGCGCCTTCAGGTGAACCGCACCTGGGACAGCCGCTGGTACGCCGATACGAAGGATTATGGTGATCTTCTGCTGGAAGACATCAAGATCCGCGAGTTCATCAAGGAAGAGTGCAAGCAGGCGGGTGTGTCCCGCGTGATCATCGAGCGTCCGCACCGCAAGTGCCGCGTGACTGTTCACACGGCACGTCCTGGCGTGATCATCGGCAAGAAAGGCGCGGATATCGAGACGCTGCGCAAGAAGCTTGCCGCGATGACCGACAGCGAGTTGCACCTGAACATCGTTGAAGTTCGCAAACCCGAACTGGACGCGGCTCTGGTCGCCGAAAGCATCGCCCAGCAGCTTGAGCGCCGGGTATCGTTCCGCCGTGCGATGAAGCGGTCGGTTCAGAACGCGATGCGTATGGGTGCGCTTGGCATCCGCGTGAACGTGGCCGGCCGTCTGGGTGGCGCGGAAATCGCACGGACCGAATGGTACCGCGAGGGCCGGGTGCCGCTGCACACGCTGCGTGCCGATATCGACTATGCGCTGGCCGAGGCGAAGACGCCCTATGGCATTATCGGGATCAAGGTCTGGATCTTCAAAGGCGAGATCATGGAGCACGATCCGGCGGCGCGTGATCGCAAGGCACAGGAACTCCAGGACGGTCCAGCCCCCCGCGGTGCGGGCGGCGGTCGCCGGAATTAAGGAGCCAAAGAGATGCTGCAACCAAAGCGCACGAAATTCCGCAAGATGCACAAGGGCCGGATCCGGGGCGAAGCCAAGGGCGGGTCCGATCTGAACTTTGGCACCTATGGCCTGAAGGCCATCGAGCCGGAGCGTATCACAGCGCGCCAGATCGAAGCCGCCCGCCGTGCCATGACGCGCCATATGAAGCGTCAGGGCCGCGTGTGGATCCGTATCTTCCCCGACACTCCGATCACGGCCAAGCCGATCGAGGTGCGGATGGGTAAAGGTAAGGGTTCGGTCGACCGCTGGGCCGCCAAGGTCAAGCCGGGGCGTATCATGTTCGAGATCGACGGTGTCAACGACACAATCGCCCGTGAGGCCCTGCGCCTTGCTGCGATGAAGCTGCCGATCAAGACCCGGACTGTGGTGCGGGAAGACTGGTGATGCGGTGGCGGGATGTTCCCCGCACGACATCGAAGAAATAGGGTAGGGCGGGGCGTTTGCTCCGCCCTACGTTCTTTCGGACCCCGCCCTACTCAGAAGCTCTTCGATCTCCGAACGGTGTCGTAAGACGAGAACGGGCAAGTCCGGCGCCAACCTGTCGACGGCATCGATGATTCTCGGCGATACATCCTGTTCGAAGTTCCAGATCCACCGCAGGAATTCCAGATCTGGCAGCTGCTCCGGGCAGCCTTCTGCCATGTCCGGACGCACGCGACCGTAGGTTGAGATCACTCTTCTGGCGACACCTGAAAGGGCGATCAGGCGCGGCATCCTTAGCCAGATCATCAATTCGCTACGCGGCAGACGTGTGTCGAAGAAGGAGACGTTTGTGCCGTCGATCACCCAGCGATCCGTTGCGACGAAGCTGTCGTGAAGCCCGCGCTGTTCCTTTCGGTCGCGAACGGTCCAGCCGGGAAGCCAGCGCATGTCGCGATCCAAGGAGACGTAGCGCAGGTCCAGCGCCGCTGCGAGGCGTTGTGACAAGGTCGATTTGCCTGCGCCCGAGACACCGACAACAGCGATACGCTGGGCGCTGTCCAGGATGGAACAGGCGGTCTTCAAATTCACTTGTTTCGGCATTGGGTTGGGGACGGAGGCTTGGGCTTGTTTCGTTCCTAGTCTATAGCGCTGCGCAGCAGTCCTTGGAAATGCGAACATGACCACACGCCACCTCTTCCAGACCCCCCTCTACCAAGCCCGCCTGTCCGACGACATTGACGCCGCCGAACTTGAAGCCTCCTGCCTGTCCATCGCCGAGGATGACGAGGCGGGGCAGGCTTGGTGCGAGGAGAACGGCTATCCCGGCTACACCAGCTATGCCTCGCTGACCGATCTGGGGTGGCGGTTTCCGATCTTTGAGGCTTTGACCAGCGTGCTCGATGCCCATGTGGCGGCGTTTGCGGCTGAGCTGGATTTCGATCTGGGCGACAAGCCGCTGCGGCTGGAGGATATCTGGATCAATATCCTGCCCGAAGGTGGTATTCACACGAGCCACATTCACCCGCATTCGGTGATCAGCGGGACGACCTATGTTGCGATGCCGGACGGGGCGAGTGCGATCAAATTCGAGGATCCGCGCCTGCAGATGATGATGGCGGCACCCCCGCGCAAGAAAGATGCGCGGGAGGAATTGCGGAATTTCGTCTATGTCGCGCCGGAGGTGGGGGACGTCCTGTTGTGGGAAAGCTGGCTGCGCCATGAAGTGCCGATGAACATGGCGGAAGACGAGCGGATCAGCGTGAGTTTCAACTACGCCTGGGGGGAGGGGTAGGCGGGGCCCGATCTCTTTAGAAATCCGGGCTTGCCATATGCGGCGCATGGCCCTATACGGCGCACTTCACCACGTACTCCACTGGAATCAGGGTGACCCTCAGGGGGCCTTCCGGTGATGTTGAAAGGAAGACTAGGCGATGAACGCCAATGACCTGCGTGACAAGACGCCCGACCAGCTTCGGGACGAGCTTGCCAACCTGAAAAAAGAGGCTTTCAACCTGCGCTTTCAGCAGGCGACAAGCCAGCTTGAGAACACCGCCCGCATGCGCGCCGTGCGCCGCGATGCGGCACGGGTTAAGACCATTCTGAACGAAAAAGCAGCCGCCGCTGCTTCGGAGGCGTAAGCGATGCCCAAAAGAATTCTGTCCGGCACCGTCACGAGCGATAAGAACGACCAGACCGTCACCGTTCTGGTGGAGCGTCGTTATACGCACCCGCTTTTGCACAAGACCGTGCGCGCGTCGAAGAAGTATCGCGCCCACGACCCCAAGAACACTTTCAAGGCCGGCGATGCAGTCCGCATTCAGGAATGTGCGCCGATCTCGAAAACGAAACGCTGGGAGGTTGTGACCGCCTAGCAGCGTTTGCAACACCCGGTTTGATCGAAACCCTGGGGACTGAGGCCAAAGCGCCCCCCACAGGTCGGGAGAAACCAAATGATCCAGATGCAGACCAATCTGGATGTCGCTGACAATTCCGGAGCCCGGAGAGTTCAGTGCATCAAGGTCCTCGGCGGTTCCAAGCGGAAATACGCATCCGTGGGCGACATCATCGTGGTGTCGGTCAAGGAAGCCATTCCGCGTGGCCGCGTGAAAAAGGGCGATGTCCGCAAGGCCGTCGTCGTTCGGACCGCCAAGGAAGTGCGC
Organism: uncultured Paracoccaceae bacterium; assembly: GCA_947503175.1. Taxonomy (GTDB): domain Bacteria; phylum Pseudomonadota; class Alphaproteobacteria; order Rhodobacterales; family Rhodobacteraceae; genus Ovoidimarina. Next base: position 335,360 of record CANNCO010000001.1, read on the forward strand.
CGCGAAGACGGCACCGCGATCCGGTTCGACCGGAACGCCGCCGTGATCCTGAACAACAACAACGAGCCCGTGGGTACGCGTATCTTTGGCCCGGTTGTTCGCGAGTTGCGCGCCAAGAACTTCATGAAAATCATCTCGCTCGCCCCGGAGGTGCTGTAAGATGGCTGCGAAACTGAAAAAGGGCGACAAGGTCGTCGTATTGGCCGGAAAGGACAAGGGCAAAGAGGGAGAGATCTCTTCCGTATCGCCCAAGACCGGGAAGGCCATCGTGGACGGTATCAACATCGCCATCCGCCACACCCGCCAGAGCCAGGCAAGTCAGGGCGGCCGCATTCCGCAGGCCATGCCAATCGATTTGTCGAACCTCGCGCTGGTAGATTCGAACGGCAAACCCACCCGCGTCGGCTTCCGCATGGATGGCGATCAGAAGGTGCGTTACGCCAAGACCACGGGGGATGCGATCTGATGCTGGACGCCGCCACATATACCCCGCGTCTGAAGACGCATTACCGCGACACCATTCGCGCCGCTCTGAAAGAAGAGTTCGGCTACAAGAATGACATGCAGATCCCGCGGCTGGACAAGATCGTGCTGAACATCGGCTGCGGTGCCGAAGCTGTGCGCGACTCGAAGAAGGCCAAGTCGGCCCAGGAAGACCTGACGACGATTGCCGGCCAGAAGGCGATGACCACGAAAGCCAAGAAGTCGATCGCCGGCTTCCGCGTTCGTGAAGACATGCCGCTGGGCGCCAAGGTGACACTGCGCGGTGACCGGATGTACGAATTCCTGGACCGTCTGATCACCGTGGCCATGCCGCGCATCCGTGACTTTCGCGGCGTTCCCGGCTCGTCGTTCGATGGTCGCGGCAACTACGCCATGGGCATCAAGGAACACATCGTGTTTCCCGAGATCGACTTCGACAAGGTCGACGAGGTCTGGGGCCTTGACGTCATCATCTGCACCAACGCGTCGAACGACGCCGAAGCCAAAGCGCTGTTGAAGCATTTCAACGTGCCCTTCAACAGCTGAGGAGCTTTAGACATGGCAAAGAAATCCATGATCGAACGTGAGAAGAAGCGCCAGAAGCTGGTCGAGCAATATGCTGCCAAGCGTGCTGCGCTGAAAGAAATCGCAAACGATGAATCGAAGCCGATGGAAGAGCGCTTCAAGGCCCGGCTGAAGCTGGCCAAGCTGCCGCGCAACTCTTCGGCGACCCGTCTTCACAACCGTTGCCAGCTTACCGGCCGTCCGCATGCGTATTACCGCAAGCTGAAGGTCAGCCGGATTGCGCTGCGCGAGCTTGGCTCGGCCGGACAGATCCCCGGCCTCGTCAAGTCCAGCTGGTAAGGAGGAAAAAGCATGAACGATCCTCTTGGTGATATGCTGACCCGCATCCGCAATGCGCAGATGCGTGGGAAGTCCACGACCTTGACCCCGGCTTCGAAGCTGCGGCGTTGGGTTCTCGAAGTGTTGGCCGACGAAGGTTACATTCGCGGTTTCGAGGAAACGACCGACGCCGATGGCCATCCGGCCATCGAGATCAGCCTGAAATACTATGACGGCACCCCGGTCATCCGCGAACTGAAGCGTGTTTCGAAGCCCGGCCGCCGCGTTTACATGGGCGTGAAAGAAATCCCCTCGGTCCGTCAGGGCCTTGGTGTCTCGATCGTCTCGACGCCGCGCGGCGTCATGTCCGATGCAGCTGCACGCACCGCCAATGTTGGCGGCGAAGTGCTCTGCACGGTATTTTAGGGAGGTCGCGATGTCTCGGATTGGGAAAAGACCAATTGATCTGCCTTCGGGCGTCGACGCGAGCGTGTCGGGCCAGAAGGTTTCGGTGAAGGGTCCGAAGGGTACCCGCGAGTTCACCGCAACCGACGACGTGAGCATCAATGTTGACGGCAATGTCGTGAACATCGAGCCGCGCGGCAAGTCGAAGCGGGCGCGCCAGCAGTGGGGCATGAGCCGCACGATGGTGGCCAACCTCGTCACCGGCGTGACCGATGGTTTCAAGAAAGAGCTTGAAATCAACGGCGTCGGCTACCGGGCGCAGATGCAGGGCAACACCCTGAAGCTGTCGCTGGGTCTGAGCCACGAGGTGAATTTCGAGGTTCCGCAGGGCGTCACGGTGACGTGCCCGAAGCAGACCGAAATCGTTGTGGAAGGTATCGACCAGCAGCTTGTGGGCCAGGTCGCGGCAAATATCCGCGAATGGCGCAAGCCCGAGCCCTATAAGGGCAAGGGGATCAAGTACAAGGACGAGTACATCTTCCGCAAAGAAGGCAAGAAGAAGTAAGGACGCATATCATGGCACTGAGCAAACGGGATCTGTTCCAGAAGCGCCGCCTGCGCGTCCGGAACAAGCTTCGCAAGGTGAACGCGGGCCGCGTGCGGTTGTCGGTTCACCGGTCGAACAAGAACATCAGCGTGCAGCTGATCGACGACGTGAACGGCGTGACGCTGGCATCGGCCTCTTCTCTAGAGAAGGATTTGGGCATCGTTGGCAAGAACAACGTCGAAGCGGCGGCGAAGGTTGGCGCAGAGATCGCCAAGCGCGCCAAGAAGGCAGGGGTCGAGGAAGCTTACTTCGATCGTGGCGGCTTTATCTATCACGGCAAGGTCAAGGCGCTGGCGGATGCGGCGCGTGAAGGTGGCCTGAAGATCTAAGGAACGACTTGCAGACGGCGGGGCCCCTCGCCGTCTCGATGATCGGGGTTTCGGATGCGTCTCGGGACACCGCGATCGGACAAAACGGCGCCTTGCGCCACAAGGACAGGAGGCCATCGATGGCCAGAGACAATCAAAGGGGTGGCAATCGCCGCGATCGCGACGAGGCCCCCGAATTCGCAGATCGCCTTGTCGCGATCAACCGTGTGTCGAAGACGGTCAAGGGCGGTAAGCGTTTTGGCTTTGCCGCGCTTGTCGTTGTTGGCGACCAGCGGGGCCGTGTGGGCTTTGGCAAAGGTAAGGCCAAGGAAGTGCCCGAGGCGATCCGCAAGGCGACCGAGCAGGCCAAGCGCCAGATGATCCGCGTGCCGCTGCGCGAGGGCCGTACATTGCATCACGACATCGAGGGCCGCCATGGTGCGGGTCGGGTCGCACTGCGCACCGCGCCGGCCGGTACCGGGATTATTGCCGGTGGTCCGATGCGTGCCGTGTTCGAGATGCTGGGCGTTCAGGACGTCGTGTCGAAATCGCTGGGCTCCCAGAACCCTTATAACATGATCCGGGCCACGATCGACGGGCTGAAGCTTCAGTCGAGCCCGCGATCGGTGGCACAGCGCCGGGGCAAGAAGGTTGCCGATATCCTGCCGAAGCGGGAAGACGCCAGCCACGCCTCGGATCAAGTCGCAGAGGACGCGTAAGACATGGCAAAGACGATTGTTGTGAAGCAGATCGGCAGTCCGATCCGCCGCCCCGCCAAACAGCGTGCGACGCTTGTGGGCCTGGGCCTGAACAAGATGCACCGCACCCGCGAGCTGGAAGACACGCCTTCCGTGCGCGGCATGGTGAACTCGATTCCGCACCTGGTGGAGATCGTGGAGGAAAAGGGCTGAGTCCCGGTTCCTTTAGAGAATCTAGAAAGGCGCCCCGAGAGATCGGGGCGTTTTTTTGTTTGAGCCGCGCTCAGATGGAGCGGGATCAACGCGGCGGGTCGGGTTTCGTGCTAACATGGCACTCTGCACAAGGAGAGGGCGATGGGACTGACGGCATCGGAGTTGGCATTGATTCAGGCGAGTTTTGACCACCTGCGGCGGGATTTCGATAGGCATTCGAACGCGTTCTACGACGCGTTGTTTCGCCATGCGCCCGAGTTACGCTCGATGTTTCGGGACGATCTGGCGGGGCAGGGGATGAAGTTCATGACCACGCTTGAGGCGATCATTCAAAAGCTGGGCGACGAAGAGGATGTGATCGAGCAGTTCGTGGGGCTTGGTGCGACGCATAAGAGCCTTGGCGTGAAGCGCGCGCATTTCGGCGTGATGGAAGAGGCGCTGATGGATACCCTGCGCGAGGCCTTGGGAGAGGGTTTTACGCCGGAACTGCAGAAAGCGTGGCGGACGGCCTATGAGATCGTGAGCGCGAATATGATCCGACGGGGTGGGATCGTCGATTAAGCTTCGCCGGTGCCGGGTGTTTTTTTGCAGAGCTCTTCGGTTCGAACTCGGTCCGAGTTTCTTCTTGAAACCGCTGCTTTGCCCGTCTATACGCCGCCGGTGGCCAGTCTTGGCCCTTTAAACCTTAAAGAAACGCCGTGGTCGGCCGCTCCCGTCGCTGGGGGCCGCATCCGGCAAGGAGAAGCGACATGAAACTGAATGAACTCTCGGATAACCCGGGTGCCTCGAAGAAACGGATGCGTGTGGGCCGTGGCCCGGGCTCCGGCAAGGGCAAGACCGCAGGCCGCGGTATCAAAGGCCAGAAATCCCGTTCGGGTGTGGCGATCAACGGATATGAGGGCGGCCAGATGCCGCTCTATCAGCGTCTGCCGAAGCGTGGCTTCAACAAGCCGAACCGCAAGTCGTTTGCCGTGATCAACCTGGGCCTGATCCAGAAATTCATCGACGCCAAGAAGCTGGACGCGAAGGGTGAGATCACCGAGGACGTGCTGGTCGCGTCGGGCCTTGTGCGTCGCAAACTTGACGGTGTGCGGGTGCTGGCAAAGGGCGAGATCACCTCGAAAGTGAAGCTGGCCGTGACCGGCGCCTCGAAATCCGCGGTTGATGCGGTCGAAAAGGCGGGCGGCACACTTACGGTCACATCCGCGTCGGCGGCAGAGTAACGGCTTGTGAAGGGGCGCGTCGCCCCTTACATCCGTCTGTAGTTTTCCAAGCGCCGCGGGACCGGGAAACCGATCCGGCGGCGCTCGCATGAAAGAGACCAAATGGCATCTGCAGCAGAGCAAATGGCGGCCAACGTTTCGTGGTCCACCCTCGGCAAGGCCACTGAACTGCGCCAGCGCATCTTCTTTACCATCGGACTTCTGATCGTTTACCGCATCGGCACCTATATTCCGGTGCCCGGCATCGATGGGAACGAGTTGCGCGCCTTCATGGACCAGGCCGCGGCCGGTCTGGGGGGCGTTCTGAACATGTTCACCGGCGGCGCGATCAGCCGGATGGGCATTTTTGCTCTGGGCATCATGCCCTATATCTCTGCCTCGATCATCGTGCAGCTTCTGGCGGCGATGTATCCCCCCCTCATACAGCTCAAGAAAGAGGGCGAGCAGGGGCGGATGAAGATCAACCAGTACACGCGCTATGGCACGGTGTTCCTGGCCACGGTGCAGGCCTATGGCCTTGCCGTGTCGCTGGAAGCGGGCGGGCTGGTGACCGATCCCGGCTGGTTCTTCCGGGCGGCCACGGTGATTACGCTGGTGGGCGGTACGATGTTCCTGATGTGGCTGGGTGAACAGATCACGGCCCGTGGTGTGGGCAACGGTATCTCGCTGATCATCTTTGTGGGTATTATCGCCGAAATCCCCGCCGCTCTGGCGCAGTTCTTTGAGAGCGGACGTTCGGGCGCCCTGTCGCCTGCGGTGATCATCGGTGTTTCGCTTATGCTGCTTGCGACGCTTGTCTTCGTGGTCTTCATGGAGCGGGCCTTGCGAAAGATACACATACAATATCCCCGCCGTCAGGTGGGTATGAAGGTCTATGACGGCGGGTCTAGCCACCTTCCGATCAAGGTCAACCCGGCCGGCGTTATCCCGGCGATCTTTGCCTCGTCGCTTCTGTTGCTGCCAACGACGGTGAGTACCTTTTCGGGCCAGAATGCGGGGCCGGTGATGTCGACGATCCTTGCCTATTTCGGGCCGGGTCAGCCGCTTTACCTGATCTTCTTCTCGGCGATGATCATCTTCTTCACGTATTTCTACACAGCCAACGTGTCATTCAAGACCGAGGATGTGGCAGAGAATCTGAAGAACCAGAACGGGTTCATTCCCGGTATCCGACCGGGCCGGAAGACCGAGGAATACCTTGATTACGTGGTCAGCCGCATCCTTGTCGTGGGCTCCGGCTATCTGGCTCTGGTTTGCATGATTCCGGAAATGGTACGGACCGAACTGGCGATCACCGCCTATTTCGGCGGTACGTCGATCCTGATTATCGTGTCCGTGGGTATGGACACTGTCCAACAAATCCAGTCCCATCTCTTGGCCCATCAATACGAAGGGCTTATTGAGAAGTCTCAGCTGCGCGGGAAACGACGCGGCAAGACAGGGAAGGGGACATCGCGTCGATGAACATTATACTGTTGGGGCCACCGGGTGCCGGCAAGGGCACCCAGGCCCGCATCCTGGAAGAAAGCCGGGGCATGGTCCAGCTTTCGACCGGAGACATGCTTCGCGCAGCGCGGACATCCGGGACCGAGATGGGAAAGATCGTCGCCGATGTCATGGACCGGGGCGACCTTGTCACCGACGAGATCGTCATTGGCCTGATCGAAGAAAAGCTGAATGGCGATCATGCGGGCGGTTTCATCTTTGATGGTTTCCCGCGCACATTGGCGCAGGCGGATGCCCTGGGCGATTTGTTGGCCAAGCATGGCACGAAGCTTGATGCCGTGATCGCGATGGAGGTGAACGACGACGCCTTGGTGTCGCGGATCACCGCGCGGTCGACCTGCGGCGCCTGTGGAGAGGTCTATAACGATCTGACCAAGCCGCAGCCCGCCGATGGTAAGTGTTCCAACTGCGGAGCCAGCGATTTCCGGCGCCGGGCGGATGACAACGAGGAAAGCCTGCGTCAGCGGTTGATGGAGTACTACAAGAAAACCTCTCCGTTGATCGGGTATTACCACGCGAAGGGCGATCTTCAGTGGGTGCCGGGACTTGGTGAGATCGACGAGGTCTCTGCTGCGATTGCGGAGATACTCGGCTAGAGCCTGAATGCCGAAGCCGGTTTCGGCCCCAATTCTGACTGTTGTTTCATGGCGCTTCGGGACAGATGGTTCTGTTCTGGTGGCGGTTGCACCGGACCGGGATTCCGGGTCTATGCAAGTATTCCTTGACAACACCTTGACGGGCCGGGCGATCCCCCTTATCTGACGCCTTCTCGTTAAGAGAATCGTTTGATTTTGCGGGTCGCTCCTGCGGATCAGGACCATATACCAAAGCGCAGCCCGTGGCCCGAAACGCCTCGGGCTTGACGTTGTGAAAAAAGGGTCTGGCGTTACGGACCCGCAACGAAAGGAAGACTTACGTGGCACGTATTGCCGGCGTCAACATCCCGACTGCAAAGCGGGTTCCCGTCGCCCTCACCTATATCACCGGAATCGGCCCCTCGTCGGCCCGCTCCATCTGCGAAGCGACCGGCATCGATTTCTCGCGCCGGGTGAACGAGTTGTCGGATTCCGAAGTCCTCGCCATCCGCGAGCATATCGACGCGAACTTCACCGTCGAGGGCGATCTGCGCCGCGATGTGCAGATGAACATCAAGCGTCTGATGGACCTTGGTTGCTATCGTGGCCTGCGCCATCGTCGTAACCTGCCGGTTCGCGGACAGCGGACCCACACCAACGCTCGTACGCGCAAGGGCCCCGCGAAGCCCATTGCCGGCAAGAAAAAATAAGGGAGGGCTTCAGACATGGCACGCGAAACACGCCGGACCAAGAAGAAGGTCTCCAAGAACATCGCCGCTGGTGTGGCGCATGTGAATTCTTCGTTCAACAACACCAAGATCCTGATCTCGGACGTGCAGGGCAATGCAATCGCATGGTCATCGGCCGGGACCATGGGTTTCAAGGGGTCGCGGAAGTCGACGCCTTACGCCGCCCAGATGGCAGCTGAAGACGCCGGCAAGAAGGCGCAGGAACATGGTGTGCGCACGCTGGAAGTGGAAGTGCAGGGACCGGGTTCGGGCCGCGAAAGCGCGCTGCGGGCCCTGGCTGCTGTCGGCTTCAACATCACCTCGATCCGCGATGTGACGCCGATTGCCCATAACGGATGCCGCCCGCCGAAGCGCCGCCGCGTCTAAGACTGTGAGTTACTCTGCCGGGCTGCGGGTTCCCCGTGGTCCGGTGACGTCATTTTTGAACCTCGGGAGTCAATCGCCTTTGGACATGGGCGGGCGACAGGAATTGAGGAGACACGCATGATCCACAAGAACTGGCAGGAACTGATCAAGCCGACGCAGCTTGAAGTAAAGCCCGGCAACGACCCGGCGCGGCAGGCAACCGTTGTTGCAGAACCGCTTGAGCGGGGTTTTGGCCTGACGCTTGGCAACGCGCTGCGCCGTATTCTGATGTCATCCCTGCAGGGCGCCGCCATTACCAGCGCGCAGATCGATAACGTATTGCACGAGTTTTCGTCGGTGGCGGGTGTTCGTGAGGACGTGACCGATATCGTTCTGAACCTCAAGGGCGTTGCGATCCGTATGGAGGTCGAAGGCCCGAAGCGGCTGTCGATTTCGGCCAAGGGCCCGGCGGTCGTCACGGCTGGCGATATCTCGGAAAGTGCCGGGATTGAGATCCTGAACAAGGATCATGTGATTTGCCACCTTGACGAGGGTGCGGACCTGTTCATCGAACTGACGGTGAACATGGGCAAAGGCTATGTTGCGGCCGACAAGAACCGCCCCGAGGATGCGCCGATCGGCCTGATCCCGGTCGATGCGATCTATTCACCGGTGCGCAAGGTCAGCTATGACGTGCAGCCGACCCGCGAAGGTCAGGTTCTGGACTATGACAAGCTGACGCTGAAGCTGGAAACCGACGGATCGGTCACGCCGGATGATGCCGTGGCCTATGCCGCGCGGATCCTTCAGGATCAGCTTTCGATCTTTGTGAACTTCGACGAGCCGGAATCGGCGCGGACGGACATGGAAGACGACGGGCTGGAATTCAACCCGCTGCTTCTGAAGAAGGTCGACGAGCTGGAGTTGTCGGTGCGGTCTGCGAACTGCCTGAAGAACGACAATATCGTCTATATCGGCGATCTGATCCAGAAGACCGAAGCGGAGATGCTGCGCACGCCGAACTTCGGCCGCAAATCGCTGAACGAGATCAAGGAGGTGCTCTCGGGCATGGGCCTGCACCTTGGCATGGATGTCGAGGAGTGGCCGCCGGAGAATATCGAGGATCTGGCCAAGAAGTTCGAAGACAGCTTCTGACGACAGGGCGCGAGGCCCCGGATTATGTCCGGGGCCGCGTTCCACCAAGACCGGGCAGGGTGCCCCAAGGAGAGCGGCAGATACGCATCTGACCGCCAGACAAAGCAAAACCGCCCGTAGAGGGCAAAAGGAGTAAAGAAAATGCGTCACGCACGGGGCTATCGCCGCCTGAACCGTACCCATGAACACCGCAAGGCGTTGTTCGCAAACATGGCCGGATCCTTGATCGAGCACGAGCAGATCAAGACAACCCTGCCGAAAGCCAAGGAACTGAAGCGGATCGCTGACAAGTTGATCACGCTGGGCAAGCGCGGAGATCTTCACGCACGCCGCCAGGCCGCATCGCGGCTGAAGCAGGACGCGCATGTTGAGAAACTGTTTGCCGTTCTGGGGCCGCGCTATGCCGAGCGTCCGGGCGGCTATGTCCGCGTTCTGAAGGCGGGCTTTCGCTATGGCGACATGGCGCCGATGGCGATCGTGGAGCTTGTCGACCGTGACCCGGCGGCGAAAGGTGCCGCAGACAAAGCCCGCGTCGCAGCCGAAGAGGCTGCAGAAGAGTAAGCCCCTGGGCGACAAGGCCCCTGTTCCGAAGCCGGAAAGCCGGCTTCGGCAGTTCTAATTAGAACGTTCGGGATGTTCCGCGGTTTTCAGAAGCATGACATCCTTCAGATAGCGGACCTCGTCTTTCGCAAGCGGGTCGGCACTTACCTTGATGAAGTTCAGCAGATCCATCCGCTCTCGTTCGGGCAGCGTATCGAGATGTCTGATCGGGTCCGGTTTCTGATCGGCCAAAACTCGCCTCATGGTTTAGTAATTTGAGTATGAAATACACTTTAAGGTTGATCTTCCCGAGTGCAACTTGTCTAAAAGTACTAGTTGGGCGAGAGTGGTAATCAGTGCTGACACAAAGACCGGATCAATCAGGTATCGACCTTGGGCTTGCGCGTTTGAAGCGTCTGGCACCACAGGGGTATGCGCTGGGCCTGCACATCAGATTCGCCTCGGCGCATATCATGGTCCAGACCTATGATCCTGCCTGGATCGAGCGGTACACGACGCGAGGCTATATGCTTTGCGATCCGCTTGTTTCGTGGGGGTTTTCAACGACCGGCACCATGCGCTGGAGCGCATTGGAGTTTCCCGATCCGCATAATGTCCTTGGACAGGCCGCAGAATTCGGCCTGAACTACGGCGTCGCGGTTTCATGTGGTCCCCTGTCGTCTCGGACGATCGGTGGCCTTGCGCGATCGGATCGGGAGTTCACCGATGAGGAGATCGAGCAGATTTTCGAAACGGTCAAACTACTGCACGAAGAATCGACACCGCCGGAGAGCCTCACCGACGCGCAACGTCATGCGCTGCGGCTTGTCGCGTCAGGCAGTCGATATGCCGAAGCAGCCGCCCTGCTGGGAATTTCAGAGAGCGCGTTGAAGGCAAGGCTGAAGTCGGCCCGTGAGCGTCTTTATGCGCGCACGACGGCCGAGGCGATCCAACGGGCTCAGGAGTACAAGCTCCTCTGACAGGCGCGCCCCGGCTGGAAAGGTTTTCAAACCCAACCAAGCTGGAGGCTTACTATGCAGACCACGACCCTTTCCTTTCGGAACATGCACACCCACGGGGAGCTTTTCACCGACATCCTTCGTGCACGCCGGGAGACCTTTATCGTGCAACGGAACTGGGATTTGCCCGAGGCCGATGGCATGGAGTTCGACCAGTACGATACACCGCAGAGCAGGTGGATCGCCGTGCATCATCTTGGGGAGGTTCTGGCCGGGATCCGGCTGACGCCGACAACGGCGCGCTGCGGAATCTATACTTACATGATTCGCGATGCGCAGATGGGGTTGCTGGAGTCGATACCGGCCGATCTGTTATACGATCCCGCGCCCGTCGATCCCCACATATGGGAGGCGAGCCGGGTATTCGTGGCGCCCCATGTGCCCGCCAAACTGCGCGTCAGGGTGCAGGCCAGCCTGATGGGGCAGATGGTCAAGACCGCACGGGACGAGGGCGCTTCGCGGTTGATCGCGCTGTGCCCGCGTGCCTGGATGCGCTGGATGCGGCGGCTGGGCTACCAGACGGAGCATGTGGGCCCCTGCCTTGATATCGGCGGTTCCGACAATCAGGCGATTCTGATGCGTCTGCAGTCGAACCTGCACTGATCATCGTATCTTCACCCGGGCCTGTGCCCGGGATACGGTCGGGCCATGACCGACCTGTTTGATCAGCATGGAAGCGATGCGCCGTCCTCGGACCGCGCACCGCGCCCGCTTGCCGACCGGCTGCGCCCCAAGAAGCTGGCCGATGTGATCGGGCAGGGGCACGTCCTTGGGCCGGATGCGCCCCTTGGCGCCATGCTGGCCTCGGGTCACTTGTCGTCGATCATTTTCTGGGGGCCTCCGGGGGTCGGAAAGACCACGATAGCGCGGCTTCTGGCGGATGAGACCGATCTGGCTTTTGTGCAAATCAGTGCGATTTTCACCGGCGTTGCCGATCTGAAGAAGGTGTTCGAGGCCGCGAAGCTGCGCCGTGCGAACGGGCGCGGGACGCTTTTGTTCGTGGACGAGATACACCGGTTCAACAAGGCGCAGCAGGACGGGTTTCTGCCCCATATGGAGGACGGGACGATATTGTTGGTCGGTGCCACGACCGAGAACCCATCCTTCGAACTGAACGCGGCCCTGATGAGCCGGGCGCAGGTGCTTGTGCTGGAGCGGCTTTCGCCCGTCGATCTGGAACTGCTGCTTCAGCGGGCCGAACGAGAGCTGGGTGCACCGCTGCCATTGGATGGCCCGGCGCGTGAGGCGCTGATCGAGATGGCCGATGGCGATGGGCGCGCGCTTTTGAACCTTGTGGAGCAGGTTGCCGGCTGGGGCGCGGATGGCAAGATCGATACCAGAGCCCTGTCGACGCGTCTGAGCCGCCGTGCCGCGCAATACGACAAATCAGGTGATGCGCATTACAACTTGATCTCTGCCCTGCATAAATCGGTGCGCGGGTCCGACCCTGATGCGTCGCTGTACTGGCTGGCGCGGATGCTGAAGGGTGGAGAGGATCCAAGGTTTCTTGCCCGGCGTATTACGCGGATGGCGATCGAGGATATCGGGCTGGCCGACCCGCAGGCGCAACGGGTCTGCCTTGATGCATGGGAGACCTATGAGAGGCTTGGATCGCCCGAGGGGGAGCTGGCGCTGGCGCAGGCGGTGATTTACCTCGCGCTCGCGCCGAAATCGAATGCTGCTTATGCGGGGTATAAGAACGCGATGGCGGGTGCCGCCAAGACGGGGTCTGAACCGCCACCCAAGCATATCCTGAACGCGCCCACGGGGCTGATGAAAGAGCAGGGTTACGGCGAGGGATACGCCTATGACCACGATGCCGAGGACGGGTTTTCCGGGCAAGAGTACTTTCCCGACGGCATGAAGCGCGGCGTCTATTATCAGCCGGTCGAGCGCGGGTTCGAGCGCGAGTTGAAGAAGCGGCTGGACTGGTTCGTGAAACTGCGCAGCAAGCGGCGCGACGGTTGACAATACGGGGCGCGGGACGCAAGGGAAGCCCCATGTTTCTGACGGTTCTTCAGGTGGCACTTGGAGGCGCTTTGGGCGCTTCGGCCCGCTTTCTCGCGGGCGTTGCGGTATTGCGTCTTGTCGGACCGGGATTTCCGCTGGCTGTGATGGGCGTCAACATCCTGGGATCGTTCCTGATGGGGGTCTTTGTGGTCTGGGCCGCGCAACGCGGGCTGACCCATTGGGGTCCGTTCGTGATGACGGGTCTTCTGGGTGGGTTTACGACGTTTTCCGCCTTCTCTCTCGAAGCAGTTACGCTTTGGGAGCGCGGGGCCATCGGGCAGGCGGCCGCTTATGTCGGGCTGTCGGTCGTCCTGTCGATCGGCAGTCTCGTCATGGGGCTGTGGCTGGCGCGGAGTATCTGGGCATGAGCCGGGTTCAGACGGTGGAGATTGCGGATGGCGAAGGGGATCAGCGGCTGGATCGCTGGTTTCGGCGCCGGTTTCCGCAAGTCACCCAGGGCCAGATCGAGAAGATGTGCCGGAAGGGCGAGTTGCGGGTCGATGGCGGACGGGTGAAGGCCGCGACGCGGGTGGAAGCGGGGCAGGTGGTGCGCGTGCCGCCGTTGCCGGATGCTTCGGCCCCAAAGCCTAGCGCGAGGCCCGTCGATCCGGCTAATGCCAAGATGATCCAGGCTGCTGTCATCTGGCAGGATGATCACATTATTGCGCTGAACAAACCGCCGGGATTGCCGACGCAGGGCGGGTCCGGTGTGAGCGTCCATGTGGACGGGCTGGCCGAGGCCTTGCGGTTCGGGATGGATGAGAAGCCGCGGCTTGTGCATCGGCTGGACAAGGACACGTCCGGCGTGCTGCTTCTGGCCCGGACGCGGGCGGTTGCGAAAGGGCTGACAGAGGCATTCCGGTCGCGCGAGACGCGCAAGATTTACTGGGCGGCGGTGGCCGGTGTGCCGAAACCGGCGATGGGTACGGTGCGGTTCGGTCTGGTCAAGGCCCCTGGTCACGGGAAAGGCGGCGAGGGCGAGAAGATGCATTGTATCCATCCGCGCGATGTGGATGCGATCGAGGGCGCGAAACGGGCAACGACGGACTATGCCGTGCTTTCCGCTCTGGGCGGACGTTTGGCGTGGGTCGCGCTTGTTCCGATCACCGGCCGGACACATCAGTTGCGGGCACATATGGCAGAGATCGGCCATCCGATCGTGGGCGACGGAAAATATGGCGGGTCCGGTCAGGAAAACCTTGGAGAGGGGTGGGGCGCGCAACTTGGAGGCGAGATCAGCCGCAAGCTGCACCTGCATGCGCGGCATCTGAAGTTTGTTCATCCTGTGACCGGGGCTGAGATTCAGCTTACGGCACCCTTGCCCGATCACATGCGCCGGACCTGGGACATGCTTGACTGGCATGATGCCGATGCGCCGACGGATCCGTTCGAGGACGTCGAATGAACGACTGGGCCCCGCGGAAGTTCTGGACAAGCGTTTCGATCGCGCCGGTCGATACCGGGTTTGAGGTGCTGCTGGACGGGCGCCCCGTCCGAACACCCGCAAAGTCGCCGTTGTCGTTGCCGAACGCCGGGCTGGCAGAGGCTGTGGCCTCCGAGTGGGAGGCTCAGGAAGATACCGTGGACCCCGGTAAGATGCCGGTGACGCGCATGGCGAACTCGGCCATCGACAAAGTAACACCACGCTTTGGTGAGGTGGTCGCACATCTCGTAAGCTATGGCGAAACAGATCTTTTGTGCTACCGGGCCGAGCATCCGGAGGGGCTGTTGAAGCGTCAGGTTGAAGCGTGGGATCCTTGGATCGTGTGGGCAAATCGGGCGATTGGGGCCAGACTTGTCCCGACATGCGGGGTGATCCCGGTGGCGCAGGATCCTGCGGCGCTGACCGTGTTTTCGGAGCGGCTTTCCGGGTTTTCCCCATTTGAGATCGCGGCCCTGCACGATCTGGTGGGGCTTTCGGGTTCCCTGGTTCTGGGTCTGGCGGCGGCGCTTGAGGCGGAACGCCCTGAAATCCTGTGGGAATTGTCTCGGATCGACGAGGCATGGCAGATTGACGAATGGGGCGCAGACGACGAAGCCGAACGAGTCAATAACCTGAAAAAGATGGCGTTTCTGGACGCGTCCCGGTTTTTCCAGCTTGCCCGGAAAACAGGCTGATCTTTTGCCTGATGCCCTTCTGGAGTACGTTAGGTAAGTCTTCGAAATCGGACACCAAAATCAGGGCTGTTACCCTTGACGTGGGAAGGGTGAAACACCAGTATCCCTTCCCAATGAGGGGAAACCCCTGTCATTAAGCAAATCGGTCTGGGAGGACCGTAACTCGCCCGGAACTTTCCGGGCAGTCAGGAAGAGGTAAAACATGAAGAAATCGATATTTCTTGGGACGCTGACGGTCGCCGGGCTTCTGGCCGGCGCTGCCGCAGCAACGACACTTGAAGACATCAAGGCACGCGGTACGTTGAATTGTGGGGTGAATACCGGCCTTGTTGGCTTCGCCGCACCCGATGCAAACAACAACTGGCAAGGTTTCGACATCGACCTTTGTAAAGCAGTTGCGGCTGCTGTTCTGGGTGATGCCGATGCCGTGAATTATGTGCCGCTGACAGGCAAGACGCGCTTTACCGCGCTGGCCGCCGGTGAAATCGACATGCTGTCGCGGAACACAACCTGGACGTTCAGCCGTGACAACGACCTGAAGTTCGAATTCGTTGGCATCAACTATTATGACGGTCAGGGTTTCCTTGTCCCCAAGGACCTGGGCGTTACTTCCGCGAAGGATCTGGACCAGGCGACAGTCTGCATTCAGACCGGCACCACGACGGAACTGAACCTTGCCGACTTCTTCCGTTCGAACGGCATCTCGTATGAGCCGGTTCCGATCGAAACCAATGCCGAGGCCATCCAGCAGTATCTGGCTGGCGCATGCGACACCTATACGACCGATGCGTCGGGTCTGGCCGCAACGCGTGCAACCTTCGAAGATCCGTCGGCCCACGTGGTCCTGCCGGAAATCGTCTCGAAAGAGCCGCTTGGACCGCTTGTTCGCCATGGCGACAACGAGTGGGGTGATATCGTGCGTTGGACTCTGAACGCGCTGATCTCGGCCGAAGAGCTGGGTATTACCTCGGCCAACGTGGCAGAGCTGGCTGGTGGCACGGACAACCCGGAAATCAACCGTATGCTCGGCAACGAGGGCGGTCTGGGTGAGATGATCGGTCTTTCGCCTGACTGGGCGAAGAACGCGATTGCCGCCGTGGGCAACTATGGTGAGATCTTTGAGCGTCACATCGGTGAAAACACACCGATCGGCCTTGCGCGCGGTCTGAACGCGCAGTGGACCGATGGTGGCCTGATGTACTCGCCACCGTTCCGGTAAGATACACATCGAGAAGGGCGCGGGAGTTAACCCCGCGCCCTTCAACCTTTAGAACAAGAAAACCCGGGTCGCAGAGGACGCACGCCAGAGGCGCCGCGCGAGAACGGGACAACAGGGAAAGTCCGGGATGACGACGCTAACCGACCCTCCGCAGGAGTCGTTTCGCCTGTCTATGCTTCTGAATGACACGCGCTACCGCTCTTACACCTTTCAGTTCATCGCCCTGATCCTGATCATCGCGTTTTTCAGTTGGCTCATTAACAACGCGATCAACAATCCGACACTGCAGTCGAACGGTGTCGGTTTTGGCTTCCTCTGGACGTCTGCGGGTTATGATATCAACCAGCAGCCCATCCCGTTCAACAGCCAAGATACTCACCTTCGCGCCTCGGTTGTCGGTGTCATGAACACGCTGATCGTAGCGTTTCTGGGCTGCATCACCGCCACGATCCTTGGTGTGATCGCGGGCGTGTTGAGGCTTTCGAACAACTGGATCGTCGCGCGGCTGATGTCGATCTATGTCGAGGCGTTCCGCAACGTCCCGGTGCTGATCTGGATCCTGATCATCTTTTCCATCATGACTGTCAGTCTTCCGGGGCCGAGAGCCTTCCGGGGCGATGATCCGCAATCCTCGATGCTGTTTGATGCCATTGCGTTCACCAACCGCGGCGTTTACGTGCCCAAGCCGCTTTACGAAGCCGGATCGCTGGCGGTTTTCATCACCTTCATCCTGTCGATTGCCGCGATTTTCTTTTATCGTCGGTATGCAACGAAGCTTTTGTATGACACGGGACGGCTTTTGCCGGTTTTCTGGCCATCGATCGCGATGTTCTTTGTGCCGACCCTGCTGGTTTTCTTCGTTCTCGGTCGGCCGATCGGCCTAGAATACCCCGAATTGAGAGGTTTCAACTTTCAGGGCGGTATTCAGGTCAGGGGATCGCTGATTGCGCTGTGGCTGGCCCTTGCAATCTATACCGGTGCTTTTATCGCCGAGAACGTGCGGGCCGGTATTCAGGCGATTTCGAAAGGTCAGACCGAGGCGGCAGCGTCGCTTGGCCTGCGCCCGAACCGGATCATGAACCTCGTGATCCTGCCACAGGCATTGCGGGTTATCATTCCGCCGCTGATTTCGCAGTATCTGAACCTGACCAAGAATTCGTCGCTGGCGATTGCGGTGGGCTACATGGATGTCACCGGAACGCTGGGAGGCATCACGCTCAACCAGACCGGTCGTGCGCTGGAGTGTATCCTTTTGCTGATGCTGTTCTACCTAACGATCTCGCTTGCGATTTCGGGGGTCATGAACGTCTACAACAACTCTGTTAAGCTGAAGGAGCGCTGATATGTCAGATACGCATGCCTCCTCGGTTGCATTTGTTCGCGAAACGGCGATCGAACCTGCGCCGCCGCCAGCGACCGAAACGGGACTTATCAAGTGGGTCCGTGAGAACCTGTTTTCCTCGACGATGAACAGCATTCTGACGGTTCTGTCGATACTGGCGGTGTACTATCTTTTGACGCTGCTTTTGCCTTGGATCATGAATGGGGTCTGGGACGCATCGTCGATCCGCGAGTGCCGTGAGAAGCTAGACGGTGCGACGGGCGGCTGCTTTGCGGTCTTGGCCGAGCGTTGGCATCAGCTTGTCTTTGGGCGTTATCCGCAGGATTCCTATTGGCGGCCGATGTTGGCGTTTGTGCTGATGTTCGCGGCCTTTGCACCAGTTCTGTTTTCGAATCTGCCGCGTAAGTTGTTGATCGGGACAGCCCTTTTTCCGTTCGTCGCATACTGGCTGGTCTGGGGCGGTTCGGTTCTCGTCCCCGTTGCAGTTCTTCTTGGCTTCGTCGCCGGGTATCTTGTCTATTCGCGGCTGGTCGATCAATCCTTCGCGATGGGGTTTGTCGGCGGAGTTGTCGCGGCAATCCTTTTCTGGTGGGCGTCCGGTTTCGTCGTCACCGAAGACGCATCCTTCATGTCTCTGCCTGCCGTTGAAAGCCGCGATATCGGGGGGTTCATGCTGAACCTGATCCTCGGGGTTGTGTGCCTGTCGGTATCGCTGCCACTTGGGATCGCGTTGGCGCTGGGCCGGCAATCCTCGATGCCGATCATCAAGTTCTTCTCGGTGATCTTTATCGAGTTCATCCGTGGCGTGCCGCTGATCACGCTGCTTTTCGTGGCGAACGTTGTTCTGGCCTACTTCCTGCCGCCGGGGTCGAATTTCGATCTGATCCTGCGGGTGATGATCATGATCACGCTGTTTGCCTCGGCTTACATCGCCGAGGTGATCCGGGGTGGCCTTGCGGCCCTCCCGCGCGGCCAATACGAGGCCGGCGACAGCCTTGGCCTTGATTACAGCCAGTCGATGCGGCTGATCATTCTGCCCCAGGCGTTGAAAATCTCGATCCCCGGGATCGTCAATGTGGCGGTTGGCCTGTTCAAGGATACGACCCTTGTGTCGGTTATCTCGATGTTTGATCTGGTTGGCATGGTCCGGGGGCCGATCCTCGCATCAACTGACTGGAACGGCGTTTATTGGGAACTGTTTGGCTTCGCGGCCTTGCTGTTCTTCGTCTTCTGCTACGGCATATCGCAATACTCACAATGGTTGGAGCGTCAGCTTCAGACCGATCACCGATAGGAGGTCCGACCGATGGCCATGACTGACACTGCGCCTGCGCGCACGGATGCGAACATCTCGGACGAAATCGCGATTTCGATCGAGAACATGAACAAGTGGTTCGGTACATTTCACGTGCTGCGCGACATCGATCTGACGGTGAATCGGGGTGAGCGGATCGTGATCTGCGGACCCTCGGGTTCGGGGAAGTCTACGCTGATCCGCTGCATCAATGCACTGGAAGAGCACCAGAAGGGCAAGATCACGGTGGACGGCACGGTGCTGTCCTCGGATATCAAGAACATCGACACGATCCGGTCGGAGGTCGGGATGGTGTTCCAGCACTTCAACCTGTTTCCGCATCTGACGATCCTTGAGAATTGCACCCTCGCACCGATCTGGGTGCGTAAGACACCGAAGCGGGAAGCCGAAGAGACGGCGATGCATTTTCTGACCAAGGTGAAGATTCCCGAACAGGCCAACAAGTATCCCGGCCAGTTGTCGGGTGGGCAGCAGCAGCGTGTGGCGATCGCGCGAAGCCTGTGCATGCGGCCCCGGATCATGCTGTTTGACGAACCGACATCGGCGCTTGACCCGGAAATGATCAAGGAAGTGCTCGATACGATGATCGAGTTGGCGGAAGAGGGTATGACGATGCTGTGCGTGACCCACGAGATGGGCTTTGCCCGTCAGGTGGCGAACCGCGTGATCTTTATGGATGAAGGTCAGATCGTCGAGCAGAACGAACCGGAAGAGTTCTTCAACAACCCCAAGAGCGACCGGACCAAGCTGTTCCTGAGCCAGATTCTGGGGCACTGAAAGGCCTTCCGCCTAATCCGTCAGTTCGCGCGGGATCGTGAAATCCGCGACCTCTCCGGTCTTCCAGCCGGTTTCGGCCCAATTTGGGACCGGGAACCGAATGACCGTGGTCGCACCGGTCGGGTAGTCGTGGAAGCGGCCGTGAGACGGCGGCTGTTTGACGATCCGTGCCGCGAAGTCCGCGATGCCCGGGTTGTGCGCGATCAGAAGGACTGTTTGTTCGATGGCGGATTGCAGCTCTGACAGCAGCTGTTCGGGAGTTGAATGGTAGAGACGTTCGCTGAAAGCGACCGTAACGGGGGCCGGGAAGGCTGCGGAGACACGTTCCCAAGTCTCTGCCGTGCGTTTGGACGCGGAGACGAGAGCCTGATCGGGGCGATAGTTCTTTTCCACAAGCCATTTCCCAAGAGCGGTTGCGGATTTGCGACCGCGGTCGTTCAGCGTTCGGTCGAAGTCGTCAAGGCGTGGATCATCCCAGCTTGATTTTGCATGGCGCATCAGGATCAGGGTGCAGGTCATCTGTGGAAATAACTCATGTGATAGGCGGATTGGGCAGGTGTGCGGCCGTAGCCTTGGCTGACCGGACAGGCACGCCGGACAAGGCAGCCCGCAGCCATGCAGGTCGTTTGGCCTTGTTCGGTGTCGAGATGGGATTTGCAGGCGGGGATGTCGTACCCCTCTGGCTTAAGGGCATTGACGGGGCAGGCGGTGAGGCAGGGTTTATCCGTGCAGGTGTCGCAGGGGCGCTGTCCCGGTGGCGGTAGCGCAACCTGTTCACGCAGGCCCAGAGCGCCGCGGTAGGACACCATGAGCCCCGCACGGTCATGGACGAGGATGCCGACCTCGGACGCCCATGCGTGGCCTGAGCGATGCGCCCAGCGGATGAACGGATGCCAGGGTGGGCCGGCAAAAGGGAAGTATGCCTTGCAACCCAGATCGCAGGCCATGTTTCCGATGACGCGGCGGGACCAACGGTCGATTGCGTCCGGGCTGCCGTCGCTGAATTCGGGTGCCGCGGTCATCATGTCCCAGAAGCCGGGCTCGCGCGGTCCGAGCAGCAGAAGCGTTTCTATGCCGTCCGGCACGCCGTCTTCCGGTGCGGGGTGGAAGCCACCGAGTATGTCCAGATGGGCCTGCCCGGCATGGGCGGCAATCGTCGTAAGACCGGTCATTTGGCCGGGCGGATGAGGCTGCCTGCGCCGTGGTCTGTGTAAAGCTCGAGGAGGCAGGCATTGGGAGCACGCCCGTCAAGTATGACGACCGCCCGCACGCCGCCTTCGATTGCGGTGAGTGCGGTCTCTGTCTTGGGGATCATGCCCCCCGCGATTATTCCCTCTGCGGTCATCTGACGGATCTGATCGGGTGTCAGTTCGGTCACCACGTCGCCCTTGGCGCTTTTGACACCGGATACATCGGTCAGAAGCAAGAGCCTGTCAGCGGTCAGGCTGGCGGCAATCGAACCTGCTGCCGTATCGCCGTTCACGTTGAAGGTTTCGCCGTTAAGGCCCGCGCCGATGGGTGCAATGACGGGAATGAAATCTGCGGCATGAAGTGACCTCAGAAACTCGGGGTTGAAGCTGATCGGTGTGCCGACAAAGCCCAGAGCCGGGTCGGTCGCCTCGCAGACCATCAGGTTTGCGTCCTTGCCGGACAGCCCGATGGCGCGACCGCCCTGGGCGTTGATTGCTTGGACGATGGATTTGTTCACGTGGCCCGAAAGGACCATCTCGACGACTTCGACCGTGGCCTGATCAGTTACCCGTTTACCCCGGACGAATTCCGATTTGATATCAAGCCTTGCCAACATGTCGTTGATCTGGGGGCCGCCGCCATGGACGATCACGGGATTGACGCCGACCTGCTGCATCAGCACGACATCGCGCGCGAAGCTTTCCATGCCTTCCGGCGTGCCCATGGCATGCCCGCCAAGCTTGATGACGACCGTCGCGCCCTCATAGCGCTGCAGGTAGGGCAGGGCCTCGCTGAGGGTCCGGGCGGTTGCGATCCAGTCGCGGTTCATGTCGCGTGTCTTCATCTCTGGGGTCCTTATCGTTCCCCTGATAGGGTGTCGGGCGTTCCGGCTCAAGCAGGCTTAGACAAGTGTGGCGATGACCGCACGAAGGGTGTCGATGCCCCGACCTTTTTCTGATGAGGTGACGATCAGTTCGGGGAAGGCCGCGGGATGCTTTGAAAGGGCCGTACGAACCTGGGCGAGAACGCGCGCGCGATCAGCCTCTTTCACCTTGTCCGCTTTTGTCAGGATGGTCTGGAAGGGAACGGCGGCTTTGTCGAGAAGTAAAAGGATCTCGTCGTCGACCGGTTTTACGCCATGGCGCGCATCGATCAGCACAAAAGCGCGGCGCAGGTTGGGGCGACCCGAAAGGTAGTTCTTGAGCAGACGCTGCCATTTCTCGACCACCGGCACTGGCGCGTTGGCAAAACCGTAGCCGGGCAGGTCGACGATGTAATGGTCAGGGCCGCAGGTGAAGAAGTTGATCTCTTGCGTTCTGCCCGGTGTGTTCGATGCGCGGGCGAGGGCCTTGCGCCCTGTCAGAGCGTTGATCAGCGTCGACTTTCCAACATTCGAGCGCCCCGCGAAGCAAACCTCGATCCGGTCGCCGGGCGGCAGGCCGTCCATGGCCACGACCCCTTTGAGGAACTCGGTTTCGCCTGCGAAGAGTTTGCGCCCGGCTTCACGAGCTTCTTCGGAGGCGTCTGTTTCGGGAAAGGATAGCGTCATGCCGGAACCTTCACCGTATCTCCCACGGAGATGTCGCCGCCTTCGATGACCTCTGCGTACACGCCGAAATCCTGATGGTCCCAGGTGCGCAAGGCGGCCAGCGTATCTGCGTCCCGCCGACCGGTTTCGGGATTGGCCATCGTCGCCTTGCAGCGTGTGATTGGCTGGTGGACTGTGAGTGTTGTCGGTCCGATCTGGATCGTCTTGCCGACCCATTCGAACTCCTGCCAGGGTCCCAGGCCATCAATCCAGAGATTTCCGCGCCAGCGGTGGATCGACAACTCCTTGCCCACGCGCTGTTCAACGGCACGGTGAGTGGACAGATTATTGATCGACAGCCATGGGTCCGGCACATCGGTCAGTCGCGCGTCCGCCGCGCGATAGATGCCAGTTGGGGATGGAAGATCGGAGGGCCAAATCCGCGAGAGCCAGTCCAGTAGACCCGGTGTGTCCTCGGGGTTGTCCGGTTCAAACTCTATTTGCCCGGCTTCGGGGTGATCGAGGGTGAGCGTTCCCGTGACATCATCGAGATGTGCGGTTGCGGCCATCAGGGCAGGCTCGGTCACACCCCGCAGAAAATTCGCCTTGGGCAGCCACCCTGTGCCTGGCTTGGTACGGTCGTGCGCCACGGCCCAAAGACGGTCGCAGGGCAACCACTCACCCGGCGTCAGCAGAACCTTGTCCAGCGCCTCGCGCCCGATTGCCTTTAACGGATGGCGCCAGATATGGGCGAGCGCGTTGCTCACTTCTTTGGTGGCTGGTCTGAGTTTGCGGATTTCTTGTCCCGCTTTATCCCGGATTTTATGTTGCCGAACACGTCGGGCTTGATCCCCTGACTGCGCATGATCGCATATTGCTGCATGAAGGTGATCGTGTTGTTCGCAATCCAGTAGATCACGAGGCCGGATGCAAACGATCCGAGCATGAACATGAACACCCATGGCATCCACGCAAATATCATCTGTTGCGTGGGATCGGTGGGCGCCGGGTTGAGCTTTTGCTGCATCCACATCGAGATGCCGAGAATGAGGGGCAGGATCCCGATGAAGATCAGCGCCATGATCGACCCGGGTTCGGGCGCGGCCCAGGGGAAGACGCCCCAGAGGTTGAAGATCGAGGACGGGTCCGGGGCCGAGAGGTCGCGAATCCAGCCGATCCACGGCGCATGGCGCAATTCGATCGTGACGAAGATCACCTTGTAGAGCGAGAAGAAAATGGGAATTTGCAGAAGAATCGGCAGACAGCCTGCGGCCGGGTTGACCTTCTCCTTCTTGTAGAGCGCCATCATCTCTTGCTGGAGCTTCTGGCGATCGTCGCCGGCCTTTTCCTTGATCTTCTCCATCTCCGGCTGAAGTTCTTTCATCTTGGCCATGGAGACATACGACTTGTAGGCAAGGGGCAGGAGCAGGGCCTTGATCAGCAGGGTCAGGCCTATGATCGCCCAGCCCATGTTTCCGACGACACCGTTCAGCCAGTGCAGGACGGCGAAAATCGGCTTTGTCAGGAAGAAGAACCAGCCCCAGTCAATCGAGTCGATGAAGCGGAAGATGCCTTTTTCGTTCTCGTATTCGCGGATGGTTTCCCATTCCTTCGCGCCGGCGAACAGTTTTTGCGTGACTTCCGCGGACGACCCGGCGGCAACCTCGAGGGTGCGCAGGAGTGCCGTCGCACGGTAGATGTCGCGCGAAGCGTCGTATTGCAGCGCCGAGGTAAAAGACTGCTCAGGCGCCGGGATAAGGGTCGTCATCCAGTAGTGATCGGTGAATCCGATCCAGCCATTGGCGTTGACTTCGACCACATCCGCCGCCGGCCCCCATCTGGGATCGGGGTCGAGGTCACGCAGGTCGTTATAGCCCAGTTCGTTCATCTCTTCGCCGGTCTGGCGAATGGCACCTTCGTGGATGATGAAGAAGCCCTTGAGATCATCGGGCTCTCCATGCCGTGCGATCAGGCCATAGGGTGCGAGACGAACCGGGGATGTGCTCGTGTTCTCAACGCTTTGGGTAACAGTGAACATATAGTCTTCATCGACCGAAATCGTCCGGCGGAAGGTCAGGCCATTGCCGTTTTCCCAGGTGAGGGTGATATCCGAGCCCAGCCCGAGTACCGAACCCACGGGTGCGGTCCACACGGTTTCGGCCGTCGGAACCTCGTCGATCGTCAGACCGGAGCCGGGCGACCAGCCAAACAGTGCGTAATAGGCGTCATCGACGCCCTCGGGGGTCATCAGGGTGACGATATCCGCGCCGGGATCGAGCGTTTCACGGTAATCGCGCAGTTTCAGATCGTCGATACGACCGCCCGTCAGCGAGATCGAACCTTCGAGACGCTCGGTTTGAATGGGAATACGTACGACTTCGGCCAGTGCAGCGGCGCGGTTTTCAGCGGGTGTCGTGACGCCCGGGACTGCACCTGGTTCGCCGAGATTGTCGGTCGCTCCGGGAACGACGTTGGCAGGCTCGGTGGCAGTGGGCTGGGTCGCGGGATCGACGGGGGGTTCTTCCGGCGGAAAGAGAAGAAACCACACAAGAATGACAAGAAAGCTCAGCGCCGTCGCGAGGAGCAGGTTCTTGTTCTGATCATCCATTTCCGGCCACCACTGTCCTTTTCAGGTCAGAGCCGGTTCAACCCGCGATGGCCCCAAAGGTCAAGCCGTTTTCCCCTGCTGACCGTTTTGTGGCGATGCCCCGGCGGATGGAAATACGCCAGCATCGGCGTCGCGCGAGGGAATGCGGCGCGCGTGATCGGACAACCAGCCCGCGACATCATCGAACGGCATCGGGCGTGCAATCCCGTAGCCCTGGACGAAACGGCAGCCCAGTTGGTGAAGAACGGCCTGTTCGGAAGGCGTTTCGACACCCTCGGCCAGGGTTTCGAGTTCCAGTCTGTCGGCAAGCGTCAGAATTGCCGAGACGATGTTTTGCTGC
Source organism: uncultured Paracoccaceae bacterium (assembly GCA_947503175.1). Lineage (GTDB taxonomy): Bacteria > Pseudomonadota > Alphaproteobacteria > Rhodobacterales > Rhodobacteraceae > Ovoidimarina. The sequence continues at coordinate 360,477 of CANNCO010000001.1, forward strand.
TCGAGGTCTGTGTCGATCTGGGTCACGAACGATCGGTCGATCTTGATACGACCCACCGAAAATCTCCTGATATTCGCGATTGACGCGTGACCCGTGCCGAAATCGTCGAGGTCGATCAGGCAACCCATCTCGGAGAAAGCCCGCAGGTTGCGAATGATCGCGTCGCTCGACGTTTGTGCGATGACCGTTTCCAGAACCTCGATCGTCAGCCGCTCGGGGCCGAGGTCGAAGCGATCGAGTTCCCATCTGATCTTGTCGACCAGAAGGGGGTTGCGAAGCTCTTCGGCAGAAAAGTTCAGCGACAGACTGGGTACCTGGACCCCGGACGCGTCCCATGTTCGAAGTGCGTTGAGGGCATTGTAGAGCATGACCTCACCCAACCGTTCCATGAGGCCGAGGTTTTCGACGGCAGGCAGGAACTCTCCCGGTGAGATCAGCCCGCGTTCGGGATGTTCCCAGCGCGCGAGCACCTCGAAGCCGATCACCGCGCCTTCGTCGGTGCTGATCTGAGGCTGATACCATGGCCTGATCTGGCCAGTTTCGATCGCGCCGGGCAGATCGTCAGTCGTAGCCCCGCGAAGCCTGGCGCGTTTCTGGATATCGAGCGTGAAGGCCCGGATCGTGCCGGTTCCATTGGAACTTGCGTCTTCAAGCGCCTGTTCCGCGGCTTCAACCACCGCTTCCCCCGTTTCGGCGGGTGAGCGCTTCAGCGAACAGAAACCGACCGAAACGGTCACGAAGACTCGTACGCCGTCAACGCTGATCGGATCTTCGACGGCCTTCTGGATGCGGGTCGAGAGTTGGATGAGGCTTTCAAGATCGGCCCGGCTGCCGGAGGTAAGCAGGATCATGAAGCGGGGGCCGTCGAGACGGGCCACGACATCGTTTTCGCGCACGGCCGTTCGCAAACGGTCGGCGCAGGCCTGCAATATGCTCGAGCCCACGCCAGCGCCGAGGCGTTCGACGAAGTTTTCAAACTCGTCGACGCCGACGGCGATGGCGGCGGTCGTTCCAATGCAGGTTGGACCCTCGTTGAGAAGCCTGTCGGCGGTAGCGACCGCTTCGGACCGCCGGACAAGGCCGGTTTCGGGGTCTTTTTGCCGAGTGTCCGGGGCGGGCCGGCGGCTCATCGATCCGGTTGCCGCCATGATGATCGGCATGATGAACGCCACGCCGATCAGAACGGATTCGCCGCCGATCCAGTATCCGCCGAGCGTGATGGCAGGTAGAAAGGCCAGAAGCTGTGGCCCGAGCAAGACGTTGCGCAGTCCGGTCTGATACCGGGTCAACGACGTGCTTATCCGAGATGACATAGTGAAGTGCCCCCTTCCCGGTTCGTAAGACTTCAGACGGGGTAAGACTAAGGGGCCGAAATAGGCAGACGGTTAATGTCACGGGGCTGCAGGACGCTTAAAGCACGAAGAATTTTATCCGTTTCTGATCAGCGCCTTGAAATCGAAGACATCGGGATCAAGCAGATGCGAACGGCGGACATTGGTCAGTGACCGGAACAGTACCTGACGCCGCCCGGGGCTGTTTCGTTCCCATTCATCCAGCATTGCCTTGACCTGCTGACGCTGCAATCCGTCCTGACTGCCGCACAGATCGCAGGGAATGATCGGGTACGACAGTGCCCGGGCAAACCGGTCGCAATCCGCCTCGGCCACATGGGCGAGGGGGCGGTAGACGAAAAGATCGCCTTCGTCGTTCAGAAGTTTTGGCGGCATCGTGGCCAGACGTCCGCCATGGAACAGGTTCATGAAGAACGTTTCGAGTATGTCGTCGCGGTGATGGCCCAGGACGATGGCGGAACAGCCCTCTTCCCGCGCAATCCGGTAGAGGTGGCCGCGCCTCAGACGGGAACAGAGCGCGCAATAGGTGCGGTTCGCGGGAACCTTGTCGGTCACGATCGAGTAGGTATCCTGATATTCGATGCGGTGGCGTACACCCATCTGCGACAGGAACTCCGGCAGAACCGTTGCAGGAAAACCCGGCTGTCCCTGATCGAGGTTGCAGGCCAGAAGATCGACCGGGAGAAGGCCGCGCCATTGCAGTTCGTTGAGGGCGGCAAGCAAGGTATAGCTATCCTTACCGCCCGAGAGGCAGACCAGCCACCGCGCATCCCGTTCGACCATCCCGTATTGCTCAATGGCCTCGCGGGTTTGCCGGACGATCCGCTTGCGCAGTTTCCGAAACTCGGTGGTTTTGGGCGCGCCTGCAAAGAGCGGATGAATTTCGTCTGTTTCGTCAAGCATCGGTGGCCTCGTCTGATTTGACCCGGAGGTACACGAACCGTACCGGCCTGCAAAGGTGCATCCGATCAGGTTACTTGTCCGTATCAGAGCGTATTCGGAGGAATGTTTAATGAAGAGAATCCTTCTTCTCTGTGCTCTCTTTCTGGCCGCCTGCACAGGTAAGCCGTCTCTGGACGATGCGACGCTGAGCGAGCGGACGCTGAACCTTGAAGAGTTCTTTGAAGGCGAGACCGTGGCATACGGGCAGTTTCAGGATGTGTTCGGTACGGTGCGCCGGCGATTCGAGGTTCAGATCGAAGGGACATGGGATGGGACGGACCTGACCCTTGTCGAGGATTTTCTCTATGAGGATGGCAGTACGGAACGCCGGGTCTGGACGCTTACAAAAACCGGGCCGGAGACTTGGATGGGCACCGCGCCGGGTGTGATCGGGAAAGCATTTGGCGAAGAGCGGGGCGATACGTTCAACTGGCGCTATACGATCGACCTCCCCGTGCCGGATGGGACGCTGCGGGTCACATTCGACGACTGGATGTGGCTTCTGACGGAGGATCGGCTGCTGAACCGGGCCTATATGAAGAAATTCGGCGTCGACATCGGCGAAGTGATCATCATGTTCGAACGTCCCGAGTGATCCGATCTAGAGCGTAAGGTGCCTTGCGCGTGCGGCCCGTTCGATTGCAGCCGCATGAAGTCGGTCGATATTGAGTTCATACCGGATTTCTTCGAGCAGCCGCAGTTCGGCTTCCCGCAACGTGCCATCGGCGGCGGCGACGTCGCAGGCCAGCGCATAGGCCGTCTCGTTCAGCCGGTCCGGCAGACATTCGCGGATCAGGCCGAAGAGGGCATCAAGACCTTCCTCTTCTGCAAATAGCTCAAGAACGGTGCGCGAGACCTGCGGAATCCTGTCCTGATCGAACGACGCGAAGACCGGAAGGTGATTCACGATACGCTCGATCGTGACCAACTCGGACGTGCGCATCAGTTCGTCAGAGGCCGAAACGGCGATCATAACTGCCACAAGAGCATCTTGCGGTGTCATCGAGTGGGGTGAATTAGACACGTGCGAAAATCCTAACAAGCTAGGACCCGAGAATATTGACGGAAGCCCGCGTGAGCAATAGGTAGCGGGGCCGGTTCGGGCAGGGGGCCCGAACAAACAGGAAAAACATAATGTCCGATCTGCGCAACGCTGCGATGACGTCTAAAGCCTGGCCTTTCGAAGAGGCGCGCAGGATCGCGAAACGTTACGAGAAGGCACCGCCTGCAAAGGGCCATGTACTGTTCGAGACGGGTTATGGCCCAAGTGGCCTGCCGCATATCGGGACTTTCGGCGAAGTATTGCGCACCACGATGGTTCGGCGGGCGTTTGAAGTGATTTCGGACATTCCGACCAAGCTGATCTGTTTCTCGGACGATTTGGACGGGATGCGGAAAGTTCCCGACAACGTTCCCAATCCAGAACTGCTGGCCGAGCATCTGCAACGGCCGTTGACCTCTGTCCCCGATCCGTTCGGGGAGTTCGAAAGCTTCGGCCATCATAACAACGCCATGCTGCGGCGGTTTCTGGATACGTTTGGGTTCGACTACGAGTTTCAGTCGGCGCGAGAGTTTTATCGTTCCGGCCGGTTCGATGAGACGCTTTTGCTTGCCGCGGAACGCTATGACGCGCTGATGGAGGTCATGTTGGCCAGCCTGAGGGAAGAGCGCCAGCAGACCTATTCGATCTTTCTGCCAATCAGTCCGACAACGGGCCGGGTGTTGTATGTCCCGCTGAAGAATGTGGATGGATCCAAGGGCGAGATCACGTTTGACGATGAGGACGGGACGGAAACCACCCTTTCGGTGACCGGTGGTAACGTAAAGCTGCAGTGGAAGCCGGATTTCGGCGCGCGCTGGGCCGCGCTCGGGGTCGATTTCGAACCCTATGGCAAGGAGCATGCGCCGAACACACCGATCTATTCGAAGATCTGCCGGATCCTTGGCGGGACACCTCCGGAGGTGTTCACCTATGAGCTGTTCCTCGATGAGGCCGGTGGAAAGATCTCGAAGTCCAAGGGCAACGGATTGTCGATCGATGAGTGGCTGACCTATGCGGCGACCGAAAGCCTTTCCTATTACATGTATCAGAAGCCCAAGACCGCCAAGCGGCTGTCCTGGGATGTGATCCCGAAGGCGGTGGACGAGTACCACCAGCAGCTTCGGGCCTATGCCGGTCAGGATACAGCGCAGCGGGTCAACAATCCGGTATTTCACATCCATGGGCATGATGTGCCGACGTCCGACATGGTGGTGCCGTTCTCGATGCTTCTGAATTTGGCGAGCGTATCGGGCGCCGAGGACAAGGAGACGATGTGGGGCTTTATCCGCCGCTATGCGCCCGACGCATCGCCTGAGACGCATCCGCATCTGGACGAAGCGGCGGGGTTTGCGGTTCGGTACTACAATGACTTCGTAAAGCCGGGTAAGACATTCCGTGCCCCGGATGACCGTGAACGCGCGGCGTTGGAGGATCTGCTGGCCAGGCTGAAGTCCTGGAAAGACGGGCTGGATCCCGAAGAGCTTCAGTCGATGGTGTTTGCGGTTGGCAAGGCGCATGGGTTCGAGCCGCTGCGGGACTGGTTCAAGGCGCTTTACGAAGTGCTGATGGGGGCCAGTCAAGGGCCACGTTTTGGCGGGTTCATCGCGCTTTATGGCATCGATGAGAGTATCGCATTGATCGAAGCCGGGCTGGCTGGCGAGTTGGGGGACTGAGCGGCGGGAATTGACCCGGCGATGGGCGGGGCTAGGTTCTTTCCCAGCCAATGGGAGTACCCTGCATGCACCGTCTGATCCTTGCCGTTCTGTTCGTGATCGGCCTGAATGGCCCTTTGAGTGCACAAGGCAGCGATGATCCCATCACGGGCGTGATCCAGGATCAGATCGAAGCCTTTCAGGAAGATGACTTTGCGACGGCCTTCAGCTTTGCATCACCGATGATCAAACGGCTGTTCGGTTCTCCGGATCGGTTCGGGCTGATGGTGCGTCAGGGTTACCCGATGGTCTGGCGGCCTGCCGATGTCGAATACCTCGATCAGAAATCCGAGAACGGCGTCGTCTATCAAAACGTGCTGATCACCGACCGGCAAGGTGTTCCGCATATGCTTGAGTACCAGATGATACAGACCTCCGATGGCTGGCAAATCAATGGCGTGCAGTTTCTGCAGCCCCCCGCCGTCGGTGCTTGAGCGTACGCTTGGTTAACGGGGCGCTGACCCCGGATTGATACCTTTTTTGCTGTCACAACGGCGCGCCCTTTCGGGCCGTGCGAGCGAAAGGGGTTTCGATGAACAAGGCGATCACCGATGGGCTGATGCTGACGCCGCCACGTTTTGCGGATGGGCTTGATGTCTGGTCAAGCGAAGATGGAACGCCGGGATCGGCGACCTATGATGGCGTGCCCAACGCGGCATTCGTTCCCGCAGATCAGGACTTTGGCGGCTGTCTTGAACTGGTGAAGACGGTTTCGGTGCAGAAGCTGCGCTGGACAGGCGAGACACCGGTCCTGCCGGGGTGCTACCTGCGCGTATCGGCACGGATCAAGGCGGTTTCGGGCAATCTTCCGGGTGTGCGGATCGCGGCCTGGGCGGGCGGCCCGGGTGGCGTGAACGTGGGTGGGGTCGTACAGGTGGGTCCGACGACCACGTTGACCAGTTATGGAGATATTGTCGAGGTTTCGGCCATCATCGGATCCGGCAACCGTATGGGTGTCGATATGGTATGGGGCGATGCCGCGATCTATGGGCATGTCGGCCTCGACTTGACCGGTGCCTCGGGCGGTGTGGTGCGCATCGATGACTTCGAGGTTGAAGATGTGACCTCGGCCTTTCACCGGACGATGATGGACTGGGTCGATGTGCGCGATTTCGGTGCGATTGGTGACGGGATCGCCGATGACCAACCAGCATTCGAGGCGGCGGATCTGGCCGCTGCCGGTCGCGATGTTCTTGTACCGGCGGGTACGTACTTCCTGGGAGCCAGCCAGACGTTCGAGAACGCCGTGCGTTTCGAAGGCACGGTCACGATGGCGACCGAAGACCGGCTGATCCTGAGGCGCAACTTTGATTTTCCCAGCTACGCAGATGCATTCGGTGATGAAGTCTTGGGATTTCGAAAGGCTTTTCAGGCTCTTCTGAACTTTTCGGACCACGAGAGTCTTGATCTGGGGGGCCGCAGAATCGAGCTGGATGGCCCGATCGATATGGCCGAAGCCGCGGGGCTTGAAACCTATGAAATCCGGCGGGTGATCCGGAACGGGCAGATCAATTGCCTCGCAAGCCCGAACTGGGACGAAGAGACCCATACGAGCTTTGCCAGCTACAACTCTTCCAACCCGGGTCAACTGACCGGTGTCGCGAATGTCGCGAATATCGTTGTCGGTTCCCTGGTCGAAGGTGCGGGGGTCGGCCGGGAAGTCTATGTGACGAGCAAGAACGAGGGCGCCGGAACGGTTGAGTTGAGCCGTAACCTGTATGGTCCGGCGGCAGGTCAGACATACACCTTTCGACGGTTCAAGTATGCGCTGGATTTCTCGGGTTTCACCAAGCATTCCCGGCTGACGTTCACGGATGTGGACTTTGACTGCAACGGGATTGCCAGCGGCATCCTGCTGGCACCGGCAGGCGAGCTTTTCCACCTGCGCGACTGCTGGTTCACAAAGCCGAAGAACCGCGGGATCAGTTCAACCGGTCGGGGTTGTCAGGACTTTCAGATGGACCGGTGCCACTTCATTTCGAACGAACAGGCGATTCCCGCGACAGACCGGCAATCGATCGCGTTCAATATCAACGCGAATGACTCGAAGATACGTGACAGCAGGTTCCAGCGTATGGGGACCACGATGGTTCTTGCGGGGAACGGCCATCTGATCGTCGGCAATCACTGGTTTCAGGGAGACAACGTTGTGGACGGGCCGCGTGTTGCCGGTCTTGTGCTGACCGAAACCAATGTGAAATCGGTTCTGACCGGCAATTACATCGACAACTGCTTCATCGAGTGGACCAATGAGCATGACGCGACACCCGATTTCGGCACAGAGTTCTCTTTCGGTGGGCTGACCGTCACCGGCAACATCTTTACCTGCAACGATGTTGCCGCGTGGTTCTCATGGCTGGTGATCAAACCTTATGGCACGGGGCATTTCATTCAGGGCCTGAGCGTCGTCGGCAACACGTTCAAGTCGCTGAACGGGAACATCGACCGGATCGAGCCTCTGGATTCATCGATTGCGGACCTCGACTTCTCACGGACCCGCAACGTGACCTTCGGGGGCAACACGTTCAACGGTATTTCTCAGAACACGATCAACCCGGTCACGCTGGAGTTCAATCAGCCCGGTGTGGCGACGAACTGGCAGCTTGATGTATCGGGCTATCTGCCCTTTGGCGGGTGGTCGCGGGAAGTGACCGGTATTGTCATGGAAGGTCCGGTGGAGAACGCAGCCTCGGCAACGGTCTGGGCGCAGCCATATGTCACCACGAACGATGGCCCGGACAACAATCTGGTGCGGCTTACCTGGCCGGAACCTGTAACCGGACGCGTGCATATAACCGCACGCGTCGACAGACCAATCTAGCGGTCGGACGGAGCGGCGAGGTCTTTGGGCGTCAGAACAAAGGCCTTGCCGAACCCGCCGTTGAGATACCCCGCAGTGATCGACATAAGGGCGAAGGAGAAATCCGCGAAATCGATATAGAGCTTCGATTTCGGATGCGTTTGCAGATACCGGGTCCGCAAGTCTGCGTGGCCCACCTCGCCCTGTCTGATAAACGTGACTGTCCCCTGCAGCGTCAGGCGCGGATGGGTCAGCGGATCACCACGTTCGCCCGGTTCGCCCACTAACAAAGAGCAGACCGGGTTGGCCTGTAAAGCCCGCGTATGTTGCGACAGGTCGGAGACGAGCATTACCGGCAAACCGTGAGGTGTAGTGCCGACTGCGATACGCGAGACCATCGGTGCGCCTGACCCGGGGTCGATCACGCCGAGCGCCCCATGTCTGGCGCTGTCGATCAGCCCGCGCCCCAATTTGCGCGCCTCGTCGTCCGTTGGCCTGATCGGTGAGGTTTTGGGCATCGAATACCTGCTCCTTTTGACAGGAGCGTCGCCACGCGCATGATGGAGGTCAAGCCTCTGGAGGGTGAGTCTGACGGAATCCCCCGTATTCCGCCGCAAGTGGGAGAGCCGCGATGCCAACTATCCGGACAGATAACGCCATGCAAACGGTCATCACGACCTTCGAGATGTCGCCTGGCACATGCCAGGATCTCCTAGATGAACTGCGCGAGGCCTATCGCAGTTTCATTTCCAAGCAGCCTGGGTTCGTTTCGGCGGCATTGCATGTGAACGATGCACAGACGCGGATAGCGAACTATTCGCAATGGTCAAGGCGCGAAGACTTTCTCGCGATGCTGCGAACGCCTGAGATGCGCGAGCGGAACCGGCGCATCGGTACTCTGTGCCGGAGTTTCGAGCCCGTGATGTACGATGTCGCCGAGTGCTTTGACTGACGCCCCTCAGAAATCGATCCAGAGGCCCGATTTCACGCCTGCCGCGCTGTCGTTGTGGAGCCCGTAGAGGACGCCGAACTCGAAGTTGAGGCTCGGTGAGATGCGGCGCACCGCGGTGGTCTGAAGCCGGGCCGTTGGGTTCGTGCCGGAAGCGGTCCCGAGCTGCAACTGGCCGATCAGTTTCCAGTCGTCGGTCGGCGACAGGCCAAGCGTTGCGTCGATCTTGCCCAAGCTGCCGTCCGAAGACCGAAGGCGAGCCTGAGCGTCGACAGTCATCCAACCGGATCCGAAGCGCGTGGCGATACCGCGCCCCCATGATGCGCCAAGAACCGTAAGCGTCGTGTTGTCTTGATCGCCAAGTCCGAACGACAGCGCGAATTGGTGCGTTGCGTCGGATGGGGTGAGTGTCCGCCTCAGAAACACGATGGAGGTCTGTTCCGGCGTCGACAGATCACGGAAGAGGTCGATCCCGAATGTCAGCTTAGGCGCCAATCCGTATTCGCCATAGATCGCAGCCGCATGATCAACTTCGGTAAAGGCATAGCCGTCCAGATCGGTTGTCAGTTCGTAACTGAATGACAGGAACACCTTGCCTTCTTCGCGTGGCCACGGACCGGCGAAGGCGGGCTTTGTCATGAGCAGGATCAGAAATCCTGCGATCAGGCTGGCGCGCATGGAACGGACCCTCAATCCCGCCAGCGGTAGAACGCCGATGGTTAATGATTGGTTAACCGGCGTGGCTTTGTTCGGAAGCGAGCCTTTTGGCTGACATCCGCCACTGGGGGTTGTGGAGTGATGGTCGCGTTACCAGATATTACCGACGTATTCAGTCAGGAAAGGACCACCCAATGAAATGCCCGATCGATGGTACAGAACTGGTCATGAGCGACCGACAGGGGGTCGAGATCGACTACTGCCCGCAATGCCGCGGCGTCTGGCTGGATCGGGGAGAGTTGGACAAGATCATCGAACGTTCCGTCGATACGTCGCCACCACCGCCACCTCCGTCGTCAGGTGGGTACCGGGACGATCGCGGATATTCCCAGAAAAGGAAGAAACGCGGCGGGTTTCTGGATGAGTTGTTCGACTTCTAGACGTCGGGGTCAGACTGTCGCGCCGGAGGCGCAGGCACGGAAGGCCTGAACCGCAGTCGCGGCGCCTGTGAGCGGGATTGCTATGGCCTCATCGCCTGTCATCGCCAGTGCCGTTTCGTTGAATTCCAGCCCGTTCAGGACGTTGCCGAAGCCGCGATCGGTTACGGTCAGCGTGCCATCGTTCAGCGTGTGACGGTTCGTCGAGATGGTCAGCCCGCGCGGGCCGTCAAACTGCATCGCAAAGACCGGAAAGACCGGCCACGGCGTATTGCGGGTGAGAGCGATCGCGTATTCGGGGACGCGCGGATCATATGTCACCTTCACCGCAACCTCACTGGTCTCGTGCGTCAGGGTACAGATCGGGGTGGCCGAGAACTGCCACGCGTGAGCGGGGGCGGCAAGCAGGACGAAGGCGATGACGTAGCGCATGCAAGTGAGATAGCGGTGACAGGTCCCGGGGCAAGCGGTCCTCTTCACAGAACCCGCGTCATCAACCCCATGGAAATCAGCGCAAAGACGATCCCAAGGGACTCCCGCGTCCGGATCGGTTCGTCAAAGACCATCGCGCCCATGATGCAAAGCGCGATCAGCGTCAGCATGGAATAGGCGACGCCAGCCTGCGCCAGCGTGACGTGGCGCATCGCGAAATACCACATGCCCGCGGATATACCGTAGAGAACCGCCCCGGTTACGAAGAGCGTGGAGTAAAGACCCAACACATCGTCGGCGGCACGTTTTATGAAATAGTCACCGAGAATGACCACAAGAGCGCAGGCAAAACAGAGTAAATACCCGATAACAATCGGTAGCATGGACACCTCCATGCGTCTTGCTCCTGTGACCGTGTTCTGGCTTCGTATCAGATGTGGGCGTTTGTGGCGATTACTATTTCAACACTCATCGTCCCCGCCGCTTCACATTCCCGCCCCGCTGCCCGGCGCGCCCCGCTGTCGAGCGGCCTCTGGATTTCACCGCGGCCTCTCCGGCGGCCTCGACCGCTGACTGGCGGGCGAGAGGGTCGTCGGCGATGGCAAGCTCCACTGCCTCCAGCCGTTTCAACTCGTCGCGCAGGCGGGCGGCCTCTTCGAATTCGAGGTTCTCGGCGGCCTTGCGCATGTCGGTGCGGAGACCCTCCAGCACCGTCTCAAGGTTCCCGCCATGGGCCTTGTCGATGGTTGCGGTGACGCGGTTCATGTCGACATCACCCTTGTAGAGACCGGACAGGACGTCATCGACATTCTTGCGCACCGTTTCGGGGGTGATGCCGTGTTCGGTGTTGTAGGCGATCTGTTTCTCGCGGCGGCGTTCGGTTTCGCGCAGGGCGCGCTCCATTGAGCCGGTAATCCGATCAGCATACATGATCACGCGACCATCGGCGTTACGGGCGGCGCGGCCGATGGTCTGGATCAGCGAAGTTTCGGAGCGCAGGAAACCCTCTTTGTCGGCGTCAAGAATGGCGACCAGACCGCATTCGGGGATGTCGAGACCCTCGCGCAACAGGTTGATCCCGATAAGCACGTCGAACGCGCCAAGGCGCAGGTCGCGCAGAATCTCGATCCGTTCCAGCGTATCGATGTCGGAATGCATGTAACGGACCTTGATGCCCTGTTCGTGCAGGTATTCGGTCAGATCCTCGGCCATGCGTTTGGTCAGCGTGGTCACGAGCGTTCGGTAGCCGGCCTCGGTGACGCGCCGCACCTCGTCGAGCAGGTCATCGACCTGCATCTCGACGGGCCTGATCTCGACCTGAGGGTCAAGAAGGCCGGTGGGACGGATGACCTGTTCGGTAAAGACCCCGCCGGTCTGTTCCAGTTCCCATGCGGCTGGGGTCGCCGAGACGAACACCGATTGGGGCCGCATCGCGTCCCATTCCTCGAACTTCAGCGGGCGGTTGTCGGTGCAGGAGGGCAGGCGGAACCCATGTTCGGCCAGCGTGAACTTTCGCCGGTAGTCGCCCCGGTACATGCCGCCGATCTGGGGCACCGAGACGTGGCATTCGTCGGCGAAAACGATTGCGTGGTCGGGGATGAACTCGAACAGTGTGGGGGGCGGTTCGCCCGGAGCGCGGCCGGTGAGATAGCGCGAGTAGTTCTCGATCCCGTTGCAGGCGCCCGTGGCCTCCATCATCTCAAGGTCGAAGTTCGTGCGCTGTTCAAGGCGCTGGGCTTCAAGCAGCTTGCCTTCGCCCACTAGTTGCTCAAGCCGTTGCTTGAGTTCCAGTTTGATGCCCTTGATCGCCTCGTTCAGCGTCGGACGGGGCGTGACGTAGTGCGAGTTGGCGTAGACGCGGACCCGTTCAAACGTGTCGGTCTTTTCGCCGGTCAGCGGATCGAACTCGGTAATCGCCTCCAGCTCGTTGCCAAAGAAAGACAGCCGCCAGGCGCGGGTATCGAGGTGGGCGGGCCAGATTTCGAGGACGTCGCCACGCACCCGGAAGCTGCCGCGCTGGAAGGCCTGATCGTTGCGACGGTATTGCTGCGCCACGAGGTCGGCCATGATCTGACGCTGGTCGTAGTCGCGGCCCTGATGCAGGTCCTGGGTCATCGCGCCGTAGGTTTCGACCGACCCGATACCGTAGATGCAGGAGACCGAGGCGACGATGATCACGTCATCGCGCTCCAGAAGCGCCCGTGTGGCCGAGTGGCGCATCCGGTCGATCTGTTCGTTGATCTGCGATTCTTTCTCGATATAGGTGTCAGAGCGGGGCACGTAGGCCTCTGGCTGGTAGTAGTCGTAGTAACTGACGAAATACTCGACGGCGTTGTCGGGGAAGAAACCCTTGAACTCTCCGTATAGCTGGGCCGCAAGCGTCTTGTTCGGCGCAAGGATGATCGCGGGGCGCTGGGTCTGTTCGATCAGTTTTGCCATTGTATAGGTCTTGCCGGTCCCGGTCGCCCCCAGCAGCACCTGGTCCCGTTCGCCCGCTTCAATCCCCTCTGTCAGTTCGGCAATGGCTGTCGGCTGGTCGCCGGCAGGTTTGAACTCGGTATGCATGACGAAAGCTTTGCCGCCTTCCAGCTTGTCCCGCTCGCGGACATTCGGGGCAGGGGCATGCATCACCGGCATCTGCTCGGGCGAATTGTTGTGCATAGGAGTCCTCGGGTGTTGAGCCACTAGAATTGTTCTCTTTTCGTCCCGGTTCAACCCCGACTCCTGACAGAGCCTGTCAGGAGCATGGCATATGTTCCCCGGGGCCTTGCGGTGACGCACCGTTAGCGCAATAAGAAGAGAGATCGTAGTAGAGGTGATCCCGATGCGGGCTCGTATATATCAGCCAGCCAAGACTGCGATGCAGTCGGGAACGGCAAAGACAAGGGACTGGGTTCTTGAGTTTGCGCCGTCCGAGGCGCGGTCTGTCGATCCGCTGATGGGCTGGACAAGCTCTTCGGACACGCAGACGCAGGTGCGGGTTCGGTTCGATACCAAAGACGCCGCGCTGGAGTACGCGAAAGACAACGGGATCGATGCGATTGTGCAGGAACCGAAATCCCGCAAGCAGAACATCCGTCCGCGCGGATATGGAGAGAACTTCGCAACCGACCGGCGCGGGGCATGGACGCACTAACACCGCACCCGTTGAGGCCTGCTGAGATCGAGTGCCGGTCACGAGTCATCCGCTCATGATTTATTCGAGGCTTCTGGGCGGGCTCGGCAATCAATTGTTTCAATATGCGACCGGACGAGCGCTGGCGCTGCGTCGCGGTACCGAGCTGGTGCTGGACTCTAGGGCGGCAGATCGGGCTGCCGAGCGTTTTAGACCTGCACTGCAACATTTTGCCGTTCAACACCAAGTTGGGATGGAACTGCCCCCCGATAAAACGCGACCTCTGGCATATGCGATCTGGCGCTACGGAGCGAGACGACCGCGGTTTCTTCGTGAGCGTGGATTGGGTTTTAACAAGACGGTATATCAGGCCCCGGACGACACTTATCTGCACGGTTACTTCCAGTCGGAGAAGTATTTTAGAGATGTAACTGATACGATCCGTGAGGATTTGCGTATCGTAACGCCGCCGGATCCGCCGAACAAAAAAGCGCTGGGAGAGATCGGCGCGGCGGAGGTTCCCGTGTCACTCCATGTAAGGCGTGGTGATTACGTGGAAGACGCCAAAGGGAACCGGATGCACGGCACATGCGATGAGGCCTATTACCGTGCGGCGCTGAACCAGGTTGAGGCGCGGGCAGGTGGAGAGATTTCAGTCTTCGTTTTCTCCGATGATCCTGATTGGGCACGGTGCAATCTCAATCTCGACCGGAGTATTCGGGTTTTTGATCATAACGGACCCGAGCAGCATTATGAAGACTTGCGGCTCATGGCGGCATGTCAGCACAACGTTATCGCAAACTCGACGTTTTCTTGGTGGGGCGGCTGGCTGAACCCGAACCCGCACAAGGTGGTGATGTCGCCTGCACGCTGGTTTGCAGATACGAACGTCTGCAATCCGGACATTCTTCCCGATGGTTGGCTGGCTATCTAGCTGTCGGTGCGCGATCGGTTTGGTTGACAAGCAGACCCAGACGCACACAAAAGGAAGCGCGGTCCCATAGCTCAACTGGATAGAGCAGCTGACTTCTAATCAGCAGGTTCGGGGTTCGAGTCCTCGTGGGATCGCCAGTTTCACAGGGCGGATGCCGCCGCACGCGGGCCGGCGGGCACTTTGTCACAACGGCTGATTTGCACGGCGTTCGGAACATCTGGCTGATTGCCCGAAAACCGGGCTTGTTGATTAACATTTAAGTGATTGGAAAAACGCGCGGAATCCTTGGGTGTCGCGGGAAGTTTACAGAAATGGTCGTTAGATTGTAATTTGTTTACAGAAAAAACAAGTGATTTCAAAATGATAGACGTGCGTTTTCATTTCTGCTATCGAGGCCTTAACAAATGTACCGGACGCGGCTGCGGAAGCGGGTGACGATCGGACAGAAGTCAGAAGTGCGAGGAGACCCATGACTGCCAAAAGCTCAACCCCCGTATATGCGCCATCGGATGAATTCGCCGTCAAGGCCCATGCCGACCAGGCAACCTATGATGCCATGTACAAGGTATCGATCGCGGATCCGGATGCATTCTGGGGCGAGCACGGCAAACGGATCGACTGGATCAAGCCATACAGCAAGGTCAGCAATGTAAGCTATGCCCCCGGCAACATCGACATCCGCTGGTTCGAGGATGGTACGATGAATGTGGCTGCGAACTGTATCGACAGGCATCTGGAAACCCGCGGCGACCAGACCGCGATTATCTGGGAGCCGGACGATCCGTCCGACAAGGCGAAACACATCACCTATCGCGAGCTTCACGTTGCCGTTTGCAAGATGGCGAACGTGCTGGAAGATCTGGGCGTTCGCAAAGGCGATCGGGTCGTTCTTTACCTGCCGATGATTCCCGAAGCCGCGTATGCGATGCTGGCCTGTGCCCGGATCGGAGCGGTTCATTCGATCGTTTTCGCCGGTTTCTCTCCCGATGCGCTTGCGGCCCGGATCAACGGGTGCGACGCGAAAGTTCTGATCACTGCCGACCATGCACCGCGTGGTGGCCGTAAAACGCCTTTGAAATCCAACGCAGACAAGGCGCTCTTAGCCTGTAAGGATACGGTCAAATGCCTTGTCGTAAAGCGGACGGGCGACCAGACAACATGGATCGACGGGCGCGACTACGACTACAACGAGCTTGCACTGGAGGCTGATGACCATTCCGCGCCGATCGAGATGTCTGCCGAGGACCCCCTGTTCATTCTCTATACGTCCGGGTCGACCGGCCAACCCAAGGGCGTTGTGCATTCGTCGGGCGGCTACCTCGTCTTTGCCTCGATGACGCATCAGTACACGTTCGACTATCATGACGGCGACATCTTCTGGTGTACCGCGGATGTGGGCTGGGTCACCGGGCACAGCTACATCGTTTATGGCCCGCTTGCCAACGGCGCGACGACGCTGATGTTCGAGGGCGTCCCGACCTATCCAGATGCCGGGCGGTTCTGGGCAGTCTGCGAGAAGCATAAAGTGAACCAGTTCTATACCGCCCCCACGGCGATCCGTGCGTTGATGGGGCAGGGTAAGGAGTGGGTCGAGAAATACGATCTGTCCGACATCAAGGTGCTGGGTACGGTGGGCGAGCCAATCAATCCCGAAGCCTGGAACTGGTACAATGACGTTGTCGGCAAGGGGAAGGCTCCGATTGTCGATACATGGTGGCAGACGGAAACGGGCGGGCATCTTTTGACGCCGCTGCCGGGCGCAACACCGACAAAGCCCGGCTCTGCGACCTTGCCGTTCTTTGGAATTCAACCGGTCATCCTTGATCCGCATACGGGCGAAGAGATCCATTCAACGGTTGCCGAAGGCGTTTTGTGCCTCAAGACAAGCTGGCCGGGACAGATGCGCACGGTCTATGGCGATCACGAACGGTTCGAGAAAACCTATTTCAGCGACTACAAGAACTACTATTTCACCGGCGATGGATGCCGGAGGGATGACGACGGATATTACTGGATCACCGGCCGGGTGGACGATGTCATCAATGTCTCGGGTCACCGAATGGGAACGGCGGAGGTCGAAAGCGCGCTTGTTGCCCATGAGAAGGTCGCCGAGGCGGCAGTCGTCGGTTATCCGCACGACATCAAGGGGCAGGGCATCTATTGCTATGTCACGCTGATGAACGGGATCGAGCCGACCGAAGATCTGCGCAAGGAACTGCGGACGTGGGTGCGGACCGAGATCGGGCCGATTGCCGCACCGGACCTGATCCAGTGGGCACCGGGACTGCCCAAGACGCGTTCGGGCAAGATCATGCGCCGGATCCTGCGGAAAATCGCCGAGGACGATTTCGGGGCGCTTGGGGATACTTCGACCCTTGCGGAACCGGCTGTGGTTGAAAACCTGATCGAGAACCGGATGAACAAAAGCTGACCCAGCGATCAGTGTTGCGTCCGGGGCGGTTTGCGCTGCCCCGGAGGGCTGATGCGCCCCTTAATGTGGCAGCCGGTCCGGAATTCGCAGATGAGCGCATTTGTCATGTGATAGTTCCGTGACACCCGCGCTCCGGCGCACTAAGAAGGGGCTGTCTGCCAACGATGGATTCGGAAAACGCCGACCCATGCGCGCCTTGCCCTTTGCCCACCCGTTTGACGACGATAAATTGCGCGAGGAGTGCGGTGTCTTTGGCGTTGTAGGCGTTGCCGACGCGGCGAACTTTGTGGCTCTGGGGCTGCACGCGCTTCAGCATCGCGGGCAGGAGGCCGGGGGCATCGTCACGCACGACCCCGAGCAAGGGTTCAACTCTGCGCGGCGCTTTGGCTATGTTCGGGACAACTTCACCAGCCCATCGGTGATGAGCACGCTGCCGGGCGAGATCGGGATCGGTCATGTGCGCTATTCGACCGCAGGATCGAAGGGCAATACGCAGATCCGCGACGTGCAGCCCTTCTTCGGCGAGTTTTCCATGGGCGGCGCGGCGATTGCGCATAACGGGAACATCACCAATGCCGACGCGCTGCGGCGCGAGCTGATCGACCGTGGTTCGATTTTTCAGTCGTCGTCTGACAGCGAGTGTATCATCCATCTGATGGCCCGCTCCATGGGCCGGTCGATCCCCGACCGAATGGAAGAGGCGCTTCGAAAGGTCGAAGGAGCGTTCTCGGTTGTCGCCATGACCCGGACGAAGCTGATCGGGGTCCGTGATCCGCTGGGCGTGCGCCCGCTGGTTCTGGGCAAACTGGGCGATGGGTATGCCCTGTCCTCGGAAACCTGTGCACTTGATATCATAGGCGCGGATTTTCTGCGTGAGATCGAACCGGGTGAGATGGTCGTGATCAATGGCGGCAAGGTCGAAAGCCATTTCCCGTTCCGTCGATCTGCCCCGCGGTTCTGTATCTTCGAACATGTCTATTTCTCACGTCCCGATTCCATTCTCGGAGGGCGTTCGGTCTATGAGACGCGCCGTCAGATTGGCGTCGAACTGGCCCGCGAGGCACCGGTTGAGGCCGACCTTGTCTGCCCGGTGCCCGACAGCGGAACTCCGGCGGCCATCGGATACAGTCAGGAGATCGGCATTCCCTATGCAATGGGGATCATCCGCAACCAGTATATGGGTCGGACCTTCATCGAGCCGACCGAGCAGATTCGAAATATGGGGGTTCGGCTGAAGCTGAATATCAATCGTGCCCTTGTGCGGGGGAAGCGGATTGTACTGGTGGACGATAGCGTCGTCAGGGGCACAACCACGATCAAGATACGGGGCATGTTGCTGGATGCCGGCGCGAAGGAGGTGCATTTCCGGATCGCTTCACCTCCTACGGCCTGGCCCTGTTTCTATGGTGTCGACACGCCCAATCGCGAGAAGCTTTTGGCAGCTACGATGAGCGAAGACGAGATGTGCGAGCATCTTGGTGTCGACAGCCTGCGCTTCATCTCTCTCGACGGACTTTACCGTGCGGTGGGCGAGGCCCGGGGGCGCGACCCTAACGCGCCGCAGTATTGCGACGCCTGTTTTTCGGGCGAGTACCCGATTGAACCGTCCGATATGGTCGAGCGCGGCTTTGAAATGAAAGCGGCGGAGTAAGCCCTTGGACGATCTGACGAGTGATCCGCGTTGGCGTCGCTTCAATGATAGTGATCGCAGTTGTCCCTGCTGCGACAGGGTGTTTTCCGGCGTGTTCGACATCGGGTTCGACCATCCGGGGCCGTGGCCGCATGGCAACCGCAGCGAACTCGGCGTCGACCGGCTTGAGGATGGGGACGATCACCTGACCGCCGATCTATGCGTACTGGGCGAGTATCGGTTCATTCGGGCGGTGTTGCCGCTACCGATCATCGGCTCGGATCAGGTGTTTTCCTTCGGCCCCTGGGGCAGTGTAAATCCGGAGAATTATGAGCGGTATGTTCAGGCGCTGATGTCGGATGACTGGTCAGGATTTGAGGGCTGTTTTGCATGGTTGATCAACCAGTTGCCCGGTTTCGATATGCCCGATCATCTTCCATGCGATCTCCTTCCGGGCAAAGGCGATGATCGCCCCACTCTTTGGGTCCATGACGATGCGCATCCGCTTGCCGAACTTCAGGAAACCGGGATCACCTTTGATCAGCTTCTGGATATCTATGCCGCAGCGGGGCAGGATATTCGTCCGCATCTGATGGATGCCTAGGGGGCCTTGACCTTTCTGGCCCGTGGCAGCACACCCCGACCATGACAAAGATTGCCCTGATCACCGGTGCATCCCGCGGGCTTGGCGCCGCACTCGCCGAAACGCTGGCGCCCGAGTATCACATCGTCGCCGTGGCGCGAACGACGGGCGCCTTGGAGGAACTGGACGATCGTATACAGTCCCGGGGCGGCAGCGCGACGCTGGCGCCGATGGACGTCACCAATGCGGATGCGATGGCGCATCTGTGCCGCGGCATTCACGACCGTTGGGGCCATGCCGATCTGTGGGTTCACACGGCCGTTCATGCAGCGCCACTGTCACCGGCGGGTCATATCCAACGGAAAGACTGGGACAAATGCGTGGCGATCAATGTGACGGCCACAGGTGTGCTGATCGGGATGGTTGAGTCGTTGCTCCTGGCGGCAGAAGATGGTCTGGGGCTGTTTTTCGACGATCCGCGCGGTGGCGAGAAGTTCTTTGGCGCCTATGGATCCACCAAATCGGCGCAGATTGCATTGGCCAAGAGCTGGCAGGCCGAAACAACCAAGGTCGGACCGCGTGTGCAGATCGTGACCCCTCCGCCGATGCCCACTGCGATCCGTGGACGGTTCTTTCCCGGCGAAGACAGGGATGCCTTGACCCACCCGCGCGACGTGGCGGCGGATATTGTGAAGACGCTCTAGCGGGTCATGCTTGCCGCCCTGCACGCACTGACATAGGAAGCGGTAGGCTTCTAAGGGCAGTTCGATGCGTATTCTTTTGACAAACGACGACGGTATCAATGCGCCGGGCCTGAAGGTGCTGGAAGAGATCGCGACAGAGATCGCAGGCCCGGGCGGCGAGGTCTGGACGGTTGCGCCCGCATTCGAGCAATCAGGCGTGGGCCACTGCATCAACTATTCGCATCCGACCATGCTGGCCGAACTGGGGCCTCGGCGGTTTGCCGCCGAAGGGAGTCCGGCGGATTGCGTGCTGGCGGGGCTTTACGAGGTGTTGAAGGACGGCCCGCCCGATCTGGTTTTGTCTGGTGTCAACAGGGGCAACAACTCGGCCGAGAACGTGCTTTATTCGGGTACGGTCGGCGGGGCGATGGAGGCGGTCTTGCAGGGATTGCCGGCGATTGCGCTCAGCCAGTTCTACGGCCCCGGAAATGTCGATCTGGAGAACCAGTTCGAAGCATCCGCAGTTCATGGCGTGGAAACCGTTCGCAAGCTTCTGGATCACGGTATCTGGGACGATGAGCCCTATCGCCTGTTCTACAACGTGAACTTTCCCCCGCTCCCTGCGGATGAAGTGAAGGGGATCAAGGTCGCGGCGCAAGGGTCGCGCGAGGGAACGCGGTTCGGGGTCAAGCCCCATGTGTCGCCCACAGGCCGGATGTTCATGTGGGTCACAGGCGGGCCACAGCACAACCCCACGGCGCCGGGAACGGATTCTGCCGTGAATCTTGAGGGTTACATCTCGGTCACCCCCCTGCGCGCCGATCTGACCGCCCATGAAACGCTGGACGATTTGAGGAAATGCCTGGAATGACCTCGGATGAGGCGGAACGGAAAATGCAGTTTCTGTTCGCCCTACGGTCGCGCGGGGTCACCGACAAGCGCGTCCTGAATGCGATGGAGAAGATCGACCGAGGTGCATTTGTTACGGGTCTGTTTGCTGAACGGGCCTATGAGGACATGCCGCTTCCGATCCCCTGTGGTCAGACGATAAGCCAGCCCTCGGTCGTCGGTCTGATGACACAGGCGTTAGAGGTACAGCCGCGCGACAAGGTTCTGGAGGTCGGAACGGGCTCGGGATACCAGGCCGCGATCCTCAGCCAGCTCGGACGCCGCGTCTATACGCTTGAACGCCACCGGCGGCTTGTACAGGGTGCGGAGGCCGTCTTTTCGCAACTGCGCCTGACGAATATCACCGCGATTGTGGCCGATGGCAGCTATGGTTATCCGGAGCAGGCACCCTTCGACCGAATTCTGGTCAGCGCCGCTGCGGAGGATCCGCCAGGTCCGCTCTTGGCTCAATTGCGGCCAGGCGGTATCATGGTGTTGCCGGTCGGGCAGTCGGATGCCGTGCAGCACCTTATCCGTGTGCGGCGTACCGAGACCGGGTATGAGTATGACGAGCTTCGATCGGTGCGCTTTGTGCCTCTGGTCGAAGGGCTTGGCCAGGAGTGATGGCAAACCGCACGTCTGCACAGACAGACGGCAAGTGAGGATAGAGCAATGGCATTTCGGCGCAGACATCACCGAACTCTCGCAATGACAGTTTCGCTGTTCGCGCTGGGCGCGTGCAGCGATGGTCTGGATTTCGACCTGCGAAGCATCGGAAACGGGTTTGATACCTCGCAATCGGTGCAGCAGGTCAGCGCGCCGCGTCCGCAGCCTGACAATCGCGGTGTTATCTCCTACCCCAACTATCAGGTTGCGATTGCGCGGCGTGGCGAGACCGTTTCAGATGTGGCGCGGCGGCTGGGCGTCTCGGCGCCGGAGCTTGCGCAGTTCAATGGCATTCGCGACGGGGTGCCGCTTCGCGAAGGCGAAACGCTCGTCCTGACCGGTCGGGTCGCCGAACCATCCCCCGCAACCGGAGCGATCGGAACGGGACCGATCCGGCCTGCCGGGGAGTTGGATGTTGCGTCGGTTGCGGGCGGAGCGATCAACCGTGCCGGTACCGGACAGCCGACGGTCATTCCGGGCACCCAGACCGGTGAAGAACCGATCAGGCACCGTGTCGAACCGGGCGAGACGGCATTTTCCATTGCACGGCTCTATAATGTCACGCCCGACGCGCTTGCCCAGTGGAACGGGTTGGGACGGGAACTGACTGTCCGGACCGGACAGCTTTTGCTGATCCCAGTCCTGCTTGATCCGCCGCCCGCCCAAGCGCCTGTTCCCCCGGGGCGCGGCAGCGTTGCGCCTGAACCGCCCTCTGCCTCGGCAGCACTTCCGGTAGAGGACGCCACGCCTGCACCCGCACCTGCACCGCCGCCACCGACCGAACTGGCCGAAGAACGGACGAACTCATCCACCCTTGGCATGCCGGTCGATGGAAGCGTGATCCGTGCCTTCAACGCCACCGACAATGCCGGGATCTCCATTGCGGCCTCCGAGGGGTCGCCGGTGCGTGCGGCTGCGGACGGGCTGGTGGCGACAATCACGTTCGACACGGATGGTGTGCCCATCGTTGTCCTGACCCATGACGGGCTGTTGTCGGGAGACGCCAAGCTTCTGTCCGTCTATGTGGGGGCTACGGACCTCAAGATCGAAAAAGGAAACCGGGTGACGCGCGGTCAGGAAATAGGCAGGGTTGCCGAAGGCTCTCCCTCAGCCTTGCGGTTCGAGGTCTGGGAAGGCCGCCAGGGCGTTGACCCGATGAAATACCTGAACTGAAGCAGTCCAACAGGTGCGATTGCTTCTTTTGACGTCCCTGACGATGGTGGCATTCGCGGCGAACTCGCTTCTGAACCGTGCAGCGCTTGTTGATGGCGCGACTGGCCCGGCGGCGTTTGCCGTCGTACGTGTGGTCAGTGGGGCGGTTGCCCTTGCCGTTTTCGCCCGTCTTGCGAGCCAGCCGATCCGGTTTCGAAGCCTGAACCGGTTGTGGTCGACGCTTGCGCTGGTCTTGTATGTATTTGGATTTTCAATTGCTTACGTCGTTCTGGATGCCGGGCTGGGTGCATTGATCCTGTTCGGAGGCGTGCAACTGACCATGTTTGCCGGCGCTCTATTGATGGGCAACAGTCCGCCTGCAAGACGGTGGATCGGTATGGGGGTGGGTTTTACGGGGCTTGTCCTGTTGCTTTGGCCAATCGGCCCTTCGGCATTCGCATGGGAAGGCACCGCAATGATGCTTTTGGCGGCGCTCGGATGGGGCATCTATTCGCTTCTCGGGCGCGGATCGGTCACGCCCCTTGCAGACACTGCGGGCAGTTTCTTGTGCGCCATGCCTTTCGTTTTGGTTTTCTGGCTTGGTTCAGGTGAGGGTATCGTGATCAGCACGCATGCCCTTCTGCTTGCCGTCATTTCGGGCGTTGTGACATCGGGTCTCGGCTATGCGCTTTGGTACACGGTCCTTCCGCAGCTCGAGGCAACAGTCGCCGGTCTCGCGCAACTCACAGTTCCTGTGATTGCAGTGATCGGGGGTGTTCTTTTGCTGGCCGAAGAAGTCGACATCCGGACCGTTGTCGCGGGAGTGATTGTTCTGGGCGGTGTCGCGTTCGGAATCGTCACGCCTAAAGGACGATCCTCTCCAGGGGATCGTAGGTGATCCCGGCATTGCCCCACGCGACATCCGCAAGGCTGTCCGGTTTCACGCGCAGGGATGCGATTTCATCGCGGTCGACAAACCGGCGCCGGTTCACCACACCTTCGGGGTCTTCCCAGTCGTTCCTGATAGTACCGGTGCGGATCTGGCAGCGGAAATAGACATCGATCTGGTGAAATCCGGTGGCCGGATCGTGGAACTCGTTCACGAGGGCCGGCGTGCCCACATCCACATGCAGCCCGGTCTCTTCATGGATTTCCCGCTTCAGGTTGTCGGGAAGCGAGGTATTTGGTTCGACGCCGCCACCCGGTGCGCACCAAAGATCGCTTTTCTGCCCCGGGTACGCATTCACAAGAAGCAGCCGATCGTCCTGAAGAAAAAGCCCCCTGACAGCTAGACGTGGCGGCGCGTGCCTCACTGAACAGTCCCGATGATCCGGTTCACATGGCCCATCTTGCGGCCCGGACGGGCTTCGGCTTTGCCATAGAGGTGCAGGCCGGCATTCTCGCCGGCGAGTTTCGGAATTGCAGCGATTCCGTCGCCGATCAAATTGGTCATCTCCACGTTGGAATGCCGCTTTCCATCTCCAAGCGGCCAGCCCGCGATGGCGCGAATGTGCTGTTCGAACTGGTCGATGACACAGCCATTCTGCGTCCAGTGGCCGGAATTGTGTACGCGTGGGGCAAACTCGTTCACGATCAGGCCGTTTTCGGTCACAAAGAGTTCGACGCCGATGACACCGATATAATCCAGTGTGTTCAGGATATTGGCGGCGATCAGAACCGCATCAGTTCGTTGCGCCGCGGTCAGTCGGGCAGGGACCGTGGTCGTTCGCAAGATCCCATCCTGATGCACGTTCTCGCCCGGATCGAAGGCGGCAACACTGCCACCCGGATCTCGCGCAGCGATTACCGACACTTCATGACTGAACGGCACGAAACCCTCAAGAATTGCTGGTGCGCCGTGCATCGCGTCGAGCACATTCTCCGCATCGGCCGGGTCGGACAAGCGCGCCTGACCCTTCCCGTCATAGCCGAGGCGACGCGTTTTCAGAATGGCCGGGGTCCCGATGCGAGTGATCGCGGCGTTCAGCCCGTCAAGATCATCCACCTGCGCGAAGGGGGCTGTTTTCAAGCCGCAGCCGTTCAGAAACGCCTTTTCAGTTAGCCGATCCTGGCTGGTTGCAAGTGCGGTGCGACCGGGCCTGATCGGGGCGATGGCCTCGATCGCATCCAGCGATGCGGTCGGGATGTTTTCGAACTCATAGGTTACCACATCTACCTGTTTGGCGAAGTCGCGCAGGGCATCGACATCGTCGAAAGCTGCATGTGTCGCCAAGTCTGAGACCTGTGCCGCGGGACAGCCCGGGGTCGGGTCGTAGATGTGGCAGCGCAGTCCCAACCGCGCAGCCGCAAGAGCCAGCATCCGGCCCAGTTGCCCACCCCCGAGAATGCCGATGACCGCACCTTGCGGGAGTGGATCAGCCATCTGTGGGAGTTTCCGGGATCGAGGCAGAAAGGCTGGCACGCCAATTCTCCAAGTTCTCGGCCACATCGACGTCGCCAAGTGCCAGAATCTGCGCGGCCATTAGCCCTGCATTGGCCGCACCCGCCGCGCCGATTGCCATGGTGGCCACCGGAAAGCCGCGCGGCATCTGAACGATTGAATAGAGGCTGTCGACACCTGAAAGAGCCTTGGTCTGAACCGGAACGCCGATCACCGGAACACGGGTTTTTGAAGCCATCATACCGGGTAGGTGGGCGGCTCCGCCCGCGCCCGCAATGATGACCTTCAGGCCGCGTTCGGCAGCAGTCGTCCCGTAGTCCCAAAGCCGGTCGGGGGTGCGATGGGCCGAGACGATCCGGGTCTCGAACAGGATGTGCAACTCCGACAGCATCTCTGCCGCTTCGCGCATGGTGTCCCAGTCAGACTGGCTGCCCATGATAATACCCACTTCGACGCTCATCGGTCGCCCTCCCAAGGTTGAGCGCCGCACTATAAACGCCCGATCTGCCTAGGCAATGATGTCCGGTGTCAGCGCATCTTCGATCTGGGTAATCTGATCCTTGAGACGCAGTTTCTGCTTTTTGAGACGTCGTAAGGTCAGCTGATCAGCCGTTCCCTTGCCCTCCAATGCCTGAATCGCCTGATCCAGATCGCGATGCTCGGACCTGAGAGCTTCGAGCTTCACGCGCAAGACCTCTTCGGGCGGCATCTGTTGCGGGGCATTCATTGGCGCAAAGTCTCGCGGAAGATTCGGACGAAGGGCAGATTACCCGTAAAACACCATGCGCCAAACGCAAAACCTTGATGGACGTTAACGCAGGCCCCATATTCATGGTGCGGTGGTTGCCGATAGTGGGGCCGCCTTTGACGGTCGCTTTATAAGGGCATGTCCATGACGAAACTGACTTTAGGGTCTCATCCCTTCCTTCTGGGCTTTGAACAGCTCGAACGCCTTGTCGAACGAACGGCAAAGTCAGAAGGTAACGGGTATCCGCCCTACAATATCGAGCAGACAAGCGAGTCCAGCTATCGCATTACTCTGGCGGTTGCGGGGTTTGCCGAAGACGATCTGACGCTTACCATAGAGGACCGAAGTCTTGTCGTCCGCGGCCGCCAGGCCGAGGAGCCAGATGAGCGGGTGTTTCTGCACCGCGGTATCGCGGCGCGCCAGTTTCAGCGAAGTTTTGTTCTGGCTGATGGTGTCGAGGTTGCGGGTGCTGCGCTAGAGAACGGCCTTCTACACGTGGACCTTAGCCGGTCGGAACCTGAGCGGGTTGTCCAGACAATAAAAATCCAGAAAGCGTAAGGGGTGTTACGATGAATACGAAATATGACCTAAAGAAGCTTGGCGGCGACAGCATCGTTTATGTCCGCCCTGTGCTGGTTGCCGATTTGCCTTCAGAAATTCAAAGCCAGGCAGCGGGCAAGGATCAGATCTATGCGGTCCACAATGCCGAAGGTGAGCGGATCGCGCTTGTCGCGGAGGAGAAGATGGCATTCATACTCGCGCGCCAGAACGAGTTTTCAGCGGTTCACGTTCACTAAAAGCGCTGACACCTTGGGTCAGTTGGTCTTTGACCGGGGCACGAACGGCAGGGGTGCGACAGGAACGCCGTCCTCCAGAAGCTTCTTTGCATCTTCCGGTTTGGCTTCGCCGTGGATCGTGCGTGCAGGTGCATCGCCGTCATGGATCGCGCGGGCTTCATTCGCGAAATTAAGCCCGACGTAATCCGAATTCTCTTCGATCTGGCGGCGTATCTCGGCGATTGCCTGTTCGCGCGGATCGGCCGCTTCGGACAGTGCAGGCAGTTGTTTTTCCGGTTCTGACGTTGCCTTGCGGGCGGGCCGCACGCGTGGCGCCATGATGGTCTTTTCGACCTCTGCCGACCCGCAGTCAGGGCATGACAAAAGGTTCTGGCCCCGCAGCGTGTCGAACGCTTCGACCGATTGAAACCAGCTTTCAAACCGGTGGTCCCGGGCGCATTTCAAAGTATAGCGGATCATGGCACCACATCCTGCTCCTCAGGAACGAATTATTCCCTAATACACAGAAATCAATGCCTTGTCGTCCGGAGATGACCGTTCAGAGTTCCAGTTGCACCGGGTCGAAATCACGAACGATGCGCCGCAGTTCTCCGATTTCCACCATCGAAGCAGCTTTTTCGGGGGTGACCCATTTTCGCCGTCTTTGCCGATCTTCGGGCCATTCCGACAGTATTTTGGTGATCTTCATGGGGAAGATTGCAACCACGCAGGGCAATCGGGGGCCGTTGGCAATGTCTTTTGTATACGAGTAGATGCCAAGGCACAGGTCGAAGACCCGGCCCTTCACACCAGCTTCTTCATAGGCTTCCGTCGCCGCAGCCTTGCACGGGGTTGCACCGTTGACGGGCCAGCCTTTAGGAAGAATCCAACTGCGGCGACCACGGCTGGTCACGAGCAGGATCTGAAGCTCGCCTTTGCGAATGCGCCAGCACAGGGCACCAAATTGCGTACGAACATCTCGCTTCTGTCCGGGCCCCAGCTGCAACGGGCGCTGTTTGATCTTTGCGTGGCTCATCTGACGTATCCGCCAAGAATTCCTTGTTTGTTAAGGGCAGGTTAGGAACAGATTATGGCCAAGGAATGGCGGTGAAACACGATACCTTCAGCCTGTGCTTGACGTGCTTTAGTCGCGCCAACATGGTGTGCCGATGACGTCATCGCCTCTGTTCATCGGATCGGAGATATATCGGTCGTCGACCTATGGAACGTGGCATCCGTTGCGTATTCCACGCGTGTCGACAGTTACGGATTTGGCGCGCGCTTTGGGATGGTTGCCTTCGACGCAGTACCGAAACAGTCCGCGGGCCCGGACGTCGGCGTTGGAGGCATGGCATGGCACCGAATACCTTGATGCGTTGCAGGAAGCCGAGCGTGCGGGCCAGGTCACGGCGGTAATGCGCGAGAGACACGGTTTGGGTACGCCGTCGAACCCAGTCTTCCCCGAGATGTTCCGGCGTCCGGCGACTGCTGCCGGGGCGTCTATCCTTGCGGGGGGACTGCTGCGAAACCCCGGCGTCATCCATAGTCCCGCCGGTGGAACCCATCACGGGATGCCCGATCGCGCGAACGGGTTCTGTTACCTCAATGACCCTGTATTCGCGATACTGTCGCTGCGCGCCTCCGGGATTCAGCGGATCGCCTATGTGGATATCGACGCCCATCACCCCGATGGTGTCGTGCACGGGTTTCAAGACGATCCCGACATTCTGATCATATCGGTTCATGAAGAACGGCGGTGGCCATTTACCGGCGCACTAGAAGATCGTGGGGTAGGGCAGGTGTGGAACTTGCCAGTACCGCGTGGGTTCAACGATACCGAGATGGCGTCAGTCCGGGACGGGCTGATCCTGCCGCGTTTGGCCTCATTTCGACCCGAGGCCATCGTCCTGCAATGCGGTGCGGATGCTGTCGAGGAAGACCCGTTGTCGCGCCTGTCGCTTTCCAACAATGCCCATTGGGCAGTTGTCTCGGAAGTCATGCGAATGACCGACCGGCTTCTCGTGTTGGGCGGCGGGGGCTATAACCCGTGGTCGGTGGGGCGGCTTTGGACGGGCGTCTGGGCTGTACTGAACAGGATCGAGATACCTGACCGGTTGCAGCCGGCGGCTGAGGCTGTCCTTCGATCTCTTGAATGGCGCGGGAACGCACGGGGGAAATCGCCGCCTGATCATTGGTTTACGACCCTTCGGGACAGCCCTCGCGAGGGTGCCTTGCGCGACGAGATGGGCGTGCGCCTTGGTCAACTGGAAGAGCGCGCCCGCGTCTGGAATTAGCGTGGCTTGGGCGTTCCGCCGTTCAGAACCGTCGCCATCCAGTCGCTGTCGATATTGCCGCCGCAGAGTATCACCCCGATTTTGCGCCCGGCCATCCTTTCGCGTTCCTGAATGAGGCCGGCCAGTGGCGCAGCCCCGGCCCCTTCGGCTAGGTTATGAGTATCCTCGAAATAGATGC
The DNA here is from genome assembly GCA_947503175.1 of uncultured Paracoccaceae bacterium. Lineage (GTDB taxonomy): Bacteria > Pseudomonadota > Alphaproteobacteria > Rhodobacterales > Rhodobacteraceae > Ovoidimarina. The sequence continues at coordinate 389,279 of CANNCO010000001.1, forward strand.
GGATCGCCTCGGCCACCTCATCGTCGGAGACGCTGATGATCCGTTCTGCACCCTCACTGTAGATGTCGAATGCAGCCTGAACGGGCACGCGCACGGCCATGCCATCGGCAAATGTGCTGGCGCTGTCGGTTTCGACCAGCTTTCCGGCTTCAACCGAAAGCTTTGCTGTCTGGGCTTTGTCGCTGACGACGCCCACTACCCTTGTCGAAAGCTTAAGTGCATCACGCGCGGCAATCACCCCGCAGATTCCCGACCCGCAGCCGATCGGGACATAGATCGTATCGAGGTCAGGTACCGCGCTAAGCAGTTCATATCCATAGGTCGCAACACCCCGGACGAGTTCCGGGTGAAAGGGCGGGACAATGAAAAGCCCTTCGTTGGCGCCCACGCGAAACGCTTCTTCCCGCGCTTCGTCGAAATCATCGCCGAATTCGACAAGTTCCGCCCCGAAAGCCCGCATTGCAGTGTTCTTCTCTGGCGAGTTCCCGCGCGGGACGTAGACGACGGCGCGCAGCCCCGCTGACGTCGCTGCACGCGCCTGACTTTGCCCGTGATTTCCGCGGGTTGCGGTGATGATGCCGGGGCGATCGGGCTGCGTGCGGGTCAGCCAGTCGATGAAGGTGATGCCACCCCGCACCTTGAAAGCGCCGGTTGGAGTGTGGTTCTCGTGTTTGACCCAGACCTTGCATCCAGTGCGGGCCGCAAGCGTCGGCCATGCGTATTGCGGGGTTGGGGTCATGTGGCGCGCGACCAGTTTTGCCGCTTCGGAAAGTTCGGCGGAGGTGAACATCAAAGAGCCTTCTCGATTGCGCGCAACTGGCTGAGAAGCCCGCTCAGTTCATCAATCGGTACCATGTTGGGGCCATCGGAGGGTGCATTGTCGGGATCCTGATGCGTCTCGATGAAGAGCGCCGCGCACCCAACCGCTACGGCCGCACGCGCAAGCGGCGGCACAAATCGCCTGTCGCCACCCGAGGATGCGCCCATGCCGCCAGGTTGCTGAACCGAGTGGGTTGCGTCGAACACCACCGGATAGCCCGTTTCGGCCATGATCGGCAGCGCCCGGAAATCACTGACCAAGGTGTTGTAACCAAAGGATGTTCCGCGTTCGCATAGGAGGATGCGTTCGTTACCCGTCGAGGCGATCTTGGCGGCGACATTGGCCATGTCCCAGGGTGCAAGGAACTGCCCCTTCTTCACGTTGACGGCGGCACCGGTTTCACCGGCGGCAAGCAGAAGGTCGGTTTGACGCGACAGGAATGCCGGAATTTGAAGGATGTCGCAGACCTTAGCAACGGGCGCGCACTGCTCTGGCGAATGCACATCCGTCAAGGTCGGGACGCCGAACTCCTCCCCGATCCGCCCCAGAACCTCCAGACCTGCCTCCATCCCGAGACCGCGTTCTGTGTTGTGAGAAGACCGGTTCGCCTTGTCGTAGCTGGACTTGTAAATCCAGGCCATGCCCGCCTTGTCTGCCGCTTGTGCAATCCCCTCGGCCATTCGGCGTGCATGATCGGGCGTTTCGATCTGACATGGCCCCGCGATCAGGACAAAGGGCTTGTCATTGCCGAACTGTACGGAGCCGACGGAGACGGTGCGTTGGTTTTGCATGGGGCGATCCGTTTTTTTATAGTGACATCGAGACCTATGTGTCACCACAGAGCCGGGAGCGCAAATCCAGGGTGCTGTCCTAAGGCTAAATCGAACGCCATCGGCAAATCATTAACCGGTGCGTTGAGTTATACGGTATATCGGCCGGGATGAAATGGAGGCGAGTACCGGAATCGAACCGGTGTACACGGATTTGCAATCCGCTGCGTAACCACTCCGCCAACTCGCCTTCGAAGCTCGGTGACGTTTAGGTTCGCGGGGGCCCGAGGTCAAGCAGCTATCGGCCACGCTGTGACGTGTCAGACAGTTGCCGATGGGTTCGTTCTGTGGCAAAAGCGGCGAAGTGGAACTGAACCAATGAGTTTAGATATGATCGACTATACTGCCCGGCGGAGAATGATGGTCGATACGCAGGTTCGCCCTTCGGATGTGACGAAGTTTCCGATCATCGATGCGATGCTGACGGTTCCGCGCGAACAGTTCGTTCCCAACGGGCGCAGGGAGGCCGCATATATCGGCGAAAATGTCCCTCTTGCAGCGGATCGGGTTGTCCTCGAGCCACGGACCCTTGCCAAGATGCTCGATGCACTGAATGTCCAGCCTGGAGACATTGTTCTGGATGTGGCCAGCGGGCTTGGATATTCCTCGGCACTCCTGTCCCGGTTGGGGCAGGCGGTTGTTGCGCTGGAAGAGGACGAAAGCCTGGCGTCCGAGGCGGAAACGACGCTTGCCGAACTGGGCGCCGACAATGTTGCGGTCGTGGTCGGCCCTCTTTCGGAAGGGGCGGCGAAGCACGGGCCATATGATGCGATCGTCATACAGGGTGGTGTTGAAACCGTACCGGAAACACTTCTAGACCAGTTGAAAGAGGGCGGGCGGATCGCTGCGCTGTTCATGGAAGGGGCGTTGGGCGTTTGCCGGATCGGGCACCGGGTGGACGGGGCCGTAAGTTGGCGCTTCGCGTTCAATGCGGCGGCGCCGGTTCTGCCGGGATTTGCCAAAGCGCCGTCTTTCGCCCTTTAGAGAACGGATGTGATCATGCTTTTCAAACGCCTCTCACGAACAGCCGCAGCCGCTGCACTGGCCAGCCTTTCATGGCAGGCGCCTGCGTGGTCCGAGACGCTGACGGATGCCTTGATCGCGGCCTATCGGACAAGCGGGCTTCTTGAACAGAACCGCGCCCTTCTGCGTGCCGCGGATGAAGATGTTGCCCAAGCTGTCGCGACATTGCGCCCGATCATCAACTGGGCGGCTTCGGCCAACTATTCGAACCCGTCCCTGGGGGATGAGGTCACCGGCTCTGTGGGACTATCGGCAGATTGGCTTCTTTACGATTTCGGGCGATCGCAGCTGTCAATCGATCTTCAGAAGGAAACTGTCCTTGCCACGCGCGAGAGTCTGAAATCGGTTGAACAACAGGTTCTGCTGCGCGCCGTGGCGGCATTTCTGAATGTGCGCCGACAGAATGCTTTGGTCGGGCTGCGCGAAAACAATGTGCGCCTTATTTCCCAGCAGTTGCGTGCGGCGCGTGATAGGTTCGAAGTGGGCGAAGTGACCCGGACCGATGTGTCAATAGCGGAAGCTCGTCTTGCTGCGGCGCGGTCTGGGCTTGCAGCGGCGCAGGGGGCACTGGCGCAGGCGCGCGAAGAGTACCGGGCCTCAACAGGTGAGTTTCCGGGGCGGCTGCAACCGCCGCCCGCACCACCGGCGACCGCCGCGACGCTGGCCGCCGCACGCTCGGTCGCGCTGGACCGGCATCCCGATCTTCTGAAAGCACAGAGGGATGTGACGGTTGCAGAACTCGCGGTCGCCGTTGCTGCGGGGTCACTGCGCCCGTCCTTGCGGGGCACCGCAAGTGTCGGGCTTGATGACGATGGGGACGATAACTCTTCGGTCGGTGTAACGCTGTCCGGGCCCATTTATCAGGGGGGCCAGCTTTCTTCCCGTATACGCCAGTCCCAGGCCTCCCGCGATGCCGCGCGTGCCGGGCTTTACACAACCGCACAGACAATCGAACAGAATGTCGGCAATGCCTGGGCCGATCTTGCCGTGGCGGGTGCGAGCCTTGAGGCCTCGGACCAGCAGGTGCGGGCGTCCAGACTGGCCCTTCGCGGCGCTCAGGAAGAGTTGCAGGTCGGTGCCCGGACGACACTGGACGTTCTGGACCGGGAGCAGGAGCTTCTCGATGCGCAGACAAGCCTGATCTCTGCCCAGATCGACCAGACGCTGGCTGTCTATCAGCTTTTGTCTTCGATGGGCCTGTTGACGGTCGATCACCTGAACCTCGGAATTGCCACCTACGATCCGGCGGCCTATTACAACGCGGTCAAAAACGCGCCCACAGTGCTTGTCAGCCCGCAGGGCGAGCGTCTGGATCGTGTACTGCGCAGTCTGAACCGGAACTAGGGGCCCCCGACCGGTTGTGTGTGAGGGTCACACAAGCTACCGTATGTCGTGAGGGGCCAAGGTGAGTCTGTGATGACGGAAAACAAGCAACGAAGCGATGCGGATGCCGTACTTTCCTCGGTCCGGCGCATCGTGACCCGGCAATTGCCCCCGGAAGAAATGGCCCCCGAGGACTGGGGTGCCGAAGACGAACCGCAGGATGACGAGGCGACCGATAAACTGTTACTGACGCCCGCGCTTCGGGTCGAGGACAAGTCGCCCGTGCCCATTCGTCCCGTTCCGTCGCAAACCCCGTTGGAAGAGCGGATTGCAGAGCTTGAGCGCGCTGTCGGGGCAGGTTCCGATGATTGGGAGCCGGATGGAAGTGAGCCGGTGGACACTGAGACACCGCGCAGGCTTGTATTGGCTGTACCTGTGGAAAAGGGTGAGCCCGAAGACGCCTCCGAACCCTTGTTTGCGACGGCAGAAAAGCATGGTCTCTTGGCCGAGCCTGCGCCCGATCTGCTTCCCAGCAGAGGTGGTGCAGATGAAGGTGCCAGTTCTGCGCCCGTCTCACACGATTTGCCCAGTGGCGATCTCATCGATGAGGACAAGCTTCGTGAGCTGGTCTCCGATATCGTTCGGGACGAGCTTCAGGGAGAATTGGGAGAGCGCATCACCCGGAACATCCGCAAGCTTGTCCGGCGGGAAATCCACCGCGCGATCATGACCCGAGACTTCGGTTAGGCGCGACCGGGGTGAACACCCCAGCACACCTGATTTTTGCCGCTGCAGCTTTCGCACGGCCTGGACGTCCAAAGGTCAACATGGCCGCTCTGTTGGGTGCGCTTGCCCCGGATCTGTCCCTTTATCTGATGGCGGGCGTTTCGCTTTACATACTCGATGTGCCCGCACGCATCGTATTCCGCGAGTATTACTATTCCGATGCGTGGCAACAGGTCTTTGCAATCGACAACTCTTTCGTCTTGTGGGGCATTCTTCTGGTAGTCGCTCTCTGGCGCAAAGGACCGGCACTCATCGCCTTCGCAGGCGCCGGTTTGATGCACCTTGCGCTGGATTTTCCGCTTCACAATCATGACGCCCGACAGCATTTCTGGCCATTGACCGATTGGGTCTTTATCAGTCCGGTAAGCTACTGGGACAGCGACCATTATGGCCGGGTCGTGGGGCCGCTGGAGATCGCAATCTGTCTTGTTCTCTGCGTTATGCTTTGGTTGCGGTTTCGGGATTGGGGGACCCGAACGGTCGTCGCCGGTGCCGCGGGTTTGCAGATGGCGCCGGTCGTTATCTGGGGCATGATGTTCTGAAAAAGAAAAACGCGCCCGACTGGGCGCGCATTCTTTTGGTCTGGCAGGCCTCTTTAAGCGGCTTTTGCCTGCTCTGCAGCCTGACGACGTTCGCTTTCTTCACGCGATAGCGCGACCGATGTCCGAACGCCTTTCGATACGAATTCCATGAGGCCGGATACAACCCGTTCGTTCGGGTCGATACCGGCGCATGTCAGCACTTCGCGACCATCGCGCGAGCGTGCCCAGCGGGCAATCTGTTCAGGTCCATTTCCATATTTCTTGTCGTCGGCAATCGCATCATCAAGCGCAGCCAGAACAACGGCCGCAAAAAGCTTGCGAGCCCGGTTGCCCTGCTCGTTGTTGAATGCTGTGCCATCTACGAAATCGACCATAATCCGTCCTGTTATTGTTGCTCTTGCATTTTCCGGCGTGACGTCCCTTATGACGTGTCGTTACTGATTCTGCCACCCTGTTTGTGTATATCTGCCATGCGCCCCGCGCATAGCTCATGCACTCTTACCCACATGATCTAGCTGTCTTGCCACCGGATCACCGGCGAGATATAGCTCCGGCCCAACGATCTTCAACCTTTTGTCATGGAATTGACGCATGCCCAAAATCAACGGGAACGAGATCCGGCCCGGCAATGTTCTTGAACATAATGGCGGCCTTTGGGTGGCCGTGAAGGCCGATCACGTAAAGCCCGGAAAGGGCGGCGCTTTCGCTCAGGTCGAGTTGCGGAACCTGCGCAACGGATCGAAGCTGAATGAGCGGTTCCGGTCTGCGGACAAGGTGGAAAAGGTCCGTCTTGAACAGAAAGATCAGCAGTTTCTATATGAGTCCGATGGCCATCTGGTGTTCATGGATTCAGAGACTTACGAGCAGATCGAGTTGCCCTCAGACATTCTGGGCGACCGCCGTCCGTTTCTGCAGGACGGTATGACGATCACCATCGAGTACTACGAGAACGAGGCGCTCAGCGCGACGTTGCCACAAAAGGTGACTTGCACCGTGGCCGAGACCGAGCCGGTGGTTAAGGGTCAGACAGCGGCGAACAGCTTCAAGCCCGCAGTTCTGGACAATGGTGTGCGGGTGATGATCCCGCCCTTCGTGGGCGAGGGGGAGGCTATCGTCGTGAACACCGAAAACATGGAGTACTCCGAGCGCGCCTGACGCGGCTCATGCGGTGTAGCTTACTTGCGCATCGCCTGCTTTCATATCAGGCCCCGCACGGTCGAAGCGCAGATAGGCAATCCCCTTGCCGCCCGACTGCGTGTAGAGCTTTCCGACGGCCTTGTCGTTTCGCGTAATATCCGTTCCAACCGGCACGGTCCCCTCGACTGAAACTACTGCAAAACCCTTGCGCAGCTCGGTCTTGTGTTTCATGCGCGCGGTCACTTCCTGGCCTACATAGCACCCCTTATGAAAGTCGACGCCATTTATGCGCTCGAAGCCTGCTTCGAGAATGAAAGTGTCATTTGGGATCAGTTCGATCCCGGCCTCGGGGATGCAGTGGGCGACGCGTATCGCGTCCCAATCGGTCGTGTCGTCGGGAACCGGGGTGTCGGTGTAACGCCGCCAGCCCAAGTCGGGATGGCGCGGGTCCATGAACGCATCCTCGGGTGGCGTGCCCATCCCGCGTTCCACATAGAGCCCGCTGTCTTCGATCGTGACATCCGCCCGCAACTTGTACATGTTCAGCCGCTGCGCGAGGGCCGGTGCCTGCTCTGCATCCGCATCCAACAGATATGCCTCTTCAGTTTCCAGAAGAAAGAAATCGGCCAGATATTTGCCCTGAGGAGTCAGAATGGCTGCATAGACAAGGCCGTCTGCCGCGCGGTCGACCTCGTTTGTGACCAGTCCTTCTAGAAAGCTCTTTCGGTCATCGCCGCCGATCTTCAACACCTTGCGCGCCGTGCCCATTTCCGATCCTCTTCTTCCCCTGTTCCGCTTATATAGGGCGGGAGAATTCCGAACGCCACGGGGCCATTTCATGCCAGCACCGCTCTCGGTGATCATACCGACCCTGAATGCCGCTCCGTTGCTTCCCGAAACGCTTGCCGCGCTGATGGAGGGTGTGGCGTCTGGTTTGATCCGCGAGTTGGTGATCTCGGACGGCGGTTCGGTGGACGGCACGCTTGAAGTGGCGGATGAGGCGGGCGCGCGCGTCGTCAAGGGCGAAGCCGGGAGGGGGCTACAGTTGGCTGCTGGGGTCGAGACAGCGAAGGGAAGCTGGCTACTTCTTCTTCATGCCGATACCCGGCTGTCACAGGGCTGGTCGGATGCGGTTCTGGCTCACATGGCGGCATCCTCAGGCAAGGCCGGGTACTTCAGACTGGCCTTCCGGTCACGCGGCGTGTCGCCGGGGTTGGTGGCGGGATGGGCGAACCTGCGGTCGCGGCTGTTCGGACTACCCTATGGAGATCAGGGTCTGCTGATCCACCGCGATTTGCTTGAACAGGTCGGAGGCGTGCCGCCCCTCGATCTGATGGAAGATGTGGCCATCGCCCGTGCGTTGAAGGGTCGGTTACAGATGCTTCCAGCCACCGCCAACACCTCGGCCGCGCGGTATGAGGCCGAAGGATGGTTCGCACGTGGCACCCGCAATCTGTGGACACTTGCGCGGTATCTGATGGGCGCGGACCCGAAACGCCTTGCGCAGGGTTATGAGCGGTCATCGCCTTCGCGGAACTGAAGACGATAGAGCCCGGCGTAAAGGCCGTCGCGCGCCAGCAACTCTTCATGCGTGCCCTCGTCAACCACCCGCCCGCGATCCATGACGACGATCTTGTCCGCGTTGCGGATCGTTGCCAGCCTGTGCGCGATGACGAGCGTTGTGCGGCCCTTTGAAAGACGTTCAAGCGCCTCCTGAATGGCTGCCTCGGATTGGGCATCGAGGGCCGATGTGGCCTCGTCCAGAAGGAGGATCGGTGTGTCCTGGAGGATCGCGCGCGCAATCGCCAGACGCTGCCGCTGGCCGCCGGACAGGTTAGAGCCGCGGGGGCCTGCGCGGGTTTCCAACCCGGCGGGGAGGTTGGCCACGTATGTCTCCATGTCGGAGTCGCGCAAGGTTCGCGCCAACTGGTCTTCGTTCACGTCGGTCCGGTCCAGAAGGATGTTTTCACGCAGGGACTCGTCAAAGACGGGGGCATCCTGAGTCACGAAGGAAAACAGGCTGCGCAGCTCTCGCAGGGTCATCTGTGAGACCGGAACGCCACCGATCGTCACCGACCCTTTCTGAGGCTCGACAAGCCGTGTCAACATGTTGAAAATCGTGCTTTTCCCCGCACCCGAGGGGCCAACGATAGCCGTCGTCTTGCCCGCCTCGGCCGTGAAGCTCGCACCAAGCAATGCCGGGTGCTCTCCGTAGGTGAAGTGCAGGTTTTCCAGCTTGATCTCGAACGTCTGCGGTTTGGGTTGCGGCGTGGCCGGGTCGCGGATTTCCGCTCTTAGATCCAGAACGCTGAAGACGCGATCTAGGCTTGCTGCGGTCGTTTGCAAAATGCCGGCAAGCGCCGCCAGACGGCGCATCGGCTGGAAGGCAAGCGCCATTGCGGTAAAGAACGACATGAACTCTCCGACCGTCTTTTCGCCGGACATGATTTCCTGCCCGCCAAAGACCAGGACGGCGAAGAAGCCGACGCCGACCATCACATCAAGGAGGCCAGGCAAAAGGGCGCCGCCGCCCGCGAACTTGATGCTCATCCCCACAAGGCGGTCTACGATTTCGCGGAAGCGGTTGGTCTGATAGCCTTCCAGTCGGCTGAGCTTTACAAGGTCTATGCCGTGGAACACTTCGCTCAGCCGGACCGAGCGGTCATAGGCGACATCACGCATGCTGCCTGCCTTGCGGCGCAAGTAGCGTTGCAGGATTGCGGTCGGGATCACCAGTGCCGGGACGCCGACAAGCGCGGCTGCGGTCCAGAACGGGTCGATCATGATCGCAACGACGCCCAGTGAAATAAGGGCGATTGCGTCACGCGCGGCACCCTGTATCAGCGTTTTCCAGACATTTTGAATGGCCGCAGTGTCGCCCTGAACACGTTCCATCAGCGCGCCAGGGGCGTTGTCGTGGAAGTAGGCGCTGTCGAGCGACATCATGTGGCTGACAAGATCGGTCTGCATCTCGGCGACCGAGATCTGCCCGACGCGGGTCAGGATGATCCGTTGCGATACACCGGCGACCGCGCGGATGCAGAACAACGCCGTGATGCCGCCGCCAAGAATGTAGATGAAAGCTTCGTCACCGCCGACAAGCACCCGGTCGAACATCGGCTGGAGCGCATAGCTGAGTACTCCCAGCATCGAACCTTCGATGGTCATCAGAACAGCCGCAGCGACCAGCCACGGCCAGTGCTTTTTCAGGTACTCTCGCCACAACCGTCCCAGAAGGGGCAGCGCGCGTGCATCGGTCTTGGGATCAGGCTGGGTCACGCGGGGCGGCTCTGGCAGGCTGTGAACGGGTCGCAAACGCTTATCCCGTGGTTGCGGAACTGGCAAGTTGGACCGATTGACGAGCGCCGGGTCCGGCGGTAGGCCAAGCCTCGAGATCATCCGTAGGACAACCCCATGACCCTTTCGAACGGCCGTTCCTGTCTTGCCATTCCTGGCCCCTCGGTGATGCCCGACCGGGTGCTGCGGGCGATGCACCGCGCCGCGCCGAACATCTATAGTGGCGCGCTTGTGGATATGGTCCCGGGGATCGTGGAAGACCTCAAGCTCGTGGCCCGGACCCGGCATCATGCGGCGATCTATATCGGCAATGGTCATGCGGCATGGGAGGCTGCGCTGTCCAACGTGTTTTCACGCGGAGACCGGGCGCTGACACTGTCGACCGGGCGATTTGCCCATTCCTGGACCGGCATGGCGCGTCGGATGGGCGTGACGGTCGACATTTTGGAGTTTGGGAAGCGCGCGCCGGTTGACCCTCGGGCGGTTGCGGAAGCGCTTGAGGCGGACACCGCTCACGAGATCAAGGCGGTGATGTGCGTTCAGGTGGATACGTCGACATCTGTTATCAGTGATATTGCGGCGATCCGTGCCGCTATTGACAGCGTGGGGCATCCGGCGCTTTTGATGGTCGATTGCATCGCTTGTCTTGCCTGTGACCGGTTCGAGATGGACGGTTGGGGCGTCGATGTCATGGTTGCGGCCAGTCAGAAGGGTTTGATGACGCCGCCGGGGCTGGCGCTGGTTTTCTTCAATGAAAAGGCGGATACGGCGCGGGAGACTGCGGACTGTGTGACCGAGTACTGGGATTGGCGCCCGCGGACGACACCCGCCAACTTCTCACAGTATTTCGATGGGACGGCGCCCACGCACCATCTTTATGGACTGCGTGAAGCCCTTGATATGATCAAGGAAGAGGGGCTCGAGGCCGTCTGGGAACGGCATAGGGCGCTTGCAGAAGCCATCTGGGCGGCATGTGAGACATGGGGACAGGGCGGACCCTTGGAGATGAACATCTCCGATCGCGCGGACCGCAGTAATGCAGTCACGACACTGCGAATTGGCGCGCCGCGGGGAACGCAATTGCGTGAGTGGGTCGAGGCGAATGCGGGCGTGACGCTGGGCATCGGGCTTGAGATGGGCGACCCGGACGATCCTGGGAATGACGGGTACTTCCGCATCGGCCATATGGGGCATGTGAACGCGCATATGGTGCTGGGCGTGCTTGGAGTGATCGAGGCTGGATTGCGTGCGAATGGGATTCCCTACGGACCGGGTGCATTATCGGCGGCGGCAGAGGCGATCGCGGATCGGGTAGGGCGCTAGTCCTTCCGGACGCGCCGGGCCTCTAGCACAATCGCGCGATCCGTGGCCCAGCTGATCAGAAGCGCTGCGGCAAAGCCCCAGAGCGCCCAGATCGTCATGAGGATCATCAGGCACAGCACGGTCGCGCTGACCAGAAAGGCGTTTGTATAGTCCTCGACCATGGTCCAGGTCCTTCGCGCTTATCCGACGGACAAAAGACTAGCGAAAGTAACGGCCAAGGCCAATCACATCCGCATCATCGGTCAAACTGGCAGGAAAACGCGAATACATCGTTAAGGTTTCGTCCGGGCATGAGCGGCCTTCAGCGCCCGTGGCAGGGCATTGGCAAATACTGCAAGGTCTGCATCGGTCCCGCAACTGACGCGGATGCAGCGGTCACCGGGCACGACAAAGGGCATCCGAACGAAGACACCATCCTCGACGAGTGCCGCCACAACGGCGCGGGCGAGGTTACCATCCGCGCCACAATCCATCGTCACGAAATTGGTGGCAGACGGCAAAGGGGAAAGCCCGTTTTCGCGCGCGATATCGCTGATCCTTTCGCGCGCAGTGAGGACGCGGGACTGCACAGATCGAAGCCAGTCCTTATCGTCAAGTGCTGCCAGCGCACCGGCCTGTGATATCCGGTTCATTCCGAAGTGATTGCGGATCTTGTCGAATGCGCGGATCAGGTCGGGATGCCCGATTGCATAACCGACACGCGCACCAGCCATACCGTAAGCCTTTGAAAATGTCCGCATTCGGAGAAGGTTTGGGACGGTCGTGTCCAGCGGCGGTGCGGTGCCCTCGGGTGCGAATTCGACATAGGCCTCGTCAAGGATCAGGACCGTGTCGCCGGGAATGTCGTCAATCAGCCGCTGGATCGTTGCCGTATCGTGCCACGATCCCATCGGATTGTCCGGGTTGGCGAAATAGGCGAGCTTTGCGCCCTTTTCCCTTGCCTTTTCGGCGATTGCCACCGGGTCTTCGTGGTCGTCGCGATAGGGCAGTTTCTCCAGAGTACCGCCATATCCCACGACATGATAGTTGAACGTCGGATAAGCGCCGTCCGAGGTGACCGCGACGTCGCCGGGGCCAATGAAAAGCCGCGCTGTGTAGCCCAGAATGCCGTCGATACCTTCACCAACAAGGATGCAATCGGGGTTAACGCCCAGTTCGCGGGCAAGCGCCTCTTTCAGATCGTGGTTTTCCGGATCGCCGTATTTCCAGACGTCCGATGCGGCCTGTTCCATCGCCGCAACCGCACGGGGCGAGGGGCCGAAGACGCTTTCATTGGCGCCGAGACGGGTGGTGAACGGTGCGCCGCGCGCGCGTTCCTGCGCCTCCGGGCCGACGAAGGGCACGGTGGCCGGCAGCGACTGAACAAGCGGCGTGTAGCGCGGCCCCGGCATGGGTCAGCCGATATCCGCGAGGCGGGCGAGCGCGGTGTCAAGGCGTTGAAGTTCCGCCTCTTTTTCGGCAGCAAGAGTGCGGGTTTCCTCGACCACATCCTCAGGCGCGCTTTCGATGAACTTGGGGTTCTTCAACCGCCCATTCAGGCCCGCAAGCTCCTTTTCGACCTTCTGTTTCGCCTTATCAAGCCGGGCCTTTTCGGCATCTACGTCGATGATATCGGCGAGCGGCAGGGCGAAGGTGCCGCCCGGAACAGTGATCGTTGCCGCGCCCTTAGGTGCGTCTGTCGAAACCGTCACGCTTTCGATCCGCGCAAGCCGTTGAATAAGCGTAGCATTTGCATCCCACGCGGCCCGACCGGCGGCATCGAGTTCAAGCTGAAGCAATGGCACCTTCAGGCCCGCCGGAACGTTCATCTCACCCCGAACCGACCGGACGGCCTCGATGATCTGGATCACCCAGTTGAGTTCTGTATCAGCCTTTTCATCAACAAGATCAGATGCTTGATAGGTCGGCCAATCGGCGTGAACCAGCATCTTGTCGCGTTTCGCGGTCTGGCCCCAAAGCTCTTCGGTGATGAACGGCATGATCGGGTGCAGAAGGATCAGGCACTGATCCAGAACCCAGGCCATGCTTTCACGCGTTTCCGCAATGATTTCATCATCTTCCGAGCCGAAGAGCGGTTTCGCAAACTCGATATACCAGTCGCAGACCTTGCCCCAGACGAAGGCGTAAAGCGCGTTGGCGGCATCGTTGAACCGGTAGGCGCCAAGCGCCTGATCCACCTCTTCGCGGACCTTCGCGGTCTCGCCGATGATCCAGCGATTGACCGGATTTCTCGCATGCGGAACCGATGCGGAAACCATGCGCATACCATGCGCATTGAAAACCTCATTCATCTCGGCAAAGCGAAACGCGTTCCAGAGCTTCGTGCCGAAATTCCGGTAGCCGGCGATGCGTTGGGTCGAGAGCCGCAGGTCGCGCCCCATGGCGGCCATGGAGGTAAGCGTAAAGCGCACGGCATCCGCCCCGAACTCATCGACAAGATCGAGGGGGTCAAGGACGTTGCCCAGCGATTTCGACATCTTCTTGCCCTTCTCGTCGCGGACAAGCGCGTGGACATAGACGGTGTCGAAGGGTCTTTGCCCGACCACTGCGTATTGCATCATCATCATCCGGGCGACCCAGAAGAAGATGATGTCGAACCCGGTGATCAGGACGGAGGTGGGGAAGTACTTCCTCAGCGCCTCCGTTTCCTCGGGCCAGCCCAGCGTACCGATAGGCCAGAGGCCGGATGAGAACCAGGTGTCGAGGACGTCGGGGTCGCGACCGATCGCAATCGTATACGTCCCACTCATTCCGTAGAATTCGTTGAACAACTTGCCCGACAAAGATGCCCCTTTGTAGTCAGTCTCGGTCCACTCGGAGATTTCGACGTCCATCCCATAGTAGGCTTCTGCTTTCGACCGAGCCTCCTCAAACGAGGCACCACAGAATGGTATTAGGCCGGTCGAAGCGGTGATCGCTCCGCGCTCTTCCAGCTCAGACCAAACGCCTTTTACGGCTTCGGCGTGATCTGTCGCATTCTGATCGTTGGCTGCGGGGTAATTGGCGACCACCTCGCGGAGCGTTTCCAACTCCTCCGACAGATTGTCTTTCTTCTTCGGCCCATACCAAACCGGGATCTGGTGCCCCCACCACAGCTGGCGCGAGATGCACCAAGGCTCGATGTTCTCCAGCCAGTGGAAATACACCTTCTTGTCGCCCTCGGGCAGGATCTGCACGGTGCCATCCTTCACCGCGTCGATGGCGGGCTGCACGATCTTGGCGGTGTCCACGAACCACTGATCGGTCAGATAGGGCTCGATTGCGACCTTGGACCGGTCGCCATGGGGCACCATGTGCCGGTCGGGGTCGATCCCGTCGAGCCAGCCTTCTTCGGTCGCGGTCTGGACGATCCAGTCGCGTGCCTCGTAGCGGTCGATGCCGTCCAGCGCCTCGATCAGCCGGGCCACACCGTCAGGGTCGGCCCCCTCGGAGAACTCCGCGTTACCTTTCAGGAACATGCCCGCCCGTGTCGTCATCACGTTGATCGAGGGCAGGCCGGTGCGCGCGCCCACGTCGCGGTCGTTGAAATCGTGGGCCGGGGTCATCTTGACCGCGCCCGTGCCCTTTTCCGGGTCAGCATAGCTGTCGGCAACAATCGGTATCGAACGCCCGACCAGCGGCAGTCGCACGGTCTTGCCCACAAGGTGCGTGTAGCGGTCATCGTCGGGATGAACGGCAACGCCCGTATCGCCCAGCATCGTTTCGGGCCGCGTGGTGGCCACTGTCAGGTAGTCGCGCGTCTCGGTCGCGGTGACATTGCCGTCTTCGTCGAACTCGATCGGGTGCTCGTAGGTCTCGCCATTCTCAAGCCGGTAGCGCAGGCGCCACATATGCCCGTCAACCTCCACCTGCTCGACCTCGAGATCGGAAATCGCTGTTTCGAAATGCGGGTCCCAGTTCACCAGCCGCTTGCCGCGATAGATCAGGCCCTTTTCGTACATATCTACGAAAACCCGGATCACCGCGTCGTGGAAATTGCCCTCTTCGCCAGCAGGCGCGTTGGGCGCGCCCGACATGGTGAACGCCTCGCGCGACCAGTCGCAGGACGCGCCAAGGCGTTCAAGCTGGCCCCGAATGTTGCCGCGGGATTCGACCTTTTGCCGCCAGACCCGGTCGGTGAACTTTTCGCGCCCCATCTCGCGGCGCGTCATGTTCCCTTCTTTCAGCAACTCGCGCTCGACGACCATCTGCGTGGCGATGCCTGCGTGGTCTGTGCCGGGCTGCCAGAGGGTGTCGAAGCCGCGCATCCGATGCCAGCGCGTCAGGATGTCCTGCAAGGTGTTGTTGAAAGCATGGCCCATGTGAAGCGCGCCCGTCACGTTGGGCGGGGGGATCATGATGCAGAAGGTTTCGTCGCGCGAGGCATTTGCGCCCGCACGGAATGCGCCCGCCTTTTCCCATTCGGCATAAATCCGGGGTTCGGCCGCTTTGGCGTCGAAGGTTTTTTCCATTGTCATCGTTCCCAATCGCTCGGGCGCCGGTCTAGCGAAGCATGGGGGGAAGGGAAAGACGCCAGCCCCTTCGTCTTGTCAAAAATACGCAAAGTCCGCCCCTTGGATCACATGCCGCGGTCGATCCGTGTGGACAGGTGGATCAGGCTTTCCGAACTGCGGATGCCGGGGATCGCTCCGATCGTGTCCAGAACCCGGTCCAGGACCTCGGTCGATGGTGTGGTCAGAAATACGATCAGGTCGTAGCGCCCGGTCGTCGTGTGGACGCGTGTGACCTCTGGCATGACTTTCAGGCGCGACAGAACCTGTGGCGTGGCGCGGGGTTCGACCTGAACAAGGGCTGTGGCCTGTACTCTAGTGGCGGTCGCCGAGCCGCCCAGGCGGAGCGTATAGCCCGCGATCACACCCGTCACCTCAAGCCGCTCAAGCCGGGCCTGAATTGTCGAGCGGGCAACGCCCAGCTTCTTGGCGATATTTGCCACGGGCATCCGGGCGTTCGCCGAGAGCAGACTGATCATTTGCGTGTCGAGATCATCCATATTGACCGGCCTTTTCGTCATTTTGACCGAAAATACCGTTGAAACCGGCAGATGAACAGAGCAAATCCGCACTGTCCCGACCGATCATGGAAAGGCAGTCAACCAATAGGACCAAAGTATCGATGAGCCGTTTTCCCGCCATATGGCCCTCCGCTGTTTCGCATCTTTATGCAACCTCGCCGGATCACCCGGTTCTCTACTTTGCGCCCTCTGTTCTGCAGGCGACCGCGCGCCGGTTCATCACCGGGTTTCCGGGCCTTGTAACCTTCGCGGTCAAGGCCAATGACGAGCGTGCGGTTCTGGAGAACCTCGCTGCGGCTGGCATGACGGCGTTTGACGTGGCCTCTCCGGACGAGATGGTGAAGGTGCGCGCAGTCTCGTCGCAAGCGGTGCTGCACTACAACAATCCGGTGCGTTCCAAACGCGAGATCGTCTTTGCCCGCGATATGGGCGTGGCCTCGTGGTCGGTCGACGAGATGGGTGAGTTGGAGAAGATCGCGGCCCTGGTGCCCGCCGATGGCGTTGAAATCTCGGTGCGGCTCAAGCTGCCGGTCAAGGGCGCGGCCTATGATTTCGGCTCGAAATTCGGGGCGTCGCCTGCGCGCTGTGTGGAGCTTCTGGCCCGCGCGGTCGAGTTGGGTTTCACGCCCTCGATGACCTTCCATCCCGGCACCCAGTGCGAAGACCCCGAAGCCTGGACCAAATACATCGGTGAGATTGCCGGGGCGGCGCGGGCGGCAAATGTGCGTCTGGCGCGGCTGAACGTTGGTGGCGGGTTTCCGTCGCATCGCGCCGGAGAAGCGCCCGATCTGGAGCGCATCTTCGACGTGATCGCAACCGCAGTCGATGCGGCTTTCGGAGCCGATGCGCCCGCCCTTGTCTGCGAGCCGGGTCGGGCGATGGTGGCCGAGGCGTTCAGCCTGTGCTGCCGGGTCAAATCCTTGCGCGAAGACGGATCGGTCTTCGTCAACGACGGTATTTATGGCGGTCTGGCGGAGGCGGTTATTCTGGGCTCGGTCGACCGCATTCGCGTTCTGGATGGTGACGGGCGCGACCGGAACGGCGCACGGTCGCCTCGTGTGATTTTTGGACCGACCTGCGACAGCCTTGACCGTTTGCCGGGTGAGGTGCCGCTGCCGGTATCGATGGAAGAGGATGATTTCATCCTGTTTGCCGGGATGGGTGCTTATTCGACGGCGACCAATACAAGGTTCAATGGCTACGGTGCCTTCGATATCGTCACGATCGGTTCCGTAGCCTGAACGAAATAAAGCGTCACGCAGAAGTTTCTTTGTTGTGAACCTTTTGCCGACCATATTGAAGCCATGTCATACGACCCATGCAGAACAGCGTCATGGGGCTGACCAAGGCGCTCCGCGGGCTGTTTGCCCGATTTGGCCGGTCCGAGCAGACAATCGCTCGGCCGGTCCGGGGGGCTCGTGATCATGTCATTGTCGTCGATGGGACGATGTCGTCGCTCACCGAAGGGTGCGAGACGAATGCAGGCCTGACCTACAAGCTTGCTCGTGAAGCTGCGTCCCGCTCGGGAAGTTCGGTCCGCTATGAGGGTGGGGTGCAGTGGCACACGTGGCGGCATACGCTCGACATTATCGAAGGACGTGGGATCAACCGTCAGATCCGGAGGATGTACGGGTTTCTGGCGTCGCGCTATCGCCCCGGGGACCGGATTTTCCTGATTGGCTATTCGCGCGGGGCCTATGCGGTGCGGTCGCTGGCGGGCGTCATCGACCGGGTGGGGCTTTTGAAGGCGGAACATGCGACCGAAAGGAACATTCGCATCGCCTATCGCCATTACGAGAGGGCGATCTGCGGAACAGCGCATAATGCATTTGTGCGCAAGTTCTGCCACGCCGAGGCCCCGATCGAGATGGTGGGCGTCTGGGACACAGTGAAGGCTTTGGGGTTCCGCGCGCCCGTTGCGTGGCGCTTTGCCGAAAAGCAGCACGCGTTTCACAACCACGCGCTGGGTCCGGCGATCCGGCATGGCTATCACGCGCTTGCGCTGGACGAGACACGCGAAGCCTTTTTGCCGGTTCTGTGGGAATGCCCTGACGGGTGGACGGGTAAAGCCGAACAGGTGTGGTTCAAGGGCACCCATGGCGATGTGGGCGGTCAGCTGAGCGGAGTTCAGGCGGCACGCCCTTTGGCGAATATCCCGCTGGTCTGGATGCTGGAACGGGCCGAAGACTGTGGTCTTGTCCTGCCAGACGGTTGGCGTGCGCGGTTCCCGATGGATGCGAATGCGCCAAGTGTCGGGACCTATCGGGGTTGGGGGAAGTTCTTTCTGTTTCGATCTCCGAGAACGGTCGGGCGCGATCCATCGGAGTCGATCCATCCCACTGCTGCGCCGGCGGAGATGCGCATCCGGGTACGGGACCGGATCGTGACGCTGGGGCGCGCGAGCGCCGCCGGGATCAGGTCTTCGCTGACATCACGATACAAGTGGTAGACCCGGTGGCGTAGAGCCGTCCATCCTCGACACCCCGGATTTCCCCAATCGCGACGGCCGTTGACCGACCCCCATGTTGAACCTGAGCCCGGGCCTCGACCTCGGTTCCCAGCGGTATCGCACGGGTCAGGTTTATCTTGTATTCCAATGTCGTATAGACCTGACCGGCCTCAAGCACCGACTGGACGGCACAGCCCATCGCGGAGTCGAGAAGCGTCCCGTACCAGCCGCCATGGACTGCGCCGCGCGGGTTCAGGACGTTGTCGCCGGGGGTGCCCTGAAACACCACCGCGCCGCGCACAGCCTCGGTCAGGCGGATGTTTGCCGTGTATGCCATCGTGGGACCGGGCAAGTCGCCGGCCTTCATGGCCAGAAGAAGATCGAGGCCGGAGCGGTTCAGATGATCGGGCTGCGTGTCGTGCATAAAAGAGGTCCGCCGGAAAAGTGTTCGCGGCGGACCCTAGTGGGAGTGCGAATTGGGTTCAATCGCGGGTTATGCAACCTTCTCCAACGTCACGTCGGGTGCGATGCCCAGGGCGTGGACGACGTCCCGGGTAAGATTGGGTTTGTTGAGCGTGTAGAAATGGAGATCTTCGACCCCGCCTTCGATCAGGTCGGTGCACAGCTCGGTGCAGATCGCCGTGGCCAGAAGATCGGATCGTCCATCGCGTTCGGCGGTTTCAAATGCGTCGACCAGCCATGCCGGGATCTGGGCACCGCAGCGGGCGGCGAACTTGGCGGTGCCGCCCCAGTTTTCAATGGGCAGGATGCCAGGGATGATCGTCGCGTCGATGCCGGCAGCGGCGCAGGCGTCGCGGAAGCGGAAGAACGTTTCCGCTTCGAAGAAGAACTGGGTGATTGCGGAATGGGCACCTGCGTCGATCTTGCGCTTGAGCCAGTCAACGTCCGACGTGCCGCTTTGCGCCTCGGGATGCGGGTCCGGATAGGCGCCGACGCGGATGTGGAATTTGCCGGTTTCAGCGAGAGCCGCGACCAGTTCACAGGAATCGGCGAAACCGTCGGGATGTCGCGTGAAGCTGCCCTGGCCCTTGGGTGGATCGCCGCGAAGTGCAACGATTTCGCGGACACCCGCCTTGGCATAGCGTTCGGCGATGGCGAGGGTTTCGGCGCGGGTGGCGTCGACGCATGTCAGATGGGCGGCGACGTTCAGGCCGTATTGCCGGCCTATGATCTTGACGGCGTCGTGGGTCAGATCGCGCGTTGTACCGCCCGCGCCATATGTGACGGATACGAACTCCGGCGAGAGAGCGGAGAGCGTGTTGACCGTCTGCCAAAGCCGGAATGACGCGTCGAGCGACTGGGGCGGGAAGAATTCGAAGGAGATGCGCGGGCTCATCAGGATATCCTCTTGGTTCACCGCTTGTCCCACGCGTGCACATGTGAGACAAATTCATAATCTTCAACACGATTATGAGCCGCATATGCATATCGAGTTTCGCCACCTGCGCACGATCAGAGCCATTCACGAGGCTGGCGGGCTGGCGCGTGCGGCCGATCAGTTGCATATCACCCAGTCGGCCCTGTCCCATCAGGTGAAGGGGTTGGAAGATCAGGCTGGTGTGGAGTTGTTCGTGCGCCGGTCGAAGCCCCTGAAGCTTTCGGCGGCAGGGCGGCGTCTTTTGGTGCTGGCCGAGAAGGTTCTGCCAGAGATCGAGGCGATTGAGCAGGAATTTGCGGGGATACAGAGCGGGAAATCCGGGCGCCTGCACATCGCAATCGAGTGCCACGCCTGCTTCGAATGGCTGTTTCCGGTGCTTGAGAAGTTTCGCCATGCGTGGCCGGAGGTTGACGTGGATATTCGCCCCGGACTGGCATTCGATGCCTTGCCCGCGCTGATGCGGGAAGAGGTCGATCTTGTCGTGTCTTCCGATCCCGAAGAGCTGGATGGTGCGGATTTCACGCCGCTTTTCGACTATGCGCCGGTTTTTGTCGCCTCGGCTCAGCATCCGCTGGCGGCCAAGGACTTCGTGGAGGCAGCTGACTTTCGGGGCGAAACGCTGATCACCTATCCGGTGGATCGGGCACGTCTGGATGTGTTCAGCCAGCTTCTGATGCCAGCCAAAGTGGAGCCTGCATCGGTACGACAGGTCGAGTTGACGGCGGTGATCCTGCTTCTGGTCGCCTCGAACCGGGGTGTGGCGGTTCTGCCGGACTGGGTGGTGCGCGAGGTGCGCTATAACTCGGACTATGTGACACGCCCGATCACCGAGAACGGCCTGACGCGGCGGCTTTACGCGGCGACGCGCGGTGAGGACACGACGAAGCCCTTCATGTCGCATCTGCTGCGGCTGGCGCGGACAGAACCCGTGAAGTTGCAGCGCGGTGCCTGATCTCTCGACCCGATTGCTTTGTTCGTCGGTGATTGCGGGGTCTTCGACACCCTCAAAACCGGAAACTCCCGGTTAGTCTCCCGCGTCGCGGCATGGCCCTTGGCATTCGCCCACGGCTCGCCTATACGCGCGCCCTGATCCTCGGGAGCCGGATAGATGCAAGGCAGCGCAAATCTCAACGTCATGATCAAGGCCGCGCGCAAGGCGGGGCGCAGTCTGGTCAAGGATTTCCGCGAGGTGGAGAACCTTCAGGTGTCGTCCAAAGGGGCGGGCGACTTTGTGAGCCGGGCTGATATCGCGGCCGAGGAGATCATCCGTGAAGAACTGATGGCCGCGCGTCCCAACTATGGTTGGGTCGGTGAGGAAAGCGATCCGGTTGACGGCAAGGACCCGACGCGGCGCTGGATCGTCGATCCGCTGGACGGGACCACGAACTATCTGCACGGGATGCCGCATTGGGGCGTGTCGATTGCCCTTGAACATAAGGGCGAGATCGTCGCGGCCGTGGTTCTGGACCCGGCGAAGGACGAGATGTTTCTGGCCGAGAAAGGGCAGGGGGCGTGGCTGAACAACACGCGGCTGCGTGTGTCGGGCCGTAACCGGATGATCGAGTGCATCTTTGCGACCGGCATTCCGTTCGGCGGACGGCCCGATCTGCCCGAAACGCTGCAGGATATCGCCCGCGTGGCTCCGGCCTGTGCCGGTATCCGTCGCTGGGGCGCAGCCGCGCTGGACCTTGCCTATGTGGCGGCGGGTCGTTTCGACGGGTATTGGGAGCGTGGGATATCGACATGGGATATTGCGGCAGGTATTCTGCTTGTCCGCGAAGCCGGCGGTTTGGTCGAGGCTGTGGTGCCGCGTGTTTCGCCCTTTGACGACGGAACCATCCTTTCGGCCAATGGCGGGATTTTTGACGGGTTCGCCAAGGTTATCCGGAACGTGTGACCCTATTTCCGGTCGGACGGGTGATTGATCCCGTCGGTCCACGGAATGTCGCCCAGATCGCGCGGGTTGATCCCCTCGATATTCGCAGCGTTCACACCGTATTCGTTGGGGTTCGAGCGGCGGCGATGGTGGGTGTAGATCCCGCAGATGTTGCAAAAGTAGTGTTTGGCCGTGCCCGTACCCCATTCATAGAGCGTGAGGTTGTCGGCGCCCTTGACGATCTCCAGACCGTCCAGCGGTGCGGTGAGCGCGACCGCACCGCGCCGCGAACAGAACGAGCAATCGCACCGGCTTGCCGTTTTGACACCATCGGTCAGCATGACAGCCAACTCGACGGCCCCGCAGTGGCAGGTGGCTTTCAGCGGTTTCGTCATCTGCGGGTCACCTTCGGGATCGAGGTGCGGACACGCCGGTAATTCGCCTCTGGATGTGGCGGGTGCCCCTTGGTCCGTTTCCAGTAGGCCGTTCCGCCCCGGCGGACCCAGATCGGAAGCGCAAGGATCAGGCCGACGATGAAGCCGCCCGCATGGGCCCAATAGGCCACGCCGCCGACGCCCGGAGGCGCGTTCAGGCCGCTGAACAACTGCAGCCCGAACCAAAGCCCCAGCATGAGCCATGCAGGTACGGGGATGATCCGGAAGATGACGACAATGATGATCAGGACGTCGACGCGCGCCTTTGGAAACATCAGGAGATAGCCGCCGAGAACACCCGCAATTGCACCCGACGCTCCGACCATGGGTATGGTGGAGTTCGGATCGGCCATGACCTGAAGAAATGCCGCGCCGATGCCGGAGGCCAGATAGAAGCCAAGGAAGTTGGTATGCCCCATTTCTTCTTCTAGATTGTCACCGAAAATCCAGAGAAACAGCATGTTCCCGCCAAGGTGCATCAGGCCGCCATGAAGGAACATTGACGTGATGAAGCCAACCGGGTTCTGCGCTGCACCTGCCGGGACAAGTCCCCAGGTTTCAAAGAACGACTGGAGCGCCCGTGGGTTCTGAAACATCCCGTAATAGCCTAGAAACACGACGATATTTATCGCCATCAATGCGTAGGTGACATACGGTACTTTTTCCGACGGGTTATGGTCACGGATTGGAAACATGTGATTAAAGCTGGTTCGCGCACCCGGTGAGGTCAAGCGGCGGTTGACAGAATCGGTGTGTGCGCCCTGTTTTGTGACTATGAAGCCTTTGTTTTGTGCCCTATGCTTGCTGGCCTCGCCCGCCTTGGCCGAATGCCCGCCCGTTGCCGATCGCAGCGCAGAACTGGCCGAGCTGTTCGAAAGCGCCCGCAATGCGCCGAACGATATGGCCGGTCGTGTCTTCTCCGACCAGATGTGGGAGATTTGGGTGGATGCCCCGGACGATGTGGCAGCCGCATTGCTGAACACTGGCATGATCGCGCGGCGGGTGGCAGATTATCTTGCGGCGCGGGATGCATTTGACCGGCTGGTCGAGTACTGCCCGCACTGGGCCGAGGGGTACAATCAGCGGGCGTTCATCGCCTTTCTGAGCGGTGACTTTGAAACCGCGCTCGTGGACCTTGAGAAGACTGTCGAGATCAATCCCGAACATGTGGGGGCGTTGTCGGGCCTTGCGCTGACATTGACTGCACTGGGTCGCGAAGACGAGGCACAGGACTGGTTGCGCAAGGCGTTGGCGCTGAACCCGTGGATCCCGGAGCGCGGGCTTCTTAAAGAGCCGGCTGGCGAAGAGCTTTGACAAGCTGGCAATAAAGACTGATCGACCACGGGGTATTGATACATAGCATTCCCAAGATCGGCGCAGAGGCGAAACATGAGCGCAGCCTTTACCCGCGCGTGACGATTGCGGGGGCGCGCACAACGCCCTAGAAGTCCTCGAAAGCCCGCGTGGTGGAATGGTAGACACAGGGGACTTAAAATCCCCAGGCCGAAAGGCCGTGCCGGTTCGAGTCCGGCCGCGGGTACCAGATTTCCTTGTCCTCGAAAGGCCTTGGGAATTTTGGGATATGGCGGTTTTCAGGACCGTGCGCGCAGCGGCATGGTGCGCATACCGGGGCGAAGGTTGTGGTATGTCAGCCGATCCAGCTGGCAGGGGTTCAGGCCGGGTGCCGCGACGGACATGACCCGCCCTGCAATCGGGTCGAAGTCGGCGCGGTAGTGCACGCTGCTTTTGACGCAGAGGATGCGTTGAGCCGCAGGACTGATGCCGAGATGCGTGAAGATCGCCTGATCAAGGCACTGGCTGCGATTGCTGCTCACAAGGACCCGGATGTCGGCATCGGTATCGAGTATACGCAGGCAGGCGGACGGGCCGTTATGGGCGGTGGCGCCCGCGTACATCTTGCCGGTGAATTTGAAGGTGCCCGACCCAAGGGTCTCGACACGGAACCGCGCGGTCAGGGGGCTATCGTCGGGGTGGCCTGACCGTCCGCCAAGCGCGGCTTCGAATTCGGCTCCAATGCCCAGGTCGCGGGCGGTCGCGGCGACTTCCGGGTCATGGTGGAGAGCCGAGACGGCGCCGGTCGCGGTTTCGGACAGCAGGGCCTTTAGCAAGCCATTGGTGTCGGATGTGGCCCCCGCGCCGGGGTTGTCCTGCACGTCTGCCAGCACCACCGGCCTGCCGGTGCTTGTTTGCATCGCCGCGACGACTGCTTTTTCCGGTGAATAGAGTGCCGTGTCGAAAAGCGGCTCGGCGTCGAGGAGCGTGCGCATGAGTTGGTCGGCCAGCGCATCCGCCTGGCCTTGATCCGGTGCGTAGGCGACAACTGCCGGGCCCGCATCGGCGATGTCGGCGGCGGAGAAACCCAGTGCGATATCCGCCGTCTGATCGGCGAGCATCGCATAGAGCGCATCGCAGGGCGCAGCACCGGTGAACTGCGACTGGATCGGAAGGAGGAACGGGGCCTGACGGAAGGCTTTGGCCATGGGTTCACCGGCCAAGTGTCTGGTCAGCATGACAAAACTGCGCGCGCCGGTTTCGGCCATATCCAGATGCGGATAGGTTCGGAAGATCGTGATCGACGTCGCATGGTCCACCATGGCGCGTGAAATGTTGGCATGAAGGTCGAGGCTGACCGCGATAGGCAGGTCCTGTCCAACCTGCGTGCGGATTTCGGAAAGCAGCGCGCCTTCGCCGTCTTCGAAGCTTTCGGTGACCATCGCGCCGTGGAGATCGAGGTAGAGGCCGTCGATTGGTCCGGCTTCCCGCAACCCCCGAAGGATTGCCTGTGAAATCCGATTGAACGCGTCGTCGGTGACATGGGAACACGGCTCGGCGAAGGCCCAGAGGATCGGGACCAGTTCAATGTCGCCGTTTGCTCCGGCCGCTTCGATGAAGCCCGCAATCGGCAGGTTGATGCCGCGGGTGCCGCTGATCACCTCGGACCCGGTCAAAAGGGGCGGCCAGCTGTCGGCGACGAGAAAGTCGTCATAGGTCGCGAGGGTCGTTCCGAACGTGTTCGTTTCGTGCTGGAACCCGGCGATGGCGATGCGGGGCACGGTCCTCGGCCCCTAGTCGCGTATGCCTGCGAAGCGAGCCTGCCAATCCTCGCGCTGTTCGTCCGTGATCTTCTGAAACATAACGTCGGGGACCGAGAACTCGTGCCCGGGCGGCAGTGCGGTCAGGGCAGCGGGTACATCGTCGGGCCAGCGGGTATCGAGCGTGTTCATTGCCGACAGCATCCGCGCAGCGGCGTCGGGGATGAAGGGCGCGGACAGGACTGAATAAAGCCGGATCAGGTTCAGCGACAGGCGGATGATGGCAGCGGCGCGGTCGGGGTCGGTCTTGAACGCCGTCCATGGCGCGGTGGATTGCAGATATTCGTTTCCCGCGACCCAGATGGCCCGCAGTTCGCCGGCGGCCTTGCGGATCTCCATTGCCTCCATATGCGCCTCATAGGCATGGATGCGGGTCGTCAGCGTCTCGATCAGCGCGGTTTCGTCCGGGCCGAACTCCCCGGCCTGGGGCACCGTTTCACCGAACTTGGACCGCGCGAACTTGGTGACGCGGGAGACGAAATTGCCCAGAACATCCGCAAGATCCTTGTTTACGGAGGACTGGAAGTTCTCCCAGGTGAACTCGCTGTCCGAGTTCTCCGGCGCATGGCTGAGAAGCCACCAGCGCCAGTAGTCGGCGGGCAGGATCGACAGGGCCTGATCCATGAAGACACCGCGACCTTGCGAGGTCGAGAACTGGCCGCCGTCATAGTTCAGGTAATTGAACGACTTGATGTAATCGACCAGCTTCCAGGGCTCGCCGGACCCGATGATCGTGGCGGGGAAGGACAGGGTATGGAAGGGGACGTTGTCCTTGCCCATGAACTGCACGTAACGGACGTCATCGGCGCCCTTGTCGGTCCGCCACCAGCGTTCCCAATCCGCATCCGGGCGGCCCGCATCGTCAGTCCATTCCTTGGCGCAGGCGATGTATTCGATCGGTGCATCGAACCAGACGTAGAAAACCTTGCCTTCCATTCCCGGCCAGGGTTCGTCGCCGCGTTTGACGGGCACGCCCCAGTCGAGATCGCGGGTGATGCCGCGGTCCTGCAACCCGTCGCCATCGTTCAGCCATTTCTTTGCAATCGAGGTCGTCAGAATCGGCCAGTCGGTCTTGGTGTCGATCCAGTCGGACAGATCCTGCCGCAGTGACCGCTGTTTCAGATAAAGGTGCTTTGTCTCGCGCACTTCCAGATCGGTGGAGCCGGAGATGGCCGAACGCGGCTCGATCAGATCGGTCGGATCAAGCTGCTTGGTGCAGTTTTCGCATTGGTCGCCCCGGGCGCGCTCATAGCCGCAGTTGGGACAGGTCCCTTCGATATAGCGGTCGGGCAGGAAGCGGCCATCGGTGTTCGAATAGACCTGTTTCTCGGTCACTTCCTCGATCAGGCCGTTATCCGCCAGCCGCCCCGCGAAATGCTGGGTGAGCGCGTGGTTCTGCGGTGACGACGAGCGGCCGAACTTGTCGAAGGAGAGCCGGAACCCGTCCGACAGGTCCTTTTGGACCTGCCACATCTCGGCACAGTATTCGGCGACCGGTTTGCCCGCCTTGGCTGCTGCAAGTTCGGCGGGTGTGCCGTGTTCATCCGTCGCGCAGAGAAACAGCACCTCATGATTTCGCGCCCGCATGAACCGGGCGTAGAGGTCAGCGGGAAGCTGTGAACCGACAAGGTTGCCCAGATGTTTGATCCCGTTGATATAGGGGATCGCGGAGGTGATCAGAATGCGTGCCATAGCGCGCATTTAGCGGCTTGCTTGCGGGTCGTCTAGTTCACATCGACCATCTTGCCGGGGTTGAGAATGTTCTGTGGGTCAAGGGTGCGTTTCATCTGGGCCATTACGCCCCATGCATCTCCGTGTTCCTCGGACATATACTGCATCTTGCCGATGCCCACACCGTGTTCGCCCGTCACCGTTCCGCCCATGGCAAGGGCGCGCTGGGCCATGCGATGGGCAAGGTCCTTGGCCGTCGCAAGGCTGGCAGGGTCGTCGGGGTCGATGAAGATCGTTGCATGGAAGTTGCCGTCGCCCACATGGCCGAGGATCGGGCCGTACATGCCGCTCTCGGCAATATCGGCTTGTGTCTCCTCGATCGCTTCGGCGAGTTTCGAGATCGGGACGCAGATATCGGTGGCCATGGCGCGCATTCCGGGGCGTTGTGATTTCAATGCGTAGTAGCCGTCGTGGCGCATCCGCCAGAGCCGGTTGCGATCTTCGGTCTTTGCCGACCATTGAAAGCCCTCCGCTCCGAATTCTACGGCGACTTCGCCGAAGCGTTCGGCATCCTCCGCCACCGATGTGTCCGAGCCGTGGAATTCGATCATCAGGTGTGGCCGTTCGGGTAGCCCGGCATCGGCATAGGCGTTGAAGGCGCGGGCGGTATCGGCGTCGACAAGTTCGATCCGGGCCATTGGGATGCCCATCTGGATTGTCGTGATCACGGTATCGACGGCATTTCCCACGTTTTCGAAGGCGCAGACCGCGGCCGAAGTCGCCTCCGGTTGGCCATGCAGTTTGAGCGTGAGTTCCG
This sequence comes from uncultured Paracoccaceae bacterium, assembly GCA_947503175.1. Taxonomy (GTDB): domain Bacteria; phylum Pseudomonadota; class Alphaproteobacteria; order Rhodobacterales; family Rhodobacteraceae; genus Ovoidimarina. The sequence continues at coordinate 417,130 of CANNCO010000001.1, forward strand.
TGATCAGACCCAGTGTGCCCTCGGAGCCCAGAAACAGCGCCGTCATGTCGTAACCAGCAGAGCTTTTGCGCGCGCGAGTGCCGGTTCGGATGATCCGGCCATCGGCCAGAACAACCTCCAGCCCCATCACGTTGTCCCGCATGGTGCCATAGCGCACCGCAGTCGTCCCGGAGGCGCGCGTGGCGGCCATGCCGCCGAGGGTGGCATCGGCGCCGGGGTCGACAGGGAAGAAAAGCCCGGTCGTGCGCAGTTCTTCGGCAAGCGCGCGCCGGGTGATACCGGGCTGAACGATGCAATCCATATCTTCGGCGTGGACCGCAAGGACGCGGTTCATCCGCTGGAAATCCACTGTCACACCGCCGCGAATAGCCAGCGCGTGACCTTCAAGCGATGTGCCCACACCCCATGGAATAACCGGGCAATCATGTGCGGCACAGATCCGGACAATCGCGGAAACCTCTTCTGTCGTCTCGGGATAGGCGACCGCATCGGGCGGCGCGTCATCAAAATACGTTTCAGATGCACCATGCAGGGCCAGTTCGGACTTGGACCGGGCGAGCCGTTCGCCTAACACTGTGGATAACTCGGCAATTGCGGACTGGATGGTCAAGACCGCCTCCCTGTGATTGACGGCGCAACCCTATGCCACGCAGGCGGGCTGGGGAAGGGACGGCGTGAGCGCGCTTGCAGGGACGGGACATGTTCGCGCGATGAGCGACAGGCCGGAGCCTGGATTGATCAGTGGGCAGATACGGGACGTTGTCTCGGTCTGCCGCGAAGGATGGACGGCCCTGCGCGAAAAGGGCCCGGGCCAGATCCAGTTCTGGTTCATTGCGCTCTTGATCGGCATCGCTGCAGGCTTTGCCGCGCTGTTTTTCCGAAAGGGGATTACGTGGTTGCAGACCACGCTTTACGGCACTGATGATGTGCGGACGATCCACTCTTTTGCCGCGTCGCTGGACTGGTGGTGGGTTCTGCTGATCCCCATAGGCGGTGGGCTTGTCGTCGGTGTCATCCTGAACCATTTCACCGATGACGGAAGGGTGCGGTCGGTGGCGGATGTGATCGAAGGTGCGGCCCTGCGCGACGGGCGTGTGGAAAAGCGCGCCGGACTTGCATCCGCGCTGGCGTCGCTGATCACACTTTCATCCGGAGGATCGACGGGCCGGGAAGGCCCGGTCGTTCACCTTGCGGCAGTCATTTCCAGTTGGGTCAGCGACCGGATCGACGCCTCGGGCATTACGGCGCGCGACCTTTTGGGATGTGCTGTTGCTGCGGCCGTGTCGGCCTCGTTCAACGCGCCCATTGCCGGCGCGCTGTTCGCGCTTGAAGTGGTGCTGCGGCACTTTGCGGTGCACGCCTTTGCCCCCATCGTCATCGCGTCTGCGGCGGGAACTGTGATCAACCGGCTTGAGTTCGGAGATGTGACCGAGTTTGCGCTGCCAAGTGGCAGTGCCCTTGCCTTTTATGTCGAGCTTCCGGCTTTCCTGATCCTTGGGCTTGTCTGCGGTCTTGTTGCGGCCCTGTTCATGCGCAGCGTTTTCTGGGCGGACGACATGGGAACCCATATCCAGAAGTCGGTGCGTCTTCCGCGTGTGCTGCGTCCCGCCGTCGCGGGCGCGATCCTTGGCGGGATTGCGATCTTTTACCCGCATATTATCGGGGTCGGGTATGAGACGACCTCTGCCGCCCTTACGGGCAGTCTTCTGTTGCACGAAGCTATCGTATTCACGGTCATCAAGGTTATCGCTGTTGCCGTCACGATGGCCGGTCGTATGGGCGGCGGCATCTTTTCGCCCTCACTGATGATCGGAGCGTTGACCGGGCTGGCCTTTGGCACGATCGCGACGGGCATTTTCCCCGAAGTGTCCGGATCCGAGACGCTTTATGCGCTTGCCGGGATGGGCGCGCTGGCGGCGGCGGTTCTCGGGGCGCCGATTTCCACGACGCTCATCGTATTCGAGTTGACCGGCGACTGGCAGACGGGCCTTGCCGTGATGGTCGCGGTTTCAACCTCGACGGCGCTTGCATCGCGTCTGGTGGACCATTCGTTCTTCCTGTCGCAGCTTGAACGGAAGGGTATCCATCTGGCGGCCGGACCCCAGGCCTATCTTTTGGCGATGTTCCGGGTCTCGAACGTGATGCGGAAACCCGATGATCCGACCTGCGTTCCCCCGGATGAAATCTGGGCGGCGATTGAAGACGGTCATTACATCGAAGGAAATGCGACGCTTGAGGGCGCGATGCCGATCTTTGAGCGGACGAACCGCCGGTTTCTGGCGGTGGTCAGGATGGGCGAAGAGGGCGAACCTCCGGAGATCATGGGCGCGCTGTTTCAGGTGGATGCGCTGAAAGCCTACAATCGGGCCCTTGCGGCGACGGCCGCCGAAGAGCATTCGTAGTCGGATCAGAGCTGTTCGACCGTGATCAGTTCGCCGGTGTAGAACGCCAGATGATCGGTGATCCGGCTGACGTCCTCATTGGGTGACTCATAGCTCCAGACCGCGTCTTTCAGGACGGTGCTTTTTGTGACGATCGAGTAATAGCTGGCAGTGCCCTTATGCGGGCAGACGGTCGTCTTGTCGCTGCGCTCGAGGAAGGCCATCGCAATGTCGCTGCGCGGGAAATAGATGACGGGAGGATAGCTGCCTTCCGCAAGCTCGAGGGCGTTATCGCTTTCGCCCAGAACGGCACCACCCGCCCGCACGCTCCACGTGCCCTCTGCATCTCGGATTCTGATATGGTCAGCCATGCGTCCCCCTTTATGCGCTTCCCGAAAAAAGCCGGGAGTTGTAACGACTTGATGTCAAATAGCGCGCGTGGCCGCGATTAGCCAGTCCCGCGTACTATCGCTGACCCGCGGGCCGATCCTGTCGCGGATTTCTGCGTGATAGGCGTTGAGCCATTCACGTTCGCCGGGCGACAGTGCGGATGCATCGACAAGGCGTGTGTCGATCGGCACCCAAGTTAGGGTATTGAAGGCGAGTTGTACCCGGTCATCGCCGCCAGGTAGGGCGGGTGCTTCGACCACCGTGACGAGGTTTTCGATCCGGATCCCAAAAGCACCCTCCCGGTAGTAACCAGGTTCGTTCGACAGGATCATGCCGGGTTCGAGCGGCACAAGGCTGGTGCGCGACAGGCGCTGTGGTCCTTCGTGGACGCTCAGGAAAACACCGACGCCGTGCCCTGTGCCGTGGTCGAAATCCTGCCCGGCCATCCAGAGCGGTGCGCGGGCCAGAGGATCGAGGTCACGACCAGAAAGTCCCTTCGGCCAGCGTGCCCGGCTGATCGCGATCATGCCCTGCAGCACGCGCGTGAAGGCTGCAATCTGATCGGGATCGGGCGTACCGGTTGTCACGGTTCGCGTTACATCCGTCGTCCCGTCGATATACTGCCCGCCGGAATCGATCAGCAGAAGGTCGCCCGGGGTGATCGTGCGGTTCGTTTCATGGGTGACGCGATAGTGGACGATGGCACCATTGGGACCCGCACCGCAAATCGTGTCGAAACTGATGTCCTGAAGCGCATTGGTCGCCCGGCGGAACCCTTCGAGCGATGTAACGACATCGATTTCGGTCAGGCGGCTGGCTGGCGCCGCGTTGTCGAGCCAGGCCAGAAACTCGACCATTGCCGCGCCGTCCCGCAGATGGGCCTCGGTCGTTGCCGCAATCTCGGCGGATGTCTTGCGGGCTTTCGGCAGGATGCAGGGGTCTTCGGCCCAGACAATCTCGACCCCGTTGTTTTCCAGCTCGAGACCGATGGCATGAGGTGCGGTCTTGTCATCGACGCGTACCGGACCCGCGCATTCGGCCAGTTTGCCGATGAGCATCTCCGGAGGATGCTTGGTGACTTCGTTGCCCAGATGATCTTTGATCCCGTCCGCCTTCTCAGGAGTCATGAAAAGATCGACAGTCCCCGTGTCGTGGAGGATCGCAAAAGCCTGAACAACCGGGATACGGGCGATGTCCCGACCACGGATGTTGAGCAGCCATGAGATTGAATCCGGCAATGTGAGGATTGCCGTCTTTTGCCCGGCTTTCGTGAGCCGATCCGCAATTTCAGCTCTTTTTTCCGCAGCCGAGCGTCCCGCGAACTCAATGGGATAGGGCGAGATTTTTCCGGAAGGCGCGGGCGGACGATCCACCCAGATATCGTCCACGAGATTCTTGACGGGCTTCAGCGAAAGTCCTGCCTTGTTCAATGCATCGATCTCGGATCGCGTATGCAGCCATGGATCGAAGCCGACGACCGCCTGATCGCCCAGTCTGTCGGCAAGCCAGTCGGCCAGTTTCGTGTCGGGCCAGTGCACCGGTGTGAAGTGATCGGTGGCGACCTGCGCACGGACCTGTACCCGATAGCGGCCGTCGACAAATACGCCTGCCTCCTCCTTCAGAACCACGGCGAAACCGGCTGAGCCGGTAAATCCCGTCAGCCATGCCAGCCGTTCGTCGCAGGGGGCGACATATTCGCCCTGATGTGCATCGGCGCGCGGGACTATGAACGCATCGATCCCTGCCGCAGCCATTGCTTTTCGCAGGCGGGCGAGGCGCGGCGGTCCCTGATCCGGCGTCGATGTGGCATCGAAGCTCTGGAACATCACGATGCCTTTCGGATACCGGAAAGCCGTGCCTTGGACCGCGGATCGGTGTCGAAGAGGCTGGCCAATTGCTCGGTCATGGCCCCGGCAAGCTGATCCACGTCGGTTATCGTGACGGCCTTGTCGTAATAGCGCGTCACATCGTGCCCGATGCCGATGGCGATCAGTTCCACGATCTTCTTGCGTTCGACCATGGCGATCACGTCGCGCAGGTGTTTTTCAAGATAATTCGCGGGGTTGACGGACAGGGTCGAGTCATCCACCGGCGCGCCATCCGAAATCACCATCAGGATCTTTCGGGACTCGGTGCGCGCCTGCATCCGCCGATGCGCCCATTCCAGCGCCTCGCCGTCGATATTCTCTTTCAGGAGGCCCTCTTTCATCATCAGGCCAAGGTTTTCGCGCACCCGCCGCCATGGTGCATCGGCGGGCTTGTAAATGATGTGACGCAGATCGTTCAGACGACCTGGCTGTTGCGCGCGTCCGTCCTGCAGCCATCGTTCGCGGGCTTGGCCACCTTTCCAGGCGCGGGTGGTAAAGCCAAGGATCTCGACCTTTACCTGGCAGCGTTCGAGCGTCCGGGCCAGAACATCGGCACAGATCGCCGCGATCGAGATCGGGCGGCCCCGCATCGAGCCGGAGTTGTCCAGAAGCAGCGTGACAACGGTATCGCGGAAGTCGGTGTCTTTCTCGACCTTGAAGGACAAAGGCGTTGTCGGATTGGCGATTACGCGGGCAAGGCGACCTGCGTCAAGGATGCCTTCTTCGCGGTCAAACTCCCAGCTGCGGTTTTGCTGGGCCTGAAGGCGGCGCTGAAGCTTGTTGGCCAGTCGTGAAACTGCGCCTTTCAGCGGATCGAGCTGTTGATCGAGATAGGCACGCAGGCGCTCCAGTTCGGCCGGTTCAGCCAGCTCTTCGGCCGGTATTTCCTCGTCGAAATCCGAGCAGTAGACCTCGTAGTTGGGGTCAGCCTCGCTGATCGGCTGGGGCGGGGGCGGCTCCAGCGGCGCTTCGCCCTCGGGCAATTCCGCTTCCTCGCCCTGTTCCATATCCGCCATTTCGTCGGCGGAAATCTGCGCCTGGCTCGGATCCTGTTCGGCATCCTGCGCCTGTTCGGGGCTTGCCTCGGCGCTGTCGTCGTCGGACTGGTCGTCACCTTGGCTATCAGGCTCTTCCTGATCGTCTTCACCCTCTTCCGCCTGATCGTCGTCGTCGGGATCTTCGGCATCGGGGTCATCACCCAATTGGTCGCCATAGCCAAGATCGTCGATGATCTGGCGGGCAAACCGGGCAAATTCCGTCTGATCTGCGAGCGTTTCTTCGAGGTTCTCAAGTGTGCCGCCGGCCTGATCCTCGATGAACCCGCGCCAGAGCTCCATCACGTTTTCCGCGCCTTTTGGCAGGGGCCGGCCCGTCGCCAGATGCCGGATCAGGTATCCGGCCGCAACGGCCAGGGGCGCCTCGGCTGCCTGTGTGATCTGACCATAGCCCTTGCGTTCCGCTTCGGTCGCGATCTTGGCGTCGATATTGCCGGCCGTGCCCGGCATCGTGCGGGCACCGACGGCCTCGCAGCGGGCCGTCTCCATCGCGTCATAGAGATCACGAGCCATCTGGCCGGTCGGGGCATAGCGATTGAACGTCCCTGTGTCATGAAACTTGCGCCGCAATGCAAATGCATCGGCAGTGCCGCGGGCCAGCAAGACCTCATCCCGTGTCATCCGGCGCGAGACCTGCGGCAAGCGCATGGTGTCGCTTGTCATACCCGGCGGATCGACCGAATAGCTGACCGTCATTTCAGGGTCGTTCGCCATCACCTTGGTGGCTTCGGCCAGCGCCTTTTTGAAAGGATCGGCAGGATTGTCGGTGGGTTTGCTCATGTTCCGATAGATCACCCGGCTGGTTCAGAAGGCAAGCCCAAAGAGCGGCGTACCGGCGTTTGGGATCAGCCCACGCTCATGGATGCCGCGCTTTCGGGAAGCTCTTCGTCAAAGCAGCGCTGATAGAACTCGGCCACCGTCTGACGTTCCAGTTCGTCGCACTTGTTGAGGAATGTCAGGCGGAAAGCATAGCCAAGATTGCGGAATATCTGGGCGTTCTGTGCCCAGGCAATGACGGTCCGCGGGCTCATCACCGTCGACAGATCGCCATTCATGAAGGCTGTCCGGGTCAGGTCCGCGACCGTGACCATCTGCCCGACCTTCTTTCGCCCGTCGGCGGTGTTGTATTGCGGTACCTTGGCCAGCACGATTGCCGCTTCGGCATCGTGGGATAGATAGTTCAGCGTTGCGACCAGCGACCAGCGGTCCATCTGACCCTGGTTGATCTGCTGCGTGCCGTGATAAAGGCCGGTCGTGTCGCCGAGACCCACCGTGTTGGCGGTTGCGAACAGGCGGAAGGAGGGGTGGGGTGTGATCACCTCGTTCTGGTCAAGCAAGGTCAGTTTGCCATCGGTCTCCAGTACCCGCTGGATCACGAACATCACATCGGCACGGCCCGCATCGTACTCGTCAAACACAATCGCGGCCGGATTGCGCAGGGCCCAAGGCAGGATGCCTTCCTGGAATTCGGTAACCTGCATGCCGTCCCGCAGCTTGATCGCATCCTTGCCGATCAGGTCGATCCGGCTAATGTGGCTGTCAAGATTGACCCGCACGGTCGGCCAGTTCAGGCGTGATGCGACCTGTTCGATATGGGTGGATTTTCCGGTCCCGTGATAGCCCTGAATCATCACACGGCGGTTGTGGTTGAACCCTGCGAGAATCGCGAGCGTCGTGTCGGGATCGAACTTGTAGGTCGGATCCAGCTCCGGAACCCGATCGGTCCGGTCGGCAAAGCCTTTGACCGTCATGTCACTGTCGATGCCGAAGACATCCCGCACTGAGATCTCTTCGGAAGGTTTGATGTCCGTGGTCATATGAGGGTCCGCGCAGAGGGTTTCGGTTCGGGCCGGTCCGGGCCGAGACGTGGGATGCAACAAATCGGGAAGGGTCGCAAGGGGAAGGCTGCTGAGGCACATCATCACGGCGCATACGCGGGAACGTGATTTCTTCGTTTGCGTCGGGTGGCGTAAAGCTGTTCGGGAAAGAAACAGGATTGGCGGATCGGCACTTGAGGGGAAGCATTATGCAAAGACGGGCATTTCTGGGAACGGGTGCTTCGGCGGCAATTGTGCTTGGCTGGGGTCTTCCTGCGGCGGCGCAGGCGACCCGCTTCGAGGTTGAGCGAAGCGATGCGGAATGGCGGGCGATGCTAAGCCGTCTCGAATACAAGGTGATGCGCCGGGAAGGAACCGAACCGGCCAGGTCGAGCCCGCTTGACAAGCTTTACGCCGATGGAATCTACCACTGTCGCGGCTGCGATCTGCCGCTATACCGGTCAGAGCATAAATACGATAGCGGGACCGGCTGGCCATCCTTCTGGCAGGCTATTCCGGGTGCGATCGGAACCAAGCCTGACCGCAAGCTGCTGCGTGTCCGGACAGAGGTGCATTGCCGCCGGTGCGGGTCGCATCTGGGGCATATCTTCGACGATGGTCCGCAGCCTACGGGCAAACGCCATTGTCTGAATGGAGTCAGTCTTGTCTTCCGGGAGGCCTGACGCGGAATGATCTGCCTTGATCGATGGCGCTGTCTGATCTGCAAAAATATGAACCCTGTTTCTGCGCGGTCTGAGACCGGGTGCCGCTAAACGATGTGACCGCTTGGATCGATTGGCGTGTCGGCCTTCTTACTCGGCCGCAATCGCCGACCCGTCCGAGCGGTTACCGGAAAGGTCGCTCGAAGCTTCGGTTCTGAACGTCGAGACAAGGTTTCGCATCGCATCCGATTCGCCGTTCACCTTGGCAGCCGTGTCACGGCTGTTCTCGGACAGGGCCGCGTTCTTTTGGGTGATTGCGTCAAGCTGCGTGATGGCGCTGGTGACTTCGGAGACACCGGTTGCCTGTTCGCGCGCCGTGGTGGTGAGTTCCTGCATGGTTGTCGCCATCTGACCAACGCCCCCCATGATTTCTTCCAGTGTCGTCCCCGTCTGCTCGACCAGTTCGACACCCTTGCGAACCTGATTTGCGCTTTCCTCGATCAGCCCCTTTATGTCTTTCGACGCTTCGCTCGAACGTTGTGCAAGAGCTCGGACTTCGGTGGCCACAACCGCGAAACCCTTTCCCGCCGAGCCAGCGCGCGCCGCCTCGACCGAAGCGTTGAGGGCGAGAAGGTTCGTCTGAAAAGCGATCCCGTCGATCACCGCAACGATCTCGTTGATCCGGTTCGAGGCGGCCCGGATATCGGCCATGGCGCTGACGGCGGCAGCGACAACCTGCCCAGCGTCATCGACGCGAACCGATGCGTCCTGCGCGAACTCTGCTGCGGTCGACGCACCTTCCGCGCTTGAACGGGCAGAGGCTGAAATCTCCTCCATGGCAGCCGACGTCTCTTCAAGGGACGCGGCCTGCTGTTCGGCACGGCGGGCAAGCTCGTTCGCCTGATCGGTCATCTGTGAGGCCGCGCCACCCAAGCTGTCGCACTGGCCGGAGATACGGACCACCAGGTTTCCGAGGGTGTCGATCGTTTCATTCACGTTCGACTTCAGTTCGGCAAAGATTCCCCGGAAATCTCCATGCATCCGGTCGGACAGATCGCCGGTCGCGATCCGCGCCATGACCCGGGCGGTTTCAGCGACCCCGGCCTCGATGCTTCCCACGAGTTCGTTCAGGGACGTGACGATGCTGTTGAACTGCTCTTCATCGAACTTTTGCGTTATGCGCTGGGAGAAATCCCCTTCGCTCGCTGCGGATACAACCTCGGAAACCGCCGAGATCATCAACTGCATCTTTTCCGCACGTGCTTTGTCCGCCGCCGACCTCGCCTTGGCATCGGCCTCTTCTCGAAGCCGGTTTTCCTCCTTTGCCGCTTCGGTTTCGGCACGGGATCTTTCGTTTTCTTCCGCAAGCCGCTGGCTTTCTCGGGCATTGTCCCGAAAGACTTCGAGTGCCTTGGCGATCTTGCCAAGCTCGTGGTCTTTCTCGGCCCCTTTTATTTCGATGCCGAGATCACCGCCGGCCAGGGCAGAAACCGTGCTGACGGTCTGGTTCATTCCCGCCAGAATTCGCGAAACGATCTGGCGCGCGACGAAGAAGCCGATGATCACGCCTGCGATGCCAAGCACCAAAACGAGTACCCGGGTCATGCCCATCGTGCGTTCCGCCTTGGGGCCGAGTTCGTTCTGAGTGTCTTCAACCTGCGCGAGCGAGTTCCGCAGGGAGTCCTGAACAGTCGGGCCAATGCTGTCGATCGATGCGCGTGCTTCGTTACGCGCGAATATCACCTCGGAAATCTGCTCAAGCGCTTCCGAGAGTTCTCCGAGATCCCGGAGCGTCGTGGTTGCCAGCTCTCTGCGCCGGGGGTTTTGAAGCTCCCGCAAGAGATCGCCGATCTGGACTTCCGCAGTCTGGTAGTGACTGCGGGCATCGTCCAGATGGGTCGGCAAGTTGCTTAAGAGAAACTGACCGGTGTAGTACCTGCCAAGAAGCAGTTCCTGCTGAGCGCGACCTGCATAGTATGCCGCAGTAACGTCGGCGTCCTGAAAGGCGGAGTCCATGACATCCGTGAGTTGCTTTCTCGCCTTTGGTCCGAGCGTTCGAATGACCGACGCCAGTTCCTCGCGTCTGGACTGCAGCGTAGACATGTCCTGAAAGCCGGCCACATATGAGTTGATCTGCTCATCAATCATCGAAAACGCGTCGATCATCTCCGGGCGATTGGCAAACCGTTCCGGCACCTTCGAAAGCACATCGAGAATGATGCGGGACTCGGCAATCACCTCGTCGAAATTCTCCGGGCTCCGGTCCAAACGATACTTGGCCGACGCTAGGCGCATCGCGCTGAGATTGCGCTCGATTTCAGAGACCAACATGCTTTGACGCGCAGCCGAGCGGTAATCACCGAAGATCCCCGACATAAGGACTGCCATTCCAAACGACGATATGGCGAGCAGACTGACGATGCCGATGCTGAAATAGCTCAACGCATCGATCTGCTTCTTGATGCCCCAGTCTTTCATACCTGTGCCTCTCTGGCGGGTTCGATTCCCCAGAGAGCTACAAGAGAATTATTCTCAAGCGATTAATCCGAATATCCCGAAATCTGCCGGTTCGTGGCCGTCGCCTAGGACTGGAAGTTGCGGCTGTCCTTGATCTGATCCCAGGCCCATACGACTTCCTGCAGCCGGTCTTCGTCCGACCGGTTCCCGCCGTTCATGTCAGGGTGCAGATCCTTTACAAGGCTTTTATACTGCTTGCGGATTTCAGACTTGTTCCAGTGATCCCGGGCTTCGAGAATATCAAGCGCACGCCGCTCGGTCGGTGGCAGTTTGCGCGATCCGGTCGTTCCCTTGCCGGGATTCCGGGTCGCGTTCTCGCCAAGGATCTGGTGCGGATCGTCGACGCCGAGCCGCGACCAGGCACGCTGTTCCTCGCCGGTCTTGCCAAAGGGTTTCGTCGGGCGATCCCAGACCCGGTCACGCTCCATCTGCTCCTCGTACTCTTCCTCGGTCGAGCCGGTGAAGAAGTTCCACTTCAGATTGTATTCGCGCACATGTTCCTTGCAGAACCAATAGTACTCATCGAGGATATCCGGCGACTTTGGCGCCCGGTACTGGCCGCGTTCCCGGCACCCGGGATGTTCGCAGGCGCGTTGCGACGTCTCGAAGGCACCGGACATGCCGCGGCGCGTGCGTTGCCGTTTCTTCTTGTCAGACGTCACGCGGATATCGAACCCGAACGGATCGTTGTCAGTCATCGTGAAAGCACCTTTTCGACTCGGACCGCAGAGTTTACTGTGTTCTCCGGATGTTTGAAGGGGTGGAGACCGGAAAAATGGCATTAGCCGAAGAAATGCATGAACGGCTTGAAGCAGTGTTTCAGCCCAAGCATCTTGAAATTCGCGATGACAGCGAAAGCCATCGTGGACATTCGGGATTTCAGGAGGGCGGCGAAAGCCACTGGCATGTGTCCATCAAGGCCGATGCATTTGCACCGATGAGCCGGATCGAAAGGCATCGCGCCGTACATGCCGCCCTGGGGGCCGACATTGTCGGGCGCATTCACGCGCTGGAGTTGAAGATAGACGTCTAGCCAAACGGCGACTTCGGTGGGTCTTGGCGCCCGAGCCTAATGGGGTGCCAAGGTTGTTCCGGAGCTTTCCGTTTGCCATTTTGCCTGCGAACGCTTTTTGCGACCGGTGTCGATCTTGCCTTGCGCCTGTTTCGGTTCAGCCTCTGACATGCGGCGGAACATGAGCTTCGTCTGTTTCCGGTCGCGGAACCGCAACTGTCCGCTGGTCTCCGTTGCAGCCTGCTGGGACGGAACGGACTTCCACCCTTCGGCTGCCAGCTTGTTCATCTCACTTTCAAGTCCCATCCTGCTCGGATCTGCCGACTCCGTTCCCCGTTCGGCGTTATCACACCGATCCGGGATCGGAACGATCTTGTACTGATACCTGGCCACACCCATCACTCCACCGGTCCGTCTTTACCGACGACACAAAGCATTGTTCCGGCATACCGAAGTGATCTTGATCATTGCAAGAAGGGACGGCGATGGTCGCCGCATCCGCGCAAATGACGCGTGTTTCGGGAAACGATCTGGCTCGGGGGTCTTCATTGTGGTCTGACGATGCCAGAACGGCAGTGAACACGGACACCGTTCTGGTTATGGCCCTGCCGATGCGGTCATGCTCGTCCCGGTCACTGTTCGGTCGTGCCGATCGGCAAAAATCCGCCTGACGGCTTCAGGCCCGGTTGCACAGGCGGATTGTCGCCGAATCGCTTTCCATCGCCGAGGCCGTTCGTGGCCAAATTGTGACGAACCTGGGGTGTGGGCGTGGCCTTCTGTTCGAAAATGCGCATACAATAACTAGGAAGCAGCATCACTGTTCGTATATTGGAATCAATAGGTCCGGAAACCGACACCATGGTTACTAATTTCCGATTAATCTGGAAAAACAGTTGAGCGGTTAGCGAACTATGGTAATCGGTATCTGATGTTATTTTTCCTAGTAGGGGGACTTTTAGATGAACTTCAAAAAACTAATCGCGGCTGCGATCGTGGCGTTGCTGCCGATTTCGGCTTCGGCTGCGACGCTGACCGGGTCTGGCTGGACGGGTAATCCCCAGTGCTCGACGACGCTGGGTACGGCCGATAACTGGGCTGAAATCGACCTTGCAGCAGGTGCGAACTTCAATTCGACTTTTGAAAACGGTGAAGACGGCGGCAATCTTTGCTTCAATCTGGAGAACACCAGCGGCACTGATTCAATTGTGACTCTTGCTGTTGCAAGCGTGATTCAGGCTGGTGCCGAGTGGGGCTTTGTAGGCGGTGTTTCGCTTGCGACGCAGATCGGTGGTGTGATCACTGATCCTACCTGGAGTGTCGCACAGGGCGTGCCGGGCGTAGAGACGTTCAACTTCGTCCTCAGCGCCGGTCAGATCATGTTCTTCGACTGGACATATGGTGACGCTTACGCCTCGTCCACTGACAATCTTCCTCAGATTAACTTCACCGTGTCTGCGGCTGTTGTCCCGCTTCCGGCTGCAGGGTTCCTGCTGCTCGGCGGTCTTGGTGGCCTCGCAGCGATGCGTCGCTTCAAGAAATCCTGAACGGATAACGTTCAAGAATAGAAACGGCGGCCTTTGGCCGCCGTTTTTTTGTCTGACGAAGTGTTGTACAGGTCGGTGTGCCGGAAAGCGCTAACGTCGCTAAAGCCCGAGTTTTGCACTCACCAGTTCATTCACCGCCTTCGGATTAGCCTTGCCGCCTGTCGCCTTCATGACCTGACCGACGAACCAGCCCGCAAGTTTCGGGTTCTGCTGCGCCTTGGCGACCTGATTGGGATTGGCGGCAATGATCTCATCCACAGCAGCCTCAATCGCACCGGTATCGGTGACCTGCTTCATGCCGCGTGCTTCAACAATCTCGGCGGGGTCGCCGCCTTCGGTATAGACGATCTCGAAGAGGTCCTTGGCGATCTTGCCCGAGATGTCGCCTTTGGCGATCAGATCAAGGATCCCGCCCAGTTGTTCGGCCGACATCGGGCTTTCGGTGATCCCGTGGTCTTCCTTCTTCAGACGCCCGAACAGTTCGTTGATCACCCAGTTCGCAGCCTGCTTGCCATCGCGCCCGCGGGCAACGTCTTCAAAGAAAGCGGCGCTTTCGGTGTCTGCCGTCAAGACCCCGGCATCGTACTCCGTCATTCCGAAGTCCTGAACGAAACGGGCCTTCTTGGCATCGGGAAGCTCGGGCAGCGATGCGGCAATGCCATCGACCCAGGCCTGTTCGATTTCGAGCGGCAGAAGGTCAGGGCAGGGGAAGTAACGATAGTCATGCGCCTCTTCCTTGGAGCGCATGGACCGGGTTTCGCCCTTGTCCGGGTCGTAGAGACGCGTCTCCTGATCAACGGTTTCGCCGCCTTCGACGATCCGGATCTGGCGCCGCGCCTCGTATTCGATGGCCTGCTGGATAAACCGCATGGAGTTCATGTTCTTAATTTCGCAGCGGGTTCCCAGAACCGAGTGATCGCCGGTTTCCTGGTAGCGTTCGTAGTCGCCGGGCTTGCAGATCGAGACGTTTACATCGGCCCGCAGGTTGCCGTTCTGCATGTTTCCGTCGCAGGTGCCCAGATAGCGCAGGATCTGCCGGAGTTTCACGACATAAGCCGCAGCTTCTTCGGGTCCGCGAATGTCAGGGCGGCTGACGATCTCCATCAGCGCGACGCCTGTGCGGTTGAGGTCCACGAAGGACATGTTCGGGTCCATGTCGTGAATTGACTTGCCCGCGTCCTGCTCGAGATGAATGCGTTCGATCCGCACGCGCCGGGCGACCCCGGGGGCCATGTCGACCAGCACTTCGCCTTCGCCGACGATCGGATGGTAAAGCTGGCTGATCTGATAGCCCTGCGGCAGATCGGGATAGAAGTAGTTTTTACGGTCGAAGGCGCTGAACAGGTTGATCTCGGCTTTCAGGCCAAGGCCGGTACGCACGGCCTGCTCGACGCAGTATTCGTTGATGACCGGCAGCATGCCCGGCATGGCGGCATCAACGAAAGCGACGTTGGAATTTGGCTCTGCTCCGAAGGTCGTGGACGCTCCGGAAAACAGCTTTGCGTTCGATGCGACCTGGGCGTGGACTTCGAGTCCGATCACCAGTTCCCAGTCCTGCTTTGCGCCCGCGATGACTTTCGGGGCAGGTGTTTCGTAAGCGAGGTCAAGCATCGGCGGAATCCCTTGTATCGGGGGTCTTCTAGGCGAGCGCGCTGGGGCGGGCAAGGGTCGGCATATCGCCGGTCGCGGCGTTGTCCCGCCTATGGGAAACGAGCAGGGTTGGCGGATACGACCAAGGCGGGTAAGTGTTCTTGTCGGTGGTGGGCGCCGGTTAGGAATTGAATATGTTGAACCGTCTGCGCCTTGGAATTCTGGTCATGGCCTGTCTGGCTGTCGCATCCTGCAGCGATGCGACCCCAGATGACGAGGTGCAACGCCCGAAAGCACGCGATCTGTCGACCTCCGCCCCTGCGGCAAGGTGGGATCACGTTCCTGCTGCACAGAAATGGACGCGTGCGACGATTGAGGCATTGAATGGCCCCGGGCAATCGCTTGTCGCCACCACACCTGCAGATATCGAGAACTGGTGCCCTGCCTATGACGATGCGCCCCCGGTGCAGCGCAAAGCCTTCTGGGTGGGCCTTATCTCGGCATTGGCCAAACATGAAAGCACATGGCGTCAGGACGTTTCGGGCGGCGGGGGGCGGTGGCACGGTCTGTTGCAGATATCTCCGGCAACGGCGCGGGGCTATGGCTGTGCAGCCCAGACCGCGGGTCAGCTTAAGGACGGACCGGCGAATCTCAAATGTGCCATCAGGATCATGGGCGTGACGGTGCCGCGTGATGGGGTTGTTTCAGCGGGTGGTGGTGGTGTCGCGGCCGACTGGGGGCCGTTTCATCAATCCGCAAAGCGTGAAGACATGCGATCCTGGGTGCGCGGGCAAAGCTACTGCCAGGGTTGATCTAGACGCGGTACGGTTTGCGCGTCGTCTGCAATAGCGAAACCGCCGGTGCCGCCGTCCCGCCGAGGGCCAGCGTGGTCCGGCGGACCAGTTCAATGGCGGCTTCGGGCTGGGCTGGAAGGGCAGAGGGCGAAATCGGTTCGCCCACGGTGATCCCGTAGGGCTGGCGATCCTTGTTCAGGGTTTCGTGGAACAAGGTGATGTCACGCAGTGTCGGGTGGATCAGATCGAAGATATAGAACAAGGCCGAGTTCCGGGCGCGGATATTGACGGGAATGATCGGGACATTGAATTTTCGCGCGATTGTCACCGCCGACGACATCCATGGCCGTTCATGCAGTTTCAGGCCACGCCTTTTGGCGAGCCTGCCTGATGGGAAAATCACGCCCAGCCGCCCGGCTTCAAGTGCCGCTCGGGTATAGGCCATGGTATCGCGTGCCTTGGAATGGCTTCGTTTCTCATGCCGCCATTCCACCGGTGCGATAAGGGTCGTCATCTGGGGCAGAACGCGCAGGATGTCAGAATTGGCGTAGAAGAACAGATCGTCCCGCAGTTTCGAGACCACGTGGTGGAGGATGATACCGTCAGCAATGCCGGTTGGGTGGTTCGCGACGATCAGGGCCGCCCCGTGCCGGGGTATATGACCCATCCCGCGGGCGGACACATCGCGCGCGAGCATGCCGCCCATGATCCCCATGATCTCGCGTCCGGACCGGTCTTGAAGTTCTTCTGAAAGGGCAATTGTCCGCGCATAGCCCAGGAGTGACGTAAGAACCGTGCGCGAGGGTCCGGCCCAGGGCGTATCGGCAAACAGCCAGGGCGCGCGTTCGGAGATCAGCGGGTCGAGACGGTCCTTCATGGGGCGCATCTAGCGGATGGCAGCAACGGTTTCGTGACACTATATCACATGTGGCGTCGCGTTGTGGCGGCGTCGGCCAAACTCTGCCGCTGGATCAGCCGTTCAGGATGCGTGCCGTCATCTCGGTTGTGTCGCGGCTCAGGCCGGGCGTGTCTGCAATGCGCGAAAGCGCATCCCGGATCATACCCTGACGATCACCATCATACCGATGCCAGGTTTCGAAAACGGTGGTCATGCGCGCTGCCGTCTGTGGATTGACCGGATCTAGGCGGATCAGCCAGTCGGCCATCAGGGCATAGCCGGCCCCGGTCGGATCGTGGAACCCGGCCGTGTTCATCGCCAATGCACCGAAGACCGATCGGAAACGGTTCGGGTTCTTCCAGTCGAAATCGGGGTGCTCGGTCAGACGGGATGCCGTTTTGGCGGCCGCACCGGGACGCGCACGCGACACCTGCAACGAGAACCATTTGTCCATGACGAGCCGGTCATGGGACCAGCGGCGATAGAAGCGGACGATCGCCTCGTCGCCGTTGCCTGCGTCCAGAAGACAGGCCAGCGCGCCCAGTTCCTCGGTCATGTTATCAGCAGAGGTATATTGCGCTTGCGCCCGTTTGCCCCCGTCGAGCCGCGTCAGAAGCGACAGGGCCGTCAGGCGCAAGGCACGGCATCCGGCCGCCTTCGGATCGGGCGAGTAGGGGCCGGGGAGGTCCATGCTTTCATAGATATCGGGCAAGACGGAGCGCAAGTGTCCCGCCAGCGTATCGGCGACCCTTTCGCGGGACTCGTGGATCGCCGTCGGATCGGGCGTGGTCCCGGCATCGAATAGCGTCTGCGCCATGTCATCTTCGGATGGCAATCGCAGCGTGAGCGCGCGAAAGGCGGGGTCGAGCGTGTCATCGCGTACCACGCGCTCAAGCGCATCAAGATAGGCAGGCCCGGGAGAGGAACCATCGCGCACCATTGCCGTCAGTACGTCCTTGGCGAGTTGACGCCCTGCCTCCCATTTGTTGAAGGGGTCGGTGTCATGGGCCAGGAGGAAGGCGCGTTCTTCCGCAGTGCTGCTGCGTTCAAGAATGACCGGGGCCGAGAAGTTGCGCAGAATCGACGGCACGGGTCGGGCCGCAAGCCCGTCGAAGGAGAAGCTTTGCCGGGCCTCCGTCATCTCCAGAACGGTTGTCGGAACCACCTCGTCGCCATTGGGGTTGAGCAGACCGACCGCGATCGGAATGACCTGAGGGCCTTTGTCATCCTGTCCCGGTGTCGGCGGCGTTTCCTGTTCGAAATGAAGCGTATAGTTGCCGTTGTCGAACTCTTCGCTGACGCGCAGTCGGGGGGTTCCCGCCTGCGCGTACCAACGGGCAAATTGTGACAGGTCCCGCCCGGTGGCATCCTCGAAAACCTTCAGCCAGTCTTCGATGGTCGCCGCATCGCCGTCATGGCGGTCGAAATACAGGTCCAGCGCGCGGGCATAGCCATCATCGCCCACAAGCCGGCGCAGCATTCCGATCAGTTCCGCGCCCTTCTCATAAACGGTGGCGGTATAGAAGTTGTTGATTTCGACAAAGCTCGCGGGGCGAACCGGATGCGCCAGAGGCCCGTTATCCTCACGGAACTGGCGGGCGCGCAGTTGCAGCACGTCCTCGATCCGCTTGACCGCATGACTGCGTTGATCGCCGGAGAACTGCTGATCCCGAAAGACTGTCAGCCCTTCCTTCAGGCAAAGCTGAAACCAGTCGCGGCAGGTGATGCGGTTGCCGGTCCAGTTGTGGAAGTACTCATGCGCGACAATGCTTTCAATATGTTCGAAATCCGTATCTGTCGCGGTATCGGGGCTGGCGAGCACGTATTTCGAGTTGAAAATGTTCAGCCCCTTATTCTCCATCGCACCCATGTTGAAATCGTCCACGGCAACGACGTTGAACACGTCCAGATCGTATTCGCGGCCATATTCGGTTTCGTCCCAACGCATGGATCGCTTCAGCGCGTCGAGCGCATAGGCGCACTTCCCTTCATCACCCGTGCGGACCCAGACGTTTAGCGCCACGTCGCGGCCCGAAGCTGTCGTGAAGCTGCCGGACTGCGCGATCAGGTCGCCCGCGACGAGGGCAAACAGGTAGGCCGGTTTGGGCCATGGATCATGCCATTCGGCCCAACCCTTTCCGGAAGCCCCGGGATTGCCGTTTGAAAGCAGGACGGGCGTATCCCCTTCGATCCGGACCGTGAAAGGCGCCATGACATCGGGGCGGTCGGGGTAGTAGGTGATTTTGCGAAAACCATGCGCCTCGCATTGCGTGCAATACATGCCGTTCGACATGTAAAGGCCCTCAAGCGCTGTGTTCGCAGCAGGGTCGATTTCGACCTCCGCTTCCCAGAGGAACGGGGCATCGGGCACCCGACAGGTCAAACCTTCTGACGTTGTCTCGGGCGAAACCGGATTTCCGTCGATCCGGGCCGAGATCAGTTTGAGGTCTTTGCCGTCGAGGCGGAACTCATGCTCGTTTGCCTTCGGGTTCGGGCGGAAGGCAATGCGCGACAGAACCCGTGTGGCATCTGGCGCAAGCCGAAAGGTCAGATGCACATCATCCACAAGAAATGCGGGCGGGGTATAGTCCGCAAGGTAGACTGCCTGTGGCGCGGCATCTTTCATCTGCTGATCTCCGGTAGGGTTTCTTGTGACGGTAGAGGGTATGCCAACCAGCGGCGTCGTCAACCAAGCCCGGATGGACAAACGCCGGGGGACCGCAGAAAATGCGACCCATGACCTCCCATCGCAAACCGAACCTGCCGCAAAAGACCTGTGTCGCTTGCGGGCGCCCTTTCGCCTGGCGCAAGAAGTGGGCGCGGGTCTGGGACGAGGTTCGTTACTGCTCCGAACGTTGCCGCCGGACGCGGGGCGACAGACGGGGGCTCGAAGTAACTCGGCAGGTATCTACGCGAACTGGCGGCGAAAACTGCCGGACATGTGCGTATTCGCAGAGCCGAGTCGGCCCCAAAACGCCTTCCATCATTGGATTTGACGCTATATTTACACATGACCTAGAAAAACGAGAGTGCCAATCGCATGTCGCGTCCGATTGTTGGAATTATCGGCAACAGCTATCTGATCAACGATGAGTACCCGGCTCATGCCGGCGGTACGATGAACTCAGAGGCCGTCAGCGAAGTGTCCGGTGCAATTCCGATGGTCATTCCATCCGATCCGCGGCTGGTCTCGGTCGAGGAACTCCTGAGTGTTTGTGACGGCTTTCTGCTGACGGGCGGGCGTCCGAATGTTCATCCCGAAGAATACGGCCACCCCGAGACAGAGGCCCATGGGGCTTTCGATCGGGCACGCGATGCAATCACCCTGCCGCTGGTTCGGGCTTGCGTGGAACACGGCCAGCCCTTTCTGGCGATCTGTCGCGGCTTCCAGGAGCTGAATGTGGCCATGGGCGGGACATTGCATCCGGAGATCCGCGATCTTCCCGGCAAGATGAATCACCGGATGCCGCCTGACGGCACCTTGGAGGAAAAGTTCGAACTGCGTCACGACGTGACGCTGGTCGAGGGTGGCGTGTTCCATCGGATTTTTGGAGCGACCCGCGTAAGGACGAATACGCTGCACGGGCAGGGCATCGAAAAGGCCGGGCGCCGCATCGTGATCGAGGGGCGTGCCGATGACGATACGCCCGAAGCAATCCGCGTGGACGCCGCGCCGGGATTTGCGCTGGGCGTCCAGTGGCACCCGGAGTGGAATGCTGCGAACGATCCTGTCTCGCGCCCGTTGTTCGAGGCATTTGGCGATGCCGTTCGCGACTGGGCATCGGGCAGCCGAACGGCACGGCTGAAGAGCGCCTGAACGTCGTTGGGATTGTTCCCGATCAATCCGGACCCCCCGGGCTATGCGACACTCCTGCCGCAACGGAGGACGTCACATGAGAATTCTGATTGTTTATGCTTCGACCGATGGCCAGACCCGCAAGGTCGCGCGTTTCGCTTTTGACCAGATAAGTGATGCCGGCCACAGCGTCGCGCTGATCCACGCCAGTGATGCCAATCCCATGGACCTGTCTCGCATTGACGGTGCAATCCTTGCCGGATCGGTGCATGCCGGGTCGTACCAGTCCGAACTGGGAGAGTTTGCCGAGGCGCATGCGACCGCTCTCAATCGCATGCCGACGCTGTTTTTGGGTGTTTCGCTTTGCGCCGCCGGCGATGATGCCGAAGACTGGAAAGACCTCAACGCCTCAACACAACGGTTCTTCGATGACGCGGGATGGACGTCCGGCCGTGTGGAACACATTGCCGGTGCGTACAGGTTCACCGAGTACAATTTCTTTGAGTCCTGGGCTATGAGATGGATCGCCGCGCAGAAAGGTCAGGAGGTCGATCCGCACGAGAACAAGGAGTTCACCGATTGGGACGCGTTGAAGACCTGCCTTGCGAACTGGTTGGAAGGCGTGGCAAGGCAGGACTGATATTCCAGCCATCAGAGGGCTTCTGTGAAACGTTCCCGCATCAATGAGATCATGGCCTCGGCAGACGACATGATCCGGGGGCATGGGTTTGTGCTTCCGCCTTTCGCCTATTGGACGCCGGAGGAGTTTCGGGCGCGAACCGATGCCCGACGGATCGTCGAGGCGCGCATGGGCTGGGACATCACGGACTACGGGCAGGGGGATTTCGACAAGCTGGGGCTGTTTCTTTTTACGCTGCGGAACGGGGCGCTGGCTGATCTCGAGCGCGGGCGTGGCATGGTCTATGCGGAAAAGCTGCTGATCTCGCGACAGGATCAGATCAGCCCGATGCACACCCATGTGATCAAATCCGAAGACATCATAAACCGGGGCGGAGCGACGCTTGCCATAGAGCTTTTCGGGTCTGACGATCAAGGGCAGTTCGCACCGGATCGGGGCGGAATGGTGCGTTGTGACGGGATCGAACGGTCATTCGGCCCTGGCGAGGTTCTGACATTTGCGCCGGGCGAGAGCGTGACGCTCATGCCCGGCGACTGGCACGCCTTTTGGGGCGACGGCGGTGATGTTCTCATAGGCGAGGTCTCGACCGTCAACGACGATCTGACCGACAACATCTTTCGCGAGCCGATCGGTCGTTTCGCCGAGGTGGAGGAGGATGAGGCCCCAATGCACCTTCTGGTCAGCGACTATGACCGTTGGCTGGTCTCGTCGCGGCAATGAGAACTGTATGATAGCCGTTCGATCCGGGTCTCCGAAGGGTCGATGCGGTCTTCGGCCCGGTGAACAGGGGCGGCGGGGCCTGCATCTCTGGACGAGACAGCCATGCCAAGCGCGATGGCCGCTATCGTCAGAATGATACGTGTCATCTGGCTCTCCATCAGTTGAACATGTCTGATACGGAGTGCGGGCGGGTTTCCGTCGCTACGGCGACACTTTTTCCAACGTCATCCGGAAGCGGGTCAGGTACTGGCCATTTCGCAAGGCTTGTTCTTCTTCGAGACAGGTCCACCCCCGGCGTGCCAGAAAGCTCTTGGCAAGAAGGCTTGCGTGAGTCGTGAGACGTTGCATGCCATGGGCGTGCGCATGATCGATACAAGCCTGATACAGCGCTGCGGCGGCACCAGATTTTCGGTAAGACGGTCGTACGAAGAACAGGTCGAGATGGCCGTCGCCAGTTAGCGTCAGAAAGCCGGCCACCAGATCTGCATCTTCGGCAACCCATGTGGTCCCGGTCGAAAGGCGTCCGGCCCATTCGGAAGGGTCGGGGCTTTGGGCCCACGCGGCGGCCTGGGCCGCAGTATAGTGGCCGCGCGTGCCGTTCCGGATGGCATCGAGATAGCACAGGCCGCAGCGTTCGGCGTCTTCACGGAGATAGGGGCGCAGATGCCATGTCACGTCACATCCCTTTTGCGTTTGTAATCGTCACGATCCCAGATCGCGTCTTCCATGATCAGGGCGAGGGTCATCACTGCCGTCTCGATATCCTTGTCGTTCAGGTAAAGCGGGGTGATCCCGAACCGCAGGATATCCGGTGCGCGAAAATCCCCGATCACGCCATTGTCGATCAGAGCCTGCATGATCGCATAGCCCTCGGGATGGCGGAAGCTGACCTGACTGCCGCGTTCTGACGGATCGCGGGGCGAGGCGAGTGTCAACTCGGGACAGCGCGCCTCGACGCCTGCAATAAAAGCCTCTGACAGTTCGATCGACCGGGCGCGTACATCATTCATGTCGACGCCGTCCCAGGCGTCCAGCGCGGCATCGAGCGCCACCATTTGCAGAATGGGCGGTGTGCCGACGCGCATACGTTCGATGCCGGGCGCTGCACGAAAATCCAGATCGAAAGCGAACGGGGCCTCGTGCCCGAACCATCCCGACAAGGCGGGTGGCGCGATGTCTGCATGTTCAGGGGCGACATAGATGAACGCCGGAGCGCCGGGGCCGCCATTGAGATACTTATAGGTGCAGCCAACGGCGAAATCCGCACCACCGCTGGCCACGTCAACCGGCAGTGCCCCGGCGGAATGGGCAAGATCCCAGATACTTATGGCACCGCACTCGTGGGCCTTTGTCGTCAAGGCAGGCATGTCGTGCCTGCGGCCGGTGCGGTAGTCGACCTCGGTCAGCATCAGGACGGCTATGGTGTCATCGATAGCGCCGGAGACGTCTGCGGGTGCGACAACCCGCAACTCGTGCCCTTGGTCCAAGGCCTTGATCAGACCTTGCGCGATGTAAAGATCGCTTGGGAAGTTACCAGAATCACTCAGGATTACCTTGCGCTTCGGTCGCATCATCAACGCAGAGGCAAGCGCCTGGTACACCTTGACCGACAGGGTGTCCCCGGTGACGATTGTGCCCGGAGCCGCGCCGATCAGTGGTGCGATCCTGTCTCCGAGTTTTCGTGGCATGTGCACCCAACCGGCATCGTTCCATCCGGTGATCAGCATCGTCCCCCATTCGTCCGTTACCGTCCTCGCAAGCCGGTCGGGAACCGATCGGGGCAATGGCCCAAGCGAGTTGCCGTCCATATAGGTGATACCTTCCGGGAGATCGAACAGGGCGCGCGTCGCGGCGAAGTCAGTCATCAGATGCAATCCGGGTTTTGAGATACTGCGTCCTTACCTTGTGACCGAATGCAGGGAAAGAGGTGGCAAACCGGCTTTGAATGCCTGACGGGGTGGCCTAGTCTCTGCTTATGAAGATGATCGACATACCGCCGTTCTGGCTTGCTCTTTTTGCATTCACCGCCTGGCTTCAGGCCCGGTATCTGCCACTTGGACTTGATTTCGGCGGTGGCTGGTCTTCAATTGCCGGCGCTGCACTTGTCGGTCTGGGCATCCTACTGGCCGTCCTTGCGGTTCTGACGATGAGCCGGGCCAGAACGACGCCAATTCCGCATCGCGAACCCTCGGCACTTGTGTCATCGGGTGTCTTCGGTATCAGTCGGAACCCGATCTATCTGGCGGATGCGCTCATACTGACAGGGCTGATCCTACGCTGGGATGCGGTCTTGTCGCTGGTTCTTGTTCCCCTCTTTATCCTATTGATCGAGAAGAGATTTATCATTGGCGAAGAGGCGCGGCTTGCCCGCGCGTTTCCGGAAGCCTTCGCCGAATACACGGCGCGCGTTCGGCGCTGGATCTGAGGAATTTCCGCAGCGTCAGCATCTGCTTGTGAAACATTCTTGCGCCGGATATTAGACTTCGGCCTTTAGCGGCCCATAACGTTTGAGAACAATGCCAATCGAAACGGGGGAGCCTGAGACGTGAAGATCGGTACACCAAAGGAAGTCTTCGAGACCGAAGCGCGGGTGGCGATGACGCCGGACTCGGCGTGGCAACTGCAGAAGCTTGGCTATGACTGTGTGATCGAGGCGGGCGCAGGTGCGCGGGCCGGATTTACAGATGCTGCGTACAAAGAGGCCGGGGTAGAGGTTGTCAAGACCGCCGCGGCACTTTGGAAAGCGGCAGAGATCGTCGCGAAAGTTCGTCCACCCTCCGATGCCGAGATCAAGCGGCTGACCAAGGGGAAACTGCTGATCTCGTTCTTCTATCCCGGTCAGAACGAAAAGCTGATGGAAGCCGCGAACAAGAAAGGCGCCCATGTCATCGCGATGGACATGGTTCCGCGGATCTCGCGTGCGCAGAAGATGGATGCTTTGTCGTCCATGGCAAATATCGCGGGCTACCGTGCCGTTATTGAGGCCGGCAACAACTTCGGCCGGTTCTTCACGGGGCAGGTCACCGCCGCAGGCAAGGTGCCGCCCGCTAAGGTTCTGGTGGTCGGCGCCGGTGTCGCCGGTCTTGCGGCGATTGGAACGTCGACGTCGCTCGGTGCGATCACCTATGCCTTCGACGTCCGTCCCGAAGTAGCCGAGCAGATTGAATCGATGGGAGCCGAGTTCGTGTTCCTTGAGTTCGAGGAGAGCGAATTGCAGGACGGCGCCGCGACCGGTGGCTATGCGGCCCCCTCGAGCCCGGAATTTCAGGCCAAGCAGCTTGAGAAGTTCCGCGAACTCGCGCCCGACATCGACATTGTCATCACGACGGCCCTGATCCCGGGCCGCCCGGCACCCAAGCTCTGGACCAAGGATATGGTCGAGATGATGAAGCCGGGTTCGGTTGTGGTCGACCTTGCGGCAGAGCGGGGCGGCAACTGCGATCTGACCGTGATGGATGAAAAGATCGTATCCGATAACGGCGTAACGATCATCGGTTATACCGATTTCCCCAGCCGGATGGCGGCACAGTCCTCGACGCTCTATTCGACCAACATCCGTCACATGATGACCGATCTGACGCCAGAGAAAGACGGGAAGGTCGTCCATAACATGGAAGACGACGTGATCCGGGGAGCGACAGCTACGTTCGAGGGAGAGATAACGTTCCCGCCGCCGCCGCCAAAGGTCGCCGCCATCGCGGCGCAGAAGCCGAAGGAAAAGTCGAAGGAACTGACGCCGGAAGAAGTCCGGGCGCAGGAAGTAACCGCGTTCAAGGCGCAGACCAAGCAGCAGGTGACATTGCTGGCGATCGGCGCGGCGCTCGTGCTGTCCGTCGGTCTGGTGGCCCCGGCAAGCTTCATGCAGCATTTCATAGTGTTTGTGCTATCGGTCTTCATCGGCTTTCAGGTGATCTGGAACGTGGCGCATTCGCTTCATACGCCGTTGATGGCGGTCACCAACGCGATCTCGTCGATCATCATTCTTGGGGCGCTGATCCAGATCGGATCCAGTTCCGTCCTTATCACGATACTTGCAGCCGCAGGTGTCTTCATGGCCTCGGTGAATATCTTCGGCGGCTTCCTCGTGACACGGCGCATGCTCGCCATGTTCCAGAAATCCTAAAGCGCGGGGACCTCAGATCATGGACTTCGGTTTCACTATTGCGGCTTATGCGGTCGCGGCTGTTCTCTTCATCCTTTCGCTGGGTGGCCTTTCGGGGCAGGAAAGCGCGAAACGGGCCGTGTGGTACGGCATCGCCGGTATGGCGATTGCGGTCGTGGCCACCATGGTCGGGCCCGGCCAGGGCCTTTGGCTCGCCTCCATCGTCCTAATCGCTTTGGGGGCGGCGGTTGGCTATCAGTTGGCCACCAAGGTGCAGATGACCCAGATGCCCGAGCTGGTGGCGATCATGCACTCGCTTGTCGGTCTGGCAGCGGTGTTCGTGGGCTTTAACGCCGACATCATGATCAATACCGTCGCAGGCATCTATGAGGCCAACAGCCTCGTCTTCGGTGCGGTCGGACCCGACGGGTATACCGCGATCGGCCTGCCAAAGGAGATTTCCGACGGCCTGTCGTCCTTTGGGCAACTGATCGCCAAGAAATCCAATGTCGAGATCAACATACTCAAGGTTGAACTGGTCCTTGGCATCTGGATCGGGGCCGTGACCTTCACCGGATCGGTCATTGCCTATGGCAAGCTGGCGGGCAAGGTCGACACCTCGGCCAAGCAATTGCCGGGCGGTCACATGCTGAACGCGGCGGCGGCCTTGGGATCGCTGCTTCTGGCCGCCATGTATCTGGGCGATTCGGGTAGCTGGACGCTGGTGTTGCTGACGCTCCTGGCGCTCTTCATCGGCTATCACCTGATCATGGGGATCGGTGGGGCGGATATGCCCGTCGTGGTCTCGATGCTGAACAGCTATTCCGGCTGGGCGGCGGCGGCCATTGGTTTCAGCCTCGGCAATGACCTTCTGATCGTTGTAGGTGCGCTTGTCGGCTCGTCCGGTGCGATCCTGTCCTATATCATGTGCAAGGCCATGAATCGGTCGTTCATCAGCGTTATCCTTGGTGGTTTCGGCGGAACTTCTGGGCCGCAGATGGCGGTCGAGGGCGAGCAGGTTGCGATCGACGCCGAGGGTGTTGCGGTCGCCCTGAACGAGGCCGAAAGCATCATCATCATTCCGGGTTACGGCATGGCGGTGGCGCAGGCGCAGCAATCGGTCAGCGAACTGGTGCGCAAGCTGAGGGCCAAGGGCAAGACGGTGCGCTTTGCCATTCACCCCGTTGCGGGACGTCTGCCCGGACACATGAACGTGCTCTTGGCCGAAGCGAAGGTTCCCTATGACATCGTTCTTGAGATGGACGAGATCAACGACGACTTTCCGGACACTGACGTGGCCATCGTCATCGGGTCGAATGACATTGTGAACCCCGCTGCACAGGAAGACCCGAACAGCCCGATCGCGGGGATGCCGGTTCTTGAGTGCTGGAAGGCCAAACAGGTGTTCGTCTCGAAGCGCGGACAGGGGACCGGCTATTCCGGTATCGAGAACCCGCTGTTCTTCAAGGAGAACACACGCATGTTCTATGGGGATGCGAAGGCATCGCTCGATAACCTGCTGCCCAAGATCGACTGATACGAGTCAGTTACCGAAAACAAAAAGGGGCCTCGCGGCGAAGCGGGGCCCTTTATCGTGAGGTGACGCGCACTCTGGAAGCGCTATTATACTTTCTCGGAGAGTATTCGGAGAACTGACATGCCGCTTACCCGTCGGGCGTTTCTTGCTGGCACCGCTGCGATGTCGGTCGCAGCGCCGGGATTGGCGCGTGCAAGCACATATCAGCAGCTACGCGCCGCTCCGGGATCAGCGCAATTGGCGCCGTCCGGTTACGCGCCGACGCCAATCTGGGGCTATGACGGTGGCGTCCCCGGTCCGACGATTCGCGTGCCGCAGGGGGGACGCGTCACGCGGCGGCTCATCAACGAACTCGCGCAGGACACGACCGTGCATTGGCATGGAATTCGCATTGATAACGCGATGGATGGGGTCCCGCACCTTACCCAGCATCCTGTCGCGCCGGGCGATAGTTTCGACTATGGCTTTGAGGTGCCTGATGCCGGCACCTACTGGTATCATCCCCATAACCGCTCGTGGGAGCAGATGGCGCGCGGGTTGTATGGTGCACTGATCGTCGAGGAAGCCGATCTGCCGGCAGTCGACCGGGACGAGGTTCTGCTGATCGACGACTGGCGGTTCGCCGAGGACGCGACGATCCACGAAAGCTTTGGCATGATGCATGACTGGGCCCATGCCGGGCGCATCGGGAACTGGGTGACCGTGAACGGGCAGGGGGAGTACGTGCTGCCGGTCAGGCAGAACGAACGCCTGCGCCTGCGCCTTGCGAACACGGCCAACGCACGTGTCTTTCCGCTTGCGGTCATGGGCATGCGCGCCTGGCTCGTGGCGCTTGACGGGATGCCCCTTGCGGCGCCTGCTTCGGTTGATGCGGTGCGTCTTGGCCCGGCGCAGCGGGCCGATCTGATCGTCGACATCACGGCCTCGGACGGCGAGGTCGCGCGCGTTGTCGAGACCGACCGCGACGGAGCGCTGGCCGTGGCCGACTTCCCTGTCTCCGGAAGCGCGCGAAGCGCCCCCCTTGATGCGCCGGGCGCACTTGCCCCGAACCATGTGCCGCCGCTGGGCGCGCTTGAAGACGCGGCGGTCGTCGAACTGGCCATGGCGGGCGGTGCCATGGGGCGGATGCCCGGCGGGACCTTCGCCGGACATGATGGGGAGGAGGTTCCAGCTCTATGGTCACTCGCCGGTCACGCGGGCATGCCCGATGTGCCGCTGTTTCAGGCCGGTCTGGGCGAGACGGTGCGCATCCGCATGATCAACGATACTGCATGGCCCCATGCGATGCACCTGCATGGCCATCATTTCCGGCAAGTGTTCGGCGATGGATCGACTGGTCCGCTGCGTGACACTTTGCTGATGGAGCGGGGGGAGACGGCCGAAATCGCGTTTGTCGCGGACAATCCGGGCGATTGGATGCTGCACTGCCACATGCTCGAACATTCGGCGTCCGGGATGATGACCTGGCTGCGGGTCGCCTAGCGTCGGATCACGATCTCTTCTCCGCGCACGGGCGGTTCGTCATCCACCATCTCTGTCGGAAACCCCGGGGTGCGGATGTCGAGGTCCGCGGCCTCTTCCAGCCTGCGCACGATGTCGTCGGACTGGGCACGGTTCCCGTACCGCGCCTGACCGTCGCGAAAGATGTCGATCAGCAGGGGCGAGATCTCAAGCGGCAGATCGGCCCGCTCGGCGAGATCCTGAAACAGCCCGATGTCTTTCAGAACAAGATCCATCGTGAAAGAAATGTCGCGTGACCCCGAGAGGATCATCTGGCTTTCGGTCTCATGAACAAAGGAGTTCCCCGAAGAGATACGGATCGCCTCATAGGTCGTGCCCAGATCAAGCCCCTGTGCCTTCATCACCGCCAGCGCCTCGCAGAGGGTCACAAGGTTCGCTGTGGCAAGGTAATTCGTCATCACCTTGAGCATCGATGCAGACCCGATCTCACCGGTATGCAGGATACGGCGTCCGAGAATCGACAGGACCGGCATCAGCCGTTCGAACGTGGCACGGCTGCATCCGGCAAAGATCGAGATGTTTCCTGTTGCAGCCCGGTGGCAACCGCCTGAGACGGGGCACTCCGCTGCCTCTGCGCCTGCATCCGCAACAAGGGCTGCCATTCGCTGAACTTCAGCCCCATCGGTCGTCGACATCTCGGCCCAGATCTTGCCGGGCCCAAGGCCGGACAAAAGCCCGCCGTCGCCCTCCATGACCTCGGCACAGGCTGCGGGGCTGGGCAGGCAGGTGATCACCACATCGCATATTTGTGCAAGCTCTGCGGGACTGTCGGCCCAGCCTGCACCATTGTCCAGAAAGGGCGCGGCAATAGTCTTATCGAGGTCACGCACATGAAGATCGACATCGTTGGCGAGCAGGTTTCCTGCCAGTTTCCCGCCAACATTTCCCAATCCGATGAAACCGATCTTCATACACATACCTTTTCATTTCCGTTCCCCGGACGCTGCGCCGGGGCGGAGTGTTTCGCTGGCCCGGCAGCGACATGACTGCACAAACCAGCGTCAGTGCACCATGGTGCACATCTAAGTTCAGGAAATTACAGTGAATTTTGTTTACATAGTAGGCAATCTTGGCTACTCGCAAGGCTATCAGGATGGGCCAGACATGACGCAAATCGAAGATCATCCCCTGCGCTACAAGTTGGCGAACGAGCTTCACGCCCGGCCGTTTCCGCCGCTGGAAGCGCCAAGCCGCGCAGCCTATCTGGCGATCAAACGTCCCGACGACGCGGCGAAACGCGACCGCGATCTCGACCGCGCGCATCTGACCGAGCTATTGGACAGGTTCGGTGCAACCCATCCCCAACCCGGCGCAACCCATTGGTACGGCCAGATCGGCAAGCACTGGCTCAAATGGGAAAGCCACACGGAATTCGTGACTTACACCGTTTTCGAGAGCGGAACGGCAGAGCGACCGTTCGATGCCGTGACCTTTGACGTGTTTCCCAAGGATTGGCTCAGCAAGGCGCCAGGCGTCCGGATGACGTCGGCCCTGATCCGGGTTGAACAGCAAAACGGCGACACGGGGATCGGTGAGAAGCTTGCGGATTGGTTCGTTTCGGAGAGTCTTGCCGCCAGCCGGGTGATCGACGATGCCGCTGTCATCGCGGGCGACTTCCGGATCGATCCGGCCGGGCATATGCGATTCGTCGTCTTCGCGCGACCGGATGCGGGTCCGCGCCGGATTGGGCGTGTTGTTCAAAGGCTTTGCGAGATCGAAACCTACAAGACCATGTCGATGCTGGGCCTCGCCCGTGTGCGGGATATGGGCAAACGGATGGGCGAGATCGATGAGGAACTGACCCGGCTGATGGGCGATATGTCGGGCAAGGTCACGAAGGCGGAAGAGACGCTCGATTCTCTCCTGCAAATCTCGGGCGAGTTGGAGAACATGCTGACGCGCTCGTCGTTCCGGTTCGGTGCGACGCGGGCCTATGAGGCACTCGTGAGCCAACGAACGGCGATTTTGCGAGAGCAACGTTTCGAAGGGCGGCAGACCTTTCATGAGTTCATGATGCGCCGGTTCGATCCCGCGATGCGGACCGTCCATGCCACCGAGTCCCGGTTGAACGCCATGTCGGATCGGGCCATGCGCGCGGGTAACCTTTTGCGGACCCGCGTGGATGTGGAGCGGTCGGCCGAGAACCAGCTCCTCTTGGAAAGCATGGACAAGCGTTCGGACCTGCAGCTTCGCCTGCAGCGTACTGTCGAGGGGCTCAGCGTTGTCGCGATCAGCTATTACGCCGTCAATCTGGCGATCTATATTCTGGGGCCCGTCGGAGAAGAGACCGGGGTGTCGAACATTGTTCTCACGGCTGTGGTCACACCCCTTGTGATCCTCGGGGTGTGGGGGTTGATCCGCCGTATCCGGAAGGACGTGAGCTAGTTACTCTGCCGGAACCGCATCGGCACGCTTTGTACCGTAGCCTGACAGCAAACGTGCAGCGATCACACCACCCGAGATGATCGATGCAAGCGCCAGAATGGCTGCGAACGAAAGCGTTGCGACCCCGGACAGACCCGCGCCAACCGTGCAGCCGCCCGCCAGAACGCCACCGACACCCATGAGCATCGCGCCAGAGGCATAGCGTCCCGTCTGTGCCGGGTTTTCGAAACTTTGCCACTGAAACCGGCGGGACAGCGTGGCCAGGACCAGGGCTCCGGCAAAGACGCCGCCAACCAGACCGGTGCCGAACCCGGCCGGGATCGAGGTTGACGCGATCGTCCAGAACAGCGCATCCGCGGCGGGCGATGTGAACGAAAGGCTTTCAAGCGCAATCGGATCGAAATCGTCATAAAGGACGAACCCCGTTCCTACCCATCCTGCGGGGACCAGCAGCCCAAGAAGGATGGCCAGGCCCAGATGGGCGGGCTTCGCGCCTGACCGCCATGCAACGACGAGGGCTGCAACAACCAGAACTGCCGACCAGAGCGGTGCACCACCTGGCAGTGCTGCAAGCGAGATGGTTTCGCCCAGAGGCACTGTAAGGCTGCCCAGCGTCGTCCGAAGGGGGGCAAGAACGCCTTTGAGCGTTGCATGTGCTGTGATCGCGAAGACCAGCAGAACAAAGACAGCTCTCAGATTGCCCGACCCGGCCAGAACCGTCAGACGCGACACGCAGCCCCGCGTCAGCACCATGCCCGCGCCGAACATCAGCCCGCCGATTATGATCGCCGCAATCGGGAGTTCGGCCAAGAAGAAGCGATGCGCACTGAAGTCGAGCAGACCGGAGAGAATTGCCAGTTGTGTGCCCGCAACCGCCGCGGCCAACGCAATCGCCCATACCCCCGCAGCCGAGCGACGCTCGCCTGTGTCACCGGCAACGGCACGGCGCAGACAGAAGCGTGTCACCTCGGCCAAAGCCCCGAACAAAAGACCCAGGATCAGGCCCAGCCCGATGGCGGCCTGTGGTGCGGTCAGGTTCTCGAATCCGAGCGACTCATACATGTGTCAGTCTTCCGATTTGGGAAATCGTCCCGCAAATGAACGGGAATCAGGTCAGATTCAAGGATTCTCTTCCTGTTTCGCGGCGACTCGACGGGATAGGGTTTCGAGACCGGGAGAAACGCCGGACACTGATTTTCAGGTTGTCGCGAGGCCGGGCTGTTTGTTCTGCTGAAGCATTGGAAATCGGTACGTTGTTCTTTTTTGCTCGAATTCGATGCAACCGTGGATTTCCCGAGAAAACCGATCCATTGAACTGTGGTTCAGGTTTGACTTGCACATCTCCAAACCGATAGCGTCGCGCGGTCAGATGCACCGTCTCCGGCGATGCGGTCGTTTCTTATCAGAACTCGGATTGTCATGCCCAAGACCCTTACCGCGCGCACGATACTGGATCAGCTCGTGGCCTTCCCGACGGTCAGCGATCAAAGCAATCTCGACCTGATCGAGTGGGTCGAGGGGTATCTTGACGATCTCGGAGTAAGCGCCACGCGGGTCTGGAACGCCGACCGGTCCAAGGCATCGCTATATGCGAGCGTTGGACCCGAAGTTGAAGGGGGGATAATCCTGTCGGGGCACACAGATGTGGTCCCAGTAGCCGGGCAGAACTGGTCCACCGATCCGTTCAGCGTGACCGAAAGGGACGGGCGGCTCTATGGCCGGGGCACCTGTGATATGAAGGGCTTCGATGCGCTGGCGCTTACGGCAGTGCCGTTGGCGCTTGAGCGTGACTTGAAACGGCCGCTTCAGATTGCGCTTTCCTATGATGAAGAAGTCGGCTGTCTCGGCGCACCCGACATGATCGACGAGATGGCCCGCCATCTGCCCCGCGCCGCTGCTGCGATTATCGGCGAGCCATCGATGATGCGTGTCGTCACGGGGCACAAGGGCAGCACCGGGTGGAACGTCCATGTGCATGGGCATGAAGTGCATTCTTCGATGATGCACAAAGGCGTAAACGCGATCATGGAAGGCGCAAAGCTGATCGACTGGGCGAACAGGATGAATGCCGAAAACAGGGCGAAAACGCCCGGGGCACTTGCGGCGACGTTCGATCCGCCCTGGACCACGGTTCATGTGGGGATGATCCGTGGCGGCACGGCGTCGAACATCACGGCAAAGGACTGCCGGTTCTGCGTCGATTTCCGCGTCGTGCCGGGCGAAAACGGCGCGGATTGGGATGCCCGGCTGCAGGAAGAGATCGCCCGGATCGAAGCGGGCATGAAGGAAGTTCATCCTGATGCGGCGATCACTGCGGAATGCCGCTTTGAAATGCCAGCACTTGTACCCGAAACCGATGGTGCGGCGGAACGCACTGTTCGCCGGTTGACCGGCGACAATGGCTCCCACGTCGTCAGCTACGGCACCGAGGCGGGGCAGTTTCAGGCGCGGGGCTATTCTGCCGTCATCTGCGGCCCCGGCGACATTGCGCAGGCCCATCAGGCTGACGAATACCTCTCGCTTGAGCAGTTTGCTGCCGGTGAGCGGTTTATTGATGATGTGGTTGCCAGTCTTTGCCGATGACGTCAGGTTCGGGCTCGTAGGGGCTTGATATTGATGGAAGCCTTCCGATGTGACGGGTAACGGAGGCCATTCATGCCGATCAGAAACCGATTTGCCGACTGGTTGCCCGAACTGGCCGAGTGGCGCCAATCGCTCCACCGCAATCCAGAGTTGGAGTTCGATCTTCCGCAAACCTCGGCATTTGTGGCCGAGCGGCTGAACGAGTTCGGTTGCGATGAGGTTGTCACGGGGATCGCAGAAACCGGTGTTGTCGGTGTGATCCGTGGGCGTAGTGGGGACAATGGGCGTGTCATCGGGCTTCGCGCAGATATGGATGCTCTGCCGATCCACGAAGAGACAGGCCTGCCCTATGCGTCGGAAACCGCTGGAAAGATGCATGCCTGTGGCCATGACGGGCACACGACGATGCTTTTGGGCGCTGCGCGATACCTGTGCGAGACCCGGAATTTCGACGGTACAGCCATCGTGATTTTTCAGCCTGCCGAAGAGAATGGTGGTGGTGGCGAAGTGATGGTGCAAGAGGGTCTGATGGACCGTTTCGGCATCGACGAGGTCTATGGAATGCACAACGTTCCCGGCCTGCCGCTTGGGGATTTCGCGATCCGGCCGGGGGCATTCTACGGCGCCGCCGACCAGTTCGATATTGAGATTTTGGGCAAAGGCGGGCATGCCGCACAGCCGCATCAGGCGGTCGATGCAACGCTTGTTGCATCCCACGTCGTCATCGCGCTTCAGGCCATCGCGTCGCGCGAAACCGACCCGGTTGCGCAAGTCGTCGTCTCGGTCACGTCTTTCGAGACCTCGACCAAGGCATCGAACGTTGTGGCAGATCGTGTGCATCTCAAAGGCACGGTGCGCGCGCTTTACGAAAGCGTGCGCGACCATGCGGAACGCCGCGTCTCCGAGATCGCCCAAGGCACGGCACAGACCTTCGGTGCGCGGGCCGAGGTCGACTATCAGCGCGGCTATCCGGTAATGACGAATGCCGAGGCAGAAACCGGATTTGCCGCTGAAGCTGCGGTTGCCGTCTCGGGAACCTGTGGGACTGCGCCGATCTACCTATGGGGAGAGGATTTCGGCTATATGCTGAACGCCCGGCCCGGCGCGTATATCCACCTTGGGATCGGTGAGGCTGCGCCGCTGCATCACCCTAGGTACAACTTCAACGACGAGGCGCTTCCTTACGGAAGCTCATGGTTTGCGGAAATCGTAGAGCGCCGTCTGCCTCTGGGTTAGCCTTCGGACCAGAGTTGCTCATATACGGCGTTGATCGCATCGGCTTCGCGCCGCGTCGAATAGGACTCTATTGCCAGCGTGCGGGCCCGGGTTGCCGCTGCCGAACGAGCGTCGTCATCTGTCAGGTACCTTTGCATGGCTTCTGCCGCGGCACCCGTATCTTCCAGCGGCACAACATTTCCGGTCGTCCCTTGCGCCGAAAACGCGCGATAATGTCCGGTATCGGTCGCGACGAAAGGCGTACCCGAGGCCATCGCTTCGAGCGGGACCATCCCATAGCCCTCGTATCGCGGGAGATTAACGATCAGACTGAGGGCCCGGAACAGGGCGGGGGTCTGATCCGTTGGAACTTCTCCGGGAAAGAGAATCCGGTCGGACAAACCAGCCGCCTCAACGCGCTTTTTCAGATCTGCAGCGAATGCCTCGTGCCCGCGGGTTACTTTTCCGATGACAAGTGCAGTCACCTCCGGGAGGTCGGGCAAGACCCGCAGCATGGCATCGACGAACAGATCCGTACCCTTCTCTGGCCTGATACGACCCACCGTCGCGATTCCGCGCTGGCCCGGGAGGCCGGTTTCGCTCCATGCCGAAACCTTGTCAGAGGCTGGGTGAAACCTTTCGATATCCACGCCATGATGGACGACCGCGCGGACATTCGGCACGAACTCTGCTGCCGCTTCGGTCGTTGCGATCACCGCATCCATCCGGCTGATCAGCCAGCGGGGAAAGGCCGAATGGCGGCGTTGCGCGGCAGAGGTAAAGACGATCCGGATGGGCCGTCGTAGCACATCTCGGGCCCACAATGCTGCCCGCATCTCGGTATTGCGGCGGACATGCCAGATCGAAAAAGGCCTTCCGGGGGGTGGTGTTCGGGATAGACGTACCGCTTCGACGCGGCTGATCGGTGCTGGCAAATCAGGCAGTGGCTCGCCCACAAGCGCAAGGTCGTAATCCGCACTTTGTGCCCGGGCAACGCCCGCGGCTGTGGCGGACACTCCGGTGAAATTCTTGTTGAAATTTGTGACGTAAACCTCTGGCATGGCCTAACGATTTTCACTTGCAAGAAGTGGCATCAACCGATCGGCTACGTGATCGCGGATCTGCGTGCGCTCCCGCACGAAGGCGCGCGCGGCGTCCTGCATCGCAGCCCGTGTATCGGTGTCATCAAGATCGGAAAGCGCCGCCCTCAGGCTGTCTGCATCAGCCACGATCCGCGCGGCACCCATGCCCGCCATCTGATCATATGTTTCCCGAAAATTGATTATATGCGGGCCGGTGAGGACTGCCGCCCCGAACTGCGCCGGCTCGAACGGGTTGTGTCCGCCGATCTCTTTCAGAGATCCGCCGAGGAAAACGACATCCGCCAGCGCATACCAGAGCCCCATTTCGCCCAATGTATCAGCCAGGTAGATTTGCGTCTCAGGTTCCAGCGGTTCGTTCTTCAGCCGCTGCGCCACCCGCCAGCCCCGTTCGCGCAGCATCGCGGCCAGACCGTCGCCCCTGTCCGGATGACGTGGCGCAAGGATCAGGAGGCGGTCGGGATCGTGCGCGTCCGCCACGATCTCTTCCTCGCCCGGATGGGTGGAGGCGGCGACCCAGAGTTTACGGTCGCCGATCAAGGCATGCAACCGGTCGACCTCATCAACGTCCAGCGGCAGGCGTGCCGAAGCCGCTTTCAGATCGCCCGAGACGCTAAGCGATGCAGCATCTGCCCCAAGGTCCTCTAACGCCTCCGCCGTTTCGTCGGTCTGACTCACGATCACCTGAAAGCGGGCCAGTATGGCCCGGGCAAGGACAGGCCACTTGCCCCAGCGTGTCCGGCTGCGCGGCGACAGCCGCGCATTGACCAGTGCGAGGGGAATCCTACGCCGGTGAGTCTCGACGATCTGGCGCGGCCAAAGCTCGCTTTCAACAAAGACCGCAAGATCCGGCGCCCAATGATCCAGAAACCGCGCCACGGCCTTTGGCGTGTCGAGCGGTGCAAACTGGTGTCGCGTGCGGGGTGGCAATCGTTCGGCGACCAGACGGGCAGAGGTGGCCGAAACCGAAGTGATCAGAAACTGGAGGGCAGGGTCGCGCCGCCCCATCTCTTCAATCAGACCCAGAACCGACAGAGCCTCGCCAACGCTGACGGCATGGAACCAGACAAGCGAGCCGTCCCGGCGGGCCTCGGTCGCCTCTCCGAACCGTTCGGCGATACGGACGGGTGCAACGCCCTCTGCCGTCATCTTGCGGCGGACATGGATATTGATCGAAGGGGCCGCCAGTGCGGTCAGTCCGGCATAGACCCGGTACAAGCTACCGGGGGAGGGCGCGGACATCAGCCGCCCGTATGGCTCATATGGCGGGACATCTGCCCGTCAAGCTTCTGACGCGAATAGTCGAAGTCGTGGCCCTTGGGTTTCGCTGCAATCGCCGCCCGGATCGCCTCTCTCAATGGTGCGTCATCGTCTGGATGATCACGCAAGGGTGCGCGCAGGTCAGCCATATCTTCTTGACCAAGACACATATAGATCTCGCCCGTGCAGGTGATGCGCACGCGGTTGCAGCTTTCGCAGAAATTGTGGGTCAGTGGCGTGATGAAACCGACCTTTTGCCCGGTTTCCTGCAGTTGAACATAGCGGGCCGGGCCACCGGTGCGTTCGGCCAGGTCGATGAGCGTGAAGCGTTCGGCCAGCGTCGCGCGCAGGTCCTTTAGCGACCAGTACTGATCCAGACGGTTTTCGTTACCGATATCGCCCATGGGCATGACCTCGATAAAGGTCAGATCCATGTCGCGTTCGTGGCACCAGTCGACCAGCGGAAACAACTCGTCTTCATTGAAGCCCTTCAGCGCCACCGCGTTGATCTTGACCCGGATGCCAGCCTTCTGCGCCGCATCGATGCCCTTGAGCACCTGAGGCAGACGGCCCCAGCGTGTGATTTCTGCGAACTTCGCCTCATCGAGCGTATCAAGAGAAACATTGATCCGACGCACGCCCGCGGCTGCCAGATCGGGTGCGAACCGGGCGAGCTGGCTGCCATTCGTCGTCAGCGTCAATTCTTTCAATGCGCCCGAATTCAGATGCCGCGACATGCCCTGAAAGAAGGTCATGATGTCGCGGCGCACCAACGGCTCCCCGCCGGTGATCCGCAGTTTCTCGACTCCGAGACCCACAAAGGTGGAACACATCCGGTCAAGCTCTTCCAGCGTCAGAAGCTCTTTCTTCGGCAGAAAGGTCATGTTCTCGGACATGCAGTAAACACAGCGGAAATCGCAGCGATCCGTCACCGATACCCGAAGGTAGGTGATGGCGCGTTGGAACGGGTCTATGAGAGGTGCATTCATGGGCCAAAGCCTAGTTCGGAGCGCGGTGGGCCGCAAGGGGTGGTTGGATTGACGCTCGGCGTGCGGATTGGTAAATGAACGACTGTTCAATTTTGCAGGAGAGATCCGATGAACCCGCGTGCTATCCGCACCTCCGGCACATGGGCGGACCATCGCGCGGGGTTTGAATGGAGGATCCCCGGGGACTTCAACATTGCCCGATCCTGCTGCGATAGTTGGGCCAAGACAGAGCCTGTGCGCATAGCGATTGTCGATGTGAATGACGATGGCGGCAGCCGGAACTGGACCTATGGAGAGCTGAAACTGGCCTCTGACCGGCTTGCCAACGCGATGGCGGCACGTGGGGTCGGGCGGGGCGACAGGGTCGCGATCCTGCTGCCGCAATGCGCCGAGGTCATGATCACCCATTTCGCGGCGATGAAACTGGGTGCGATCACCGTGCCGCTTTTCACCTTGTTTGGATCCGATGCGCTGGCCTTTCGGCTGGCCGACAGCGGTGCGAAACTGGCTGTTGCCGATCCTGCGCAGCTTGAAAAGCTTCTGTCCCTGTGGCCGGATCTGCCCGATCTTGCCGAAATTCTGGTGAATGGTCCCGCGACAGCGCCAATACGCGGGTTCTGGGAAGAGATCGCAGAGGCTTCGGATCATTTGGATCCAGCCACCCTGACAGCCGACGATCCGGCGGTCATGATCTATACCTCCGGCACGACAGGTGCGCCCAAGGGTGCGCTTCATGCGCACCGGTTTCTTATCGGCCATCTGCCGTCGGTTGAACTGCAGCACGAACTTCTGCCCCAAACGGGCGATGTGGGCTGGACCCCGGCGGACTGGGCGTGGATCGGCGGTCTGATGGATCTGGCGATGCCCTGCCTCTATCACGGGGTGCCGCTTGTCTCGCACCGGATGCGCAAATTCGATCCGGATGAAGCGTATCGGCTGATCGAACGCCAAAAGGTGCGAAACCTGTTCCTGCCGCCCACGGCGCTCAAGCTAATGCGTCAGGCCCCGGTTCCTGATGGCGTCGATATCCGCTCGATCGGGTCGGGTGGCGAAAGCCTTGGAGCGGATCTTCATGCGTGGGGCCATGAGGCGCTGGGCGCGCCGATCAACGAAATCTATGGTCAGACCGAGTGCAATCTCGTGGTTTCGACCTGCCACGCGGCGATGGAGATCAAGCCCGGTACTATGGGACTTGCCGTGCCGGGCCACGAGGTCGCGATACTGGATGACGCGGGGAAGCAGGTTTCGAACGGTGAAACCGGCGAGATCTGCGTCCGCGCCCCCGATCCGGTCATGTTCCTGCGTTACTGGAACCAGCCGGAGAAGACGGCCGAAAAGTTGCGCGATGGCTGGCTGCGCACCGGTGATCTGGGATCGCGTGATGAAGATGGGTATTTTACCTATGTCTCACGCGATGATGACGTGATCACCTCCGCGGGGTACCGCATCGGCCCGACCGAGATCGAAAACTGCTTGATCGGCGATCCGGATGTCGTGATGGCAGCGGCGGTGGGCCTGCCGGATCCGGTGCGCACGGAAGTCGTGACGGCCTTTGTCGTCTTGCGCCAAGGGGCGGTGCGGGATGGTCTGGAAACCCGTCTGGTTGATCGCGTCAAGGCGCGGGTCAGTCCCCATGTGGCGCCGCGCCGGATCGTCTTCACCGACAGCCTTCCCATGACGGCGACGGATAAGATCATGCGGCGTACTCTGCGCGATCAGAACAGCGGTTAGGTCTCTTTCGGCAGGTATCTGGAGGCTTCGCGCCGGGCAAATGGCTTCATTGCCGCGCCATGGGTTTCAAGAAAGACGCGGACCCGATCAGGGTCGCGCTTCGACAGATCGCGTAGCCACCAAGCGATTGCCTTCTGGATGAACCACTCGCGATCGGGTACATAGCTTGCCGCCCATCCAAGCACCCGCTCGCGGATCGCAAGATCGGCCTCTTTCGGATGTGTCTTTCTTGCCCAAGGCAGCGTCATGACCAGCGCGGCGCGGCGCGTCCACATATGATTCGAGGTGGTCCACGCTTCGACCTCGTCCAGCCGTGACGGATCCCAGACCAGCCGTTTCTGCCCGGCGATCGAGGCATGATCGGCGATGGCCCAGGCATCGAAATCGCCGACCCAGTTTGCGATCAGCCGCCACGCGCCGGTATCGTCGGGTCGGATGCGTGCTTGGGTCAGCAGTTTCGCAGCGGCGACCCGCGCCTCGTGAATGTCCGTCTTCCAGAGGCCATCCGCGAGGTTCAGCCTGTCTTCAAGCGTAAGTGTCTTGCGCCAAGCCTTGGCGCAGGCGTCGATAACCGGGTTTGCAACCCCCAGGTATTGGCGCGGCACCTTGTGATAGGCGGCCATCTGTTCCGCCTTTTCGGCATCTGCATGGAGTGCGATCTCCGCGAGTGCGGCTTCGGGCGTCACTCGACCGTAACCGACTTCGCAAGGTTTCTGGGCTGATCCACATCCGTGCCCTTCGCGACCGCCGTGTGATAGGCGAGAAGCTGGGCCGGGATCGCATAGAGGATCGGCGCGAGAAAATCCGGAACCGCTGGCATTTGCAGCACCCGCCAGGTCCCGTCCGAAGCGACTGACGCGCCGGTGCTGTCGGTCACCAGAACCACCTTGCCGCCACGCGCCATGACCTCCTGCATGTTCGAGACCGTCTTGTCGAACAGTGCATCATGGGGTGCCATCACGATTACCGGAACGGTCTGGTCGATCAGGGCGATGGGGCCGTGTTTCAGCTCTCCGGATGCATAACCTTCGGCATGTATATAGCTGATTTCCTTTAGTTTCAGAGCGCCTTCCAAGGCAAGAGGGAACATCGCACCCCGTCCCAGAAACAGAATGTCCTGAGCCTCGGCCAGTTCTGCCGAGATCGCCTTGGTTGCCTCGTCCGTGGCAAGGGCCTGAGACAGGAGCCCCGGCAGGGTCCGGAATCCGTCCAGATGCGTGGCAAGACCTGCCGCATCCATCTCGCCACGATCATGGGCAGCCTTCAGCGCCAGTATCGCCAGAACCGTCAACTGGCAGGTGAACGCTTTGGTCGAGGCAACGCCGATCTCGGTCCCCGCAAGGATCGGTAGGGCCAGATCGCTTTCCCGGGCAATCGAGCTTTCGGCGACATTCACCACGGCCAGCGTCTTGGCCTTGTCTTCGCAGTAACGCAGGGCGGCCAGCGTATCGGCTGTCTCGCCCGACTGGCTGACGAATATCGCAAGCGTGTTCTCTCCGACAGGCGGTTCGCGATATCGAAACTCGCTGGCCACATCGATATCGACCGGCAGGCGGGCAAGCGCCTCGAACCAGTAACGCGCTGTCAGACAGGCATAATGCGCTGTACCGCAGGCGACCATGACGATCCGGTCAAATTGCTTGAAATCAAGCTCGACTGGCAGCCGGATTGCGCCATCTTCGCCTAGATAATGGGCGAGCGCGTCGGCCACGACAGTCGGCTGTTCGGCAATTTCCTTGGCCATGAAATGACGGTGGCCGGCCTTCTCGACCCGGGCCGCGTCGGCTTGAATCCTGCGTATCGGTCGATTGGCCCGACGGCCCGCGCCGTCAAAGATCTCAGCACCCTGTCGTGTAAGGACGACCCGGTCGCCCTCTTCGAGATAGGTGATGCGGTCGGTCATGCCGGACAGGGCGATGGCATCGGAGCCCAGATACATCTCGCCATCCCCGTGGCCGACGGCGAGGGGCGAGCCCTTGCGTGCGCCGATGATCAGATCCTCTTCGCCATCGAACAGCAGGGCAAGTGCGAACGCGCCGTCCAGCCGCGCGATGGTTTGTTCCGCCGCCTCGCGGGGTGTCATACCCTGATCCAGGAACGATTGTG
This sequence comes from uncultured Paracoccaceae bacterium, assembly GCA_947503175.1. Taxonomy (GTDB): domain Bacteria; phylum Pseudomonadota; class Alphaproteobacteria; order Rhodobacterales; family Rhodobacteraceae; genus Ovoidimarina. Next base: position 459,343 of record CANNCO010000001.1, read on the forward strand.
CCAGAAGGGCTATCGTTTCCGTATCGGTATCCGTATGGGTCGAATACCCTTTCATCCCAAGCTCTTCACGGAGCGTTTTGAAGTTCTCGATGATCCCGTTATGGACAACCGCGACCGGACCTGCCTTGTGCGGATGCGCATTCTTGACGGAGGGCGCGCCATGGGTGGCCCAGCGCGTGTGACCGATCCCGGATTTGCCCGCGAGGGGTTCGTGCACCAGAAGATCGGCAAGGTTCACAAGCTTGCCCATGGCACGGCGACGCTGAAGGGCGCCATCGCTGATCGTCGCGATGCCCGCGCTGTCATAGCCACGATATTCCAGTCGTTTCAGCGCCTCGACAAGGGTCGGTGCGGCTTCATGATCGCCCAGAATTCCAACGATTCCACACATATGCCTATCCTTTTTGCCGTGCCGCCTTGGCATCCCGAAGCTTCTTGAAGAGGCGCAGTGCAAAGCCCGGCTTGTTCTCCTGCCGTGCACGCGCAACGGCCAGATCGCCCGCGGGAACATCCCGGGTGATCACCGATCCCGTGGCCGTCATCGCGTCGTCGCCAACATGAACGGGGGCCACAAGCATCGTGTCCGAGCCGATGAAGACACGCTCGCCAATGGTCGTCTGGTGCTTTGAAACTCCGTCGTAATTGCACGTCACTGTGCCGGCGCCGATATTCGTGGCTGCTCCGACAGTCGCATCCCCGATATAGCTCAGGTGGTTGACCTTCGCGCCTTCGCCCAGATGCGCATTCTTGATCTCACAGAAATTCCCGACTTTTGCGTCGTTCGACAGTTCCGCGCCGGGGCGGAGCCGGGCGTAAGGCCCCACGACCGCGCCCGCACCGACATGGGAGCCTTCCAAATGGCTGTAAGCCCGGATCGTTGCACCGGTTTCGACGGTGACACCCGGGCCGAACACGACATGCGGTTCGATAATCGCGTCGCGACCGATAGCTGTGTCATGTGAAAAGAAAACAGTGTCCGGGGCGACAAGAGTGACGCCGTTTTCCAGCGCCTCGCGGCGCATCGCGGCCTGAAACATTCCCTCCGCGCGTGCAAGTCCCGCGCGGGTATCTATGCCGAGCGTTTCGCTCTCATCACAGGTGACCGCAGTCACTCCCAGCCCGCGGGCTCGTGCCAGCCGCACGATGTCGGTGAGATAGTATTCGCCCGAGGCATTGTCGTTATCTATCTCGTCGATCAGGTCAAAGAGCAACGCCGTGTCCACCATCATAACGCCGCCGTTACAAAGCGTTATGGCGCGCTCCTTAGGTAAGGCGTCCTTCCATTCGACAATCCGCTCGAGCATTCCGTCCTGCACAACCATCCGGCCATAGCGTGCCGGGTCGGCGGGTTCGAATCCCAGAACGACCACCGCGTTTCCGACGCGCCTCGCATCGGCCATCTTCGCAAGCGTTTCCGGGCGGGTGAAGGGCGTGTCGCCGAGAAGCACCACCGCATCGCCTGTCATGCCTTTGAGCGTATCTCTTGCCATCGACGCCGCATGGGCCGTTCCCAGGCGTTCTGCCTGTTCGACAACGGTAATGTCGGCATCGATCGCGCTTGCGGCCTTTCGTACGGCATCTGCGCCGTTTCCCACAACCACCACGATTTTTTCGGGCTCAAGATCCGCACCCGACGCAATCGCATGGGCAAAAAGTGGCAAACCACCCACTTCATGCAGCACTTTGGGCCGTTCGGATTGCATCCGGGTTCCCTGACCCGCCGCAAGGATGATCAACTGTGTGCCCATCGACTGCTCTTTCCTTTTTGTTGACGCCGTTTTACGCCAAGCCTGCCATCCCGCAAGGCCCGGGGCATCACAAGAGGTGTCGCCACGTTACAGCGCTTGGGGGATTTTGTTGAGCGGAGTGCGTGATGAAGACCGTTATCTTTGACCTGGACGGGACATTAGCCGACACCAGCCGGGATTTGATCGAAGCAGCGAACGCTTGTTTCATCGGATTGGGGCTGGGTAGACAACTCGACCCGGTGAAAGATGCCGCAACAGCCTTTCGGGGCGGTCGGGCGATGCTGCGTCTGGGGTTCGAGCGGGTTGGCGTTTCCGACGAACACGCCATCGACGCGCAGTTCCCGCTTTTGCTGGAGCATTACGAGGCGGGAATCGACACCTATACGACGCTTTATCCCGGTGCGATGGATGCGATCCGCGTCTTACAGTCGCGCGGCTACTTCGTGGGTATCTGCACCAACAAACCGGAGCACTTGGCCGAGATCCTGATGACGAGGCTGGGCGTGCGCGATGCGTTCGCCTCGCTCGTCGGGGCCGATACGCTTTCGGTGCGCAAACCCGACCCTGCACCTTATCTCGCTGCCGTGACGCGCGCGGGCGGCGATCCGGCGCGGTCGTTGCTGGTTGGTGACACCGACACCGACCGCAAGACGTCGCAGGCTGCCGGGGTTCCGTCGATCCTTGTCACATTCGGGCCGGCGGGCGATAGCGTCGCTGCTTTGAACCCGGAGGCCTTGTTGCCTGACTATGCCGCGCTTCCGCGTTTGGTCCGGGAATTGATCGGCTGAGCCATCAGGGCCAGTAGCGGCGCCAGCCCATCCGTCTCGATCCCGTTAACGGCTGCTTCCAAGGCGTCGGCCCGGGGCACTCCGATCACGGGGCGCGTAAGCCTCCGAAATTTCTTACGCAATTCAGTTTCTGTCGCGGGTGCGCGATGGTCCCATCGGGGTTCGTGCCAGTCGGAGGTGAAACTCTGGCCGTTCGCAAGGTGAATGATCGTGCGGGCCGGTCGGCTTGCAGGAAAGCTGGCATTCGCATGGTCGTGTTCGCGCATCTCCGTTGCATCGGACAGGCGCAGGATTTCTGGGTCGGTCAGGGCCTTTTCTGCCACATCCGCGGCTCCGACGTCGCCCCGGGCCAGTGCGATGGCGACCGGAAAGGATGTTGAATACTGGGCCTCTTCGGTCGTTCGTGGTCGACTGACTGCCAGCCGTGTTGCGTTGTGGAACGTCTCGATCTCGATCCGGGCGATGTTAGACGCGGCAAACCCGTGTGTGCGTTTCAGCGTCATCGCGGCTTCGATCGGGGCCTGCGCCCAGCGACAGACGGGGTAAGGCTTGAAGTATTGTTCAAGGATCAGCCAGTTGGACCCCAGGTCGGTATAGTGGTCGGCTGCGTCTTCCAGCGTTATCGCAGGCGCTCCGGTGAAGCCATCGGCGGCAAGATAGGCCGCCGACACGCCGGCCATCGCGCCCCAGCCGGAGCCGTCCTTCAGCATGGTCGGGTGATCGATGCAGCGCATCATCTGGCTGCGTGGCCCGTGATATTCCGCGATGCCAAGCGCCTCGCGCGTCCGGGCAGGGTCCAGCGCCATGATCCGCGCGCCGCTGGCGGCTGCCGCGACGGCGATCCAAGCGCCGGAGGTGTGATAGTCGGAAACGCTGGCGTGAAGCGCGACGCCAAGCCGTGACCCGATCTCGTATCCCATCGTCAGCGTGGTCAGGAACGCGCGCCCGTCCAGCGCGCCGGTCTCGGCGGCGACAGCGAAGGTCGCAGGGAATAACCCGCAGCCCACATGGCCCTTGCCGGGATTGTACCCGTCATGGCCATCGAGCGCGTCGATCGTCATGCCCAGTGCAAGCGCCACGCCGGGGGCCGAGGCGGTATTACCTTCAAACGGGATCGGCACCGGCCCTCCGAAATGCCGCGCGGCATGGGCGCGGATGATGCCGGAAAGCGGCGTTATGGCCCCGCCAACCGCAACACCCACCAGATCAAGCAGGCAAAGAAGGGAACGGGTGCGGACTTCGCCGGACAGATCGTCCCAGGAGAGGTCGTGAATGAACGAGAGCGCATCGGTCATAGGCGGAGCGTCGCATGTGCTCAGCCCCGGAAACCCGCCGTTTTCGACATACGCCGGTTCGCTTCGCGACATTGACGCCGCGCGTCCCGCATCCCAGATTGAGCGGAGCAAGGAGGTGCCATGCAGGAAACGTTCAGCGGCAGCTTTACCCAGCAATTGCCGATCCCCGAGGCCGGCATCGAAGCCGCCACGCGCGTGATGCAGCACGGCCGCCTGCACCGCTACAACCTTGGGCCCGGAGAAGTGTCCGAGACGGCAGCGCTTGAGGCGGAGTTCGCGGCGTTTACCGGCGCGAAATACTGTCTTGCGGTCGCATCGGGCGGGGCGGCGATGGTGATCTCGCTCCGGGCCGTGGGGGTGAAGCCCGGCGATCCCGTCCTGTCCAACGCCTTTACCCTGGCCCCCGTTCCCGGCGCAATCGCGGCGGTCGGGGGGCACCCGGTCTTTGTCGGCCTCACCCCCGATCTTACGATTGATCTGGATGATTTGGAGGGAAAAGCGGCGGCATCCGGTGCATCGGTCCTGCTGCTCAGCCATATGCGCGGGCATATCTGCGATATGGACCGGCTGATGGCGATCTGCGACGCGGCCGGGATCAAGGTGGTCGAGGATTGCGCGCATACGATGGGCGCGTTCTGGGCGGGTGTCCCTTCGGGTCGTCACGGGATCACGGGCTGTTATTCGACCCAGACCTATAAGCACATGAATTCGGGCGAGGGCGGTTTCCTTGTGACCGACGACCCAGATATTGCGGCGCGCGCGATTCTCTTGTCGGGCTCGTATATGCTCTACGACCGCAACGGTGCCGCACCGGACGCCGAAGTTTTCGAGGCGCATAAATACGACACACCGAATACCTCGTCCCGGATGGACAACCTGCGCGCAGCGGTCCTGCGCCCGCAGCTTGCAGAGCTGAAAACCGCCTGTGACGGCTGGACCGCGCGGTACCGCGTTGTCGAGCAGGGCCTTGCGGGAGCGCCGGGGCTGACCCTTCCCCATCGCCCGCAGGCGGAGGCATTTGTGGGGTCGTCGATCCAGTTTTTGCTGCCGGACTGGCCAGACGCTGCAATCGAGGCTCTGGTCGATGCCTGCAAGGCGCGCGGCGTCGAGTTGAAGTGGTTCGGGGCACCCGATCCGCGGGGGTTCACCTCGACCTACGACCATTGGCGCTATGCAGATCCAAAGCCGATGCCGGAGACCGACAGGATCCTGCGGGGCGTTCTGGACATGCGCCTGCCGCTGACGTTCAGCCTGGAAGACTGTGCCCTGATCGCCCGGATCATTCGCGACGAAGTGGAGCGCCGTGGCGCGGCGCAAACGGCTGCGCAATAACATCGTCTGGCCCGGATTTGGCGAAGCCAGATTGACGCCGCCGGTATGTGTGCGTATTAAATGAACAAGCGTTCAGATAATTTGGGAGACTGCCCATGTTCACGGCCTCGATGACCTTCGATCTGGGCGAAGACGTCAACGCCCTGCGCGACATGGTGCATCGCTGGGCGCAGGATCGTGTGAAGCCCATGGCCGCCTGGATCGACAGTGCCAACACGTTTCCGTCCGAGCTTTGGCGGGAGATGGGTGAGCTGGGCCTTTTGGGTATCACGGTCGAAGACAGCTATGGCGGTGCGGGCATGGGATATCTGGCCCATACCATCGCGATAGAGGAAATCGCCCGCGCGTCGGCCAGCGTGTCGCTGAGTTATGGTGCGCATTCGAATCTCTGTGTGAACCAGATCCAGTTGAACGGCACGGAAGAGCAGAAGCAGAAATACCTTCCCGGTCTGATCTCGGGTGAACATGTGGGTGCGCTGGCCATGTCCGAAGCGGGGGCGGGGTCCGATGTCGTTTCGATGAAACTGCGCGCCGAGAAGCGCAACGATCATTACCGTTTAAACGGAACAAAATACTGGATCACGAACGGACCGGACGCTGATACGCTGGTCGTCTATGCCAAGACCGACCCGGATGCGGGATCGAAGGGGATCACGGCCTTTCTGATCGAGAAATCCATGACCGGGTTTTCGACCAGCCCTCATTTCGACAAGCTGGGGATGCGGGGGTCGAATACCGCAGAACTGATCTTTGAGGATGTGCAGGTGCCGTTCGACAACGTGCTGGGCGAGGAAGGCCGGGGTGCGCGCGTGCTTATGTCCGGCCTCGATTACGAACGCGTGGTTCTGTCGGGCATCGGTACCGGTATCATGGCGGCCTGTCTGGATGAGGTCATGCCCTACATGACCGAGCGCAAGCAGTTCGGGCAACCCATCGGAAACTTCCAGCTTATGCAGGGCAAGATCGCCGATATGTATACGGCGATGAACACCGCGCGGGCCTATGTCTATGAGGTCGCAAAGGCCTGCGATCGGGGAGAGGTCACGCGCCAGGATGCGGCGGCCTGCGTGCTTTACGCGTCCGAGGAAGCGATGAAGGTTGCCCATCAGGCGGTGCAGGCGATGGGCGGTGCGGGGTTTCTGTCGGACAGTCCCGTGGCGCGCATTTTCCGTGACGCCAAGCTGATGGAGATCGGTGCGGGGACGAGCGAAATCCGCCGGATGCTGATCGGGCGGGAACTGATGGGAGCGATGGGATGAGCGACGGTGACAGACTGCCGGCGATCCTGGCCGAGCAGGATGCGTATCGTGCGGCGCCGCCTGCTGTCTTTCCGCGCGCGGTGCGCAAGTTTGCGCGGCCCGTGTCCTTTCTGACGAACCGGCTGATACCGGCCGAGGCGATAGCAGTTGCCCTGAAAGGGGCGGATTGGGCAGCATCCGCTTCGATCCGCAAGGCTGCAATTTCACACGACTTCTCCGATCTGGATGCGTGCGAAGAGGCGGCTGCGGAAGTACGCCGCTGGGCGCTGGGTTATGCTGTGACCGGGGGCGGTGCGGCGGGTGCTTTCGGGGCGATCGGTCTGGCCGTCGATATTCCGGCCACGATCACCTTGGCGCTGCGCACGGCCCGGCTGACGGGCCTTGCCTATGGCTTTGGTGGCGACAGCGATGCCGAGCGGGTGTTCATTCTCGATATCCTGCAACTGGCAGGTGCGAACAGCAATGCGGAAAAGGCCGAGGCGCTTGCGCGGCTGGAGCAGGACCGGAGCGAGATCTCTCCCGAAAGCTGGGGCAAGATCGTGCGCCTGACCGGGCAGGCGGCGGGCGCCCAGGCCACCGTGCACCGTGTTGCGGCCGCGCTGGGTGTTAACCTTTCGGCGCGGAAGCTGGCGCAATTGGCCCCGGTCGTCGGCGCGGCGGTCGGCGCATCGGTCAATGCGGCGTTTCAGAATGACGTGGCGCAGGCGGCGCGGCACGCCTATCGCGAGCGTTGGATCGCGGTGAACGAAGGCATTCTGCGCGGGCAGGTCACCGATGCGCGCGAGGGTGGGGGATGAGCGTCATTCGGTCTGAATTCGTCGCTGGCAGCGAGGCCGCGAAAGCCAATCGCGCGGCGCATCTTGAGGCGTTGCGTGTGGCCACCGAGGCCGCGGCACTTGCAGCGGCCGGTGGCGGTGAGAAGGCCCGCAGCCGGCATGAGGCGCGGGGCAAGATGTTGCCGCGCGACAGGGTTGCGGGACTTCTGGACCCCGGATCGCCGTTTCTGGAACTGGGCGCGACGGCGGCCCATGACATGTATGACGGCGCCGCGCCCTGTGCAGGTGCGATCGCCGGAATTGGCCGGGTGATGGGCCAGGAGGTGATGGTCGTCTGCAACGACGCCACGGTGAAGGGAGGGACTTATTACCCGATCACGGTAAAGAAACACTTAAGGGCGCAGGAAATTGCCGAAGACTGCGGGTTGCCTTGCGTCTATCTGGTGGATTCCGGTGGGGCGAACCTGCCCAATCAGGACGAGGTCTTTCCCGACCGCGACCATTTCGGGCGGATCTTCTTCAATCAGGCGCAGATGAGCGCGAAGGGCATCCCGCAGATTGCTGTCGTCATGGGGTCCTGCACGGCGGGCGGCGCATATGTTCCGGCCATGTCGGATATCACGATAATCGTGAAAAATCAGGGGACTATCTTTCTGGCTGGTCCGCCTCTGGTGAAGGCTGCCACGGGCGAAGTGGTCACGGCCGAGGATCTGGGCGGTGGCGATGTGCATACGCGGCTGTCCGGCGTGGCGGACTATCTGGCCGAGGATGACGCCCATGCGTTGGCCCTGGCGCGTCAGGCGGTGGGATCGCTCAACCGGGCAAGACCCCAGACAGTTCAATGGCTCGATCCAGAACCGCCGGCGTATGATCCGGACGAAATTCTGGATGTGGTGCCCGGCGATTTGCGGACGCCCTATGATATCCGCGAGGTGATCGCGCGGGTCGTCGATGGCTCGCGTCTGAATGAGTTCAAGCCGCGTTTCGGCGAGACGCTGGTGACGGGGTTTGCGCATGTGATGGGCTGTCCGGTGGGGCTCGTGGCGAATAACGGTGTGCTGTTTTCGGAGGCCGCGCAGAAGGGGGCACATTTTATCGAGCTCTGCTCGCAGCGGCGTATCCCTTTGGTTTTCCTTCAGAATATCACCGGTTTCATGGTGGGCCGGAAGTACGAGAACGAGGGGATCGCGCGGCATGGGGCGAAGATGGTGACGGCGGTCGCGACGACCTCGGTGCCGAAGGTCACGATGATCGTGGGGGGCTCGTTCGGGGCCGGGAATTACGGTATGGCGGGGCGGGCCTATGATCCGCGGTTCCTGTGGACATGGCCCAACTCGCGCATTTCGGTGATGGGTGGCGAACAGGCAGCGGGCGTTCTTGCGACCGTAAAACGCGAGGGAATTGAACGGGTTGGCGGAAGCTGGTCGGCGGAGGAAGAGGCCGCGTTCAAACGCCCGACGATCGAGATGTTCTCGCGCCAGTCGCACCCGCTTTATGCCAGCGCGCGGCTTTGGGATGACGGGATCGTCGATCCGCGGAAGTCGCGCGAGGTGCTCTATCTGAGCCTGTCGGCGGCTTTGAATGCGCCGATCGGGGAGACGCGCTTTGGCGTGTTCCGGATGTGAAAACGGCGATGCGGAAGCGATGCGGAAACCATGCGCATACCATGCGCATTACGCCAGGTAAGCGCAGGCTGAGAATTGCGTATTTGAGACAAGGCGAAGGAGGGGCGTCGTGACACTTGAAGAGGCGAAGGCGCGCTACCCGGGGGCCGAGACGTTTACGTTTGGTGACGGTCCCGAACTGAGCGCGCGGCTTCTGGACCTGGTGCGGTCCGGGAAGAAGACCGCGACCTGCGGCGCCTTGCGGGATTTCGGACCGGATGGCGAGGCGATGCCGGTCGTGGGCCGGCGGGACATCGCGCTGAACTGGGACGGAACGCCCGCGCTGGTGATCGAGACGGTCGAGGTCACGCGGCGGACATTCAGCGAGGTGGATGCGGCGTTTGCGCTGGCCGAGGGTGAGAATGACAGCCTTGAGGGCTGGCAGGACGATCATAGGGCGTATTTCGAGCGAAACGGCGGATGGGACCCGGAGATGGAGGTCGTCTGCGAGCGGTTCCGGGTGGACGAGGTGTTCGGGTGATTGCGGGCATGTTCACGAAAATCCTGATCGCGAACCGGGGCGAGATTGCCTGTCGGGTGATCGATACGGCGCGGCGGATGGGGGTGGCGACGGTGGCGGTCTGTTCCGATGCCGACCGGACCGCGCGCCATGTGGCGATGGCCGATGAGGCGGTGCATATCGGCGGGGCGCTGCCCGCGGAGAGCTATCTGAAGGGGGGCCGGATCATCGAGGCGGCATCAGCGACCGGGGCCGAGGCGATCCATCCCGGATATGGGTTTCTCAGCGAGAACCCGGATTTCGTGGAAGCGGTTCAGGCGGCGGGGCTGGTTTTCATCGGGCCCGATGCGGATGCGATCCGGGCCATGGGGCTGAAGGATGCGGCCAAGGCGCTGATGGAGAAGGCAGGCGTGCCGGTCGTGCCCGGCTATCACGGGGCGGATCAGGAGCCCGGTCATCTGGAGGTGGAGGCCGCCGGGATCGGCTATCCGGTTCTGATCAAGGCCGTGGCGGGCGGTGGCGGCAAGGGCATGCGCCGGGTCGAGCGCCCCGAAAGTTTTATCGATGCGCTGGAAAGCGCCAAGTCCGAGGCGCTGGGCGCCTTTGGCAACGATGCCGTATTGATCGAGAAATACGTCGAAAAACCGCGCCATATCGAGGTGCAGGTTTTTGGCGACGGCACCCGCGCGGTGCATCTGTTCGAGCGGGACTGTTCGTTGCAGCGCCGCCATCAGAAGGTGATCGAAGAAGCGCCTGCGCCGGGTATGACATCCGAGATGCGCGAGGCGATGGGGGCGGCGGCGGTGCGGGCCGCCGAGGCGATCGGATACAAGGGCGCCGGGACGGTGGAGTTCATCGTCGATGGCTCGGACGGGCTGAAATCCGACGGGTTCTGGTTCATGGAGATGAACACGCGGCTTCAGGTCGAGCATCCGGTGACCGAAGCGATCACCGGGGTCGATCTGGTGGAATGGCAGTTGCGCGTTGCGGCGGGGGAGGCATTACCCGCAAAGCAGGAGGATTTGTCGATCGACGGCCACGCGTTCGAGGCGCGGCTTTATGCCGAGGATGTTGCGGCGGGGTTTTTGCCCGCGACCGGGCGTCTGACGCATCTGGTCTTTCCGGATGGCGCGCGGGCGGATACCGGCGTGCGGCCCGGCGATGTAATCAGCCCCTATTACGACCCGATGATCGCCAAGCTGATCGTGCATGGGGCCACCCGCGCGATTGCCCTGCGCAGGCTGGAGCGGGCGCTGTCGGAGACGCGCGTTGCAGGCTCGGTGACCAATCTGGCCTTTCTGCGCAGGCTGGCGGGGCATCGGGGCTTTGCCGCGGGCGACGTGGATACCGGGCTGATCGGGCGGGACCTGGAGGCTTTGACGCCCGATCCGGTGCCCTGCAGCCGGACATGGGCATTGGCGGCGCTGGGCGCTCTGGGGCTGGACGGCCCGGGGCCGCTGGCCGGGTTCACGCTTTGGGAGCCCTTGGTGTGGGATGCGGTTCTGGACCATGCGGGCGAGGCGCGGACCTGCCGTGTCGCCGCCGACGGCGCGGATCGGTTCGTGGTCGTGGTCGTGGTCGGGGACGCGCAGCATGTGGTGACCCGCTCGGGCGCCGATTGGCTGGTGGATGGCGCCAAGACCGGGGCCGGGATCGTCCGGCTGGGCAATGCGGTGAGCGTGTTCTGGGGGAACGGGTATCATTTTACCTGTCCCGATCCGCTGGATCGTGGCGGGAGTGCGGTTGCGACGGGTGTGATCGAGGCGCCGATGCCGGGGCTGGTGAAATCGGTTCATACAAAGGCCGGGGCGGAGGTTGCGAAGGGCGCGCGGCTGGCGGTTCTGGAGGCGATGAAGATGGAGCATACGCTGACCGCCGCGCGGGATGGCGTGGTGGCCGAGGTTCTGGTGGTCGAGGGCGCGCAGGTCGAGGCCGGGGCGGCGCTGATCCGGCTGGAGGATGAGGCATGATCCGGCTGCACCACTGCCCCCAGACACGCTCGATGCGGGCGCTTTGGCTTTTGAACGAGTTGGACGTGCCGTTCGAAATTCTGCTGCACCCGTTCGACAAGAGCCTGCGGCTGCCGGAATACCTTGCCGTCAATCCGGCGGGCCGGGTGCCTGCGCTGGAGATCGATGGCGAGACGATCTGGGAATCCGGCGCGATCCTGCAGGTCTTGTGCGCGCGGTTTCCCGAGGCCGGGCTGGGGCGGATCCCGGACGATCCCGATTGGGCGGACTGGCTGATCTGGCTGCATTTCGCCGAGACGATCAGCCAGCATACGGCGGCGCTGACGCAGCAGCATGTGGCGCTTTACGAAGACGCGATGCGTTCGCCCATTGTCATGAAGCTAGAGGCCGCGCGGTTGAAGAAATGCTATGCGGCGATCGAGGGGCAGTTGGCGAATGCTGTGGACCGGCGCGAGTGCCTGCTCGCGTCGGGGTTTTCGGCGGCGGATGTCGCAGTGGGGCAAGCTGTTTACATGGCGCGGTATTTTGCGACACTGGAGGGCTTTCCCGAGACAGCGGCATGGTACGCGCGTCTGACGGAGCGGCCCGCATTTCAGGCGTCGCTGCCCTCCGAGGGGTCGGAACTGCTTTATGAGCGGGACTTCTACGAGGCCTGGGATGGGTGAACGCGTCGAGATCTTCGAGGTCGGTCCCCGGGATGGGCTTCAGAACGAGGACCGGCTGATCCCGGCGGCGGAGAAGATTGCGCTGATCGATCTGCTGAGCGGGGCCGGGTTTCGGCGGATCGAGGTGGCGAGTTTCGTGAGCCCGAAATGGGTGCCGCAGATGGCAGACGGGGCCGAGGTGCTGGCTGGGATCACGCGGGCCGATGGCGTATCCTATGCGGCGCTGACGCCGAATATGCGCGGGTTCGAGCGGGCGATGGAGGCCCGCGCGGACGAGATCGCGATATTCGCAAGCGCGTCGGAGGGGTTCAGCCGCGCGAACCTAAATTGTTCGATTTCGGAAAGTCTGGAGCGGTTCGAGGCGGTCACGGAGGCGGCGAAGGCGGCAAATGTGAAAACGCGGGGATACGTCTCTTGCGTCACGGATTGCCCCTATGACGGGCCTGTGGCGCCGGATCAGGTGGCGCGGGTCGCTGCGGCGCTGTTCGCGATGGGGTGTTACGAGATTTCGCTGGGCGATACGATCGGGCGGGGTGTGCCGGAGACGGTGACGGCGATGCTGGGTGCGGTTTCGGGTGAAATCCCCTTGGGGCAACTGGCCGGGCATTTCCATGATACCCGGGGGCGTGCCCTGGAGAACGTCGAAGCGTCGCTGGATGCCGGTCTTCGCGTGTTCGATGCGGCGGTGGGCGGTCTTGGCGGATGTCCGTTTGCGCCGGGGGCGGTGGGGAATGTGGCGACTGAAGCCGTTGCGGAGCGGCTGGACGCGCTGGGATATGAGACGGGGCTGGACCGCCGTGTCTTGGCGGAAGCCGCGGAGATGGCGCGGGCGATGCGGGAAGGAACGGGCGGATGACCGATGCACTGGTTTCGATCGAGACGGATGCGCGTGGTGTTGCGACACTGAAGCTGAACCGGCCCGAGAAGCACAATGCATTGTCGGGAGAGATGATCGACCAGTTGCATTACGCGGCACGGGCGTTGGCGGCGGATGATGCGGTGCGGGTTGTGGTTCTCGCAGCCGAGGGGCGGAGTTTCTGCGCCGGCGGCGATCTGCGGTGGATGGAGGCGCAGATCAACGCCGATGGCGCGACGCGGGCGGCGGAGGCGCGAAAGCTTGCGGATATGCTTGAGGCTTTGAATGCGTTGTCGAAACCGCTGATCGGGCGGGTTCATGGCAATGCGTTCGGCGGGGGCGTGGGTATGGCCTGTGTTTGCGATGTGGCCATAGGTGCGTCAGGTGCGAAGTTCGGCCTGACCGAGACGAAACTGGGCCTGATCCCGGCCACGATCGGCCCCCATGTGGTTGCGCGGATGGGCGAGGCGCGGGCACGTCGGGTATTCATGTCGTCGCGACTGTTCGATGCCCGCGAGGCGGTCGAGCTGGGAATGCTGGCGCGCGCCGTGGCGCCGGACGATCTGGACGCGGCAGTCGAGGCGGAAGTGTCCCCCTATCTGGCCTGTGCGCCCGGGGCGGTGGCCGAGGCCAAGGCGCTGGTGCGGATGCTTGGCGGTTCGGTCACCCAAGAGAATCGCGACGCGAGCATCGATGCGCTTGTGCGGCGCTGGGAGAGCCCGGAGGCCGGTGAAGGCGTTGCGGCGTTTTTCGAGAAGCGCAGACCGGATTGGGCCGGGTAACGGGCAGATCTGTCGTGGGATAGGGGTGCAGCCCCGGGGCGCCGCAGATGTCCATTTCGTTCCGAACGGTCACCCTGAGAACGGATCGGTAGTCAAAGAGCCTGGGCGCACCATTTGGATGACCGTTTGTGAGCATGGCGTGCCGAATGCCGCGTTGCCGTCAAATGGCCGTTTCGGCTTTGCATCCACGTCTTTGCTGCATGCCGTTCAGCGGTAGGAAACCTGCCGGGACGAATGCCTGATATCGTCAACCTCTGAGCCGCGGCAGAAGGCGCGGGGTACGGCTGGCGTAAGCCTCCCATTCAGCGCCAAACTGATCGGCCATCATCCGCTCTTCGGGTCCAACACGGATGGCATAGAGGAGCGTAAAGACCGCAAACCCCGCCGGGCCGGCCAGCCAGTTGGTCAACAAAAGCGCGTGGGCGATCGTGATCAGAAAGATGGCGGTGTACATCGGATGACGCATCCGGCTGTAGATACCCCTCGTCACCAGAGCGTGGCCCTCGCGCAACTCCAGATGGGCCGACCAGAACGAGCCGAGGTCGGCGTGGGAACGCCAAAACACGTAGAGACCCGCAAGCGCCGATACACCCGCCAGGAAGAACTGGCCGGGAAAAGCCGAATAGGCGGCAAAGTCGAATAACGGCGTTGCCAATGCAATGAGCGGTACGAATATCATGCAGATGCCGACCACCGCAGCCAGCAACCGCTCTCGTTTCGCATCGCGCTCTTCCTTGACGTTGGGAGGAGCGTTGTCTGTGAGCCTTATGCGGATTGTGTACCAAGCCGTCATGAACGCGATGAGGGGTAGGGTGGCATAGGGAGCGTCGCGCCACAGGGCAAGGCCGGTGACCGCTGCCAGAATGGCATATGGGATCAGTCTGCCAATCATGTTCTTCCTCGTCAGTGCTTTGGGAAATGCTGGCGGGAGACTGGCTGGCTGAGCGTTAGGATAACCTATTTGAGAATCATTCTCAACAACATCGACTTTGGCACTGATAGTCTTATGTAAGAGGTGTGCGTATGGGTTCGGAAAGGAGATGCTGCCGTTCGAGCGACTGCAGCGGATACCGTCTTTGTCCGGCGGAGCCGCCTGTCACTTCAATGCGGACTGACTGACGGTGCGATCCGTCCTGATTGTGCCGGTTTCGCGAGTTCATTTCGTTCATGGGGTTGATCTGATCAAGATGCGTAATGTCCAGACATATGCCGGTCCGACGACCGATCGCGTCGGTGCGTTACGCTGCGCCCAGAGCTCTCCTCCGGTCCGATTCCATGCCGCAGTTGCATTGACCCTTAGGGGGCGCGGGCGTAAGCATGTGCGAACCGAAGAAAAGAGGCGTGAAAAGACCTCTGCCGAAGGAGCCTGAAACGTGGATGATCTGCTCAGGGAATACCTGCCGATCCTTATTTTTCTCGGTCTTGCCATCGGGTTGGGGCTGATCCTGATCCTTGCCGCCGCCGTGGTGGCCGTGCGCAATCCCGACCCCGAGAAAGTCAGCGCCTATGAATGCGGCTTCAACGCGTTCGACGATGCGCGGATGAAATTCGATGTGCGGTTCTACCTGGTAGCGATTCTGTTCATCATTTTCGACCTGGAGATTGCCTTTCTGTTCCCCTGGGCCGTGGCCTTTGGCGGGATCAGCGATGTGGCGTTCTGGTCGATGATGGTCTTTCTGGGCGTCCTGACCGTGGGCTTTGCTTATGAATGGAAGAAAGGGGCGCTGGAATGGGAGTAGCCGCTACCGCCGGACCCGATAAGGAAGTCGCTACCCAGACCCTGAACCGCGAGTTGCAGGACAAGGGATTTCTGGTCACCTCGACCGAGGATATCATCAACTGGGCGCGCACCGGATCCTTGCACTGGATGACCTTCGGTCTGGCCTGTTGCGCGGTCGAGATGATGCATACCTCGATGCCGCGCTATGACCTTGAGCGATTCGGGACGGCGCCGCGCGCCAGCCCGCGCCAGTCGGACCTGATGATCGTGGCGGGCACGCTGACCAACAAGATGGCACCCGCCTTGCGCAAGGTTTATGACCAGATGCCCGAGCCGCGTTACGTAATCTCGATGGGATCCTGCGCGAATGGCGGCGGGTATTACCATTACAGTTATTCGGTGGTGCGCGGCTGTGACCGGATCGTGCCGGTTGATATCTATGTGCCCGGCTGTCCGCCGACGGCGGAGGCGCTGCTTTACGGTATCCTTCAGTTGCAGCGGAAGATCCGCCGCACCGGCACCATCACGCGCTAGAAAAGGGGACATCCCATGTCCGAAGCCCTGAACGATCTTGGCACGCATATCGAAGCCAAGCGCCCGGATTGCGTGCTGAGCTGGGAGATTGCGAATGACGAGTTGACGATGCAGATCACCGCGTCGTCCTTTGTCAGCTTCTGCGAGTTCCTGAAATCCGACCGGAATTGCCGGTTCTCGACGCTCATCGATATCACCGCGGTGGATTACCCCGAGCGCGAGGCACGATTCGAGATCGTCTATCATTTTCTGAGCATGTACCAGAACCAGCGGATCCGCCTGAAGCTGGCGGTGCGCGAAGAGGATATGGTGCCCTCGATCATCTCGGTTCATCCCAGTGCGAACTGGTTCGAGCGGGAAGTGTTCGACATGTTCGGGCTGTTGTTCTCGGGCCATCCGGACCTGCGGCGAATCCTGACGGATTACGGGTTTCGCGGGCATCCGTTGCGCAAGGACTTTCCGACCACGGGCTATACCGAAGTCCGTTACGACGAGGCGCAGAAGCGCGTGGTCTATGAACCCGTAAGCCTTGTGCAGGAATACCGGCAGTTCGATTTCATGAGCCCGTGGGAAGGTGCGGAATACGTTCTGCCGGGCGATGACAAAGCGGAAGAGAAGGCGGGCTGATGGGCAGTGGCGGACTTATCGGGTACCTGATCGCGGGCATCGTGATGGCCTATCCGTTTTCGCGCATTCTGCCGCGCGTTGGTCTGAACCCGTGGTTCTCACTTGTCTGTTTCATTCCCGTCGGCGCGCTGATCCTGTTATGGGTCGTGGCGTTTCGGGACTGGGAACCGCGAAGGTGAGTGCGCCGCGCATTCTGTTCGGCCTTGGTGCCACGAAGGCGGGTACGTCCTGGCTGCATCAATGGTTGTCGGGGCATCCGGAGTGCCATTTCCGCACCGTGAAAGAGCTGCATTACTTTGACGCGCTGGATGAGGATCGTGTGGACCGGCGCATTTCGGAGCTTCGGTCTGAAAAGTCGCGTGCCCGGTCGGAGATACGGCAGCGGGATATCGATGCGGCGATCGATCTGTTGGGTCAGGGAGAGTCGGCCGAGCGTTATCTGAGTTATCTGGATGCGGGGCAGGGCGCGTCGGTGGTGGGCGATATTACCCCGGCCTACGGGCTTTTGCCGGTGGACCGGCTGCGGGCGATGGCGGCGCTGGGCGAGACCCGGTTTCTGTATATCCTGCGCGACCCCGTTGCGCGGCTCTGGAGCCATGTGCGGATGATTGCCGGCCGGCGCGAGCCATCGGGCAATGTCACGTCCGAACGCGCGGGGCGTATACTTAAGCGGGTCTTGCGTGGTGAGGAAGATCACATCGCCCGGCGCGGCGATTATGCCGGTGTGATCGGGCGGATGCGCGAGGCCGTGCCCGAGGCGCGGCGGCTTGTCGTGTTCTTCGACGATCTGTTCGCGGGCGATGCGGCCCAGCGGATCTGTGAGTTCCTGGGAATCGCGCCGCACCCGGTGCTGGCGCGGGTGGTTCATGGCGGTCAGTCCTTGGAAATGACCGCGGATCAGGCGCGGGCGGCACGGGCCTTTCTGAGCGATCAATATACATTCGTGGAACACGTAATGGGCCATCTGCCCGATGCGTGGATGCGCGACGAGAGAGTGTGAGATGATGGACGGCAAATTCGAAGACGCCCGGACGGGCGAACAGAAGATCCGGAATTTCAACATCAATTTCGGGCCGCAGCACCCGGCGGCGCATGGCGTGCTGCGTCTGGTGCTGGAGCTGGATGGCGAGATCGTGGAGCGGTGCGACCCGCATATCGGGCTTTTGCATCGTGGCACTGAAAAGCTTATGGAAAGCCGGACGTACCTGCAGAACCTGCCTTACTTCGACCGGCTGGATTACGTGGCACCGATGAACCAGGAACATGCGTGGTGTCTGGCGATCGAGAAGCTGACGGGAGTCGAGGTGCCGCGCCGGGCGTCGCTGATCCGGGTCTTGTATTCCGAGATCGGGCGTATTCTGAACCACCTTCTGAACGTGACCACGCAGGCGATGGATGTGGGGGCGCTGACCCCGCCACTATGGGGGTTCGAAGAGCGCGAAAAGCTCATGATCTTTTACGAGCGGGCCTGTGGGGCACGGCTTCACGCGGCCTATTTCCGGCCCGGCGGCGTACATCAGGACCTGCCGCCAGAGCTGATCGACGATATCGACACATGGGCCGACGATTTCCCGCGGGTTCTGGCCGATATCGACGGGCTTTTAACCGAGAACCGTGTGTTCAAGCAACGGAACGCCGATATCGGGATCGTCACCGAACAGGATATCCTCGACTGGGGGTTTTCCGGCGTGATGGTGCGCGGATCGGGACTGGCCTGGGACCTGCGGCGATCGCAGCCCTACGAATGCTACGATGAGTTCGACTTCATGATCCCGGTGGGCAAGAACGGCGACTGTTATGACCGGTACCTTGTCCGGATGCAGGAGATGCGCGAAAGCCTGAAGATCATCAAGCAGGCCTGTGAGAAGCTGCGTAACGAACCCGGTGAGGTTCTGGCACGCGGCAAGATCACACCGCCGCCGCGCGCGGAGATGAAAACGTCGATGGAGGCGCTGATCCATCACTTCAAGCTTTACACCGAGGGCTTCCACGTGCCCGAGGGCGAGATCTATGCCGCCGTCGAGGCGCCGAAGGGCGAGTTCGGCGTGTATCTGGTGGCGGACGGGACGAACAAACCTTATCGCGCCAAACTGCGCGCGCCGGGGTTCCTGCATCTGCAGGCGATGGACTACGTGGCAGGGGGTCACCAGCTGGCCGATGTGGCGGCGATCATCGGCACAATGGACGTGGTTTTTGGGGAGATTGACAGATGAACCGCTTCACAACGCTTGCCGTTGCCCTTTCGGTGTCCGCCGCGCCTGCGATCGCGGCGGAGGATACCGATGCCTTGTGGACGGTTCTGAGCGATCATGGATGCGCCGTCGCGCCCATGGAAGTGGCGGATCTGTTCAGCCCGGAAGGGTTCCGGCCGGAATTCGTGCGGGATACCCTGGCCGCGCTTTATCTTGACGGTGTCGCATCGGAGGATGCGGAAGGTCGGCTTGGCATCCCACCGACCCTGTGCCCGCCACTTGAGGCGAAGCCCAGCCCCAAGGCGCGCGTGCTGGCCACGATACGCGCGGATGCCTGCATGACGCCCGAGGCCGAATTGCGCGCCGCGCATGCCGATCTTGACGATGCGCAGTTCGAAGCGATCTTTGCGCCCCTGGCCGAGGCTGGTGATCTGAGCATTGACGGGGATTTCGTCCGGCTGACTGCGGATGCCTGTTTTGCGGACGAGAGTCTCTGATGCGTCGTCTTGCGGCCTTCGCGTTTGCGGCTTTGCTGCCGGTTTCGGCCCATGCGCTGGAGGTGGGCGAGGCCGAGTATGTGTACTCGTCCGACCTGCTGGCCGATGGTTTTACCCCGTTTGCCGTCTCCAGTGTCGGACAGGCGATCTACGGGCTGCGGAACGATACCACGCTGTACCTTTGCTTTATCGCCGATACCGGTGACGCGCAGGCAATGCGCCAAGCCACGTTGCTCGCGGAACTGCGCGGCGAAGATCCTGACAGGACCGTGCCGAACATTCCGGTGGTCTGTATTCTTACCCAATAGGTCAACCGATGCTCAGACGACTTCATCCCGACCAACCTGACAGTTTTGCCTTTACGCCCGCCAATCAGGCATGGGCGGAGGCGCAGATGACCAAGTTTCCCGAAGGCCGGCAGGCCAGCGCGATCATTCCGCTTCTGTGGCGCGCGCAGGAGCAGGAGGGCTGGCTGTCGCGGCCTGCGATCGAAACCGTCGCGGCGATGCTGGATCTGGCCTATATCCGGGCGCTGGAAGTGGCGACATTCTACTTCATGTTTCAACTGCAGCCCGTTGGTTCTGTTGCGCATATTCAGGTCTGCGGCACAACGTCCTGCATGATCTGCGGTGCCGAGGATCTGGTGGCAGTCTGCAAGGACAAGATCGCGAAACAGCCCCATGCGCTGAGCGATGACGGCAAGTTTTCGTGGGAGGAGGTCGAGTGTCTGGGGGCGTGTGCCAATGCGCCGATGGCCCAGATCGGCAAGGATTACTACGAGGATCTGACGGCGCAGAAGCTGGGCTGGATCATCGACGAACTGGCTGCGGGCCGGGTGCCGGAACCGGGGCCGCAGAACGGACGGTTCGCAGCGGAGCCGTTGTCGGGCCTGACCGCGCTCAAGGACCACGCGAAGGGGCGGCACGATCACAATGCCTCGGTCGCCCTGGCTTTGGAGATGAACGACACGGTCAAGCGGATTGACGGGACCGAGGTTCCTTTGACGACCCCGTGGCGCTCTGCCGAGGCCGCGCCGTCGAAGGCGGAAGAGGCTGCTGCAATCGATGCCGCCCGCGCCGACGCCCCGAAGGTGGCCGATGTGAAGGCCGAACAGATCGCGCGACCCGCCGAAGGGTCGGTCGCACCCGATGCCGATGACCTGACGCTTTTGAAGGGCGTGGGGCCGAAACTCGCCGAGAAACTCGCCGATGCGGGCGTGACATCCTTCGCCCAGATTGCGGCCTGGACCCCTGCCGAAGTCGCGCGGATGGACGACAAGCTCTCCTTCAAGGGCCGGATCGACCGGGACGGCTGGGTAGAGCAGGCGAAAATCCTTGCAGATGGGGGAGAGACAGAGTTCTCTCAACGCGCTAAAAGCGAGTAGCGGGCCAACTCAGCGCCCGAGACGGACAGGGAGAAGATATTGATGTCGAAGCAAACACAAGGATCGATGCTGCTGGTTGGCGTGCTATCCGGGGGGATAGCTTTCGTCGCCTTCCTGATGCTTATGGTTGTTGGTGAGATGGCATTTTCGCCGGCGGCTTTCCTTGCCGCGCTTGTCGGGCTTGGGGTCGCGATTTTCCTGTTTCGGGCGTTTCATTCAGCCCCCGACGCGCCGAAAGCATCTGCTCCGGCCGCACAGCCTGCGGCTGAGCCGGCCGCGGCCGCGCCGGAACCGGTTGCAGCGCCGGAGCCCGAGCCAGCCCCAGCGCCCGAGCCAGTCCCGGTGCCTGAGCCTGTGGCTGCAACACATTCGACAGAAGGGCCTGCGCGGCTTGACGGCCCGCGCGATGGCGGTGCCGACGATCTGAAGAAGATCAAGGGCGTGGGGCCCAAGCTTGAGGCCATGCTTCACCGGATGGGGTTCTATCATTACGAGCAGGTCGCCTCGTGGACACCGGAGGAAGTGGAGTGGGTCGACGAAAACCTTGAGGGCTTCAAGGGCCGCGTCAGCCGCGATGACTGGGTCAGCCAGGCGGCGACACTGGCGGCGGGCGGCGAAACCGAGTTCTCGCAGAAGGTCGACAAGGGAGATGTCTACTAGTGCGTTGAAATGGCCCGACCGCTCGCCGGGGTCGGGGCCTTGAACGTTATGACGGAAGGGAACCGTCAGGAAGAGAGCGCCAGACCGGAAGACCGGCACGGCGGATAACGTGTGGAGACGGCCCCGGGGCCGTAGACCGAGAAAACCGCATCGGGACCGATGCGCAGGAAGACGGGTATCGCGATGTCGATGAATCCAGACGAAGAACGCCAGCTGGCCCGTCAGGCCCGGCTGGTTGCGGTTGTGTTTGCGCTCACCATGATCTTCTGGATGGCGGCCCAGTGGCTGGGTGGTCAGTTGGGCTGGGAGGCGCGATACGTGTTCCTGTTCGACATGATTGCGCTTGCCGGGTTCCTGTGGGGGCTGTTCGTCACCTGGCAGATCTGGCGAAAGCGCCGTAACGACTGATATTTTTGGGAAAAGCCGAATGCTGAAAGACGAAGATCGCATCTTTACGAATATCTACGGGATGCATGACCGGACGCTGGCGGGTGCGAAGGCGCGCGGCCATTGGGACGGCACGGCGGGGATTATTCAGAAGGGCGCGGACTGGATCGTCGACCAGATGAAGGAGTCGGGCCTGCGCGGACGCGGCGGAGCCGGCTTTCCGACCGGTCTGAAGTGGTCCTTCATGCCGAAGGAAAGCGACGGTCGCCCAAGCTATCTGGTGGTCAATGCCGACGAGAGCGAGCCCGGGACCTGCAAGGACCGCGAGATCATGCGGCACGATCCGCATACGCTGATCGAAGGGTGCCTTATCGCGAGCTTCGCCATGCAGGCCCATGCCTGCTATATCTATATCCGGGGTGAGTATATCCGCGAGCGGGAGGCGCTTCAGGCCGCGATCGACGAAGCCTATGAAGCGGGGCTTGTGGGCCCCAATGCCTGCAAGTCGGGCTGGGATTTCGACATCTATCTGCATCACGGGGCAGGCGCCTATATCTGTGGCGAGGAAACGGCGCTTCTGGAAAGCCTTGAGGGCCGCAAGGGCATGCCGCGGATGAAGCCGCCATTTCCCGCTGGTGCGGGGCTGTACGGCTGCCCGACCACGGTGAACAACGTGGAATCCATTGCCGTTGTGCCCACGATCCTGCGGCGCGGAGCAGGGTGGTTCACGCAATTCGGACGCCCGAACAATTCGGGCACCAAGCTGTTCGCGATCTCGGGCCATGTGAACAACCCCTGCGTGGTCGAAGAGGCCATGTCGATCACCTTCGAAGAACTGATCGAGACCCATTGCGGCGGCATTCGCGGCGGCTGGGACAACCTCAAGGCGGTGATCCCCGGCGGATCGTCCGTGCCTTGCCTTCGCGGTGAAACCATGCGCGAGGCGATCATGGATTTCGACTATCTGCGCGAGCAGAGGTCGGGTCTGGGCACCGCCGCGGTGATCGTCATGGATCAGAGCACGGATATCATCAAGGCAATCTGGCGGTTGTCGGCGTTCTACAAGCATGAGTCCTGCGGCCAGTGCACGCCCTGCCGGGAAGGCACGGGCTGGATGATGCGGGTCATGGACCGGCTGGTGAAGGGCGAGGCAGAGGTCGAGGAAATCGACATGCTGCTGGATGTCACGAAGCAGGTCGAGGGCCACACGATCTGTGCGTTGGGCGATGCGGCGGCCTGGCCCATTCAGGGCCTGATCCGGCACTTCCGGGACGAGATCGAGGACCGGATCAAGGCGAAGCGGACGGGCAAGGTTACAGCGGTGGCGGCGGAGTAGGGGGTGATTGTGCAAACGGTCCTCTTTTATCTTCCGATCATGGTCAGCGCGGCGGCGCTGCCGGTCGTGTTTCAGAAGCTCGGGCACCCCAAGAAGCTTGTTCTGCTGACGTGCCTGCCGTTGATCGTGAGCGTGTTTTCCCTTTTGGCCGCGCTAACGGGCGAGGGGACGCCGCCCTTTGGCGCGACGGGCCTCTGGGGCGTTGCGGCGCTCTGTGTGGTGCTGGCGATTAACCCGCAACGCGCCCCTCAGCGGCCCGAAGACGGAGGGCGCAGCTGATGGCCCGGCATCTGGCGCAACTGAACGTGGGTCGCCTTGTGGCCGATACAGACGATCCGCGCGTGGCGGAGTTCATGGCCAATCTCGACCGGGTGAACGGACTGGGCAAGCGCAGCCCCGGTTTTGTCTGGATGATGGAAGGATCGGGAGAACCCGGGCAGGGCAATACCGAGGCCAAGATCGACGGCGATCCGCGTTATGTGGCGAACCTGACGGTCTGGGAGGACGTGGCGAGCCTTGAGCATTTCGTCTGGAACACCATCCACCGGCAGTTCTATGAGCGGAAGGCCGAGTGGTTCGAGGTTCTGGGGCAGATGCATTTCGTCATGTGGTGGGTTGAAGCGGGGCACCGGCCGACGCTGGAGGAGGCGCTGGCGCGGCTGGAGCATCTGAAGGCCCATGGCGCGAGCGAGCATGCGTTCGACTGGGCCTATGCGAAGGACGCGACGCTGTGGCAGACGCGCGCCTGTGGGACGGCGGCATGATACGGTTTGCAGCCATTGGGGCCCTGACGGCGGCGCCTGCTTTCGCGCAGGATGACGTTGAACTGCGGCCCGCGCCCGAGTGGTTCGTGGAGGCCGTTGTGGCCGTGACGACCGCCGAGCAACTGGCGCGGTCCTGTTCGACCCTCAGCCTTGAGGGCCAGACCGTGCATGAGGCCACGACCGAGGTGATAGTGCGGCTTCGGGAAGCCGGGTTTGACACCGATCGCCCCGATGGCGGGATGGAACCTTCGACCGAGGCGTTCCGGGCCCATCAGAACGCGTTCCTGGACAAGCATGGGTTGTCGGGTGAGATCACCGAAGAGATGGTCTGTGCCGCCGGACGGGCGGAGATGGCGGAAGGCAGCAAGATCGGCGAATATCTGATGGAGATGCCGGGATGAGTGTGACGACCGGCATTGCAAATGGTATGATGCACGTTATGGGGCTGCGGCGCATGGCCCGCAGTCTTCCGGAGGCGCGTCATGTACGCGGTCACACGGAGCATCTGCAAGAAAACGAGATCACGAGGGGCGATATGACGGCGGCGCGTGCCGCCTGTTGCCGAGGCATTCGGGAAGAGGCCCAGACGGGTCGCTTCCTTCGAGGATAAATGGAGAGCATGTGAGCATGTCTGACCTGCGCACAATCATCATCGACGACCACGAAATCGAGGTGGATCCGGCGCTGACGCTGATCCAGGCCTGTGAGCAGGCTGGGATCGAAATCCCGCGCTTCTGCTATCACGAGCGGCTTTCGATTGCCGGAAACTGCCGGATGTGTCTGGTCGAGGTCGTGGGCGGACCACCGAAACCCGCGGCAAGCTGTGCCATGCAGGTGCGCGATCTGCGGCCCGGCAAGGATGGCGAGCCGCCGATGATCAAGACCAACAGCCCGATGGTCAAGAAGGCCCGCGAGGGCGTGATGGAGTTCCTGCTGATCAACCATCCGCTCGATTGCCCGATCTGCGATCAGGGGGGCGAATGCGACCTGCAGGATCAGGCGATGGCCTACGGCGTTGATTTCTCACGCTTCCGCGAGCCGAAGCGGGCGGTGGACGACATGGACCTTGGGCCGCTCGTGGGTACCGCAATGACGCGGTGCATTTCCTGCACGCGCTGCGTGAGGTTCATCACCGAAGTAGCGGGGATGCCGGAACTGGGCCAGACGGGCCGGGGCGAGGACGCGGAGATTACCAGTTATCTTGGCCAGACGCTCGATTCCGAGTTGCAGGGCAATATCGTCGATCTGTGCCCCGTGGGCGCGCTGACATCGAAGCCCTATGCCTTTACCGCGCGGCCTTGGGAACTGACCAAGACCGAAACCATCGACGTGATGGATGCTTTGGGCAGTAATATCCGCGTGGATACCAAGGGGCGGGAGGTGATGCGCATCCTTCCCCGGAACCATGACGGGGTGAACGAGGAATGGCTGGCCGACCGGTCGCGCTATGTCTGGGACGGGCTGCGGCGGCAGCGGCTGGACAAGCCCTATGTCCGGAAGGACGGCAAACTGGCGGTGGTCACGTGGCCGGAGGCGCTGGCGGCGGCGGCGGACGCGATCAAGGGCCGCAAGCTTGCGGGTCTCGTGGGCGATCTGGCCCCCGTGGAAGTGGCTTTTGCGCTGAAGCAGTTGGTCGACGGTCAGGGCGGTTCGGTCGAGTGCCGGGTGGATGGCGCGAAACTGCCCGCCGGGAACCGGTCGGGTTATGTGGGCACCGGGACTGTCGAGGAGATCGAGGATGCGCAGGCGATCATGCTGATCGGGTGCAATCCGCGCACCGAGATGCCGGTTCTGAACGCGCGCATTCGCAAAGCGTGGAGCCGGGGCGCTAAGGTTGGGGTCGTCGGCCAACCCGTTGATCTGACATATGATTACTTCCATCTGGGGACGGGCCGGGACGGGCTGACCAAGCTTAATGAAGGCTCAAAACAGGATGCGCTGTCGCGGCGAACCTATGTGATCGTCGGTCAGGGCGCGTTGCGCGGTGAGGATGGGGCGGCGGTTCTTGCCCATGCCATGGCGTTCGCCGAGGCGACCGAGTCGAAGTTCCTTGTATTGCATCAGGCCGCTGGTCGCGTGGGCGCGATGGATGCGGGTGCTGTGACCGAGGGCGGCGTCGATGCCGCGCTTGACGGTGCCGAGACGGTATTTGCGCTGGGTGTGGACGAGATGGACATCCCCGCAGGCCCCACCGTGATCTATCAGGGCAGCCATGGGGACCGGGGCGCGCATCGCGCCGATATCATCCTGCCCGGGGCCGCATGGACCGAGGAACAGGGCTTGTTCGTGAACACCGAGGGTCGTCCGCAGCTTGCGCTGCGCGCGGGCTTTCCGCCGGGTGAGGCGAAGGAAAACTGGGCGATCCTGCGGGCGCTGTCCGCCGAACTGGGCGCGACGCAGCCGTGGGACAGCCTTGCGGAACTGCGTCAGGGGCTGGTGGCGGAGGTGCCGCATCTGGCACGGATTGACCAGGTGCCTGAAAACGAATGGCAGGCCGAGCCTGCCGCGCCGATGGGGCAGGGCGATTTCGCGCCCGGCTTGACCTCTCACTACCTGACCAACCCGATCCAGCGGGCATCCGAAGTGATGGCGGACCTGACGGCCTTGGCCGCCGAGCGCCGGGCGGGCAAACTGGCAGCAGAATAGGTGCGATGGGGGTACGTCTAATGAGCATCCTCGTGGCATCACTAACCGGTGCCTGCGCGTCGGGTGGCGAACCCGGAACGACCGGACCCGCAACGGCGTCCTTTCTGACTGACGATCTGTTGCAGGTCGAAGTGGCACTGGCCGGTGCAGTCGCGCCCGAGGCGCTACGCCAGATAACGGATTGCGCGGCCTCAGAAGCGATTTTGCTGCGGAATAATGCATTCGCGCGACATGTACGCACGACTCTTGTGGAAGAGGCTGGTAACTCTCGCGCCGATACGGTTTACACCGTCTCGCCGACCCTGCCGGCCGGATCTTTCGCAATAGATGCGCAAACGACGGCAGAGGCCTGCCGTGAACAAGGACTTTCAGGGGTATAACCGCGGATGGCAGATTTTCTGATGACCCCGGCCGGGATTGCCCTGACCATCGCCGCCCAGTGTTTGCTGGTGATCGGTTTCGTCATGGTCAGCCTGCTGTTTCTCGTCTATGGCGACCGCAAGATCTGGGCCGCGGTCCAGATGCGCCGTGGCCCGAACGTCGTGGGCGCATTCGGCCTGTTGCAGACGGTGGCCGATGCCCTGAAATACGTGGTGAAGGAAATCGTCATCCCGGCCGGTGCGGATCGCACCGTGTTCATAATGGCACCGATGGTGTCCTTTGTCCTCGCGCTGATCGCATGGGCGGTGATCCCGTTCAACGACACATGGGTTCTGGCCGATATCAACGTGGCGATCCTTTACGTCTTCGCGATCTCGTCGCTTGAGGTTTATGGCGTGATCATGGGCGGTTGGGCGTCGAACTCGAAGTACCCGTTCCTCGGATCCTTGAGGTCGGCGGCGCAGATGATCTCCTACGAGGTGTCGATCGGCCTGATCATCATCGGGGTGATCATCTCGACCGGATCGCTGAACTTCGGCGATATCGTCGATGCGCAGGACACGAATTGGGGTTTCTTTGGCTGGTACTGGCTGCCGCATCTGCCCATGGTGGCGTTGTTCTTCATCTCGGCACTGGCCGAGACGAACCGGCCACCCTTTGACCTGCCGGAGGCGGAGTCGGAACTCGTTGCGGGATATCAGGTGGAGTATTCGTCGACCCCGTTCCTCTTGTTCATGGCGGGCGAGTACATCGCGATCTTCCTGATGTGCGCGCTGATGACGCTGCTGTTCTTTGGCGGCTGGCTGTCGCCCATCCCGTTCATTCCTGATAGCCCGTTGTGGATGGTGGCGAAGATGGCGTTCTTCTTTTTCCTCTTCGCCATGGTGAAGGCGATCACGCCGCGCTACCGCTATGACCAGCTGATGCGGATCGGGTGGAAAGTGTTCCTGCCGTTCAGCCTGGGCTGGGTCGTGTTCGTGGCGTTCATGGCGCATTTCGGGGTGTTCGGCGGGCTTTACGCGCGCTGGGCAGTGGGGGGGTGATGCGGCGGATGGCAGTAGCCTCTATGATATGCGTTGCGCCGACTTCGGTTCCGGCCGCCACAGACGGCGAAGTCTTCGCGGCGGTGATCGACTACGTGCGCGCCGAGTGCGCCGAAGCCTTCGAGGCTCACGAGGCGCTCTGGCCGGACGAAGATTCCGGGCTGAGTGTTGCCTGGCAGGTTCTTGCGGACCGGAACTCTGATCGTGAAACACGGCTGCCGCTACCGCTGGACGCGGAGTTGACTAGAGTTTTGGCGTGGAACACTTCGAACTATGCGCTGATAGACGATCTCGTTTTCGTGGTGTCCTATGCCAATCGCGATGAGCCGCCACCTGCGGAGTGGATCGAGAGATACAGACGGCTGGCGCAGCGCCTCGGTGCGGCCGTCGATGTCTATAACTGCCTGCGTCCAACCGATCAGGAATTTGCGGTGTTTGAAGCTGCAGGTGGCGCCAAGGAGCTGACGGGTTACGCTGTGTCGATGGATTGTCTCGCGAGCGTCGCTGGACGAATGGCGAGTATTTTCCGCGATTTCGAAGGCGATGCGATCCACGCCAATCTACAGCCGCTCAGGTTGGAGCGAGAGCAATGTGAGAGGGTAAACCGATGACCCAGATCGACTGGAACAGAGCCGGCAAGTACTTCCTTCTGGCTGATTTTGTGAAGGGCTTCGGGCTTGGCCTGAAGTATTTCTTCGCACCAAAGGCGACGCTGAACTATCCCCATGAGAAGGGGCCGCTTAGTCCCCGTTTCCGGGGCGAACACGCTCTGCGCCGGTATCCCAATGGCGAAGAACGATGCATCGCCTGTAAGCTGTGCGAGGCGATCTGCCCCGCGCAGGCGATCACTATCGACGCGGAACCCCGCGAGGATGGCAGCCGCCGGACGACCCGCTACGACATCGACATGACCAAGTGTATCTATTGCGGGTTCTGTCAGGAGGCCTGTCCGGTCGATGCCATCGTCGAGGGGCCGAATTTCGAGTTCGCGACCGAGACGCGGGAAGAGTTGTTTTATGACAAGGCGAAGCTTCTGGAAAACGGCGACCGGTGGGAGGCCGAGATTGCCAAGAACCTGGAACTGGATGCGCCTTACAGATGACGTCCCAGCCACATAAGGACGCGTATGGACGCGGCAAGGATTTGTCCGAGACTTATAATCCCGGTCTCGAGGATGCTTTGCGCGCGCGCTATGACGCGCTTTTGCCGGGCATGGCCCGGAGCATGGTGGAAGTGCCCTGGGGGCATTTCTACAGCCGCGGCGTGTTGGACGATAAGACCCGATTTCTTGCCACGATTGCCGGGCTTACGGCCATGGGCGGGCAGACACGACCGCAGTTGAAGGTGCATGTGGGAAGCGCGCGGCGCGCCGGGGCCAGCCGCGAAGAGATAGCCGAGGTCATCTTTCAGATGGCGATGTATGGTGGATTTCCTTCCGCGATCAATGCGTTGAACGCGGCGATTGAGGTATTCGAGGACGAGAAGGGCAAGGATGACTGAGACGCCTTCAAACCCCTTCGCGGACATGATGGCCATGGGTCAGGAATGGGCGAAGTCCGTGAATCCCGCCCTTGAGCATTTCACGCCCAAGGGATTCGAGGCGTTGTTTCCGACGATGCCCAAGGATTTGATGGAAACCTTCATGGGCAAGACGTTCAACCCCGAAGGACTGGATGCCAAGACAAAGCTGCTCTTGACCCTTTCGTCGCTGACGATCATGGGGGCGCAGGCCGAGGCGCAGGTTCGGATCACCGTGCGCCATGCGGTCGAAGCCGGGGCCACGAAACAGGAAATTGCGGAAACCATCGGCCTTGCGGGCCTGTTCGGGGGTGTTCCGGCGATGACCAAGGCCATGGAGCTTGCCCAGGAGGTTCTGGATGCGGGCGAAGAGGAGACGGACGCATGACGGCAGCGGCATTTGCCTTTTACCTGTTCGCGCTTTCGACGATTGCAGGCGGGCTGTTTACGGTGGTCAGCCGGAACCCGGTGCATTCGGTGTTGTGGCTGATCCTCGCTTTTCTGTCCTCGGCGGGCCTGTTCGTTCTTCTGGGAGCCGAGTTCGTGGCGATGCTTCTGATCATCGTCTACGTGGGCGCGGTGGCAGTGCTGTTCCTGTTCGTCGTGATGATGCTGGACGTGGATTTCGCCGAGTTGAAGGCGGAAATGGCGAAATACGTGCCTTTGGCGCTGCTGATCGGGGTGGTTCTGATCATGCAGTTGGGCATTGCCTTTGGCGTCTGGCAGTTCGCCGAAGAGGCCGAAAGCATGCGGGCGGCGGTCACGCCCGAGGATCAGCACAATACCCAAGCCCTGGGGATGCTGCTTTATGACAAGTACATCCTGCTGTTTCAGCTTGCAGGCCTGATCCTGCTGGTGGCCATGGTGGGTGCGATTGTCCTGACCCTGCGGCACCGGAGCGACATCAAGCGTCAGGATGTACTGGCACAGATGTATCGCGATCCGGCAAAGGCGATGGAGCTGAAAGACGTCAAACCGGGGCAGGGGCTTTGAACCAGTTTGCCCCCTTCCTGCCGATCCTTGGCATCGTCGCGTTGGTGATCGTGTCGGTGCAGCGGCGGCGGGACAAGAAAAAGAGATTTGAGGGACGGAAATGATCGGACTTGAACACTATCTGACGGTGGCTGCCGTCCTGTTCGTCATTGGGATTTTCGGACTGTTCCTGAACCGCAAGAACGTGATCATCCTGTTGATGTCCATCGAGTTGATCCTTCTGGCGGTGAATATCAACTTCATCGCGTTTTCGTCCCATCTGGGCCTGAACGATCTGGTGGGGCAGGTGTTCACGCTGTTTATCCTGACCGTCGCCGCCGCCGAGGCCGCGATCGGCCTTGCCATTCTTGTCTGTTTCTTCCGCAACCGCGGCACGATCGACGTCGAAGACGTCAACGTGATGAAAGGCTGATCCCATGGAAACGATCATCCTCTTTGCTCCGCTCGTTGGCGCGCTGATCTGTGGCTTTGGCTGGCGGCTGATCGGCGAAGAGGCGGCGCTGTGGACCGCGACGGGCCTGTTGTTCCTGTCGGCGATCCTGTCCTGGGTCGTGTTTCTGGGTTTCGACGGCGAGACGCAGCAGATCCAGATCCTGCGCTGGATCGAAAGCGGTTCTCTGAGCACCGACTGGGCGATCCGGCTGGACCGGCTGACGGCGATCATGCTGATCGTGATCACCACGGTGTCGGCGCTCGTCCACCTGTATTCGTTCGGCTACATGGCCCATGACGAAAACTTCCGCGAAGGTGAGGTCTATCGGCCAAGGTTCTTTGCGTATCTGTCGTTCTTTACTTTCGCCATGCTGATGCTGGTGACGGCGGATAACCTTGTGCAGATGTTCTTTGGCTGGGAAGGGGTCGGCGTCGCGTCCTACCTGCTGATCGGGTTCTATTACCGCAAGCCCAGTGCGAATGCGGCTGCGATCAAGGCGTTCGTGGTCAACCGGGTCGGGGATTTCGGCTTCATGCTGGGCATCCTCGCGATCTTCTTTTTGACGGATTCCATCGACTTCGACGTGATCTTTGCCTCGGCGCCGGAACTGGCCGAGACGCAGTTGTCGTTCCTGTGGCGTGACTGGAACGCAGCCGAGCTGATCGCGTTCCTTCTGTTCGTGGGCGCGATGGGCAAGTCGGCGCAGCTTTTCCTGCACACATGGCTGCCGGACGCGATGGAAGGCCCGACGCCCGTGTCGGCGCTGATCCACGCCGCGACCATGGTGACGGCGGGTGTGTTCCTTGTCTGCCGGATGTCGCCGGTGATGGAGTTCGCGCCCTATGCGACCGGGTTCATCGTTGCGCTTGGGGCGTGCACGGCGTTCTTTGCCGCGACCGTGGGCCTTGTGCAGAACGACATCAAGCGCGTGATCGCCTATTCGACCTGTTCGCAGCTGGGCTATATGTTCGTCGCCGCCGGAGTGGGTGTCTACAGCGTGGCGATGTTCCATCTGTTCACCCATGCGTTTTTCAAGGCGATGCTGTTTCTGGGCGCCGGTTCGGTCATCCATGCGATGCATCACGAGCAGGACATGCGGAACTATGGCGGCCTGAGAAAGAAGATTCCCTACACTTTCTGGGCGATGATGATCGGTACGCTGGCGATTACCGGTGTCGGTATCCCGGCCACTCTGTTCAAGCTGGGCGGTGTGCCGATCGGGTTCGCGGGCTTCTTGTCAAAGGATGCGGTGATCGAGAGCGCCTATGCGGGCGGCACCGGGGTTGCGATGTTCGCCTTCTGGGCGCTGGTGATCGCGGCGCTGTTCACCAGCTTCTATTCGTGGCGGCTGATGTTCATGACCTTCTATGGCGAACCGCGGGGCGACAAGCATACCCACGACCATGCCCATGAAAGCCCGATGACGATGATCGCGCCCCTGGGCGTGCTGGCGGTGGGGGCGATCTTTGCCGGGATGGTCTGGTACAAGCCGTTCTTCGGCGATCACCACAAGGTCGAGGAGTTCTTTGGCATCCCGACGGGGGAGGTCCATGCGGCGGCACCTGTCGATCTACCCGGTGCGGCCCACGCGGCGACCGAGACGACCGAGGGCGAAGGCCATGGTTCGGAGGGCGATGCGGTTCATGCTTTGCCGGGTGAGGGGGCGATCTATATGGCGCCCGACAATACGGTTCTGGACGATGCGCATCACGTGCCCGCATGGGTCATTTGGAGCCCGTTCATCGCCATGTTGCTGGGGCTGTTCACCGCTTATCAGTTCTATATCCGGCGCCCCGATCTGCCGGGGAGACTGGCGGCCAGCCAGCGCCCGCTCTACCTGTTCCTGCTGAACAAATGGTACTTTGACGAGATCTATGACGCGATCTTCACCCGGCCTACGAAGTGGCTGGGCCGGTTCCTGTGGACGCGGGGCGACGGCAACGTGATCGACGGCGGTATCAACGGGCTGGCCATGGGCGTGATCCCGTTCTTCACCCGTCTCGCGGGGCGCGCGCAGTCCGGTTATGTCTTTACCTATGCCTTCGCGATGGTGCTGGGGGTCGTCGTGCTGATCACCTGGATGACGATTGGCGGAGGGGGTGAGTAATGGACAACCTTCTTTCGATCATCACCTTCATGCCGCTGATCGCGGCCGGCATCCTTGGTTTCTTCCTGCGGGGCGATGAGGAGGCGGCGCAGAAGAATGCCAAGTGGCTGGCGCTGATTGCGACCTCGGCCACGTTCCTTGTGTCGATCTTCCTGATCACCGGGTTCGATCCGCAGGATACGGGCTTTCAGTTCGTGGAAGAGCGGGAGTGGATCCTTGGGCTGACCTACAAGCTGGGTGTCGACGGGATCAGCGTGTTGTTCGTCATGCTGACGACGTTCCTGATGCCATTGGTTATCGCGTCCTGCTGGGACGTGACGCACCGGGTGAAGGAGTACATGATCGCCTTCCTCGTGCTGGAAACGCTGATGATCGGCGTGTTCGTGGCACTTGATCTGGTGCTGTTCTACCTGTTCTTCGAGGCCGGTCTGATCCCGATGTTCCTGATCATCGGCATCTGGGGCGGGAAGGAACGTATCTATGCGTCCTTCAAGTTCTTCCTCTACACCTTCCTCGGGTCGGTCCTGATGCTGATCGCGATGATCGCGATGTATGTGGATGCGGGCACCACCGATATTCCGACGCTGTTGAGCCATCAGTTCGGGTCCGATACGTTCAGCCTTCTGGGTATCCAGATCATCGGCGGGGCGCAGACGCTGATGTGGATCGCGTTCTTCGCGTCATTCGCGGTGAAGATGCCCATGTGGCCGGTTCACACATGGCTGCCCGATGCGCATGTGCAGGCGCCGACGGCGGGGTCGGTGGTGCTGGCCGCGATCCTGCTGAAGATGGGCGGCTATGGCTTTCTTCGGTTCAGCCTGCCGATGTTCCCGGTGGCATCCGACCTGCTTGCGCCCATGGTGCTGTGGCTGTCGGCGATCGCGATTGTCTATACCTCGCTGGTGGCGCTTGCGCAGAAGGATATGAAGAAGCTGATCGCCTATTCCTCGGTGGCGCATATGGGGTTCGTGACCATGGGGATTTTTGCGGCGAACCAGCAGGGGCTGGATGGCGCGATTTTCCAGATGATCAGCCACGGGTTTATCTCGGGCGCGCTGTTTCTGTGTGTGGGCGTGATCTATGACCGGATGCACACGCGCGATATCGATGCCTATGGCGGTCTGGTGAACCGGATGCCCGCCTATGCGCTGATCTTCATGCTGTTCACCATGGCCAATGTCGGGCTGCCGGGGACGAGCGGGTTCGTCGGCGAGTTCCTGACGCTCCTGGGCGTGTTTCAGGTCAACACCTGGGTCGCCGCCGTGGCGGCAACCGGCGTGATCCTGTCGGCGGCCTATGCGCTGTGGCTATATCGCCGTGTCGTCATGGGCGATCTGATCAAGGAAAGCCTGAAGTCGATCACCGATATGGGGCGGCGCGAACGGGCGATCTTTGCACCCCTCGTCGTCATGACCCTGCTTCTGGGCGTCTATCCGAGCCTTGTCACAGATATCATCGGCCCCTCGGTGGAGGCGCTTGTCACAGATTATGAAACCGCGTTGGTGAATGCCGATACGCGGGTTGCCGAGAATTGAGGACCGAACATGACCTCTGCTGATTTCTCTGCCGTGTTGCCCGAGGTTGTGATCGCAGCCTATGCGATGCTGGCGCTTTTGTTCGGGGTCTACACGACCAAGGACAAGACCGCGCCGATGCTTGTCTGGGTCACGGCTGCGCTGTTCGTGCTGGTCGCGGTTTGGATCGGGATTTCCGGGCAGGGGTCGATCGCGGCCTTTGAGGGCATGTTCATCGACGATGCGTTTTCACGCTTTGCGAAGGTCATGATCCTTTTGGCCGCCGCCGCTATCCTGATCATGAGCGAGGGCTACATGGCCCGCCGCGACCTTCTGCGGTTCGAATACCCGGTCCTGATCGCGCTTGCGGTGGTGGGGATGATGGTCATGGTTTCGGCCGGGGACCTGATGACGCTTTACATGGGGTTGGAACTGCAATCCCTGTCGCTTTATGTCGTGGCCAGCCTCCGGCGGGACAGTGTGAAGTCCACTGAGGCCGGGCTGAAGTATTTCGTGCTGGGCGCCTTGTCTTCGGGGATGCTGCTTTATGGCGCGTCGCTGACTTACGGTTATGCGGGCACGACGCTGTTTTCGGGCATCATCGCGACGGTCAGCGAGGGGGACATCCCGCTGGGTCTGTTGTTCGGTCTGGTGTTCCTGATCACCGGTCTTGCCTTCAAGGTCTCGGCCGTCCCGTTCCATATGTGGACGCCGGACGTCTATGAAGGCGCGCCGACGCCGGTGACCGCCTTCTTTGCGACGGCCCCCAAAGTGGCGGCGATGGCGCTGTTTGCGCGGGTCGTGCATGACGCCTTTGGCGGGGTGGTTTCGGACTGGCAGCAGATACTCGCGCTTCTGTCGGTTCTGTCCATGTTCCTTGGCGCGGTGGCAGCGATCGGGCAGCGGGATATCAAGCGGCTGATGGCCTATTCCTCGATCGCGCATATGGGTTACGCGCTGATGGGTCTGGCGGCTGGCACGGCTTTCGGCGTGCAGGCGATGCTGGTCTATATGGCGATTTACGTGACCATGAATGTGGGCACCTTCGCCTTCATCCTGTCGATGGAGCGGGACGGGCAGCATATCACCGACATCTCCAGCCTGAACCTTTACGCGCGGACCAGCCCGGCTCGGGCGCTGGCGATGCTGATACTGCTCTTCAGCCTTGCGGGCGTGCCGCCCCTAGTGGGTTTCTTCGGCAAGTATTATGTCCTGCTGGCCGCCGTCGAGGCGGATATGGCGTGGCTGGCGCTGGCCGGTGTCGTCGCGTCGGTGATCGGCGCGTTCTACTACCTGCGGATCGTCTACCTGATGTATTTCGGGGAAGAACGGGATGGGCTGGATGCCGGTGGCTCGCCCATATTGGGGGCATTCCTGATGGGCAGTGCGGCGATCATGGTGCTGGGCGTCATCAACCTGTTCGGTGTCGAGGCCCTTGCGGCCGCCGCCGCGGCGACCCTTGTCAACTGACCTCTGGCCCGGTGGCTATGACCGGATCGTCCTGCGATCCGTCGGCAGCACGAATGCGGAAGCGGTGCGGATGGCACCGCAGCTGGCGCGGCCCACATGGATCATGGCGCATCATCAGACGGCCGCGCGCGGACGGCGGGGCCGGTCCTGGGCGAACCCGCCGGGCAATTTTGCGGCCACGCTGGTGATGCGGCCCGGCGGTCTGCCCTCGTGGGCGGCGCTCAGGTCCTTCCTTGCCGCGAATGCCCTGTACGAGACCTTGGCGATGTATGCCCCGCGCGAGGCACTGTCGCTGAAATGGCCCAATGACGTGCTGCTGGAAGGCCGCAAGGTTGCGGGTATCCTTCTGGAAAGCGCGGGCGATGGGCGGCGGGTCGACTGGCTGGCGATTGGCATCGGTGTAAACCTGATACGCGCGCCTAAGATCGAGCCGGATGCGGCCTTCCCGCCCATTTCGCTGCGCGACGTGACGGGCGAGGCGGTGGATGCCATCGATTTTCTGACGATGCTCGCGGGCCATTACGCAACCGAAGAGATGGTGCTTGAACGGCTGGGGTTCGAGCCGATCCGGCAGGACTGGCTGGAGCGCGCGGCGAAGCTGGGTGAAGAGATTACGGCGCGGACCGGTAACCGCGCGGTCACGGGCATTTTCGACACGGTGGACGAGGATGGTCAGCTTGTTTTGATCACCGGCACCGGGCCGGTGCGTATCCCGGCGGCGGATATCTATTTCTGAAAGGAGCGCAGATGCTTCTGGCAATCGACTGCGGGAACACCAACACCGTGTTCGCGATCTGGGACGGGTCGGAGTTTCTGGCAACTTTCCGGACTTCGACAGAATGGCAGCGGACGGCGGACCAGTACTATGTCTGGCTGTCGACACTGATGACGCATCAGGGTCTGCCGATGGAGATCGACGAGATGATCATCTCTTCGACCGTGCCGCGCGTTGTGTTCAACCTGCGTGTTCTGGCCGATCGCTATTTCGACACGCGGCCGCTCGTTGTCGGCAAGCCCGACTGCCTGTTGCCCGCGCCGCCGCGGGTGGACGAGGGCACTCAGGTCGGCCCCGACCGGCTGGTCAATACGGCGGGCGCGTTTGACCGGTATGGTGGCGATCTGATCGTCGTCGATTTCGGGACCGCCACCACGTTCGACGTGGTGGATGTGGACGGCGCTTACGTGGGCGGTGCGATTGCGCCGGGGGTGAACCTGTCCCTTGAGGCGCTGCATCAGGCGGCGGCGGCGCTGCCGCATGTCGACATCTCGAAACCTCAGCGGGTGGTGGGCACAAACACGGTCACCTGTATGCAATCCGGGGTCTTCTGGGGCTATATCGGGCTTGTGCGCGAAATCTGTGCGCGTATACGGGCCGAACGCGGTACCGACATGCGGGTGATCTCCACCGGCGGGCTCGCGCCGCTTTTTCAGCAATCCGAGGCGCTATTCGACGCGTTCGAGGATGATCTTACGATGCATGGTCTGACCATCATCCACAAATACAACAAGGACTCGCAAACCCAATGAGCAGCGACAGGCTGATTTATCTTCCCCTCGGAGGCGCGGGGGAGATCGGGATGAACGCCTATGTCTATGGCTATGGCGCACCCGACAAGGAGCGTCTGATCGTCGTCGATCTGGGCGTGACATTCCCGGATATGGACGGCACGCCGGGGGTCGATCTGATCTTTGCCGATATCGACTGGCTGGCCGAACGGGCCGACCGGATCGAGGCGATTTTCATCACCCACGCGCATGAGGATCATGTGGGGGCGGTTGGGCATCTTTGGAGCCGATTGCATTCCAAGATCTATGCCCGCCGGTTCACCGCGAATATCGCGCGGCGCAAGATGGATGATCAGGGCCATGACCCGCTGGAGGTCCAGACGGCCGATGCATGGCCAAGCCAGGTCACCGCAGGACCGTTCAAGGTGGGGTTCCTGCCTGTTTCGCATTCGATCCCCGAAGCCGCGGCCCTTGTGATCGACACGCCTGCCGGACGGATCGTCCACACGGGTGATTTCAAGATCGACGAAACGCCCGTGGTGGGCGAACCGTTTGATCGCGCGCTTTGGGCGGATGTGTCGAAGGATGGGGTGAAGGCGCTTGTCTGCGACTCGACCAATGTCTTTTCGCCGAAACCGGGGCGGTCCGAGGCAAGCGTCGGTCCGAATATCGAGGCGCTGGTGAAGAACGCGCCGCGCATGGTGGTGGCGACCACGTTTGCGTCGAACATTGCACGGGTCAAGACGCTGGCCGAGGCCGGCAAGCGGGCGGGCCGGTCGGTCTGTCTTCTGGGCCGGGCGATGCGGCGGATGATCGAAGCCGGGGTGGAAAGCGGTGTCCTCACTGACTTTCCGACGACGATCAGCCCCGATGAGGCGACCGAACTGCCGCGTGAGAACCTGATGCTGATCGTCACGGGAAGTCAGGGGGAGCGGCGCGCGGCGTCTGCGCAGCTGTCGCGCGGCAAGTATCTGGGTCTGACACTGGCCGAGGGTGATCTGTTCCTGTTCTCATCCAAGACGATCCCCGGAAACGAGGTGGGCGTTGCCCGGATCATGAACGCCTTCAGCGAGATGGGGGTGGATGTGGTCGATGACAGCGATGGGCAATACCACGTCTCGGGCCACGCGAACCGGCCTGACCTGGAAGAGATGCATGACATCGTCAAACCGCAGATGGTGATCCCGATGCATGGCGAACACCGGCATCTGCGAGAGCATGCGGGGCTGGCGAAGGCGCGGGGGATCGAGAGTGCGGTCGCGCCCAACGGGACGATGCTTGACCTGACCGGCGATGCGCCTGTGGTGGCAGGCTACGTGGAAACGTCGCGCACCTATCTGGACGGCGCGGTGCATATTGGAGCCATGGACGGCGTGGTGCGCGACCGCATCCGGATGGCGTTGAACGGCCATGTGATCGTGACGCTGATTGTCGAGGAAGGGGGCGAGCCCTTGGGCGATCCCTGGTGCGATATCAAGGGGTTGCCGGAGATAGGTATGTCGCGGGCACCGCTGGTCGAGGTGCTGGAAGAGGATTTATCGCAATTCGTGGGCCGGGCGAAGGCCAAGACGCTGTCGGACGACGACGCGTTGGAAAAGGAACTGCGCCAGATCGTGCGGCAGACCAGCCAGACCGAGATCGGCAAGAAACCCGAAGTGACGGTGGTGGTCAGCCGCTTAGGCTGATCCTGCGTTTCTCACAGAAAGAAAGGCGCAGCTTGCGGGCTGCGTCTTTTTCATTGCCGGATGGGTGTGCGGTTAGCCCGCCATCCGCTCTTCAAAGCTTTTCTCGATGAAGCTGGGCATGTGATCGCCCATGCCCACGACATGATTGTCGCCGCCACGGTCGTTATTGCGGTTTCGGCCGCCACGACCACGGTTGCGCGGTGCACGCTCTTCTTTTGGTGCGGCCTCTACTGCGGCCGGTTCCGTCTCCGTCGCGGGTGTTTCGGCCGGAGCATCGTCCTGCTTGCGGGACCGGGACCGGGAGCGGCGCGGCTTTTCTTCCGTTGCGGCTTCGGCCTCTGGCGGGGTTTCGGTATCTTTCGATGTCGCCAGTGGGTTTTCGCCGCGCGGAATGGTCTTGGCGACCAGCCGTTCGATATCGTCGAGGTTCTTTTCGTCCGAGGGCGCGCAGATCATCATCGCCTTGCCCTCGCGGCCCGCGCGGCCCGTCCGGCCGATGCGGTGGACGTAATCCTCGGCATGACTGGGTACGTCGAAGTTGAAGACATGACTCACGGCGGGGATGTCGAGCCCGCGCGCCGCGACATCAGAAGCCACGAGGAAACGCAGCGTGCCGTCGCGGAACCCGTCAAGTGTGCGGGTCCGTTGGGACTGGTCCAGATCGCCATGGATCGGGGCCGCGTCATAGCCGTACTTCTTGAGGCTTTTCGCGACGATATCCACATCTGTCTTGCGGTTGCAGAAGATGATGGCGTTCGTGCAGTTTTCGCCCTCGCCATCGATCATTGCCCGTAACAGTTTGCGCTTTTCGCTCGCAGCGCGGTCGCGGCGCGAGCCGCGGAACATGACGACCGACTGTTCGATGGTCTCCGACGCCGTGGCCTGTCGCGCCACCTCGATCCGCGCCGGGGCCGAAAGGAAGGTATTGGTGATACGCTCGATCTCGGGCGCCATGGTGGCGGAGAAGAACAGGGTCTGGCGGGTGAACGGCGTCAGATTGAAGATGCGCTCGATATCCGGGATGAAGCCCATGTCGAGCATCCGGTCGGCTTCGTCGACCACCATTATCTCGATGCCGGTCAGAAGGAGCTTACCGCGTTCGAAATGGTCCAGCAGGCGGCCCGGCGTGGCGATCAGAACATCCACGCCCTTGTCGATCAGGATATCCTGTTCCTTGAAGCTGACGCCGCCGATCAGCAGCGCCTTGGACAGCTTCACATGCTTGGAATAGGTGTCGAAATTCTCGGCCACCTGCGCGGCCAGTTCGCGGGTCGGGCACAAGACCAGACTGCGCGGCATGCGGGCACGGGCACGGCCGCGCGCCAGCTTGCATATCATCGGCAGCGTGAAACTGGCCGTCTTACCTGTGCCGGTCTGGGCAATGCCCAGAACGTCCTGGCCTTCGAGAGCGGGAGGAATGGCCCCGGTCTGAATCGGCGTCGGTGTTTCGTACCCTGCCTCTTCAACGGCTTTCAGAACTTTCGGGGACAGATTTAAGTCTGTAAACTTCGTCATACACGTCCGTGGGTTACGGACCTGTTGGTGGCCCGTCGGCTGCGAGGCTTGGGGCCCGGGTGGCCGCAACTTATACACAAGTCGCCTCTTACGGCATTCGGCCTACTATGTTTGGCGGAGGGGGTCAATGTAGCAGGACACTTTGCATGTGCAGCAAGGTCTCGGGAGTCAATAGTTTCCCATTTCTTGACAGTGAATTGCTTTCTTTCACATTGTTAACCCTTCCTGCCGGACGTAACGCTATAACCTCCCGCAGATAAGGAAGGATGCCGGCGTGATGGTCAGCCATCGGGACATGCTGCGCCGCGGAATGAATGCCGGATAGCCGCCTATGCTTCCATCGCGGCGTTTCGCGCACAGGATTATCCACAGAACCTGAATTCGGGGAGAGTAACCGGCTTTGATCGCGGTTGTTTCCTGGGCAGGCGCGGTTCGCCACATTCTTGCCAATGTTCCCTGTCATCTTTTCCACAATCCTGCTGCGAGAGGGCGACTGTTATGTCATCTACGCTTGAGAAACTTCCAGGTCACCGGATGGCGCCGGATGCCGATCAGGGGTCGCTCCTGCTGGAGTTGTTTCCATTCCTGCCGGAAGCCGCGACAGGACCCGTGCCGATCTATGTGACGATCGGGCTTCTGTATGTCGTGATCTCGCGTGCGGAACGCAGGCGGCGTCGCGAAAAGCAGCGTCAGCAGGGCTATCTGGGCCCCTCGACCGAGGTTCAGGTACAGCCAGAGGGACAGTCGGTGGGTATAAATCCCCGTCTTGGGTCCCACGGCGGCCATTGGGGCGACGGCTAGGCGCGCAGATTGCACGGCTGGCCGGGCCGAAACGGTTACTGCCGCCGAAACCGCAACAATTTACCTTAAATCCATTCCGGTTTCCGCCATCATTGCGTTTCATAAAGAGGTGGTTGAAACGTTATGTGTGGTAAGTGGTATGGTTTCTTTTGCAATGACAAGGGTATACGCCCCCGGGTATGAACCCGGGTTTGAGTTTGATTTCCTCGGCTTCCTGAACACGGAAGTTCTGGGAATTCCCGGCTTGCTGCCAATGCTGGCGGTCGGAGGCGTCCTGTTTCTGTTAGTGAGCCGGATGTCGCCCCGCGCGACCGGGCATCGTTCCTCGTTCATCGGCATGCATGATGGGCATTCGGGGCTGTCGGCGCTGGATCGCAAAAAGGGTCTGCTGAGACGAATCCTGCGACTGAGCTAAGACGGAAGTCCGATTTCAGATCACTGAACAAAGCAATGGGAATGCAGCCGCAGAATTGCCCGTTTTGATCCTTGGGGTGGCCTTCGATTGACTGACGGACCGAACGCCGAAGGGATCCGAAGCGAAATGAATGCGAGACTGTTTGCCAGCATGGGATTGGCCGTGGTCATAGCCGCGGCACTCTGGATATTCACCAGCCGCCAGAATTCATATGAGCCCGGGATCATACCGGGAGCGCACCTGCATCTGGCTTTCGAAGGCACGCTGGACAATATCGGTCGTGACACTGCGATCAGCCGAACGCGCGACGGTGGCGTCGTCTATGCCGAAGGTCCGACTGGCGCCTCCTTTTACGCACAGGGTGACGGGAGCTATCTGGAGATTGATACTCCGGATATGCGTGATTTCGCCGATGTCGTCGAGATTTCCTTTGATTTCAGGGCAGACGACTGGACGAATCCTTATGAGAATGGCGCTGCCGTCAAAACCATCGCAGTTGTCACCGGAAGGAGCGGAGACCGGCTGCGGCATGCCGTCTTCAACATCTCAAGTGGGAACAACCCGTCACTCTCTGTCTCGATCGAGGCCGCCGACGGGGCCAAGGAGCGGCTCACCTCGCCGTCCGGCGAAGTTTCGACGCATTGGCACGCTGTCCGGCTTCGCATCGATCGGGAGGCGGAACGCAGCAGTCTTTATCTTGATGACACGCTGATCGGCGAAGCGCGGATCGTTCCCTCTGTCATCACCAATGGTATTGACCGCGTTCAGGTCGGGACGTGGTACAGGCAAAATCAGGCCTATCGGGGCCTCATCGACAATCTGGTGATCCGGGACGTAACTGGTTGAGCGAGACGCTAAACCATCATCTCTTTCGTCGCTGACAGCGTCAGGTCGGGATAGTCCCGTTCGACCCGGTCGATATCCCATTGCAGGCGGGTCAGATAGACCGTGTCGCCGTCATTGTCATGGGCGATATGGCCCTTGTTGCTGTCGACGAAAGCCTCGACCTTGGCCTTCGGACCAGTGACCCAACGGGCGGAGGTGAACTGCGACGGCTCGAACCGGACGGGCAGGCCGTATTCAAGTTCGATCCGGCTGGCCAGAACCTCGAACTGAAGCTGCCCCACAACGCCGACGATGAAGCCCGCGCCGATCATCGGCTTGAATATCTTGGCGGCGCCTTCCTCGGCGAATTGCATCAGCGCCTTGTCCAGATGCTTGGCCTTCAGCGGGTCGCCCGCGCGGACGTTTTGCAGGAGTTCCGGGGCGAAAGACGGGATGCCGGTCACCCGGATCGCCTCGCCCTCGGTCAGGGTGTCGCCGATGCGAAGCTGGCCGTGGTTCGGGATGCCGATGATGTCGCCCGCCCAGGCCTCTTCCGCCAGTTCGCGGTCGGAGGCGAGGAACAGGACGGGGTTCGAGACGGCCATGGGTTTTTTCGTGCGCACATGGGTGAGTTTCATGCCACGGGTGAAATGGCCCGAGGCAAGCCGCAGGAAGGCAACGCGGTCGCGGTGTTTCGGGTCCATGTTGGCCTGAACCTTGAAGACGAAGCCCGCGACCTTGGTTTCTTCGGGTGCCACCTGCCGGGGCTCGGCGGATTGCGGCTGGGGCTCCGGGCCGTAAGTGCCGATCCCGTCCATCAGTTCCTTCACACCGAAGGAGTTGATCGCCGAACCGAACCAGATCGGGGTCAGCGTGCCATCCAGAAACGCCTGTTGGTCGAAACGCGGCAGAAGCTCGCGCGCCATCTCGATATCTTCGCGCAGCTTGTCCAAGAGTTCGGCTGGCACGTGTTC
Organism: uncultured Paracoccaceae bacterium; assembly: GCA_947503175.1. Lineage (GTDB taxonomy): Bacteria > Pseudomonadota > Alphaproteobacteria > Rhodobacterales > Rhodobacteraceae > Ovoidimarina. Next base: position 502,865 of record CANNCO010000001.1, read on the forward strand.
GGCCAGTTTCGGGTCATCGAGCCCGTCGATCCGGATCGAGTCCGCCACAGTGTTGCGGTCGGCGCGGTCCATCAGCTCCAGCCGGTCGTGCAGCATGTCGTAGCAACCAAGGAAATCGCGCCCGACGCCGATGGGCCACGAGGCCGGGGTGACGTCGATGGCGAGGTTCTCCTGAATTTCGTCGATGATCTCGAACGTGTCGCGGCTTTCCCGGTCCATTTTGTTGCAGAAGGTCAGGATCGGCAGATCGCGCAGGCGGCAGACCTCGAACAGTTTCTGTGTCTGGCTTTCCACGCCTTTCGCGCCGTCGATCACCATGATCGCGGCATCCACCGCGGTGAGCGTGCGATAGGTGTCTTCGGAGAAATCCGAATGGCCGGGCGTGTCCACCAGATTGAACCGGAAGTCCTTGAAATCGAAGGACATGGCCGAGGCTGAGACGGAAATGCCCCGATCCTTTTCCATCTGCATGAAGTCCGAGCGCGTGCGCCGTGCCTCGCCCTTGGCGCGCACCTGGCCCGCCATCTGGATCGCGCCGCCGTAGAGCAGGAATTTCTCGGTCAGCGTCGTCTTGCCCGCATCCGGGTGCGAAATGATGGCAAAGGTCCGCCGCCGCGCAATCTCGGGCGGCAGGGACGAGGTATTATGGGCGCGGTCCAGCATGGGGCGCATATAGCGGCGGGTTGGCGGGAAGGGAAGAAGGGTAGACCGTTTGGTGCTGCGGGAAATCGGGCGCATAGTCCGGCTGGTGGCACAAGGATCCAGAGGAGGACAGCCCAATGCCGGATACAACGGACATCGCCCAAGCGCTTGTCGGCCATTGCCGGGCGCATACCGAGGCTGAAGGCTTGACAACGCTTTATGCGAAAGACGCCGAATCAATCGAGGCCAACCACATGCCAGACGGGTCGCGTGTGGCCAAGGGCGTCGAGGCGATCGCGGCCAAGCACGACTGGTGGAACCAGAACTTCGAGGTTCATTCGGCCGAGGTCGACGGGCCCTATATCCATGACAACCGGTTCGCGGTGATCTTTACGATTGATGTGACCGAGAAGGCCACCGGCACGCGCTGGAAGATGAGCGAGGTGGGGCTTTATACGGTGACCGAGGACAAGATCACCCGCGAGGAGTTCTTTCAGGCGCCCATGCCTGGCTAGGCAGGCAGATTCGCCGAAAAGCCCCACCGGCTGCGCCCGGCATGATCTGTGGGAGCCTCCGGCGGGAGTGTTTTCTGGAACAATGAAACCAGAACGATGGCTCGTTGTTTCATTGTTCCGATGAATACTCCGGGGGAGTCGCGCATCTGCGCGACGTGGGCTGGCCCCCTTATACAGCGACCGGGCTTTTCCCCGTTCGCCTCGGATGCTACGTCCCGGCGGAAGCGAATGAGAGGCGGGGAGAGAAGAATGGATCTGGGAATCAGTGGCAAATGGGCGATTGTATGCGCCGCGTCCAAAGGGCTGGGGCGCGGGTGCGCGGCCGCTCTGGCGGGCGAGGGTGTGAACCTTGTGATCAATGCACGCGGTGCCGAGGCACTGGCGGCGACGGCGGCGGAGCTGAGGTCGGCCCATGGCGGCGAGGTCATCGAGGTCGCGGGCGATATCACGACCGACACCGTGCGGCGTGCGGTGGTCGAGGCTGCGCCGCAGGTGGATATTCTGGTGACCAATGCGGGAGGGCCGCCGCCGGGGATGTGGTCGGACTGGAGCCGCGATGATTTTATCACAGCGATGGACGCCAACATGCTGACGCCCATTGCGTTGATGCAGGCGGTGTTGCCGGGGATGATTGAGCGGGGGTGGGGCCGGGTGGTCAACATCACTTCGGGGTCGGTCAAGGCGCCCATTCCGCAGCTTGGCCTGTCGAACACCGCGCGGACCGGACTGACCGGTTTTGTCGCTGGAACGGCGCGGCAGGTTGCCGAAAAAGGTGTTGTGATCAACAATCTGTTGCCCGGAATTCATGCGACGGACCGGGCGAACTCGCTTGATGGGCCGGTGGCCGAGCAGAAGGGCATTTCGATCGATGAGGCGCGGGTGTTGCGGCAGGCGACGATCCCCGCACGGCGCTATGGAAGCCCCGAAGAGTTCGGCGCGACCTGTGCGTTCCTCTGTTCGCAGCATTCGGGATTCATGATCGGGCAGAACGTTCTGCTGGATGGCGGGGCGATCAACGCGACGATCTGAACGGCGATGCAGGGCTGGACGGGGCGGGGTGCGGCTGATACGCCGCAAATCCGATAGTTTCCATCGGGAATGCAGGGCGTGAGCGCAGGAACACCACGGCTGGAGATCAGGGGCCTTGGCCGCCGGTTTGGCGGGCGCGATGTCGTGCGGGATGTGTCGCTGTCGGTGATGCCGGGTCAGGTGACCTGTCTGCTGGGCCCGTCGGGCTGCGGAAAGTCCACCACGCTGCGCCTTGTCGCGGGTGTGGACCGGCAGGATAGCGGCGAGATTATCGTGGATGGTCATACGGTTGCGGGGCCCGACCGGCATGACCCGCCGGAGTTGCGCGGTGTCGGCCTGATGTTTCAGGATTTTGCGCTGTTTCCGCATCTGAGCGTGGCCGGCAATGTGGGGTTCGGGTTGACCGGAAGCCGCGCGGCGAAGCGGGCGCGGGTGATGGAACTTCTGGAGCGGGTGCATCTGGCAGGCTACGCCGACAAGTTTCCCCATGAGTTGTCAGGCGGTGAACAGCAGCGTGTGGCGCTTGTGCGGGCGGTGGCGCCCCGGCCCAAGGTGATGCTGATGGACGAGCCGTTCTCGGGGCTCGACAACCGTCTGCGCGACGGTATCCGCGACGAGACGCTGGAGATTTTGAAAGAGGAAGGCACAGCGGTTCTTCTGGTGACGCATGAGCCGGAGGAGGCGATGCGGATGGCCGATGAAATCGCCCTGATGCGGGCCGGTCAGATCGTGCAGCAGGGTGCACCCTACAATGTCTATAATGCGCCGGCCGACCGGATGGCGGCGGCATTTTTCAGCGATATCAACGTGATACGCGGGACGGTGAACGGTGCATTGACGAACACGCCGTTCGGCCAGTTTCTTGCACCCGGCGTACCGGACGGCACGGATGTGGAGATCGTGATACGGCCCCAGCACCTGCGGATCGACTTTGACCGGCATGGCAGGGGTCCCGATCCGACGCCGGAAGACGGGACGCCCGCGCGGGGCGTGGTGGAGCGGTCGCGGTTTATCGGCAATGAAAGCCTTGTGGAGTTCCGGATGGACCATGACGGGTCGATCCTGAAGGCGGCGGTGCCGTCGGTGTTTCTGCCGAAACCGGGGACGGTGTTGTGGCTGATGATCCGGCGCGGGCGGTGCTTTGTCTTTCCGGTGCGTACGCAGGATTCGATGATTCGCGATTAATGCATTGAAATCACGGGCTTTCGCGAATGCGCAAACCATGTGTATTTGATGTGTATTTCATGCGCATAGGCGGTGTGAAATCGATGGGGTTAAGGCCCCGCGCGTTCAGGCGCGCTCGTCCTTGGGCGAAGCCATGACGACATAGGTGGTGAGCGCCGAAAGCTGGGGCAGGGTGCCGAGCGTCTCGGCATGGAACACCTTGTAGGCGGACAGGTCGGCGACCTCGACGCGGAGCATGTATTCGACCGATCCGGTGATGTTGTGGCATTCGCGAACTTCCGGCGCGCGGGCCATTGCGGCCTCGAACGCGCGCTGTGAGGGTGTCGTGTGATCGTTGAGCGCAACGGCGATATAGGCGGTGAAGCCGCGTCCGAGTTTCGTCTGGTCGAGGGTTGCGCGGTAGCCGGTGATCACGCCCGAACGTTCCAGGTCCTGCACCCGGCGCAGGCAGGCGGAGGGTGACAGGCCGACCCGTTCGGCGAGGGCGAGATTCGACAGGCGCCCGTCGCGGGACAGTTCCTGCAATATCCGTTCATTTATGCTGTCTAGCTTGGTCATCTATTGCGAATTATCTCTCAGTGCGCCGAAAATCGCAATTTCATATGAAGTTTTTCCGCAGATAGTTGTGAGATGACCTTAGAGACTGCCCTTGCCCTTGCTGGCTTTGCCTTTGTCACCTCGATCACGCCGGGGCCGAACAACCTGATGCTGATGGCGTCGGGGGCGAATTTCGGCCTTCGCCGGACCTTGCCGCATATGGCCGGTGTCGCGCTGGGCTTTGTCTTCATGGCCGTGCTTGTGGGTGTCGGACTGATGCGCCTGTTCGATGCATGGCCCCCGGTTTACACCGTGCTGAAGGTGGTGAGCGTTGGTTATCTTCTTTATCTGGCATGGAAAATCGCCAATGCGGCACCCCCGAAAGAGGGGCAGGCAAAGGGCAATCCGCTGACATTCCTGCAGGCCGCGGCGTTTCAATGGGTCAACCCGAAGGCCTGGGCCATGGCGCTGACCGCGATTACCGTCTATGCGCCCGACCGGTCGATTGCGGGTGTGGTTGCGGTTTCGGTGCTGTTCGGGATCGTGAACCTGCCATCGGTCGGGGCCTGGGCGCTGGTCGGACAGGGTTTGAAGCGGTTTCTGACCGACCATCGGCGACTTCGGGCCTTTAACTGGACCATGGCGGTGCTTCTGGTCGGCTCGATGTTGCCGATGTTGTGATCGGCACTGCAAATTCCGAAAAAACGTCCTAAATGTCTGACAGACGCCAGCTAATCATTTTTACCCAGTAGGCGTCCTGTCCGCCGCGCGCGGGCGGCCCCTGTCCCAATCCCCCTCGGGATGGGGGCCAGACGCGGCAGCCCAGTTCAGATAATCGTTGAGACTGATGCCCGGTTCGTTCAGGAACAGTTCGGGCAGGATCCGTAGCCCGGTGATGCGGTCGATCCGGAAGTTGCGGAAGTCGGAGCGCAGCTCGCACCACGCGCCGAGCGTCCAGACCTGCCCCCAGTATTCTGTCTGAAGCGGTCGGATCGTGCGGGTCGTGGCGCCGCTTTGCCCTTTGTAATCGATGCGGAGTTTCTGGCGCGCGCGGATCGCGCCGCGCAGGGGGGCCAGATGGGACAGCCCGCGGGCGGCTGTGGGCGTATTGGTGGGGAAGGTCCAGCCTTGTGGCGGGCTGTCCCGGTCGATCGGCAGGTGGGCGTCGATCTTGTCGGCAAGGCCAAGGGCGGCGGTGCGCAGGTCTTCGTCGGCGGCCTGGGTGACGACGGCGAGGCCCAGATGCAGCGCCTCAAGTTCCGTCACCGAAAGGGTGAGTTGCGGCAGAAGGATCGGAGCATCGAGCCGGTAGCCCACGCCGCGCGCGCCCGTGATCTGAACGCCCGAGGCCTGAAGTGTTTCGATGTCGCGGTAAATCGTGCGCTGGGCGACATTCAGCATGCGCGCCAGATCGGTCGCACGCCAGAGCCGCCCGTCGCGGAGGAGGGCGACCAGTTTGAGCAGGCGGTCTGAGCGGTTCATAGGCGATTCGCACGTTTCATACCCAACAACTGACATGATTCTGTCAGTTGTGGAAGCGTGCGATCCCGACCGGTGGGAAAAACCGGCCCGCGCGCGGGCAAACGCGCATTCGGGCTTTTCGCCCCCCGGTCAAGCGCATAAAACGCTTTGGTGTTTCATGGCGGGGTGACCCCCGCGAAGGGAGAGATCCATGCTGAACAATATCGGCCTTCCCGGCCTTCTCTTGATCGCCATCGTCGTGCTTGTCCTGTTCGGGCGCGGGAAAATCTCGTCTCTGATGGGCGAGGTGGGCAAGGGTATCACCGCGTTCAAGAAAGGTGTCGATGACGGCAAGAAAGAGATCGAGGACAATGCGGATGTCACCGCCGAGGCGGCGCGCGACGTGACGCCCGAGGACGACAAGAAAGACAAGGTCTAGGGCCCCCGGCGGGGCACGGCGGGGAACGTCCATGTTCGATATCGGTTTCATGGAGCTATTGGTGATAGGCGTGGTGGCGTTGATCGTCGTCGGCCCGAAAGACCTGCCCGGAATGTTCCGCACCTTGGGCCGGTTCACCGCCAAGGCCCGCAGCATGGCGCGCGAGTTTCAGCGCGCGATGAACGACGCGGCCGACGAATCCGGTATGAAAGAGGCGGCGAGCACGCTGAAGGGTGTGAGCAGCCCGAAATCCATGGGGCTGGATACGCTGAACAAGGCCGCCGACAATTTCGAGAAGTGGCAGCCCGGGAAGCCGGACGGGTCCACCGGCAAGACCACCGGCAAGAAGCCCGATAAGGGGTTCAAACCGGCAGATCCGAACGCTGCCAAGACGCGCGAAGAGCAGGCGGCAAAGGCAAACAAGATTCAGAACGAGACCGCGGCCCGGCTGGCCAAGGCCAAAGAAGCCGAAGGTGCGCGCGCGGCGTTCACGCCCGCCGAACCCGAGCCTCACCGCCCGGTTCGTGGGCCGGCGTCAAAGAACATGCCAGTGAAAAAGCGGCCCGCGCGGCCTGTGAAGAAGGGCCGCTAGCATGTCCGACGCACCGACCGACGACATCGAAGACAGCTCTGCCCCGCTGATCGAGCATCTGGCGGAGCTGCGCAACCGGATCATCCGGTCGGTGATGGCGTTCCTTGTTGGCATGATCATCGCGTTTTTGGTGTGGAACCCGATCTTCAACTTCCTGACCGACCCGATCTGTTCGCAGCTCAACGAGCGCGGGCAGGATTGCGGGCTGATCCTGATCAAGCTGCAGGAAGGTTTCTTTGTCGCGATCCGCATCTCGCTGATGGGGGGCTTTATCCTGGCCTTTCCGTTCATCAGCTATCAGATGTGGCGGTTCGTGGCGCCGGGGCTGTACCGATCCGAGAAATCGGCGTTTCTGCCGTTTCTGATCGCGTCGCCGTTCATGTTCCTGCTGGGCGCGTCTTTCGCGTTCTACATCGTCATCCCGCTGGCCTTCGACTTCTTCCTGGGCTTCCAGCAGGTCGGCGGTGTGCCGGTTCCGTTGGAGGGCGAGGTCGCGGCGACGGGCGATGGCCTCGGTAATGCCGGGATCACCTTTCAGGGCTCGGTGGCCGAGTACCTGACGCTGACGATCAAGTTCATTCTGGCGTTCGGGCTTTGCTTCCAATTGCCGGTTCTTCTGTCGCTGATGGGCAAGGCGGGGCTTGTGTCGTCCAAGGGTCTGGGCGAGATGCGCAAATACGCGGTCGTGGGCATTCTGGTGCTGGCGGCCCTTGTGACGCCGCCCGATGTGATCACCCAGATCATCCTGTTCGTGGCGGTCTATGGTCTTTACGAGATCTCGATCCAGTTGGTGAAGCGGATCGAACGGAAACGGGTCGAGCAGTTGCGCCGCGAAGGTGTGCTGGGCGAGGACGAGGATCTGGACGATCTGGGTGGCTTCGCGGATGACGACGAGGACGACGCGAAGGCATGACCGATCCGTTGGAGCGTATTGCCGCCGCGCTGGAACGCATGGCTCCGGCGCCGACGGACCCGCCCGAGTTCGGTACGGCCGATGCGTTTGTCTGGCATACGGACCCGGATCGCCTGACCCCGGTGGACCGCGTGAACCGGGTGGACCTGCCGCTTCTTCTGGGGATCGACCGGTCGCGGGATACGCTTCTGGCGAACACGCTGCAATTCGCGAAAGGGCTGCCTGCGAACAACGCGCTTCTGTGGGGTGCGCGGGGGATGGGGAAATCATCGCTCGTGAAGGCCGTCCATGCTGAGGTTGCAGCGCAGGGGCTGGCCCTGAAGATCGTCGAGGTTCAGCGCGAGGACCTGCCATCGATCGGGCGGCTTTTGGGCATCCTGCGCGCCGCCGATGCGCGGTTTCTGCTGTTCTGCGACGACCTGTCGTTTTCCCATGATGACGAGCATTACAAATCGCTCAAAGCGGTGCTGGATGGCGGGATCGAGGGGCGGCCGGACAACGTGGTGTTCTATGCCACGTCGAACCGTCGCCACCTGATGCCGCGGGACATGATCGAAAATGAACGCTCCTCGGCGATCAGCCCGTCGGAGGCGACCGAAGAAAAGGTATCGCTATCGGACAGGTTCGGGCTGTGGCTGGGGTTCCACCCGTGCAGCCAGGACGAATACCTGGCGATGATCCGCGGCTATTGCGATGCGTTCGGCATCGCCATCGACGACGAGACCCTGCGCGCCGAAGCGATCGAGTGGCAGGCGACGCGCGGCGCGCGCTCGGGCCGGGTCGCCTGGCAATACGTGACGGATCTGGCGGGACGGCGCGGTGTGGTGCTGATCTGACGTCCCACCTTCATTGTTCCTGAAATACTCCCGCCGGAGGCACCGCGACGCCCCTTCGGGGCGGCGCAATCCCTATTCTACTGCAGGCGCTGTCTCGGCCTCGACCGGGGCGGAAGGTGCGCCGCAATCGCCCACAAGCTCTTCGTAACGGTCGACGATCCAGCTCGGTGCTTCATCGGGGATGCTGTCGGCCAGCGTGTCCTGGACTTCGGCAAAGATCATCGCGGTGCGGCTGTCATCGACGGTGGGAACGGGATCACCGATCAGCACGCGGTCATAAACGATGAGCGCCACCACCACCAGAAGCGCACCGCGCAGAACGCCAAACAGGAAGCCCAAGGCCTGGTCCAGACCGCCCACGGCGGACCGCTGGACGGCGCTGGAAAAGAGCGGAATGAAAATCGACAGAAGCACAAGCGCGATGACAAAGACGCCGGTAAAGGCTCCGAGCGTCGACAACTCGCAACTGTCGGTCAGGAACTCTCCGATCACCGGAATTTCGGGCACCAGCGGCACGGCCATGGGTGTAAGATAGAAAGCTGCAACCGCAGCCGCGGCCCATCCGGCGATGGCCAGAACCTCGCGCACGAAGCCCCTTGAATAGGCAAGGATTGCCGAAATCAGGATAACGACCGCGACGACACCGTCGACGATGGTGAAACCTTCCATATGCTCGCTCCGTCGTGCGGGGGCCTTACCCCGCGCCGAAAATGCCCCCAACCAGGGCTGCGAGATCCGGCATCTTCTGCACCGTCAGCCCGCTCCCCGGTCCCGTTTTACTTCGTTCCGGCAGGATCGCCCCGGTAAACCCTAGTTTCCGGGCCTCTTTCAGCCGTGTTTCCGTCTGCGTCACGGGACGCAACGCCCCTGATAGGCTGATTTCGCCAAAAACAACAGTGTCATGGGGCAAAGCCGTGTCCTCGCGCGCCGAAAGTAGCGCCGCCGCCACAGCCAGATCGGCGGCCGGTTCGGCGATCCTCAGGCCGCCTGCGACGTTCAGATAGACGTCGAGGCCGGTAAACGGGATGCCGCAGCGCGATTCGAGGACGGCGAGAATCATCGACAGCCGCCCGCCATCCCAGCCCACCGCGGAGCGCCGGGGCTGGGAGTGGGGGGTGGGGGCGACGAGCGCCTGAATCTCGCAGAGGACCGGCCTTGTGCCCTCCATTCCCGCAAAAACCACCGAGCCGGGGGCGGGGGCGTCGCGTTCCGACAGGAACAGGGCCGAGGGGTTCGTGACTTCGGACAGGCCCGCGCCGGTCATCTCGAACACCCCGATCTCGTCGGCCGGGCCGAAGCGGTTCTTGACGGCGCGCAGGATGCGGAACTGGTGGCCGCGCTCACCCTCGAAGTAAAGCACGGTGTCGACCATGTGTTCGACGACGCGTGGACCGGCGATCTGGCCCTCTTTCGTCACGTGGCCCACGAGGATCACGGCCATGCCGCGGCGTTTGGCATAGGTCGTCAGTTCATGGGCGGTGGAACGGACCTGTGCCACGGAACCTGGGGCGGAATCCACGGTGTCGAGCCACATCGTCTGAATCGAATCGATGATCGCGATATCCGGAGTTTCTTTGTCGAAAGTGGTGAGGATGTCCCTCAGGTTGGTTTCCGCCCCAAGGCGCACAGGCGCGTCCGTCAGGCCAAGGCGGTTGGCGCGCATGCGGATCTGGGCCGTCGCCTCTTCGCCCGAGATATAGGCGGCTTTCAGGCCCGCGGCGGCGAAACGCGCGGCGGCCTGTAACAGAAGGGTCGATTTGCCGATGCCGGGATCGCCACCCACGAGGACCGCCGAGGCCGGAACCAGCCCGCCGCCCAGCACCCGGTCGAACTCTCCCAGCCCGCAGGGCGTGCGGGGTGGTGGTGTTTCGCGGGAAGCCAGATCGGTAAGGGCGATACCGCGCCCGCGGGCGGCCCCAAGGCCCTTGGAGGAGGGGCCTTGCGACAGGGGAGCCTCTTCCCGGATCGTGTTCCACGCCCCGCATGCGTCGCAGCGCCCGGACCATTTGGAATGGGCGGCGCCGCAATCGGAGCAAGTGAAGGTCTGTGCCTTGGCCATGGTGGTCTATCGCCCATGCCCGCACGGGCCGCAAGGGTCAGGCAGTGACGTCGTCGCGCGTGCTGCGAAACTGGGGATCGCCGGACGGTATCGGGGATTCGAGGCGGAGGGGCGGGGGCGACAGGTTCGCCCGGCCCGGTCTTTTCCGGCCGGAATTGGGTGTCTGGCGGTAGCGGGCCGGGCCATCGGTTTCGTACAGCACCAGAAACCAGAGCGGCAGCGTTGAAAACGCCATGTAGCGCAGAATGTAAGCCTCGATATCCCGGGCGCCGCTTTCCGGAAGGAGCCATATGGCGGCAAGACAGTAAAACAGAACATAGCCGTAATAGAGCCGGTCATATCCCGGGCAGTGGATCAGCCGCCGCAGCGCCATCCAGGCCACCGAGGCGGGTATGATGAATTCCAGTATCCGTTCCAGCACGGCGAGGAACACGAGGACCGGCATTGGCAGAGGCTCCGTTTGTCCGACGGGTTCAGGATGCCTCAACCTTGGTTAATTGCCGGTTAATTATGGAAAACTTTACCAGATGGCGTCGGAGATCATGTGCAGGAAGGCGGGCAGGAACGGGAGCGCGAAGAGGAACGTGACGACCACGACGATGCCGACCCATTTGTCATCGCGGCGGAAGACCGCCATGGGATCGGCACGGGCGGCCAGCGCCAGCGCGAGCGGAGCGGCCCAGCTTGCCGACCAGAACAGCGCCTCGCCCGTCCCGGCTTGTGTCATGGCGCGGGTGAAACCCACAAGGACGACGCCGAACGCGAGAAAGGACAGAAGCGACCAGCGGCGCGCGGTCCCGTCATTGCGGATAGCGCGCACCAGCGTCAGGGGCAGCCACAGGAGGCTCGCCCAGAACACGAGGAGGCCCGCGATGGCGATGATGTCGAATACCATCTGTCAGCCTTCCTGTTGTACGGGTTGGGGTTTCGCCAGTTCGCGTGCCGTCAGGATCGAGATGGCGATGGAGGCGAGTATGCAGGCGGTGAAGAGGTAGAGACCCCATGCGGTTTCGACCCGGGCAAAGCCCACGCCCTTCACCACGACGATGTAGAGCGCGATCAGGAACACATCCGCCATGGCCAGTTTGCCGAGCCAGGACAGGACACCCAGAACCTTGCGGCGCATCAGCCCGAAATGGACGCAAGCCAGCCCGATGGTTTTCAGATAGGGGGCGAAGAGCGCGAAGATCGTGACCAGAAGGGCGAGAAACACGTCGCTTTGCCAGAGCGATTGCAGGCCGGAGATGACAGAGATTTCGGAGAGGCCGAAGAGGGGCAGTATCCCGGCGCGCATCAGGGGTGCGAACCATGCCACGGGAAACAGGACCAGAAGGGCGAGGTTGGCGAGGCGGAGCGCGGGCATCATCGGCATGGGCCTCGTTATCGGGTGGGGGAGGTCCCGGATCAAGTCCGGGACCGCTGGGGTCAGCGGACGGCTTCGATCGGGCCTTCGGCGCGGCCGTTGATGAACTGGTCGACGTAAGGATCGCCGCAATCGTCCATATCGGCCACGGGGCCGGACCAGCGGATCTTGCCCGCATGCAGCATCGCCACCTTGTCGGCGATGGCGCGCACGCTTGTCATATCGTGAGTGATGGTGATCGCCGTGGCACCCATCTCGACCACGATTTCGCGGATCAGGTCGTTGATGACGCCCGCCATGATCGGGTCGAGACCGGTGGTGGGTTCGTCGAAAAAGATCACTTCCGGATCGGCGGCGATGGCGCGGGCGAGGCCCACACGTTTTTGCATGCCGCCCGAAAGCTCTGCCGGGAACTGGTCGGCTACATCGGAGGTGAGGCCAACGCGGCGCAATTTCTCGATCGCGACGTCGCGAGCTTCGGATTTCGGGCGTTTGAGGGAGCCGCGCAGGAGGCGGAAGGCCACGTTTTGCCAGACCGGCAGGCTGTCGAACAGCGCGCCACCCTGAAACAGCATGCCGAAGCGGGCGAGAAAGGCGTCACGTTCTTCCTCTTCCACATCCTTCCCGTCCAGAAGGATGCGCCCGCTATCGGGGTGGATCAGGCCGAGGATGCATTTGATCGTGACGGACTTCCCGCTGCCCGACCCGCCGATGATGACCATGCTTTCGCCGGTCGCGACGGTCAGGTTCACGCCGCGCAGCACGTCCTTCGGCCCGAAGGATTTATGGATGTCCTGCATTTCGATCATGCGGAGAAGAACACCTCGGTCAGGATGTAGTTGGAGGCGAGGATCAGGATCGAGGCGGAGACCACGGCGGAGGTCGTGGCCCGGCCCACGCCCTGCGCGCCCTTGCCTGCGTTCATGCCGTGATAGCAGCCCATGGTGGCGACGATGAAGCCGAAAACCGAGGCTTTCACAAGGCCTGAGATCACGTCGCCGGCCTCAAGAAAGTTAATCGTGTTCGTCATATAGGCGGCGGAGTTGAAGTCGAGCCGCAGGGTGCCCACGAGATAACCACCCATGATCCCGATGGCATCGCCGATGGCCACGAGAATGGGCAGGGTGACGACTGCCGCGAGGACGCGGGGAACGGTGAGGTATTTCATCGGATGGGTCGAGAGCGTGGTAAGCGCGTCGATCTGTTCGGTGACCTTCATCGTGCCGATCTCGGCGGCAATGGAGGCCGCGACCCGGCCTGCGACCATCAGGCCGCCCAGAACCGGGCCCAGTTCGCGGACGATGCCGATGGCGACGATGGAGGGCACGACGGTTTCGGCGTTGAAGCGCGCGCCGCCCGCATAGATCTGAAGTGCGAGCGCGCCGCCGGTGAAGAGCGCGGTCAGTCCCACCACGGGCAGGGACAGCCAGCCGATCAGGCCCAGCTGGTGCAGGAATTCGCGCGGATAGAATGGCGGACGCAGCATATGGCTGATCGCGTCGATCGCATAGATCGCGATCCGGCCGATCAGGGCCAGCGTGTCCATCGTGCCCCGCCCGATGGCGGCAAAGGGGGCGGTGAGGGCGTTCATTGGGACGCTCCGATGCTGCGGCGAGCGTAGCGCGGGCCGAGGGATGTGAGAATCTCATATCCGATTGTTCCGGCGGCGTCAGCCAGATCATCGACGGTCTGGGAGGGGCACAGGATGTCAAGATGCGTGGGCGTCTGCGGCAGATCGGTGATATCGACGGTCAGAAGGTCCATCGAGACGCGACCGGCCAGCGGGCAGGGCGTGTCCCCGTGCCAGAGCGTTGCCTTCGGCCCCATGGCGCGGATGAGGCCGTCGGCGTAACCGGCGGAAAGCGTTGCGATTCTGGTGGGGCGTTCCGCGCTCCACGTATTGCCGTAGCCCACGGTTTCACCTGGTACCAGATCGCGGATCTGGACGATCGGCAGGGAGAGCTGCGCGACGGGTTTCGCATCCGCGAAGGGCAGGCCGCCGTAAAGGCCGATGCCGGGGCGCGTGAGGTCGAAGTGATAGTCGGGGCCAAGCAGGATGCCGCCGGTGGCCGAGAGCGAACGGGGCGTGTCGATGCCATCGGTCATCTCGCGGAACGCGGCCAGTTGAGCGGCGTTCATCGCGTGATCCGGCTCATCGGCACAGGCCAGATGGCTGATGATCAGGGCGGGGTTGCGGGCCAGTGCGATGTCGCGAAGGGCGGCCCATTCGGCGGGCTCCATGCCGAGACGGTTCATGCCGGTGTCGAGCTGCAGGCCGAAGGGGTGATCGGGCAGGATCTCGATCTGGCGGGTCATCTGTTCGACCGAGTTCAGCATGGGGATCAAGCCCGCGTCGCGGATCATGTCGCCATCACCCGGCATGTGGCCGGAGAAGACGAAGATGCGGGGGGTGGGGCCAAGCGTGGCGCGCAGGGCGACGCCCTCTTCGGCGACGGCCACGAAGAAGCTGCGCGCGCCTGCACTGGCAAGGGTGCGGGCGACGAGGGGGGCGCCAAGGCCATAGCCATCGGCCTTGACCACCGCGCCGGTTTCTCCGCCGGACAGGGCGTCGAGCGCGCGCCAGTTGGCGGCGAGTGCGGCAAGGTCGATGGTCAGCGTTCCGGTTCCCATGCCCCCTTCTGACAAACCGGGGCGCGGCGTCAAGGGTGGCTGTCAGGGGCCTTCCCAGAAGCGGCGGTTCCGCTCCCATATCTTTTCGCCGATCAGGCAGTCATAGCCGGTTGCGGTGGCCCCGCGGTTTGACGCAGGGACGATCCGGGCGGGGCCGGCTGCGATCTCCATCACCAGCTTGCGGCGGACGGCGGTGGCGAACTGATCCCATGAATGCACGGGCAGGGTAAAGGCGCCGGGGCCGCCGATGACGCAGGCCGTGTAATAGGCGTCGAGATCTTCAAGGTGCCAGCGCGCGCCCATACCGTCGCGGGTCATGAGCGGCAAGCCGTTGATCGTGATGCCGCGGGCGAGGACCGCGTCGCGGGCGCGGGTGACGGGGCGGCCGTGGTTGTTGGGGCCGTCGCCGGAGACGTCGATCACTTGGCGCAGCCCGTGAAACTCATTGGTTTCAAGGCTTTCTCTGGCATAGAGCAGCGCGCCCGAGATGGAGGTGCGGCGCAGCGACGGGTCGAAATGGGTGGCGATCCTGTCGGCGAATTCCTCTGCATCCGCGCCGGTACGGATCAGGGTCCAGGGGACGACAACGCGCTGCGAACCGGTGCCCGCCCATTCCACATAGGTCAGTGCGATCTGGCCGATCAGCCCGCCTTCGATCGCTTCGATCACCTCGGGCGAGCGCAGCGCCTGTGCGTAACCGCGGCGCTGGATTTCCAGCTCGGCAGGGGCCATGGAGCGCGAGACGTCGACGGCAAGAAACAGTTCCACATCGACCTCTGTCTGCGCGACGGCAGGCAGGGGGATGGAGAGGGTGAAGAGGAGGGGGACAAGACGCCACATGGTTGAAACTCTGCCAGTGCGGGGCAGGGTCTGTCCAATCAACTTCCCGCTTTCGTCTTGTCAAAAATACGCAGATTCCGACGCTGGCCGGATGGGCTTTGGTCAGAAGTCGCGGTCGCCGCCCCCCTGCCACGGCTTTACGAGGTTTCCGAACCGGGTGAAGCGCCCTTCGAAGCTCAGTTCCACCGTGCCGATGGGGCCATGGCGCTGTTTGCCGATGATCACCTCGGCGCGGCCGTGGAGACGCTCCATCTCTTCCTGCCAGGCTGCGATCTTGTCCAATTCGTGATCGCCGGGCTTTTCGCGTTCCTTATAGTATTCCTCGCGGAAGACGAACATCACCACGTCCGCGTCCTGTTCGATCGAGCCGGATTCGCGCAGGTCTGAGAGTTGCGGGCGCTTGTCGTCGCGGTTTTCGACCTGACGGGAAAGCTGCGACAGGGCAATGACGGGGATGTCGAGTTCCTTCGCGATGGCCTTCAGGCCTTGCGTGATCTCGGAGACCTCGTTCACCCGGCTGTCCTTGGCCGAGGCGGGACGGACCAGTTGAAGGTAGTCGACGACCAGCACGTCGAGCCCGTGTTCGCGCTTGAGCCGTCGCGCGCGGGCGGCGAGTTGCGAGATCGGCAGGGCGGGCGTGTCGTCGATGAAAAGCGGGCAGGCCTCCAGCGTCTTGGCGGCGTCGACGAAGCGGCGGAATTCGGTTTCGGTCATGTCGCCGCGGCGGATCTGTTCCGAGGGCACTTCGGCGGCTTCCGAGAGAACCCGGGCGGCAAGTTGTTCCGCGCTCATCTCGAGCGAGAAGAATCCGACCGAGCCGCCATCCACAGCGCCGACCGACCCGTCGGGTTTCTGCCCGCGCTTATAGGCCTTGGCGATGTTGAAGGCGATGTTGGTGGCGAGCGAGGTTTTGCCCATGGAGGGGCGGCCAGCGAGGATCAGCAGGTCGGAGCGGTGCAGCCCGCCGAGCTTCTTGTCGAGATCCATGAGGCCGGTGGAGACGCCCGCAAGTCCGCCCTCCCGCTGATAGGCGGCGTTGGCGACGTTCACTGCATCGGTCACGGCCTTCAGGAACGATTGAAAGCCCTGATTGGCCTGACCGACTTCGCCGAGCTTGTAGAGTGCCTGTTCTGCTTCGACGATCTGCTCGCGCGGTTCGGAGGCCACGTCGACACGGGCCGCCTTGGAGGTGATATCGCGGCCCAGATCCATCAGCTCGCGCCGGATCGCGAGGTCATAGATCATTTGCGCATAGTCGCGCGCTGCGAAGGACGAGATCGCGGCCCCGGCGAGGCGGGCCAGATAGGCGGGGCCGCCCAGTTCCTTCAGCCCTTCGTCTTCTTCCAGAAACGCCTTGAGCGTCACCGGGGAGGCCAGCGCGTTTTTCGTGATCCGCGCCGAGGCCACTTCGTAAATGCGTGCATGAACCGGTTCGTAGAAATGCGACTCGTCCAGGATCGCCGCGATGCGATCATAGATGTCGTTATTTGTCAGAATCGCCCCCAGAAGCTGCTGCTCGGCTTCGATGTTATGGGGGACGGTATCGCCACCTGTTTCCGTGGCTTGGTCCGTTCCGACACGCGCGACTTGATTCACTTTCTACCTCCTGCCTCAGGACTGGTGCTATGGCCGATCCGGGAGAGGCGATCAATCAGGATAACTCTGTGGACATCCTGTGGACGGACCTCATCTTGGGGCGGGGAGGCCCATCACGTCAATATCTATGATTCTGCGGTTAAGAAATATGACATTTTCCCCAACACTTTTTACGTGTTTGGTAAAGAAACTACTCTGCCTCAGGGAGAATCAGGGGCTGCGAGCGTCCTGCCAGGCGCGGGGGTTTCGCAGGAAACTCTCGACATCCGAGAGCGTCGCCTCGTCGAAAAACTCTTTGGTTCGGGCGACTTCCAAGACGTCCCACCAGGTACAGAGGTGGTGGAGCGCGACGCCGTGGTCGCCGAGGGTTTTGATCGTTTCGGGAAATATTCCGTAATAGAAGATCACGGCGGTATGGGCGCAGCTTGCGCCGGTGTCGCGAATCGCATCGACGAAGGACAGCTTCGATCCGCCGTCGGTGGTGAGGTCCTCGACCAGAAGGACCCGGTCGCCTTCTGCCATCACGCCCTCGATCCGGGCGTTGCGGCCGTAGCCCTTGGGTTTCTTGCGCACATAGGTCATCGGCAGGGCGAGGCGTTCGGCCATGAGCGCGGCAAAGGGAATGCCGGCGGTTTCGCCGCCGGCGATGTTGTCGAAGGCTTCGAAACCGGCGTCGCGCATGACGGTGCAGGCGAGGAAGTCCATCAGGGTCGAGCGGATGCGCGGGTGGCTGATCAGCTTGCGGCAATCGATATAGGTGGGGGACGGCAGGCCCGAGGCGAGGGTGAAGGGTTCGCGTGCGTTGAAGTGGACCGCGCCGATTTCAAGAAGCATCGAGGCCGTGAGGCGGGCCATTTCATCCTTGGGCGGGAAGCTGTTGGGGATCATCGGGACCTCGGGGTTAGACGCGGACGTGCCAGTGGAGCGGAAAGCCGGGATCGAACAGGGTGACCGGGCCGTCGCCGGTCTCGATCTGGGCGGGATATTCGACGGGCTCGCCCTTCTCCAGCGTGATCGTGTCCTCGTTTACGGGCAGGCGGTAGAAGGCGGGGCCGTGGCGCGAGGTGAAGCCTTCGAGCCGGTCGAGCGCATCTTCCTCTTCGAAGACATGGGCGAGGATCGACAGGGTATTCGTCGCGGTGAAGCAGCCCGCGCAGCCGCAGGGCTGAAGCTTGGCGGCATCGGTGTGGGGCGCGCTGTCGGTGCCGAGGAAATAGGACGGATCGCCGGAGGTGGCGGCCTTGCGGAGGGCAACGCGGTGCTCTTCGCGCTTGGCCACGGGCAGGCAGTAGTAATGCGGTTTGATGCCGCCCGCGAGGATGTGGTTGCGGTTGATCACGAGGTGATGGGTGGTGATCGTGGCGGCGATGTCGTCGCCGCCCTCGCGGACGTAATCGGCGCCGTCGCTTGTGGTGATGTGTTCCATGACCACGCGCAGGCCGGGGATGTCGCGGCGGATCGGGTCCAGCACGCGGTCGATGAACACGGCCTCGCGGTCGAAGATGTCGATGTCGTTGTCGGTGACCTCGCCATGGACGCAAAGGGGCAGGCCGATCTGGGCCATGTTTTCGAGGACGCGGGTAACCTTGGAGAAGTCGCGGACGCCGGACTGGGAGTTCGTGGTGGCGCCCGCGGGGTAAAGTTTGACCGCCGTGATCAGCCCGATTTCGGCGGCGGCGCGCAGATCGCGGACCTGAGTGTCTTCGGTCAGGTAGAGCGTCATCAGCGGTTTGAAGTCGGAGTTTTTCGGTTTCGCCCACATGATGCGGTCGCGGTAATCGGCGGCATCGGCGGCGGTGACCACGGGCGGAACGAGGTTCGGCATGATGATCGCGCGGGCGAAATGGCGGGCGGTTTCGGGAAGCACGGCTTTCAGCATCTCGCCATCGCGCAGGTGCAGGTGCCAGTCGTCGGGACGCAGGATCGTAAGGCGGTCGGTCATGGGCTTCGCCTAACTTATTGGCGGCGGCTGCGCCAGTCTTTGCGGGCGCGCATCGGCCGTTGCCTGATTTTTGTGCAGCTGCGGCGGGAATTGGCAAAATGGCCGACAGGTGGGGCGTGTGGAATTGCGCCTGTCCGGGTCCGGCGTAACAGTGGCCTGCGAAAGGCCAGAGTGATGTTCGATGTTTCCCAACCGGTGCTGCAGCGGATGCGCGGAGAGGCGCATGTGGCGGTGTCGATGCGGGACGGGCAGGTGCGGCTGGACGCGTTGCGGCAGGCCGGTAGCGGCAAGGCGTTTCTGCCGAAGGTCCACGGGCCGGTGCCGGAGATTGTGTTTCTGAACACGGCGGGCGGGCTGACCGGCGGCGACAGGCTGCGCTATGGCGTGGAGGTGGGTGCAGGCGCGCGGGCGCTGGCGACAACCCAGACCGCCGAGCGGGCCTATCGGGCGTCTTACGGCGTTGCCGAGCTGGATGTGCGGCTGAGTGTCGGTGCCGGTGGCGTGCTGGACTGGTTGCCGCAGGAGACGATCCTGTTCGACGGCGCGGCCCTGTCGCGGCGGACCGACGTGGATCTGGCGGAGGGTGCGCGGTTCCTGATGGCCGAGATGGTGACATTGGGCCGGGCGGCGATGGGCGAAGAGGTGCGCCGGCTGGAGTTCACCGACCGAAGGCGCGTGCGGCGGGACGGTGTGCCGGTTTTCGTCGAGCCGATTTGGATCGGGACCGGGATGCTAGCCGACCGGCGCCCGGCAGGGCTGGCGGATGCCACCGCGCTGGCGACCGTGGCGCTGATCGCGCCGGGGGCTGAAGACGCGCTGGGCGGCGTGCAGGCGCTGCCCGAAACGCGGGGCGTGCGCGCCTTTGCCAGTGGCTGGGACGGCAAGCTGGTGCTGCGCGCGATGGCGCGGGACGCCTGGCCCTTGCGCCGCCATGTGGCCCGCGTCATTGAGCATCTGCGCGGCGCGCCATTGCCGCGTGTCTGGCATGTCTGAGGAGTATCGATGAACCTGACACCACGGGAAAAGGACAAGCTTCTGGTCAGCCTCGCGGCGATGGTCGCGCGCGGACGGCTGGAGCGCGGGGTGAAGCTGAACCACCCCGAGGCGATTGCGCTGATCACGGATTTCGTTGTCGAGGGGGCACGGGACGGACGATCCGTCGCCGACCTTATGGAGGCGGGCGCACGGGTGATTGGCCGGGATCAGTGCATGGAAGGAATCGCGGAAATGATCCATGATGTGCAGGTCGAAGCCACATTCCCGGATGGCACCAAACTTGTCACCGTGCACCATCCGATCCGCTGAGAGGAGATCCAGCCATGCTTGCAACCGTAATTCTGGGCATCGCCGCCGGAGCCGGCGCGCCCTATGCCGAACCCCACATCAAGGGCTGGCTTGAAGCGCTGCTTCTGTCGGATGCGCCGATGACCGAGATGGAACTGCGCATGTTCACCTTCGCGATCTGTCTTCTGGGGGCGTCGATCCTGGCCTATATTTTCGGGAACGGTTCGGGTTTTGCGCTGGCCGTGGGCGCGGCGCTGGGCGTGTTCGGTCCGCGTCTGATCGACCGGGTGCAGAAGAAGAAAGCGCCCGATTACGGGGATGACCTGTGATCCCCGGCGAGATCATCTGCGCGCCCGGCGAGATCACGCTGAATGCGGATCGCGAGCAGACTGTGCTGGAAGTGGCGAATACCGGCGACCGACCCGTGCAGGTGGGCAGCCATTACCATTTTGCCGAGACGAATGCCGGGCTGTTTTTCGACAGGGAGGCGGCCCGGGGGATGCGGCTGGACATAGCGGCGGGCACCGCGGTGCGGTTCGAGCCGGGCCAGACCCGCGAGGTGCGGCTTGTGCCCTATGGGGGTGCGCGCATCGTGACCGGATTTAACCAGGCCGTCATGGGCGGCCTTGATCAGAGCGATTGAAAGGATATGAGGTGAATTTTCCAAACCCCACGGATGCCATCGCCAACCCGGTGCGTTACTGGACCGATGTGACCCTGATGCAGATCCAGATCGGCCGGACGGTCTATGACATTGCCGCGTCGATGAACCCCTATCTGCCGAAAGACGGGTTTTCGATCGGTGCGGGAAAGACGATTGTGCGGAAGGCGCGGCGGTCTGCGGCCCGGTCTGCACCGCGCCGGGCGGCGCGCGCGCCGGTGAGCAAGGTGACGACGATCGGGCAGGCGAAGGCGGCGCCGAAAGGGGTGGCGCGGGTTGCGCCGAAGCCGGATGCAGCCGCGCCGAAAGAGACACGGCGTCCGGTGCGCAAGCCGGTATCGCTCCCGCCCGATCTGCCGCCGTCGAAATCAACCGGGAAATCATGAGGGCGGGCGTTTGTTGTGCGGTATTTCTGGTTTTTTCCGGCCCTGCGCTGGCGGCCTGTCCCGGTGAGACGCAGATGGAGATGAACCAGTGCGCAGCGGACGGCTATGCCGCGGCGGATGCGGAACTGAACCACGCATGGGGTGTGGCCAAGCGTTACATGGATGGATTCGGAGCGGGGGATGCCCTGCTGGACGCCCAACGGAAGTGGATTTCCTATCGCGATGCGGCCTGTATGGCGGAGGCGGCGCAGCATGAGGGCGGGAGCATTCAGCCGCTGATCTGGTTCACCTGTCTTGAGACGCTGACGGAGCGGCGGACGGCGGATTTGCTTGGGCTGGTGATCGAGTGATGAGTGTTTCGCTTTGGGTAGCGCGCGAGAAGCGCTTTTGCGCCGATTTGTTTCCACCGAAGTTCTGAGAGGTATTGCATTCATGCCCACACAAATCGCCCGCACGACCTATGCCGACATGTATGGCCCCACCACAGGAGACCGGGTGCGGCTGGCCGATACCGAGTTGTTCATCGAGGTCGAGCGCGACCTCACGACCTATGGCGAAGAGGTGAAGTTCGGCGGTGGCAAGGTGATCCGCGACGGGATGGGGCAGGCCCAGACGACGCGGGCCGGGGGCGCGGTGGATACGGTGATCACCAATGCGCTGATCGTCGACCATACCGGCATCTACAAGGCGGATGTGGGCCTGAAGGACGGGAAGATCCACAAGATCGGCAAGGCCGGAAACCCCGATACGCAGCCCGGCGTCGATATCGTCGTCGGCCCCGGGACCGAGGCGATTGCGGGCGAGGGCAAGATCCTGACGGCGGGCGGCTTTGACAGCCATATCCATTTCATCTGTCCGCAGCAGATCGACGATGCGCTGCATTCCGGGGTCACGACGATGCTGGGGGGCGGTACGGGACCGGCCCATGGGTCGCTTGCCACGACCTGCACGCCGGGGCCGTGGCATATCGGGCGGATGCTGCAGGCGGCGGATGCCTTTGCGATGAACCTTGCCTTTGCGGGGAAGGGGAACGCCTCACAGCCCGCGGCACTGGAAGAGCAGATCAGGGGTGGGGCCTGTGCCTTGAAGCTGCATGAGGACTGGGGCACGACGCCGGGTGCCATCGATTGCTGCCTGTCGGTGGCGGATGCGTGGGACGTGCAGGTGATGATCCATACCGACACGCTGAACGAAAGCGGGTTCGTCGAGAACACCATCGCGGCGATGAAGGGCCGGACGATCCATGCTTTCCACACCGAAGGCGCGGGTGGCGGCCATGCGCCCGACATCATCAAGGTTTGCGGGTTGGATCATGTCCTGCCCAGTTCAACGAACCCGACGCGGCCCTACACGGTGAACACGCTGGAGGAGCATCTGGATATGCTCATGGTCTGTCACCATCTGGACAAGTCGATCCCCGAGGATGTGGCCTTTGCCGAAAGCCGGATCCGGAAAGAGACCATCGCCGCCGAGGATATCCTGCACGATATGGGCGCTTTTTCGATCATCGCGTCGGACAGTCAGGCGATGGGACGGGTGGGCGAGGTGATCATCCGCACATGGCAGACCGCCGACAAGATGAAAAGGCAGCGGGGGCAGCTGGCCGACGAAACGGGACCGGCGGATAACCTCCGGGTCAGGCGGTACATCGCGAAATACACGATCAACCCGGCGATTGCGCACGGCCTGTCCAAACACATCGGGTCGGTGGAGGCGGGCAAGCGTGCCGATCTGGTGCTGTGGAACCCGGCGTTTTTCGGGGTGAAGCCCGAGATCGTGTTGCTTGGCGGGTCGATTGCGGTGGCGCAGATGGGTGATCCCAACGCATCGATCCCGACGCCGCAGCCGGTCTATACCCGGCCTATGTTCGCAAGCTATGGGCGGGCCGTGCATGCCTCGGCGGTGACGTTCGTGTCGGCGGCGGCGATGGACGAGGGCATCGACGATGCGCTGGGGCTGGACAAGGCGGTGATGGCGGTGGAGAACACGCGCGCCATCGGCAAGCGTGACATGGTATTGAACGATGCGCTGCCGGAGGTCGAGGTGGACCCCGAGACCTATGAGGTGCGGGCGAACGGAGAGCTTCTGACCTGCGAGCCGGCGGAAGTGCTGCCGATGGCGCAGCGGTATTTCCTGTATTGATCAGGAGTTGCTGCCGGAAGTAGCGGACTGCCAGACCGTCGGATGTAACGGGGATTTGTCGGGAAACTCTCTCGTCCGGCATACCCGCAGTCCAGCACTGGCCTGCGGGGCTTGGATCGAGAAAGGCATGTAAAGCGTTGCATTCATTGCAACTCGGGATTGCGGCGGTGGACCTTGCTGGGGCGTGGCGGTTGGACCATGTGATGTTGAACATGTACCAACACTGAGTGAGATGACCCATGAGACTTCTTTCCACCTTGAACGGTTTTGCCGCTTCCATGATGATCGCAAGGCAGTACAGCCATTTGCTTGTCCTGTCGGATCAGGAGCTTGCGGCGCGGGGTCTGACGCGTGATGCGCTGAAGGAAGACTATCTGGCGGCGCTGGACCGGGCGCATGACCGCCGAAAGAGCACCTCTGACTTGCCAAGCCTCGGGGGATTTGCGCAGTCTACGTGAACCATGTCCTTCGGAGGTTCCCATGCGCTTTGCCCTTGTTTTGACCCTGCCGCTTCTGGCGGCCTGTGAAAGCCCTATTCCGCTGACGATGGACCCGAACGCCATACGGATCGCGACAGCGGCGGAGGTGACCGGATGCACGCCGACAGAGGTGATCACCACGACAACCGGCGTGTTCGGCACAATCGGACAGGAGCGCGCATTGGAACTGGCGCGGAACGAGACGATCCAGACCGCGCTGCAGTCGGGCGCCAACACGATGGTCTATGAGAATGGCGCGCCGGGGTCGCAGGACGTGTTTGTCCGGGCGCGGGCCTTTTCCTGTTAGGATTGCACAAGAATTAGGCATCGACGTCGGAACAGGACCGGGCGGGTGCCCGTGACCTTGCCATTGGGCGGTGGCCGGTATTCGATCCGGTCATGGGCCAGACAGCTTCCTCCCTCATTCGTGCGACCTCCGTCGCCCATGCCCATGATGCGCCCGATCACGTGGCGCTGGATTACGAGGCACGGCTTTTGCGCCGGAAGCGGCTGACCAGTGCGGGCGGGCGCGGGTTTCTGGTGGATTTGCCAGAGGTCGTGTCGGTCGGGGCGGGCGACTGTTTTGTGCTGGAAGATGGCGGGCTGATCGCGGTTGAGCCCGCGCCCGAGGCGCTGGTGGCCGTGACCGGAGACCTGCCGCGGCTGGCCTGGCATATCGGGAACCGGCATACGCCCTGCCGGATCGAGCCGGACCGGTTGCTGATCCGGGCCGACCATGTGCTGGAGGCGATGCTGGCGCAGCTTGGCGCGGTGCTGACGCCTGTGACAGAGCCGTTTTCGCCTGAAGGCGGGGCTTACGGGCATGGGCGGACGATGGGGCATTCACACGGGCATGGTCACGGGCATTCCCATGACTGACACCGGCGACGATGCCGGTCTGCTGACGCTGATGCAATGGCTTTCGCCTGCGTTCCCGGTCGGGGGGTATGCCTATTCACACGGGCTTGAGGCGGTGATCGCGGCTGGCGATGTGGCGGATGCCGACGGTCTGGAACGGTGGCTTTCCGATATCATCGGGCATGGCGCGGGGCGGGCGGATGCGGTCTTGCTGACCGCTGCGATGGCGGGGCTCGCCGGTGTCGACGATCTGGCGCGCGCGCTGGCGCCGTCGCGGGAGCGGTGGGACGAGACGATTGCGCAGGGCGGTGCGTTTACCGAGGCGGTGAATGCGATGACGGGGGCGGCTTTTCCGCCCGTTGCCTTGCCGGTGGCCGTGGGGCGGGCGGCGGCGGTGCTGGGCTTGGCCCCTGCGCGTGTTGCCGGGCTTTACCTCCATGCTTTTGCGTCGAACCTCGTTTCGGGCGCCGTGCGGTTCATTCCTCTGGGTCAGACCGAGGGGCAGCGGGTGCTGGCGGCGCTGCATCCCCTGATTCTGTCGGTTGCCGAGGAGGCGGTCGAGATGACACCCGAAGAGATCACAAGCGGGGTGCCGGGGGCCGATCTTGCGGCAATGGCCCATGAGGTGATGGATGTGAGGATTTTCAGGACATGAGCGGAAAGAACGGCCCGCTGCGGGTGGGAATCGGCGGCCCCGTGGGCGCGGGCAAGACGACGCTGACGGCAGAACTGTGCCGGGCGCTGACGCCCACCCGGTCGGTCGCCGTGATCACCAATGACATCTATACCCGCGAGGATGCGGAGTTTCTGATGCGGGCGCAGGTTCTGCCCGGTGACCGGATCAAGGGGGTCGAGACCGGCGGCTGCCCGCATACCGCGATCCGGGAAGATGCGTCGATCAATCTGGCGGCGGTGGCGGAGTTTCGGGCGGCGATCCCGGATCTGGACGTGATCTTTATCGAGTCGGGCGGCGATAACCTTGCCGCGACATTCAGCCCGGAACTGGCCGATCTGACGCTTTACGTCATCGATACGGCGGCGGGGCAGGACATACCGCGCAAGCGGGGGCCGGGGGTCACGCGGTCCGATCTGCTGATCATCAACAAGACCGATCTGGCGCCCTATGTGGGAGTGGACCGGGCGTTGCTGGAACGGGATGCGGGCGCCGCGCGGGGGGAGCGGCCATTCGTCATGGCATCTTTGCGGGATGGGGTCGGCGTGCCCGAGATCGTGACGTTTCTGGAGCGCGAGGGCGGGCTTTAGCTGCCGCCCCGCAGGCCCGGCTGCCAGTGCGGGAGCCTCCGGCGGGAGTATTTTCGGGAACAATGATGCCGGAGCGCTTTTGTTTTCATTGTTCGCCAAATACTCCGGGGGGAAGCGGCCGCAGGCCGATGGGGGGCTGGCCCCCCTTTTTCCGGGATGGCATCAGTTCAGTTCGGGGAATTTCGACGCGGCGCTGCGTTTCAGGCGAGGCTCCGGCAGGCTGCGGCCCTGCATCATCAGTTTATGCTCTGACAGTTCAAGGTGGTGTCGGAAGCGGGGCGCGTTCTTGCGGGACAGGACCGTGCGGCAAAGCAGGGCCGTCAGCCACAGCCGGTCGTCCACATGGACCCGGTTGAGGAGATTGCGGAGGTAGGGCAGGTAATCGCGCCGCCGGCGCAAGGCTTTGAACGCCACCGCCCGTGTCAGGGTGCCATCACCCGCGGCTTTGAGGATCGGGCCGATGGCGTTCATCGCCTGAAGATCGGTGCCGAGGCGGGCGCCGCCGAAGCGTGAACGGATATGTTCGATCTGCGTGCCGCGGAAAAGCGTGGCGTGCATCGCATCAAGCTCTTCCAGGGGGTCGTAGATGACGAAGGCTTTTTCGGCCGCGTCCAGCATGTCGGGCGCATATCCGTAGCGGTCGGTGAAGTTCGTGCGCCGCATGCCCACGAAGCGGTCGTCCCATGGCGCAATGTCGGGGTCGAGCGTGGCCTGGGGCGAGACGACGACAACGGTCGCGCCGGGAGCCGCGACCGAATAGGCGGCGGCGGCATAGCCGCACATCCCGTGGCCGTAGAACACGACACGGTCGAAATCCTCGAAGAACGCATCATCGACCAGCCGGTCGAAATAGCCATAGACGGCGGGATCGCGGAACCATGAGCGGTCGCGGGCGATGAGCGACAGGTGGGACCAGCCGTTCAGTTCCGCCTGCAGCATGCCATGGGGAATACCCGATGCGCTTCCGGCACGGGCCGAGGGGATCGTATCGAAACTGACCAGAAGCGTATCGAGCGATTCGTCGAGGAAAAGCGCCCCGTGGCGGTCGCCCACAGGTTCGTAATAGCCCCGATCCTCGCCTATTTCGGCAAGTTCGGACAGCCACTCTTCGTCGGTCAACTGATCCGACAGAGTTACCAACTCTGACATCGTTACACACCCCACCTACACAGATGATCCTACAAAGCGGGGTCAGGGTCTGGCAATCATTGCGGTCGGGGGCCGATCAACTGTTTCGGCGGGTTCACCAGTGGTTATCTGGCTGTACGATTGTCGGGGCGGGCGGCGCATCTCTGGATGCGCGCGCCTTGAAAACAAAGGATTCAGTGAATTTCCATGAGCATCGCCAGGATCGCGGTCCAGCCTTTTTCGTGATTGTCCCGGGACTCTTCGGACGGGAATTTCACATGGGTCAGATCGACTTTCGTGCCGCCGGAGACCGGTTTGAAGGTGAGCGTCACGGTGCTGCCCTCGACCGAAAACGGGGATTGCCAGGTGAAGGCGAGGCGTTTGTGGGGGTCGATTTCGGTATAGGTCCCCCAATGGGGTATCTCGTTTTCGCCTGCGGTCATGAGGATGTCGAAGCGACCGCCCACGCGGGGGTCGTTCGAGACGGTCGGCGCGGGCATTTCGGCCATTGGGCGCATGAAACGGGCCAGTGTCACGGGATCGAGCCATGCGTTGAAAAGAGCCTCGGGCGGCGCGTCGATGGTGCGCGAGACAGTGAGGGCGAGATCAGTTGTCGTCGTCATTGGTGGTTTCCTCCGTCAGGATTTCATCGAGGCGCTCCAGCCGCATGTCCCAGATCGATCGCAACTGACCGAACCAGCGGTCTATTTCGCGAATGGGACCGAGTTCAGCGGCAATGAGATGTTCGCGCCATTCGGTCTTGCGGCTGGCGAGGCCCGCACGTTCCAGAACCTTGATGTGTTTCGACACGGCGTTGAGGCTCATGTCGAACTGCCGGGCCAGATCGGTGACGCGGGCCGGGCCGTCCTGCACCAGAAGGGTGAGGATGGCGCGCCGTGTCGGATCGCTGGCGGCCTTCAGTATTTCGGTCAGGGGGTCGTGTGATTCTCGTTCAACCATGTGGATGAATAAGCCTTGAAGCTCTTTCAGTCAACTTTATGGATGAATGAGAGGAGTCACAAGAGCGGAACCCGCAGGAAACGGGTCGCGGGGCCGGGCGTCTCTGTGGTTCCTGAGGGAAGTGTTTTTCAGCCAAGGAGAGACCTGATGACCGTTCGTTTTCTGCCGATGGATTCGGAGTTTGTGGCGCGGGTGCGCGCGGGTGGCCCGGATGCCAATGGCCAGCCTGCCGAGATGCATGTCTCAAGCGGCGAAGGAACGCCGTGTCGGTCCTGCATGCGCCATGTGCCGAAGGGCAAGACGTATCTCATCCTTGCGGCACGTCCCTTTCCCGCACCCCAGCCATATGCTGAGACCGGGCCGGTGTTTCTATGTGCCGATGCATGTGAGCCCTGGGACGGGGATGGTGTGCCTCCGATCCTGGAAAACTCGCCGGACTATCTGCTCAAGGGGTACTCGGCGGATCACCGCATCGTCTATGGCACGGGGCAGATCACGCCTTCGGGCGACATCCTGGCCTATGTGTCGCAACTGCTTGAAGATGCGGCGAT
This sequence comes from uncultured Paracoccaceae bacterium, assembly GCA_947503175.1. Classification (GTDB taxonomy): domain Bacteria; phylum Pseudomonadota; class Alphaproteobacteria; order Rhodobacterales; family Rhodobacteraceae; genus Ovoidimarina. The sequence goes on from CANNCO010000001.1 coordinate 531,157, forward strand.
TGCCTATGTGGATGTGCGGTCGGCGCGGAACAACTGCTTTCAGACACGCGCGGTGCGCTCTAGCGCGGCAGAATGACCAGCCGGTTGTTCGCAGGCATGGGCAGGATGCGCGGCGGGCCGAAGCCAAGGGCTGCGCCCGCCCTTGCGATGTCGGAGACGTCCCTGATGCCCCAATCGGGGTTCTCGGCGCGCAGGTTCCGGTCGAAGGCCGCGTTGCCCTCGCCCGTATGGCGGCCATCCTCCTTGAACGGGCCGTAGAAGACCAGAAGGCCTTGCGGAGCGAGGGCTTGCGCCGCGTTGTTCAGAATGCCGTGAAGCACCGTCACCGGGGCGATATGGATGACATTGAGCGAAATGACGGCGGTCAGGGGGCCGAGATCGGCGACCTCACCTGTCCAGTCCGCGCTTGCGTCAATGGCGCGCGGCGGACGGTCGGGCGCGCGCAGATGCGCCGCCCAGGCGGTGATCGACGCACGGTGGATCGGATCGGGGTCCGATGGCCACCAGTCAAGATGCGGGAATGCCAGCGCAAAGGCGGCCGCATGCTGACCTGTGCCGGCTCCGATCTCCAGCACCGGGCCCGCGCGGTCGCGAAACACATCCGTCAGTGTTGCAATGAGGGGCGGGGCGTTTCGGGGAAAGACGGGCGATTCAATCCGCCCGTCCCGGGTATCGTCCGACGGCCCTTGACGGTAGCGCGCGGCATGCGTGCTGGACGGGCCTTCGGGCACGGGCGCTACTTCGCCGGCCCGATCATCATGACCATCTGACGGCCTTCCATCTTGGGCATGTTTTCGACCTTGCCGATCTCTTCGACATCCGCCGCCACACGATTCAGAAGGTCGCGGCCAAGATCCTGATGCGCCATCTCGCGCCCGCGGAACCGCAGCGTGACCTTCACTTTGTCACCGTTTTCCAGGAATTTCAGGACGTTGCGCATTTTTACATCATAGTCATGCACGTCGGTATTGGGACGAAACTTGACCTCTTTGACTTCGATGATCTTTTGCTTCTTGCGTGCCTCGGCCTCTTTCTTCTGGGTCTCGTACTTGAACTTGCCGAAATCCATGATCTTGCAGACGGGCGGGTTGGCGTTGGGCGATATCTCGACCAGATCCAACCCGGCGTCATCGGCCATTTCCATGGCGCGGCCGGGGGTAACGACGCCGACATTTTCGCCTTCCGCGCCGATCAGGCGAATCTCTGCGGCGGTGATACGGTCATTGACCCGGGGGCCGGTGTCCCGCGTTGGCGGGGCGTTGTGAGGTCTGCGAGCGATGGGAGTTATCCTTACGTAATTGCTGTCGACAGGCGTGTAAATTAAGGCCAACGCCGCGCTGATTCAAGCGGGAATAGGCCGATCGCTGGCACGAGTTTGCCGGTGGGAGAAATGTGGCGGTTTTCCCCTGCAATCCGGTGGGGACGGTTCCTATATCAAGTCAATAACTGTCAGGAAGGAATACAGGACATGAGCAAAGCACTTATTGCCCTTGTCGTCATTGCGCTGCTGGGGGTCGGGGCCTTTATCCTGATCGGAAACCAGACGCCGGTGGCGGAGGACACGGCCCCCGCAGAGACGGCAACCGAAGACGCGGCCGAGGCTGCGGATGACGCGGCCACTGCCGCCGAAGACGCTGCGGACGCTGCAGGCGAAGCGGTTGAGGGCGCGATCGAAGGCGCCACGGAAGCTGCAGAAGGCGCCGCCGATGCCGTGACCGATGCCGTCGAGGGTGCTGCCGAGGCCGTTGAAGGCGCGATCGAAGGCGCCACGGAAGCTGCAGAAGGTGCTGTCGAAGGGACGACCGAAGCTGTTGAAGGCGCTGCCGACACGGCGTCAGGCGCCACCGAGAGTGCCGTCGAAAGCGCCGCGGACACGGCAACGGATGCGACCGAAGGCGCCGCTGAAACCGCGACCGAGATGGCATCGGATGCCGCCGAAGGTGCGACCGGTCTTGCCGATGCCCTGACCGTCGAGGGGTTCGATTTCGACCGCGCGGCCGAGGCAATTCAGAACTCGGATCTTGGCGATCTTCAGAAAACCTCGCTGACCGCCGCCCTTGAAGGCGCGCGCGACAACCCTGACCTCTTGCAGGATGTGCTTGAGCAGGTGCGCGGCGCGCTGGGTCTGTAAGCTTGCGGGAAGGGCCGCGCCCTTGCCGGGCGCGGCCTTTTTCTATCCGACGAAGGCCTTTTCGACCACGTAGTGTTTCGGGTCGGAATTTGCGCCTTCCTCCAGCCCGAAGCCTTCGAGGATCTCCTTGAGATCGAGGTTCAGACCGATGGAGCCGCAGACCATGGCGCGGTCGGCCTCGGGGCCGAAGCCGTCGACACCCAGATCGGCGAACAGCGAGCCGTCCTTCAGAAGCGTCGTGATCCGGCCCATCTTGGGGCTCTCGTCGCGCGTCGTGGTAGGATAGTAGGTAAGCTTGGACAGATGCTCTTCGCCCAGAAGCTCCTGCATCAGCTCGTCCGATTTCAGGCTGTCGATCAGATCGCGGCTATAGGTCAACTCGGCCAGCTCGCGGCAGGTATGGGTGACGATCACGCGTTCGAACCGCTCATAGGTTTCGGGATCGCGCAGGAGCGAGGCGAAGGGCGCGAAGCCGGTGCCCGTCGCAAAGAGCCAGAGCCGCTTGCCGGGCAGAAGCGCGTCATGAACGAGCGTGCCCACGGGCTTGGGCCGCAGGATGATCTGATCGCCGGGCTGGATGTGCTGAAGCCGCGAGGTCAGCGGGCCGTCCTGTACCTTGATCGAATAGAACTCCAGCTCGTCGTCCCATGAGGGCGAGGCAATGGAATAGGCGCGCAAAAGCGGTTTGCCGTTCTCGCCCATGAGGCCGATCATCACGAACTCGCCCGACCGGAACCGCAGGCTTTGGGGCCGCGAAACCCGGAAGGAAAACAGGCGGTCGGTGTAGTGCTTCACCTCTGTGACGGTCTGGGCGTCGGGCAGGGTGGGGACTTTGGCGGCGGTGGCTTCGGTCACGGGGCGTTGCTCTGTCATTGTCATAGGGCGGGGATATCCCCGCGCTCCCTCTTACGCGTTGATGTGGATCAGGAAAAGGCTCAGCCGCGCAGGCGCGACTGATAGTCATTGGATTGCCAGTCGGCGCGGGCCAGCCATTGGGCTTCGGGCTGGCGGGTGGCAAGGTCGGGGCCGATCTCGACCTCGTCGAAACCGGCGCGCCGCGCCATGGCATATTGATCGGCCAGAACGTGGCCTGCGGCGCGCATCCGGCCGGGATATCCCATGCGCCGGATCAGGCGGGCGAGCGTGAAGCCGCGCCCGTCGGCGAAGGAGGGAAAATCGATACGGATCAGGTCGATGGCGTCGAGATGACCGGCAAGATCCGCGGGATCGGCGTCGGATGCGAGGTCCACCCCCACGGCGGGGCAGTCATTGGCGGCCAGCCGCTCGGGTGGCATGAAGCCGTGGGTCCAGTCGTCGGGCGCGAACCCGCTATCGGTCACGAGTGTCTGTCGATCTTGTGTCATATCGCCTTCGTCTTGTTCCAAATACGCTAATTCCGCATTTTGCCGCCTGCCTGTGTGGCTCAAAGCGGGGCGCGAACGGGCACGGCCCGGCCACCCACATAGTGAATGCCGCATTCAAGCTTTTCCCGGTCCCGCCAGCGCCCGGCGCGCGGGTCTTCGCCCTCGGCCACACGGGTCGTGCAGGGGGCGCATCCGATCGAAGGAAAGCCATTGGCGACAAGGGGATGACGCGGCAGGCGATTGTTCAGGATGTAGTCCTGCACGTCGTCCGGCGTCCAATGCGCAAGGGGGTTCACCTTGATCCGCGCGCCTGCCTCGTCCTCGAAGAACTCCATCGTCGCGCGGCGTCCGCCCTGAAAGCGTTTCCGGCCGGTGATCCAGGCATCGAAAGGCGCCAGCGCATCTTCCAGCGGTTCGATCTTGCGGAGCGTGCAGCAGGCATCGGGGTCGGACAGGTGCAAGTCGCCCTCGGGGTCGCGCAGGAAGGTTTCGGTGCGGTCCGGTGTCAGGACGCGGATATCCGCGAGGCCCAGACGATCCGCGATCTCGCGCTGATAGTCCAGCGTTTCGGCAAACAGCATCTGGGTGTCGAGGAACAGGACCGGCACGGAGCGGTCGAGGACCGAAACCATGTGCAGAAGCGCCACCGATTCCGCTCCGAAGGACGAGACCATGGCGGTTCGCCCGACCTGGGGATCGTTCAGGGCGTGTTCCAGCACCGAGATAGCGGAATGGTGTCGATAGCGCGCGTTCAGGTCGTGAACGCGCTCCGAGACAGGGGCGAGGGGTGATTCAAGCGGCATCGCGGCGCTCCTTTGCTTCCGGATAGAGCGCGGCCTTGAACGGGGCCATGCCGAGGCGGCGATAGGCCTCGATGAATGTCTCGTCGGGGTCTTCGCGGTGGTCCAGATAGGCTGTGATCAGGCGCTCGATGGCCGGCACGATCTCGTCATAGGCGAAACCGGGGCCTGCGCGTTCGCCGATGGTGGCGGTTTCGGTGCCGTCGCCGCCCAGCGTGATCTGGTAGTTTTCGACGCCTGCGCGGTCGAGGCCCAGGATGCCGATATGGCCCACATGGTGGTGGCCGCAGGCATTGATGCAGCCCGAGATCTTGATCTTGAGCGCACCGATATCGTGTTCGAGCTTCAACTCGTCGAACCGCGTGGCGATTTTCTGCGCTACCGGGATCGAGCGGGCGGTGGCGAGCGCGCAGTAATCCATGCCGGGGCAGGCGATGATGTCGGAGACAAGGCCGATATTTGCGGTGGCGAGGCCCACGTCGCGCAGGGCCGTGTAGAGATCGGGCAGCACGTCGCGGGGGACATGGGGCAGGATCACGTTCTGTTCGTGGCTGATGCGCAGCTCGTCATAGGCGTAGCGTTCGGCGAGGTCCGCCATCACCCGCATCTGGTCTGCGGTTGCGTCGCCCGGCGTGGCGCCGTGGGCTTTGAGGCTGATCGAGACGATGGCGTGATCGTCGCGCCTGTGCGGGGTGATGTTGGTATCGTGCCATGAGCGATAGGCGGCGTTCTGGTCTGCCGCTGGCAGGTTTTCCACTGTGCGGAAGGCGGGCGGTGCGAATTGCGCCTCGATCCCCGCCAGAAGCTCCTGATCGACGCCCGAGAAGGCGGGCCGGATCTCGGCAAAGCGGGCCTCGACGAGGCGGGAAATCTCTTCGATCCCATGTTCGTGCACGGTGATCTTGATGCGTGCCTTGTATTTGTTGTCGCGGCGTCCGAGGAGGTTGTAGACGCTGACGATCGCCTCGACATAGGGCAGCAGATCGGCCTTGGGCAGGAAGTCCCGGATGACCTTGCCGACCATGGGCGTGCGGCCAAGGCCGCCGCCGACGATGACCTCGAAACCGGCCTCGCCGTCCCGCTCGACCATGCGCAGGCCGATATCGTGGGCCTTGGTCACGGCGCGGTCATTGGGTGAGCCTGTGATGGCGATCTTGAACTTGCGGGGCAGGAACTGAAACTCCGGGTGATCGGTTGACCATTGTCGCAGAAGCTCGGCCACGGGCCGGGGATCGGCGATTTCGTCGGCTGCGGCCCCTGCGAAATGGTCGGCGGTGACGTTGCGGATCGTGTTTCCGGATGTCTGGATCGCGTGCATGCCCACATCGGCAAGGGCGTCGAGCATGTCGGGCACGTCGCGCAGTTTGGGCCAGTTGTACTGGATGTTCTGGCGGGTGGTGAAATGACCGTAGCCGCGATCCCAGCGTTCAGCGATATGGGCCAACTGCCGCATCTGGGCGGAGTTGAGCGTGCCATAGGGGATCGCCACGCGCAGCATATAGGCGTGGAGTTGCAGGTAGAGGCCATTCATCAGGCGCAGGGGCTTGAACTCATCCTCGGAGAGCGACCCGTCGATGCGGCGGTTCACCTGCGCGCGGAACTCGCCGACGCGGTTGCGGACGAAGGCGTCGTCGAAGGCATTGTACTTATACATATTGGGCGTCCGCCTGTTTGCCGTGGGCATAGTTCGAGGGGCCGCGGGTGCGGAAATCCTCGCGGAAATGAGTGGGTTCGGGGCCGTTCGGCCCTGCTTTCGCATCCGCCAGATAGGCACCGACGACAATCTCGGGCTGGCTTTCGGCGTGAAGGAGGCGGAGTTGCGCATGCGCCTCGTCCTCGATCAATTCGGCGCGGGCCATGTCGCGGGTCCATGCGTCATCGGCGGTGAGCCAGACGACATCGCCCTCAAGCAGGTCATTCGCGGTGACGACTTTCGGTGTGAACTGGCGGCTCATAGGGCAAGCTCCTGTTGCGGAAGGGTGGGGGTCACGGCCAGTGCCGCGCGGGGGGCAAGGCCATAGAGGGTAAGCGCTGGGCCGGTCATGTGGGCGGCGCTGAGGTCGGGTTCGAGATGGGTGAGGGTCGTTTCGAGCACGCGTTCGTCGGGGCGCGAGGCGTTTTCGATCACGGTGACGGGCGTGGCCGGGTCGGCCCCGTGCATCATCAGGCGGCCCTGTATGAAGCGCGCGGATTTCTTGCCCATATAGATCGCGGCGACCTCACCGGGGCGGGCGAGGGCGGCCCAGTCGTGTTCGGCGAAGCCTTTCATGTCGTGGCCGGTGAGGAAGCGGACCGAGGCGTTGCGGTGGCGCTTGGTCAGGCTCTGGCCGATGCCCGCGACAGCCGCCGAGGCGGCAGTGATGCCGGGGACGATGGTGAAAGCGATGCCTGCACCGGTGACGGCGTCGATCTCTTCGTCGAGACGGCCGAAGACGGTGGAATCGCCCGATTTCAGGCGGACGACATGGGCGCCCGACTTGGCGTGTTCGACGATCAGCGCGTTGATGTCGACTTGTTTCATGGACGGCCCGAAGCCTTCTTTGCCGGCGTCGAAGATCTGTGCCTCGCGCCGGACTAGTTCGAGGATCTCAGGCGAGATCAGGCGGTCGTGGATCACGACGTCCGCCGTATCGAGCGCCTTGCGGGCCTTTAAGGTCAGGAGTTCGGGATCGCCGGGGCCGGCGCCAACGAAATCGACGCGGCCCGGTGTGGTTTCGCGGTTCAGGTGGGTTTCGAGCAGGGTGTCGAGGGTTGCGGGCAGGGCGGTTTCGTCCTGTTCCGTGAGCGTGCGGGGCCCCGCCGTATCATAGTATTCGGCCCAGAAATCCCGGCGGGAGCGGCCCATGGGGAGTGCCCTTGTGCGGGTGCGGAAGCCCTTGGCGATGCGGGCGAGGGTGCCGAGGGTGGGGGACAGGTGTTCTTCGAGATGGGCCTTGATGCGGCGGGCGAGGACCGGGGCCGTGCCTTCGGTGCCGATGGCCACGGTCACCGGATCGCGGTCAACGATGGCGGGCGTGATGAACTGCGAGCCTTCGAGGTTGTCGACCATGTTCACCAGCGCGCCGTCGGCGCGGGCGAGGCGCGCCGTGCGGGCGTCTTCGGCGTCATCGTCCGAGGCGGCGTAGAAGAGCGCGGCGCAGGTCGCGTCGCCGGGGCCGAAATCGCGGCGGAGAAGGGTCAGACGGCCTTCCCCGGCCCAGCCTTCGATCTCGGCTGCAGGGTTTTGCGCGAAGACTGTCAGCCGGGCTTCGGTCTTGAGCAGCAACCGGAGCTTGGCGATAGCGGCGTCACCGCCGCCTGCGATGACGATGCGGCGGCCTTCGACGGCCAGAAAGATCGGAAAGTGTTTCATCAGCGCCTCTAGTTCTGTGTCCAATATAGAATAATGTTCCGATATGTTGCGAGTATGCTGGTCAAATAAGAACTTTTGTTCTATTTCAGGAGCGACTTGGAACATGCGTTACGGGAAATCGGAGGGATTGGGATGAGCGTCCGGATTGACGACACTGACAGGAAGATCATGGCGGAGTTGCAGCGGGATGCAGGCCAGTCACTGGATGAAATTGCTCGTGCGGTGGGGTCGTCGAAGACGCCGGTGTGGAACCGCATTCGCAAGCTGCGCGAGGCTGGCGTGCTGGGGCCGCAGACGGTCGTTCTGGATGCCGAGGCGCTGGGGTTCGAGGCGTGTTTCTTTGTCCTGATCCGGACGTCGGAGCACGAGGCGGACTGGCAACAGAAGTTTCTGGGGGCGCTCAAGGCGCGGCCCGAGGTGCAAGAGGCGCACCGGCTGGCAGGCGATATCGACTATATCCTGAAGGTCCGGGTAAAAAATGCGCGCGCCTATGACGAGTTCTATCAGGCGCTGATCTCCGAGGTGAAAATCTATAACGTGACGGCGCTGCTTTCGATGGAGCAGATCAAGTCGACGACGGCGCTGCCGCTGTGACCCTGAGAAATATCAAGGTCGCTTAGCCGCAGTCGTGAGATGGTTCAGCCCAGATTTCACGGAGGTTGAGATGCCAAGTTTTTCATTCAAGGACGTGACGGAGACGCCGTATCTTTATGTGACCAAGAGTTGTTCCATGGACCCGAAAGACATCAGCGCGGCGATGGAAGAGGCCTATGACGAGGTCTGGGGCTGGATGCAAAAGGAGGGTGTTGAAGCCGCCGGTCGGCCGTTGGCGGTTTATCACAGCTATGATCCGAACAAGATGACGTTTCGTGCGGGGTTTGTCGTGACGCCCGAGGATATGGAGAAGGCGGACGGGGCGGTTTCAGCCGATGTGACCCCTGCTGGTCGTGTTCTCCATTACGTACACAAGGGGCCCTATGCGACGCTGCGGGACGACTATGCCCTGTTGATGGACTACGCTGAATCGGAAGGGATCGAGATCGATGCGCCAAGCTGGGAGATCTATGTGAACGATCCGGCGGAGGTGTCCGAGGATGAACTTTTGACCGAGGCCTACATCTCTGTCGCCTGAGCCCGTACCATGAGCCGTTCCAGCCCGTGGAAGTGATAGAGGTTGGCGTAGCGCGGTGGTTCGACCAGTGCGAGGTCGGGGCAGCGGGCGAACAGGGCGGTGAGCCCCAGTTTCAGCTCCAGACGCGCGAGCGGTGCGCCGACGCAGAAATGGAGACCGGCGCCGAAGGCGGTGTGGGTTGTCTGCTTGCGCTGCGGTTCAAAGCGGTCGGGATCGGGCCAGATGGCGGGGTCGCGGTTGGCCGCGCCCAGAAGGCAGCCCACCTCGTCGCCGCGTTTCAGGTCTGCGCCGAAGACGGTCGTATCCTCATAGACCCAGCGCGTGAACATGTGGAGCGGCGGGTCTTGGCGCATGACCTCTTCCACCGTCGCGTCGATCCGGTTGGGGGCGAGGGCAGCCCGTGGTGTTTCCGTTTCCAGAAGGGTTTTGACGGCGATGCCAAGGGTGTGGACCGTCGCCTCGTGGCCTGCGTTCAGAAGCAGGATGCAGGTGGTGATCAGCTCGTCGGTTGAGAGTTTCTCGCCGTCTTCTTCGGCCGCGATCAGGTGGGTGATCAGGTCATCGGCGGGTTTGGCGCGGCGTTCATCGACATAGGCCCGCAGGAAATCGGTGAATTCCTGCGCGGCAAGGGCCGCGGCATCTTCGATCGGGCGGGTGCGGCGGGCCTGATACATGGCGACCATGGCGTTGGACCATGCCAGAAGCTGATCGGATATGGTTTCGGGGACGCCCAGAAGGCGGGCGATAACGATGACGGGAAGGCGCTGGGCATAGACCTGGAGAAGGTCGAAAGGGCCATCCGGGAAGGTGTCGATCAACGCGTGACAGAGGGCGGTCGTTTCTTCCTTTAGGGCGGCGATCCGGCGCGAGGTGAAGGCACGCAGAACGAGGCCGCGCAGGCGCGTGTGGCGGGGCGGTTCGAGTTCGAGCATGGAATGCGCCTCGACCGCGTAGAAAGCTGCCAGATGCGGTGGGATTTCCGGCGGGGAGAGGGGCGCGCGGCCCATCTTGCGGTCTTTCAGGATTTGGGTGACGGCGCGATGGGTCGTGGCGACGGGCACGCCGTAGTCCTCCCAGAAGACGATATCACCCAAGGCCCGCGCGCGGGCATAGAAGCGGTAGGGGTTCTGGACGAAGGCCGGATCGGTGGGCGACTGACTGATACGCTCCACCTTGGTCAGTCGGCCCCTTTGACTTCCAGCGTTGCGTCGGGATCGGGATGAAAGACCTTCTGGACGAAGTAGAGTCCGACCGCGAGGCCGACCCCGATCAAGTCGGTGATCCCGCCGCCTTCGATCATGAAGAGCGCCGCGAGAAGCAGGCCTGCGCGGATGAACCACGCGGCGCGGCCGCCCATGAACCAGCCCTGGACGCCCGAGGACAGGAGGAACACGCCGAAGACTGCGGTAACTCCTGCGCGGAGGATCTCAAGGCTGCCACCCTCCATCAGAAGGGCGGAGTTGTAGAAGAACATGAAGGGCACGATGAAGGCTGCGATGCCGATCTTGAAGGACGCGACGGAGGTTTCCATCGGGTTCGCGCCGGATATGCCTGCGGCGGCGTAACTTGCGAGCGCCACGGGGGGCGTGATGGCCGAGACGACGGCGAAATAGAAGACAAAGAAATGGGCCGTGAGCGGCGGGATACCGAGGTTGACGAGGCCGGGGGCCACGACCGAGGCGGCAACCGCATAGGCCGCCGTCGTGGGCATACCCATGCCGAGGAGGATCGCGATGCACATGGCGAAGAAGAGGGCCAGAAGCTGTGACGCTTCGGCGAGACCGAGGAGCAGGTTCGAGAAGCGTGCACCGACGCCGGTGAGGGAGATGACGCCCACGATGATACCGGCACAGGCGCAGACCGCGATGATCTGGATCGACATGATCCCGGCAAGCTCGAACGCCTTTAGGATCGAGCGAAGGCCCATGCGGAAGGGTGTGAGCCAACTGACGACGGCGGCGGCGACGGTGGCGAGTGTGCCGGCGCGGATCACCGAATAGCCCATGAAGAGTGCCGTGATCAGGATGATGATCGGGATGAACAGATAGACCTGACGGACCATCTTGTTGAACTTCGGCAACTCGTCGTCGCGCATCCCGCGCATGCCAAGCTTCGCGGCCTCGAAATCGACCATGAAGTAGATCGAGACGAAGTAGAGAACCGCCGGAATGATTGCGGCGATGGCGATCTCGGTATAGGGAATGCCCGTGATCTCGGCCATGATGAAGGCGCCGGCACCCATGATCGGCGGCATGATCTGGCCACCGGTCGAAGCTGCGGCTTCGACCGCACCGGCGGTTTTCTTGTGGTAGCCGACCTTTTTCATCAGCGGGATCGTGAGCGAGCCTGTGGCGACGACGTTACCGGCGGATGTGCCGTTGATCATGCCCATGAGACCCGAGGCAAAGATCGCCACCTTGGCGGGGCCGCCGCGCGCGCGGCCGGCGGCGGCGAAGGCGAAATTGACGAAGTAGTCGCCGACTTTCGAGGCCTGAAGGAAGGCGGCGAAGATGATGAACAGGATGATGTAGGTCGACGAAACAGCGGTGGTCGGCCCGAGGATGCCCGCATCGGTGTAGACCTGGCTGAAGAAACGCTGCCAGCCGATCTGGGGGGAGTTCAGAAAGCCGGGCAGGGTGTGGCCCGCGAAGACATAACACAGGAAGATGCCTGCAATGATGACGAGCGCGAGACCCGCGACCCGGCGGGTCAGTTCCATGATCAGGGCGGCCCCTGCGACGGCGGCCATGGACATGCCGATGGGGGCGAAGGGCGTGCCGGTGGAGTTGCGCATGAGCGTGCCGAAGATCGTGATCAGGTAGGCCGCGACCGCAAAGCCGCAGACGGCAAGCACGATATCGGGGGCGGAGAACGCGCCGCGTTCGCGTTTGTGGAACCATGACAGGAGGATTGCGCCGCCGGTCGCGACCCAGAGCGGTGCGCCGTAGAGCCATGTCTCATTGAACCTGATCGCTTCGTCGATGCCGTTCCACATGACGCCGTTTCTGATCTCGACCGCGAAGGACAGGGCTATGCCCAGTGATGTGAGGGCAGGGACCATCAGCACCCACGCGGCATAGCCGAGGATCGGCGTTTCGCCGGCGCGGGTTTCGGCAAAGCCGCGGCCCGAGAACAGAACGAAGCCAAGCGCCAATGCGCCTGCGACATGGACCAGCCGGAAGTTCCAGGTCTCCATCGGGAAGGTGGGAAGGAAGGGGATTTCGATCCCGGTCCAGTCCGAGATCGAAAGACCGTTCAGCGCAGCCATGTGGAACGCGGCGTAAAAGGCGGCAACGGCGCTGACCACAACGAAGGCGCGGCCTTCAAACATCCGGCGGTTGTTTTCGACTGGCTCGTCGTCGACGCCTTCGGCGATCACCTGATCCTGGCTGCTCGTGTCGGTCATTCAGCGTCCCCCTGATGGCCCCGTCTTCGGGCGCGTGGAGGTATTTATGGGTGGCTGGCGGCGGTGATGCAATCCTCTGTTGGAGGCGGCTGTCTAGGCTGTTGCAATGAGCAGCGCGAGGTACGCCAGATAGAGGGCGAGCAACACGCCGCCCTCGGCCCGGGTGATCCGCCAGCCGGTGATCGCCATGGCGAGGGCGATCACGGTCGTTCCGGCCATAATCCAGAGGTCGAGCGCGATGATCTCGGCCGGGACCGGAAGCGGCACGATCATCCCCGCGATGCCGAGGATGCCGAGGATGTTGAAGATGTTGCTGCCGATGATGTTGCCGTAGGCGACGGCGGTCTCGCCGCGGCGGGCGGCGATGACGGCGGTGACAAGCTCCGGCAGCGACGTGCCGACGGCGACGATGGTCAGGCCGATCAGCGTATCGCTAACCCCGGCCCATTCGGCGACCGAGACGGCACCGCTGACAAGGGCCGGCGCGGCCAGCAGGAGGATGACGAGACCGCCGACCAGCATGGCGATGGCCTTTGACTTGGAGACGGCGCTTTCGGCGCGAAGCACGTCTTCGTTCGTGGGGCCGCCCTCCTGCCCTGCGCTGCGCAGCATCATGGCGAGGTAGAGGACGAGGCCGAAAACAAGGATCCCGCCTTCGGCCCGACCGACCTCGCCCGTCAGAACCAGGCCGACAGCGAGGGCCGTCGCGAGGGTCAGGGCCATCGCGTCGCGGCGGAACGGCGCGCGGTCGATCCGGATCGGCGCGATCAGTGCTGCGGTGCCGAGGATCAGAAGCACATTGGCGATGTTGCTGCCGACGACATTGCCGATGGCGATGCCGGTCACGCCCTGCAAGGCGGCCTGGACGCTGGTGATGAGCTCGGGTGTCGAGGTGCCGAACCCGACCAGCGTCAGTCCGATGACGAGGGGCGACACGCCGAGGCGCGTGGCGAGGGCCACCGCGCCGCGGACGAGAAGGTCGCCGCCGACGAACAGTCCCACGAGACCCGCGACGATCAGAACGACGGTCATTTTCGAGCAATCCTGCCCCCTCCGGCGATGGACCGCGCCAGGGGCGGGCTGCGGCCCTGCTTAGATCGTGCGCCATCGCGACGGCTTCAAGGGGGCGGGCGGTCAGTCCAGCACGGAGAGGATCTGGTCGAGTGGTTTCTTGATCTTGGCGGCGCGGGGCACCGTGGCGTCCGGAGACGGATGACCGACGGCGAGGATCATCACCGGCTTCTCCGACGCGGGGCGCCCCAGCAGATCGTTCAGGAATTTCATGGGGTTCGGCGTATGTGTCAAGGCGACGAGCCCGGCATGGTGCAGGGCCGAGATCAGAAAGCCCGTGGCGATGCCGACGCTTTCGGGGACGTAGTAGTTCTTGTATCGCGTGCCGTCATCGAACTCGCCCCAGCGTTGTGCGAAGATCACGATCAGCCACGGCGCGATGTCGAGATGCGGTTTGGCCACGTCGGTGCCCATGGGTTCAAGCGCCTTGAGCCACTCGTCGCCCGCGCCGCCTTCGTAAAACTTGCGCTCTTCCTCTTCTGCGGCCAGCCGGATCTTGTGCTTCGCCTCGGCACCGGAGATGGCGACGAAATGCCAGGGTTGGTGGTTCGCGCCGGAGGGTGCTGTGCCGGCAGTCATTACGGCGGCCTCGATGACCGCGCGGTCCACGGGCCGGTCGGAAAAGTCGCGCACCGTGTGGCGGGACTTCATGCGATCGTAATAGGCCCGGGCCGCCTCGATGCGTTCGTCATCGGTCAGATCCACCCGGTCGGGCAGAGGGATCGGTTCGAAAGACATCTTGGATTTCGAGAACATGGCAGGTCTCCATCGTGCCGCGACAGGAACGAAAAGGGCCGCCCCATTAGCCGGGACGGCCCCATATCACATGGCAATGCGCAGGATTACATCCCGTGGATCATCGAATCCGGTATATCGGCGCCTGCATTCTCCTTGAACCACTTTGCTGCCCCCGGATGCCACATCAGGACACCGTTCTTGTCCCAGTTCTCGGGCAGGGTCGAACGGGCGGCCTTGTGAATGTTCATCATCCGCTCGTTGTCCGACATGACGACGTCCACGACGGCTTCGACGAAGCTTTCGGGCAGTTCGCAATTGGCGATGGCGAAGTTCCACATGGAGACCGACCGGGCATCCGCTTCGAGCGTTGTGTAGGTGTCGGCCGCGATGCTGAACTCAGACACGGGGAAGTCGGCAAGCAGCTTGGCCTGCTCTTCCTCGGTGAACTCGATGATGTTCACGTCGGTCTGAACTTCGAGCTGGCTGACCGCGGGGACCGGAACACCGGCTGCGAATGCGATGACGTCCAGAAGACCATCCTGAAGCTGACCGCCAAGGTCGGTCCAGCCGCCGTTGCGGCGTTCGAAGTCGACACCAAGGTTTTCCATCATGCGTGGGAAGTATGTGTCGGAGGTCGAACCTGCCGGGCCGAAGCCGATCTTTGCGCCTGCCGGGATTTCGGAAATCGAAGTGATGCCCGAGCTTGCGAGTGCCGTGACCGAGAACGGTGTCTGGTACATCGGGAACATCGCGCATGCGCCGGTCATCTCGAGGCCGGGGGCGATCGGGTTGGTTCCTGCGAGCGATTCCGCAGCCGGACCCATCGTCGTCATGCCGAAGGCCGCATCGCCGGTATGGACGAGCGCCATGTTCTGCATCGGGCCGCCGGTGACTTCGCCGCCGCCGGACAGGCCAAGCTCTTCTGCAACAAGGTTTGCCCAGCCGGAGCCGTAGGCAAAGTAGGTGCCGCCCTGCGATGCGGTTCCAACGGTGAAGCTTTCGGGCCAGCCGGTGCGATCGGTATGCCCTTCGGCAAAGGCTGCGCCAGACGTAGCGGCCACGGCGAGAGCCGCGGTTAGCGTGGTTATTTTCATGTTTATCCTCCTACAAAGCCCTTGTTCTTTGAGCCGGGCCTGCGAGAGGTTTTAGTGTTTTATGCCTCACTTGCAAGGCGATGACGTGGTGTTAGCGCCAACGCCCCGAAAGACCTGTCAGGAGCCGCACCGCACCGATCAGGTCCGGCTGCGGCGGGTGAACCGGGGCAGCATGGCCGAGAAATCCATGCCCTTGCCGTCTTCTTCGTCGACGAACCGGGCGTAAAGGTCGCGCGCGGCCAACCCGAGCGGCGTGTCGGCATCGGTCTCTTCGGCGGCTTCCTGGGCAAGGCGCAGGTCCTTGAGCATCAGTTCGGCGGCGAAACCCGGCGCGTAGGCCCGGTCTGCGGGGCTTTCGGGCCCGATGCCGGGGGCAGGGCAATACGTCGTCATCGACCAGCTTTGCCCCGAGGAGGTGGAGACCACGTCATACATGGCCTGCCGGTCGAGGCCGAGTTTGTCGGCCAGCGCGAAAGCCTCGCATGTCGCGATCATGGTGACACCGAGGATCATGTTGTTGCAGATCTTGGCGGCCTGCCCGTTGCCGGAAGCGCCGCAATGCACCGCTTTCTGGCCCATGATATCGAAGAGGGGTTTGGCGATATCGAAGGCGGCCTTTTCGCCGCCGACCATGAAGGTCAGCGTGCCGCCACTTGCGCCGCCGACGCCGCCCGAAACAGGTGCATCGAGCGGAAGGAGGCCCGCTTTTGCGGCCTGTTCGGCCACATCGCGCGCGCTGGAGACGTCGACGGTGGAGCAATCGAGAAAGACGGTGCAGCGTGCCATCACGGGAACGATCTCGGCAGCGACCGCGCGGAGGATCGCACCATCGGGCAGCATGGTGATGACGACATCACGCCCACGCGCGGCATCCTTGCCGCTTTGCGCGGTTTCAATACCTTCCGGATAGGGTGCAATCGGGTCGAAACCGGTGACGTCGTGCCCTGCCGCCGCGAGGTTCGCGGCCATCGGGCCACCCATGTTGCCCAATCCGATAAAGCCGATCTTCATGTCCCGTTCCTTTGTCGTTCGTCCGTTCTTAGCGCCCTCGATGCACGCATCAGAAGGGGTCCGGCCCCTCTATCGGCGGTTCGTCGCCAGTTTCGTGTCAATCGAGCACCAGTCTGTCCGCGCCGAGCGGCATCAGCATGTGGGCGACCTCGGCCTCGGTCACGTCTTCGAGCGTGCCGTGGCGCCAGTTCGGGCGGCGGTCCTTGTCGATGATCGCCGCGCGGATGCCTTCTAGAAAGTCGCTTTCCTCCATGGCGCGGTAGGTGAAGCGGTACTCCAGTTCCAGCGCGCGGCGGATCGAGGTCGCGCCGCGCACGCGCGCGATGGCTTCGTGGGTACAGGCAACCGCCAGCGGGCTGCCAGTGGACAGCGCCTTGCGTGTCTTGGCGGAAATGTCGGATCGGTCTGTATCGAGCGATCGCATCACCTCGGCCATCGAAGGACGGTCATAGTGCCGGTGTATCCAGTCGCCGATCGCGGCCAGCGGAGCTTCAGGCGCGGGGCGCGCCGCATCAGCGATGCAGGCGGGATCGCCGGAGGTTTCCAGCCGTTCGATGAGAGCGGGCCATTTTTCTTCGGGCATGAACGTATCGGCGAACCCGGCGAGGATCGCGTCGCCCGGACCCATGCGGTAGCCCGTTGTTCCGATGTAATGGCCGATGCAGCCCTTGGTCCGCGACAGGATCAGCGAGCCCCCCACGTCGGGGATTATCCCGATGGCGCATTCGGGCATGGCGACCTGTGTCGTCGCTCCGACGACGCGATGCGAGCCATGGCAGGAAACGCCGACGCCGCCGCCCATCGTGTAGCCCTGCATGAAGGCGACATAGGGTTTGGGAAACTCGGCAACCTTGGCGTTCAAGCGGTATTCTTCGGTCCAGAAGCGGCGGCCGAAGTCGAAATCTCCGGCGCAGCCCTTGTGATACATCTCGGCGATGTCGCCGCCGGAACAGAAGGCGCGGTCGCCTGCGGCGTCAATGACGACGAGTTCCACCGCATCGTCATCGCGCCATGCGTCGAGCGCGGCTTCGATGGCGTTGCACATCTCCCATGTCAGCGCATTCAGTGATTGCGGACGGCTGAGCGTGATCCGGCCTGCACGGCCGGTTGTGCGGATCAGAACGTCGGTCATTTCGCGATGAGGCCCCGCGCCACGATGAGCCGCATGATCTCGTTCGTGCCTTCAAGGATCTGGTGGACGCGCAGGTCGCGGACGATCTTTTCGATCCCGTAATCCGCCAGATAGCCGTAGCCGCCGTGAAGTTGCAGGCACTGGTCGGCCACGCGGCTGCCGGTTTCGGTCACATGCTTTTTGGCCATGGCGCAGCGTTTGGAGGCGTCGGGCTGCCCGGTGTCGAATGCCCATGCGGCCTGGCGAAGGAAGGTCCGGGCGGCCTGCAGCTCGATCTCCATGTCTGCGAGGCGGAACTGGAGCGCCTGAAACTGGTCGATCGGCTTTCCGAATGCCTTGCGCTCGGCCATGTAGGCAATCGTGGCGTCGAGGGCGGACTGGGCGGCACCGAGGGAACAGGCGGCGATGTTCAGACGGCCCCCATCGAGGCCCGACATCGCATAAGTGAAACCTTCGCCTTCTTCACCCAGAAGGTTGCCGACCGGAATGTTGCAATTGTCCAACTGGACCTGGCGGGTCGGCTGGCTGCGCCAGCCCATCTTGTCCTCGAGGCCGCCGAAACTGAGGCCCTCCGCGCCGTCTTCGACAATGAGCGTCGAGATGCCTTTGGGGCCGTCTTCGCCCGTCCGGCACATGACGATATAGGCGTCGGAATAGCCGCCGCCGGAGATGAACGCCTTGGTGCCGGTCAGCGCATAGCCTTCGTTGGTACGCGTTGCGCGAGTCTTGAGGGCTGCCGCATCCGAGCCCGATCCCGGTTCGGTCAGGCAATAGGAGAGGACGGTTTCCATCTTAAGCGCCGGTGGCAGGAAACGTGCCTTCAGGTCGTCCGAGCCGTAGCGGTCGATCATCGCCGCGCACATGTTATGGATCGACAGGAAGGCCGAGACAGAGGCGCAGGACATGGACAGCGCCTCGAACACCAGCGTTGCGTCCAGCCGGGTCAGGCCGGCGCCGCCGCTCTCTTCGGAGACGTAGAGGCCCCCGAAGCCCAGTTCGGCGAGGGGAGCCCACAGATCCCTTGGGATCGTGCCCTGCGCGTCCCAGTCGCGGGCATGGGGGGCGATGTGTTCCGCGCCGAATTCGCGGGCCATTTCGAAGATGGCAGATTGTTCTTCGCTAAGTGCGAAATCCATGGATGACTCCCGCTGTCCCGTCTTGCCGAGTTAGGCGTCAGACGGGCGGATGGCAAGCCGTTCAGAGCCCTTCGTGAAACTCTTCGATCAGGTGCGAGACAACTGCGCAAAGGGCCGTTTCGTGATCCTGACCGGCTTTGACCGCAGTCTCATAGACGGTGCGCTGACGATCGGCGCTGGTTCCCGTTTCGACCATCTCGAGTACGCGCTGGGTTTCTTCGACGGAGCGGAGCACGCCGGCGTCTTCTCCTACGAGGTCCATCCACTGACCGGCAATGGCTTCGAAGCTGATGATCTCGCGGGCGCCGAAATCGATCATCCCTTCGGATGTGCCGTAGCGCTGCGCGCGCCAGCGGTTTTCGCCCACAAGGAAGGTGTCGTAGATCCGCCAGCGCTGGTTCTTGCGGGAGAGCCGGTAGAGTGACCGGAGCGTCGATTGGGTCAGTGCGGCAAGGGTCAGTGTGTCTTCGATGCGTGGCGAGACATCGCAGATCCGCGATTCAAGCGTCGGGAAGCGGGAGGAGGGGCGCAGGTCCCACCAGATTTTCGACGTGTCTTCGATAATTCCGAGATCGATGAGCACTCCGACGGAGCGTTCGTACTCTGGCCAGCTGGTGACGCGGGGCGGCAGGCCCGTGCGCGGCAGGTTGTCGAATATCGTCATCCGGTAGGACGAAAGCCCGGTATCGCTGCCCTGCCAATAGGGCGACGAGGCACTGAGGGCCAGGAGGTGCGGCAGGAAGTAGGTGAACTGGTTCATCAGATCGACCCGCAGGTCGCGGTCTTCGATCCCCACATGGACATGCATTCCGCAGATCAGCATCCGGCGCGCGACGCCGCCCAGATCCTTCTCCAGCTGATTGTAGCGTTCCTTGTCGGTGTGGTGCTGTTTCTTCCAGTCCGCGAAGGGGTGACAGGACACCGCGATGGGGGCGAGTCCATGGGTCTTTGCGTGTTTGGCGACGGTCGAGCGAAGGCGTTTGAGGTCTTCGCGTGCCTCGCCGATCGTCTTGCAGACACGGGTGCCGATCTCGATCTGGCATTGCAGGAATTCGGGACTGACCTGTTCACCGAGATCGTCGATACAGGCCTGCATGAGTTCCTGTGGAGCTTCGGCCAACGCGCAGGTTTCGGAGTCGACCAGAAGGTATTCTTCCTCGATGCCGATGGTGAATTCGGGTTCCTGAACCATGCGCCACAACCTTTCCTTGTCCGGCGAGTTGAGCGGAAAGAACTTGGCGTGGCAAGCGTCGGATTTAGTGCGACTTTGCCGATTCGGCGTGTTTGGAAATCTTCGCGATGTGGTGGGATGGCGTCTTTTTGGCGGTTGTGGAGATCGGAACGGGCTCCGGTGCCGGGAATTCCTGATTCTCAACAGTTATGCCCAAATGTTACGCTCTGTTTCTATTTCTGTCGCTTATTTCTACCTTTGCACGAGCGTTGTTGTCTGAATCGCCTTAAGATTGCAAAGGAAGGTTCGTTGCGAGCGATATTAACCTTTGCAGCAGAATTGTGGCGTGCTTAGTATGTCGGTGATGGGGGTGAGGTGTCCCCGTTCTTGTGTACCTATTAGATGGGGGATTTTGAAAATGCGGAAACTATTATTGACGGCGGGGGCGGTTCTGGCCACGTCCGTCGTAGCAGCATCTGCCGCGACCGTTACTTTTGAGACGGATGAAGCCGGTTTTGTTGCGGTGGCGTCTTCGAGCGGCACGCAGACAGGTGGGGCTGCGTTGGGTCCGTTTGCAGGTGGTGGCACGACGTTTACCATCGACGCGGATACATTCACGACTTCGGGCAGCAGCCTGACCCTGAATGGCGAGACCAACATTGAGATCACTCAGAACAATGAGGGTCTTGGTATCGACAATAACAATGGGTTTTTCGGTGGTGATAACTCCGACATCGATGGCGCCAACGACAACGACATCCTTGTCTTCACCTTCGCGAAGTCGATCAGCCTGTTCGACATCATTTTCGAGAATGTGACGAACAACGATGACTTTATCTTCTATGTGCCGGGTGCAAACCCGGAGTTCGCACAGTACGATATCATCAATCCTATCCCGTTCGATACTGATGGCGACGAAGGCATCTTCAGCTTTGGTGGCCTTGTCGTCGATACTTTCGGCATCGGCGCGAGAGGCGGCAATGATGACTTCAGACTGTCCAAGCTGGACTATGCGGTTGTTCCGCTTCCTGCAGCTGGCTGGCTGATGCTTGCGGGTATCGGCGGGCTTGCAGCACTACGCCGCAAGAAGAAAGCCTGATCTGCATCGTTTGATCATTTAACAAATGGAAAAGGGCGGCCCCACGGCCGCCCTTTTCCTTTGGATCGGCCTGTCGGATCCGGCGATCCGCGTTTCGACGGGGCGGGTTGCGAAGAGAACTCATGTGTCTTTCGGGCGATGAACCGCCGTGGGCGCGGTGACGATCTGACCCCTGGGGTAAGCCAGACAGACGTAACGTTTCGTTGCGTCCGTTGCGAGAAAGCTTGAGGGCCTCAGCCGGGTCTGATAGGCGATTACGGCGAGTAAGCGGTCTTGGACTGCGTGTGTGACATTATGGGGGAAATATGAAGAGAGTTATTCTGGTAGCGGCTGCGGCTGTTGCATCTATTGGTATTGCGACGGCATCGGCCATTGCCGCACCCGTTAAACCGATCCAGACATTCACGGAAACCGGAGCGTGCAGCGTTTCCGATTTCACGACCACAACGGCAGACGACTGTTTTGGCCTCGTCCTGAATTCGAACGATGACACGACGCCGGATACGAACGAGAACAAGCAGGCGACATTCAATCTTGAGACTTTCGGCTCTGAGACGGGTTTGTTCGGTAATACCGGTTACGGCTTTATTGCGAAGTCCGATAATGGCGGTCTGAGCGATGGCCTTAGCTATTCGGTCAGCGGAACAATCGCCAGCTTCAACTATGCCGGGGATCTGTCCGGCTTTGAGTATGTCGTCTATGTCTTCAAGCAGTCGAACGACTTCGCGGCCTATCTGTTTGACAAGACCGCAGCACCGACGAGCGGAGCGTTCGACCTGAGCGTTTTTCCCAACTCGGACTCTCTGAGCCATATCTCGATCTATGCAGGTGGTCAGACGACCGTGGTTCCGCTTCCCGCGGCTGGCTGGCTGATGCTTGCGGGTATCGGTGGACTTGCAGCACTGCGCCGCAAGAAGAAAGCCTGATCTGCATCGTTTGATCATTCAGAAAACAAGAAAGGGCGGCCCAGCGGCCGCCCTTTTTGTTTGAACGCTATGGACGCCCTACTCCATGACCGGAATGCTGAACTCGCCGCCTTCCTTGATGCCCGAGGGCCAGCGCGCGGTGACCGTCTTGGTGCGCGTGTAGAACTTGAACGCGTCGGGGCCGTGCTGGTTCAGATCACCGAAGCCCGACTTCTTCCAGCCACCGAAGGTATGATAGGCCAGCGGAACGGGGATCGGGACGTTGATGCCGACCATGCCGATATTGATGCGGTTGGCGAAATCGCGGGCGGCGTCGCCGTCGCGGGTAAAGATCGCGGTGCCGTTGCCGTATTCGTGGTCCATGGCATAGCCCAGCGCCTCTTCGTAGCTTTGGGCGCGGACGGTGCTGAGGACGGGGCCGAAGATCTCTTCCTTATAGATGTCCATGTCGCGGGTGACGCGGTCGAAGAGGTGGGGGCCGACAAAGAATCCGTCTTCATAGCCCTGAAGGTTGAAGCCGCGGCCATCGACCACGAGATCGGCACCCTGTTCAACGCCGGAGTTCACCAGACCCAGGACGCGCTCTTTCGCAGCCGCCGTGACGAGCGGGCCGTAGTCGACATCCTTGCCGGAGGTATAGGGGCCGACCTTGAGCGCCTCGATCCGAGGTACCAGTTTCTCGATCAGCTTGTCTGCGGTGGCGTCGCCCACCGGGACGGCAACGGAGATGGCCATGCAGCGTTCGCCCGCTGCGCCGTATCCAGCGCCCACGAGCGCGTCGGCGGCCTGATCCATATCGGCGTCGGGCATGACGATCATGTGGTTCTTGGCACCGCCGAAGCACTGAACGCGCTTGCCGTTCGCGCAGCCGCGGCTGTAGATATATTCCGCGATGGGCGTGGAGCCCACGAACCCGATGCCCTGGATGGTCGGATTGTCCAGAATGGCATCGACCGCTTCCTTGTCGCCATTCACCACTTGAAGGATGCCATCGGGCAGACCGGCCTCTTTCATCAGCTCTGCCAGCATGATCGGGACGGAGGGGTCGCGTTCCGACGGCTTGAGGATGAAGGCGTTGCCGCAGGCGATGGCGGGTGCGAATTTCCACATCGGGATCATGGCGGGGAAGTTGAAGGGCGTGATGCCCGCGACGACGCCAAGGGCCTGACGCATGGAATACATGTCGATGCCCGGTCCGGCGCTGTCGGTGTATTCGCCTTTCAGAAGGTGCGGGGCACCGATGCAGAACTCGACCACCTCCAGCCCGCGCTGCACGTCGCCGGCGGCATCGGGAAGCGTCTTGCCATGCTCGCGGGACAGTGCTTCGGCAAGTTTGTCCATATCGCGATTGAGAAGGCGGACGAACTCCATGAGCACGCGGGCGCGGCGCTGCGGGTTGGTGGCGGCCCATGCCGGTTGTGCGGCGGCGGCGCTTGCCACGGCGGCATCAAGTTCGGCTTTTGATGCGAGTGGAACCTTGGCCTGAACTTCGCCCGTTGCGGGATTGAAGATATCGGCAAAGCGGCCGGATGTGCCTTTGGCGTGTTGGCCGTCGATGAAATGCGCAAGCTCTTGCATGGGTCCCTCCCTGAATTCCGCGCGACATTACCGCCGCTTCAGATCAGGGGAAACCCGATTCGGCATGGGTGTCAGACTTGACAGGCAGTGTTCCGAGCGGCCACGCTGAAACTCCCAAATCCTGCGATGGAGATCCAGATGACCGTAGCTAAGATCCTGCAATCCAAGGGGACGGCGGATGTCGTCACGATCGGGTCGGACAAATCCGTTGCGGATGCGGCGAGCGTTCTGTCGGAGAAGCGGATCGGTTCGCTTGTCGTGTCCGACGACGGCACGGCCGCCATGGGCATTCTGTCAGAGCGTGACATCGTGCGGGAGGTCGGGCGACGTGGTCATGTCTGTCTTGGCGACAAGGTCACCGAAATGATGACCCGTGAGATCGTGACCTGCGTGAAGGAGGATAAGGCGGATGCGATACTGGCGCAGATGACCAAGGGCCGGTTCCGCCATATGCCCGTTGTCGAAGGCGGGAAGATGATCGGGCTGATTACCCTGGGCGACGTCGTCAAATACCGCCTGGAAGAGATCAAGATGGAGAAGGATGCCCTGGAGGGCATGATCATGGGCTTTTAGCGTCGTCTGTCGTTCACGCCCTTGATCCCCCGCGCGGTTTGATGTTCGTTCAAGGCGCGGGACAGGAAGGAATACCCCATGCGCATCGGACTTTACCCGGGCACGTTTGACCCGGTCACGCTGGGTCACGTGGATATCATTCGGCGGGCGACGGTGTTGGTGGATCGCCTTGTCATCGGTGTTGCGATCAATCGTGACAAGGGACCGATGTTTTCGCTGGAAGAGCGTGTCGCGATGATCGAGGCGGAATGCGCGGTTTTGTCGGAACAGACCGGGGTTGAGATCATTGCCCATCCGTTCGACAACCTTCTGATCGATTGTGCGCGGGATGTGGGTGCGGGGATCATCATCCGTGGTCTACGGGCCGTCGCCGATTTCGAGTATGAATTTCAGATGGTTGGTATGAACCGGCGTCTGGATGCCACGATCGAGACGGTTTTCCTGATGGCGGAGGCCGAACATCAGGCGATTGCATCGAAGCTGGTCAAGGAAATCGCGCGTCTGGGCGGCGATGTGTCGAAGTTCGTGACCCCTGCGGTGCATAAGGCGCTGATGGCCAAGGTTGGCTGAGCCCTGAATCAGAATGCCCCGCCGGACGGCAGGGCATTCGCGGTTTTCGGGTGTGGACGGGTTTAGCGTCCGTAAACTGCCTCATGCGCGATACGATGCGCATCGCCGCGGTAGATCCCAAGATCCAGTGCCACATCGAGCGGCATGTTTTCGATCTCGCGAACAGTGCGGGCGTAGGCCGCGCGCTTTTGTGCGGCGGCTTTCAGGTCATTGAGCAGATTGGTCATGTCGTGCCTCCGTCTTTTGTCCGAGGCGCTCGGGCCTCTGGGGTTCAAATCTATTCAGTATCCGTAGATCGCCTGATGGGCGATCCGGTGTGCGTCGGTCCGGGCGATGCCCAGATCGTCGGCCTCGCGGGCGGACATCGTCGAAATCTCGTTCACGATCCGCCGGTAGGCTGCATGCTTTTGTGCTGCGTTTCTGAGAGTGTTGATCAGGCCTTTCATGTGCCTGCGTCCTTCTATGCGTTGGTGTGACCCCCATTGGTCACAAGGCGAATATGGCAACTCGTTAGCGCTAAACCAGCCCCCAAAAGGTGAAAGCTGCTATGCGTTTTCTGCAATGCAGCATCTGATGCGGCTTCTGCAAAGAAAAAGGGGCGCCCGTTGGCGGACGCCCCTTTCAGAACAGTGAGTTATGGGGTCAGATGAGTTTGCCCATCGCGATGGCCGTATCGGCCATGCGGTTGGAGAAACCCCATTCGTTGTCATACCAGGTCAGGATCCGGCACATCGTGCCTTCCATCACCTTGGTCTGGTCGGTGTGGAAGATCGAGGAATGCGGATCGTGGTTGAAATCCATCGAGACGAGCTTTTCGTCCGTATAGCCGAGAATGCCCCTGAGGGGGCCGTTCGCGGCGGTGCGGATCGCTTCGTTGATCTCTTCCACAGATGTGGTGCGCGATGACTCGAACGTGAGGTCGACGACCGAAACGTTGGGGGTCGGAACGCGGATGGCCACGCCGTCAAGCTTGCCGTTCAGTTCGGGCAGCACCAGACCGACGGCTTTCGCTGCGCCTGTCGAGGTCGGGATCATGTTCAGGGCTGCTGCACGCGAACGGTAGAGATCCTTGTGCATCGTATCGAGCGTCGGCTGGTCGCCGGTGTAGCTGTGGATCGTCGTCATGAACCCGCGCGCGATGCCCACTGAATCGTTCAGAACCTTCGCGGCGGGGGCCAGGCAGTTCGTCGTGCAGGAGGCGTTCGAGACGATGAGGTCTTCGGCCGTCAGAACATCGTGGTTCACACCATAGACAACTGTCTTGTCGGCGCCTTTGGAGGGCGCCGAGACGAGGACACGGCTTGCACCGTTTTCAAGGTAGATCGCCGCCTTGTCGCGATCGGTGAAGACGCCGGTACATTCCATGACGATGTCCACATGGCCCCATGGCAGGTCTGCGGGGTTGCGGATCGCGGAGACTTCGATCGGGCCGGTGCCCACATCGATGGTCGTCTCGGTCACCTTGACCTCTGCGGGGAAGCGGCCATGAACGCTGTCGTAGCGTAAAAGATGGGCGTTGGTTTCGACAGGTCCGAGATCATTGATCGCGACCACTTCGATATCGCTGCGCCCGGACTCGATGATCGCGCGCAGTATGTTGCGGCCGATCCGTCCAAATCCGTTGATCGCTACTTTGACCGTCATGGTGTCCTCCTTGCGTGAAAGCGTTGCCCGTCACCAAAGGGTTTGGGCCGAAAAGGTCAACCCGGAAATTGCCGCAGTTGCGGGGTCAGGCGGCTCCCAGATGACGGGAAAGCTCGGCCGCGGCCTGCCGGACATGGTTGCCGAACTCTTCGGTCCGGTCCGAGGTGACACGGGCCGTGGGCCCGGAGATCGAGAGACCGGCGACAGCGGTGCCCGTTGCATCAAAAACCGGGGCTGCGACGCATCGCATGCCTTCGGCCTTTTCCTCGTCATCGATAGAGTATCCGCGGCGGCGGATCGCGGCGAGGTCAGAGAGAAGGGCGGAGCCGTTTGTCAGCGTGCGGGGCGTGAAGCGTTCGAGGCCGGAGGAGACGACCGCGTTGAGTTGCGGTTCGGCAAACTGGGCGAGCAGGGCCTTGCCGATGCCCGAGGCATGGAGCGGTGATTGTGTTCCCGGTGGAAAGAAGGCGCGGATCGAGGCGTGGGTTTCGACCTGACTGACGAAGAGAACCGAGTGGCCGTTGGCAACGCCGAGGTTGGCGGTCTCTCCCGTTGCCTCCATCAATGCCTGCATGACCGGACGTGCGCGTTCGACCAGATTCGTACGGCGCAGGAAGGCAGACCCGATCCGGAACGCGCCAGCACCCACATACCAGGTCTGTGTCTGGCCATCGAGTTCGACGATCCCGCGCGTTTCGAGCGTGACGAGGACGCGATAGGCCGTGGCGGGTGATTGATCGAGGGATGCGGAAAGCTCGGTGAGCGTCATGCCGCCCGATTGTCCCAGGGTTTCGAGAATCATCATGGCGCGATCCAGAGACTGGATCGTGTTCTGGTCGGTTTTGTCATGGAAGGACCGGGGGCGGCCGCGCGAACGTTTTTCTGCCAAGGGGTGTCCTTTCGGTTCGATCAAACAGTGAAAATCTTAGGTGTGCAAATTGATTTCACAATATGAAAAACATAACATGCTGTAAAATAAAGAATTTTGTATTTTTCCACAATGAGAAAAATAATTTCAAAAAAATTGGCAAACGCATCCAGGGAGTTTAGATAAAGCCAACGCAACGAGGAGGACGTGCGATGTCCCTGCAAAACCCTGTCTTTATTCCCGGGCCGACGAATATGCCCGAAGTGCTGCGCAAATCGATTGATATGCCGACGATGGATCACCGGTCTTCGGCCTTCGCGGACATTCTGCATCCCGCCATAGCCGGCGTGAAGAAGGTCCTGAAGACGAAAGATGCTCAGGTCTTTGTCTTCCCGTCGACCGGTACAGGCGGCTGGGAAACGGCCCTGACCAACACGCTGTCACCCGGCGACAAGGTGCTTGCGGCGCGCAATGGCATGTTCTCGCATCGTTGGATCGATATGTGCGAGCGCCACGGCCTGAACGTGACGGTGATCGAGACGCCATGGGGCGAAGGCCTTCCGGCCGACCGGTATGAAGAGGTGCTTGCAGCGGACAAGAACCACGAGATCAAGGCGGTTCTGGCCACCCATAACGAGACCGCGACGGGTGTGGTTTCGAATATCGGTGCGATCCGCAAGGCGATGGACGCCGCCGGTCATCCGGCCCTTCTTCTGGTGGATGGAGTCAGCTCGATCGGTTCGATGGATTTTCGGATGGATGACTGGGGCGTGGATATCGCGGTGACCGGTTCGCAGAAGGGGTTCATGCTGCCCGCCGGTCTGGCCATCGTCGGTGTCTCTGCCAAGGCGCGTGCGGCAGTGGAAACGGCCAAGCTGCATCGCACATTCTTCGATCTGCGTGATATGGAGACCGGGTACTCCGTCAACGGCTTTCCCTACACGCCGCCGATTGGTCTGATGAACGGTCTGAACATCGCCTGTGACATGCTGCTGGAGGAGGGGCTTGAGAATGTCTTTGCCCGCCATCACCGGATCGCATCCGGGGTTCGGGCCGCGGTTGACGCATGGGGTCTGAAACTGTGTGCCACGCGTCCGGAGTGGCAGTCGGATACGGTGAGTGCAATCGTGACGCCCGAGGGGTTCAACGCCACCCATATTGTGACCCATGCCGCCGAGGTTTATGGTATGGCTTTCGGAACGGGACTTGGTGAGGTTGCAGGCAAGGTGTTCCGGATCGGCCATCTGGGTCAGTTGACCGATGCGCTTGCGCTGTCGGGGCTTGCAACTGCCGAGATGGTTATGGTTGATCTGGGTCTGGACATCAAACTGGGTTCGGGTGTTGCGGCGGCCCAGTCGGTCTATCGCCACGGGAACCCGAACCAGACGAAGGCGGCAGCGTAATGAAGGATAGTGCCGATATGTATATCCCCACCTATCAGGACGTGCTGGACGCCCATGAACGGATCGAGCCGTATATCCATCGGACGCCGGTTCTGACGTCGAGCTATTTCAACGATCTGGTGGGGGCCGAGCTGTTCTTCAAATGCGAGAACTTCCAGAAGGCCGGTGCTTTCAAGGTGCGCGGCGCGTCGAACGCGGTGTTCGGGCTGGATGAGGAACAGGCCAAGAAGGGCGTCTGCACCCATTCGTCAGGCAACCACGCCCTGTCGCTGTCTTATGCGGCGGGCCGCCGGGGCATTCCCTGCAACGTGGTGATGCCGCGGACGGCGCCGGATGCCAAGAAAGCCGCCGTGCGGGGCTATGGCGGCAAGATCACCGAATGCGAGCCGTCGACCACGAGCCGCGAAGAGGTGTTCGCAGAGGTTCAGGCGGAAACCGGGGGCGAGTTCGTACATCCCTATAACGACCCGCGCGTGATTGCGGGGCAGGGTACTTGTTCGCGCGAGTTCATGGAGCAGACGGGCGGCGTCGATATGATGGTTGCGCCGATTGGCGGTGGCGGCATGATCTCGGGCACATGCCTGACATTGTCGAACATCGCACCCGAGGTTCAGATTATCGCGTCCGAGCCGGAGCAGGCCGACGATGCCTATCGCAGTTTCAAGGCCGGGCATATCATCGCGGATGATGCCCCTGTGACGATTGCCGACGGGTTGAAAGTTCCGCTCAAGGAGCTGACATGGCATTTTGTGTCGAACCATGTGACCGACATTCTGACGGCAAGCGAGGAGGAAATCATCGATGCGATGAAACTCACCTGGCAGCGAATGAAGATCGTCATGGAACCAAGCTGTGCGGTGCCTTTGGCCACCATACTGAAGAACAAAGATAAATTTGCCGGCAAGCGTGTCGGTGTCATCATCACCGGTGGCAATGTCGATCTCGACAAACTGCCCTGGATCAAGTGAACACGGAGGAAAACCCATGAATGCACCTGTGAAATTCGACGGCCTTGAAGTAGGCTATGACATCCCTGCCGCCATCGGCATGGATGAAAGCGAAATCCAGACGCCCTGCCTGATCCTTGATCTGGACGCGCTGGAGCGGAACATCAAGAAGATGGGCGACTATGCCAAAGAGCATGGCATGCGTCACCGCGTGCATGGCAAGATGCACAAATCGGTCGATGTGGCGCTGCTGCAGGAGGAACTGGGCGGATCGGTTGGCGTTTGCTGCCAGAAGGTTTCGGAAGCCGAGGTGTTCGCCCGCGGTGGCATCAAGGACGTACTGGTATCGAACCAGGTGCGCGATCCGGCCAAGATCGACCGGCTGGCCCGTCTGCCGAAACTGGGCGCGCGGGCGATCTGCTGCGTCGATGACGTCGACAACGTGGCCGACCTGTCGGCTGCGGCGCAGAAGCACGGAACCGAGATCGAGTGCCTTGTGGAGATCGACTGTGGCGCGGGGCGCTGCGGTGTGACCACGACGCCGGAAGTCGTCGAGATTGCCAAGGCGATCGATGCGGCACCGGGTCTCAAGTTCGCAGGCATCCAGGCCTATCAGGGCGCGATGCAGCACATGGACTCCTACGAGGACCGGAAGGCGAAGATCGATCTGGCCGTGGCCCAGGTGAAGGACGCCGTGGACACTCTGAAGTCCGAGGGTCTTGAGTGCGATATCGTCGGCGGCGGCGGCACCGGGTCGTATTACTTTGAATCGACTTCCGGCGTTTACAACGAGCTTCAGTGCGGGTCCTACGCGTTCATGGATGCTGATTACGGTCGCATCCTCGACAAGGACGGCAACCGCATCGATCAGGGCGAATGGGAGAATGCGCTGTTCCTTCTGACCAGCGTCATGAGCCATGCGAAGGCCGACAAGGCCATTGTGGATGCGGGCCTGAAGGCGCAGTCGGTTGACTCGGGCCTGCCTGTCGTGTTCGGCCGGGACGATGTGGAGTACGTGAAGTGCTCGGACGAGCATGGTGTCGTGATGGACCCGGAGGGCGTTCTGAAGGTCAATGACAAGCTGCGCCTCGTGCCCGGCCACTGCGACCCGACCTGCAACGTCCATGACTGGTATGTGGGAGTGCGGAACGGCAAGGTTGAAACGCTCTGGCCGGTATCGGCACGCGGCAAAGCCTACTGATATCCGGGCCGTTGGCCCGATGCCTTCGGCGAGAGTACTTTGGAACAATGAAAACGGGGGCGGCCCTTGTCTGAGGCCGCCCTTGTCATGACAGACAAAAGGACAGATGGATGTTGATCGTTCCCGAAAGCGTAATTGCCGACCTGATCACCCCCGAGGCGAGTTTCGATGCGGTCGAGGCCGTTTTTGCGGCAATGTCGAAGGGGGAAGCCTACAATTTCCCGGTGGTTCGCGAGGCGATCGGTCATGAGGATGCGCTGTACGGCTTCAAGGGCGGGTTCGACCAATCGGGCATGACGCTGGGCCTCAAGGCCGGTGGGTACTGGCCCAACAACCTTGAGCGGCGCGGGATCATCAACCACCAGTCCACGGTGTTCCTGTTCGATCCGGATACGGGCAAGATGGCTGCGATGATCGGCGGCAACCTTTTGACGGCGCTGCGGACGGCCGCAGCGTCTTCGGTGTCGATCAAGCATCTGGCGCGGCCCGATGCGAAGATTCTGGGCATGGTCGGTGCGGGCCATCAGTCGCATTTCCAGTTGCGGGCGGCGGTTCAGCAACGGTCCTTCGAGAAGGTCTTGGGCTGGAATTACCACCCCGAGATGCTGCCAAAGCTGGGGGAGACGGCGGCGGAACTGGGCCTGCCTTTCGAGGAAGTCTCGCTGGAGGACTTGGGCGCGCAGGCGGATGTCATCATCACGATCACCTCGGCGTTTTCACCATCGCTGATGGATGCCCATGTAAAGCCCGGCACGCATCTGGCCTGCATGGGAACGGATACGGCGGGCAAGCAGGAGGTCGAGGCGGCTTTGCTGAAGCGCGCCACGGTGTTCTGTGACGAGGTGGCCCAGTCGACATCGATCGGTGAGGCGCAGCATGCGGTGAAGGAAGGCCTGATCGCGGCGGGCGATGTGAACGAGATCGGGGCGGTGATCAACGGGACCCATCCGGGTCGTGCATCGGCGGACGAGGTGACGCTGTTCGATGGCACGGGTGTGGGGCTTCAGGATCTTGCCGTGGCCAGTGCCGTGGTCGATATTGCTGTTGAGAAGGGCGTGGCGATCGAGGTCGATTTTTAACCGCCCGGACCATGTAGGGACATGTCATGGACATCGCGATAAACGGGCTTGGCCGGATTGGCCGGGCCATTCTGAGGCTTGCGATGACGACGCGCGGAGAGGGTATTCGCGTGCGGGCGCTGAACGACATCGCGGCGTCGGATCTCGTGGCCTATCTTCTTGAATATGATAGCGTTTTCGGCCCATTTCCGGGATCTGTCGAGGTGTTGGGTGGTGCGTTGGTTGTTGATGGCCAGGCGATACCGTTGACCGGCCATGCGTCGCCTGACGCTTTGGATCTTCTGGGTGTCGACGTTCTTCTGGACTGTACCGGGAAGGCCAATACGCGTGGTTGGATCGAGGCGGCGTTGTCGGCTGGGGCAGGGCGTGTTCTGATCTCGGGCCCGTCGCCGGCGGCGGATCTGACGCTGGTTCTGGGAGCGAATGACGCGTCCCTTAGCGATCAGCCCAGCGTGTCGAACGCGTCTTGTACGACCAACGCCGTGGCGCCGCTTCTGAAATCTCTTGATGAGGCCTTTGGCATTGTCAGCGGTCATATGACGACGATCCATTGCTATACCGGCAGCCAACCCACGGTCGACGCGCCGCGGGGGGATTTCGCGCGATCGCGGGCGGCGGCCTTGTCGGTGATCCCGACAACGACCTCGGCTGCGGCGATGATCGAAGAGGTTTTGCCGGGTGTTGGCGCGCGGGTGACCTGCCATTCGGTGCGGGTCCCGACGGCCAGCGTGTCCGCGGTGGATCTGGTGGTGGAGACAAAAGCGAACGTGACATCCGAAGAGGTGAATGCGCGTTTCCGGTCTTGCGCCGGTTCAATCTTTGGGGTGACCGAGCGTCCGCTTGTGTCGACCGACCTGCGCGGAAGGCCGGAATCTCTCATACTGGCCTTGCCCGAGACGGATGTTTCGGGTGGGCTTTTGCGGGTGTTCGGCTGGTACGATAACGAATGGGGTTTTTCGAACCGGATGCTGGATGTGGCCCTGCGAATGGGTCAGCCGGTGACGGTATAGGGCGTCTCGAACCAGTACTCCTGAAGGTTCGAGCCTGGGCCGATCCGGTCGACCACGGCAAAGAGGCCGGGGGCGTGAAGTGGCGTGAGGACACCGTGCCATGTGCCACGGGCGAAGTTCACGGCCTGTCCGGGGGCCGTGAGGAAGGCGAGCGGCCGACCCGGCGCTCCGTTTTCGTCGGGGGCCGCGATAACAAGAAACGGATGCTCCGACATCGGGATGAAGGTCTGCGCGCCATCAGGGTGGCGTTCGACCATGTCGAGCTTGTAGGGCAGGCTGCGGGGCCGGGCCTTGAACAGGCTGACACCGGCGCGCCCGCCATGGAGATCAAGCCGGGCGCGGTCGTGGAAACGCCTGCAATTGCCCTGATTGATGATCTTGTCGGGGGTGCCCGTTGCCTCGATGACATCGCCGAAGGGGGCGAATGCTTTGACGGTCAAGGGCTGGGCGGTGATCTTCATGGCAGCAGATCCGTCAGGCGGAACTGGGCGATGCGTTCGACCTGACGGCAGGCTTCGGTGAACTCCGTCTTTGGGTCGTTGTTTATCCGGCGCTTGAAGGCGTCGAGGATGCTGGTCTTGTCGTGGTCACGGACGGCGATGATGAAGGGAAAGCCGAATTTTGCGACATAGTCGGCATTGAGACCCGCAAAGCGTGCGCGTTCTGCATCGGTCAGGGCATCGAGACCGGCGCCCGCTTGTTCAGCCGTGGATTCCGCGGTCAGGCGTTTGGCCGCGGCCAGTTTTCCGGCAAGGTCGGGATGGGCGTTCAGGACGGCCAGCCTGCGGTCGTCATCGGCGGCACGGAACACCCGACAGAGCGCGTTGTGGATGCCTTGAGCAGTGTCATGGGCAGGACCCAGTTCGAGTGCGTAGGCGCCTTCGGCGATCCAGGGAGAGTGCTCGAAGACTCCGCCGTAAGCTTTTAAAAATTCGTCCTTATCCATTTCGCTGGGCCGCACGCGATGTTCCGGTGGATGGGTCTTTGCCCAGTGTTCAGCGATGTCGATCCGACGCGGAAACCAGACGTCGGTGTGGCTGCGCGCATAGTCCATGAACCGGCGCAGGGCCATGATCCGTCCGGGGCGCCCGACAAGCCGGCAATGCAATCCAACAGACATCATGGCGGGGCGGCCTGCTGCGCCTTCGGCAAAGAGCGCATCGAATGTGTCCTTCAGGTAGGTTTCGAACTGAGCGCCCGCGTTGAAACCCTGCGGGGTGGCAAAACGCATGTCATTGGCATCGAGCATATAAGGGATCATCAGTTGATCGCGGTCACCAACACGGACCCAATAGGGCAAATCATCCGCGTAACTGTCTGATATGTAGTCAAACCCGCCCTCTTCGGCGACAAGGCGAACGGTGTTCATCGAACACCTGCCAAGGTACCAGCCACGGGGACGCGTGCCGGTGACCTGCGTGTGCAGTGCGATGGCATGGGCCAGATGATCCCGTTCCTCGGTCTCCGGCATGTCCTTGTATTCAATCCATTTCAGCCCGTGGCTTGCGATTTCCCAACCGGCCTCCTTCATGGCGGCAACCTGTTCGGGGCTTCGCGCCAGCGCGGTGGCCACGCCATAGACGGTGGCGGGGACGTTCATTTCCGCAAACAGCCGATGGAGCCGCCAGAACCCGGCACGCGCGCCGTATTCGTAGATGGACTCCATGTTCCAGTGGCGTTGGCCGGGCCATGAAGCTGCCCCGACGATTTCCGAAAGAAAGGCCTCGGACCCGGCATCATCGTGGAGAGTGTTGTTTTCGCCGCCTTCCTCGTAGTTGATGACAAACTGCACAGCGATCTTTGCTTTGCCGGGCCAGTCCGCATGCGGCGGGTTAGGTCCGTAGCCAATCATGTCGCGCGGGTATCGCATGGCTGTCCTCCTGTCGGTGTGGTTTTCGCAGGAACGCGGACGGTTGTCCTTCTGGAAAAACTTGAAAAAGCCTTGCGCGAAAACACGTTTCCCTCAACCCCGGATCGTCGCAGAAAGGAACAGTTGAAAAGGAGGCGAACATGGCGGGCTATCTGACGACGCATGTGCTGGATACTGCGCGGGGCTGTCCCGCGGCTGGTTTGAAGATCACTCTGTACCGCGTTGACGGTGATACGCGGGAGCCGCTGCGGATGATGGTGACCAATGCAGATGGGCGGACGGATGCGCCAATACTGCCGGAGGCCGAGTTTGCGGAGGGAGTATATGAGCTTGAATTTCATACGGGCGCTTATCTTGATGCGACCGGTGCTGCGCCTGAAAGCCCCCGGTTTCTGGATGTGATCCCCTTGCGGTTCGGCATGTCGGAGCCGTCGCATTATCACGTTCCGCTTCTTCTTTCGCCCTTTGGATATTCGACTTACCGGGGGAGTTGAGCGGCGATCCGATTTGCAGCGAACTCCATGAAAAGCCTGACTTTCGGATCTTGCAGCCGTTTGTGCGGGTAGAGAAAGGCCAGTTGCACAGGCAGGGGAGGTGTGGCTTCGGCCACGGGGACAAGCGCACCAGATGCGAGATGCGGCGCGACCTCGAAGCTTGGTTTCAGAATGATCCCGTGACCTGCGAGGGCCCATTCTGTGAGCACATCGCCATCGTCGGATTCGAAGGGTCCGGTCACGCTGAACCGTTCGGGTCCCTGCGGGGTCTGGAGGGTCCAGCGATATTCGGGCGCTCCGGGGAAACGGAGGTTCAGACAGGCATGTCCCTGCGCGATGATCTCTGCACCGGTTTCCGGCAGTCCACGCGTTTCGATATAGGCGGGGGCTGCGCAGAGGACGCGCGGACAATCGGCGATCTTCCTGATCCTGAGCGTGGAGTCTTCGGGCGTTCCGAGAAACAGACCAAGATCGATGCCCTCAGCCGTGAGGTCGAAGCCGCGATCGGACAGGCGCAGGCGGACGTCGATCTCGGGGTAGTCCGCTTTGAACTCCGGCACGAGCGGCGCGATGAAACGCCGTCCGACACCAAGCGGCGCTGCCACGAACAGTGAGCCGCGGGGCGATTGCGTGACATTCATCACCGCCGTTTCCGCCGCTTCAAGGGCCTCGATCACCTTCAGCGCACCTTCATAGAACAACCGTCCCTGTTCCGTGGGTTTCAGGCTGCGCGTCGACCGCTGGAACAGCCGCACACCGAGATAGGATTCCAGCTGTGCGATCCGCGCAGAGGCCACAGCAGGCGAAATGCGTTGATCGCGCGCGGCTGCGGACATGGAACCCAGTTCGTGTACGCGGGTGAAAGTGCGGATGTTATCGAGGTACGACATCGGCCATTATCCAATCGGATTTGAAACTGTTCGGTTGAATTTCCGAATAGCGGATAGTTCGGGCGCAAGCTAGGCTTTCAGCGCGAGGCACCATGGGAAAGGCGCGCCATGTATGAATTTGCGATCATCTGGGACTGGCTGGGTTTCGCGCTGCGCTGGCTGCACGTGATCACCGCGATCGCATGGATCGGTTCGTCTTTCTACTTCATTGCGCTGGACCTGGGGCTGAACCGCGACATTCCCGGGCCGGCGGATGGCGAGGAATGGCAGGTGCATGGCGGGGGTTTCTACCATATCCAGAAGTACCTCGTCGCGCCTGATGCGATGCCGGAACATCTGACATGGTTCAAATGGGAAAGCTATGCAACGTGGCTGTCCGGTGCCGCGCTTTTGGCGGTTGTCTACTGGGCCGGCGCTGAACTCTACCTGATCGATCTGGAAAAGGCGGAACTGGCTGTCTGGCAGGCCATTCTGATCTCGGCAGGCTCGCTCGCAGTTGGTTGGCTGATCTATGATCTGCTTTGCAAATCGCCTCTCGGTGAAACGCCGACGGCGCTGATGCTGCTTTTGTTCGTGGTGCTGCTGGCCATGTCATGGGGATATCATCAGATCTTCACGGGCCGGGCCGCCATGCTGCATCTGGGGGCATTCACGGCCACGATCATGACCGCGAATGTGTTTCTGATCATCATTCCGAACCAGCGGGTTGTCGTTGCTGATCTGGTTGCCGGTCGGACGCCGGATCCGAAATACGGCAAGATCGCCAAGCTGCGTTCGACCCATAACAATTATCTCACCTTGCCGGTGATTTTTCTGATGCTGTCCAACCACTATCCGCTTGCCTTTGCGACGCCCCATGCCTGGGTCATCGCGGCGCTGGTTTTTCTGATGGGGGTGACCATCCGGCATTTCTTCAACTCGATGCATGCGCGGAAAGGCCATCCTCATTGGACATGGGGTGCGACGGCAATCCTGTTTATCGCGATAATGTGGCTTTCGACGGCGCCTGCGTTCAGGGACGGTTCGGCCAGTGCACAGGTGCTTACACCTGCCGCGGCGCGTTTTGCATCGGCGGACGGCTTCGATGACGCTGCGTCCATTGTTCAGGGGCGCTGTTCCATGTGCCACGCCCGCGAGCCGTTCTGGGACGGTATCCGCTGGGCGCCGAAGGGCGTGGTCCTGGAGACAGAAGCCGACATCGCCCTGAATGCCCGCGAGGTTTTTCTTCAGGCCGGTGTGAGCCATGCCATGCCGCCGGCAAATGTCACGTGGATGGAAGCCGATGAGCGCGCGAAGATCGCCGAATGGTATCGGAACGCGTTCAACTAGGGTCGACTGGTCCCGGTTTTCCCGGCGAGCGCATGGCACCCTAATCCTGGCCGAGTTCGGGGACGGTCAGTTTGGATTGTCTTTGTTCATCAGCCTCTTCTTTTGCTTCACACCTGCGATGCCGTCGCGCATCAGAAGTCTTTCCAGTCGTCGTCCAGATCATCTTCGGCAGCGGGCTCGCTCAGACCATGTGTGCCGGTTGCTTTCAGGCGGGGTGCTGTCTGAACGTCTTCGCTGGGCACGGTCGCGGAGTATTCAGAACTCGGCGGCGGGTTGACTCCCGAAACCCGAAAGCGGGAGACTGCCGTTGTCAGTTCTGCGGCGGCGCTGGTGAGGGTCTGGCTTGCCGCCGTTGTCTCTTCGAACATAGCGGCATTCTGTTGAGTTACCTGATCCAGCTGGCTCATCGCAGCATTGATTTCGGCAAGTCCGCCGGACTGCTCTTGCGCAGAGGCGGCGATGTCACTGACATGTTCGGAGATGTTGCCGACGCTTGACACGATCTCTTCGAGCGCGCTGCCCGCGTCACCGACCAGTGTGACGCCACGGGTCACATGATCGCCTGATTCGGAGATCAAGGCATTGATCTCACGGGCGGCATCGGACGACCGCTGCGCCAATGCGCGCACTTCCGATGCGACAACCGCAAACCCTCGACCGGCATCGCCGGCGCGGGCGGCTTCGACGCCCGCGTTCAGGGCCAGCAGATTTGTCTGAAATGCAATATCGTCGATCACGCTGATAATGCTAGATATCTGCTTCGAGGACTCCGCGATCTCGCCCATCGCAGATACGGCATCCTGTACGACCCCGCCGGATTCCTCGGCATTTTTTCGCGCTTCCGAGACGACTTCGTTTGCCCGGCGCGCGCCCTCTGCCGCGGAACTCACCGATGCGGTGATTTCCGTCAGTGCGGCGGCTGTTTCTTCGAGCGTTGCCGCCTGATGTTCGGTTCGCCGGGACAGGTCGTCTGCTGCGCCGGAGATATCGTCAACTTCGCCGCGGATCATTGCCGCGCGGGTCGAGACGGCGGATATCGCGTCATGGAGGCCGGCAACCGCCGCATTGAAGTCGTTGCGAAGCTGATCATTCTCGCCTGCGAAGGGCGTTTCGATCTTCAATGTCAAATCGCCGTTCGACAGGTGTTCCAAGGCGCCGCGCAAGGCGTCGATCATTTGGGTCTGATCCGCGACAAGACGCGCGCTCTCCTCTTCGGCCAGCCGCTTTTGACGCCGTTCCTCGGTGATATTCGCGCCAATCAGAACAGATTTCACATGCGTTCCGGCCTTGTTGAAGATCGGAGACAGACCCCCGTGCAGAACCGCGGGGCTTCCGGTCGCAGAACGGATTTCGAAGTCGCCGAACTGGGCGGTCGTGCCGTTCACGTTCCCAGCAGTCTTCGCGGAGGTCACGAGATCTTTCATTCCTGCGGCTTCGCCGACATCTGAAATCCCGGCAAGTACAAGGAAAGCGTCATTCGCGGCCACCAAGCGCCCATCGGCATGGAACTCGGCCTTGGCCTGGTTCTTGTCGAGCGAATCTATGATTGCCGCATTCTGACGCGAGATGGTGACATCCTCCCATTCCAGAATGTATCCGGTCCGTTGTTGATCTGCGTCGTCGATCGGTGAGATTGCGAGACTGATCGTCAACGCGCCGAACTCCGCATCCAGATCGACCGTCGAAGACGTGTCTTTCAGTGTGCTCTGCTTACGGCGCAGCTCCGGGTGAAACGCATCAATCGTTTGACCGACGATATTGTCCGGGTCGAAACTGCTCATCTGGACCTTGAAATCGGACGCGTTCTGCCGGGCCAATCTGTCGAATGCAGTGTTTGTGTAGATTACGGTCAAGTTCTCATCGGTGATCATCAGCGCTGCGGAACTACCCGCGAATCCTGCGCCCGTGAAGGCCGCGATCCGTGATGCTTCTTCGGAACTCTTGAGTTGATCCCTGAACTGTTCGAGGGTCGTTGTGACCACACCGATTTCGCTGCCGCGGCGCGATTTGGGTATCGCGACGTCGTAATTGCCTAACGATACCTCTTTCATAGCGTGGGCGATCCGCGACAGAGGTACGGAGATAATGCGGCGCAGGGCAAAGCCCATGATCGCGATGATCACCAGAAAGATAACGCCGACCATGATGAGCGTTTCTGTCTTCTGCTGCACGATGCGTTCTCTCATGGAGTCCGTGTCCCACTGGATGACCACGGCACCGATGGGTGTGTCTGACGATCCGAAGACGACAGGGTTGGCGAAGATGAGGGCGCTCGGATCGGCGGCGGGTCTGCCCGTCTCGATGGCCTGTCGTCCAAGCGCCTCGAGCTGGTCGAGGTTCTCAATACTGGCAGTGTCGCCCGAAAGGATCTCGCCCTCGTTACTCATCGCGACGCCGCCGCGAATCTTTCCGTTCAGTCGCTCGAAGCTGTCGAGAAGGACCCGGTCGATGTCTTCGGTCTTGCGAAACCTCACGGACCCCCCGACTTGCGAGGCAAGAAGGCCCGTGAGCTCCGTTCCCGTACTGTTGATAGCAGAAGTGCCTGCGGATTCCGCTATGCTGAAGGACTTTGCCACCAGTATGCCGGCTATGGCCACCATCGAAAATGTCATGAAGACACTGACACGCAGAAAAATCGAATCAGGCATGCGCCAAGAACGCTTACGATCCATCACTTCACCTTCTCAGTTTTTGGGTGTTGAAACCGGAACTCTAGAACAGTGCCTCGGCGTTGACGCCGACGGTCATTGCGCCGAGCACGGTGTTTGAGGATGGGTCGACGACCGGAATCGAAATCTGGCTTTGATATGTCTGGCTGGACTCATCGAATTCCACCTCGCCGAAATGGGCTGCACCGGCGCCACGCGGAAAGGTTTCGCTGAATTTCGCCTCGTCGCCCTGCCAGTAGTCCGAGGTGACATCGCTTGCCGCCACGTTCAGCCCACGGGAATCCATGATGAAGACCTCCGTTATCGTGCCACCTGCCTCTGCCACGCGGTCACGTAAGAAGTCGGAAGCCGGGTTTTCGATGATCGGAGTGATTGTCGGCCTATCCGCAAGGCCTATCTGTTCCTGCCAGGCGGCATCGAGCGTGTCGATCTCCTCCTGCGACAGACCGGCGGTTTCGGCGTTCTGGCTGCGAATGGCATCGAGCAGGACCTGATCCTGAGCCCAGGTCATGATCTCCGATTCAAGAAAAGACTGCATTTTTGCTTCGAAGTCATTTGCTGTTGCCGGAAGGGCAAGAGCTGTCACCAAGGGTACGGCAAGAATGAATTGCTTCATGAGAACCTCGTTTCGAGTGTGTGCCCCCACTTGGGGTCAACCGACGCCGGGACCCTAGAATCCAACAGTTTCAGTGGCGTTAACCGCCGATCGGCCCAATGGATGGTATTTTACAAAACTGGTTGTCGGGTCGTTAACCGCGTTTCAATGCTGGCTATGGCAGGTTGGATTCGACACCGTTCCATATCCTGCCCCGGAGGTTCCCATGCACAGACCGGCGCTCGTTGCCTTCAAGACCGCCATGAAGTCGGGGCCCAAGAAGCGGTTTCCGGGGCGGGCGGACGGGCGTTTTGACGGTCGCATGCTGATCCCCGAGATCGAGCCGGGATTTGGAATCGAACCGGGAATGAACGTATTCACGATCGGATCGTGTTTCGCACGGAACATCGAGGCGGAATTGAGTGCGTTCACCCTTCCGACACTGGAGTTCTCTGTTCCGGAAAGTGAGTGGCCCCACCGGCCGAATGGCCTGTTGAACGAGTACAACCCTGCCGCGATTGCGCAGCGGATTTCTTGGGCCGTAAACGGGACAGACACCTCTGAGATGAACGAAACGCTTGTCGGAGCGGACGATGCCGTCAGCGATCTTCTGCTGCCTGCCGGGAGTCCCGTTTCCCGGTCAAGAGCGATTGCGCGCCGGAAAGAGATTGATTCGGTCTATCGCAAGTTGCCGGATGCGGATGCGCTGATCCTGACCCTTGGTCTGACGGAATGCTGGGAGGATACCGAAACGTCCAGTTTCCTGAACCGGATGCCACCGGTTCCGGTGATGCGGAGAGATCCGGGACGATATCGTTTCCACCGGCTGTCGCCGTTTGAGGCTGTCAGCCATCTTCAGCCCGCGCTTGAGGCCTTGATCAATGGTGGGCTGCCGCGCGTGATCCTGACGGTTTCGCCGGTCCCGTTGCAGACAACGGTGACCGGCGAGGACTGCGTGGTCGCGAACAGCCTGTCGAAGGCAACGTTGCGGCTTGTCGCCGATGAACTGGTGATGCGGTTTCGCGGAAAGATGGACTATTTTCCGAGTTACGAGATGGTTACGTCCGCCGGGCTGGCGGCGTTTCAGGATGACCTCGTGCATGTGCGCCAGGGCGTCGTGAAGAAGGTCGTGGACCACATGATCCGCCTCTATGTGCGGGGTCAGGAGGCTGCCTGATCGGATTTCCCCATTTTTGCTGGCCGGTGTTCTGCCCATATGTCGGGATAGACCTGTGAATGTGCCCCGCTGAGGGAAGGATCAGTATTCAAATTTGACCAGTCGTTCCGACTCTGATGATTGCGCGGCGGCATCGGCCAAGATCTGGGCGCGCAGACCGTCATTTGCATCCGGGCTGAGCGCGCGTCCATGCATCAGGGCGTCGATGAAATGGGTCATCTCGGCAAGATAGGCCGCTTCGTACCGCTCCAGAAAGAAATGCTTGGCCGGGGCGGACCGGAAACCCGATGGCCCGGCGATCTGTACGAGCGACTGAAGCGCATTTCCAGCAGACAGCATTCCCTTCGATCCGTGCACCTCGATCCGCTGGTCATAGCCATAGCTTGCCCTGCGTGAGTTCGATATCTGGCAGATCCGCCCACTCGCGGTCTTGAGCGTTACGACTGCCGTGTCCACATCCCCGGCCTTGCCGATCTCTGGATCAACAAGGCAGGAGCCTATCGCAAAGAGCTCCACCGGCTCCTCGCCCAGAAGAAAGCGCGCCATGTCCAGGTCATGGATCATCATGTCACGAAAAAGGCCACCGGATTTCGTGATGTAGTCGATGGGTGGGGGCGCGGGGTCGCGCGAGGTGATTGCGACCAGTTCGAGGTCGCCGATTTCGCCATCGCGGAGGCGCTGTTCGAGCTGAGCGAAAGAGGGATCGAAACGGCGATTGAATGCGGTCAGGAAGGGGACGCCCGCCTTGGCGACGGCATCGATGCAATCGCGGACCCGCTCGCTGGAAAGTTCGATCGGTTTTTCACAGAAGATCGCCTTGCCGGCGGCAGCGGCAGTGTGGATCGTGTCATAATGGGTGTCCGTCGGCGTGGCTATGATCACGGCGTCGATGTCGTCGCTTGTGATCATCGCATTTGGATCGCGGCTCTCTGCGCTGTACCTGTCGGCGAGCGATTGGGCAACGGATGGGATGGCGTCGGCAACGGCAACAAGTCTTGCCTCCGCGATCTTGCCGATACTAAGCGCATGGACCTGTCCGATGCGGCCACATCCCAGAAGTCCCAACCTGATCATGCTGCATCGCTCCTTGGGGGTTTGAGGCTGCGCAGGACGGTTCGCGCGGCGGCTTCGACCGGAGCCTCGATCTGTTTGAGAATTCCTATGCGGTCAAAGACATTCGGATCGCTGGCGAGTGTGGCGCGCAGCGCCGCTCCGAAAACCATTCGCAGTTCTGTTCCGATGTTGAATTTGCAGATTGCCGATCCGTGGGCGAGCCTTTGGCGTTGCGCAGGGGGAATGCCCGACCCGCCATGAATGACCAGTGGTAAAGACGTGACAGCCTCGATCTCCCGAATGCGGTTCTCATCGAGGCCGCCTTGTTGGTTCTGCTGAAGATGTACGTTGCCAACGGAAATCGCCATCGCATCCACGCCGGTTTCATGGGCAAAGCGGGCCGCTTCTTGGGGGTCGGTTCCTTCCGACGCATCACCCTGATCATAGCCGACAAAGCCGATCTCACCCTCGCAGGAAACACCCGCCGCATGGGCCATTTCTGCGATCCGGGTCGTTTCAACGATGTTTTCGGCAAGGGGTTTGCGCGAGCCGTCATACATGACGGAAGTGAACCCGCTCTCGATAGCGATGC
The DNA here is from genome assembly GCA_947503175.1 of uncultured Paracoccaceae bacterium. Lineage (GTDB taxonomy): Bacteria > Pseudomonadota > Alphaproteobacteria > Rhodobacterales > Rhodobacteraceae > Ovoidimarina. Next base: position 574,262 of record CANNCO010000001.1, read on the forward strand.
GGCAGTCTTCGGCGCTGTAGCCGTGATCAAGATGTGCCACGACTGGAACCGTAGCGGCCTCGGCCAGAGTGCGGAACATCGCGCCCAGGACGGGCAAGGGCGTGTGCTCCCGGCATGAGGGCCCTGCTTGAAGGATCAGCGAACACTCTTCGGCCTCGGCTGCGCTGACATAGGCGCGCATATCCTCCCAGCCCAGGCAGACGAGGCCGGCCACGGCATAGCCTTCGGAATAGGCCGGCTGAAGCACTTGCGAGAGTGTCGCAAGCGTCATTTGAACTTGGCCACCATGTCCAGAATGCCCGGGATTGTGTGAAGCTGGGCAGCATGGGTCGGTTCGAAATACTGGACCAGCGACCGCTGGCTGAGGCCCCCCAGAATGGTGAAATAGTACATCTCGTATCCCGGCATCACGACACAGGGGTGATAGCCCTTGTCGAGGCAGATCGTGGAGCCGTTGACGATGTGATAGGCCTCGCCCGGGCCCTTTTCCTCGCGCTGGAGGATTTGCACGCCGGAACCGTAGTCGGGGCGGAAGCGGAAGTTGTAGGTCTCATCATGGCGGGTTTCGTCTGGCAGGCGGTCGGTGTCGTGTTTGTGGCTTGGGAAGCCCGACCAGCCGCCCTGACCAACGGTGTAGAGCTCGCTGACCAGCAGGCGCCCGACCTTGCCGTGCTGTTTCTGGCCGAGGATATGCTTGATTTTGCGATGGGTTTTGGTTTCGTCCGAACCGTATTGAACCAAGTCTAGTTCGTCTTTGCGGACCGCGAAGGGTTCGTAGACCTCGTCGAATTTCGCGCCTGCAATAAAGACTTCGGCGGTGTCCGAGCGGCAGGTGAATTCGGCCTGTGCTGCTGTCGGCACGTAGACACCTTCGGGTTCGCCGTCCCAGACATCGGTGCCGCGCCCACCGAGACTTTTGACCGAAAAGCTGCCGACCGTCACGTCGATCGTTCCTGTGGCCGGAACGATGCAGGTTTCGTAACCGGGGATCGCGTAGGCGTAGGTCTCGCCCGCCTTCAGTTTCACGATGTTGAAATAGTTCAACGGGACAAGAGCGTTGTCAGCCGCCACGATGGCTTCGTTCTTGTTGTCATAGGGCGGGATATGCATCGGGTGTCCTTTCAGGCCGCGATGGGGCCGGGGTGATCCTTGAGGAATGCGTTCAATTGCGCCTCATCCGGCATTGCCGGGGCGCAGCCGGGCTTCGAGACAACGATAGCCGCGCAGGCGGAGCCGCGCAGAACGGCGTCGCGCAAGGGCAGACCGGCGGCGATCCCGGACAGAAGCCCGGCCATGAAGCTGTCTCCGGCGCCGGTGGGTTTCAGGGCGGTGACAGGGAAGATGCCGGTGTGGATTTCCTCGCCACCAGCCAGCGTGACGGCGCCGCGTTCGCCCATCTTGTAGATGACGATGCCGGCGGTTGTGGTGGCAAGGTCCTGGGCTTTCTGCAGGCCTTTTGACGTGTCGCCTGCCATGAAGCCGAACTCTTGGTCATTGCCGACGATCATCTGGGCCATGGTGCCCGCGCGCGACAGGACGTCTGCGGCAACTTCTGCCGAAGGCCAGGAATAGGGGCGGTAATCGATGTCGAAGACGATGGGCAGATTTTGCATATGGGCTTTTTCGAACGCATGGAATGTGGCGCTGCGCGAAGGTTCGGCTGCAAAAACCGTGCCCGCCGTGATGAGCGCGCCGAACCGGGTCAGATCGACCTTGTCGACGTCGTCCGGAGTGACCTGAAAATCAGCGGCGGCGTTACGGTAGATGACGGTTTTATGGTCGTCCAGGCGACTTTCGTAGACTGCGAGGGAAGTGCGATATTCGCCCGTGACCGCGCGCACGTATTCGGTTCCGACCCCGTAGTGGCGCAACTGGTTGACGCAATAGTCGCCCACCGCATCTGCCGAGACCGATGTGACGAGAGAGGCCCTGCCACCGAACTTCGCGATACCCGCCGAGATATTGGCGGAGGATCCGCCCATCCCGACAACCATCGTTCTCGCGTCTTCGGTTTTCGTGCCAGCGGGATCGGGGCTCAGATCCATGCCGACGCGCCCGAGCACGATGAAGTTGTTCTTGCGGATACCATCGATCAGGATGCTCATGTCTGACCCGCTTTCGGGTTCATGCTGTATCGCGTGGTGCGGGTCGTTCGCATCACACACCCTTGCGCTGGCGCGCGCGGGCGCTTTCGACTTCCGCATGGGCCGCGCGGACCTTTTCGTGTTCGGAGACATGTGGTGTGCCCACCTCCCACCATGTGTGGCCCTCCGTGGTCCAGCCCTCGTAAGCATCCACATTCATGATGATGACAGAGGTCTTGTCTGCGGCCTTGGCGCGCTTGAACGCTTCCGCCAGTTCGGCAGGGTTGGCCACATGTTCGGCATGTGCCCCCATCGCGGTGGCGTGGGCCGCGAAGTCGACGGCGAAGGGGGCCGGAATAGTCGGGGCGTCCGTGAAAAGGTTGTTGAAGCTTTCGTTGCCCGTGTTGTTCTGAAGCTTGTTGATGACCGCGAAACCGCCATTGTCGAGCACGAGGATGATCAGCTTTTTCTGCGTTAGAACAGAGGAATAGATATCGGAGTTCATCAAGAGATAGGAGCCATCTCCGACAAAGACGATCGTGTCTGACAGCGGCTCGACCTCGGACTGGGCGATCCGCGCGCCCCAGCCCCCGGCGATTTCGTATCCCATGCAGGAAAAGCCGAACTCCACGTCGACTGTGCCGATATCAAGGGTGCGCCAGTTTGCTGTAACCTCGGCGGGCAGACCGCCTGCTGCGGCGACAACGCGGTCGCGCGGCTCGCAGAGATCGTTCACGACACCGATGGCCTGAGCATAGGAGTTCGGTCGGTTTCCGGGCCGGGTGTTGTGGGCGACGTAGGCATCCCATTCTTTGCGCGCGTTTTGGGCAAACTCGGTCCATGATTTTGGTGCCGTGTAGCTTTTCATCGCTTCGCCCAGAGCCTTCAACCCAAGCTTTGCGTCGCCAACGACTGGCAGGGACATATGCTTGCCCGCGTCGTGTCGCCCGACATTCAGGGAGATCAGGCGTGCGTCCTTTGCAAATGCTGTCCATGAGCCGGTTGTGAAGTCCTGAAGCCGGGAACCCACGGTCAGGACCACATCAGCCTTTTCGGCAACGGCATTGGCACTGTCTGACCCGGTCACGCCCACGGGGCCGATATTCAGGGGATGGGTCGCGATCATGTTGGCGCGGCCTGCAATCGTCTCGATCACCGGGATGTTGTGTGCGTCCGCGAAGGCGGTGAGTTCCGTCACGGCCCTGGAATACTGGACACCTCCACCGGCGATGATCACTGGGCGCTTGGCGGAGGTTAGCAGGGTGGCGGCAGTGGTGACTTCATGCGGATCGGGCGATTGGCGGCGAATCCGATGGGTGCGTTCGGCAAAGAACTCCTCGGGGTATTCATAGTCCCAGCCTTGTACATCCTGTGGCAGACCGACAAAGGCCGGGCCGCAATCTGCGGGGTCCAGCATGGTCGCGAGCGCCGCCGGGAGCGACTGGATGATCTGCGCGGGATGGGTGATCCTGTCCCAATATCGTGTCACTGCCTTGAAGGCGTCGTTAAGACCAAGCGCGGGGTTCCCGAAATGCTCAAGCTGCTGAAGAACCGGGTCCGGCAGGCGGGTCAGGAACGTATCGCCGCAGAGCATCAGCATCGGCAGGCGGTTTGCGTGAGCCAGCGAAGCCGAGGTCAGAAGGTTCGCAGTACCGGGACCGGCCGAAGCGGTGCAGAACATGAAGCGCCTGCGAAGATGGTACTTCGCATAAGCGGCCGCGGCAAAGCCCATGGCTTGCTCGTTCTGGCCGCGATAGAGGGGCAGGGTGTCGCGATGATCGTAAAGAGCCTCGCCCAGACAGGTGACATTGCCGTGGCCGAAGATGCCGAAGCCTCCGCCGCAGACGCGCATACGGCCCTCATCCGTTTCGATGAACTGCGCGTTCAGCCAGCGGATGATGGCCTGAGCCGTTGTCAGACGGATGGTTTTACCGGACATTGCGGGTCTCCTCCGGGGGCAGTCTGCCCGTATTGCTCGGATTGGTCATTGCCAAAGCACCGGATAGAAGATACGCAAATTGCAACCGGTTGCAATTAGTTTTTGGGCAGCGTCCACATGACAGATATCGGCATTGGAATTGTGGGCGGCGGGTACATGGGCAAGGCGCATGCGGTGGCCATGGCATCCGTCGGTGCGGTTTTCGGAACGGCGCTGCGGCCAAGGCTTCAATCGGTTGCCGCGTCGAATGCCGAGAGCGCGGAACGCTATCGCGCAGCGTTTGGGTTTCACAGCGCCGCCCCGGATTGGCAATCGCTGGTCGCCGATCCGGCAGTCGAGGCCGTGGTCATCGCGTCACCCCAGGAGACGCACCGGGCGATTGCCGAGGCGGCGTTTGCCGCTGGCAAACCGGTTCTGTGTGAGAAGCCCCTTGGCGCGTCGCTGGAGGATGCCCGCGCAATGGTGGCGGCGGCGGAGGCAAGCGGCGTCGCGAACATGGTGGGGTTCAACTATGTGAGGACGCCCGCAACCCAGTTCGTGCGGCAGTTGGTGGCTGACGATACGATTGGCGACATAACGTGGTTTCGAGGGGAGCATACGGAAGACTTCTATGCCGATCCCGAGGCGCCCGCGACATGGCGCACGGAGGGTGATGCGAACGGGACGATGGGCGATCTTGCGCCGCATATGATCAACGCGGCCCTTGCGATTGCCGGTCCGATTGCCAGTGTGATGGCCGAGATCGAAACGGTTCATACCGAGCGTGGGGGCGTGCCGGTTGGAAATGACGATCAGGGGCAGTGTTTGTGCCGGTTCTCCTCGGGCGCCATGGGGCATCTTTATTTCAGCCGCATCGCCCATGGACGGAAGATGGGCTATGCCTATGAAATCACGGGTACAAAGGGCGCGATCCGTTTCGATCAGGAGGATCAGAACGCGGTCTGGCTCTACCGGGCCGAAGGGCCTGAGACAACGCGGGGCTTCACCAAGATCCTGACCGGCCCGGCGCACCCGGATTACGAGGCGTTCTGTCAGGGGCCGGGGCATGGGACCGGCTATCAGGACCAGATCATCATCGAAGCGCGCGATTTCCTGGAGGCGATCTATAGCGGTCAACTGGTCTGGCCAACTTTCCGCGACGGGCTTGCCGTATCTGAAGTGATCGACGCTGCCCGTACCTCTCATACCAACCGGCGCTGGCAGGATGTCAGCCGTTCCGAGGACCATTCATGACGATCAAGATCGGTAATGCGCCCTGTTCCTGGGGCGTGGAGTTTGCGGGCGACCCGCGAAATCCGGACTGGCGCGATGTGCTGCGTGAGAACGCCGAGGCCGGATACCGTGGGATTGAGTTGGGGCCTGTGGGCTTCATGCCGGAGGATCCGCCCTTGGTGGCCGATGCGCTGGCCGAGAACGGTCTTGAACTGATCGGCGGGGTGGTGTTCCGCCCGTTTCACGACCCCGATCAGTGGGACGATGTGATGGACGGTTCGGTGCGCACGTGCAAGGCGCTTGCCGCCCATGGGGCGCGTCATCTGGTTCTGATCGATTCGATTTCACCAAGGCGCGCGCCGACGGCTGGCCGCGTGGATGCGGCCGAGCAGATGGATGCAGCCGAATGGAGCGCCTATCGCGACAAGATCGCGACCGTTGCCCGGATGGGGACGGAGGAGTACGGGCTCACGGTGGGCATCCACGCCCATGCCGCCGGGTTCATGGACTTTGAGCCGGAACTGGAGAGACTACTGGATGAGGTCGACGCGAGCATCTTGAAGATCTGCTTTGACACGGGTCATCATTCCTATGCCGGGTTCGATCCGGTGGCGTTCATGGAGCGGCATATGGATCGGATAAGCTATATGCATTTTAAGGATATAGACCCGACGGTTAAGTCGGATGTTATCGCCAATGGAACCGGGTTCTATGAAGCCTGCGGGCAGGGCATCTTCTGTAATCTGGGCGACGGAGATGTCGATTTTCCGGCGGTGCGGCATCTCCTTTTGGAACATGGGTTCGATGGCTGGTGCACGGTCGAGCAGGATTGCGACCCGACCTTGCCGGACACCGATCCGCTGCGGGATGCACGCCTGAACCGGGCCTATCTGGCTTCGATCGGCTTCTGAGGGAGAGGGCCCATGGAAAAACTGAGCTGGGGCATGGTCGGTGGTGGCGAGGGGAGCCAGATCGGACCCGCGCACCGCATGGGTGCGCAGGCGGACGGCAACTTTGCCTTTGTCGCCGGGGCGCTTGATGCCGATGCGGATAAGGGACGCGCTTATGCGCAAACCTTGGGGATCGCGGCAGACCGCGCCTACGGCGACTGGCGCGAGATGCTTGCGGGTGAGACGCAACGTGAAGACCGGATTGATCTGGTGACGGTCGCGACCCCCAACGCGACCCATTTTGAGATCACCAAGGCGTTCCTTGAGGCCGGGTTCAACGTGCTCTGCGAAAAGCCCATGACCATGACTGTGGAAGAGGGCGAAGAGATCGTGCGCGTGGCCGAGGCTTCGGGTCGGGTCTGTGCGGTGAATTACTGCTATTCCGCCTATCCGATGGTGCGACAGATGCGGGCGATGGTTGCGGATGGCGAACTGGGGAAGATCCGGCTGGTTGTCGCCAATTTCTCGCACGGGCACCATGCGGATGCGGCGGATGCCGATAATCCACGCGTCCGCTGGCGTTATGATCCGGCGATGGCAGGAGTTTCGGGCCAGATGGCCGATTGCGGTATCCATGCGCTGCATCTGGCGAGTTTCATCACGGGCGATGAGGTGAAGACGCTTTCCGCAGACTTCGCGTCGACGATACCGAGCCGGGTTCTGGAAGACGATGCGATGGTCAACTTCCGGACCGAGGGCGGGATCGTCGGGCGGCTCTGGACCTCGACCGTCGCCATCGGGCGGCAGCATGGGCTGGATATACAGGTCTATGGAGAGACGGGTGGGCTGCGCTGGGCGTCCGAACAGCCGAACCAAGTGTACTACCAGAAGCTGGGCGGACGGATGGAGATCATGGAGAAGGGTGAAGCGGGTCTGTTCGACGAAGCACAGCGCCTGTCGCGGGTGGCTATCGCCCACCCGGAAGGCTTTCCGCTTGCGGTCGCGAATATCTATGTTGATCTGGCCGCGGCGATCCGGGGGCAGGCGAAGGGTGATTTCCCGACACCTTCAGATGGCTTGCGTTCCATGGCCGCTGTCCACGCGGCCGTCGCCTCGGCCAAGGCAGAAGGCGCCTGGACAGACGCCCGCCCGCCGATGTTCCGCTAGACCGTTCCGCCCAGCGACCCTTCGAGCGTGGCGAGTTCCTGACCGCCTGCCATCATGTCCTGAAGCTCGTCTGGTGTGATCTGACCGCGCTGGGCCGTGCCCAGGGTTTTCCCGCGGTTGAGCACCGTGAAGCGGTCACCGACGGCTAGCGCGTGGCGGACATTGTGGGTGATGAACACGACTGCGATCCCCTGCTTGCGGACCTTGTCGATCGTGGCCAGCACGTTTGATGTCTGACGCACACCCAGGGCGGACGTTGGTTCGTCGAGGATCAGCACCTTGGCCCCGAAGTGAACGGCGCGGGCAATGGCAACAGTCTGGCGTTCGCCGCCCGACAAGGTGCCCACGGCCTGATCGGGGCCGCGCAGGTTGATCCCCATGCTTTTCATCTCTTCCATGGTGATGCGGTCGGCATGGTCCTTGTCGTAGAACGGGATGCCCGCGATCTTGCGGATCGGTTCGTTGCCCATGAAGAAGTTGCGCGCAACTGACATGAGCGGGATCATCGCCAGATCCTGATATACCGTCGCAATCCCCGCCGCGATGGAATCGCGGGGATCATCGAAGTTCATCGGCCTGCCTTCGAAGATGATCTCGCCATGGGTGGGTTTGTGTACGCCGGACATGGTTTTGATGAAGGTCGACTTCCCGGCACCGTTATCGCCCAAGAGGCAATGGCATTCACCGGGATACACATCGACCGATACGCCGGCGAGCGCGATGACCGATCCGAAATGCTTTTCGATGTCGCGCATTTCGATGATGGGCTGGTGTTCTGAACGGGTGTTCATATCAACGCTCCCCCGTGATCATGCGGCGGATGTAGGTGTTCAGGATCACCGCAAAGAGCAGGATCACCCCGAGGAACACCCGGAACAGCGAGCTTTCGACGCCCGCGAAGAACAGGCCCTGTTGCACGACACCAAAGATCAGTGCGCCAAGGGCGGCCCCGATGACCGATCCATACCCACCGGTCAGAAGCGCGCCGCCGATGACCACGGCGATAATGGCCTCGAACTCCTTCAGAAGGCCCCGGTCGGCGCCAGCGGAGCCGAACTCCATCACCTGGCAGGTGGCGAAGACACAGGCGCAGAAGGCGGTGAACATGAACATCAGGATTTTGACGCGGTTCACGGGGACACCGACATAACGCGCGGCCTGCGGGTCGCCGCCTGCAGCGAAGATCCAGTTGCCGAAGCGGGTTTTCGTCAAAAGGACGTGGCCCGCGATTATCAGGATAATGGCCCAGACGATCAGCATCGGAATGCCATCGACCACGGGTTCTCCTGCGCGCGTACCGCGTTCGAATGTGCCGATCAGGCCGTTATCGCCCATCCACTGGAAGAAGCCGGTGAGAATCTTCCCGCCAAAGATCGGGGCCAGCCAGTCGCCTTCGGCGGCGTCCCTGACCCCGCCGATGATGGTCTTGTTTTCAAGCGTTTGTGGCAGGTAAATCGTGAAACCGCGCAGGATGAACAGCGATGCCAATGTGACGATGAAACTGGGCAGCCCCGTGCGGATCACGATATAGCCGTTGATCGCGCCGACCACGAGGCACATGAGAAATGTCACTGTGATCGCCAGCCAGACCGGCCAGCCATAGGTCACCGAGAAAATGGCGATCATCATGCCCGCAAAGCCGATCATGGAACCGACGGACAGATCGAACTCGCCCGCGATCATCAGAAGACAGGCGCCGACGGCGATGATCATGAACTGAGCCGAAACGACAGACCAGTTCAGAACGCCTTGCGAGTTGAACATCCCGGAGTCGAAAGCGAACAGAAGAAAGAATGTGAAAACCAGAACCGTTCCGCAAATGCCGCCCAGTTCAGGCCGGATGAGAGCTTTGCGGAAGCCCGACATCTCTTTGATGCGTTCATCAGAGGTCGGAGGAGTTTGCGCTGTTTCTGACATCGCCCCGTCTCCAGAGTGTTGAGTTGGAAAGAAGAAGGGCGACCCTCTCAGGTCGCCCTCGGATCGTGCTTACCGGTATTCCCCCGCGAATTCTTCCACCTTTTCGAGCGCGTCGGCGGTGACAAAACCAGGCCCCGAGTTGATGTTGTTGCCCGGCAGAACGCCGTAGCGGTGGTAGTTCGTCATGATGACCACCGGCAGATAAGCCTGAAGGAAGGGCTGCTGGTCGATCCCCCAGTTGATCACCCCGGATTTGATACCTTTGACAATTTCTTCGCCAAGATCGAACGTGCCGAAGTAGATGTCGCCGGCCATGCCGTTTTCCTCGAGCGCCGCGATTGTCGGGTCAGCCGAAACCGGACCGAGGGTCAGGATGCCGTCGGTGTCTGGGTTGGCGGAAAGGTAGGCCAGAACCTTGTTCTTGATTTCCGACGGGTCGGTGCCGCTGTCGAGCATCGAGTTGCCCAGATCGACGCCAAGGCCATCGGCAAAGCCACGGCAACGCTCGCCCACCGTAGGCTGCTGGATCGCGTGGTTCACGCACAGGAAGTTCGTGACACCGTCGCCCTTGGCGCGAATGCCAGCTGCGAAACCTGCATCGTATTCGGGCTGACCCACATACATCAGCGCGCCAACCTCGCGCGCCTGATCTGGTGTGCCTGTGTTCATGATGATGACATCCACGCCCGATGCGACCGCGTTCATGATCGGGTCTTTCAGAACGTCGTAATCGGCCAGTGTGGTGATGATACCATTCGGCCCCGAGGCTGCGGCCTGATCGATGATCCTTGCCATATCGGCGATGTCGCCGGTTGGCGGGTTGCGATACTCGACCTCGACACCCATCTGATCGCCCGCCAGCGCGATGCCGTTCTTGATCGTATTCCACCAGCTGTCGCTGTCAGGCGCGTGGCTGACCAGAACATAGCTGAGTTTTTCATGCGCATCCGCCAGCGCGGCGAACGGCGTGGCGGCGACCGCCGCGCCCATGGCAATGGATGTCAAAAGAGTTTTCATTGGATCCTCCCAAGGATATTGCGATTGCATGACGGGGCGGTTCATCCGCCTCTTCCCGGGTATGGTAAGCACAGGTTCAAATTTTTTGCAACCGGTTGCAAAGTTTTCAAATGACGTACATCCTATGGGGCATAAGGTGATGACATGAGCGTAACGCTGAAAGATGTGGCCAAACGCGCAGGCGTTTCGCGTTCTGCGGTTTCGCGGACCTTCACCGAAGGTGCGTCGGTTTCCAAGAAGACCCGTCAAAAGGTCGAGAAGGCCGCGTCGGAGCTGGGCTATCATCCGAATGCGCTTGCTTCGAGCCTGACGACGGGGCGGACGAAACTGATCGGGCTGATCTCGAACAACTTCCACAACCCGATCTTTCTCGAGGTGTTCGATCTTTTCACGCGAGGGCTTCAGGAGAGGGGCTTGCGCCCGCTGATCGTCAACCTTCAGGAAGAAACCCCGCCGGAACAGTCGGTTCGGATGCTGCGGCAGTATTCCGTCGACGGCGTTGTGGTGGCGTCTTCGACTCTGCCGCCCGATTTCGCACGGGCGTTTCGCGACGCGAAGATCCCTGTCGTGCACACATTTGGCCGAATCGCGAATGCACCGGATGTGCATGTGGTAGGCATCGACAATGTGGAATGCGGTCGGATCGCTGCACAGGCGCTGATCGACCGGGGGTATAGTCGCGTGGCGTTTCTGGGCGGCCCGGCCGAGGCGACGTCGACCCAGGATCGTCTGCGAGGTTTTCTTGAGGTTCTGCGGACTCGGCCCGATATGGCCGTGACCCATAGCTTTGCATCCGCCTATTCTTTTGATGCGGGCCGGGTCGAGATGACGAAGCAGCTTATGACCGAAAGGGCGGAGGCCTATTTCTGTGGTGATGACGTTTTGTCGATCGGGGCCTTGAGTGCGATTCAGTCGGCAGGTCTGAGCGTTCCGGAGGATGTTGGCGTTATAGGCCTGAACGACATGGAGATGTCGCGATGGGAAAACATTAACCTGACGACGATTCATCAGCCCGTGCAGCACATCATCGACGGATCCATCGACCTGGTCGTATCGATGCTGGAGCAGCCCGACCGCTATCCCGAGGCACGTCTTTATCCGTGTCGGCTGATCGAGCGGGGGACGTTGCGACCATTGCCGTGAGGGCCGTGGTCAACTGGCCAGAAACTCTTTCATGCGTGACAGGGCGGTGCGGATGTTGTCCTGACTGTTGGCATAGCTGAGCCGGATATAACCCTCGCCCAGAATGCCGAAATCGGGTCCGCCGATAGTGGCCACACCGGGACCTTCGAGCAGTTCGGATGCAAGCGCCTTGGCCTTGTACCCGGTTCCAGTGATGTTCGGGAAAGCATAGAAGGCGCCTTTGGGCGTGATGCAACTGACCCCCGGGATGTCGTTCAGAAGATCGACGACAAGCTTTCGGCGGGTATCGAATTCGGCCACCATTTCAGCGACGGCATCCTGCGGGCCGGTCAGTGCCTCCAATGCCGCAAATTGGGCAGGTGCGTTTACACAGGACCATGCATTGACCGCCAGTTTGCGGGCTTTGTCGTAAAGCCCATCGGGCCAGACGGAATAGCCTAGGCGCCAGCCGGTCATCGCATAGGTCTTGGACCAGCCGTTCAATAGGATCACCCGGTCGCGGATCTCCGGGTAGCTCAGAAGCGAGACATGTTCTTCGCCGTCGTAAAGCATCTGATCATAGATCTCGTCGGACAGGATCGCGACATCGGGATGGTTGGCAAGACCGGCCACCAGTTTGTCGACTTCGGCGCTTGGTGTGACGCCGCCGCATGGGTTTGCGGGGGAGTTCAGGATCAAAAGCCGTGTGGAGGGCGTAATCAGGGACAGGGTCTCTTCGGCGGAGAACCCAAACCCGTTTTCCTCGCGGATCGGGACGGGGATAGGGCGTGCGCCCGTGAACTCGATCATCGAGCGATAGATCGGAAAACCGGGATCGGGGTAGAGGATATCGGCACCGGGTTCGCCGAACATCAGGATCGCGGCGAACATGGTGACCTTGCCGCCGGGGACGATCAGCACACGGTCGGGGCTGACCTCGACAGCGAAACGCCGGTGCAGATCGACGGTCACAGCTTCGCGCAACTCCGGGATACCGGTTGCGGGTGTATAACCGTGCTGGCCGTCCCTCAGCGCCTTGACTGCCGCTTCGACGATGTTGGGCGGTGTGGGAAAGTCCGGCTGACCGATGCCGAGGTTGATGACGTCCTTGCCCTTGGCCGCCAGCGCCCCGGCGCGCGCCAGAACGGCGAATGCATTTTCTTCGCCTATCCGGTCGAAACCGGCGATTGTCTTCAGCATGTTCTGCCCCTCGTCAGTAGGTCGCGCGCCCGCCCGAAAGATCAAATACCGAGGCCGTCGTAAAGGAGTTCTCGGCACTGCAAAGCCAGCCGATCATCGATGCTATTTCGTCGACCTCGACGAACCGGGCGCGGGGGATTTTCGAGAGCATATAGGCAATGTGCTCATCCGACATCTGGTCGAAGATCGGCGTGCGCGCGGCGGCGGGCGTGACACAGTTCACCGCAATGTCGAATTCCGCCAGTTCCTTGCCCAGCGACTTGGTGAAGCCGATGACCCCGGCCTTGGACGCGGAATAGGCGCTGGCGGTGGGGTTTCCTTCCTTGCCAGCAACAGAGGCGATGTTCACGATACGCCCATAACGCCGTTCTTTCATACCCGGCACGACCGCTCGGTTCACAAGAAATGTGCCAGTCAGGTTGACGTCGACGATCTGACGCCATGCCGCGATGTCGTAGTCTTCGACCAATGTATTGGGGCCTGCGATGCCCGCGCTGTTGACGAGGATATCGACCTGTCCAAACGCCGTTTCGGTTGTCTGAAGCGCCTTCGAGATGCTGTCCCAATCCGTGACATCGCATTCCATCGCGACTGCATTTTCAATGCGGTCTGCGGACGCCAGGGCCGCAGCGCCGTCGACGTCCCACAGGGCGACGGTTGCACCGCTTTCGGCAAGCAGCCGGGCCGTTGCCTGACCAATCCCTTGTGCCCCGCCGGTAACGACCGCGTATCTGCCGTTGAGATCATATGTATTCATGGTGCCTCTATTCGCTTGACGAGAGCAGAAATCCACCGATCGCAAGAGCCACGACCGCAAGCATGGACAGGCTCATGCCGATATTGATGGCCCGGTGCGCCGTCTCTGACAGGTTGAGTTCGCGCAGCCTTATCCCGGCCCAAAGCCAGAGGAAGTGGATCGGGATCCAGATGGCGTTCACGATGATGAACTTGATGATCGTCTCGGTCAGAAGGCTTTGCGGCAGGAAGGAGAACCCAGAAAACAGGGTTGTGTTTACCGCATAGGCCTTGGGGTTGATCATCTGGAGCGCGATGCCGTTGGCAATCCCCGGGGCTTTGCGCGCTTCGATGAAGGCGATACGCGATCCGGCCAGCGCGATCCGCAGCGCCAGGTAAAGGAGATAGGCGGCAGACAGGAAGAACAGCACATTTCGGATGCGTGGATCGGCAAGGATCACGGCAGCGATGCCGGTGACGACCGCAAGCGCCACCATGTTGGTGCCGATGAACAGGCCCAGAACGTAGCGCGAGCCCGGTCTTGCACCGAAGGCCGAGCCGACACCGGCGGTCGAGAGCACACCGGGGCCGGGCGTGATGATCAGAAAGAATACGGCTGCGGCGAATGTTAGCATTGGTCAGCCTCGGCCAGGGCCTGCGCCCTGATTGCGAGCTCCATCACTTTAAATGTGTGGGCTTGCGAGACGGCGGTTTCAGTTCGGTCTCGGATGTCATTGATAAGACGCGGGAAATAGGGCAGTCCAGCCCCCGAGGCATCGATGCGTTCGCAGCGGTCGCCGGTCGTCAGGAACAGATGATCGGTTCCGGGATGGCCCGCGACATCGACATATTTCCGCAGTTCGATTGTCCCCGCGGTCCCCAGCAAAAACAGCCGGCCGTCGCCCCACGCGGGCAGGGCGTCCGGCGTGAACCAGTCCACGCGGACATATCCCTGCGCCTGACCTGACTTGAGGGCGATCTGGCCGAAATCCTGAAAGCCCTCGGTGACGCTGCACTGGGCGGATGCGAGCGTGATTTCGGCATCTGCCGCACCCGTGAAATGCAGAAACTGATCAATCTGGTGCGAGCCAATATCGGTCAGGATGCCGCCGTTTCGGCTGCGATCAAAGAACCAGTCTGGCCGTGTCGGCGCATTCAACCTGTGGGGGCCGATCCCAAGTGTCTGGATGACCTGGCCGATTGCCCCATCGGCAACAAGATCGGAGGCGCGTGTGACGGCGGGAACTTCGAACCTTTCGGAGAAGTCGACGGTCCAGATGCGTCCGGTGGTCGCGACGGTTGTCTTGAGCGCATCCAGCTCATGCAGCGTTAGGCAGCCCGGCTTATCGCTCATCACGTCTTTGCCGCGCTCCATCGCGTGGACAGCGAGTTCGGCTCGATCAGAGGGAATGGATGCGATAAGGATCAGGTCAATGGTGGCGTCGTCCAGCAGGGTTTCGGCGTCCGAGACACGGGGTGCATCGGGGAACCTTTTCAGGAAACCGTCAAGCGTTCGGGGCATTCCGTCGGTCCACCAGCCGGCAAGCTCCGCGCCTGCGTCGATCATATGGCCAGCCATCGTATAGATGTGGCGGTGGTCGATCCCGATGATCCCCATGCGCGGTTTTGCGTCAGTCATCCGTCCGCTCCGGTACTATCCGTTCGCCGGTACGCGATGACTTGACAATCGCATCGATGAGACTTTGCGCGGCAAGTGCAGAGCGCCCCGTGATAGCGGGTGGCCGCCCCTGCTGCAGGGCCTCTGCAAAATCGGTGATCACAGCGCGGTGCCAGTCTGACGAGAAGGCCATGGGATCGGCACCGCCGCCGCTGCCCGCTATCGCCCCATGTATCATGGGCGCATGGTCGCGGGGCGTTAGGACGAGTTGATTTGCTGAAAGGGTTGCGCTGGCTTTGGTGCCGTTGAGCGTGATCTCTTCGGTTCCGCCGGGGTAGTGGGTGGTTGACGACATCAGTGCACCAACGGCACCAGACTCGAAGATCAGCACCGCTGCCGCGAAATCTTCGGCTTCCATCCGGTGGAGGAAAGAGGTCGCGGTGATCGCCTGAACGCCCGTGACCGGGCCGCAGAGGTGCAGCATCAGGTCGATCATGTGAATGGCTTGTGTGATCAGAACACCGCCCCCGTCCTGCTCATAAGTACCGCGGCCCGGTGCATCGTAGTAGCTTTGGTCGCGCCACCACGGAACGCGAACATCGACCGTTGCGATCCGGCCCAGATCTCCGTTTCCGATATGGGTGCTGAGGGTCTGAACTGCTGGGCGCATCCGGTACTGCAACAAGACACCGAGCGGCAAGTCTGCAGCCTTGCAGGCTGAAACAATCGCGGCGGCCCGTGTCGTATACCGCTCGATCGGCTTTTCCAGAAGGATGGGTTTGCGTGCCTTGATGAGCCGATCCACATAAACTGCGCGGGCGTTCGGTGGTGTTGCGAGAATCACGAAATCGACGTCTGGATCTTCTGCGATGGCATCGAAACTGGAGTAGGCTTTCGTGCCGTGACGGTCGGCAAAAGCTTGTACGCGTTCGGGAGTTCGCGAGAAGACACCCTTGAGACGGACGGTATCTGCGGCCCCGGATATCGCGTTCACATGCATGTCCGCGACCATCCCTGTGCCCACAAGGGCTACGTTCATCGGGCGTGACCGGTTCATGCGGGAACGACCTCTTCGCGGGGAATGATTGCGCCCCGCAGCCCGATCACCCGGCAGGCCAGTTGGTGCCCGGCCTGAAGGCAGTCCGCCTCCGGCAGACCGGACAGATGCGCGGCGAGATATGCGCCGTTGAAACTGTCCCCCGCTGCCGTGCTGTCGACCATGCGCTGTGCCGGATCAAATGGACCAGCGGGCTCTCCACTCAGAGCATGCGGGCCTTTTTCGCCCCTTTTCAAGGCACCCGTCCGAAGGCCGTAGTCCCGCAGCCGCTTGAAGGCGGCGTCTTCCGAGTCGTCTCCGAACAGCGCCATTTCGTCATCGAGGCTGGGGAGGCCGATATCGGTCCGCCGCCACGTTTCGGCGATTGTCGTCCGGGCAGTCTCGACATCGGGCCAGAGGGCAGGGCGGTAGTTTGAGTCGAACGCCACGCGACCGCCTCTTGCTCGATAGTCGGGAAGCCAGTCGATCAGATCCCGCCGATGCTCGGGCGGCAGGATCGCAAGAGAAATGGCGGAGAAGTAAAGGACATCGTGTTCGGCGAGTTCGGCCAGCGTCAGCCCGGGGGCTTCGAACATGCGGCGTGCCGCCGATGTATCGCGCCAGTACTGGAACGACCGTTCGCCCCTTTCGTCGGTTGAAATGGCATAGAGGCCGGGCAGGGCGTTGGGGCTGCGATGGACGAGATGTGTCGCAAGACCCTCGGATGCCATAAGACTCAGCATCCGGTCGGAGAGCTGGTCCGATCCGATCTTGGTCGCATAGGCGACCTCGGCGTCACCCGCCATGCGTTTGAGGTAGATGGCGGTGTTCAACGTGTCGCCCGCAAAGCCGATCCGCGCCGTTTCGGGATGGTCCCTGTCGAGCGAAAGCTCGACCATCGCCTCGCCCAGGCATACAATTCTAAGTCTGGACATGGGGAACCTTCGATATGCTTTCGCGCCACCAGATGATCAGGCCGGACACGATTATGATTGCAGCGCCAAGGATGGTGTGACCATCCGGCAGATCGCCGAAGATCAAAAAACCCAACGCAGTCATGAAGATGATGAAGGAGTAAGCAAAGGGCATCAGAACATTGGCGGCGGCAAGACTATGGGCGCGGGCGAACAACTCATGCCCCGCCCACGCCCAGGCCCCCAGCCCAAACAGAAGCGCCCAGTCGCGAAGGGTTTCGGGCGATTGCCATGTCCCGAGAGCCAAAGGCAGCAAGACCGCTGTTCCAAGGGCGCCCATGTAGATCTGCATGATCTGCGCGGGAATCACGCCCGAGAGCTTGCGGGTGATGATCGAGAAGAGCGCAAGTGCGGTGGCGTTGTAGACGACAAGGAAAGAGGCCCAGTGATAGTCAACGCCGAACGGCCGGATCACGACCAACACTCCGCCAAAGCCCAAAAGGATCGCGAACCAGCGCCATGGGCCGACGCGTTCGCCCAAAAGCGGGATCGACAGGGCCGACACGATGATGGGTGAAGAAAACATGATCGCCGATGTGACGGTCAGTGACAGATAATTGAGGGCAAAGAAGTTCAGGACGGTCGCCGAGATCAGAAGCCCGGCGCGGAGTATCAGAAGGCCCATTTGCCGCCGCGTGGCATGGCCAAAGAGTTTGTCCTGACCGGCGACCATCCCGATCGACAGTACGAAATGGACGGCATATCGCATGAAGGCCAGTTGCAGTGCAGGCAAGCCTAAAAGAACCAGCCATTTCACGGAGGTATCGACCAGGCTGAACAGAAACCAGGCAGACAGCATCATGCCGATCCCCAGACCGGCACGATCCTGTCTTGGCTGTGCAAGGAGCTCTGCCATCAGCGGGCGTCAGTCTCCGAACTTTGTGGTGAAGAAGTCGACCATCTGCGGGACCAGATCTTCCGCCCGACCGTCTTCGATGGCGGCCCGAAGCGCCGCGCGCGCGCATTTCGACATGATCGACTGAGCGCCAAGGCCCTCGGCCATCTGGCCGTAATAGCCAACATCCTTCGCCGCGTTTTTCACCGAAAAGGCCAGCATCTCGGGGTTGCCATCCACGGCGTAGGCCTTCAAGAAGTCCATCATCCCTGAATGCAAGGGCCCTGCTGACATCACGTCATAAAGACCCTGCCGGGGAACTCCGGCTTTGTCGGCCATGGCAAACGCCTCGGCCATGGAACTGGCGGTGGTCATGGCGAAGAAATTGTTGATCAGCTTGATCGTATGGCCGGAGCCCAACGGGCCAAGGTGAAAGACGTTTTCGCCCAGATCATCAAGCACAGGGCGCACCTGTGCGAACGCCGTTTCGTCGCCTGCGCACATGATGTTCAGAAGCCCGTCTTTTGCATGCATGGGCGTACGGCCCAACGGGGCATCGAGCATCGTTCCACCGGCGGCGTCGACCAGAGCGCCAAGCCGTTTGGTCGAGCCGGGCAGGGAGGTGCCGAAGTCGATCACGACCGCGCCGGGTTTCAGCCCCGCGATCACGCCGTTTTCCCCCTCCATCCGGCTTTCCACCTGATCCGAGGTCCCCATGCAGAGCATCACGATGTCAGATGCGCTTGCGAGGTCCTTGGCGTTTTCGGCCTCGACTGCGCCGCGTGCAATCGCAGCATCGATGCGGCTGCGTTCGCGGTGACCCAGAACGGTCAGGCCATAGCCCCGGTCCATGAGACGCCCGACCATTGCCGCGCCCATGAGCCCCAATCCGATAAATCCAATTGCCGGTTTCGTCATGCGATTACCCTTTCGATATCTGTGGCTATGACGGAGCCGCGCCGCCCCAACTCATCGCTGCATTTTGCACCCGCGCCGTTGCCGCCCGTCGCAACCGTCAAGCCGGGCGACAGGCGTCGGATCTCGGGAACTCCCGTTTCAGTCCAGCTTGTTACGCAGGCGGTGCGCCTTTGTTCTTTGACTTTCAGACCGGGCATGAGGCTGTGGATCGTCTCCGACAGGAACGCTTCTGTTTCCGGGTCGCCACCGGACCGAAACCATGCATTGATGTCCTCCGCTCCGATGACTTCGTGGTCCACGGGATCGCCGCCGATCTTGAGCCAATACCGCCCATCGTCGTAGCGGATCGGCGGGAGGAGATAGGTGCCGTTGGCACTTTCGACGATCAGCGATGGCATTTTTCGCAACCGTTCGACTTCCGCCGCATCTACGGCGAAGAACGCGATGGTGCGGGGCCGTACCGTAAGCTGTTTTCGGTCAAGAAGTGTGTCCGTCCATCCGCCTGCCGCCACCAGAACCTGATCGCAGGCAACATCGCCCTCGGCTGTCCGGACGATACCTTCGGCGACATGGGTGGCCTCGACCGGCAGGATTATCGCGCCGTGCCCTACCGCAGCCTTGCATTGAGCCGCGACCAGACGACGGGGGCTGATATGACCAGCGCCCCGCGGCTCGTATGTGCCCGGCATGCCGTCCGGCATCTGGAAGAAGGGAAAGGTGTCGGCAAGCTCCTTTGGCGTCAGCAGAAGGCTATGCACATCAAGACCTTGAGCGGCGGCCGCTATCGTCTCCATTTTCTCAGGACTTCCGGCAATCAGCGCGCCGCAGTCGGTGAAAAACGAAATCCCGCTTTCTTCGGCGATCTCTGCATAACGTCCGATAGCTGCGTGGGAGGCTTTGGCGTAGAACGGGTTCGGATCGTTCACACGGGTGATCCGACCCTCATCGTAGTGGCTTGCGAATGCTCCGGCATGGCTTGCCCAGTCGTGTGGTTCATCGGGGCCAATCAGGACGACCTGATGCCCGGCCTTTACCAGATGCCGCGCGGCGGCGGCTCCGATCAATCCGCGTCCGACAACCGCGACCTTCATGACAGTTTTCCGAAGCTGCGGGCCTGCAGCCCGCTTTGGATCTCGTAGATCGATCCGGCCTCGTCCGGCTGGGGTTGGGGGATGCGGACGGGGATGTTCGCGACACGGGGCGTAATTGTTGGCGCGCCGCACAACATCCGGGTGTCGTAATCCTCTATACTGTCGAACCGCGTCATCGATCCCATGATCGGAAAGGCGTCGGCCGCCATCATCTCGTAGAACAGCAAGCGCCGGTCGCGATCCGAGGTGTTGAGCGCCGAACCGTGGACGATCCGCCCGTGGTGGATGGAGATCGAACCGGCGGGTCCGGTCAGTGTCACGGCGTCCTTAGTGTCCAGCCCCGAGGCCGCCAGATCCATCGCGCCCACGAATACGCCGTCCGCGTGATGGTCGTATATCGGGCCCTTATGAGTGCCGGGAAAGACCATGAGCGGGCCGTTTTCGTCCGCCATGTCATCGATGATAATCGCCACGGCCAGAACGGCATCATTCGTGTGGGGGTAGAAGGCGAAATCCTGATGCCATTCGATCGCGGCCCCGTAACCTGCTGATTTCATGTTCAGCTTGGTGGTGTGAAGACGCAGATCTGGCCCGATCAGATCACGTACGGGTGCCAGCACAAGATCTGAAGTCATCAGATCGCGCATCACATCGCTGATCGTATGCGGAAGCTTGATCCGGCGGATACGGGGCGTATCGGGCGTATGGCTGTTTTCCAGATCAAGCCGGTCGTTCGAGGCCGTCATTCCGCGCGCTTCATCCTCAAACCGTGCGATCTCGTCCCGGATCGCGTTTATCGTGATATCCGGAATGCGGTTCTCCAGCATGAGGAAACCCTGGTCATGATAGTGTGCGATCTGAACAGGGTTAAGCGTTTCGGGCGTCATGCAACCTCCCTCGGGCGGAGCGCGTCGAGTTTGGGCAGGACGGTCGCCGGATCAGGGGCGATGCCGGTGTAGGCCGTGAAAGAACGGATCGCCATGAAGCGGAACAGATCGAAGCCCGTCAGGGTTTTGACACGCCTGTTGTGGGCGATCATCAGAAACTCTGTATCAGTGGGTGTATAGACCGCGTCGAATGCCCAGCTTTGTTCGCCGATCAGGTCGGGAGAAAAGGCCGAGCCGGGATGACCGGTCATCCCAAGGGGCGTTGCATTGACCAAACCATTCGCGCGCGGGATTGTTGCTGTGGACCCGGACATCGGAATTGCTGTCGCCCTGTCACCCACTTCGACGGCAAGCGCATCGGCCAGCCCGGGGGTCGGGTCCCAGATCGAAATTTCAGAGGCCCCTAGTTCAAGGAGCGCCGGTGCAATTGCCCTTGCCACGCCGCCAGCGCCGGCCATTGCAACGCGACCGGGGGTTTGGTTCCCCATCACGCTTTTCCAAGCACCGAGAAAACCCGTGAAATCGGTGTTGTGACCGGCGAGTTCTGGCCGGAATGTCAGTGTATTGGCTGCGCTCAGGTGACGGAACTCAGGGCCCATGGCCGGTCCGGCATAGGCCCGTGCCTGCACCTTGTGGGGATGAGTGACGGTGACGCCATGCCAGCCTTGGGCGCGCAGGTCATCGACGGTGCGGTCAAAGTCGAAGTCGGTTTTCGACGCAGTATCGATGGGCGTGAAGTCCAGATCCATCCCATGGGCATGGCACATCAGCTTCAGGGCCGCTGAAAGACGGGATTGGCCTATACCGGCACCGATCAGACCTGCACGCAAGATCGTCATGTCGTGACACTTTTGGGCATCGTCGCGGCTTCGAGGCGCAATGTCGCTTCCAGCGTCTTGCGCCCCTCGCGGGCATCGATGAGAGGCTGCGCCCGTCCGGCAATGACCTCGGCGAAGTGCTCAAGTTGGCGCACCAACGGCACGCCAGTCTCGACCTCGGTCTGTTTCATTTCGGGCTTTTCGGTCCAGCTTTCGGCACCGGACCAGACTCGCAGGGAGGGGAACTCGACGGCGCCGCGGGTGAATGCGATCCGCATGCAATCCTGACCTGTTTTCGGGATCATCGGACTTTCGCCGGTTCCGGCTTCGAACCCCCATGGGGTGGGCGTCGTATCGGCAAAGGCGACTGTAACCGTCACGCCGCTGTCGAATGTGAGCACCGCCCCGCCGCTCTCGGTTCGGGCCACGCCGCGAACGGCATTTGAACCGGTGCCGACAACCTGAGTTACCTCGCCAAACAGATAGCGCAACGTGTCCACATCATGGATCAGGTTTTGCTTCACGGGCGCGCCGTTCATGCCTTCGCGCCACGCCGGATCGAAGTAGTCGTCAGGCTTGCGCATGGCCCAGATCAGCGATGCCAGAACCGGCTGACCCAGCGTCCCCGAGGCGACGATCTCTTTCAGTTTCGCGACGACGGGATGGTGTCTGCGATGATGGCCCACAAGGATGTACAGGCCAGCGGCATCGG
The DNA here is from genome assembly GCA_947503175.1 of uncultured Paracoccaceae bacterium. GTDB lineage: Bacteria > Pseudomonadota > Alphaproteobacteria > Rhodobacterales > Rhodobacteraceae > Ovoidimarina. The sequence continues at coordinate 596,434 of CANNCO010000001.1, forward strand.
CGGCGGCGACCATCCGGTCGGCGGCCTCGATGCTCTCGGCAAGCGGTTTTTCGACCAGAGCATGCCAGCCCCGGTCCATCGCGCGAAGCGCAAGCGGCATGTGGGTGTCGGTCGGGGTCGCGATGACGATCCCATCGGCGTCCACATCCACGGCGTCGATATCAGTAAAGCCGGGCACATCGGCAACGGCCCGGTTTTCTGCGACGGGGTCGATGATCCCGGCCAGCGTCAGGTCTGGATGATCAAGGATATGCTGCATGTGGCGGTGGCCGATCAGCCCGGTGCCGGCGAGAAGAAGACGGGTCACATCACCGCTCCGATCTGCCATGGCACAAACTCGTAGTCGCCCAGTCCCTGCGCTTCGGATTTCGAGGCTTCGCCCGAGGCGACGCGCAGGAACATCTCGTATATCTCGCGCCCTTTTTCCTCGACCGTCGCGCCACCGGTCAGGATGTCGCCTGCATTCACGTCCATGTCGTCGGTCATCCGCTTGTACATCTCGGAGTTGGTGGCGACCTTGATGGTCGGGGCGGGTTTCGAGCCGAAAGCTGATCCTCGGCCTGTGGTGAAGCACACGAGGTTGCAGCCGCCGGCGATCTGACCTGTGACACTGGCCGGGTCATAGCCGGGGCTGTCCATGAAGGTGAAGCCCTTGGTCCGGACGGGTTCGGCGTACTTATAGACACCGGTCAACGGGGTAGTGCCACCCTTGGCCGCGGCCCCGAGCGATTTCTCAAGGATGGTCGTCAATCCACCTTTCTTGTTGCCCGGGCTGGGATTGTTGTCCATCGAGCCTTTGTTGCGGGCGGTATAGTCCTCCCACCAGCGGATCAGGTCGACGAGGCGTTCGCCCATGGCCTGATCCACGGCGCGCCGGGTGAGAAGATGCTCTGCGCCATAGATTTCTGGCGTTTCCGCCAGAACACCCGTGCCGCCCTGTGCCACAAGCAGGTCGCATGCATATCCCAGAGCAGGGTTCGCGGTGATCCCGGACCATGCGTCGGACCCGCCGCATTGCAAGGCGACCATCAGGTCGGATGCGGGGCAGGGGGTGCGCGTGACCTTGTTGGCCAAAGGCAGCATCGCGCGGACCTTTTTCACGCCCATCTCGATCGTGCGTTGAAGCCCGGCCATGTTCTGAATGTTCATCGCGTGAAACAGAGGGCCCTGTTTCAATCCGTAAGCCTCCAGAAGCCAGTCGATCTGGTTCATCTCGCAGCCGAGCCCCACCATGAGGACGCCTGCGTGGTTTGGATGGCGGGCATAGCCCCACATGACGCGCTGAAGGGCTTCGAACCCGTCGCCGCTATCGGCCATGCCGCAGCCGGTGCCGTGAACGAAGGCCACGACCCCATCGACATTGGGATAATCGGCCAGCTCGTCCGGGCCAAAGGCATCGGCGATGCGGCGTGCGGCGGTGGCGGAGCAGTTCACCGACGTGACAACGGCGATGTAATTACGTGTGCCGACCTGACCGTTTTCTCGCCGGTAGCCCATGAACGTATCACGCTTGGCCTCCGGCACTTCGGTGACAGGCCGCAGATCGGTGCTGAACTCATAACCCGCTTCGGTGTTTCTGAACTCCACATTGTGGGTGTGCACATGGTCGCCGGGCGCAATTTCTTTCGAGGCGTATCCGATCAGTTGCGCGTACTTGCGAATCTCGCCGCCCTCTGGGATCGGCGCGCTGGCGATTTTGTGCCCCGACGGGATGAGGCCCGTCGCTTTCACATCTTCCACCGCGCTGCCGGCATCCAGCGCGCGAGCGACCGTGACGACATTGTCGCTTGGGTCGAGGCGAACGAAGGGCCTCATCAAGTACTTCCTTTCTAGGCGCAGGCCGGTGCGTCGGAGCGCCACCGGTGGATGTCGATATGCGGGCTTTCGGATAGGCGTGCGCGGGCGTCTTCCCACATCTGGCGCCAAATCCGCCAGTCCCGCAGTTCCCTTTCCGGCGCTGCGCGGGACCGGGCGATGAAATCCGGGAAATGACTGCGACCGGTTGGTTGGCCAGTCCGGCTGAAGCGCAGATCGAAGGACCAGCGGATACCATCGGTCAGGTTCGGCAGTGAAGCATGTGGCAGCATCGGGTCCAGAATGACGACGCCGCCCGAAGCAACGGGCAGGGGCAGGGCGGCGGAGGTATCAAGAAAGCCGTCCGCGATGGCGGTCTGGGATTTCGGGCAATGGGGCAAAATCTCTGAGTGCTGTTGCGGGGCGACCTGCAGGCATCCGTTTTCCTTGGTTGCATCGGTGACGGCAATCCAGACGGTGACCATCTCGGTCTGATCTGCCTCTTCGAGTGCGACGGCCCGGTCCTGGTGCCAGTCCGTTCCGCCCACATGGGAACGGATTTCGTCGGAACTCAGTTCCTTTGCCGGTGGTTTGATGCGAACATGCTGGATTGGGCAGGACGTGATTTCCGGTCCGATCAGATCCTCGACCAGATCAAGAAGCTTGGGCGCGGTGATCATGTCGAATACTGCCGGTCCGAAGTGCATTGGAGTGTCAGGTTGAATCCGGTCGCCGGGAAGCGAGATATCCATCGGCTGGAACCAGTCATGCCCCTCTCGATAGGCCGCGATCAGGCGCGTTTCGAAATCAGCGTTCTTGAGCGTATCATCCATCCCCCATTTTGTGATGAGCTCGTCGAGAAGTCGGGTATACTCGGCCCGGACCGGATCGAGAACCTTGTCCTGATCCAGTACGTTTTCGACCACAAGGTATCCGTTATCCCGGTAAGATTTGAGCTGCGCGGGCGTGAGCATGGGCGTTAGTTCCGGTTTGCACGGAGGCTAGTTTAGTAGAATTTCGACGATGGGCGGCCAGATCAGCAGAACAGATAGGGCGCAGATCTGGATCGCGATGAACGGCAGGAAGCCCCGGAAGATATCGGTCAGCGAGATATGCGGCGGCGCGACCGATTTCAGATAGAAGGCCGCGGGGCCAAAAGGTGGGGAAAGAAAGCTGACCTGCATGTTCATACAGAACAGGACACCGAACCAGACGGCGAGGTATTTTGGCTGAAGCTCGCCGAAGAGGCCGATCTCTTCGATAGGCAGGCGCTGGACGATTGGCAGGAAGACCGGGATGATCAGAAGGACGATGCCCACCCAATCCATGAATGCACCCATGAACAGCAGGATCAGCATCATCATCAGAAGGATGCCCATGGTCGGCATGTCCGAGCCGACGATCAGGTCGGCCACGTATTGCGGACCGCCAGCGATGGTATAGGCGCCAGCCAGCGTTGCCGCGCCGATGGTGACCCAGATGATCGTGCCGGTGGACTTGAGCGTTCGCATCAGGCTGTCCCAGACGAGATCGAAGGACGCCTCGCCCCGGAAGATCGCGAGGATCAGTACCGCGATTGCTCCCATTCCGGCGGCTTCCGTGATCCCGGTGATACCGCCATAGATCGACCCCATGACGACGCCGATCACAACGATCGGTGCCACAAGGCCTTTGCCCATGCTCCACCCCATCGCCGTCCGTTTCCGGCCAAAGCCGAAGAAGATCAATCCAAGGGACAGGGCGATGAGACCGCCGAACCATGGCACGTGTCCCGGGGTTCCCCAGAAAATCAGGTCGGTCCCTTCGACAACTTCGTTTTGTCCCGTCAGGGTGAAGAACAGCGCACGCAGGAACAGAACGGTTGAGAAGCCCGCCAGAAGCACCGTCAGGAAAGACAGGAACAACGCCAGTTTCTCGCGCCCCTCGGGATCGCCCGGAACGGGTTCGGGAAGGGGCGCATCCTCGGGGCGCAACTGGGTGCGGATGATGATGTAGATGATGATGAACGAGGCCAGCATAAGGCCCGGCAGGAAGGCAGCGGTGAACAGTGCCTTGATCGAGGTTTCAGTGATCAGGCCATAGATGATCAGAACGATTGATGGCGGGATCATCGTGCCTAGGCTTCCGCTTGCACAGATCGTACCGATGGCGAGGTTCTGGTTATATCCAAGCCGCAGCATCTGGGGCAGGGCGATCAGGCCCAAAAGCACCACTTCGCCGCCGATGATGCCGGACATTGCCGCCATGATGACGGCCATGAGCGAGGTGACGATGGCGATCCCGCCGCGTGTTCGGCTGAGCCAGACATTCAGGGACGAGTACATGTCTTTTGCAATGCCGGATCTTTCCAGCAGCGCCGCCATGAAGATGAACAGCGGAATTGATATGAGGACGTAGTCCGTTAAGAGCCCGTATATCTTTTGGGCAAGGATATTGAGGGGTCCCGCCCCCGGCCTCCCCGTCAGAACGCCGTCGCCGAATGCAAGCGGGTTGGTCAGGAGGATCGGTTCGAACTTCATGACAAGGACAAGAACGGCGAGGATTGCCGATGCGAGCCCAAGCGGCATGCCGATGGCCAGAAGCACCAGCAGGCCCAGCATGAGGACCAGAGAAATCGTTCCGATATCCATCAGTCGTTACGCCTTTTCTGATCGCCTTGGATCGCGCCGCGGGTGACGTCGAGATCGCCTGTTCCCTCTGCCCCAACGGCCCGCCGCAGCGCGGCCAGTTCTTCTTGGTCAATATCATCGGCGGCCGAGTGCATGACCGGCTGGGCATTCCAATCGGAGATCAGGTTTATGATCGATTGGATGGCGACCATGGCCACGACGAACAGAACCGTGATTTTCAGCGTCGCCGGAATTGGCGGGTCGAAGGCGGTGCCGAAGGTTTCCCACCGCATGAACTTGGCGAAGGCTTCGCCATAGCCGCCATAGATCAGGGCGGCGGCAAAGGTGACGATAAGCGTGGTCGAGATGATGTCGAACAGCCGCTGCACCGGGCGGGGCAGCACGTCATACAAAAGGAAGATCCGGATATGGCTGCGTTGCTGCATCGCGTAGAGGCCGGAGAGGAGGAATACGAACCCTGCCAGCCAAAGCGAAAGCTCGTTGGCCCAGATCGTCGGACGTTCGAACACGTAGCGCAGGATAACCTCGTAGAGCATAACCGAGGTCAACAGCACGATCAGCATCATCGTGACCCGGCCGATAAAGACCGAGGCCCGATCAACGGTGCGCCAGCTTTCGAACTCCATCGGTGCGCGGCGAACGGTCATCATTCCGACGATGAACAGGATCGGCGACAAAAGCAGGGCAAGGTAATCGACGATATCGCCGGACACGCCGAACAGAGGCGCCATATTGGGCGTGACGTCGTTGCGGCCATGCAGAGCGAAGAGCTGACCGTTCTCGGGGCCGAAGTCCAGAATATATGCGGGTCCGTGCCAGACCACCCAGCCAAAGCAGATGCAGAATGCCAATGGGACAAGCCACTCGATGGGTGTTCCGTGTTTTATCTCCATTGAAGGCACCCCCGCCTGTCAGGGACCGCCGCGATGCGCTCCCGTGGTAAGAAGAAGCGGGCCGGATGGCCGGCCCGCTTTGGGTGTTTTGGGATTAGTTCGAGACCAGACCCAGCTGGTCCAGGTAGTTCAGGTGGCTTTCCACCAGCGCCTGTGCTTCCGGGGTGGTTGCAAACTCGGGCCATGTGGCCTGAGCGGCATCGCGGAACTTCTGAAGCTCTTCGGGCGCCCATTCGTGCAGGGTCACACCATCTGCGCGCAGCTGTGCCGCAGCTTCGGCATTCGCCTTTTCAAAAGTCAGGGCCGTGCGCAACGCAAGGGCTTCCATCGCGACCTTCATGATGCGCTGGTGATGCGCAGGCATCGCGTCGAATACCGCCTTGTTGCAGGCAAGGTGATCGGATGGCATCGAGTGGAAGCCGGGGAAGTTGGCATGCTTGACCAAGTCGTAAAGACCAAGGCCCACATTGTTGGCGAGGCCGGAGGCGTCCGCCCCATCGATGATGCCGGTTTCAAGCGCCGTAAAGATCTCGGTGAAGTCCATCACGATGGGCGACGCGCCCAGTTTTTCGAAGATCTTGGTTTCCATGCCCGGGGGTGAGCGGAATTTCCAGTCCTTGAAGTCCTCGACTTTCGAGATTGGCTTGGATGAAGCAAAGCTTTCCTGTCCGTAGACCCACCAGCCGATCAGCTCCATGTCGTATTTGTTGTAGAGCTCTTGGGCATCTTCCAGACCGCCACCGAAATAAAGCCAGCTGAGCTGCTGATACGGTGTGGCGTAGCCGCCCATGATGTCGCCGACGAACTGAAAGGCCGGGTTCTTGCCGGTCTGATAACCGCCACCGGTCATATCGCAATCGAGAATGCCGGTAGCGGCGGCGTCAAAAGTTTCGACCGATTTAACGACCGAGGATGAATAGAACATCTCAACGCTGATTTCACCGTTCGACATCGTCTGGATGTCATCGACATATTGGGCTGCCAGTTTGCCCGAAACGGTTTCAGGGGCGTAGTGGGTTTGAATCCGCAGATTCGTCTGGGCGCTGGCGGCCGTGCCGGCGAGCAGTGCTGCGGTGCCGACGGCAGCGGCGGCAAGTTTAACAAATTCCATGAGTTTCCTCCCAATTAATAAGATCGGTGCCCCAGCGGAGTTTTCTCCATTCTTGTGCGAGACCCGTTCGGGAAGCCTAGCAATCGTGTGATGACCTGCCAACTATAGATTGAAAATAATAAAAATTTTGAAATTCCTTCCCTTTTTCAGAAGTTATGGGCAGATTGACGGCAGTAGGAGAATAGAGATTCCCGTTCGTGTCGAAACCCAAGCCATCTATGCCGATCTGGAGCGCAAGCTGATGACGGCTGTGTTCGAACCCGGGGCAAAGATGAAGCCTGCGGAGTTTCAGCAGGAATATGGCTGTTCGGCGAATACGGTGCGCGATGTTCTGTTGCGTCTGTCGAAGGTCGGCCTCGTCGAGTTCGAGATGCAGCGCGGGTTCCGGGTTACGCAGACCTCGCGCGAACGTCGCCGGGATGTGACGCAGTTCCGTATTCTGCTTGAACAAGAAGGGGCGACCCAATCCATGGTTCGCGGTGGGCTGCCATGGGAGGCGGCCCTTACGGCCACCCACCACAAGTTGAGCCATATCGAAACGAAGATGGCCCGCGATGCGCAGCCAAAGACCTATGTGGGCCTCTGGTCGGATGCCGAGTACGAGTTTCACGAGACCCTGATATCGGCTTGTGGCTCGCCCCTTTTGATGGAGACCTACGCCAACATCTATGTCCAGTTTCGCCAGCAGATGGTCAGTCAGGCGCGCGACTTTGGCGAGGACTACTTTCGCGCGATTATTGCAGAGCACCAGGCGATTCTGGACGCGGCACTTGCGCGTGATGCGGAGGCCTGCCGGACGGCGATTTATGATCACCTGAAGCGCAATCTTCAGGTCTGAAGCATGTCTTCGGCGATGTAGGTTTTGATGATCGAGCGGAAGTCGGGATCGGCCGTAAACCCAAGCGCCAAGGCGCGTTCCGGTGCAAAATCGCGCGGCCATCCTTCCACGATCCTTGCGATAGCGGCGTCGGGTTCGGCTTTGATCAGCTTGATCACGTCACTGCCCGCGACATCCTTCAATGCCTCAATCTGCTCTTCGACGGTGCAACTGACGCCCGGCAGATTAAGCGCAGGGCGATTGCCCAGGCGTGATATGTCGAGGGTTGCAGCATGGCGCAGAAAACCGACAGCCGAATGGGGCGAGGCATGCCAATGGCGAACGTCGCGTGACACGGGCAGGATTGCTTCTTGTCCGTTCAGGGGTTCGCGGATGATGCCCGAGAAAAACGAAGAAGCGGCCTTGTTCGGCTTGCCGGGGCGCACGCAGATTGTCGGCAGGCGGATCGAGATACCGTCGACAAATCCCTTGCGGGTGAAATCGGCCAGCATCAGCTCGGCGATTGCCTTTTGCGCGCCGTAGGAGGTGCGCGGCGCGGTCGGAAAATCATCGTCGATCTTGTCGGGGAAGGGACCGCCGAACACCGCGATGGATGATGTGAAGACAACGCGGGGGCGGTATGCGCCGCCCGAGGCCAGATGTTCGGCGCGCAACGCTTCGAGAAAGGTCCAGAAGGCCAGCATGTTCGTCTGCCAACCCAGATCGAAATCGATCTCGGCTTCGCCCGATACGATTGCTGCCAAGTGGAACACGATGTCGGGGCGCTCCGCAACCGGCCGCTCGATCGTTTCGGGGTCGGTCATCGAGCCTGTCACGGTTCGGCACGCAGGCGCGCCCGCTTCGGGAAAGCCAAGATCGAACAGCGTAACGTCGGGCTCGGCATCCTCGCCGAGCCCGTCTGTCGCAAGTGCTTTGGCCAGTTTCTGACCAACCATACCGCCGCCGCCGATGATTAGGACCTTGCCCATTACGAAACCTCGAGCCCGTTGCGTTCCCGCAGTTCGAGATACAATCCGGAATGATCGCGGTCGCCACCGTCCATGGCGCTGCAGAAATGCGCAAAACGTTCCCGGATGTGTTCCGAGACCGGCAGTTCCAGACCAAGCTGGGCCGCTTCCGAAAGAAGGTTGTCGAGATCCTTTAGCTGGAACTTGGACAGACCGCCGGGCACGAAATTCCCGGTCGTCATCCGCTCGCCGTGCTGTTGCAGGATTGTGCTGTCAGCGAACCCGCCCTTCAGGGCCTGACGCACCGCTGCCGGGTCTGCGCCGCCTTGTTCGACCAGAAGCATCGCTTCGGCGACGGCTCCGATGGTGACCGCCACTATCGCCTGATTGGCGAGTTTCGAAAGCTGTCCGGTGCCGGTTGGTCCGACGTGGACGGGGCGCCCCATCACCTCAAGGATCGGCCTCATCTTCGCAAATGTCTTTTGTTCGCCACCAACCATAATCGCGAGGCTGGCGGCCTCGGCGCCCTTGGTTCCGCCGGAGACGGGCGCATCGAGATAATCCACACCCAAACCCGCAAGATCGGTAGCCTCCGCACGGGCTTCTTCGGGTTTGATCGACCCCATCTCGATCCACGTGGCTCCCGTTGAAAAGGCGTTCCGAACGTCCGAATCTGCTTGGATCGCCAATGCGGCTGGACCATCTGAGAGCATGGCGACGACCACATCCGAGCCGGCAATCGCCTCCGCTGGTGTTTGGGCAATCGTCGCACCCTCTTTCGCCAGCGGTTCCGCCTTCGACAGCGTGCGGTTCCATGCGGTGACATCGTAACCTGCGGTCAGCAGATGGCGGGCCATGCGTGATCCCATGAGGCCCGTTCCCAGAAATGCGATCTTTGGTTTGGTCATTGGTCCGGTTCCTAAAGCGATGCGGTAATGCCGCCGTCGACGAACAGCGTATGACCGTTCACGAAAGACGAGGCAGAGCCACAGAGAAACACCGTTGCGCCCACAAGCTCGTCAACCGTGCCCCAGCGTCCGGCAGGTGTCCGTTTTTCAAGCCACTCGGTGAACGCCGGGTCATCCACCAGTGCCTGGTTCAGCGGTGTCTTGAAGTACCCCGGTGCGATCGCGTTGACCTGAAGCCCGTGTTTGGCCCAATCCGTCGCCATCCCGCGGGTGAGGTTGCGGATTGCGCCCTTGGTGGCCGTGTAAGGCGCGATGCCCGGGCGCGCGAGTTCGCTTTGAACCGAGGCGATGTTCACGATCTTGCCATATCCGCGCGGGATCATTTTCCGCGCCACGGCCTTGCCGACAAGAAAGGCGCTGGTGATGTTTGTCCGCAAAAGCTTGTCCCACATGTCTTCGGGATAATCCTCAAGCGGGGTGCGAAACTGCATCCCGGCATTGTTGATCAGAATGTCGATTGGCCCGTCAGCTTCGAGTGCATTGATGGCGCCGTTCACAGCCTCACCGTCGGTTACATCAAAGGCAGATGCCGTTGCGCCATGACCTTCATCCCGCAGGCTTTGTGCTGCCTCTTCCAGCCGTTTGGAATTGCGCGCATTCAAGATCACACCTGCCCCATGCGCGGCCAGTCCGCGGGCCAGCGCGAGGCCGATTCCCATGCTTGATCCGGTGATCAGAGCTCGTCGCCCGGTAAGGTCAAAAAGTCCCTGCGCCATCGCTGCCCCCCGCGGTTGTTCATTGCGCAGACCCTAGAATTTCGCGCCGCCTTCCACTAGGCCCTAAAGTAAATGCCGAGGTTTTGCGGCCAGACGGGGGGAGATATGAGGGCTGTTGTCCTACATGCGGCAGGCGATCTGCGCGTTGAAAACCACGCCCCTCCGGGTGAGGACGCGACGGCGATTCGCGTGCGAATCGATGCAGGCGGAATCTGCGGATCGGACCTTCACTACTACCAGCATGGCGGCTTTGGCACGATTCGCGTGCGTCAGCCGATTGTGCTCGGGCATGAAGTCGCGGGCACGATTTTGTCGGCTTCGAAGACCAGCGGTTTCGCTGCGGGGGACCGGGTCGCGGTGTCGCCCAGTCGACCCTGTGGGCACTGTACATATTGCGACAGGGGCTTGAAAAACCACTGCGAAAATATGCGCTTCTACGGCAGTGCAATGCCGATGCCGCATATTCAGGGCGCGTTCCAGGATGAAATCGTTGCGCTGCCGGAGCAGTGTTTCAAGATCGCGCCGGATGTTCCGACCGAGATCGCTGCCTTTGCCGAACCCCTTGCCGTGGTGTTGCATGGGCGGCGACGGGCGGGGTCGCTGAAGGGGCGGCGGGTGCTGGTAACGGGATGTGGCCCGATTGGTGCATTGGCGGTTCTGGCGGCGCGCGACGATGGCGCAGAAGAAGTTGTCGTCACCGACGTTATAGACGCCGTGCTGGAGACGGCGCTGGGTCTTGGCGCCGATACTGCGATTAACGCTGGTGTAAATTCGGACTGGGCGGAGACCTATAGCGCCGGGAAGGGTGCGTTCGACGTGATGTTCGAGGCTTCGGGCAATGAGCTTGCCCTGCGTGCGGGCATGACGACGCTTCGGCCAAGGGGCGTTCTGGTGCAGCTTGGGCTTGGCGGAGACGTGAGCATTCCACAGAATGTCATTGTTACCAAGGAACTGGATGTTCGTGGGACATTCCGGTTCCACGAGGAGTTCGGAGAGGCTGTCGATGCGCTGAACACCGGTCGTATCGATGTGGCCCCGCTTCTGACCCAGCGGTTTCCCGTGACTGACGTGGTGGAGGCGTTCCGGCAGGCTGCAGACCGGAGAACATCAATGAAAGTGCAACTGGATTTCACGACATGACGGATCGATTGAGCGGCAAAACGGCACTTGTGACGGCGGCAGGACAGGGGATCGGACGCGCGACCGCGTTGGCCATGGCCGCCGAAGGGGCGCGGGTCTTTGCAACGGATGTGAACGAGGCCGCGCTTCGGAGCATTGAAGAAGATGCGACAGGTGACCTGCATACCTTCATTCTGGATGTGCGGGATGACGAATCCGTGGCGATCGGGATAGATCATGCGACGCCCGACATCCTCTTTAACTGCGCAGGTTTCGTCCATAACGGGACTGTGCTTGAGGCGCAGAACGAGGAATGGGACTTTGCGTTCGACCTGAACGTCAAATCCATGTTCCGGACAATCAAGGCGGCGCTGCCGGGGATGCTTGAGCGCGGCTCGGGATCGATCATCAACATGTCGTCGGCGGCCTCCTCGATCATCGGCGCCCCGAACCGGTTCGTTTACGGCGCCACGAAGGCTGCGGTGATCGGCCTGACCAAGTCGGTGGCACGGGATTACATCACGACGGGCGTGCGCTGTAACGCCATCTGCCCAGGCACCGTCGACAGTCCGTCGCTGCACGACCGTTTGCGCGCGACGGGAGACTACGAAGCTGCAATGACGGCCTTCATCGCGCGCCAGCCGATGGGTAGGATCGGGGCCCCCGAAGAGATTGCGGCGCTTGCTGTTTATCTTGGCTCGGATGAAAGCGCCTTCACGACAGGTCAGACGCATATCATCGATGGTGGCTGGTCTGGATAAGAACTTTAACTTCTGAGGGTATGAATTTGCCAGATAGGAAGAAAATCGACCTTAGATCACAGAAGTGGTTTAACAACCCTGATGATCGCGAGATGACGGCGCTCTATACCGAGCGTTATCTGAACTACGGGCTGACTCGGGAAGAACTGCAGTCCGGAAAGCCGATCATCGGCATAGCCCAGACGGGCAGTGACCTGAGCCCCTGCAACCGCCATCACATCGAACTGACCAAGCGTGTGAGGGATGGTGTCATCGCGGCGGGCGGTACGGTGATCGAGATTCCGGTTCATCCGATTCAGGAGACCGGCAAGCGTCCGACGGCAATGCTGGACCGGAACCTTGCCTATTTGTCTTTGGTCGAAACTCTGTTCGGCTATCCCATCGATGGTGTCGTGCTGAACATCGGATGCGACAAGACCACGCCTGCGCTTTTGATGGCTGCGGCCACGGTGAACATCCCGGCGATTGCCCTGTCGGTTGGTCCAATGCTGAATGGTTGGTTCCAGGGCAAGCGAACCGGGTCGGGCACGATTGTCTGGAAGGCGCGCGAGATGCACGCGGCGGGCGAGATCGACGATGACGGGTTCATGGAGCTTGTGGCGTCCTCTACGCCATCGGTCGGCTACTGCAACACGATGGGGACGGCTACCACGATGAACTCGCTGGCCGAGGGGCTTGGCATGCAACTGCCCGGGTCGGCCGCGATCCCGGCACCTTACCGAGAGCGGGGACAGATCAGCTATGAAACCGGCAGGCGGATCGTCGAAATGGTGCACGAAGACCTTAAACCCTCTGACATCATGACCCGGGAAGCGTTTGAAAATGCTATTGTTATCAACTCCGCAATTGGTGGTTCGACGAATGCGCCAATCCACCTGAATGCGATTGCGCGGCATCTGGGCGTGCCATTGTCGAACGATGACTGGCAGGCGCTTGGGCACAAGGTACCGCTGTTGGTGAACCTACAGCCCGCAGGTGAGTATCTTGGAGAAGACTATCACCGGGCAGGCGGCGTTCCGGCGGTTGTCGGCGAGTTGATGGCCGAGGGCATGCTGCCACATCCCAGGACAATTACGGCCAATGGCCGCACGATGGATGACAATTGCAGCGGCAAGCGATCGGAGAACCCGGATGTGATCAAACCCGTCTCTGCCCCGATGGTGCAGGACGCGGGTTTCATTAATCTCAAGGGGAACCTCTTTGACAGCGCGATCATGAAAACCAGCGTGATTTCCAAAGAGTTCCGCGACCGCTACCTTTCCAACCCGGATGATCCGAATGCCTTCGAGGGACGAGCCATTGTATTCGATGGCCCGGAAGACTTTCACACCAGGATCGACGATGAAGCTCTTGTAATTGATGAGAATTGCATTCTCATCATGCGAGGTGCTGGGCCCATTGGTTACCCGGGTGGTGCGGAGGTCGTGAATATGCGCCCGCCAGCCTATTTGATCCGCAAAGGCATTTCGGCGCTGCCTTGCCTCGGCGACGGCAGGCAATCGGGCACGTCCGGTTCACCGTCGATCCTGAACGCCTCGCCAGAGGCGGCGGACGGAGGAGGCCTGGCCCTTGTGCAGACCGGTGACCGCGTGCGCATTGATTTGAACGCCTGTTCGGCGGATATGCTGGTTGATGACGCGGAACTCGCGGCGCGCCGCGCAGCACTGCCGCCGCAGCCATACACACCCGAAAGCCAGTCGCCGTGGCAGGAGATCTTCCGCGAGAAGGTTCGTCCCTTTGCCGACGGGATGACCCTGAAGGGAGCCGACGCTTACAAGGACATCGCGCACAAGCATATGCCGCGCGACAACCACTGAAAGAGGGACGAATATGAAACTTGTACGCTTTGGCGATGTGGGCGCAGAGAAGCCCGGGCTGATCGATGCGGATGACGCGATCCGCGACCTCTCTGGTGTGATTGCCGACGTCTCGGGGCCGGTGCTTGGGGATGCCGATCTGGCCCGGATCGCGGCGCTTGATCCCACAGACCTGCCACTTGTGACAGATGGCCTGCGCCTTGGACCCTGCGTCGGCGACATCGGGAAATTCATGTGTATCGGGTTGAACTATTCCGATCATGCCGCTGAAACAGGTGCAGAAATTCCAGAGCATCCCATTCTGTTCATGAAGGCCAATTCGGCGATCGTGGGGCCCAATGACGATGTGATCATGCCTCGGGGGTCCACCCACACAGACTGGGAAGTCGAACTTGGCGTGGTAATAGGCAAGACGGCGAAATACGTCTCTGAAGCTGATGCGCTGGACTATGTGGCCGGCTACTGCGTTTGCAACGACGTCTCTGAGCGTCATTTTCAGACGCAGCTGACCGGGCAATGGACCAAGGGTAAGTCCTGCGACACGTTCGGCCCTACCGGCCCTTGGCTGGTGACGCGGGATGAGATTCCGGATCCCCAGAAGCTCGAGATGTGGCTGGATGTGAACGGCAAGCGGATGCAGTCGGGAAACACGGCCACTATGATTTTCACGGTAGCCCAGATCGTTTCGCATCTGAGCGAGTTGTTCACGCTTCACCCGGGTGATGTGATTTCCACCGGCACACCTCCGGGCGTGGGCATGGGGATCAAACCGGATCCGGTCTACCTGAAGAAAGGCGATGTGATGGAGGTTTGGATCGAAGGATTGGGAAAACAGCGTCAGGTTGTGGGCGAAGATGCCTGAAAAACCACACCTTTTACAGATCGGTTCGGTCACCGACCGGATGAGATCCCGGTTCGAGGCAGAGTTCACGGTTCATATCCTGTTCGATCAGCCCGACCGGGCGGCTTTCCTGGCTCAAATGGGTCGTCAGATCGAGGCGGTGGCGACCGATGGCCATTGGGGCGTTCCCGATGATGTCATGGCGGCGCTCCCGAATCTGAAAGTCGTCTCTAGCTACGGCGTGGGCTATGACGCCATCGATGCGGATGGAGTGGCGGCCAAAGGTATTCTGGTTGCCCATACGCCCGATGTTCTCAATGACGAGGTGGCGAACACCGCCATCATGCTGTGGCTGGCGGTGAGCCGTAACCTGATCCCCGCAGACCGCTGGGTGCGTTCCGGGGACTGGGAAGCGAAGGGGAACATGCCGCTTGCCCAGTCGGTTCAGAACCGGACGGTCGGCATCGTCGGTTTCGGGCGGATCGGCCAGACGATTGCAGACCGTGCGGCAATGTTCGATGCTCGTGTCCTTTACCACGCGCGCAGCGAGAAGGACGTGCCGCAGGAATACTATGCCGATCTGACAGAGATGGCGCGGGCGTCCGATGTGCTGATCTGTATCACGCCGGGCGGTGCGGCAACCCGCCATCTGATCAATGCCGATGTGATCGATGCGCTTGGCCCCGACGGGATTCTGATCAACGTGGCCCGCGGTTCCGTCGTCGACGAGGCAGCACTTGTTACGGCTCTGTCGGAAGGTCGGCTGGGTGGCGCCGGGCTTGACGTGTTCGAAGCAGAGCCCAAGGTTCCGGATGCGCTGAAACAGATGGATAACGTCGTGCTGACGCCCCATATCGGCAGCGCCACGGTAGAGACGCGTCAGGCGATGGGTGACCTGACCTGTGACAATCTCAGCCAGTTCCTGAAGGACGGCACTGTCTTGACCCCCGTTCCCGAGTGCCGGGGGCTGATGTGAACCAAATCGCTTCTGTCAGTGCCCGCCTTTTCAAGGTGCCGCTGCATGAGGTGCTGGTCGATGCAAAACACGGGGATCACACGCATTTTGAGTTGATTACGTCCACAGTGACGCTGGACGATGGGGCCCAAGGCACGGGGTACACCTATACCGGCGGTAAGGGCGGACATGCGATCCGTGCCATGATCACCCATGATCTTGCGCCGTTTCTGATCGGACAGGACGCCACGGATGTCGAGGCGCTCTACGAAGCAATGCAATGGCACATCCATTACGTGGGACGCGGCGGTATCGCGTCCTTCGCCATCTCCGCCCTCGATATTGCGCTTTGGGATCTGCGTGGGAAGCGCAATGGCCAGCCGCTTGTCCAGATGGCGGGCGGGGCAGCGGATCGTTGCAGAGCCTATTGTGGCGGCATCGATCTGGGGTTTCCGCTACCAAAGCTTCTGGAAAGCGTTCGAGGCTATCTGGACCGCGGGTTCAACGGTGTCAAAATCAAGATCGGTCAGCCGAGCCTTGAAGAGGACATCGCCCGGATTGCGGCGGTCCGTGAACTGATTGGCCCGGACACCGCATTCATGGTCGATGCCAACTATTCCATGACCGAAAAGCAGGCGGTGATGGCGGCTAACGCCTTTGCCCCCTACGATCTTCTCTGGTTCGAAGAGCCGATCATCCCGGACAATTACGCAGGCTATGGGCGCATTGCCGATGCGACGGGTATTCCACTTGCCATGGGAGAGAACCTGCACACGATTCATGAGTTTGAACATGCTCTGGAGTTGGCAAACCTCAGCTATCTGCAGCCCGATGCCTCGAATTGCGGAGGGATTACGGGTTGGCTGCAAGTCTCTGATTTAGCATCCAAAAGCAACATCCCGATCTGCAGTCATGGAATGCAGGAGTTGCATGTCAGTCTAGTCGCGGCTCAACGCCATGCGGGTCTGATCGAGGTGCATTCGTTTCCGATCGACAGGTACACCGAACGGCCTTTGGTGGTCGAGGATCACCTTGCCGTTTCGCCGCAAGAAGCGGGGACCGGAGTCCGTTTCGACTGGGCGCGGCTTGAACCCTTTGAAGTGACATGACACGCGGGTCGTAACGGAACAGGAACAGGGAGAGTCCAAGATGAAAACAGTTGGAGTCGTCGGTATCGGGGATATGGGAAGCGGGCTTGCCAAGAACCTGATCGACCAAGGGTTTTCCGTGACGGGATTCGACCCTGCACCCCATCGGATGAAGGCTTTCGCCGATCTCGGGGGAATAACTGCTGACAACGTGGCCGACGTTGGACATGCGTCAGAAGCCGTCTTTGTGATGGTGATGACCGGCGAACAGGCCAAGGAGGTAATCCTCGGCCCAGACGGGCTGGCCGAGAACATGGCAGGGGGTGGCATAATGATTCTGACCGCGACGATCAAGCCAAGCGAAGCACAGGAGATTGGTGCAGCCTTGTCGGGCAGGGATGTCCATTTGATCGACAGTCCGGTTTCGGGCGGTTTTCCAGGCGCTCAGGGCGGAACGCTCACAATGATGGCGTCGGCGCCTGCAGAGACGTTGGAACGCGCGCGTCCGGCGATGGAAGCTGTCTCTGCGTCCATCCATCATGTGGGTAGCGAAGCGGGAGCGGGTCAGACCGTCAAAGCCTGCCTGCAATCGCTTTTGGGCGCGATGTTTTCCGCGACTTTCGAGGCGGCGGTGCTTGCCGCAAAAGCGGGCGTTCCGGGTCAGGTTCTGTTCGATGTAGTCACTTCGTCGAGCGGCGGCTGCGGGATTACCAAGACCGCGCTTGAAAACATCATCGACCGGAAGTTCGAAGGGACGGGCAGCCATATTGCGACGATGCACAAGGATCTGGTGATCTCGCTCGATCTGGCGGGGGAACTGGGTGTTCCGATGCATATGGCGGCCAGCGCGATGCAGCTTTTTCATGCGGGTAAGACCAAGCATCCGAACGGTGATAACTGGGTCGTGACCCGCGTGATCGAAGACATCGTCGGGGCCGAGTTGCATCGTTAGGGAGGGGGAAGGGTCATGAAGCTTGGCGTTATCTGTGACGGGATCAGCCGCGATCTGAGGCATGCATTGGCGGTTATGGATGAGTTTGGGTTGGAGTATGCCGAACTGCAGTTCGTCGGTGACACGGAAGTAGGGGACCATACGCCGCAAGAGATACGCAAAATCAAGCAGTTGCTCGTGGAGTTTGACACGCCTGTTTCCTGTCTGTCCCGCCACATCTTTGCAGGCATGACGACAGCCAACAGGCCGGGCGATGAGCTTCACACCAAGCATATGGATGCGCTCAGGCGTGTCATCGACATGGCCCATACGCTTGGGTCGCCGTTGGTGCGGATCATGACGTCGAAGAAGGAACAGATTCTCTGGGGTCGGTATGGTGCCGAAGAATGGAACGTGGCCAAGGGTGCTTGGGATACACTGCCGCCGCTGATTGCGCCCGCGGTGGATCTTGCCCGCGCAGAAGGCGTCACGCTGGTTGTCGAGACCGGCAACGGGACAATGGTCAACTCCAATTACACGGCCCGGAAACTGATCGATGATCTGGATGCGAAGGACGTGCTCAAGGTCCTGTGGGACCCGGCCAATAACTGCTGGTGCCATGAACGTGCCTTTCCCGATGGCTATGACGAGGTAAAGGACGGCTACCTCGGCCATATCCACATCAAGGACGTTCAGGTCGATACGCCCCGGGCCACTTTGGAGGTGCGCGAGTTGGGGAAAGGGCAACTGGCCAAACAGTTCCGACCCATGGCCGAGGCGCTCCGTGCCGATGGCTATGGTGGGGTGATCAGTTTCGAGAGCGTGTACCACCCAGGCAATGGCAGTTTCGAAGATGGGTTTCGCAAAAGCATTGGGTTGTTCAAAGAGATATTCGGCTGACTTGCGACTGGGAGGGATTGCGTATGTATGGGGTGATAGAAGGCACCGGGTTCGAGGTCATCGATCCGTCATTTGCAGACTGCCTAATCGATCATGCGCGTGTCGAACGGCTCTGGACCGGCGCGCGCTGGGCGGAAGGCCCGGCATGGTTACCGGCCGGGCGCTATCTGGTGTTCTCCGACATTCCGAACAACCGGATGATGCGCTGGGACGAAACCGATGGCTCGGTCTCGGTCTTTCGCGCACCGTCGAACTACTCGAATGGCAATACCACCGATGCCCATGGAAGGTTGGTCACGTGCGAGCACCTGACCCGACGCGTCGCCCGCACGAACCATGATGGCAGCATTCAGGTTCTGGCCGATTTGTTCGACGGTAAACGTTTGAATTCGCCCAATGACGTCGTCGTGAGATCAGATGGTTCGATCTGGTTCACCGACCCCACCTACGGTATCCTGATCGACTACGAGGGTGCGAGGGCTGAAAGCGAAATCGGCGCATGTCATGTCTATCGTATCGATCCTGAGACGGGCGAGGTCAGCGTCGTCGCGGATGATTACATCAAGCCGAACGGTCTGGCCTTCTCTCCCGATGAAAGGCTGCTCTACATCGCCGATACGGGCAAAAGTCACGACCCTGATGGGCCCGCCCATATCCGGCGCCATGCCGTACTGGACGATGGCACTCTGGCGGTAGGAGAGGTGATCGCTGACTGCACCAACGGCCTGTTCGACGGCTTCAGACTGGATCGCGACGGGCGGATCTGGACCTCGGCTGCGGACGGTGTGCATTGCCTTGACCCCGCAGGACGGCTTCTGGGCAAAGTGCTGATCCCGGAAACGGTCGCGAATGTGTGCTTTGGCGGAGCGAGGCTGAACCGGCTGTTCATCTGCGGAACGACGTCGCTCTACTCGGTCTATCTCGCAGTAAACGGCGCACGTTAGGCTCAGGCCTTGACCCTCTCCATCTTGGGGTCGTGAAGCGGGGCAAGCGTCACTTCGGCAGGCACACGTTCTGTCGCCACCTCGAGTTCATAGGACCCGTCCAGAATGTAATCGGCATCCACCCCGTCGCCATTGCGCACATAACCCATACCGATCGAACGCCCGACCGTATGACCATAGCCGCCGGAACTGAGCCAACCCACGCGTTCGCCATTGCGATAGATCGTCTCGCGGCCTGACAGGATCACTTCACCATCTGTCGTGAAGGTCGCCAGCATCTTTTTCATCCCGTTCGCGCGCTGTGCCTCGACAGCTGCCCGACCCTTGAAATCGATGTTCTTCTTCAGTTTGACGGCCCAGCCAAGCCCGGCTTCGTCCGGTGTATGGTCGGGTCCGATATCCGATGGCCAGGCGCGGTATCCCTTTTCGAGGCGCAAGGTCTCGATGGCGCGGTAACCTGCATTCCGCAGGCCATGCTTCGCGCCGGCCTTGTGCAGTTCTGCATAGACTGCCGTCGCGTATTCGACGGGCAGATGGAGTTCCCAGCCCAGTTCTCCCACATACGTGACCCGGAGCGCGTTTACCGGGCATCCGGTGATCCCGATCGTCTTTGCAGTTCCGAATGGAAACGCCGCGTCCGAGACATCATCTCGTGTCACCGCCGCCAGAACATCCCGGGCTTTTGGCCCCATTAGGGAAAGGACGGCGTTGGACGACGTGACATCGAAAAGCTGCGCGTTCATGCCTTCGGGTATGTTTCGCGAAATCCAGTCGAAATCGTGGGTCGCAAATCCTGTACCTGTAACGATGTAGTATTCATTCTCGGCCATCCGAACGCAGGTCAGATCGCACTCGATTCCGCCCCTGTCGTTCAGCATCTGGGTATAGATCAGAGAGCCTACGGGCCTGTTCACGTTATTGGCGGCAATCCAGCTGAGCGCAGGCTCGGCATCCGGACCCTTAAGGACGAATTTGGCAAATGACGTCTGATCGAACAGCACCGCCGCCTCCCGCGCAGCCATGTGTTCGCGGCCCACGGGTTCGTGCCAGTTCGGGCGCTGGAAGGTGTAGATATCGCGTTGTTCTTCTCCGGCACCGAGATCGGCGAACCAGTTCGGTCGTTCCCAACCCAGCTTTTCGCCAAAGACTGCCCCATCGGCCTTGAGTATCTCGTAAAGTGGGGACTTCCGGCAGGGACGGCCGGAATCATGCTCTTCCGATGGCCAGGCCATGGTGTAATGCTTTCCATATGCCTCGACCGTCCGGGTCCGGATCCAGTCATCGTCGAAATGCGGTCGACCAAATCGTCGGATATCGACTGGCCAAAGGTCGTAAGGTGGTTCTCCTTTTGCCACCCATTCAGCGAGGGCCATTCCGGCGCCGCCGCCAGCGGCAATGCCATAGGCGTTAAACCCGGCGCCCACAAAGAAATGTCGCAACTCAGGCGCTTCGCCCAGAATGAAGTTTCCGTCCGGCGTGAAGCTTTCAGGCCCGTTGACCAGTTCCTTGATCCCCGCATTTTCCAGTGCTGGAACCCGACCCATAGACAGTTCCATGATCTGTTCGAAATGGTCGAAATCGCTATCGAGAAGCGTGTAGTGAAATCCGGTCGGTATTCCGTCGACGGCCCAGGGTTTGGGGTTGGATTCATACCCGCCCATGACCAACCCGCCGACCTCTTCTTTGTAGTAGGTAAGCCTGTCGGGATCGCGCAGGGTGGGCAGGTTGGCTGGCACGCCCTCGATCCGCTCTGTAACCATGTACTGGTGTTCCATCGGCACAAGCGGGACGTTCACTCCCACCGATTTTGCGAAAGCGCGGGTCCATTGACCGGCACAGGCTATGATGACTGGCGTTTCAATCCGACCGCTACTGGTCTCGACACCTTTGATCACGCCCCGGTCCACATCGACGCGTGTCACCTTGGTATCTTCGAAGATACGCGCACCCGCCATCCGCGCGCCCTTGGCGAGCGCCTGGGTAATGTCAGACGGGTTTGCCTGCCCGTCCGTTGGGAGGAATGCCGCGCCGACCACATCGTCGATCGTCATCAGGGGCCAGAGGTCGAGCGCCTCGTCCGGGGTTAGAAGCTGCATGTCCAGCCCGAAGGAATGGGCGGTGGTCGCCTGACGTTTCACTTCAGTCCAGCGTTCATCGTTGCACGCCAGCCGCAGCCCGCCGTTCATCTTCCATCCTGTCCCGAGCCCGGTTTCGGCCTCGAGCGACTTATAAAGATCCACCGAATATCCCAGAAGCTGGGTGATGTTCGCGCTTGAGCGCAGTTGCCCGACCAGCCCGGCGGCGTGAAAGGTCGTCCCGGATGTCAGCTTCTTTCGTTCCAGAAGCACAACGTCCCAACCCAGCTTCGCCAGATGATATGCTGTCGAGCATCCGACAATGCCGCCGCCAACGATGACGGCCTGTGCTGTTTTGGGGAAATCACTCATGTCAGTCCTCTTGAGCGGAAGTAGGCTTCGCTGGCCTGCCGGTAGCGCGACAGGTTCTTTTCGGAGTAGGCGGCATAGTCGAACTCAAGCGCGGAGGTGATCTCGGAGACCATGCTCCACATCGTTTCGCGCAGAAGCGATGCGCATTTCATCGCGCCATAGCTGTGCCACAGGGTCTCGTCGGGCGGCGCGCCGAAATAGGTCTCGAGCATCACCTGTTCGGCCTCGACAGGAAGTCCGGCATTGGTCGATAGACCACCCAGATCGAACAGTGGCGAGTTGAACCCGCCATACTCCCAGTCGATCAGCCAAAGGCGATCCGGTGCGCGCAGGATGTTTGCGGGCAAAAGATCGTTGTGCCCGAGAACCAGATCGACCTTGCCCACTGCGCGTTCGAGCGTCGCGGCTTCATCTATCAGCCCGGCCAGTTTGGCCGTGTGTGGCGATCCTTTTTCGGTCAGGAATGCCGCGTAGTCCCGAAGCACATGAAACACCCAGAACGACAGCACGGGGCCTCGCACGTGTGCGGGCAAGTCTTGGTGCACGCGGCACACCAGTTGCGTCGCGGCAACCAGAGTTGCCTCTTCATGCAGATCCTCTTCTGCCAAAGCCGTTGCTTCGACATAATCGATTACCATCACACCGGGCGCGGCATAGCGGAGGGCAGGTGACAGGTCTGCGGCGGCGGCAGCACGTGCAATCGACAACTCGTTCCACCGCATCACGCCATGTTCGGGTATGTCTTCGCCTAGCCGCACGACATACCTCTGATCGTTATCGGTCACCGTCAGGTTCACGTTGGTTATGCCCCCGCCAAGGAGCATGATCTTTTGCGGGTTCTCAAAACAGCGCAGGGCACAAACCCGGGCGTGCAGCTCTTTCGACAGTGTCATTTCAACCCCAGCCTTTCACGGGAAGACCGTGCCAGCGCGTTGACGACCCGGTCGGCGATGATCGCCAGAAATGCGACCGAAAGACCCGCGACAATGCCCTGACCGACATCGGCCTTGGTCAGGGCGATATAGACCTCTTGCCCAAGGTCGCGGGTGCCGACGAGAGCGGTGATCACGAGCATCGACAGGGCCAGCATGATCGTCTGGTTCAGGCCCAGCAGAAGGGACGGTGCCGCCAGCGGAAGCTTGACGCGCCAGAGAAGCTGTCGGGGCGTACAGCCGGTGACCTTGCCAGCCTCGATGAGTTCAGGATCGATTGTGCGGATACCAAGTGCTGCATAGCGCACAGCCGGGGCGAGGGCATAAAGCACAACCGCGATCAGGGCCGAGAAATCACCGACCCGGAACAGCATGACGACGGGAATCAGATAGACAAAGCTGGGCAGGGTCTGAAGCGTGTCGATGATCGCTCCGATCACCTTGTTCGCGCGGGCATTTTGCCCGGCCCAGATGCCCAGCGGTATACCGATGAGACTGGCGAGAAAGACCGAAACGGATGTGAGATAGATCGTCGTCATCGCCTTGGCCCATAAGCCCGAGGCAGCGATGAACAGCATCATTGCTGCGGCCATCAGACCCAGCGTCCAGCCGCCGACACGACCTGCCGCCAGACCCGTGACGATCACGCCCCATGCCCATGGGATACCGTTGAAGAATTGCCTTACGGGCAGCAAAAGCCAGGTCAGAAGGAATGTCTTCACCGCATCGATGGCGTCGAAGAGATTTACGTTGATCCACTCGATGCCCGAGGCCCAGATCGTTCCCGTCGTGATCGTCATGCTGGCGGGGTAGGCGCGGAATCCGGAGACCGACAGTCCTGCGAGCGTAGTCGCCACCACGATGGCCAAGGTGACGGTCGCAATAGGATAGCGGCGATAGATCGGCAGTGACGGATCGGGTCTGGGCCGCAACCTTTGTTCTGCAAATGCCTGGCTCAAACGGTCCAAAGCGATGGCCATCACGACGATGGCGACGCCCGCTTCGATCCCGCCACCGATGTCCAACCGGCGGAGTGCCGACAAAACGTCGAACCCGAGCCCGCCGGCGCCGATCATCGAGGCGATGATTACCATGTTCAGCGTCAGCATGATGACCTGATTGACGCCCACCATCAGCGACGGCATAGCCGTTGGGATCAGTACCTTGCGCATCAGCTGCCCGCGTCGGCAACCCACCATCCGACCCGCCTCGATGACTTCTTCGGGCACGCTTTGAAGCGCCACCGTGGTGATCCGGACCATCGGCGGCATTGCGTAGATAACGGTCGCTATCAGGGCCGACACAGGACCAAAGCCGAACAGCACGAGGATCGGCACGAGGTAGGCAAAGACGGGAACGGTTTGCATCAGGTCGAGAACCGGCCGGATGGCGCCCTCGAATGCGGCTGAGCGATAGGCGAGGATGCCCAGCGCAAGACCACCCGCCACGCCGATCGGAACGGCAATGAGGACCGAGGCCAGCGTGACCATCGCACTTTCCCATTGGCCGAAGATCGCCAGATAGGCAAAGCAGCCTCCGGCCAGCGCGGCCAAAGTCCAGTCCTTCGCATAACGCGCAATGGCCACGACGATAGCGATGATGGCCAGCCAGCTGAGCGGCGGCAGTATCTCGACCGCCTGCTGCCCCTGACCGACCGCAAATCCGTCGATCAGAAGCGATCGGACGATGTCATAGGGCCACTCGATCAGAGCCGACAGAAACCGTGTCACGTCGCGAAAGGTGAACAGGCCAAAGCTCAGATCGTCCGAAAGCCAACTGACGAAAGACGAAATCCAGTCCTCCAGCCCCAACTCATAGGCGCTGGGGAAGCGGATGATCCAGCGGGCGTCCAGTGCCTTGTACAGGGCGAAGGACCAAGTCGACAGCGCCCAGGTCACCACAAACAACCCTATCCAGAACAGGCGCGGCCCGCTTAGAAGGCCCGAAATCCATGCCTGGACTGCGCGATCCGGTGGGGCTGTGCCCGCTGCGTGATCCTGCTGGCTCATCAGCCGGACCGCCCCACCATGACATTAATCGCGGCCTCTGCATCTACGGTGCCCAAGGGAACGCCATTCTCATCGACAACACGGAAAGGATACGGGGCACCGTCGATCTGGTCGATGGCATCCGCCACGGTTAGATGGCCCGGCAAATCGCCCGCGACCTCTGCATCCGTCACACCCGGTGACATGATCGACCGCAGACGCACAACTTTCGACCGTGGCACATGACGCGTAAACTCGGCGACATAGGGCGTTGCCGGGTTGGTCATCAGCTCTTCGGGCGTCGCGGTCTGTTCGATCCGCCCGTCCTTCATCACTGCAATCCGGTCAGCCAGACGGATTGCCTCGTCAAAGTCATGGGTGATGAAGACGATA
Organism: uncultured Paracoccaceae bacterium; assembly: GCA_947503175.1. Classification (GTDB taxonomy): domain Bacteria; phylum Pseudomonadota; class Alphaproteobacteria; order Rhodobacterales; family Rhodobacteraceae; genus Ovoidimarina. Next base: position 621,447 of record CANNCO010000001.1, read on the forward strand.
GTCTTGTGCAGCATGGATTGCAGCCGCAGGAACTCGTCCTGCATCTCGCGCCGGATCAGCGGGTCGAGCGCTGAAAATGGTTCATCCAGGAACCAAAGGTCGGGCTCGGTCACCAATGATCGGGCAATGCCGACACGTTGCTGCTGTCCGCCGGACAGCTGCCGGGGATAGTAGCCTTCGCGCCCTTTCAGGCCCACGATTTCGACCATTTCCATGGCGCGGGCCTCGCGTGTCGCCCTGTCGACACCCTGCACCTCCAGAGGGAAGGCGGCGTTCTGTAGAACTGTCAGATGCGGCAACAGGGCAAAGTGCTGAAACACCATGCCCATTTTTTTGCGCCGGACCTGGATCAGTTCGTCGTCAGTCATCTTCAGAAGGTCGGTCCCTTCGAAGTTGATCGACCCGGCAGTGGGTTCGACCAATCGCGACAGGCACCGCACCAGAGTGGATTTGCCCGACCCCGAAAGGCCCATGATCACGAATATCTCACCCTGTCCGATCTGGACCGATGCACCCCGAACGGCGCCGATCATCCCATGTTCGGCAAGATCCGCGTCGCCGGGCGTATCGTTGAACTTTTTCATGAAAGCTGTGGGGTTGGGTCCGTAGACCTTCCACACACCACTACAGTCCAGCAAGACCGGTCGGGCCATCAGGCGCCTCCTTCAGGACAAGTCGGGATCAGGGTAGGCCGAGGCCCGCCCTGACCCAAGAACTTACTGGATCCACGACTTCCATTTGGCTTCGTTGGCGGCCATCCATTCCTCGACCACCTGCTCGACGGATTTACCGTCCAGATCGACCTCGCCAACCATCGCGCCCATCTCGTCGCTTGAGATATCGAAGGCTTCGATGGCCTGAGCGGCACCCGGCCACTTGTCGGCGACACCGGCCCATGCGACCTTGAAGATGTCGCCACGCGGCTTGCCGCAGTCATAGGCTGCGTCGGGGTTGATCCCGACCGATGGGTCCGCATAGCACTCGGCCGAGTAGGGAGGAAACTCGACAAACGCGCCATCGTACTTGGCGGGTGCCCAGTGCGGCGAATAGATCCAAAGAACAATCGGATCCTGCCGTTGATAAGCCGCTTCAAGTTCGGCGAAGAGCGCCGCATCTGTACCGGCATGGACAACTTCGAAATCCATCTCAAGCGCTTCGACGCGTTCTTCGTCAAAGCCGCCCCAGGTCACCGGTCCCCCAAGATATCGCCCCATCGGAGCTGTTTCGGCAGTTGCGAACTCCGATGCGCAATCGTTCAGCGCCTGCCAATCGGGAAGTCCGGGGCATCGCTCGGCCATGTAGGCTGGATACCACCACTCCTCGATTGCCTTCATGCCCGTGGGGCCCATGCTTACGACCGTGCCAGTGGCAATCGCTTCGTCCATCGCCTCCTTGCCGGTCGTTTCCCAGATCTCCATTGCCACGTGCAGATCGCCGGTCTTCAGCCCCGCGAACTGCGCGATGTAATCGGCCTGGACGTACTCGATATTGTATCCGGCCTCTTCCAGGACCTCGCCCATAAGGGTGGTGGTGATGATCTGACCGGTCCAGTCATGGGTGGTTAGTTTGATCGGATCGAGAGATTCCACCTGAGCCATGGCGCCGGACGCCGATACGGCGGCAATAAGCCCTGCCGTCAGAAGTTTTGGTGATGTCATGTGTCAGCCTCCTTGCTGGTCGTGCGTTCACCGCTTTGGCTTTTGTTCTATGCGGATGAAGTACAGTCTTTGGAAAAACACACGAAAAGCAACACATTTTCTGTTAGAAAAGTTGGATAACCACGAAAAAATATTGCTTTTTGTGGCTTTCGGCTTTGAAATGGGCAGGAGAGGCCGTTTCTCGTTACGTTCGCATTGTCCCGAAAGGCGCTCTCGTTTACCGGGTCAGAAAAGGAGGCTGGCATCCTGATGGACTCACGCTCGAACCATCGCCAACGCGAGATTATCGACGAGTTGCGCCGCGCGGGCGGCTCAATGCGCGTGAATGCCATTGCCGAAGCCCTGCAGGTCACCAACGAGACGGTTCGCCGGAATGTCCGGTCGCTCGCAGATGGCGGCGTCGTCGAGAAGACCCATGGCGGCGTCCGGTTGATCGGCGAAGACGGGTTCGAGGTCGAAGGAAGCTTTCGCCAGAGACTGGGCGAGAACATCAGAGCAAAGCAGTGTATTGCCCGCTGTGTGGCGGATATGATCCCCGATGGCGCGTCGTTGTTTCTGGATATTGGCAGTACGACGGCGCATATCGCTGACGCTCTGCGCGACCGGCACGGTCTGCTGATCGTCACCAACTCGGTCTATGTGGCGTATCGTTTGTCCACGCGGAACGAGAACCGCGTTTTCATGGCAGGCGGCGAGTTGCGCAGCCATGACGGCGGGGCGTTCGGCCACGACGCAATGGCGTTTGCCGCGAATTTCACTACCGACTATGCCGTCCTGTCATCGGCTGGCGTCACCGCGACCCAAGGTTTTTCGTTGTTCGATCTCGAAGAAGCGCGGTTTTCGCGACTGATCATGCAACATGCAGAGCGCCGGATCGTTGCCGTCGACTCCAGCAAATTCGGACGCGAAGCACCCATTGGTGTGGGGGATCCGTCGCTTGTGGATGTGATGGTTTCTGATGTGGAGCCGCCATCCGACATCTCGGCTGCGGCTAGGGAGTGGGGCACAGAGATTGTCGTTGCCTCGCCTGCGGGCTGACCGATGCAGGCCCGCATCGCGGATGAAGCGGTTTGTATTGCGGAGGCCGCAAGCACCATCGCCATGCGGCATTTCCTAACGCCTCTCGACATCATCGCCAAAGCGGATGAAAGCCCGGTTACAGTGGCTGATCGCGAAACCGAACAGGTGATCCGCGATGCGATTGCATCGTCCTTTCCGGGTCACGCGATCTTTGGGGAAGAGCATGGTGTCGAAGGTGCGCTCGATGGCCCGGCATGGATCATCGATCCCATTGACGGCACACGTTCCTTTATCACCGGTTCGCCGCTCTTCGGAATGCTGATCGGGTATTTGGAAGCCGGCGTACCACAGCTTGGTCTCGTCCAAATGCCGGCACTGAATGAAACCTTCGTTGGGACTGTGGACAATGCGGCGACCTGTAACGGTCAAACAATTCGATGCCGCCAAACCGACCGTCTCGATGCGGCGATGGTTTACATAAATGAAGCAGAACGGCTCTATGCAGACAATCCGGATCTCTTTGCCCGCCTTTGCAACACAGGTGTGACCCGCCGTATGGCCTATGACTGTTATCCCCATGCGATGGTCGCGGCAGGCCGCATCGACGCGGTCGTCGATATTGGGCTCGAACCTTATGACTATCTGCCGCTTGTCGCATTGGTCGAGGCTGCCGGTGGCCTGATCACGGATTGGAACGGCGAACCTTTGACCCTGAACTCCGATGGCCGGGTCGTGACGGTGGCCACGCCAGCCCTTCACGCGCAAATGCTGGAGGTGCTCAACCGCTGATCAACCGCGCACCGCAGCGACATGGGTTTCAAAATCCGAGCTTTCCATCAGCTTCTTGCAGCGCGCGAACCGTCCCGTCGAATAAGCCCAGAAATCCTCGGCCGGATTGCCGTCCGCATGCTGGATCAGGCCCCAAAGCGTCCACAAAAGATCGCACATCGCCTTGTAGATCACGATCCGCCCCATTTCTTCGGCGGTTGGGGTGCGACCGAAGTAACCCTTGATCAGTTCGGCCTCCGCATCGGCATCCAGTTCCGCTTCGACCGCCAGATCGCCCACATCCCAAAGCGGGTCGTTCATTCCCGAATACTCCCAGTCGACGATCCACATCTTTTCTCCGTCATCCAAGAAATTCTCGGATAACGGATCGCAATGGCAGGGGGCGAGCGGTGCCGAGTTCGCCGCGAGAGCTTCCTTCACTGGCCCTGCCGCATTGACCACGTCGTGATAGCCATCGGGAAGCATCGCATCCTTGGTCGAGAGTATGCCGAGATAGTCATCAATCATCGCAAAGAGCTCAAACCGAAAATCGAAGGTTTCTCCGGAATTGTGAAGGTGTGCCAGCGCCTTGCCCGCCCGTTCAGGCGCGCCTTCGATACTCGCAAAATTCGCAGCGGTCATCGTGGTGATGTCCTCGATAGTCCGGCTGATCATCACACCGGACGCGGGGTCGGCCCACAGAACCTCAGGCGACACGCCCGCACGAAACGCTGCGTTGGCGTTGGTGATCTCAACTGCGCGGTCAATGTAGTCTTCGGTCCCTTCACCGGGAATGCGCACGATCACACTGCCATGCGGCCCGTCGACCCGGTGCACCATGTTGGTCAACCCGCCTAGTCGTGTGACCGTGCAGTCCTTGGCTTGCACGCCCTCGAACCCGGGGGCCTTTTGCAACGCTTCAATGACCTTGTTGGTGTGCTGGGACATGCGGGACCCTTTCCTACGACTTCAGCCGCTCATTCTGGGGATCGTAAAGCGGCCCGTCCACCCGGGTAATCGGGTGACGCGCGCCAAAGACCTCGATCTCGAAGTCGGTCTCGTCCCAGATGATCCGGTCCAGATAGCCAAATAGGATCGTTTGACCGACAGTGTGGCCATATGCTGCAGAGGTCGCAAGCGACACGGGATTACCGCCATGGATGATTGTCTCACCGCCATGAAGCGGAAGCTTTTTCTTTGTAACGAAGGTGCAAAGCGTTCTTTCGGGGCCCTTTTCCTTTTGTGTCGCCAGAGCAGCACGTCCCTTGAAACTGCCGCCCGACTTCAAATGCACGCGAAAGCCAAGCCCGGCTTCAATCGGGGTGTAATCGGGAGAGATGTCGCCCGACCAATAGAGGTAACCCTTTTCCAATCGCAGACTGTCGATCGTCCGATATCCCACGTCGCGGAGCCCGTGATCCTTGCCTGCTTCGCGCAATACCTCATACACATGCGCGCCGAATTCGGTCGGGATGTGCAACTCCCATCCAAGCTCGCCGACAAATCCAATCCGCACGGCGCGTACAGGCGCCGCGCCCACAGTAATCTCCTGCGCCGTCCCGAACGGGAAGGCCGCGTTCGAGACGTCCTCTTCGCAAGCAGGTTGCAGAACCTCCCGCGCTTTCGGCCCGCAGATATTGATAACCGCACGACCCGAGGTCACTTCGATCAGATGCACCGAGCCATCTCGGGGCATATGCTGACGAATCCAATGGGCGTCATGGGTGCCGAAGCCCGATCCGGTGACGATATAGAAGTGATCTTTGCCCAGTCGTGTGATCGTCAGATCCGCCTCGATCCCGCCCCCGTCGTTGCAAAGCTGGGCATAGATCACCGATCCTGTGGGCCGGTCCATGTTGCAGGCTGCAAGACCTTGCAGCACCTTGAGCGTGCCCGGTCCGAACATCTCGAACTTTGCAAAGCTCGATTGGTCGATCAGTGCCACGCCCTCGCGCACAGCCTTGTGTTCTTCCGCAGCAAACCGGTGCCAGCCGGGTGCTAGAAAGTCCAGTTGATCCACCGGTTCCACGCCATCGGGGGCAAACCAAAGCGGACGTTCCCAGCCGTTTTTCGACCCATAGACTGCGCCCTGCGTCTTTAATATCTCGTACAAGGGCGAGCGCCGCAGGCCGCGTGCCGTCTCATGCTCCTGACCGGGATAGCGCATCTTGTAGTGATGCGCATAGTGCTCGACCGCGCGGGGATACATGAATGCCCGCGTTCCGTGATGCGGCCCGAACCGCCGTACATCAAGCGGCCACAGGTCGAGCGAAGGCTTTCCTTCGACGATCCATTCCGCAATCATCTCGCCCGCGCCACCACCGGCGGCAATGCCGTATAGAAACCCCGTCGCCATCATCAGGTTGTCGATACCCGCCACCCAGCCCATAACGAAATCGCCATCGGCGGAGTAGGGGATTGGACCGTTGATCACCTGCCGGATACCCACGTCGTTCAGGATGGGTGTGACTTCTGCGGCAAGCTCGGCCAAAGGCCCGAAACGTTCCAGATTGTCCGGCAGAAGCTGACGGACGAAATCACCCCGAATGCCGCGATCACCGAAGGGCAGGGTGTCTTCTTCATATCCGCCGATCACCATCCGGCCACCGGCGTCCGGCTTGTAATAGACCAGCCGTTCGGGATCACGCAGCGTCGGCAAGCCCTTTACGAGTTCCGGGTCGGGCAGGGGTTCGGTGACGATGTATTGGTGCTCGACCGCGCAGGCCGGAACGCGCAGGCCAAGCTTTGTCCCCAACTCGCGGCTCCACATGCCCGCCGCCATGATAACAACCTCGGCCTCGTAATCGCCTTCGGACGTCATTACTCGCACGATCCGCCCGTCTTTCACCTCAAAGTCTTCGACTCTCACACCCTGCCGGATGTCGGCACCGTGTTTCCGGGCGGCCGCCGCAATGGCCTGGCACAGGCTGGCGGGGTCGACATGCCCGTCCGAGGGAATGAAAGCTGCTCCTTCCAGCCCGCTCGCATCGATATAGGGGAACAGATCCTTGGCGTCCGAGGCCGTGATCATCTCCATCTCTAGGTCGAAACTGCGCGCCATCGTGGTCAACCGCTGCGCCTCCAAAAGCCGCTCTTTCGTCGCGGCAAGCCGAAGCGAACCGACCTTCTTCCAGTCAAAGGCCATGCCCGTCTCGGCCTCCAGCGCATCGTACATCGCAACCGACCGCTTGAGCATCCGGGTGGTATTACGCGACGATCGAAGCTGCCCCACCAGACCTGCGGCATGCCACGTGGCCCCTTCGGTCAGCGCGGCCTTTTCCAGAAGAACGACATCCTTCTCGCCACTTTTGGCCAGATGATAGGCGGTGGAACAACCGATGATCCCGCCGCCAATGATCAAATGCTTTGCCGAGTGCGTGGCCATCGCCGCAATCCTTGCTGAATCTTCTTTCAGCAGCTTCTCAAGATTACGACAAAAAGCAACATACTTGTCGAATTATGTCTGAAATACTGATGCGCCGATTTAGTGTTGGCGATTGGCGTTTGTACGACCAAGGTGGTTGACGCATTTTGTACTTTTATTGTATACATCGTGTATTGGGAGATCTGATGTCAGCAAAGAAGAAGTCCAACTGCCTCAACGACCTCAGGGCACGCATCCTGTCGATGGAGATTGCGCCGGGTTCGAGTCTCGATGAGGCAAGCCTGACCACACAGTACGGCATGTCGCGCACACCCCTGCGCGAGGTCCTCCAGCGGCTGGCCGGCGATGGTTTTGTCCAGCTTGAGGAAAACCGGGGGGCGACCGTTGCCTCGATGGACCTTGGTACGATGCGGGTGTTCTTTCAGACCGCACCGTTGATCTATTCCAGCGTCGCGCGGCTTGCTGCAGAGAACCGGACGACACGCCAATTGGACGATCTGAAATCCGTCCAGAAGCAGTTCGCCAAGGCCACGAAAGGGGCGGCGGCCTCGGAAGTGGCCCTTTTGAACCATCGGTTTCACGAGATCATCGGTGAGATGTCTCAGAACCCCTATCTCAACGCCGCGCTGGGCAGGATGCTGATCGACCATGCGCGGCTCAGCCAGACCTTCTTCGATCCCCGCTCTGACGCGGACACAGACCGGATCGCCAAGGCCGTTGCGCAGCACGACGGAATGATCAGCGCGATAGAGGCACAGGAAGCCTCGCTTGCCATCGATCTGACGCTTCAGCACTGGGACCTGTCGCGGGATCAGATGGAACGGTTCGTGCGACCTGATCCGCTCCCCCTCGATGTGGTTTCGATGAAAGACAGAGCGAATGCGGTTTGAGGGTATCTATACACCGATCGTAACGCCCTATCATGACGATTTTTCCTGCAACGAGGAGGTTCTGGCCCAGACGGTCGAACATCTGATCGCATCGGGTGCTCATGGGATCATCGTCGCCGGGTCCACTGGCGAGTACTACGCCCAGACTATGGAAGAACGCCTGTGGATGATGGGCCGCTGCCGCGATCTGATCGACGGTCGCGTTCCGATGATCGTGGGCACAGGGGCCATTCGCACCGAAGACAGCGTGGAGTATGCGAAGGAGGCCAAGAAACACGGGGCAACCGCGCTCCTCGTCGCGACCCCGCCATATGCCTATCCGACGGGCCGCGAAATTGCGTTGCACGCGCTGGCGGTAGATCGGGCGGCGAACCTTCCCGTGATGCTCTACAATTATCCCGGTCGGATGTCGGTGAACATGGACGAGGAGTGCCTTGACCGTCTTGGACGCTCCCCCAACTTCTGCGCGATCAAGGAAAGCTCGGGCGATATCAACCGTCTCCACATGCTGGCGCGTGACTACCCGCATATCGCGCTGTCCTGCGGGATGGACGATCAGGCGCTTGAATTCTTTGCATGGGGCGCGCGCAGTTGGGTCTGCGCCGGGTCGAACTTCGCGCCCAAGGCCCATATCGCGCTCTATCAGGCGTGCGCTGTCGAGGGCGATTTCACCAAAGGCCGTGCGATCATGTCCGCAATGCTGCCCCTGATGCGCGTGCTCGAGCAGGGCGGCAAATTCGTTCAATGCATCAAATACGGGCTCACGCTGCGGGGGATCGATGCAGGCCCCCCGCGCCGTCCGCTTCAACCGCTGAACAAGGATGACAAACGCGAACTGGCCGAAGTCATCCGCACGATGGACACCGCAGTCTCTAAAATCACAGGGGTCACGATATGACCGAGCTTCTGACCCACGCCGAGTATCAGGCGATCGCGTCTGAATTATCCCTCCCGCGAGCGGCCTTTGTTGACGGAAAGTACCGCAAAGGGGCAGGTGGCCTGATGCCGACTCTCAACCCGGCGACTGGCGAGATCCTTTGCGAGATTGTGGCCTGCAACGACAAGGATGTTGATTTCGCAGTCGGGAAAGCGCGGGAGGCCTTCGATCAGGGCCACTGGCGCACGTTGCATCCGTCTGAACGCAAGGATGTGCTGATCCGGTTGTGCAAGCTCCTTACCCGAAATCGCCGCGAACTGGCGGTGATGGAGTCTCTCGATAGCGGCAAACCGATCCGTGATTGCGAAACCATCGACCTGCCCGAGACGATCCACACGATCAAATGGCACGCCGAGGCGATCGACAAGATCTATGACCAGGTATCGCCCACCGGCGATGACGCTATATCGATGATTGTGCGCGAACCTATCGGTGTGGTGGGGGCGGTTCTACCATGGAATTTCCCCCTGCTGATGCTTGGATGGAAGATCGGGCCTGCGCTGGCGGCAGGGTGTTCTGTCATCGTCAAACCGGCCGAGCAAACCTCACTCACCGCGCTGCGGGTTGCGGAGCTGGCGCATGAAGCCGGCATTCCGCGCGGCGTATTGCAGGTACTTCCGGGGGATGGACCAAGCGTCGGCGAGCCGCTGGGCCGTCACATGGATGTCGACATGGTAAGCTTTACCGGATCGACGGAGACCGGTCGCCGTTTCCTGCGCTATGCGGCAGACAGCAACCTGAAGAAGGTCGTTCTTGAATGCGGCGGCAAGAATCCGGCCATCGTTTTCGACGATGCCGAGAACCTCGATCACGTCGCCGAACACGTCGTGAATGCGGCCTTCTGGAATATGGGCGAGAACTGCTCGGCCGCGTCCCGGCTGATCGTGCATAAGTCCGTCAAGGCCGACCTGATGGAGCGCATCACTGCCCGAATGCGCGACTGGAAGACTGGCGACCCGCTGGATCCGGCGAACTACCTTGGCGCCATGATCGATGCAGAGCACTGCAAGAAGGTGCGTGGCTATCTGGACAAGGTGGACCGGACCGAGGGTCCGTTCATTCCGCCCGTAATCTACGAAGTCTCCAAGGCCGACAAAAAGGCCAAGGAAGAGATATTCGGACCGGTTCTCAGTATTATCGAGGTGGCAACCAATGACGAGGCGATCGCCGTCGCCAACGACACAGAATATGGCCTTGCCGCCAGCATCTTCACTGCCAACACCCGCAACGCCATGCGCGCCGCCCGCGATGTCCGCGCAGGGACTGTCACGGTGAACTGCTATGGTGAGGGAGACATCGCGACGCCCTTTGGTGGCTACAAGCAGTCGGGCTTTGGAGGGCGTGACAACGGCCTGCATGCCCATGATCAGTTCACCGAGCTGAAAACGATCTGGATCGACCTGAGCGATCCGTCCGACGGGGACAATGTTGGATGAGCGTCGATGCCGTCGGGACCACCCGCCGGGGCCGTGGTGCCCGCAAGGCCATCCGCCAGAAACGCGATACCGCGATGCTGCCGGCGCTCAAGCGCGGAATTCCCCTGACCGAGCCGATGGATGCGGATCGTATTGCCCAGATCGATGATGCCTCGATGGGCATTCTCGAAGATGTGGGCGTGGTTTTTCGAGATCCGATAGCGTTGGATGACTGGCAACGCGCAGGCGCGGATGTGCGTGGCGAAACGGTACATCTTGATCGCGGCCTTGTCCGCGAGTTGATCCGTACAATCCCTTCGTCATTCACGTATCACGCGCGCAACCCGGCCAATAACCTGGCCTTGGGGAACGACCACAGCATTTTTGTGCCGATGACCGGCGCGCCTTATCTGCGCGATCTTGACGACGTGCGCCGGAACCCGACGCTCGAAGATCTGGCCAACTTCCACAAGCTCAGCCACATGCTGCCGGCAATCCACTCGTCGGCCCACCACATCGTGGAGCCTTACGACCACCCGATCAGCCAGCGGCATCTGCGGATCACCTATTCTTCGATGAAGCATTCCGACAAGACGTTTATGGGCATGACGACAAGCCCGAAGAATGCCGAGGACGTGATGGAGATGTGCGCCATTCTGTTTGGGCGGGACTTCATGATGTCGCATCCCGTGGTGACGGGAAATTGCAACGGAAACTCGCCGCTTGTCTGGGACGAGACCATGCTTGGCGCGATGCGTGCGTTCGCCCGATACGATCAGCCTGTGCTTTGCTCACCCTTCGTTTTGGGCGGGGCGAATACTCCGGCCGGTGTTGCACCGACGGTCGCACAGTTGAACGCGGAAGCCCTTTCGGCGCTGGCCTATACGCAGGTTATCCGGAAGGGCACGCCCGCGATCTATGGTCATTACCTAGCCACCGTCTCGATGAAATCAGGTGCGCCGATGGCAGGGACGCCCGAGATCAGCCTGATGAATTTCATGATCGGTCAGATGGCGCGCTATTACGATGTACCGTGGCGCACCTCGAACACGCTGGGCGGCGCCAAGACCTTCGATGCGCAGGCGGGGTATGAAAGCGCGTCCACGATGATGGCGGTTCTCATGTCTGGGGCCAATTACATCTGGCATTCGGCTGGATGGAACGAGGCCGGAATGCATTGCTCCATGGCCAAGTTCGTGGTCGATGCCGAGCAATGCGCGATGGGGTATCGCATGGCGCAGGGCATCAACTGGGACGACTTCGAAGACGCAATTCAAGCAATCCGCGACGTAGGCCCGGGCGGCCATTACCTTGGCCACCCTCACACGCTTGAGCATTTTCAGAAGGCATTCTTCATGCCCGAACTGTTCGACAACAATTCGATCGAGCAATGGCAAGCCGAAGGTAGTGTCGAGATCACCGAACGCGCCCTGAAACGGGTTCGCGACCTCTTGGGCGAGTATGAGGAGCCCACACTCGACCCAGCCATTGATGACGCGCTTCTCGACTACATCGCCCGACGTGAACGCGAGATTCCGGCGGCCGAAGCGTTGAATCAGGATCACTAGGATGCGCTTTAGTGGCAAACGCGCGCTTGTTACTGGGGCCGCCGGCGGGATAGGCACTGCAATCGTTGCCGGGCTTCTGGCCGAAGGTGCGCATGTCGCCGTCACTGACAAAGACACCAGCGAACTGACGGGTGTGACGCATCTTGACGGCGATCTGCTTGCTCCTGATTTCTGTGACGCCCTCCCGAGACGCGCGGCGGAAGCGCTGGGTGGACTGGATATCCTTTGTAACAATGCCGGGGTCATCACGCGGGGCAGGATCACCGAAACGACCGATGCGGACTATGCCCTGACCATGGGCGTCAATGTCGAAGCTCCGTTTCGAATCTGCCGCGCGGCGATCCCGCTGATGGGGCAGGGTACAGCGATCGTGAACACCGCCTCTTGCTGGGGTCTCCAGCCCGGCCCGAACCACCCGCTCTATATCATGTCGAAGGCCGCGGTCGCATCGCTCACGCAATGTCTTGGCCGCGATCACGCGCGTGACGGTATCCGGGTCAACGCTGTCTGCCCAAATGAGGTGAATACGCCAATGCTTCGAACCGGCTTTGTAGCCCGAGGCCTTGATCCAGATTGCGCGGTGGCGTCATTGAGCGAGAGCGTCCCACTTGGCAGGATTGCAGAACCGGAAGATATTGCAGACGTCGTTCTTTTTCTTGCTTCGGATGCTGCGCGATATATCTGCGGCGCGCTGGTCGAAGTTAATGGTGGGAAACCAGTCACATGACACGGTTTCTCGGCAAGGTAGCGCTGGTTACCGGTGCGTCATCCGGGATGGGTCTCGCGACCGCCCGACAACTGCACTCCGAGGGTGCTTCGGTCTTTACAGCGCAGCGGCGACCAAGCAACGACTTTCCGCATATCTCAGTTGACCTTAGCGATCCGGCTGCACCTGCTCGGGTTATCGACATGCTGCGCAGCAAGGCCGGAAGGCTCGACATCCTCATCAACAACGCCGGAATTATGCGTGAGGGCACAGTTGAGGAGACCACACTGGACGACTGGCACTCTCAGATCGCCGTGAATCTGACTGCACCCTTCCTCTTGATCCGTGCTGCACTACCACTTCTGAAGGCGCAGGGCGGAGCGATCGTCAATGTTGGGTCGATAGAAGGCCTTGGAAACAACCCGCGGCACCCCGCCTATGGCGCGTCGAAAGCAGGTCTGCATGGGCTGACCCGGGCTGTAGCCGTGGATCACGGGCCCGATGGCGTCAGGTGCAATGCTGTTGCGCCCGGCTGGATCGATACACCGCTCAACGAAGAGTTCATCGCCGGCATGGACGATCCGGATGGCTTCCGTTCGCGCATCGGAGGCATTCACCCCGCCTGCCGCACTGGCCGACCCGAGGATGTGGCGGAGTTGATTTGCTGGCTCGCCTCCGATGCAGCGGCCTTTGTTACCGGTCAGGTCATGACCGTCGATGGTGGCCGGATGGCAAAGTTGAGCCTGCCATGAAGGTTACCCGACTTCCCCGCGATCCGGGTCCTGCGGCATGGAATTGCCTGCTTGAAGAAGCACCTCCGGCAGTGGAGGTTGAGAGAAACCTGACGGCTGATTGGATCGTGGTCGGCGCGGGCTTCGCGGGCCTTGCCGCAGCGCGCCGGCTGTCCCAGCTTTGCCCGACGGACCGGATCGTGGTTCTAGAGGCGCGCCGCGTGGCAGAAGGTCCTGCCGGACGCAATTCGGGTTTCATGATCGATCTGCCCCATGATCTGGCGTCGCAGGATTATGGTGGTGTACTGGATCACGATGCTGCGCTGACCGCCGACAATCGTCATGCGATCCGGTTCGCTGCCGATATGGCAGGTGACTTCGGACTCCCGGAAGAGGCTTTCGATGCGCGTGGCAAGATCAACGCCGCAGCAACGCAGAAGGGCCAAGAGCACAACAGGAGCTTCGCACAACATCTTGAAGCCATGGGTGAAGGTCATGAGTTTCTTGATGCGCAGCAGATGCGCCAACTGACCGGAACGGATTACTACCGCGGCGGTCTTTTCACCAAAGGTACGGTGGTGCTCCAGCCCGCAATGTTCGTGCGAGGCGTTGCCGCCGGTCTGGCCTTAAACCGTGTTCAGGTTTTCGAGAACAGTCCGGTCATTGCGCTCGACCGCGACGGAGATTGGATAGCCACTACGCCGAAAGGCAAAGTCATCGCCCCAAAGGTCATTCTGGCGGTCAACGGTCACCTCAACAGCTTTGGTTTCGCTCAAAACCACCTGATGCATGTCTTCACTTATGCTTCCATGACGCGGGAGCTTTCGTCAGATGAGGTTAGGCGATTGGCAGGCGCGCCAGCCTGGGGTGTGACGCCTGCCGACCCGTTGGGTACGACCGTGCGCCGGATTAATGGGGTGGGCGGGTCCCGGATTGTCATCCGCAACCGGTTTACATTCGATCCCTCGATGGAGGTCAGCGACGAAAAGCTTGCCCGCATTGTACGAACCCATGACCGCTCCTTCGCCGCGCGGTTTCCGATGCTCAAGGGCGTTCAAATGGCGTATCGGTGGGGCGGTCGGCTATGCCTCAGCAGGAACAATGTGAACTTGGTGGGTGAGGTCGACACGAACCTCTATACCGCATGTTGCCAGAACGGACTTGGCACGACACGGGGTACTCTCTCAGGCCTTCTGGCGGCGGAACTTGCCACCGATACGCGGTCTGAGCGACTTCAGCGAGCGGTGAACTCTGACTCGCCAAAGCGATTGCCACCGGCTCCGATCGCGAAAATCGGCGCGGATGCGGTGCTGAAGTGGCAGGAGTTCAGGGCGGGAGCGGAACTCTAGCTTGCGTAACGCGTCGCTCCCCGCCTTCGCTCGTCCACCGTATCTGACAGCACGACCGCATGGTGCGCGCGCTGGTCGCATTTGACGCGCGGGCAAATCCGGCAGTTGATCCCGACCTTTGTCATCCGCGCATCGCTGATGCTTCGGCCTTCTGCGTAGCCGATGGCACCGACATGCTCGATCGCACAGCCCATTGCGACCGCCAGCCTTACGTCCTGCGCATGGCGCGTGAAGCTTGGTCGGTCCACCGTGCGGGCAAAGACGAAGAACTGGCTATTGTCAGGCATTTCAACGAATTGCGGCATGATCCTGCCAGGCGTTCGGAAGGAGGTATGCACCTCGAGCCGCGGACAGGCGCCACCATATTCCGCAAGGTGGAAGTCGGTGGAATTGAACCGCTTCGTCACATTACCGGCCTTGTCGATCCGCAGGAAGAAGAACGGCACACCGCGCGCGCCATTGCGTTGCAGGGTCGTGGCACGATGACAGGCCTGTTCGAAACTCACGCCGAATCGCGTGGCCAGATGATCGAAATCGTATTTGCTGGCCAGGGCTTCGGAAAGAAACGGGCCGTAGGGCATCAGAACGGCGGCGGCGAAATAGTTTGTCAGTTCGACCCGGCACCTGGCCCGCCCGTGCTGGTCATCCAGCCCGAATTTCGTCAGCAGCTTATCCAGAGTATCCGCCTGCTCGATCAAACCCGCCACATGGACAAGCTGAAAGACCCTGTTTGGATAGTCGAGGCCTTCGGACAGCAGAACCTCACGCCTGTCTTCGTCGTACTCTCGCAGCGTGTCTGGCATCTCCGCCACCGGAACAAGACGGACCCGCAACCCCAGCTTGCTCAGAAGCCGTTCCTTTAGCGCGGCATAGGTATCATCTGCCGCCACACGCTTGCCGTCCCAAAACGCTTCGGCGGCGATCTCTAGTCCGTGGAAGTAGTTGTGATGCCTGCGAAAAAAGTCATGCACCATCGCTTCGGGCGAGGTCGTAACATGTTCCGCATCGCTATCCCCCGCTGCCGCCATCGTCATCAGCTGATCCGTCGCAGCCAAGTAGGCGCTGTGAAGGCGCAGAAAGCACGTTGCCAGATCGGGGCTGTGGATCAGCGCCGCGCGCAGTTGTGTCAGGTCCGGGCGATCAGGCTCGAAAATCGGACTTTGCAGGACAGCCCTGATATCGGCCAGCTGCGTTGCCTCGTCATCTTCCGCGATGTCGCGCCAGTCAACGCCATAGGCTTCGAACAGTTTGAGAAGTACCGGAACCGAGACGCTGCGCTCGTTCTTCTCAAGGAGGTTTACATAGGAGGTGCTGATGCCAAGGGCTTTGGCCATCTGCATCTGTGTCTGCCCATGTTCCTGCCGCAGACGGCGCAAGCGTGGTCCGATAAAGGTTTTCATGGCCTTCAATACAGAAAATTTTACAATTTTACAATTCTTGCAACTTGTAAAGTTTCGCATTTACAGCACGACCCGGTTCCGCTTCGTGATTTCGCTTTCCGGATGCAGAAAGCGTTAACCAATCTTCAGGAGGTCCCATGCGCACCGGCCAAACCCATCTTTTCATCCCGGGACCTACCAATGTTCCCGAAGCCGTCCGCCAGGCAATGAACGTGCCAATGCAGGACATGCGCGCGCCCGATTTCGGTGATCTGACCCTTGGCCTGTTCGAAGACCTGAAGCCGATCTTCCGCACCCAAACCGGACAGGTCATGATGTTCCCGGGCTCCGGCACAGGGGCTTGGGAAGCTGCGATGACAAATACGCTCAACCCGGGCGACAAGGTGCTGATGTCCCGGTTCGGTCAGTTCTCGACCCTCTGGGTTCAAATGGCCGAACGTCTGGGGCTGGCTGTCGAGGTAATCGATGTCCCATGGGGCGCGGGTGTCCCGGTCAAGGAATACGCCCGTCGTCTCGGCGCCGACAAGAACGACGAGATCAAGGCCGTCTTCGTGACCCATAACGAGACGGCGACCGGGGTGACATCGGATGTCGCCGCCGTTCGCCGTGCATTGGACGAGTGTTTCCACGATGCGTTGCTGTTCGTCGACGGTGTCTCCTCGATCGGGTCGATCGACTTCCGAATGGATGACTGGCGTGTTGATCTGGCCGTCACCGGCAGCCAGAAAGGCCTGATGCTTCCGGCAGGTCTTGGCATTCTTGCGGTCAGCGAAAAGGCAATGGAAGCGTCGAAAACCGCCACGATGCGCCGCGCTTACTTCGAGTTCGCCGACATGGTGAAGATGAACGCCGATGGCTATTTCCCCTATACGCCGCCGACCCAGCTTTTCCACGGGCTGCGCAAGTCTCTGGACCGCATTCACACCGAGGGACTCGATAATGTCGTCGCCCGTCACAATCGTCTGGCCGAAGGCGTCCGCCGGGGCGTCGCCGCGTGGGGACTGGACCTCGTGGCAGAGCATCACACGCTTTATTCGGATACCGTTTCGGCGATCCGCGTACCCCGGGACATCGACGCACGTGACGTCCTGTGCATCGCCTATGAAGACTTCGGCGCGTCCTTCGGCTCGGGTCTGGGACGACTTGCCGGCAAGGTCTTCCGGATCGGGCATTTGGGTGATCTGAACGAAGGGATGTGCCTCACCGCTCTGTCGATAGCCGAGATGTCACTCGCGCGTGCCGGAGCGAATATCTGCTTCGGTTCTGGCGTCGCAGCAGCGCAAAGCTGGTACGCCTATGAAGCCGTGGAACAGCCCAAACTTCGTTTTGCGGCCGAGTGATCCCATGTCCCACACGCTTTATCCGCTGCGCAAACAGCGCCTGCATCGGTCAGAACTCGCCGTTCCTGCATCGAACCCGACGATGATCGACAAGGCCTCTGGCAGTGCCGCCGATTACGTCTTTCTCGATCTCGAAGATGCGGTGGCCCCGCCCGAGAAAGAGCAGGCCCGCAAGAACGCGGTTCAGGCGCTGAACGACATCGACTGGGCCGCGAAGGGCAAGACGGTTTCTGTCCGGATCAACGGGCTCGACACCCATTATATGTACCGCGATGTGGTCGATGTGATGGAGCAGGCGGGCGACAAGGTGCACACGCTTCTTGTCCCCAAAGTCGGCGTGACCTCTGATCTCTACATGGTCGAGGCGATGATCAACCAGATCGAACAGGGCAGGGGATTTGCAACACGCGTCGGCATGGAGGCGCTGATCGAAACTGCGCTCGGCATGGCGAATGTCGAAGCGATTGCACAGTTCGGTGGCCGCCTAGAGGCATTACATTTCGGTGTCGCGGATTATGCGGCGTCGATGCGCGCCCGCACCGTGAACATCGGCGGTCTGAACCCCGATTATCCCGGGGACCAATGGCACGCTTCGATCACCCGCATGGTCATCGCATGCCGGGCATATGGTCTACGGGCAATTGACGGGCCATTCGGCGACTTTTCCGATCCCGAGGGATACAAGGACGGAGCGCGTCGTGCCGCCGCCTTGGGCTGTGAGGGGAAGTGGGCGATCCATCCCAGCCAGGTTGCGCTTGCAAACGAAGTGTTCAGCCCGCCGCCGGAGGAAGTCACCAAGGCCGAACGCATCATCTCGGAACTCAAGAAGGCTGAGGACGAGGGCCGCGGCGCAGCCTCTCTCGACGGTAAGATGATCGATGCCGCGTCCGAGAAGATGGCGCAGAACGTGATCGACGTCGCCAAGGCAATCGCAACCAAAGCCTGACCGCGGCGTAGAACAGGAGGCCACGATGGATATCCACGAATACCAGGCCAAGGAAATCATCGCGGGGTTCGGCGTGCCGGTGCCACGCGGCGGATTGGCCTATTCCCCGGAACAGGCAGGCTACCGCGCCCGCGAACTGGGCGGTGAGAAATGGGTGGTCAAGGCACAGATCCATTCCGGTGGACGCGGCGAGGCGGGCGGCGTCAAGCTCTGTCATTCCGAGGAAGAGGTGCGCGATTACGCTGCCACCCTGTTCGGGAAACAGCTTGTCACGAAACAGACCGATGCGGGCGGCAAAGGCGTCTATCGCGTCTGGGTCGAAACGGCATCCGACATAGAACGCGAGCTTTATCTTGGTTTCGTCCTCGATCGCGCGTCGGAGCGGATCATGATCGTGGCTTCGGGCCATGGCGGCATGGAGATCGAGGATCTGGCCGATGAGGACCCCGAAAGCCTGCGCCGCATGGTGATCGATCCCGCAGTCGGTCTGGCTGAGTTTCAGGCACGAGAGTTGTCTTTCTCCCTTGGCCTCTCGGGTGGGCAGATCGCGCAAATGGTCAACGTCTTGCGCGGTTGCTACCGCGCATACCGCGATCTCGATGCGATGATGGTAGAGATCAATCCGCTTGTCGTGACCGGCACAGGGGATCTCGTGGCGCTCGACGCGAAGATGAGCTTTGACACCAACGCGCTTTACCGGCGGCCGGAAGTGGCCGCCTTGCGTGATGCCAGTCAGGAGGATCCGCGCGAGGCTGTGGCGGCCGATAACGGCCTGGCTTATGTGGGCCTCGACGGTGACATAGGCTGCATCATTAATGGCGCAGGCCTCGCCATGGCAACGATGGACATGATCAAGCTTGCCGGAGGCGAGCCGGCAAATTTCCTCGATATCGGGGGCGGTGCCAGCCCCGAACGGGTCTGTACTGCGTTTCGAACGGTATTGTCGGACACGAATGTCAGCGTGATCCTTGTGAACATCTTCGCCGGCATCAATCGCTGCGACTGGATCGCCAAGGGTGTGGTTCAGGCTTACCGGGAGGTCGGTCTGACCCTGCCGGTCGTGGTCCGCCTGGCAGGTACGAACGTGAAGGAAGGCCAGGAGATACTGCGGAACTCCGGCCTTCCTATCGTCGCCGCCGATACGCTCGCCGAAGCCGCCGACGCGGCAGTCGCGGCCCGGCAACAGCCCGCCGCGGCCTGAGGAGGGAACCGCAATGGCAATTCTCATCGACGAGACGACCAAGGTTATCGTGCAGGGTATCTCGGGCCGGATCGGCCAGTTCCACGCGCAGGAAATGATCGAGGCGGGCACCAAGGTGGTCGCGGGCGTTACCCCGGGCAAGGGCGGTGCGACCGTGCTGAACCGTCCCATCTTCAACACCGTGCGCGAAGCGGTTGACGCCACCGGTGCAACTGCGAGCCTGCTTTTCGTTCCGCCGCCGTTTGCAGCCGACGCGATGATGGAAGCGGCAGACGCCGGTATCCGCACCGCCGTTTGCGTGACCGACGGCATTCCGACGCAGGACATGATGCGGGCGAAGCGTTTTCTGCGCCGCTATCCGCGCGCGCGCCGGATGCGCCTGATCGGCCCGAACTGCGCCGGCATCATCTCTCCCGGCAAGGGGTTCATGGGTATCATGCCGCCCCATATCTACACGCCCGGTCGGGTGGGTATCGTCGGACGCTCCGGCACGCTGGGATATGAGGCCGCAAGCCAGATGCAGGCGCTGGGGATCGGCGTTTCGACCTCCGTGGGCATCGGCGGCGACCCGATCAATGGCTCGTCCTTCCGCGACATACTCGAACTGTTCGAGGCCGATCCCGAAACCGACGCCGTCATGATGATCGGCGAAATCGGCGGCCCGCAGGAAGCCGAAGCGGCGGCCTATGTGCAGGACCATATGACCAAACCCCTCGTCGCCTATGTGGCAGGCCTCTCCGCCCCCAAGGGCCGCAAGATGGGCCATGCAGGCGCGATCATCTCGGCCTTCGGCGAAAGCGCGCAGGAAAAAGTCGAACTCCTCAGCGCAGCAGGCATCACCGTTGCACCCAACCCCTCTGCAATGGGCGAGACGATGGCAAAGGTTCTGTGCCGGAAGGAGGCCGCATGAGCCGGGCGGAGACATTTCCCGAGATGCCGGACGCGACCTCAGTTGCCGAGGCCTGGGTGGGCCGCGTTGACGAAAGATGGGGGATGCTCACACCGGAACTGGCGGGCATGGTCGACGCGGCCGTTTCCCATGACCACTCTGTTGCGCGCGATACGCGACACGGATCCTACCTCCCGTGCCTTTGGCACTGGGCGGCCTTTCCCGAGTTTGCTCCCCTCTCCGGGCTCGGCGCGGATGGCCACCCGGCGCTGGGTGGTTTTCTTCCGCCCCTGAAGTTCCAGCGTCGCATGTGGGCCGGGGGCCGTCTGACTTTCTCAGGCTGGCTTCGGATCGGCGAACCGCTTCACCGCCGTTCAGAAATCCGCTCGATCACCCATAAGGAAGGTGTGACCGGCCCCATGGCCTTTGTGAAGGTCGACCACGTCATCGAAGGCGAAAACGGCGCTTTCATCGAAGAAGTTCAGGACATCGTCTATCTGGACATTCCCGAGGGCTTTCACCCCCCGAAGAAGATCCCGGTGCCCGAGGACCTTTTGTTCGACGAAACTGTGCCCATCAACGAAGCGCGGCTTTTTCGTTATTCGGCAGCGACTTACAACGCACATCGCATCCACTATGACCTGCCCTACGCCCGCGAGGTCGAAAAATACCCGAATCTTGTCGTTCATGGACCCATGCAGGCCACGATGGCCATGGAGGCGGCCAAGCGGTACACCGGCAAACTGCCGCGGACGTTCCGGTATCGCGGCGTACACCCGATGTTTCACGATCAGGACCTGCGCCTTGTCGGCAGGCGGGATCCCGAAGCCCATGCCATCGATCTGGGCACCGCGTCGCCCGGGGGGCATCTCGGTCTTCAGGCCCGGATGGAGTGGGACTGATGGGGGGTATCCTTTCCGGTATGCGCATCGTGGAGAGCTCAGCCTTTGTCGCGGTCCCGCTCGCTGGCATGACGCTTGCCCAGATGGGCGCTGATGTGATCCGCATCGACCGGCCACAGGGCGGGCTGGATCACACACGCTGGCCTGTCACCCGTGACGGCCAAAGCCTTTTCTGGGCGGGGCTGAACAAGGGCAAGCGTTCCATCGCACTTGATATGACGACACCGCGCGGGCGCGAAATAGCAACCGAGATCATTTGTGCGCCCGGCGAGGATGCCGGGATGTTCATCACCAATCTCGCAGTGTCGAAATGGACCGACTATGATACACTTCGCACCCATCGCGAGGACCTTTGCATGGTGTCCCTGCGCGGCGATCGCCATGGTCGGCCGGCAGTTGACTACACGGTTAATCCCTCGATCGGATTTCCCAGTGCCACGGGACCGGAGGGAAGCACAGATCCCGTGAGCCACGTCTTGCCCGCGTGGGACTGTATCGCTGGCAACATGGTCGTATCGGGACTATTGGCGGCAGAGCGGCAACGTCTACGGAAAGGCAAGGGAAGCCTTGTCGACCTGACGCTCAAGGACGTGGCCGCCGCGATGCTGGGCAATCTCGGCATCATTGGCGAGGTTGCGATCAATGGCGAAAGCCGTGCGAAGGCCGGAAACTCTCTTTACGGAGCCTACGGGCAGGATTTCATCTGCGCCGATGGCCGGCGGGTAATGGTGATCGGGCTGACCGACCGCCAGTGGCGCAACCTTTTGAAGGTCACGGGAACGACCGGAGATATGGAGATGCTGGGTCAAAGGCTTGGTGTCGATTTGCGCGACGAGGGCGTGCGCTGGCAGGCCCGTCACGAGATCACAGAGATCCTTGCCCCTTGGTTTGCGGCGCGCAAAGTCGCTGACTTTGCCGACGTCTTCGATTCAGCTGGAGTAACGTGGTCCGTGTTCCGGAGCTTCTCCGAGGCACTTGAGCATGATCCCGACCTATCCGCGGAGAACCCCATGTTCGCGCGGATCATGCAGCCGGGAATCGGCAAGTATCTTGCTCCCGGCTCGCCCTTCACGATCTCCGGCGGCGCACGGCAAGAGCCAGAACCGGCTCCCCGTCTGGGCCAGCATACCGAAGAGATTCTTGCAGATGTCGCTGGCCTTCCGGACGGTGAAATCGCATCTCTCTTTGACACAGGTGTTGTGACTGAGCCCGCAAGCGACGCAAGACTTGCCTCCTAACTGCGACAAGATCGCCTGCCGCCTGTATGCGAAGAATCGTCAGCAGCGCGGGGCTGCAATAAGAGCTTCACCCCTGCAATGTGTAAACGTTGATTGACACCTGATTCTAAGCTACGTTGACCTCAACAGGACGGAATGCAGTTGCGTGGGACTTGGGCGCGCATCAGCAAGCAACGTTCCTGACAGGGAGGGTCATGGCTTCAGCCGATTCACAGCCGAGTGTGTTTGCCTTCGACCTGTATCAGCGTTCGCAGGAAGACTTGCGAACGCTCAAGTCAAGGCTTCCCGAAGAGTCGGTCGCTGGATTGGCCAAAGAGGTTTTGCTACGCGTCGCAGGGAAGTCTGAAGCGTTCTCCATTGAAGAACACGCCCCTCAAATCGAAGAGCTCTGCAATGCACTGATTGGGGACGACCCGGATGCGGGTGCTGCCTATGTACGCAAAGTACTTGCAGAGGGGGCATCACTAGAAGACGTGTATCTGGGATACCTCGCCGGCGCGGCACGTATGCTTGGCAAATGGTGGGAGAACGATCTTGCCTCGTTTTCCGAGGTCACGATCGGAACGAGCCGGATGTATGCGATCATGCGCGCCATGCGGCATTTGTTCACGTCAGCCGTCCAACCCGATACGAAATCGGCGGTCTTTGCTGCCGTCCCGGGCGATACCCACACGCTTGGTGTCCGGATGGCGACAGATATCTTCAACAAGGACGGCTGGGATATAGACCTTAAGTCTGCGCAAACCCATGATGAACTCCTGGCAGAGATCGTTTCGGCAAATGCGGCCATCATCGGGCTTTCTGCCGCCGGGCGCCACTCGCTCGACGCGCTGGCGCGACTTGTTGTGGCGCTGCGGATCGTAAACCCTGGGGCTTACATCCTTGTCAGCGGCCAGATCGTTAATGAGACCGAGGATCTTATTTCGATCATGGACGTGGATGAGGTCGCGAGCGATATTCCAAGTGGTCGCATAGCCCTTGAAAACCTCTGGGAACGGACGCAGGCGCAAACCTCCTGACGGCTCGGACATTCTCATCTCTCCGATCGCTCGAAGCGAGATGGCGCCGTCTTTGGCAGTGATCAGGATTTGCAATCCTGCAAGATGAACGCGTTCGATCGACCATGCCTGACGAACCTCGACAGGGGCCGGAATGCGGGGTGATCTTCTTCAAGTGTCCTGATACCAGGTTCCCATGAAGGTATTGCCCGAGATCGACAACCAGACAGCCCGCGCCATATTTCTCGACAGGCACGGGCTTGCTGACAGGCCCTCTGGCTCCGGCAAGGGTGCCGATCTGCAGGCCGTCGTCGACAGTCTTGGCTTCGTGCAACTCGACTCGATCAATACGGTCGTGCGGGCGCACCATATGATCCTGCACGCCCGGCGTCCCACCTATCGCTCACGGAACCTTCACCTTCTGCACGACCGCGACCGTGGGGTATTCGAGCACTGGACCCATGATGCCAGCATGATCTCGATGCAGCACTTTCCCCACTGGCGCCTGAGATTTCGGCGAAACAAGGCGCTGCTTTCCGAAAAATGGCGAAAGTGGCGGCGTGACGGTTTCGAGGACAAGATCGACGACATTCTCCGTCACGTTTCGGATCATGGGCCGTGCTGTTCGGCGGATGTGGGTGAGGGCGAGGAACGAACATCAGGAGGCTGGTGGGATTGGCATCCCTCAAAGACGGCGCTCGAATATCTCTGGCGGACCGGGATACTTTCGGTCACGCGGAGAGACGGATTCCGGAAGGTCTATGATCTGACCGAGAATGTCATACCGGAGAAGTACCGGCTTTCCGATCCATGCGAGGACGAAACGATTGAATGGGCCTGCCGTAGCGCTCTTGATCGGCTGGGTTTCGCAACGTCAGGCGAACTCGCGGCATTCTGGGATCTGATCACACCCGCTGAAGCCAGGGCTTGGTGCGTATCCGCCCTTGCATGCGGTGAAATCGCCGAAGCGAATATCGTGCTAAGTGATGGAAGCCCGCGCAAGCATTATGTTTGGCCGGAAACGCTTGATGAAACACCGCTCAAGCCGTCGTCTCGCATCCGCATCCTCAGCCCGTTCGATCCGGTGCTACGTGACCGGAAGCGTGCGGAACGGCTGTTCGATTTCTCCTACCGGATCGAGATCTTCGTGCCCGAACAGAAACGCCGCTATGGCTACTATGTGTTCCCGATCCTGGAAGACGATCGCCTGATCGGCCGGATCGATATGAAGGCCGCGCGCGATCGTGACCGCTTGCATATCAAAGCGCTCTGGCCGGAGCCGGGCGTTCGCTTCGGAACGGGCCGGATGGCAAGGCTGGAGACGGCGCTTTCGCGCACGGCGCGGCTTGCCGATGTATCGGACGTGACGTTCGAGCCGGGCTGGCTCCGGGAGGCACATCCGGTTTGAGTACTTGATCGGTAAGTGGAAGCGACTGTCGGAGGCTGAAGCTGTTCTCGGCTTCAAAACCCGAAGGTAATCGGTCGTCCGTTCGGATTCTGCTGTGAACGGCATCGCCCCAAGGCGCAGCCGTTCTGCCGGCAGAAGTTCTGCGCAACGGCCCAGCGACTAGCGGGGGCTTCGCAGTCATCTGATAGGCTCTGGACAGGACCATGGCGGCCCATGAACTGTGGTTTGCATACAGAGCAAAGCCCGTTCACACATAGACGTACCGAGGAAGTCTTCCCGCGACCCTGGCGGACGATAGTATCTACCCGAAGCTACTGTCAGAGTGTGGGACTCTTCGCGACACTCGGGTTGACCAGTCTGACAACCGCTGAAAACCTGCACTTACCGGATTGCGGTCGCTGTCACCTGTGGTTTCTGGAATCCGTTTCGAGGGTCGGTAGGTTGGTTATTCGCTGATGGACCGCTCTTTTGCGTATTCGATCCACGGGGCAACATCCAGAATCCGACCGACAACACCGAGTTTGTCGGACAGCTCTCCGGGTTTCGCGCCAGCCAGATCGCGAAGCGACATCACCCCGCATTGATTGAACATCCACACCATTCCGCTCCCGGCACCGGGAAGCTGAATTAGATCGCTATCTATGTCCAGTTCTGCAACCGAAACAAGGTCCCGCTTTCCGGAGGTAACCTCGCCAGACTCGGAGGCCTCGGGCACGATAGCCTTATCTCCGGACGTGGCATCGGTGATTTGATCAGCCGGATCACCGGATGATTGCATCTCTGCATGCTGATCTGGTTCACCGGGCTTCGTCGAGATGGCATGATCCTTCCCGCTTTCCTCATCAACCTCGCCCAAATCAGCCGGAGCTTCACTCGAAGCGTCATCCGGCGCAGAACATGTCTCTGGGTCGGACTCTCGGGAAGTCGCCGTAGAATCCGAATCCGTGGGAGGTGTCGATGGAACCGTCTCTACAGGTCCAGGAGACCCGAGCAAGTCGGCTCCGCTGGTCGTTCCAGAAAACAGAGTGTCAGGTGCCATTGCGAAGTCGTCTTCACCAGAGTCGAATGCAGCGGGGCCAGCGGTTTTCCGATCCGCAGACTCACGCCGGGACAATCGGGCTGCCCGCAGCGATTTCAAGTGCTCTCGCGCCGCGCGACGTGCCGAGAGCGCATCCTTGCGGTAGATTCGGTCCGATGTCATCTTGTGTCCTTTCGACAGTTTACGACGCCTCGTCGAATGCAACCATTTGGTCCCAGGCATCCATCGCTTCGCCGGCGAGACAACGAAGCGTCCGCAGGGCCGCAACGCTGAAAGGCGCATCAAGGAGTGAGCCTAGGGATTGCGTCGCGGCCATGTGCAGGTCGTCCGGTGCACAACGGTCTTCGAGCCAGTCCATCGCATCGTTCATGTCGGCCAGAGAGGCGGCATCTTCCACGTCGTTCGCTTTCAGTCCGATGACGAAGCCACCCGATTTCTTTCGCCAGAGCTCGATGGCGATATGATCCAGCATCTGCCTATGCTCATGTCGGGACAGCATGATCCCGTTGAAACGCAATGGCGGTGCTGCACGTCGCTTCAAGACGACCTGCGTCCACAATTGCGAATCCTGCGCAACGTCCTGCCGGTCATCGTCTGAATTCTCAAAAGATCGCTTCATCACCAGCGGACGTTACCACCGGTCAGGTTATCGATCTATGAACCGCACTCAATTGAGTATGGGTTGGATCACGAACTTTGCGCCAGGAAAGAAGCCTTTCAGGAAGTTAAACATCTCCGCGGCCTCGTCGATCCCTTTGAGGGCATAGATTAGAATGTCCTCACCTTCGTCTTGCACCCGTAGTTCGACACCGCGGTTCTCTCTCAAGTACGCCACCATCTGCACTCACCTCGTAAACACCCCGCTAACCATAGCAGATGAAAAAGCCACCTCTCAACGATTGATTCAGAGGTTGCCGGGTAAGCCAGGGACGGTTCGCCGTGGGCGGGCTGTGGAATTGCCAATGCCGCCGAAAGGAGCATTCAGCGAATGGACGAAATTGGTCAACTAAAGGAAATCGACGGAAGGTTCGAGTTCCGACACAACGGACTCGGTCTTGTGGTCCGTGGAGATCACCCGGAATGGGTTCTGATGGCAGCCTCCGAGATCATCTCGAATACGGCTAAGATTGAATCCGAAGCGGAAGTCGAGAGTCTCGAAGCGCTGTCAGAGTTCAAAGGACCACACGTTTTTCTGGGATGATCTTGCCGCGGGAAAGGTCGTCTCGGGCGTGTTTCGCCGGTTGTCGCCTACGGGAAGACCTGTCTGGCTGCAAAGTTCATACTCGCCGGTCATTGGGTCGAACGGAAGAATCAAGAAGATTCTCCTCATGGCGACAGACGTGACCGAAAGCCGTGAAGAGATTCACCGTAAGAAGGAAATCGAGAGGGCGATCCGCGAAAACTCCTGCATCGCGGAATTTTCCGAGACGGGAGAGGTTCTCGACGCAACGACACCGTTTCTCGATCTTTTTGGTTATTCGCTTCAGCAGCTCAAGAGCAGGACGCATTCCGATCTCTGCCCCCAAGATGATACTTCGACGAAGTCTTCGCGTGAGCTGTGGAAGGAGATCCTCGGCGATCCTTCTCTGACCAGCGACTTCCACAGGGTGACGGCGGATGGTTCACAGGTCTGGCTGCGCGGTTTTTACTGCCCCATCAAGGACATGGAAGGGAATCTCGACCGTATCCTCCTGCTTGGTGCCGACATCACCAAGGACCGGGCCGATCGATTGGAAAAGAACGCACGATGGCATGCAACGGATGCAGGCCTAGCGGTCATGGAATTCGATACGGATGGCCGCGTCCAGCAGGCGAACGACAATTTCCTCAAACTGATCGGGTATACCCAGAGGGAGTTGATCGGCCAGCATCACAGCACGTTCTGTTCACCCGACTTCGTTCAGACCAACGATTACCGTGAGTTCTGGCTGACGCTGGCCGGGGGAAAGCTCTGGACGGGCCGGTCTCATCATGTTGACCGATACAACGGTGATCTCTATCTGCACTCCGTTTACAGTCCGATTCTGGATGAGAGCGGCGACGTGGTTCGGATTATCGCCTATGCCATCGATGTTACGAAGCAGACCCAACATGAAGACCTTGCGCGGACGAGTTCGAACAGTGTCCTCGACAATCTGCAGACCTACTACTCGCTTCGTGATGAAGTGAAGAACCAGCTGGAAGACCTGACGCAGCAGGCAAAAACCTCGTGCAAATACGCCGAACAGGGAACTGACCATGTGCAGGATGGCAAACAGGCGTTGGAGACGGCAAAGGGTTCTTCGAGCAACATCTCGCAAATCGTTGAAATAATAGGTGATATTGCCGGTCAAACGAACCTGCTTGCGTTTAACGCCGCGATCGAGGCCGCGCGCGCGGGAGAACATGGGGTCGGTTTCTCCATCGTGGCGGACGAAGTTCGTACCCTGGCGGAGAAGAACGCCGATGCCGCTCGGGACATTGCGCGATTGGTCGAAGAGGCCGACCGCGAGATCGAGAAATGCTCTGGCAACGCAACAGCGACAATCGAGTGCCTCGCTTCGATCCGGAACACTCTGGAGGAGGTTATGGGATGTGCAGAGGGCATCCAGAACAGCGTTTCCGAGCAGGACCAGACCGGTGACGCGATCCGGAACCTCGTCTCTGCGCTGACCTGAGACTGGCCCTCCCATGCCGCAGGAAATCGGACACGGCGTCTTTCAACTTGGTCACCGTCTGATCGGTGTCCCGCTCGAATACCTTGAGGAGGTCTGTGTCGTACCGCGGCTTTCGCCGATGCTTGATCCGGGCTCTGCCGTTCTGGGTGCCGTCGACCTGCGAGGGACGATGGTGCCGGTACTCGACGTGGGGGCGATTGCCGGCTTTCCTCGCCGAACCGATGCGCCCCGAAGTGCGGCGATCCTTCGCCGTGGTTCGCAGATTACCGCAATCGCCGTTGACGAGATTGTCGATCT
Source organism: uncultured Paracoccaceae bacterium (assembly GCA_947503175.1). Lineage (GTDB taxonomy): Bacteria > Pseudomonadota > Alphaproteobacteria > Rhodobacterales > Rhodobacteraceae > Ovoidimarina. The sequence continues at coordinate 650,189 of CANNCO010000001.1, forward strand.
TTTCAAGGCTGTGCCCTTTGCTTTGTATCGCGGTGGGAACGAAGACGACCACGGCGCGCGTCTGTTCCATCAGGGCTTCACCCGGGGCAGGGATATGGTGGCTTGTCTTGATATCGATTGGTTGTTCGAAACGAAGGAGGTGCTCTCAGTCACCGCAAGCCGAATGGCCAACCGGGAAACCGCGGTGCTTGACCAGATCAAGCTGCTCACGGTTACTAGTGGCGGAGCCCGCTTCGCGATCGATGCGATCCGGATCGATGCGACGGTGCCGCAACGCGAAATTGATACTGCAGAGGTCAGTGGAGATCTCCTTCTGGGCTTCATCCAGCATCAAAACAGGAAGGTGCCAGTTGTCGACGCAGGATGTGCGCTCGGTCTCGGGCGGACCGAACGACGCAGCTCCGCCCAGATCGTGATCCTCCGCTTCCCGGAAAACATGCTTCTAGGACTGGCCGTCGATTCAATGGAAAACATAATATCGGTGCCGAACTCGGATATTGGTAAGAGCAGTCCTTTGATCAGCGCCGCCGGACTGCTTTTGAGCGTCTTTGTCGGCCCCGGTGCACAGCAGACGCATGTGATCGACATGGAGGCCCTGCAAAAGGTACCTTCTCTCGTCGAACTGTCTCGGCTGACGACGCGCTTACAGGACATGCCAACACGCGGTTCGGCCCTTCCAGAAGGCAAACACGTCCTGCAAGAGCGGCAACCATACCTTGTGTTTCGCGCCGGACGGTTGCTATCGGTGCCCATCACCGAAATCCTGAACATCCGCAAGACGCCGGCGGTTTTGGTGCCTGCGGGCGATGGGCTGGATCCGTCGGTCCTTGGATTCGTCACAATAGATGAACAGTCGGTTCCCGTCGTGAACCTGCCCGATCGAACCATGAATGAAAGTCCGGCAGAATACCTGCTCTCCGTCGGAGCGCCGGGACGGCAGGTCGCCTTTGCCGTCGACAAGATCGAAGGATTGAAAAACTCGATCTGCAGGTTCGCCGACAGTTCAAACCCAATGAAAGAAGACATTGTTGAGTTGAATGCAGCCGGGCCAGACACAGTACTGCCAGTCGCCGATCTCGCAAGAATGGCCCGTGAACTGACCGATCCGGCGAACATGCTCTGACGCGCGAGGTGGGCGATGCCCAAGCAGCCCCGACGGCATGCCGTTATCTGAAAACCGACACTCGTTCCCTGCGAAGCGAGGGGCAAAGGTGGTACGCGGTGATGCACCGGATATCGAATGTGCAACACAATAGTGCATTCAACCGTTTCGAGGGGTCGCTGAACTGCCGGGTCAGTTGCCAAGTTTCGGCATGGCGAAGCTGGGCAAGGGCGCCAATGCGGAAATGCAAGGCACCGGACATGGTGCCGCGCTATTGCACCTATTGAGCCAGTGAGCCCGCGGACACCAAACGCCTGACTGCGCCTGGCCTTCAGGATGTCACGATCTTCCGTTGAGCGTCGATGCCCATGGAAATCAGGGTCGGCGTCTCGGCCTGCCGTGTCTGAAAATCCGCTTTACCGTCCAACCCGCGCCAGTCAGCGAGGATCAGAGACTGTGCCACCGCGCCCCCAAGTGTGTTGCCCGGCCCGGTGAGGATGAACAGATCCGGGGCGAATTCCCGCGCGGCAACGGCGATTGCACGGGTGAAATCATAGGGTTCGGTGACCTGTTTTCCCAGTGTATAGCCGTGAAGCGCGCGCGCATCGCAGGTGCCCGGCCACCAGATCGCACCCCGCCCGTCGATCAGAGGCAGCGTAGGCTGACCGAAAAGATCAGCGCCGAACCGCGCGCGCCCTTTGGTCGCCACCGGGGCCTGCAGGCCCGTGTGAAATGCTGCATGATTGGCAAGACGGATCGGGAAGCGGCCATGCACCGGTTCGACTGCGGCTTCGAACGCCGCAATACCGGCTGCGTTTCCGGCCAGAACCAGCATTCCGCCCAGATCGATTGAGAGCGCCAGCACATGATCGGCCCGCCGGTTGATTTCGGTCACCCGCGCGAGAACCGCCGTTCTTCGTGCCGGATCGGGACGCCAGTCATCGCCCATGAAAGGATAGATCAGCTGTTCGCCGATCCGGGCTTCCTGCATGAGCGTGCCCATCGTGTTGGCGATCGCAAAGCCCGCCTGCGGTGTCACGGCACCGCCGCAGGCCAGCGCCGTGTACCATCCCATCGAGTTACCGGTCACCGCGACGATGTCGATCGCAGTGTCGTCGATGGCCATACGGTCGCCAAGCGCAGCGGCAAAGATCAGCGCCGACGCATTGTCGCCGCGTGTGTGTCTTGAGATATCGAAACGCGCCGCGCTGTCGAGTTCAGTGATGCTCTCCTGTCCCATGGCTTCGCGTTGCGCGTCGAATTCGGCGAGCAGCGATGGGTCGGGAAAGTGCCGCCGAAGATAGCCCAGCTCGGTTTTGTTATAGGTGCCGCGCCCCGGGCAGATCAAAACGGCGGTTTTCATTTCGTCTGTTCCATGAGCGCCTTCGCCGCGTCGACGATCCCTTCGGTCGACGGCATGGTCACGGCATAGGCCGGTCCGGTGGCGATGAAACTGTCATGGGCGGCAAGCCGTGCATGGGGGATCGCGATGCGTTCGGTCAGAAGCGTCATCAGGGCCTCCGACACTCCACCGGAGCGGCGGGTTTCATCGACGATCAGCACGTACCCGCATCCCTCGACTGCCTTCAGTAGAGCGGCGTCGGGCAGGGGCGACAGCCAGCGCAGGTCGATGACGCGCGCCTTCATGCCTTCGGCCTCAAGCAGGGCCTGCGCCTGCCGCGACAGGTAATGACCATTGCCGAATGTGACGATCGCGATGTCTGTTCCTTCCCCGGTAACGCCAACTTCGCCAAAGGGAATCCGCTCGGACGGGTTGGGATAGGTTTGCAACCATCCACCGTCACCCGCAACGTGCAGGTCGCGCATCGGGTAAAGCGCGATCGGTTCCAGGAATACGACAATCCGCTGTTCCTCGCGCGAGAGCCGCACGCATTCCCGCAGCATCCTTGCCGCATCACCGCCGTGCGACGGGCAGGCCAGGATCAGCCCCGGGATATCGCGCAGGACGGCGACCGAGTTGTCATTGTGGAAATGGCCGCCAAAGCCTTTCTGATAGCCAAGCCCTGCAATGCGCAGAACCATCGGATTGGTGAACTGCCCGTTCGAGAAGAAGGGCAGGGTCGCCGCCTCACCGCGCAGCTGGTCCTCGGCGTTGTGTAGATAGGCAAGGAACTGGATTTCCGGAACTGGCAGAAACCCGTTATGTGCCAGCCCGATGCCAAGCCCGAGGATCGATTGCTCATCCAGCAGCGTATCGATCACCCGGTCCGGCCCGAACCGTGCCACCAGTTTCTGTGTCACGCCGTAGACACCGCCCTTGCGACCGACATCCTCTCCCATCAGGACGATCTCGGGATGTTCCACCATCAGGTCGGTCAGTGCCCAGTTGATCAGGCGTGACATGATCTGCGGCTCGTCCATCGCACGCTGGTCCGGTCCAAAGGCCCGGGCGCGCGCCTCGGGCGTTGGGCCATTCGTGGGGCGGCACTTGCGGCGTGGCGGGATCAGGCTAGACATGACATCGGATGCGGTTTCAAGCCGGGGGCGGGTGACCACCTCGGTCGCGATCCGGCTAACGCGGGCGCGTGTCTCCTGATAGATGTTCAGCGCGTCACTTGGTTTCAGCGCCCCGGCTTGCCCGAGAAGCCGAACGGAATGAAGAAGCGGGTCATTTGCCTCCTCGGCTTCCACCTCGGCCTTCGACATATAGGTTGTGGGAACATCGGCGCCGGCGTGTCCATAAAGCCGAACCGTGCGCAGGTGCAGAAAGGCGGGCTTGCGGCGGGTGCGGACGAATGCGGCGGCTTCGCAGGCAACCCGGTACGTGTCGTAGAGATCCAGTCCGTCGCACGCAAAATAGCGCAAGCCCGGTCGCTTCGAAAAGCTCGAGGCAATCCAGCCTTCAGGCGTTTTCACCGAGATCCCGATGCCGTTGTCTTCGCAGATAAACAGCAACGGCAGCGGATGCGACTGATAGGCGGTCCAGCTTGCCGTGTTGAATGCGCCCTGTGCGGTTGAATGGTTGGCCGACGCGTCGCCGAAGGAACACAGCACCAGCCCGTCATCCTCGAGCGTCTGGTGTTCTGGCCGATGACGACGGGCGAGTCCCAGCGAATAGGCGGCCCCCACCGCCTTTGGCAGATGTGAGGCAATCGTCGAGGTCTGCGGTGGGATCATCAGCCTGCGCGATCCCAGAACCTTGTGTCGCCCGCCCGAAATCGGGTCTTCCGACGAGGCGGCAAAACTCAGAAGCATGTCCCAGGCGATCGTCTGTCCCGGCACCTGATCGGCACGCGCGATCTGGAACGCCGCATCACGGTAATGCAGAAAGGCCATGTCGGTCGGGCGCAGTGCCGCTGCTACCGCGGCCATGCCCTCATGCCCCGAGGACCCGATGGTATAGAACCCTTGCCCGGCCTTCTGCATTGCTCTGCTTTCCAGGTCGAGGGCACGGCTGAGGCACCCGGCCCGGTAGAGCGCAACTGCCAGATCCGGTGTCAGCGACCCGTCCGGTGCACGGCCTTGCGGCAGGTCTTCCGATGCAACAAGCCGGAGGAAGTTTTCGTGAACGATAGCTGCGCGATCCATGCATGTGCCTCTTTAGAAGACGCCCGAAGACAGGTCTGTTCCAACCGGAGCGTGGGCACGTCAATATCATGCGTGCCCCGGTTGTGTTGACCGTCCTCAGGTCCGCCGTAAGGCGGAAAAAGTGGAACTCGTCCGAAGTCCAGTTGCCGCTTTCATGTCGCGTGCCGGCTCCGCAATGTCCAGCGCTTTGCGGCTCGTTTTACCTTTTGTCCGAGTCGCCCTCCGGAGCGTGGGCATCCTTTCCCCGGATGATCGCGGACCCTTTGGCCAAGGCGATCAGTGTCTGTGTGCTGGCCCGAGGCCGCGCCCGCTAAGTACGCGAACGCCGTAGGAGACGTTCGATGCAAACTCAGACCGCAAACCAGCGAAAAGAGCGTGGTGAGCCGCCAGTTAACGTCGAGACAGGGGATGCGCGGGTTCATCTTGTCTGTGCTCGTCGCATGTCCTTCGGCAACTGCTTTGACACCGGTAAAATCGCGCACTATGTCATCGATGACATAGTTCTGATGTGCCTTACCTTTGTGCAAAGTTGACATGTTCGAATGAAAAACCTCGCCCGAGTTGAAATGATGAATCAGCCCATCTCGCTGCATTGGAGTTATGCCTATGACTGTGGCGCGCAGGCACCGTTATTCGGCCAGCATATCGAGCGTTTTCTGGCGCAAGCGCATGTATCCCTGCGTCAGAAGAGTGATCCCGGGCAAAGCTATTCGATCCTCCCCAACTTCTGGAGCGGTTACAAAAGCGCAGCCGAGATCGAGACGGATGAAGGGATCGTAATCGGCAAGCTTGTGCTTCGCAGGCTTCAAGGTGCCGACGGCTGCTGGCACTATGACATACACCGCTCGAATTCGACCAGCGGTGAAGCAGCGGCGTATCACTTTCGAACCCGCGACGATCCCTGGCGAAGCACCGAAGGTTCCTGGACCATCCGCAGTGAACAATCGGATTCGGGCAGCTTCGTTGGCCTTGAGGCAACGGGCACTACTGACAGAGACTGCATCTCAATCACGACGTCGGGCAAGACGGTTGAAATCGGTCGGCTGGAACCCGGTGAAAAGATCGTTCCTTTCTGGGCGGTCAGCGATTGGATTTCCAGTGGCGCCGCAGAGGCCCTGATCTCGGGCGAACCTGCAAAAGTGGCGGTTCTGGAGAATATGTCGAGGCTCCGCAACGGCATCTCGTTCCGACCGCTCGGGCTGTGGCGCCAGGAACTCCCCTCTATCGGGTCCGAGATCACCATGAGGGGGTTCATGTTGTCGGGCCAGGGACTACCGCCTGTCTATTGGTGGTTCGCCGAAGACGGTCGGTTGCTGGTTGTTTCATCCACGTTTCAAACCTACGTGCTGGAAACAGCCAGCTCTACGAACCCAATCGCGAAGGCGGGATTGTGAGCCACAACGTCCTTTTCATAAGTGTTGACCAGCTCACCGCTGCAACGATTGCCAATCGCAACGACTGTCTGTCGATCCCCAACATCAACTCGCTTGCAGCAAACGGCATCTGTTTCGACCGCGCCTATTGCAGCGACCCTGCCTGTGCGCCCGCACGATCAACCTGGATGACCGGCCTTTTCCCGTCAGAGATCGGTACGGTCTTTAACGGCGCGCCGGTCTTTGACGATGTCGTGGACCTGGGCAGTGTGCTCCGCGGCGCCGGATGCCGGCCGGTTCATGCCGGCAAGTGGCATGTCGAAGGTCGGGACGTTCATGATAGCTTCGACGTGCTCTTTTACGGGCAACGCCAGATCGAGGCTGGCGCTGGCGAATTCTATGATGTTTCGACCACGCATGCGGCGATGGCGTTCCTGTTGAACCAGGCCGCCGAAAGCGCGCCGTTTTTCCTTCATGCCTCTTATGTCAATCCGCATGATATCTGTGAGTTCCAACACAGCTTCGAAGACAAACCTCCCCCCGAGCTCACGGCGTTGGGCCTTCTGGATGAAAGCTGGCTGCCAAAGTTGCCCGACAATTTCAACTTCGATCCGCGCGAAATCGTATCCCAACGTGTCATGCGGCGCGGCGGTGATGCGCTGATTCACGGACCGATTGAAGCACGGTTGCAGCACTGGAACACGATGCAATGGCGCGCCATGACATGGCATTATCACCGTTTCATCGAGCGTGTGGATACCGAGATCGGCTTGCTGCTGGACGCACTCGCTCAAAGCGGGCTCGCAGACGATACCGTCATCGTTTTCAGTTCTGATCATGGCGAGTCCAACGGACATCACCGGATGTTCCAGAAGTTCACGCTCTATGAAGAAAGCATAAGGGTCCCGTTGATCATTGCATCCCTTGGCTCATGGTCCTTTGGGGAAAAGGGGCGGAGAAACGACACTTACCTTGTCTCGGGTGCCGACATGATGCCGACCTTATGCACGCTGTTGGGTGTCGCTGTGCCTGCCGGACTTCCAGGCCGTTCGATTGTCCCTGCATTGAGCCAGACCGACGCGGCGGAGCCCGAAACCGTCTATGTGGAGTGCAACTATTGGTCCCGCGCCTTGGTCGATCTTCGTTGGAAATATGTCTACGAATACATGCCAAATGGCGATGGAAGCGATGCCACGCCGCCGCGCAATGCAACTCACGCACGGGGGCTTGAAGAGCTTTATGATCTGATTGCCGATCCGGGCGAAACCGTCAATCTGGCCTATGATCGCGGTCATACCGCAGTGATCGAAAGGTTTCGGGTCCGCGCGGATCAGGTTGAAGCAGACCGAAGATCGCGGCCACTGACTGATCCTCGGGCTGTGGAAACTGCGCGACGATGGGGCGATGCGCTACTGGCTTACTGGCAGAAGCATCCCGAACTCGACGCAATGCGCTCGCGCAACGAGGCGCCGCTGCTTAACCGCTATCACTCGCCATCGACGCCCTGATCGATCGAATCCGTTAAAAACAGTTGCTCTCGATTTGCGATGTCATCGATGACATAACTTCTTGACTGATGATTGATTGAGCGATTATGTCATCGATGACATATGGTGAATCGCTATCGCGATAACCGGTTTTCGGAGGAGACAATGGCAACCATCTACGACGTTGCCAAACGCGTTGGCGTTTCGGGCAAAACCGTATCGCGCGTCGTCAACGGCGATGCATACGTGGCGCCGGCCACGCGTGAAGCCGTCGAAAAAGCCATTGCCGAATTGGGATATGTACCGTCGAACGCTGCTCGGGCGATGCGCACCAATAGATCACAGGTGGTCGGAGTTATTACCGGAGCCATTTCGCATTCGCCCGAACCGACCGAACAGAGCGGCCTTCCCGACCTCTACATTCTTCAAGGTATCCAGAAGGCCTTCACCCATTCGGACATGACCCTCATGATTGCCGACACGGGCGGGCTTCCCGAGCGTATTCCGCACCTGGTCCGCACGTTTCAGCGGCATCGCGTTGATGGCATGATCTACGTCGCAGACTACCATCAGAAGGTAACGCTTCCCGACCCGTCGCGGCGGCAGCCGCTTGTTTTAGCCAATTGCTATGATGATCAGGGCACATCGGCAGTGCTTCCTGATGACCGGCGCGGGCAGCGGACGCTGGTCGAACGTATCATCGCCGAAGGACACAGGCGGATCGCCTATCTGACGCTTTCGCCCCTGCTGGAAGCAACCGGTCTGCGTGTGGCCGGATATCGCGATGCGCTCGACGCGGCCGGTATCGCTTATGACCCCGATCTGGTGGCTGCGGCCGATCTGGATGCGCTGGGTGGCGACCGGCAGTTGTTCTGGGATGCTGTGGACCGCCTGCTTCAACTGGATGTGCCGCCTACGGCCATATGTTGCGGTAACGACCGTATGGCGCTGCGCGTCTACGACATTCTGCGGTCCCGTGACATTTCTATACCCGAAGAGGTATCGGTCGCCGGCTACGACAACTACCGGATCATCGCGGAAACGCTTTCACCGCCGCTGACGACAATGGAATTGCCCTATACGGCCATCGGCATTCGCGCCGCCGAGATGCTGATAAGCCATCTGGGTGGCGAAGCGCTGCCGTTGGGCACTCCGGCGCTGGTCGGGGGCTCGATGCACTGGCGGGCATCGGTAGCGACACGCATACCGCCGGTCGCGGAACTCAGTATCGTAAGGGAGAGGAAACCATGAGAACAATCACGCTTGGCCTGTCTTCGGTGGCCGTTCTGGCCACTGCTACATCCAGTCTGGCGCAGGACCAGATCGAACTTTGGTTCAATAACGCGGGTAATCCGGCGGAAACGGCAGTGGTCGAGCGTATTGTCAACGACTTCAACGCCAGCCAGTCCGACTACGAGGTGGTGGCACAGTCCTTTCCGCAATCAACCTACAACGAAACGATCGTGGCGGCGGCGCTGGCCGGTGACCTGCCTGACATTCTCGCGGTTGACGGCCCGATCATGCCGAACTGGGCATGGTCAGGCTATCTTGTGCCGCTCGATATCGACCAACAAAAGATCGAGACCTTCCTGCCCGGCACAAAGGGCTACTGGGACGGTGAGCTCTATGCCATAGGCCTCTGGGACGCTGCGGTGGCGATGTTTGCTCGCCGCTCGATCCTCGAGCGATTTGACATTCGCGTTCCCACGCTCGATGAGCCATGGACACTGGCGGAGTTCGACGCCGCTCTCGAGACAATCAAGGCCAGCGGTGAGTTCGAATATCCCATCGACTTCGGCCTTGCGATCCAGGGCGAATGGTACCCTTATGCTCTGTCACCTCTGCTCCAAAGCTTCGGCGGGGACATTGTCGACCGCAGCACTTACTTGACTGCCGAGAATGCGCTTAACGGCGAAGCCGCGCTGGAATTCGGTGAGTGGTGGCAATCGCTCTTTACCCGCGAACTCGCACCCGGGCCAAGCCAGGATCCGGCTGACCGCGAAACGGGCTTCCTGGAGGGCAAATATGCGCTGTCGTGGAATGGCAGCTGGAAGGCGCTGGGCGCGATTGACGAGTTCGGCGATGATATCATGTTCCTGCCGGCCCCCGATTTGGGTAACGGCTCGACCATTGGCGCAGCGAGCTGGCAATACGCCGTAACATCGGCCTCCGAACATACCGAAGGCGCCATGGCCTTTGTGGAGTTCATGCTTAAGGATGAATACATCGCCGCCTTTTCGGAAGGCATCGGGTTGATCCCCGCCACTCTTTCCGCGGCTGCGATGACCGAAAATTACGCGGAAGGCGCGCCGATGCATGTCTTCTTCGGTCTCAGCGAAGCACAGGCCAAGCTGCGACCCGTAACACCGGGCTATCTTGTCTCCGGCAAAGTGTTCCGCGAGTCCTTGGCGAACATTGCAAACGGCGCCGATGTCGCCGACTCGCTCGATGCGGCCGTCGATGCCATCGATGCCGATATCAAGCGCAATCAGGGCTACGGTCACTGAGAGCGGAACCGGAGACCGGCGTGCTTGACGCTGCCATTCCATCGGAAATCGGATAGGTGATCATGCGCGCGCGCTCAAGACTGACGCAATCGAACCTGGCGGGCTGGAGCTTTGCCCTGCCAGGTCTTGCGTTGGTCGCCGTATTCATCATCCTTCCGTTTTTTGTCGGGATCGGGCTGTCATTAACAAACCAGCGCCTGATCTCTCCCAACCCAGCCCAGTTCGTCGGACTTGAAAACTATCGCAATCTGATGGGCCTTTCGGTGCTGACGATCGAGCCAGAACGCGATGCCGCTGGGGCCATCGTCCGCGATGACGCAGGTGCGATCGAGTATCCGAGGGTTCGTACCTTCACGCGGAACAATCCAGACTATCCCCACCTGCAGGGGATGCGCGAATGGATCTCATGGCAGTCCCGCGAGAACCGCGTTGTGCTTTTGGCAAGCGACGTCGTGTTCATGAAGGCGCTCGTCAACACCATCATCTTCGTTGCCGTCATCGTGCCGGTGCAGGGTGGTTTGGCACTCGTATTGGCGCTTTTGATCAATCAGCGGCTTCCGGCCATTACCCTGTTTCGGGCCATTTACTTCATGCCGGTCGTCATCTCGGTCGTTGTTGTTTCCATTCTTTGGAGGCTCATTTACGACGGGGACAACGGTCTCTTGAACAATCTACTTGGCCTGATTAGTTTCGGACTGATCCCCCCGATCGACTGGCTTGGTAACCCCGATACAGCGCTTGGCGCGATCATCGGCGTCTCGGTCTGGCATTCCGTCGGCTTCCACATGGTGATCTGGCTGGCGGGTCTGCAAACCATCCCGCCGTCGCTCTACGAAGCCGCCGCGATCGAAGGCGCCAGCAAATGGCAGACATTCCGCTATGTGACCTGGCCGGGCCTGCGCAACACGGCCGTTCTCGTGCTTATCGTCATTACGATGCAAGCCTTTGAGTTGTTCGCAAAGGTCGATCTGATGACCAAGGGCGGGCCTCTCGACAGCACGCAAACCATTGTGTTTCAAGCCGTTGAACGTGGTTTCCGCACTCAGGACATCGCAACCGGTTCGGCGATTTCGGTCATCGGCTTCGTTCTTGTTCTGTCGATATCGCTCACGCAGCGCTACCTGACAAGGTCACGCCACGAATGAGTACCGCAACTTCAGACAACCGGCCCGCAAGACTGCTTGCGAGATACATGGTGCTCGGCCTGATCGCCGTCATATTCCTGTTTCCGCTTGTGTTCATGTTGATCTCATCGCTCAAGCCCGATCGGCAGCTCCTGTCCGATTCTGGTTCTGTAAGGGCATTCCTGCCCGTGGGCGATATCAGCCTGAACAACTACGTCGCAGCCTTCGAGCGCGCGCCGGTCGAGTTGTTCATCTTCAATTCGGTCCTGGTGACCGGCATCACCGTGCTGCTTACACTTGTCGTTTGTTCCTTGGCGGGGTTCGCCTTCACGTTTCTCAATTGGCGCGGACGCGAGGTTTTGCTCAGCTTGATTCTGGCGACGTTCATCCTGCCATTTGAATCGATTGCCATCCCCTTGTTGATGATCGCCACCCAGCTGCCGTGGATCGGGCCAGATGGCATCTCTCAGGGCTGGCTCAACAGCTACCGCATCCAGATTGCGCCATTCATCGCAGACGGGCTGTCGATCTTCCTTTTTGTGCAGTATTTCAAAGACTTGCCCAAGGAGCTTATCGAGGCCGCAAGGGCTGAAGGTGCCAGTTGGTGGCAGGTTTACTGGCGGGTGGTGCTTCCGTTGTCCGGGCCGGTTCTGGCGACCGCTGCAATTCTGAAGTTCCTGCTCATGTACAACCAGTATCTGTGGCCGCTTATGGTCGCTCAGGAGGAGGGGTACCGGCCGGTCATGGTTGGCCTTCAATACTTCTTTCTGCGCAATCCGGCCTGGGGCGAAATCATGGCCTATCTGTCCATGATCACGATCCCGGTCCTCGGCTTCTACCTCGTCCTGCAGAAAGCCTTCATCGCTTCGGTCGCTTCGACCGGCGTGAAGGGGTGACGCTGTCCACGAAAGGAACGATCTTGCTTGCGCTAGAAGACAAATGGATCTGGGATAGCTGGTATGTGCATGACGGTACGCTCTGGCATGCCTTCTTCTTGCAGGCCGAAAAGTCGCTCGGTGACCCGGATCTTCGTCATTACCACGTCACCCAGGGTCATGCGACGAGCAGGGATCTCACGGAATGGACCTATCATGGCACGTTCCTGTCGCCGGCAGATCAGACCGCCTTTGACGACATGCTGGTCTGGACCGGGTCCGTCGTGCGCGGTGATGACGGGCAGTGGCACCTGTTTTACACGGGCGGCGCGAGAGCCGAGAACGGCCTTTATCAACGGATCGGGCGTGCAACCAGCACCGACCTTTTCAACTGGCAGCGCGTCGGCAGCCAGCCGATCCTTGATCTTGAAGGCCCGAATGCAGGCATGTACGAGACCGAGCATGATCCGTCACGTTGGCACGATCGCTCGATGCGTGACCCCTGGGTCATACGCAATCCATACGGTTCCGGCTGGCTGATGTATTTTACCGCACGCGTTAGCGGGACAACCGATCCCCATGCGGCGGGCGCAATCGGAATGGCCCGTTCCGCCGATCTGGAGCAGTGGTCGCTGCTGGAGCCCGCATTTTCAGGCGGCTTCGGTCAACTGGAAGTCCCCCAGGTCTTTCAGCACGGCGATCGTTGGTACTGCCTGTTTTGCACCGAAGCCCGCTATTGGTCGGAAGCCTATACCGTCTCACTGACCCAGCCGCGTGTGTCGGGAACACACTACCTTGTCGCCGATGATCCGCAGGGCCCCTGGACCATCGCGCCCGGCCATTTCTTTGACGGTGCAATGCCATGTCGGCGCTATGCGGCGCGGATCGTTGAAACAGATGAGGGCATGATGATCATGGGATTTGCGGATGGGGGGCGCGATAACTTCATTGGTGAGCTCATGGATCCCGAACCCGTCGCCGTCGATGCCGATGGCTTGTTGGTCTTCGCCGACAAAAAAGATCGCGAGGCCGTCTGACTATGGCGACCATTCAACTCAAGAACCTGTGCAAGAGTTTTGGCGATGTCGAGGTCATCAGGAACGTGGATATCGAGATCGGTGACGGTGAGTTCGTCGTCTTTGTCGGACCGTCGGGTTGCGGTAAGTCCACATTGTTGCGCATGATCGCCGGACTCGAAGACATCACATCCGGCACCATGGAAATCGATGGTGCAGTCGTCAACGAGCTTCCGCCACGGCAACGCGGTGTTGCAATGGTGTTTCAGAACTACGCCATCTTCCCGCATATGACGGTCCGCGAGAATATCGGCTTTGGCCTGACGATTGCGGGTACGCCGAAAAAGGAGAAGACTCGCAAGGTGCAAGAGGCTGCCAAGATCCTGCAGATGGAGCACCTGCTGGAACGCAGACCCAGCCAGTTATCGGGCGGTCAGCGCCAAAGGGTAGCCATCGGGCGCGCCATCGTGCGCGATCCGGCAGTGTTTCTGTTCGACGAACCGTTGTCCAACCTCGACGCGGCATTGCGTCTCGACATGCGTATGGAACTGACCAAACTCCACAAGCAGCTCGGTGCGACGATGGTTTACGTAACCCACGATCAGGTCGAGGCAATGACGCTGGCCGACAAGGTCGTTGTCTTGCGAGATGGCACCGTCCAGCAGATCGGCGCGCCGATGGAGCTTTTTCGGAAACCGGCAAACCTGTTCGTCGCGGGTTTCATCGGTTCGCCTCCGATGAACTTTCTTGATGTCGAGATCTCACCTGTCGATGCCCATACCGTGACGGTCAGAAATGAAATGCTACTGCCTCTGAAGTTGCCCAACCCCTTTGGTGGCGAGCATATCGCTGCCCATGGCAAGCTGGGTGTCAGGCCGCAATATCTGCGCCTGTCGAAAGACATAGCGGGGTCTTTTCTGTCTGGCGAAATCACGATCGTGGAACGGCTGGGAAGCGAAACGCTCATCGATGTCACTATTGCCGATGGCAGCAATGTAATCGCGGTTATCGATGAGAGTGAACAGGTTGCGCCGGGCGAAACCGTTGGGCTGAGTTTTGAGATAGACAGGGCGGTGCTGTTTCCGGCAGAATGAGCAGCGGGGCGCGGCACGAAGAACGGCCCGGCCTCGCCCGGGATTTTCAGAGGCTGGTGCGGAGGCTGAGGCGCGGATCACAGATAGCCCTTCAGCCGGGCATGCTGTGGTCCGGTCATAGAAGCGTCAGATATCAAAGAAGACGGTTTCGTCTTCCCCCTGAATGCGGATGTCGAAGCGGTAGACGACCGAACCATCGCGTTCGGTCCGCTCGGCGATCAGGGTTTTTCGCCGGTTCTCCCATTCGATCAGGTTGATCACCGGATCGGTGGCATTGGCTTCCTGCTCGTCGCTGAAATACATCCGCGTATTGAGCCCGACATTGATGCCGCGCGCAACGATCCAGAGGTTGATATGCGGCGCCATCGCCCGCAGGCCCTGATGACCGCGGCTGAACGCATCCACCTCTTCTTCCTCGGCAGCCGGCCGGACAGCACCAAGTGGAACCCGCGCAGGAATCAGACCGGGCTTGATCGTGTCAAAGCCCCATTCGCCCGTTGCGAAGTCAGTAATGACACGGCCCCAGCCGCGAAACCCGTCCTCGACAGCGCCGCCGCCTTCGGGATGGGCATATCTGCCTTCCGAATTGGCCTGCCACGCCTCCAATAGCACGTCCTTGACCGGGCTCCCTGTGCCGTCGATCACGCGACCTTCGACGCGGATACGCTCACCCTTGGCGTTGGGGCCGGCGATGTCCCAGCCAAGCTCCTGATCATACATGTCAAACCCTGCCGCACCCGGGGCAAGGCCGATATGGACGTAAGGCCCCGCCGTCTGCGATGGCGTTTCCTTCAGATAAGCAAGGCGCTGCATCTCAGTTTCCCTCCAGCCGGTTCTCAAAAAGCGTCGAGCGTCGCCCCCGCAGCACGATATCAAACCGATAGGCAATGGTGTCGAGCGGGATCGTCGCGTTCATGTCCAGCCTCGCGGTCAGCGCATCGATCGCATCGGCGTCCGGTATCGTTTGTACGATGGGACAGAGCGGGATCAGCGGGTCGCCTTCGAAATAGAGCTGTGTGATCAGACGCTGACTGAACGATGCGCCGAAAATGCTGAAATGTATGTGCGCAGGCCGCCAGTTGTTCACCATGTTGCGCCAGGGGTAGGCACCGGGCTTCACTGTGCGAAAGAAATAGTACCCCTGTTCGTCGGTTATCGTGCGCCCGCAGCCGCCGAAATTCGGGTCGATGGGGGCGAGGTAGGTGTCCTTCTTGTGCCTATACCGTCCACCTGAATTGGCCTGCCAGATTTCGACCAGAGTGTTGGGTACGGCGCGGGCATTTTCGTCCAGAACGCGACCATGCACGATGATACGCTCGCCGATGGGATCATCGTCCTTGGCGTAGTTTCGGATCAGGTCATGATCGAGCGCCCCCAAATCGTTGTGGCCAAAGACCGGGCCGGTGATCTCGCTGACCGATTGCTGCAAGCTGATCAGCGAATAACGCGGGCTGCGTGCGACCGATGTCTTATAGGCCGGCGTGTAGGCTGGCGGATGTCTGTCGCGGTTGCGCTGGTAATACTCGGCGGGTGTGGTCATCTGGTCTCCTCCATCCCGGCAAAGGTCTCTTTGGCCAGCTTGATCGCATGGTTGGCCCTCGGCACGCCGGCATAGACGGCCACATGCATGAAGGCCTGCAGCACGTCTTGCTGGCTGGCGCCCGTGTTGATTGTGGCGCGTATATGCATCGGGATTTCCTCGAAATTGCCCGTCGCGGCCAGAAGCGCCAGTGTCAGCATGGAACGTTCGCGCTTGCTTATTGTGTCGTCGGACCAGAGCGTCCCCCATGCGCCTTCTGTGATCATGGCCTGGAACGGCGCGTCGAAAGCAGTCTTGGCGGCTTCCGCCCTGTCCACATGCGCGTCGCCCAGCACCGACCGGCGTGTCGCCATGCCCTTTTCAAATCGCTCGGACATAAGCATGCTCCTTCGGAAACGGTTTCAGTGTTGCGGCGTAGGAGGCAGGGTCTTCGATGTCGGGCATGTGGCTTGAGCCGTCAATAACGTGGCACATCCCACCGGCAAACGGACCGGCGGCTTTTGCTGCAATGCCGGGCGGGCTGGCTTCGGCATAACTGCCCGCGTTGGCGGCCTTCGGCCAGGCACTGAAGCGCTGGCCGAAGCATCGGTCGGGGTCGGCTGCCTCCTGCACACGCAGTGCTACATCGGTTGCGTCCAAGGCCTGCATCAATAAGGCAACCCGACATAGTTTTCCGCCATGGCTTGCTGCGCAGCTTTGTTGGAGCGCAGGAATTCGATCTCGGCCAACTGCATCTTCCGGTCGAACTCGGACTGGTCCGGGTAAAGATGCATGAGGGATGAGAACCACCAGCTAAAACGTTCCGCCTTCCAGATACGATTGAGCGCCTTTTCCGAGTAGGCGTCAATGCCGTCGCTGCTGCCGTTCTCGTAGTAATCGCGCAGCCCGTTGTAGAGGTAGTGCACATCGGATGCGGCTGTGTTCAGCCCCTTGGCCCCGGTCGGGGGTACGATATGGGCGGCGTCTCCACACAGAAACAGCCGGCCCCAGCGCATCGGCTCGGTCACGAAAGACCGCAGCGGGGCGATGGATTTCTCGATGCTCGGGCCGGTAACAAGCTTGTTGGCCTGATCGGCCGGGATGCGGCGCTTGAGTTCCTGCCAGAAGGCGTCGTCGGTCCAGTCCTCGGGCTTGTCGCTCAGCGAACACTGAATGTAGTACCGGCTGAGGTTTTCGTTGCGCATCGAGCAAAGTGCGAAGCCGCGGGGCGAGTTGGCATAAATCAGTTCGTGATTGACCGGAGGTGTCTCCGACAGGATGCCGAGCCATCCAAAGGGATAAACCTTCTCGTATTCCTTGCGTATATCAAGCGGGATTGTCTGCCTGGTGACTCCGTGAAAGCCGTCACAGCCCGCCACGAAATCGCAGTCGAGCCGATACTCCTTGCCTGCGACGGTGTAAGTGACATGTGGCGTCTCGGTATCCGCGCCATGGATCGCGACATTCTCGACGTTGAACTCTATTTGCCCGCCCGTCTTCTCACGCGCGTCGTAGAGATCGCGCGTTACTTCGGTCTGTCCATAGACCACGACCGGTGTGCCGGTATGCTCGGTAAAGTCCACGCGGAACATCTCGTCGCCGTAGGATACGAGAGTGCCGTCATGTGAAAAGCCTTCTGCATGAAGCCGCTCAGCGCAGCCGGCTTCTTCCATGAGCTTCACCAACCCCTGTTCCAGAACGCCGGCGCGAATGCGCCCAAGCACATAGTCCTTGGTTCTTTGCTCAAGAACAACGCTGTCGATTCCGCGCATGTGCAGAAGTTGCGCCAGCAAAAGCCCCGAGGGTCCGCCGCCAATGATCGCAACCTGAGTTTTCATTCCGTCCTCCCGATCTCGTCAACCCTGCTTCGCATATTGATAAGAGTATTGAAAATGAAGTATTGCGAAGTTTGGTTATCAGAATTGGAAAGAATTTGGATCGCCGTATCAAGTTTCGCCATCTCGATGCGTTCAGCGCAATTGCCCGGGCGCGGAGTTTCAAGGCAGCAGCCGGACATCTGAACCTGACGCAGCCGGCAATTTCGAAGACGTTGAAAGAGTTAGAGGAGATCCTCGGTGTCGTTGTCATGGAACGCAGCCGGTCCGGTGTCGAATTGACCCCGGAGGGAGAGGTGTTCCTGCAATTCGCCGAACAGAGTACGGCAGCGCTCCGGCATGGGCTGCGCAGCATCCGCGGCACCGGTGCTGCTGCGGGGCAGCTCAAGGTGGGCGCCTTGCCAAGCGTCGCCTCAAATCTGCTTCCGCAAGCCGCTCTGGCCTTCGCCTCCGGTAACCCGGACACGTTGCTAGAAGTCCACGAGGGCCCGCATCACGATCTGACGTCACGGGTTAGAAGCGGTGGCCTCGATCTCGTCGTGGGTCGGCTGGGGCGTCCTGAAACCATGACCGGTCTCGGGTTTCAGCAGCTGTATACTGAAGAGGTCGTCGTCGTTGCCCGTCCCGAAAGCCCGGCCCTTGCGGTGAAGACTTTCGAGGCACTCGATGCTTTTCGCATCCTCTACCCGCCGAAAGACTCGGCGATCCGGCCGTTGGTGGCACGGTTGTTGATCTCGAAAGGGGTTCCGTTGTTCCGGAACCGTATCGAGACGACGTCACCTGCTCTGGGGCGCGCCATCGTTTTCTCGGATGCGGGTACCGTTTGGATTATCAGCCGTGGGGTTGTGGCGGCGGACATTGCCGAAGGGCGGCTTGTGGCGTTGAACCTCGACACGGCAGCGACCACGGGCGCGGTAGGGATCATGAGCCGGACAGAAGAAGTGCCATCCGTTGCGGCCCGCGCCTTCACCCGAGTTCTTACACAGATGTGCCGTCAGGATGCGGGTCCCGTCACACCAACAGAGCCAGATTGAGATCGGCTCAACGACCTCTGCACCTTCCCCGCACCCATCCCTGTACATCGTGGTATGGGGCGTTCCGCAACATCACCGGCGCCCCGAGAGATGAGGTCTGTCTGCCCGTAAGCGGGCCTGCGCCTCGCGCATCGATAACCGGTCAGACACGGCTTTCCGCAGCGTTACGTCAACCGATGCTGCTCTCGTTCCTGGGTTCGGTGCACCAGTCCCCCGCGAGGACCTTCGCGACGAGGCAGCACCCTGCGCATCACCGGATTGTGAGGCCGATAGCCTCGTCTGACGCTAACGACGCCCTGCTGCCCTACCCGATGAACAGCAATCGAACTGATCCGCACGATCCCGGCCGTCTGGGATTAGTAACCATGTCACCGTCGGGATCGCGTTTTCCATGGCATGACGTCCCAATCAATGTGGAGATTCGCCATGCAAGATAATGCAAAACGCCCCGCCGACACGTGGTCGCCGCTCTATTTCCTCGCCTCCGTTGGAGCCGGCGGCCTCGCCGTCACCTTCTTCATGTACCTTCTTTTCTGGGTCCCGCACCCGGACAAGGCCGTACCTGTCTTCGAGGATATCGCCGCGGCTTTCGCCAATGCGACGCCACTTCTGGCTGGCGCAATCCTTCTCGCAGCCGCTGGCATTGCGGTGTTTGGCATCATGAATCTCTACTTGCTCGTTTGGAACCTGCGCCGGGTTCGCGGTTTCCTTGGCTCCCAGCGCGGCCGGATGCTGGCGACGACGAACGCACAGAGTCAGATCATGGCGCTGCCCTTGGCTCTTGCGATGTCCATTAACGTCGGTTTCATCCTTGGCCTCGTCTTCGTCCCGGGCCTGTGGTCGGTGGTCGAGTACCTGTTTCCCGTCGCGCTGATCGCGTTTTTGGCGATCGGCACCCTGGCCCTGCGCCAGTTGGGTGGATTTCTCGCCCGGGTCATGGCTTCGGGTGAGTTCGACTGCAAAACCAACAACTCTTTTGCACAGCTTTTACCCGCATTTTCCCTCGCAATGGTCGGTGTCGGACTGGCGGCACCGGGGGCGATGAGTGCGACGCCCCTGACGTCGGGCATCTCGATCATCCTGTCGACGTTCTTCCTCGTGGCCGCGGCGACGATTGCCCTCGTCGGTGTCATTCTCGGGCTCCGCGCGATGCTGGAAAACGGTGTCAATGTCGAACAGGCTCCGACCTTGCTGATCGTCGTTCCGCTGATGACGGTCCTCGGCATTCTTCTGCTGCGCCAGGACCATGGGTTGCACATGCATTTCGAAGGGCATTCGAATGCGGGCGACGCACTGGTCATGCTGACCCGGATGATGTCGCTCGAGGTTCTTTTCGCCCTGTTCGGACTCACCGTTCTGCGGGCGACAGGCTATATCCACCGCTTCATCGTTGGAACCGAGACCTCGGTGGGCAGCTACGCCCTGATCTGTCCGGGCGTCGCACTTTCGGTTCTCACGCAGTTCTGGATCAACAAGGGCCTTGTGGCTGCCGGGCTGATCACCAAGTTCGGGACGGCCTATTGGGCTCTCACATCTCTGGCCGTTGCCGGTCAGATTTCCATGATCGTGCTTCTTGTCGTCCTGAACCGAAGGCATTTCGGAAAGCGCCGCGAGACGGCGCAGGTTGCGGTCCAATGATCCCCTGAACCGAACCCGGTGCGCACCGGCAAAGGAAGATGAGATGCAAGCTGATCAGACCTGTGAAGATGCCACCGACAAGTCCCTGACGCTAGAACGCGCGGTCAGGACGGTCGGTGGCATCGCGAGACGTGCGGCAGCGGGACAAACGGTCTTCAGTTGGCAGAGCCAGCCGAAGGCCTTCGTACTTCTGACATCGGGGAAACTGACCGTTCAGTTCCGAACTAGGGGGCGTCGGGTCCCCTGGGCCGAGTGCAGGGCCACCGGAGGCGAGGATTGCATGCCCGTCACTGCCGCGATCTTGTCGGGCCGGGATATAGATGTTCGGGCAGTCGCCACCGCGCCATGTTCGTGGATCGAACTGCCCCCGGCGGACTTCATGACGCTGGTCCATGGGCCGGCCGGTTTTCGGCGCGCGCTGTTCGCTCAACATGCCCGGCGGTTGCCGCATTTCTTCGCTCGGATCACGTCGAAAAACGCGGTCACCCTGGACCAGCGGATCGCGGAATGGCTGCTTGGTCACGCAAAATCCGGTCAGGTGGCGGCGACACATGATGCGATTGCCGCGGATCTCATTACCGCACGCGAAGTGGTTTCACGCAGGCTGCGGGACTTCGCGAGAAAGGGCTGGATCGTCCAGAGGCGGGGCACCATCGATCTCGTCGCCCCTGGCGCGATGTCCAGACTGTCCCGAAATGCATTCATGCCTGGCTTGCCCAACACTTGGGCTCAGACACCCGGTGCGGGTGAGTAAAAGGCATCCAAGCAGGCGAACCCGATGAAGAATGAAGGGCAAACCGGTGCCGAAAACCCGAGAAAAGGGGCTCACGACCGGATGATCGTGCCGGTCGCCCATGACCTGAAGGTTGCGGGCGGCCTTTCGGTTGCCGCCGGTGCCCTCTGGCCAGTTCAGGCCGGTGCCGTCGCCTGGGCGGTCTCGGCTTGGGCGCAAGGGGATCCGCCGGTCGAGCGGGCATTGGTCGCCGCATTGGTCTTTCTGGCTTGTGGGGTGGTGCGCGCGGCACTCGAACACAGATCGGGCGGGCTTCTCTTCCGGGCGGCTGACACGACAATCGCAAGAGAGCGCGCGACGCTTATTCGCCGCGAAGCGCGAATGCCTTCCGAAAAGGGCTCTGCCGCCATTGCGTCCCTCGTCGTCCAGAAACTGCCGCTCCTGCAACCCTGGATCACCCGGTATCGGGTTGCGATGATGCGGGCATCCGTTCTGCCGCTTCTCCTCCTCGTGTTGGCGTTCTCGCAGTCTTGGGTCGTGGGCCTGACGCTTTTGGTGGCCGGGCCGCTCGTTCCGGTCTTCATGGCACTGGTCGGAATGGCGGCAGAAGACGCGTCCCGGCGCCAGTTGAATGAAATCGGAACCATGAACGACATGGTCATGGATCGGCTGTCGGCGATGCTTGACATCCGCCTTCTGGGCGCGGTCAACCGGGCGGCAGATCAGTTTGGCGCACGCGCCGAAAGCTTGCGGGTCCGGACGATGGCGGTGTTGCGCATCGCCTTCCTGTCATCGACTGTACTGGAACTGTTTTCGGCGCTGGGGGTGGCGCTTGTGGCCGTGTTTGTCGGCTTCACGCTTCTCGGCGAAATCCGGTTCGGGTCCTGGGGCACGCCACTGACACTGGGTCAGGGCCTCTTTCTGTTGCTCATCGCACCGGAGTTTTTCCAACCTTTGCGGGATCTTGCCTCCGCCTGGCATGACCGCGCCGCCGGGTTCGCGGTCGTTGCAGAGCTTGACGCCCTCGATGCCGCCGAACGCGTTTCTTTCGTCGGGGCGGGGCAGGAGTCCGAACCATTGCCCGGGACACTGGCCGTCACGGTGTCCGATGGCGTTGCGAGGTTGCGGGGACGGAATGTGCCATTGCCGGACGTCACGCTCAGGGCAGGGGAGACCCTTGCGCTGACCGGGCCAAGCGGGATCGGTAAGAGTACGGCGCTCGCCGCGATCGCCGGGCTGGTCCCGCTCGTATCCGGGCGGATCGAGGTTTGCGGACGCCCCCTCGATGCCACGACTGCCGATGCATGGCGCGCCCGGGTCGCCCATGTCCCACAGCGTCCGCATTTTTCCGATCGGACGCTCGGAGACTGGCTCGACACAGCGGATACGGGAACCGACCCATGGCCAGCGCTTCGGCTTGTGGGCGCGGACGGGATCGTTGCGCGCCTTCCCGACGGTCTCGCGACACGTCTGGGAGAGACCGGCGGTGGCGTGTCCGGGGGCGAGGCTCGTCGGCTTCTGTTGGCGCGCGCCGTTCTGTCCGGCGGTGATCTGATCCTTGCCGACGAACCGACCGCCGATCTCGACAATGAAACCGCCGGCCGCATCATCTCGGCGCTCTACAGGCTCCACGCCGAAGGACGGACCATCGTCGTTGCAACGCATGACCCGGCGCTGGCCGCGGCCATGGGGCATCAGCTGGAGATGGTGGCTTGAAGCCCGTTCTGCATATCGTGCAGCTGCTTGTCATGGCAGACCGGCCCGCAATGATACGCGGCGCGGCTCTTGCGGCGACCGTCCTCCTCATGGGTGCTGCATTGCTGGGCCTGTCCGGTTGGTTCATCACGGCAACCGGCCTTGCCGGCCTTGCCGGCGTCGGAATTGCATTCGATGTCTTTCGCCCCTCGGCCGGAGTTCGCTTTCTCGCTCTTGGACGGACGGCGGCCCGGTACGGAGAGCGACTCTTGACCCATGACGCCACCTTGCGCGCCCTGGCCGGTCTCAGGGTCGTTCTATTGCGCGGTTATGCGCGGGCTGACGGGCGCGGCCTGATGCGGTTGCGCGGCGAGGGGGCCTTGACGCGGATCGTCTCCGATGTCGATGCGCTCGATGGGCTCATTCTGCGCCTGATCCTGCCGGTCGGTGCCGCGCTTCTCACCCATGCAGTTGTGTTCGCATCTCTCGGATGGCTTGTCGGCTGGCCGGTCGCAGCGGCGATCCTTCTGGGCTACGTTCCCGCCGCAAGTCTGATCCTCTTGTTTCTCGCGCGCCGCGGCATTGCCCCGTCGGTGCGGGCAGAAGAAACCGGTCAGCGCCTGCGCCGCGGCGTCATCGACATGATCCGGGATCGGGAGGCCCTGATTTTGGCGAGCCGGTTATCTCGCCGGGAAGAACGGCTGCTCGCCCTCGACCATACGGCGCGGGCGGCGGCCCGCCGCCTCGATACCGCAGAACGCAATGCCGGATTCTTTCTCGCTGTTCTGGTGGCCTTTGTGGTGATGGCGGCGCTTCTAGCGGGTGCCAGCCTGCTTGACAGCGGCCGGACCGGTCCGGCTCGGGCGGTCATCGGTCTCTTCGTGGCCTTCGCGCTGGCCGAGACGATCCTGCCGTTGCGGCGAGGGTTTTCGGATCTTGGCCGAATGGTCGGAGCGGCGCGGCGTGTTGCGCCATATTCCGTTCCATCAAGCGGTGCTCGCGGAACACCCGGCTGTCCCGATGCGCCACTGCTCACCGTGGATCGCCCGGATCTGCAACTGCAACTCGGTACCGGTCAGGCCGTGGTCATCACCGGACCTTCTGGTGCGGGCAAATCCACACTTCTTTTGCAGATTGCAGGCCTCGGCGACGACACCGGAATCTGTATCCGGGGACGGCGGCCAAGCGCATGGCCCGAAGATGCGTTACGCAACATGGTCACGGTCCTGCCCCAACGCAGCGCTCTGATCGCCGGAACGATCCGTGACAACTTGTCACTCGCCGAAAACACCAGCGACGACGCGATGTGGACGGCGCTCGAAGCTGTCGCGCTGGTCGACGAAATTCGGGCGCGCGGCGGCCTTGATGCCGGATTGGGCGAGGGCGGCTCAGGCCTCTCCGGTGGGCAGGCCCGCCGTCTCGCCTTGGCGCGGAGCATACTGAAAAAGAACGAAATCCTCCTTCTCGACGAACCGACCGAGGGCCTTGATAGCGCGATGGCAGATCGGGTTCTGCAGGGTGTCCGCGACCTGTTGCCCGACGCATTGATCGTGGTCGCCATGCATCGCGGAACCGGTCATCCGATATTCGACTGGTCGGTGCGCCTTTCCATCTGAATTGGTGATGATGTCACCGAGTTTTTCATTCGCACGGATGTATGCCGCCCGGTGACGCGATGGGAAACCCGATTCAGATCGAAACGGTGTTCCACGCGCGGACCAAGGAGGCATTTCAATGGAGCTAGATGTCGTCGAGTTATCGCGTCTGCAATTCGCGATGACGGCAATGTATCATTTCCTCTTCGTGCCGCTGACTTTGGGTCTGTCGATCCTCGTGGCGATCATGGAGACCGTCTACGTCATGACGGGCCGTCCGATCTGGCGGCAGATGACGAAATTCTGGGGCATGCTGTTCGGGATCAACTTCGTTCTCGGCGTCGCGACCGGCATCACGATGGAGTTTCAGTTCGGCATGAACTGGAGCTATTACAGCCATTACGTCGGCGACATCTTCGGAGCGCCACTTGCGATCGAAGGGCTGATGGCCTTCTTCCTCGAGGCGACCTTCGTCGGACTGTTCTTTTTCGGCTGGGACAAGCTTACCAAGATACAGCATCTTGTCGTGGCGTGGCTCGTCGCGCTGGGTTCGAACTTTTCGGCGCTCTGGATCCTGATTGCAAACGGATGGATGCAGAACCCGGTCGGCGCCGCGTTCAATCCCGATACGATGCGCATGGAGATGACGTCGTTCTTCGAGGTGTTGTTCAACGAAGTAGCGCAGGCGAAATTCGTTCATACCGTGTCGGCGGGCTATGTCACGGCTTCGGTCTTCGTTCTTGGCGTTTCGGCCTGGTATCTACTCAACAATCGCCATGTGGCGCTCGCGCGGCGGTCGATTACCGTTGCCGCTTCCTTTGGCCTTGCTGCGGCCCTGTCGGTCGTCGTGCTGGGCGACGAATCCGGCTACTCGGCAAGCCATACGCAGCGCATGAAGCTCGCGGCGATCGAGGCGATGTGGGAAACCCATGAGGCACCGGCGCCCATCACAGCCATAGGCTTTCCTGATCAGGAGGCCCGCGAAACCCACTATGCTATTGAAATTCCTTGGGTGATGGGTCTGATCGGCACGCGATCCCTGACCGAGGAAATCCCAGGCATCAACGATCTGGTTGCCGAGGCCGAACGCCGCATCGAAAGCGGCATCATCGCCTATGACGCGCTCACGACGATCCGGGAACAGCGTGAAAATACTCTAGCGGATGTGCGTGCTACGTTCGAGGCGCATTCGGCCGATCTTGGCTTTGCGTTTCTTCTTTTGCGCTATCTCGATGACCCGCGCGAAGCCAGCGCCGAACAGATCGCCATGGCGGCGGAAGACACCATACCCACTGTCTGGCCTCTCTTCTGGGGCTTCCGGATCATGGTGGGTCTCGGTTTCGCGTTCATCGGCATCATGGCCTACTTCTTCTGGCGGTCGTCTTTCAGGGGTCAGACCTATCCCCGCTGGGCACTTCGGGCCGCGGTCGCAGCTATTCCCACGCCCTGGATCGCCGCCGAAATGGGCTGGTTCGTCGCCGAATTCGGGCGCCAGCCCTGGACGGTGGACGGGGTGCTGCCGACGGCGCTCTCCGTCAGCCATCTGAGCGTCCAGGACCTGCTTATCACGCTTGCCGGTTTCGTGACCTTCTACACCATCCTCTTCGTCGTCGAGATGGGGCTTATGCTGAAATACATCCGCAAGGGTCCGTTCCAGGACGTCGAAGAAACAGAAATCTGGGAAGCGCGCCACGAACACCGGTTGCGCACCCATGACGGGCAGGGGCCCTTCGCCCCGGCCGGATCGCCTGCGGAGTAAGTGCCATGATCCTTTATGAACTGATCGAATACGATGTCTTGCGGGTCATTTGGTGGGCTTTGCTCGGTGTCCTTCTCATCGGCTTCGCGCTGACCGACGGTTTCGACATGGGGGTGGGCGCGCTTCTGCCCTTTGTCGCAAGAACCGATGTCGAACGGCGCGTCGCCATCAACACGGTCGGGCCGGTCTGGGAGGGCAACCAGGTCTGGTTCATCCTTGGAGGTGGCGCGATCTTCGCCGCATGGCCGCCGCTGTATGCGGTCAGCTTTTCAGGGTTTTACCTGGCGATGTTCGTTCTGCTCGCGGCGCTGATCGTGCGCCCGGTGGCCTTCAAGTACCGGTCCAAGCGCGACAGTGTCGCGTGGCGGAACGGCTGGGACTGGGCGCTTTTCGCAGGCGGTGCCGTGCCCGCGCTTCTGTTCGGTGTCGCAGTGGGCAATGTGCTGCTTGGCGTTCCGTTCTATCTCAACGACATTCTCATGCCGCGCTATGACGGAACCTTCCTGACGAAGTTCATCGGACTCCTGCGGCCCTTTGCGCTTGTTGCGGGCGTCGTGTCGCTCTCCATGCTTCTGTTGCACGGTGCGGCATGGCTGAACCTAAAGACCGAAGGGCCGGTGGCACAGCGTGCCCGGCGTATCGGCACCGTGGCCGGTTTTGTGGCGATTGCAAGCTATGCACTTGCTGGCCTGTGGCTGGCGGTCGGCATTGATGGCTTCGCGCTGGCGGGCGAGGTTATCAGGAACGGCCCATCGAACCCGCTTTACTCCGAAGTCGAGCGCGGTGTTTCCTGGTTGTCCGCATATGCGGAACGGCCATGGATCGGGATTGCGCCCCTTATGGGGTTCGTCGGGATGGCGCTGTCAGTCCGCGGCCTCAGGGCAGGGCGCGAGGTCTCGACGCTGCTCTGGTCGAAACTGGGCATCACCGGCGTGATCTCGTCCGTCGGCCTGACGATGTTCCCGTTCATCCTGCCGTCGACCGTAGATCCGAACAGCTCGCTGACGGTGTGGGACGCCTCGTCCTCGCATCAGACACTGTTCATCATGCTGATTTGCACGGTCGTCTTGATGCCGATCATTCTCGCCTACACCGCCTGGGTCTACAAAGTGCTCTGGGGCAAGGTCACCGAGGCCGATGTCACCGGCAATTCTGACACGGCTTACTAAGAAGGAGTTCCAGGAATGTGGTATTTCGCATGGCTACTCGGCCTTCCGCTCGCCGCGATCTTCGCCGTCGTGAACGCGATGTGGCTGGAGATTCAGCGCGATCGACAGCTTGCCGAGGAGGACGACGACCCCAGCCCGGCGGTCGTCGGAGAATAGGAAACGCGGGGCGGGCCGACCGCTACAGCGCCCCGACAGGAGGAGAAGACTTCAAAATGGATCGTAGACAGTTCCTCAAAATCGCGATGGCGGGCGGAGCATCCGCGACCGTCGCGCCAGACGCAGGTCCGGCTCAGGCTGCACGGGTCCAGACGACGGCCCGGATCGTCATCATCGGGGCAGGTTCCGCTGGAACGGCGCTGGCGAACCGGCTGGCGCGCCGTCTTGATGGCGCGCAGATCACCCTGATCGACCCGCGCCGGAACCATCTGTATCAGCCCGGTCTGACGTTGGTGGCGACGGGCCTCAAGCCGCCCGGCTATGTAGTATCGGATACGGCGCAGTGGCTGCCCGACGGCGTGACCTGGCTGCCCGAACGTGTAGCTGCCGTGGATGCCGAAACCAGGACCGTTTCCACCGAATCCGGAGAAACACTGGGCTATGACTGGTTGGTCGTCGCGCCCGGGCTTGTCCTTGACCACGATGCAGTCGACGGTTTCAGCCTCGACATGGTCGGCGAAAACGGCATCGGTGCGCTTTACGCCGGACCCGATTACGCCGCACGGACATGGACGGCGGCCAGCCGTTTTGTCGAAGAGGGCGGAACCGGGCTCTTCACCCGGCCGGCGACCGAAATGAAATGTGCGGGCGCACCGCTGAAACACACGTTTCTGATCGACGATATTGCACGCCGCGCCGGAAATGCCGCTCGCATGAACATGGTTTACGCGGCGCCTCAAACCTCGCTCTTCGGTGTGCCGATCGTCGCCGAGAAGGTGCGCATGCTGTTCGAAGACCGCGGCGTGGACACGCTGATGCGCCGGACGCTGACGGCAATCGACGCCGGTGCCAAGCGCGCGACCTTCGCTACGGAAGGCGGCACGGAAGAGGTCGACTACGATTACATCCATGTCGTTCCACCGCAGCGGGCCCCGGACTTCGTGCGCCAGTCAGGGCTGCACTGGGCAGATCGCTGGACCGATCAGGGCTGGGTCGAGGTGGACATGAAAACCCTGCGCCACCTCCGTTACCCGGAAATCTTCGCGCTTGGTGATGTGGCAGGTGTCCCGAAAGGCAAAACGGCCGCCAGCGTCAAGTGGCAAGTGCCTGTGGTCGAGGATCACCTCATCGCGGCAATAGAGGGGCGCGAAGGCACCGAGACTTACAACGGCTATACATCCTGTCCGATGATCACCCGTATCGGCCGCGCCATGCTGGTCGAGTTCGACTATGACAACAACCTCGTGCCGTCTTTCCCGGGAATGATCGCACCGCTCGAAGAGTTGTGGATCAGCTGGCTGATGAAGGAAGTGGCGCTGAAAGCCACTTACAACGCAATGCTGCGCGGTCGCGCGTGAGGAGAGTGAGATGAAAGAACTTACATTCGGAACACTGATCGCGGTCTTCGAAGAGGTTTTCGGCCGCGGTCTCTTTTGGACCATGGTTGCCGTGGCCGGGATCGTGACGCTGGGATATCTCTACGTCCTCATCCGCGATCGATCGGTAAGCTGGAAGAAGTTCCTGCTGGCACAGCTCTCGATGCCCATCGGTGCGGTCGCCGCCGTATGGTTCGTCATGGTGATGACCGAGTCTCGTCTCTCCGATCTTGGCGGGCCGGTCGACGTCATCGTCTTTCTCGGCGTCGCGGGCCTCGGCGCGGTCGGTGCTGCGATCCTTGTCTATACACTGGAATCCCTCTTGGGTTCAACGCGGACCAAGTCAGCGCCAGAGGCCTGATTCTCCCTACCTGAAAGAACCAGATAGCGATGTGGAGCATGAACGACCGACCTTGCCCGTGATGCCTGCTGTTGGGCGAGACAGCCCTGCGCGGCGTCACGACGGGAGTTCGCTCTCGTCGCGCTCGCCCTCCCGCCATCACTCTCTTTGCCTTTGCGCGTCACACAAGTCGTAGCGCGCCGGGCGAGAGGTTTGCCAACCGGAACCTTTCCGCAAAACCCAAGGAGACCATCAATGAAGAAACTCATCCTTTCGGCTGTGCTGGCCGTGACGACCGCTGCCACGGCATTCGCTCAGGACAGTGCAAAGCTTGTGACGGTCGTCACCTCACCCGAACCGCAAACCCAGCTCATGGCCATGGTCCTGACGATGCAGGCGGCGCAGCAGGGGGCCGAGACGCATATTCTGCTCTGTGGCCCGGCGGGCGACATCGCGTTGCGTGACGCCCCTGCAGCGGCGACCGCGGGCCAACCCCCGCGCGACATGAGTCCTCAAGGTTTGATGCAGATGATCCGCGAGAACACCGGCGCGAGTGTCGAGGTCTGCGCGATCTACCTGCCGGCACGCGGCGAGGATGCCTCCGTGCTGCTCGAGGGGATTGGCGTCGCAGCCCCGGGCGAGATGGCGGCACGCCTGATGGCGCCGGATACGCGCGTCTGGAGCTTCTGAAGCAAAACGGGGCCCGCCCGCTCAGGCTGTCGCGGCGTCCCGCTCTAACACTGCCCGGGCTTCCCTCAGGCAATCACCGATCCGCCTGAACAGACCGGCACTTGCGGCACTCCGGCGCCAGGCGAGGGCAACCTGCCGCGGGCATGTGCCATCGAGCCTCCCGAGGTGGAGCGAATGGCCCTTCGATATCCCGGCATCGACCGCCAGCTTCGGCAAAAGCGTGATCCCGAGGTCTTCTTCAACCATGGCCACGAGTGTGGCAAGGCTGGTCGCCGCGAAACTCGGATCCTCCTCAAGGGTGACGTTCGGGAAGCTCGAAAGGGCATGGCGTTGCAGACAATGCCCCCGTTCCAGAAGCAAAAGCTGTCTGTCCATCAGGTCTTCCGCGCCCGTTGTGGCGCGGTTGCCCAGCGGATGGCCTTTGGGCGTGGCAAGCAGGTAACCGTCGCTGAAAAGGATTTCGGTTTCGATCTGTGGTGGCAGGGTGTGGGGAAGCGCGATCAGCAGAAGGTCGAGCCGTCCTTCTGTCAGCCCGGCCACCAGCGGATCGGTCAGTTCTTCGCGCAGATAGAGTTTCGTATCCGGAAACGCCTTGCGCAAAAGAGGCATCGCACGCGGCATCAGGTATGGCCCCACGGTGGGGATCATGCCCATGCGCACCGCTGTCGCGCCTGCGGCCTTCTCGCGATGTGCCCTGTCTTCCAGATCCTGAACCTCGGCCAGGATATTGCGCGCGCGTTCAGCCAGATCCTGACCGACGGACGTCATCAGAACGCTGTGCCTGGTGCGCTCGGCAACCTGCACGCCCAGTTGGTCTTCAAGCTCCTTTAGTCCCGTCGAAAGCGTGGATTGGGTCACATGACACAGTTCCGCTGCACGCGAAAAGTTCTGGGTGTCGTCAAGAGCCACGAGAAAGCGAAGTTGCCGGACTGTTGTCATGGTTTATCGATTTTCTAGATAACAAAGCACCTAATAATCAATTTCCAGAATTTCACAAGCAGGGGTAGTCAGGGCCGTCAACAATCCGAAGGAGCCTCGCCGTGACTGCTCACACCATACCGACCGAAGAAACTGCCGCCGGTTTGCCACGCCTGAACGAACCAGCACCGGATTTCGATGCGCTGACAACCCATGGCCGCAGAACGCTTGCCGATTACAAGGGCAGGTGGCTGATCCTGTTTTCCCATCCTGCCGATTTCACACCGGTCTGCACGACCGAATTCGTGGCCTTTGCGAACAGGGCGGACGCGTTCGCCAAGCTCGATACCGAACTTCTGGGCCTCTCGATCGACAGCCACTATGCCCATATCGCCTGGGTCCGCTCGATCAAAGAGACCTTCGGCGCCGAAATCCCCTTTCCGATCATCGCAGATCTTGACATGAAAGTGGCGCAGGCATTCGGTATGATTCAGCCCGGTGCATCGGACACGCAGGCGGTGCGGGCGACCTTCGTGATAGACCCCGATGGCGTCCTGCGCGCCATGGTCTACTATCCGATGACCAACGGCCGTTCCGTGGATGAGTTCCTGCGCCTCCTGAAAGCGCTTCAGACCTCGGATATGCATGGGGTGGCCACACCCGAGAACTGGCAGCCGGGTCAGGACGTCATCGTTCCGACGCCGCAGACGACCGATGCAGCAGAAGCCCGGATGTCAGAAGGCTACGAGACGAAGGATTGGTACTATTCCACCAGGGCACTTTGACCTTACATCTGCCCTGAAAGCGCGGGCGCGGCCCCAGCCGGGCCGCGTTCTGTGCTACAAACCTCCAAGTGTAGGGGATGCACGAAAATGGAAAAAACATGGATTGACAGGTTCACAGGCCTGAGCGGGTTGCCGAACGATGTCCGCGCAGAGCTTGTCGCAGGCAGCGAGGTCGTGTCCGTGCCTGCCGGAACCCAGGTCTTCGCGCCGGGCCAGTCAGCGGACAATCTGCTTCTGCTGCTCGATGGCTCGGTCCGGGTGCAGCAAAAGTCCGAGACCGGTCGGGAAGTGTTCCTCTACAGGGTGCATGCCGGTGAAAGCTGCGTTCTGACCACGGCATGCATGCTTGCATTCGAGGATTACTCTGCCGACGGCATCGCGGAGACCGATGTGTCCGCCGTCGCCATCCCACGCGCTACTTTCGACAAGCTCGTTGCGCATTCGCCGGTGTTCCGCGAATTCGTCTTCGCGGCCTATTCCCGACGGATCACCGATCTCTTCACGCTGATCGATGACATCGTCTTTCAGCGTATGGATGTGCGCCTCGCCTCCCGGCTTCTGGAACTGGCCGACAAGGACGATGTCGTGCATGCGACCCATGCGGTGCTGGGAAAAGAGCTTGGGACGGCCCGCGAGGTGATCTCTCGGACGCTGTCTGAGTTCCATCGCCGGGGTTGGGTGGAGCAGTCCCGTGGCGAGGTGCATCTGACCGGTCGCGCCGGACTCGAAAGAATGGTTCGGTCTTCAGGCGCATAGCCCCGACCGTGCCCTGATCGCTCGTCACGCCAGTTCTGTGACCATGTCACAAAGGTTTTGCATCGGCTCATGCAAGGCTCAGTCCAATGATTCTCGATGGAGTGAGACATGACCGCTAATATGGGAACAATCGACCGGGGCGCACGGCTTGTCGTGGCGGCCTTACTGGTATTCGCAGCATTCGGAACCGAGATTGCCGGGTCCGGGGTGCTTTTCTGGCTGGCATTGGTTGTTGCAGCCATCTTCACCCTGACCGCA
Organism: uncultured Paracoccaceae bacterium; assembly: GCA_947503175.1. GTDB lineage: Bacteria > Pseudomonadota > Alphaproteobacteria > Rhodobacterales > Rhodobacteraceae > Ovoidimarina. The sequence continues at coordinate 682,572 of CANNCO010000001.1, forward strand.
TTCGTCGGCACCTGCCCGCTTTACAGCATGATCGGCCTCAAGACCTGCCGCGACTGCTGAAGTACGAAACGGCGCGCGCATATAGGGCGTCTGTATGGGGCGATGTTTTGTCGGTTTGGGACCGGCACTGCTGATGCTGGTTCCGGGCCGTGTGATAGGCGTCACCGGCCTCCTTGCGAGTCTGCTTGAACCGGCGTCCCGACAGGACTTCGCCTTGCGCGGGTAATGCGCCGCAACTTGAGACATAAGTTCGGGAGAGAGAAACATGACCGAATACCCAATCGATATGGGCGTCCGTCCAGAAGTGCAGGCCTTCTTCGATGAAGCCACCAACACCATCAGCTATATCGTCAAGGATCCGGGCTCCGATGCCTGCGCCATCGTCGACAGCGTGATGGATATCGACTACGCGGCGGCCCGCATCACTTATGACCACGCCGATGAGTTGATCCGCGTGATCGAAGAGCAGCGGCTGAAGCTGGAATGGATCATCGAAACCCATGTCCACGCCGATCACCTCTCTGCCGCGCCCTATATCCAGGCGAAGCTCGGCGGCAAGATCGGCATCGGATCCAAGATCATGGTTGTGCAGGACACCTTCGGCAAGGTCTTCAACGAGGGCACCGAGTTCCAGCGTGACGGCAGTCAGTTCGATGCGCTCTTCGAAGATGGCGACACCTACAAGGTCGGGGGCATGGAATGCTTTGCCATTTACACGCCCGGCCATACGCCGGCCTGCATGGTGCATGTCATGGGCGATGCCGCATTTGTCGGCGATACGCTGTTCATGCCCGATGGAGGCTCGGCGCGTGCCGATTTCCCGGGTGGGGATGCCGGAGTGCTCTATGACTCGATCCAGAAGGTTTTGGCCCTGCCGGACGAGATGCGGCTTTTCATGTGCCACGACTACGGGCCGAACGGTCGCGATATTCAGTGGGAAACCACGGTGGGCGACGAGAAGGCCCATAACATCCACGTGGGCGGTGGCAAGACGAAGGAGCAGTTCGTCAAGTTCCGCACCGAACGCGATGCGCAGCTTGCCATGCCGAAGCTCATCATTCCCTCGCTGCAGGTGAATATGCGCGCAGGCGAGGTGCCGACCGACAAGGACGGTAACCCGATGCTGAAGGTGCCGGTCAACACGCTGTAATCCACAGGGAGAAGAGACACATGGATGTCAGAAAAATCTCGTCCCGGATATCGGTAAGCCCGCAGATCGCCGCGGACGATGTCGCTGCGCTGAAAGCAGAGGGCTTCCGCGCCATCATCTGCAACCGGCCCGATGGGGAAGGCGCCGATCAGCCGTCGTTCGAGGAAATCGAAGCCGCCGCCCGGACCGCCGGAATCGAGGCGCGCTATGTGCCGGTCACAAGCGGGATCGTGAAGGATGACGACGTGGCCGCTTTCGGCGCGGCGCTGAAGGATCTGCCGCGTCCGGTCTTGGCATATTGCCGCACGGGCACCCGCTCGGCGACGCTCTGGTCGTTCTGGGAGGCGAAGAAACGGCCCATGCCGGAGATTCTGGCGGCAACCAAGGCCGCGGGATATGACATGAACGGTGTCGCCCGGCGCATAGCGAATGGCGGCAAGACCCCAACCGATACCGGTGATGCGCATTTCGATGTGGTCATCGTCGGCGCGGGTGCCGGGGGCATCTCGGTTGCCGCAAGCCTCAAGTCCCGCAAACCGGGTTTGAACATCGCGGTCATCGACCCGGCGGACATTCACTACTATCAGCCTGGCTGGACGATGGTCGGTGGCGGCATATTCGACGCCCAAAGCACGGCCAAGACCATGGGCAGTCTCATCCCGAAGGGCGTCCACTGGGTCAAATCCGCGGTGGCGGCATTCGAGCCGGACAATAACGCGATCATACTCGATGGCTGCCGCGTGGTAAAATACGACCGGCTGGTCGTGTGCCCGGGGCTGAAACTGGACTGGGGCAAGGTCGAGGGGCTGGAAGAGACGCTGGGACGCAACGGTGTCACCTCCAACTACCGGTACGACCTTGCGCCCTATACGTGGACGCTGGTCCAGGAACTCATCGAGGGCCGCGCGCTCTTCACGCAGCCACCGATGCCGATCAAATGCGCAGGCGCGCCGCAAAAAGCGATGTATCTCTCGGGTGACGCATGGTTCCGGCGCGGGGTGCTGAAGGATATCGACATCCAATTCATGAATGCCGGCGGTGTTCTGTTCGGCGTCAAGGATTACGTGCCCGCGCTAGAGAAATACGTCGAGAAATACGATGCCACGCTGAACTTCTTCCACAACCTCGTGGCAGTGGACGGTCCCGCCCGAAAGGCAACCTTCGAGGTGAACAAGCCCGACACCGCGCCAACGACGGTCGAGGTCGAATTCGACATGATGCATGTCTGCCCGCCCCAGACGGCGCCGGATTTCATCCGTGTTTCCCCACTCGCCGACGCGGCGGGATGGGTGGATGTGGACCAGTCCACACTGCGGCACAAGAGCTATGACAACATCTGGAGCCTCGGTGACGTCACGAACACGCCGAACGCAAAGACCGCGGCTGCTGCGCGCAAGCAGGCACCGACCGTAGCCGACAACATCGCGGCCGACATCGCGGGCCGTTCGGCTGTCGCACAATATGACGGCTACGGATCCTGCCCGCTCACGGTTGAACGCGGCAAGATCGTGCTGGCCGAATTCGGCTATGGCGGGGTATTGCAGCCCAGCTTCCCGGCCTTCCTGCTGGATGGTACGAAGCCCTCCCGCGCAGCTTGGTTCCTGAAGGAAACGATGCTACCGCCGATCTATTGGAAGGCCATGCTCAAGGGCAGGGAATGGATGGCCAAACCAGAGAAACTCAAGGTCGCGGCAGAGTGACCGACAACGGCAACTGCGAATGCCCTGCCGTTCTGAACAATAGCTGGTGAACAGTGCTCCCGGCACTGGCCGCTGCGTTTCCGGAAAGGCTTGATGAACCACATACTCCGCCGCTATGTCCCGGTTCTCGACTGGGGCCGCAACTACTCCCGCAGCGCGTTTTCGAACGACCTGATTGCCGCGGTGATCGTGACGATCATGCTGATCCCGCAGTCGCTGGCCTATGCTTTGCTAGCGGGTCTGCCGCCGGAGGCGGGCATCTATGCCTCCATCGCGCCGATCATCCTCTATGCGATTTTCGGAACCAGCCGGGCGCTGGCGGTGGGACCGGTGGCGGTGGTCTCGCTCCTGACAGCGTCGGCGATCGGGCAGGTCGCCGAACAGGGGACCGCGGGCTATGCTGTGGCCGCCTTGACGCTCGCCTTCCTGTCGGGCGGGTTTCTGTTGTTGATGGGCGTCTTGCGGCTGGGCTTTCTCGCCAACTTCCTCAGCCATCCGGTGATTGCGGGCTTCATCACGGCGTCCGGCATTCTGATTGCGACCAGTCAGCTGAAGCACATTCTGGGGGTCAGCGCCCATGGCCACACGCTGCCCGAAATGGTGGGGTCGATCCTTGCAAATCTTGGAGAGATAAACTGGATCACGGTGGTGATCGGCGTTGCGGCGACAGGGTTCTTGTTCTGGGTTCGCAAAAGCCTGAAACCAACACTGACGCGTTTGGGCGCGCCGCCGCTTCTGGCCGATATCCTGACCAAGGCCGGGCCGGTGGCCGCCGTCGTCACCACAACGCTTGCGGTCTGGATGCTCGGTCTGGCCGAACAGGACGTCAAGATCGTGGGCGAAGTGCCGCAAAGCCTTCCGCCTCTCACCCTGCCGGGGCTCTCGCCGGATCTGATGGGAGCGCTGCTGGTTCCCGCGATCCTGATCTCGGTTATCGGCTTCGTCGAAAGCGTTTCCGTCGCCCAGACGCTTGCCGCCAAAAAGCGCCAGCGCATCGATCCCGACCAGGAACTGATCGGCCTCGGTGCCGCGAACCTCGGTGCGGCCTTCACCGGAGGCTATCCGGTAACCGGCGGTTTCGCGCGATCCGTCGTGAACTTCGACGCGGGTGCCGAAACCCCCGCCGCCGGTGCTTTCACCGCCATTGGCCTTGCCATCGCTGCCGTGGCGCTCACGCCGCTGGTCTACTACCTTCCCAATGCCACGCTGGCAGCAACGATCATCGTGGCGGTTCTCAGCCTTGTCGACCTGTCGATTCTGCAAAAGACATGGCGTTATTCCCGGGCTGACTTCACCGCGGTTGCCGCCACGATCCTCCTGACACTCGGTCTTGGTGTCGAGGTTGGCGTCGCGTCCGGCGTCGCGATTTCGATCCTTCTTCATCTTTACAAGACCTCGCGTCCGCATGTGGCCGAGGTTGGCCTTGTCCCCGGCACCCAGCATTTCCGCAACATCCATCGCCACGAGGTCGAGACAGATCCCTCTGTGGTGACGCTGCGTGTGGATGAAAGCCTTTATTTCGTGAACGCCCGGTTCCTCGAAGACCTGATTCAAAAACGCGTGACCGACGGCTGCGCGGTTCGCCACGTCGTCCTGATGTTCTCGGCGGTGAACGAAGTCGACTACTCCGCGCTCGAAAGTCTTGAAGCAATCAATCAACGCCTGAAGGATATGGAGGTCGGTCTGCATCTCTCCGAGGTGAAGGGACCGGTGATGGACAGGCTGAAGCGGTCGCACTTTCTGGAAGAGCTGAACGGGCGCGTCTTCCTCTCGCAATACGATGCGTGGAACAGCCTCGCCCGGGGCACAGCCCCGAACGCCGCCGAATAGCGGGTCCGTTTACCCGGTTGTTCACATGCGCCCCAACCTGCATTCACCTCGCGAGGCGGCCCTCCTGGAATCGAACTCCGACCGCACAATGGGGCCACAACCCTCAACCACCTATGACGGGATCACACCCACCGATCTCGTGACACGGAATGCGACTGATGGCGTCTCGGATCAGCTTTGCAACTCGGTTGCGAAGGAACGGCTGGCGCGCCCTTCGGCCCGGCGCCTGTCATCGGCTGCCCTGATCGCGGCGTCGATGCCTGTTCTTTCGGTTGTTCCCGAGAAGTTGCCGCGCGTTGGCATTGCATCGGCGACATGGATAAACCGTTCATGCGCAACGTCATAGAGACGCCGCAACTCTTCCAGCGGATCGGGATGGTCGTCGGCACGCAGGGACAGCCAGGGGTAGTCCTCGGTTCGATGGATGACGAGCGCGGCTGACTGCGTACCGCGTTTGTCGCCGCCTGCGGTCTGACCCGCCTCCATTGCCGTCATCAGGCGTTCCGCCAGTGGGAGATGCAAATGCTGCTCATAGGCGGCGAGGGTGTCTGCAATCACCGCGGGTCCGGCTAACATGTTGCCCGCGACCGAAACGCCGTCGCCGGCAACATCACCGCACCACTCAACGCAATCCTCGCCAGTGTGCGCTGCGATGTTCCCCTGCGCGTCGATCATGTGAATCTGTCGGATTGCCTGACCGGCGTCCCGAGCGACCAGATCGGCAACCACGTCCGCCGCCGTTTCACCGGCAGCCATCCGGTCGGCGGCCTCGATGCCCCAGACAGGGCTCACGAAGGCCTGCGTGGCAACGGCGCACCTGCCGCCGCGCAAATGGGGTACAAGCGCGCCGACGGCAAAGAAACGGCTGGCCACGGCGACGCCGTGATGGCCGGTTTCGGCGTCACGGGCGACGATCGAATAGGTCATGTGCGTTTCCTTTTTCTTAGCGCCCGACGGCGTAGGCCTGCATAAGGCGCGGTGTGGCTGCGGCCTTCAGCATTCCACTCCGATCGCGTGAGGCGGCGGTCAGGCGACCCACGGTCCATGGCTCGGCGAGTTCGATATCATGGCCTCGCCCCCGCAGATCGCCGATCACAGCATCGCCAAAGGCGGGCTCCAGCATCAGATGTCCGGGCCGGGTGGCCCGCGGGTAGAAAGAGGATTGGAGATGCCCCGTATGAAACAGCGGCGCGTCAATCCCTTCCTGCAGGTTCAGCCCGCCGTGAATCAGTCGCAGAAGGTAGATCAACTGCCATTGATCCTGCTGGTCGCCACCTGGCGTTCCAAAGGCCAGATCCACCCCGTTGGTCGCCGCCATCGAGGGCGAGAGCGTCGTGCGAGGGCGGCGGCCCGGGGCGAGCGAGGTCGGCAGGCCTTCATCCAGCCAGAACATCTGTGCGCGGGAGTTGAGCGGCATACCAAGTCCCGGCACCACGGGCGAGGATTGCAGCCATCCACCAGAAGGCGTGGCCGAGACCATGTTGCCCCATTTGTCGATCACGTCGATATGTACAGTGTCGCCACGCCGTTCGGTCAGATGCGCCATGGTCGGTTCGCCTGCGCCGACGCCGGGGCCCGAGGCGAGGTTCTGGCCCGCGCGCGCGACAAAGGCATCGGCCCAGTCTTCCCGCCCGGCAACGGGACCGGGGCGCTGTTCATGGCTGGCCTCGTCTCCGATCTGTCCCCGGCGGAGCGCGGCATATTCTTCGGATAACAGCTTCTCAATCGGTATGTCGGAATGGAGCGGGTCGCCGTAATAGGCCTCGCGATCCGCGAAGCTCAGCTTCATCACCTCGGTGACGGTGTGAACGAACTCCGCCCCGTTCAAATCCATGGCCTGAAGGTCGAGACCGGCGAGCGTCATCAGCGATTGCAGCATCGAGGGGCCCTGTGACCACGGCCCGCCCTTCCAGACCGTCCAGCCGTGATAGTCGACACTCAAGGTCTCATCATAGGTCGCTTTCCATCCGGCCATGTCCTGTCCGGTCAACACGCCTTTGCGGCGGCCCCCGGCGGCATCCATCACGCAGGCCTCGCGCAGATAGCTGTCGATCGCCTCGGCGATGAAGCCTTCGTAAAATGCGCGTTTGGCCGCCTCGATCTGTGCCGCGCGACCCTCGACCGCCTCGGCCTCCGCCAAAAGCCGATCCCATGTGTCTGCCAGCGCAGGGTTGGTGAACAGCGCGCCGGGTACCGGGGTGGCGCCACCGGGCAACCAGGTGGCGTAGCTTGTCGGCCATTCGTCGCGAAAGAACTCTGCCAGACCATCGATCGTATCGACCACGCGCGGCAGCACCGGGTGGCCGGTGCGGGCATAATAGATGGCCGGTTCGAGCACGGAGCGCAGCGGCAACCGCCCGTGGTCGCGCAGCATCAGCATCCAGGCGCCGAACGCCCCCGGCACCACTGTCGCCAACAGCCCCGAGCCGGGGATGAGCGTCAGACCTTCGCTCTTGTAATGCTCGATGGTGGCCCCGGCAGGCGCGGTGCCCTGACCACAGATCATCAGCGGCGCGTCGGCTCCGGCAGGGCGGATCATCAGCGGCAAGTCACCGAGGGGGCCATTCAGATGCGGTTCCACCACATGCAGGGCAAACCCCATCGCGGCCGCGGCATCGAAGGCGTTGCCGCCCTCTTCAAGTATCTTCATGCCGACCGCGCTGGCGATCCAGTGGGTTGAGGTCGCTACACCGAATGTGCCGGTGATCTCGGGTCTTGTGGTAAAGTTCATCAGAAAATCCGTATTCATTGATAAATCAGTGGTCCCGTGGGTCGAGCGCATCGCGCAAGCCGTCGCCCAGAAGGTTGAAACCAAGCACGACCAGAAAAATGCCAGCGCCGGGGTAAAGCGCCATCCAGGGCGCCTGTTCCAGAAAGTTCTTCGCCACATTCAGCATCGACCCCCATGAGGGTGTCGGCGGCTGTTGCCCCAGTCCGAGGAAGCTCAGAGATGCCTCGGCGATGATCGCGGTTGCGATGGTCAGCGTCGCCTGTACCAGGATCGGCGGGAAAATGTTGGGAAGGATATACCGCGAAACCAGCGCCAGTGGCTTCAGGCCCACCGCCCGGGCGCTTTCAACGTAGTCCTCGGTCATCACCACCATGGTCTGCGCGCGCGACAGGCGGATAAAGATCGGCATCGCAGAAAGGCCGATGGCGATCATCGCATTGGTAAGCGACGGGCCGAGGAAAGCCGCCAGTGCGATGGCGAGAATCAGGAACGGCGCTGCAAGAAGCGCCTCGGTTACACGGCTGATCGCGGCATCGGTCCAGCCGCCCATATAGCCCGCCATGACGCCAAGCGGCACGCCGAGGCAAACCGCGATGGCGACCGAGACGACGCCTGCCAGCAGCGAGGCTTGCGCCCCCCAAACCATGCGGGACAGCACATCGCGCCCGATTTCATCGGTGCCGAAGAGATGCGCGGCCGAGGGCGCCTGCCGCACCGCCCCCCAATCGGTCGCGATCGGGTCTGCGATCGGCAGCACGGGGGCAAGCGCGGCCACCGCCACGAAGAACAGGACCAGCGCGCCACCGAGAAGCGCCGCCGGATTGGCGCGCATCTTCTTCCAGAAACGGCTTTGTTTCTTCGGCAGTGTCGCGACTGCCTGCGGATCGGCCAGGGCGCTCATTTGTCGCCCATCCTGGGGTTGAGAACGCGGTAGGCCACATCGGCCAGAAGGTTCATGAAGATGAAGGCAACGCCGGTGCACAGCACGATCCCCTGCACCACGGCGTAATCGCGGTTAAAGACCGCATCGACGACCAGTTTACCGAAACCGGGGATGGTGAAAATCTGCTCGGTCAGTACGGCACCGGCCAGAAGTTCTCCGAAAATCAGCGTGGTGACCGTTACAATCGGCACGAGCGCATTGCGCAGCGCGTGTTTGATCAGCACGACGTGTTCAGCCAGGCCCTTGGCGCGCGCGGTCCGGATATAGTCGGATTTCAGCACGCTCAGCATCGCCGAGCGCGTGTGTCGCATCAGCGTCGCGGCAATCGCCGTGCCCAGAACGAAGGCAGGCATCAGCATCGTCTTGATGGATTGCAGCGGGTCCTCGGCGAACGGCTGATAGCCGGAGGCCGGTAGCCAGCCCAGCTTCACCGAAACCAGAAGGATCATCATTATTCCAAGCCAGAAATTCGGCACCGAAAGGCCCGAAAGCGCCACTACATTCGCGACCCAGTCGATCCATGTGCCTTTCTTGTAGGCCGACAGGACGCCTGCCGGAATACCGATGACCATGGCAATGATCAGCGCCATGGTGGCCAGTTGCAGGGTCACCGGAAGCTTTTCGCCGATCAGTTCCAGCACCGGCTGGTTGGTTCTGAACGAGATTCCCAGATCGCCCTGCAGCGCATTTCCGACCCAGGCCAGATACTGGATCGGGATCGGGTCGTTCAGGCGATATTTTTCTCGCAGGAACTCCAGTACCTCCGGATCCCGCTCCTCGCCCGCCAGAACCAGGATCGGATCGCCCGGCAACAGGTGCTGCAAGGTGAAGACGAAAATCGAGATCAGGATGATCGTCGGTATCGCAATCAGGATACGGCGTCCGATGAAGGCCAGCATGGGGCTCTCCCAGGGAAAAGTGCGGCAGGGTAGACCGCGCGAACCGGACAGGCCGCGCGATCTTGTCTTTTGGTCAGATGATCACTCGTTGATCGTCACGCCTTCGAGCCGGATCATCCCGTCGGGGTAGGGCACAAAGCCCTGCACCGCATCATCAAGCGCCCAGATCCATGTGACATGATAAAGATAGATGATAGGCAGATCCTCGATCAGAATGTCCCGCGCGGCATTGTAGCTGGCAACCCGTACCTCGGTATCGGTCGATGTGCGCGCCTCGTTCAGCAAACGGTCGACTTCCGGGTTGGAATAGCCACTGTCATTGATGCCGCCGCCGGTGGTCATGAACTGGTGGATGTTGCCATCCGGATCGACCCGACCGGACCAGCCGACCTGGCTCGCCTGGTATTCGCCCGCCGACTGATCGGCCAGCAGCGTGGCGAACTCCTTGGCCTGCAGTTCAATGTTGATCCCGGCTTCCGAGGCCATCGCCTGAACCACCTGCATCATCTGTTGCTGAACCGGGTTGTTGGCGACTTGCACCGTGATGTTGATCCCATCGGCGAACCCTGCTTCGGCCAGAAGTGCGCGGGCGGCTTCGACATCGCGCTCGGGCACCGGATAGGCGTCATTGTACCAGGGTGAGGTTGGCGGGAAGGGCTGGTTGCCGGGGGCAAAGGCGCCCTCGAACACGACCTGATTGATCACGTTCCGGTCGATGGCGAGCGACAGGGCCTGACGGATGCGCGCATCCTGACCAAGCGGGTTGTCGGCGCCTGCGCCATTGCCCACATTGATCGTGATCCCCTGATACCCAAGCGACACGGCCTGTTCCATCGTCAGGCCGTCATCTCCCTGAACCGAGGCCACATCAGTCGCCGCCAGACGTTCCAGCATGTTCAGATCACCGGCCCGCAGATTGGCGAGGCGCACCGTGGTGTCGGGGATCGGCAGGAAAGTCACGCTGTCGACGTTGATGGCATCCGCGTTCCAGTAATCGTCAAACCGTTCCAGCACGATCCGGTCCTGCTGGATACGTTCGACAAAGCTGAACGGGCCCGAGCAGACCGGTTTCAGACCGAAATCGATGCCCGCTTCCCCAAACGCGGTCGGCGACAACATCATGCCGGAGCGATCCGCGAACTGTGCGAGAAGCGTCGCATCGGGAGCGTCAAGCGAGAACGAGATGGCATACTCGTCGACAACCTCGACGCCCGTGATCGAAGACAACTCGGACTTCCGGCGGCTCTCCGGCAAGTTCTGCGAACGGTCGATGTTCGCGGCCACCGCTTCGGCATTGAAAGCTGTGCCGTCATGGAAGGTCACGCCTTCGCGCAGGGTCATGGTCAGCGTCAGACCATCGTCCGACCACTCCCATCCGGTGGCAAGCTGCGGGATGATTTCAAGCCCCGGGGTGATATCGACAAGCTTGTCGCACATCGAAGCATAGACGATACGGCCCACGAAGGTCCGCGACTGATCCGGGTCCAGAACGTCGGGGTCTTCCTGCAATCCGATGCGCATGTCCTGCGCTTGAACGGCCGTCGCTGCAAGCCCGAAGGCCAGGGCGAGGGCTATGTGTCTTGGTTTCAGCATCTTGATATTCCTCCGGCTGGTTGGATTTAGACGTTTGATTTCGGGTTGTTATTTGGTTCTGCGGTCGTGGCGGCGGCGATCCCTTTGGCATAAAGAGCAAACCGTGCTGCTGCCCCGGCACTGCGGGCGGGCTCGACGCTGGTCAGCCCCTTGAGGGTCAGGGTCTCGGCATGATGGCAGGCGACCTGGCGGCCATCGGCGAGCTTGGTGAGCGTGGGTCGGTCGCTACGGCACAGGTCCGTGGCATAGGGACAGCGGGTGTGGAACCGGCAGCCCGGCGGTGGCGAGATCGGGTTTGGCGGATCGCCTTCAACGACTGTACGCGCCCGTCTTGCGCCATAGCTCGCCACCGGGATCGCTGCCAGCAGGGTCTCGGTATAAGGGTGTCGGGGTTGCTGGTATAGCGTGTTCGCGGGGGCGCATTCCACGATTTCCCCCAGATACATCACGGCGACCCTGTCGGCCATGTGCCGGATCACTGCCAGATCGTGGGCAATGACGACAAGGGTCAGGCCAAATTCGTCCTTCAGGTCCTCCAGCAGGTTCACCACCTGCGCCTGGATCGAGACATCCAGCGCACTGACCGGCTCATCCCCGATCAAAACCGTCGGACCGCTCGCCAGCGCCCGGGCGATGCCGATCCGCTGCCTCTGCCCGCCCGAGAACTCGTGCGGGTAACGATCCGCATGGGCAGGCGTCAGGCCGACCCGTGTCAGCAGTTCCGCGACCCGCGCGCGGCGTTCTTCTTGCGTTCCCATGCCGTGAACACGCAAGGGCTCCTCGATCAGCGCTCCAACGCTCATCTGCGGGTTCAACGACGAAAACGGGTCCTGAAAGATGAATTGGAGATCGCGGCGCAGCGAACGCATCCGGCCTTCATCCACATGGGCCAGATCCTCGCCATCATACCACACCTCACCACCGCTCGGCTTAATCAGCCTCAACAGCAAACGGGCCAGCGTAGACTTGCCGCAGCCGCTTTCGCCGACAATCGCGAAGGTTTCCCCCTGTTCGATATCGAGAGACACCCCGTCGACCGCGCGAACCACCGTGGGCGCGCCGAAGATCGGGCGGGCGGTGACGAACTCCTTGCGCAGATCGCGGGCCGAGAGGATAGTGGTCATGTACCCGTCTCCTGCAAGTCCACCGGGTTCAGCTGTTCCAGCGGGGCATGGACGCAGGCGACCTTATGCCCCTCGCCACAGGTGCGAAGCGGCGGCACGGTTTCGCAAAGCGGGCTATGAAACGGGCAACGGCTGGCAAAGCGGCAGCCGGGCGGCATCGACCCTGGCTGCGGCACGACTCCGGGCACAGTGACCAGCCTGTCGCGGCGGTCGCCAAGCGAGGGCATCGAACTCATCAAGCCGATCGTGTAGGGATGCTGCGGATCGGTGAAAATGCGGTCAACCGTGCCGGCCTCGACAATGCGCCCGCCATACATCACCGCCACCTGGTCGGCCATCTCTGCGACCACGCCCAGATCATGGGTGATCATGATCATCGCCGCGCCGGTTTCGGCCTGAAGCTCGCGCATCAGTTCGAGTATCTGCGCCTGAATGGTCACGTCGAGCGCGGTTGTCGGCTCATCTGCGATCAGAAGCTCAGGGTCGTTTGCCAGAGCGATGGCGATCATCGCCCGCTGCCGCATCCCGCCGGACAATTGATGTGGAAACTCATCCAGCCGTCGCTCGGGTGCCGGGATGCGTACCCTGCGTAACATCTCCAAAGCGCGGGCACGGCCCTCCGCCCGGTTTGCTCCCTTGTGCCTCCGAACCGACTCCGCGATCTGCTCGCCGATCCGGAGCCCGGGGTTCAGAGAGGTCATGGGCTCCTGAAAGATCATCGCCATGCGCCCACCACGAATGTCGCGCAGCGGCTCTTTCGCCATTGACAAAAGGTCGGCGCCGCCAAACCGCGCGGTGCCTCCGGCAATCGCCAGCGGCGGCGATTGCAACAGCCCCATCAGCGCGAGCGCGGTGAGGCTTTTGCCGCAACCGGACTCGCCCACGAGACAAAGGGTCTGCCCGGCTTCCAGCGTGAAGGACACATCGTCGACGATATTCTGATCGAGCTTGCCAAGCCGGATCGACAGACCCTGCACATCCAGAAGCGGGGAACTCGACGTGGCCATTATGCGCTACCCCGGTCGCGCGCGCGTTTCAGATTACGCTTCAGCGCGATCAGATGGGCGCGCATCGCGACGCGGGCACCGTCTTCGTCGCGCGCATTGATGGCGTCGATGATCTGGTGGTGCTGGCAGTCATACTCGGCAGTCAGCTCGGCCGAGCGGGCAAGCTGCCGCTCTTCCTGCCAGCGTGGCGTACTGCGCACTTCATTGATCAGCGAGAAGGCCGTGTGCAAAAGCGCGTTGCCCGCGATCCGGGCGATCAACCGATGCAGCGAACCATCCCAAAGCTCTGCGGCGTCGGAATCAACCGCGCTGTTGGTCCGGTCGGCGAGGTCCCGCATCCGCGTCACATCTTCCAGCGTGGCGCGGCGTGCACAAAGCGCGGCAAGCTCCGGCTCGATCGCAAGACGGGCTTCCATGACGCTCATCGGGTCCGTATCGGGAGCGATGGCGGCCGCAAGGCGGCCTTTGGGGTCAGGGGGTTCGCCGACGAAGGTTCCCTTCCCCTGTCGGCGCCAGATAAGCCCTTCGGCCTCCAGCGCATCCAGCGCCCGCCGCACGGCGCGCCGGCTGATATCAAGGCGCACGCACAATTCGCGTTCTGTGGGCAGCTTACCGTCCTCAGCAATCTCACCCTGCAGGATCATCTCTCGAATCTCGGCACGGGCGACCGAGGCATTGTCTTGCATCTGAGACGTATCGCGCACTGCCACCCCCAAGTGCTGAACCAAAATAAAATTGGTTCGGACCAAACTTAAAATGGTTCGTTCGCTGCGGTGTTGTCAAGCGATTCCCGGCCGGGTCTTCTTGTGGACTTGCGAACTGGTGTCGGCACGGCGATGGAGCCGAAACCGAAACGGCATGATGATCGTCAGCTCGACACGCCGGCGCTTTGATCAACGCGAATGGTTCGAGCTTGTATAGAAGGTCGGATCGCCCATGGGCATGGTGGGGCAGGGGAACTCACTAGTTCTGAAGCCCGCCATGAAATCCACGCACTCTCCGGCGGTAAGCGATCTGTTGAGCGCGACGAAAAGCCTGTGCGCATCAAAGTCGGGCAAGGCATGGTGATTGAAACAGGACGGCCTTCATCCCAATTCTGACGGTCCGACGAAGGACAGGCCGCCTCTTAGGGCATTCCCGCCGACGCAAGCCCGTCGAGAAACCGCGAGAAACCCGCCCATTCACGCAAAGGGTTTACGCGGGCAATGAGGGTCCGCGTCTCATCCGGTGCGATAGCAAGCAGCCTGCCCATGGTATGTCGCGCCTCACCTGTCTGTCCCAGATGGGCAAGAGCGGCGGCCCGAATGCGCAGGGCATTTATCATTTTGGGGTTGTGATCCAGTACCATGTCGCAAAGCTCAAGCGCATCCCGGTCTCGGCCGCCATGGATCGCCGCGAGGGCACCGGCAAAGCCTTGTGTAATGCGCATCGGATCGTCCGGGCTGATGCGGAGTGCCGCCCGCGCCAGAGCAAGCGCGCCGTCGAAGTCGAGATCATAGGTCAGAAACAGCGCGCCCCATGTCAGCGCGGGGCTCACATGGGGCTGCTCGATCGCCGCCCTGTGCACAAGGGCTGCAGCAACGGGATAGCGGCGCAGCAACATCGCTTCGGCAAATGCCGTGGTCCACAACAGCCGGGGATCGTTGTTCCAGTTCGCACGGGCCGCCCCAAGCGCCTCCTTGGTGTCCGCAAGTACCGCGTCACGATCCCGGATCCAGCCGCTCCGATAGCCGCGCACGCTCAGGAAGGCGCGCATTGCCTGGGCCACTGCATCGGAAGGGTGCGAACGGCATGTCTCGCGCGCGATCGCCAGGGCTTTCGCATTTCCGTCGGCGGAGAAGGTCCAGACCAGTTCAAAGGCCTCGAGACAGGCCGCATGTGCCGCCGGGTCTGTCGGTGAACGCAGGACAGGCCTCTCCGGAACCGGCAGATCGAGCGGGCCGCCCAAAAGGTCGAGCAGATGCCCCACGGCCTCGTCTGCGATGACCTGCAGGCGGTCCATGCGCACGTTCGGAATTTTGATCGTTTCGGAAGCCATGCCCGGCCGAGAAAGCCGGACACACAGGCACCTGTCGTCCAGATGACCGGAAATAACGGCCTCCGCCCCCATGGTCCGCAGTGCGTCCGCGTCCTTTATGGCAGCAAAGGTCGTCTGCCGGGAAAAGCCTTGAAAGCGGCCCCGTCGGACAAGCTCATTGAGAACATCGTCGGCCAAGGCCGGTCCGATCCAGTCCGGACCATCGATCGCGGTGAACGGCAACGACGCCAAGACGGGTCTCCCCATGCGTGGCACAGCGGACTGGGCGATGGCAGATGGGTCATCCATGGGTATCGAGCTCCAGGACCGAATCGAGCAGTTGCCTCGTGTAAGGGGTCGCGGGAGCGTCGAAGATCGCCGGAACCGGCCCCTCCTCGACAATGCAGCCTGCCTGCATGATCGCAACTCTGGAGCAGAGATGCCGGATCACGGCGAGGTCGTGACTGATGAAGAGGTAGCTAAGTTTCAACTCGTTCTGCAGATCCTGCAGCAGATTCAGGATTTGCGCCTGGACCGACACGTCCAGTGCCGAAGTCGGTTCGTCGCAGATCACAAGTTGCGGTCTCAGGATAAGGGCCCGGGCGATGGCCGCGCGCTGCCGCTGACCGCCGGACAACTCATACGGAAAACGTGTGATCATCGTTTCGCTCAGGCCGACGAGGTCGCAGATTTCTCGCACCTGTCGGGCGCGCTCGGCCTTCTTGACGGTACCTTGAATCGCCAGCGGGGCCTCGACGATATCGGCTATCCTTTGGCGGGGATTGAGCGAAGCGTAGGGATCCTGAAACACCGGTTGTAAGATCCGGCTGCGGGCCAGCCGGTCGAAACGTTCAATCGGTTGTCCGTCTAAGCGCACCTCACCGGTATCGGGGCTGTCCAACCCCAGCAGGATCGAGGCAAAAGTGGACTTGCCGCACCCCGATTCACCGGCCAGACCGACACATTCCCCCCGCGCCACAGTCAACGAAACCGCCCTGAGCGCGCGGATTTCACCGCCGGTCCTGAACAGGCCCCCGCGCAGCCGAAACGTGCGGCTGACATTCTCCGCTTCGAGCACCGGGTGGTTCATGCCGGCGTCTCCTCGGGTTTGACGAGACGTTCGTCGGGCAAGAAATGGCACCGGGATCGCCACGTGGATGCAATCTCAGTGAGCGGCGGATCGGCTTCGGTGCATCGCGATTGTGCAAACCTGCACCGATCGCGAAACTGACAGCCCGACAGGTCTCCCGACATGACGCCGACCTGACCCGGGATCGGTGTGAGGCGCGCGGATTGCGGATTGACCTTCATTCCGGGAATGCATCGCAAGAGCGCTTCGGTATAGGGATGTTGCGGCGCCTGCAGAACGGATCGTGCCGGACCCGTTTCGACAATCTGGCCACCATACATCACGGCCACCCGATGCGAGAGGCGTCCGATAACGCCAAGATCGTGCGAAACGAGTATGATCGCCAGGCCAAGATCACGCTGCAACTGGTCCAGAAGGTTTAGAATCCCGGCCTGCACGGTAACGTCCAATGCGGTGGTTGGTTCATCCGCAATCAGCAGCTTCGGCTCGCACATCAGTGCCATCGCGATCATCACCCGCTGCCGCAATCCGCCCGACAACTCGTGCGGGTACTGGCCCAGCCGATCAGCGGCATTGGCAATGCCGACCCGTTCCAACATCTCGACCGCGCGGGCAGTTGCGGCCTTGCGGGTGCCGCCGCGGTGGCAGAGATAGACCTCCTCCAGAAGCGAACCGATCTTCAGAACCGGGTTCAGGCAGGTCATCGGATCCTGAAAGATCGTTGCAATACCGGTGGCCATGAGACGCCGCATCTGCGCGGCGCCGATCTTGGTCAGATCCGCACCATCGAACGTCATTTGGTCCGCCCGCAGCGTCGCGCCCCGTGGCAGAAGACCCAGCAACGCCATCAGTGTCAGTGACTTGCCCGATCCGGACTCGCCCGCGATGCCAAGCGTTTCTCCCGCATGCAGGTCGAAGGACACGCCGCGCACGGGATGCACCCTGCCGGCCTCATTCCTGATCTCCACATGCAGGGAACGCAGACGGAGGAGCGGCGCAGCTGTCATCTCAGCACCCCGCCGCGGCCCGTGACGTCACGCAGACCATCACCTGTCAGGTTGATCGCCAGCAACAGTGCGAAGAGCGCGCAGCCGGGAATCGTGAGCAGCCAGGGATCGAAGAACATGAACT
Source organism: uncultured Paracoccaceae bacterium (assembly GCA_947503175.1). Classification (GTDB taxonomy): domain Bacteria; phylum Pseudomonadota; class Alphaproteobacteria; order Rhodobacterales; family Rhodobacteraceae; genus Ovoidimarina. The sequence continues at coordinate 699,787 of CANNCO010000001.1, forward strand.
CCCGCGCGTCCGACAGCATGAGTCCCCAGGACGGCAATGGTGCCTGCACGCCAAACCCGAGAAACGAAAGCGACGCCTCCAGAATAATCGCATTCGCCATTTCGACGGTGGCTACGACCAGAAGCGGTTCGCGCACGTTTGGCAGGATCTCGCGCCAGAGTATCCGCATGTGCGACGCGCCTGCTGCACGGGCGGCGCGGACGTAATCCTGCGACCGGATCTGCTTGGTCACCGAGCGCATCACGACCGCAAACTGATCCCAGAGAAACAGTCCGAGGACCAGAATCACGATGGTGAGGGAGGATCCGAACATCGCGACGACCGCCAAGGCCACCAGAAACAGCGGCAGCGACAGCCGCGTCCCGATCAGATAGGTCACCACCGCGTCGACCTTGCCGCCGAAGTAGCCCGCAGCCACTCCCAATACCGTGCCGATCAGGCCCGAAAGAAGCACGGCAAGGACGCCAATCGCCAGCGACACGCGCGCGCCATAGATCAGGCGCGACAGGTAATCGCGGCCGACCTTGTCAGTGCCCAGTATGTGCTCCGGAACACTGTCGTCATGCCAGAACGGCGGCAGCAGGCGCTGTGTCAGATCGGTGGCATATGGATCATGCGGCGCAATCAGTGGCGCGAAAATCGCCATCAGGGTCATCACCAGCAGAACCGAGACACCAAGTGCAAAGCTGCGATGGGCCAACATCCGGCGCAATGCGATGCGACCGGGTGACGGGCCGACGGCTGGCGTCTGGTCTGCCATCCCGCTCAACCTGCGCTGCGCATGCGGGGATCGAGCGCGGCGTTCAGCAAGTCGGCGAGAAAAGTGAGGATGACATAGAAGCCGGCAACGACCAGCAGGATCGCCTGAACGACGGGCAGATCGCCCCGCAGGATCGCATCGTAACCGAGCCAGCCAATACCCGGCAGCGAGAACACCGTCTCGATCACGATCGACCCGCCCAGCATGAAGCCAAACTGGACGGCGGCGAGAGCGACGACAGGGATCAGGGCGTTTCGGAGCGCATGGCGAAACAGGATCGATCTGATCGGCAGGCCATAGGCGCGGGCGGTGCGGATATAGTCGGATTCAAGAGCCTCAAGCATACCTGCTCGGGTCAGGCGCATCAGCACAGGTGTCGCGAAATACCCAAGCGCTATGGTTGGCATGACATAATGCGCCCAGCTACCGCCTCCCGATATCGGCAGCCAGCGAAGCGTGATTCCGAACAGTATCATCATCATCAGCGCAAACCAGAAGGTCGGGATGGCCTGACCAAGAACCGCTATCGTCAAAGCGGCGCGATCAATGATCGTGTTGTTGTAGACGGCGGCCAGCACACCGAGTGGAATCGCGAGCGCAAGCGCGAACAGGATCGATGCCGCGCCCAGTGTCATGGTCACCGGCAGGCGGGTCGCCAGCATCTCGGAAACCGGCAGGTCGAAGTGGTAGGAGACGCCAAAATCGCCCCGCAGCGCGCGTCCGGCCCACGAAAAATACTGCGCGACGATCGGCCGGTCGAGCCCGTAGTGATCCCGGACCGCCGCGATATCCTCCGCAGAGGCCGTGTCGCCGGCGATCGCAAGGGCCGGATCGCCGGACAGCCATGTCATGAAGAAAGCCAGCGCCGACACCGTGATCAATGTGAGCAGGGCCAGAAGAAAGCGTCGGATAACATAACGCAGCATGTGAGATGATCCTTGCAGCGGGGGTCGTAGAGGCCGCCCGCCAAAAACCGATTACCGCCAGCTATAGGCGTAAAAGCGCGGGATTTCATCGACAAAACCCTTGAACTCCAGGCCCTCGACAAAGGCGTAGTTCCGCACGTGACTGAACATCGGCAGCCAGTAAAGCCGTTCTGTGATCCGTGCGATTGCTTTTGCATAGGCTTCCTCACGCGTGGCGGGATCGGGCGAACTGTCGCCGGTCTCAAGCCAGGCCGCGAGCTCTTCATCCTGCGCGAAATCGTCTGGTCCAAGCGTGAAGAAGCGGCTGGTGATCGCCGACATATCGTTGATCGAAAAGGATCCCCAATCCATCAGGTAAAGCGGTGTCCGGCCTTCATGCTGCAGGTCGCGCAGCGCGAAGTATCCCATCTGGTTCAGATTGGCTGCGATCCCGATCTCGGCCAGATCCGCGATGATCGCTTCCGCCCATGACGACGAGCGATAGTTGTAAATCTCAATCTCGAACCCATCGGGATAGCCTGCCTCGGCCAAAAGCGCGCGTGCGGCTTCCGGGTCGAAATCCCAGATCACGGCGGCGTCTTCGTCACAGCCGAACTGCGTGGGAAAGCAGGGTGTATTGACCACTCGGCTGTCGCCCCGGACAAGGTTCTCGGAAATCGCTTTGCGGTTCACCGCGCGGGCGATTGCCTCGCGCACCATCGGGTTCTGGGTTGGCTCGAACCCGGAGCGTCCCGCCGCATCGAAACCCAGATAGGAAATCCGCATCGTTTCCGACTGGGCGCCGGAAAAGCCGGGCAGACCTGTGATCTGATCAAGCTGGTCGGCAGAGATATCGGCGGTAAAGTCAATCCCGCCGCCAAGCAGTTCGGCCACCTGCGTCTGCACATCGGCGATCTCACGGATCACCAGCGTTCCGATGGAGGCCTCGCCCTTCGGGCTGCCCCAGGTGTAGTCAGGATTGCGCTCAAGCGTATATCGCTGTGTCGGTTGCACCTCGGTCACCCGATAGGGACCCGTGCCCACTGGCATACGGTTCATGCCTTCGGGGCCGACCTCTGCATAGTATTCATTAGGGTAGATGACGATCGGACCCGACAGAATCTCGAAGATCTGCGGCATGGGCCGGGTCATGTGCACGCGGACAGAGTAGGGGCCGGTTCGCTCGGCGTTCTCGATCCAGTCGACGTTGCCGCGTGTCAGAACCCCGTTTTCCGGGTCGGCGATGAAGTTGAGCGTATAGACCACGTCATCGGCGTCGAACGGCTCGCCATTGTGAAACACGACACCTTCGCGCAGCGTCAGATCCAAGGTGGTGTCATCGGGAAAACTCCATCCGGTCGCCAGAAGCGGCTCATAGGTGCCTTCGTCGAGATTCCGGAAAACCAAGGTATCCCACACGTTGCGGGCAAACCAGATACCGGTCCGGTTGGTGTTGAAATACGCGTCCAGATTGTCAATCGGACCTGTCGCCCCCCACGCAATGCGCAGCGTGTCGTCGTCGGGTCCCGCCATGGCATCCGAGGTGCCGAACGCGGTCACCAGCGCAAGGGCGCCTGCACCCAGAACGGCTTTCACCCCATCGAGCCTGATTTCCTTCAACATGAGTATCTCCTTGTTGGTCAGAATGCGCCGGGTTCGCCCCGAACGAAGTCTTCTAAAGTTCCATGACGGTGTAAGGCCGATCGTTGCTGAGCGAGGGAACTTGCGCCCTTGCCTGATCGGACAGGGACAGATCGATCCGGACCACCGCCAGACCGGTCGTTGTTCCCCCCATATCCTCGACGATGCGGCCCCAGGGATCGACAACAAGCGAATGACCGTAGGATTTTCGTCCATCCGCGTGTTGTCCGACCTGCGCCGCTGCGATGATCCACGCACCGTTCTCGATCGCGCGCGCCCTCAACAGGGCGTGCCAGTGCGCCTCGCCGGTTTGCACCGCAAAAGCCGAGGGGACGAAAATCACTTGCGCACCACGCTGTGCATAAGCCCGAAACAGCGCCGGAAACCGCAGGTCGTAACAGATCGTCAGCCCCCACCGGCCCCACGGCGTCGACAGAACGCACGCGATCTCTCCGGGTTCGTAACGGTCAGATTCCCGGATCGGTGCGGCATTCGCCAGATCCACATCGAACAGGTGAATCTTGCTGTATTCGGCAACAAGCACGCCAGTTCCATCGACCAGCGTGGTCCGGTTGCGAAACTTGCCGTTGACACCCCGGACCGGTGATGAGCCCGAATGGACCCAAAGCCCCGTTTCTTTCGCGACGCGGGAACAAGCCGTCTGCCACGGATCGTCTGTCGCCCCTGTCACGATCTCCGAGGCCGCGTTGAAGTCGCGCTGCATCAGGCCCGCGACCTCGGGCAGGGCCAGGAGGTCGCAGCCTTGCGCAACGGCCTCCCGGGCGAAATGTTCAAGCGTCGCGATATTGGGCTCAAAGCGACATCCGGAGGTCATCTGCGCAAGACCGATCGTCAGATGCTGAGACATTTCTGTTGGTTCCCCGAACAACTCGGGCCCATAATGGGTTGAAAATCTCGACAGAAAAGCGACTATTTCGAACGACCCGTCGAAAAAACGAACATATTGATATGAATCCGATCACGCGCCTGCCGCCCCTGACCGCCATGCGCGTCCTGGAGGCGATCCGCATAGCAGGCTCCGTGACGGGCGCTGCGCGGCACCTGAACCTGTCGCATTCTGCCGTCAGCCATCAAGTCGCCGCCCTCGAGGCCTGGAGTTCGACGCCGCTCTTCATCCGCCGCGGGCGCCGAACCGAATTAACCGAAGCCGGGCAAAGCCTTGCAGAAATCACGCAACAGGCTTTCGACTCGATCCGGCACGAGGTGGACCGGCTGCCGATCCGTGGTCTTCAGGTCGTCAGCGTCGGCGCGATACCCATGGTTGCGCAGCTTTGGATGCCATCGATCTTGCCTGATCTTGCGCGCGATCTGCCACATCTCAGTCTGCATCTCGGGTTTGCGCTGTTCGATCGTCCGGCGCGGCTGGCGCCGAATCTCCTGATCTCGTTCGCGCATCGCGACCGTCTGCACCATGGCGACAGGCTGCTGTTCAGCGGCCGTGCCGCGCCGGTCTGTGCGCCACATCTGCTGGAAAGCCATGGGAACGATCCGCTGCGTGTCCTGCTCGAGGCGCGCAAGATCCATGACGAGGACTCGCGTCTATGGCGCAGTTGGCAGGAAGCCGCGCGTCTTCCGTTCGATGAAAGCGCTGAGCCGTCGAGGATATCGATCGAGGAGTCCAGCCTGATCCGTGCAGCGTCGATCGCCGGAGCAGGCGTTGCCATCTGCCGCCTTGACCTGATCAGGAAGGATCTTGCCGCCGGCCGCCTCGTCCAACTGTCGGACATCGTGATCGACACCAGCTTTTTCTACTATCTGCGCGCAGCGCCAAGCTTGCGCGGGCATCCCGACGTTACGCGGGCCGCCGATTGGCTCGTGGCGCGCGCAAAGCGGGATCGGGGAACGAACTAGGCAGGATTCGGAACCCGGTACTGGTTCTACACCTCCCTGACTTTCAAACGCTACCGCGCAGGCTGCCTGGCATCGGAGAGCCTCCGGGCCCGTATCCATCGGGCGAGGAAATGGACGCGGACAGGGACGTGCGGCCGTCTTCTTTAACGAGAGCGGGCATTGGGTGGCGGCCCGGCGCTCGGGTGGAACAAAACGCCGGATCGCGGGGGATCAGGGAAGGACGCGGCCGCCATCTCTGATCTGCATGACGATGCCGCCCATCGATGGAATGCGGTTTTCATCGAAGCTGAGCGTTCCCTGGCCCATCACAACCGGAAAATCGGTCGTCGCTGCCATGGCTTCGCGCAGGGTCTCGCGGTTCACGTCGTCGCCGGCATTTCGGATCGCGTTGGCCACGGTCTGCATCATCGTATGGCCGGTGGCCGCCCAGATATCGGGCGCGTCGTCATAGGCCGCTTCATAGGCCTTCGCGAAGGCCATCGCGCTTTCCGAGGCATCCGCCACGAAGCTTGCGGGGAAGAACGTGCCCTCCACGGCGCTGCCGCCGGCGTCAATGAAGTTCTGCGCGCCTGCACCGGAATCGCTGGCCAGTATCGTGTCGGGGTTCAGCCCGGCCTGCCGCGCCTGAATGATGATGTTGGCCGCCTGTTCCGGCGGGGCCGTCACAAAGAGACAATCCGCATCGGTATTTACGATCAGGGTCGAGAGCGCCGTGAAATCGGTGTCCGAGGAAAGCACGGTTTCGTCGGCGGCGACGGTGACACCGGCCTCTTCCAGAATGCCGCGGAACACGTCCCGTTGCAGAATATAGCCTTCATTGTCGCGGATCGAGACCAGAAAACAGTCTTCGGGGGCCAGGCCAACCACATGCTCGGCCACCGGCGCCATATAGGCATCGGCGGTTTCCGTGGATTTGAAGACATAAGGTCCAGCGTCAAGGACCGCCGGTGACGTCGCGGTGGTGAACATCGGGATCTGCAGGTCCACCGCCACCGGACCCGTCGCCATGGCCTCGGAGCTTGCAATCGGCCCGATCACAATATCGGCCTCTTCCGACAGCGCCATGCGCGTGATCAGCGCGATCGCCTCCTGCCGGTCCGACCGGTTGTCCTCATAGAGGATCTCCACAGTGTTGCCGCCCCATTCGCCCGCAGCAGTGACTTCATCGGCAGCAAGGCGCATTCCGTTGACCAGCGGTTGCCCCACAAAGGCGTAGGTCGAGGTCGTCGAGACCACAACACCAATGGTGACGTCATCGGCGACTGCCGGTGTCGCCATGGCCAGTACCGAAACGGTCGCCAAGTCTCTGAGGTGTTTCATGATAGTCCTCCCTAGATTTCGTTCATGCCTGCCCGAGGTAAAGCGCGGTTATCTCGGGGTCTTCAGCCAGAGCCGCGCTGTCTCCCGACTTCACGATCTTTCCTTGTTCCATCACATACGCCCGGTCTGACGCAGACAGAGCCAGATGCGCATTCTGCTCGACAAGCAGGATCGTCAGCCCTTGTGTCTTCAACGCGGCCAAGGCTTCGAACACCTGGGCAATGATCACCGGAGCCAAACCCAGGCTCGGTTCATCCAGCAACAGCAGCCGAGGTCCGCCCATCAGGGCGCGCCCGATTACCAGCATCTGCTGCTGGCCGCCCGAGAGCGATCCGGCCCTCTGATTGCGGCGGTCTTCAAGGATCGGAAAGACCTTGAAGACATCGCTCAGGTCATAATCCGCAGCGCGCCCATGCAGCGCGGTTTTGCCGACACTCAGGTTCTCAAGAACTGTCATTTCCGAGAATACCTTGCGGCTTTCGGGCACCTGTAGAATGCCCGCATTCGTCACCCCCCAGGGGCGCATTCCGGTCAGATCGGCGCCGTCCATCGTCACGCTGCCCGCTTCGGGCCTCACAATGCCGGAAATGGTGTTGAGAAGGCTGGACTTGCCCGCGCCATTCGGGCCGATAAGCGCCACGGTCTCCCCCTTGGCGACATCCAGCGACACACCACGCAACGCCTGAATGCCGGAATAGGCGACCTTGAGATTGCGAACCTCAAGCATCGTCACCTCCCAGATAGGCGCTGATCACAAGCGGTTCGTTCAGTACGTGATCCGGTGCCCCCTCCGAAATCAGCCTGCCGCTGTCAAGGACGTAGACGTAAGAGCAGAGCTTCGCGACGAAACGCACGTTGTGCTCGATCAGCAGAACGCCTTTCCCGTCTTTGGCGACGCCCCGGAAAATGTCGGCCAGCGCATCGCTTTCCACATCGTTCATTCCCGCGATCGGCTCGTCCAGCAGGATGAAGTCCGGGTCGGTCGCCACGGCGCGGGCCATCTCGACCTTGCGCTGGTGGCCGTATGACAGTCCGCCGGCGGGATAATCGGCAAATTCGGTCAGACCGAACCTGTCGAGCAGTTCCATGCTCTGTGTTCTCAGTTCTTGGGTTTCACGTCCGGCGGAAGGCAGGCCCAGAAGGGCCGCGAATGTCGAAGAGGTCTCATGCCGGTGAAGCCCGATCATCACGTTGTCCAGCACGCTGGCCTCGCTCAGAAGCCGGGTATTCTGAAAGGTGCGCGCCAATCCGGCCCGGCAAATCTCATGCGCCGGAGCGTGGGTGATATCGGTTTCTCCCACATGGATCGTCCCGCCGGAGACCGGCAACATGCCGGTGATGAGGTTTACGATCGTGGTCTTGCCCGCTCCGTTCGGGCCGATCAGCCCGATGATCTTGCCGGCCGGCACCTCGATGTTCACAGCCTCCGACGCAATCACGCCGCCGAAGCTTTTGGACAGGTTGGTGAGTTGCAACGCGGTCATGAGCTGGCCGCCCCGCGCGCCTTGAGCTTTCGCGCTTTGAGCGCATCGATTGCGGTATCGGCGACACCTTTCGGCATGTAGTTGATCACAAGGATCAGCATGATGCCGTAGATCACCATCCGGTTCTCCGCCAGCGGCCGCGCCAGTTCCGGCAGGATGATCAGGAAGGCGGCGCCGACAAGCGGTCCGATCACCGAGTTGCGCCCGCCAAAGATCACATAGCTGAGAATCGTGATCAGCAGGTGGAAGCCGAACTGCTTCGGATCGATGGCGTAGGAGTGATAGGCTTCGAGCCCGCCAAAAAGCCCGGCGAGCGCCCCCGAGATCGCAAAGGCGAGCATCTGATGTTTGCGGATCGAGATACCCAGCGAGGCGGCCACGGCCTCATCCTGCCGGATCGTGTTGAAAGCGCGTCCGATCCGTCCTTTTTCGAGGGACCAGATCAGATAGGTCGCCAGTGCCGCAAAGATGAAGAGCGTGAGGGTGCCCACGGTTTTCGGGATATTGTTAAGCCCCATCGCGCCGCCGGTCAGATTCTCCGAATAGATGTTGAGCGAGAGACAGATCTGGATGAAAGCCACGGTGGCAATCGCCTGGTAAACCCCTCGAAGCCGGGCCAGAGGGATCGACAGGAAAATCGCCGCCGCCATCCCGGTTGCGGTACCGGCAATCACGCCGATAACAGGGTGCATCCCCAGATCTACCGCCAGAATGCCCGCCGTATAGGCTCCGATTCCGGCAAAAGCCGCCGTGGCCAGGGAAAAGACACCCACGCGAAGCACGATGTACTGGCTGAGCGCGAGGCCCACATGAAGGCAATACAGATCGAAAAGGGGGATGTACCCCGCAACGAAGCTGTTCATCTGCGGCCCCCCAGATTGCCCGCATCCTCCTGACCCAAAAGCCCATGCGGGCGGATCAGCAGGATCAGGAAGAGAGCGGCGAATATGATCGTATCGGTAAGCCCCGAGGGCAGATAGGCGATGGTCAGGGTCTGGACCATGCCAAAGACGACGCTTGCCAGAAGCGCGCCGGGGATCGAACCCAATCCGCCCAGAATGATGATCGCAAAGCCGAACATCAGATACGGGTCGCCCATCACGAACGAGATCGAGTTGAATGCCAGCCCGACCAGGACCCCCGCCGCACCGGCCAGGGCGCCGGCGAGGAAGTAGGTCTGTGAGTAGATCCGGTTGGGGTTGATCCCCATCAGCATCGCGGCATGCTCGTTATCCGTCACGGCCCGGACCCGGCGGCCAAAGGCGGTCTTGTAGAACAGATACCCCAGGATCAGAACCATCACGATGGCTGCGCCCGCCATGAAAAGCTGCAGCATCGAAACCCGCAGATCCCAGAACCGGAAGATGACCACCGGAAAGGTTTCAAACGGGAACCGCAGGATCTGTGTGTTGGAGACTTGCTGCGCGATCGTGGTGATCACAAGACCCGCCCCGATCGACGACACGACACCGCCAAACTCTTCATCGCCGGTTTTACGCAGGCGGCGAAAGCAAATGATCTCGACCAGAACCGACAGAAGGCCCGAAACAACGATCGCCAGGATGAACCCGAGCCAGAGCGGCCCGCCGCCATCGACCGTGTAATAGGCCACCATCGCACCGGTCATGAACACGGCACCATGGGCCAGGTTCAGGATACGCTGGATGCCAAAGACCAGCGTGAAGCCGAGAGAGAACAGCGCATAGACGCCGCTGACGACCAATCCGTTCAAAAGCTGCTGCGCTAGCATGTGCGCATCGCGTTGCGCTGCGCTCCGGATACAGACATCCGGCCCCTCCCGTTCGCTACGGCCCCATCATCTGGGCTTTGTTCATGCCCTTCAATTTAACCAATTTCATTATTATCGAAATTGATATAATTGTTCCCGCACTGTCAATGCCTTCTTAGTCAAGACGTCGAATTGGGGAAAAGTCGTTCGGTAGCAATATCTTGCTCTCCTGTTTTTGTAAGAGTGGGGTGATCTGCCCTAGAAAATCCCGCCACAAATCCTCCCGCATCAACGCGGCCCGCCGGTCGGCACGATCATCCAGAGAGGTATAGCCCCACAGGTGAACGGATTGGTTGAGTCCCCCGATCTCGGTGGTGAAATAGCCCAGAAGATTGCCCAGAACGCGCATTTGCAGCACCCTTGCGCCGGTCTCTTCATAGAGCCGGAAGAAATCGGGAAGTTTCCCGGGATGGAAATCATAGGTGCGCTGTTCAACGATCATTTCGCCCTCATTTGTAGCTGACCCCGAGCGACAGGCCGCCATCGACGATGACAGAGGCGCCGGTGGTCCATTCCGCGCGTAAAAGGTGATCCACGGCCTCGGCAATCTCCTGCGGCGTGCCGATACGGCCAAGCGGATGGTCTTCGGCCATCGATTCCAGCCGTGCCGCGTTGTCATCGAAGCTGTCCGCCACGCCGGCCCGCACATTAAGTTCCGTCGGCACGGCACCGGGCAGCAGGCAGTTCACCCGTATGCCCTTGGGACCCAGTTCCGCGGCAAGCACCTGCGCGAGTACCTCCACCGCACCTTTCGAGGCCGCGTAGGGAGAGGCCCCGGGAAATGCGCGGCGGGTGTGAACGGAACCGACAAAGACAACCGCGCCGCCCGATTTTTTCAGATGCGGCACCGCCAGTCCGGTCAGGCGCATGCCCGCCACCACATTGGTGTTCATCACATCGAGGATGTCTTCTGCCGCAAGCTCGGTGATCGGACCGCGCAGCATGTTGCCCGCACTGTTGACCAGCCCGTGCAGTCCGCCGCCGTGGCGAACCGCCGTGTTGATCATGCGCTGCCGGTCGGCCTCGACGGTCACATCGCCCGCGGCAGTCGCGCAGTTTGGACCGATGGCGCTTGCGGCCTCGGCCAGTTTCTCCTCGCGTCGTCCGGTGATCGTAACCCTTGCCCCGCGGGTCGCCATGTATTCGGCCACACCCCGGCCAAGCCCCGAACCGCCGCCGGTAACAAGAACGGAGTATCCTTCAATGGCCTGCATCACGCGGACCTTTCCAGTGGTGAATTCAGGGTCTCGATGGCTTGTGTCAAAAGGCGGATATAGCCGGAGTTCTCACACGCCGCGCGATCATGGCCCAATGCCAGATAAGCCGCGTTCCCGCGCCGTGTCAGCACCGGCTGCGGGTTGCGGATGCCCGGCGCGGTCGCTGTCGCGAGAACCTCCGACCCGGATGACAGCGACAGGTCGCAGTATAGCTCGTCGACGGTCTCGAACCCGGGGTCGGCCTGAACCCGGATTGGCCCTGTGGCCGGGTGGTAAGAGATGCCCCATTGCCAGTTGACGCCGAGCAGCTCCTTCCAGTCCGGCCAGTCATCGAAACAGATCGCGGCGGTATGCAGGCCCAAAAGCCGCCCGCCCGAGGCCATGTGCCCTTCAATCGCTTTTCTGTCCGCCGGCCTTATGGAAAACGCATGGGCGCGATACGGCGCATGCTTTTCGGCCTGTGTCATGGTGAACGCCAGTGCGTTGACCGTCAGAAGGTCAAAGTGCCGCTCTGTCAACCGCGCCAACCCGTCGCGGATCGGCAGGATATCGGAGCGGATGCCAACGCCCTCCAGATGCCCGGCGACAATGGCCGACGTCTCGTCGAACGCGTGCGAGATACCGCCGGACAGGATGAGGTTTGTCGGGCTCACTCCGCCACCCTTGGCAGATTGGTCAACAGGCTGACAGAGACGCCGCCATCCACCACCATATGATGCCCGTTGATGTAACTGGCCTGATCGCCGGCCAGATAGATCGCCGCATTCGCGATGTCTTCGGCAAGGCCAAGGCGGCGTGATGGCACCGCATTCCCGCGAAGCGCGCGCACCTCCGGGTCCTTGTAAAACGGGGCGGCAATACCGGCGTCGATGAAGCCGGGCGCAATCGCGTTCACGCGCAGGCCCAAAGGCCCCCATTCCAGAGCCATCATTTCGGTCAGTTTTGCCAGACCGGCTTTGGCCGCGGGATAGGACCCTGTGCCCGGCCCGGCCGTCAAGGCAGCGATGGATGTGATGTTCACGATGGCGCCGGAGCCACGTGCGATCATGCCTTTGGCTGCCGCCCGGGCGGTGATGAAAGCACCCGTCAGGTTCACGTCAAGCTGATGGCGAAAGGTTTCGACCGGCACATCGATCAACGCATCGAACCGCCCGATCCCGGCATTGTTCACCACCACATCGGGCACCGCTCCAAACTCTTCCAACGCGCGTTCGACGGCGGCTTCGTCGGTGACATCGGCGACAAGGGCGGTCGCGCCCAGTTCCTCGGCGGTCGCCCTTATCTTCTCCGCATCCAGGTCAAGCACCGCAACGCGATACCCATCCGTGATCAAGGCTTTTGCAATCGCACGACCGATATCGCCGCTGCCACCCGTGACCAAAGCCGTTTTCATGACCATGCCTTTTCCACATCAAAAACAATCGGGTAATGGCCCCAACTCGCGCGCTCCGTGTCGGTGGCCATCCGTGGGGGGGCCTCCGGATCGGGCCGCGCGCCGTGGGAGAACAGCTTACGCAACAAGAGCGTGATGGTGCCGTAGGGGTGCGTGTCGGGATCGACCGCGCCCCGTGGCACGGCCCCGCCATCCAGATCGCGCCCAAGACAGGTATGCACCCCGGTCCCGAACGTATGCCCGAAAGGCAGAACCGGAGGTTTGACCGTTCGAAGCGGGTTGAAGACATCGGCATCCGCGCCGAAGATCTCCGGATCGCGATTGGCTTCCGCCAGCCGAAACTCAACCATCTCGCCTTGTCTTACATCGCCTGCGCCCTGCAGATGCATCGGACACATCGCGGATCGCCAGGCCACCGGGCTGGCCGGGTGCAGGCGCAGGCTTTCATGCACGCAGCGCTGGAAAAAGATCGGATCCGCACGCAGGCGGTCCCACCGGTCGGGCTGTGTCTCGGCCCAGGTGACTATGTCGTGGAAGGCATGGATTGTGGAGTTGGCGGTAGAATGGGCGCCCGCCTGCAGGTAGAACCCGATCTCGCGGGTCAGGACCTCGGGCGTGAACTCCTCCGGGTCGCCATCGCGCAGGATCACGGTCAGTACGTCGCGCGGCAGATCCTCATCCGCCGCCGCACCGGCCTCGACCTTGGCAAGAAGGGCCCGCCGCCGCGCGACCGACGGGGCAAGGAATTCCGGTTCGAAATCCGCGATGGCCGCGCGAACCTCGGCACGGACCTCGTCCTTGGGCCGTGTGGTATGCACCATCGTCGCCCCGTCGGAGAATGTTGTCACGAGCCCAAGCAGATGATCGGTTTCCTCTGCCGTCTGCGCGGGTCGGTCGATGCCTGCGAAGTCCGCGGTCAGGTTCATCGTGACCCGATAGCCCAGGTCCACCAACTCGCTGCGCCCTGCGGCCAGATCGTCGCGCAGGCTGGCCTCCACCGTCACCGGGAAAACCGTCCTTTCGTACCAGTGAAAATAGTCCTTGCGGAATACGCGGAACTCAAGCCGCCGCCGGGCGCGATGGGCATCGCCATGAAGCGTCAGAAGCGTATCGGCCATGATGACGGCGCCCTCGTCATAGAGCGCCTGTTTCAGGTCGGGGTGCCGAAGTCCCGCCGAGATATCATGCATGTCCGAGACAATATGCTGCCGGTCCAAAGTGGCATCTCCCAACGCAGATCGCTTGCGCTGAGTATTACATTCATATTGATCTTATTGGCAACAATGTTTCGGATCAGACCAGTAATGCCCCTTGAATCAAGGGAAGGTTGCCTGCGTTACAGCTGAATCTGGCCTGCTTTCGGCAAGCTCTTGAACACGCGCTGCAGCAGGCGGCTGACCAGTTCGATCTCTTCATCGGACAGCTCTTCCGAGACCGCCGCCAGAACCTGATCGCTCCATCTGTTGCATGTCTCGGAAACCTCTTTGCCCTTTTCGCTCAGCGTTATGACGACGGTTCGATTGTCCAGATCCGAGCGGGTGCGCCGGACATAGCCATCCTTCTCCATCCGCTTGAGCTGGTGTGACATCGTCGATTGCGGCAACGCCATCAGGTCAACCAATTGCCCCACCTTCATCGGGCCTCGCTCGGCCAGAGCCACAATGATCCGCGAGGAATAGAGATCCAGATGCAGCGGTGCCAGAATCGGCGCGCTGATCTGTTGCAGACGCGCATTGATCCGGTGGGTCAGAAACGAAACACGTTCCTCCAAAGGGCGCCGGGTCATCGTCATGACATTGGCTTCTTCTTTGCGCATGGCAGATCCTGTTTGTCCATTTGTATCGACATAGACCGTTCAAACTCCAAATCCCAGTACGTTGACTAAATACATCGATATCGATCATATTCAAAACACAATGATTCGAAGGCCGGTGATATGAAGTTCCTTGGCGTTGATGCTCGCGTGATCGATGTACACGCTCATGTCGTGCTGGCCGAGACATTTGGAGCCGCCGGACCCCTCGGACCCGAGATGGGAGGGCAGGATGGCGACGCGCCCTGGTTTCGGGTGGGGAGTTACCGGCTTGATGGCGTGCGCTATCAGGGCAGCGCTTTCATGGACACCGGGCTACGCCTGGAGCGAATGAACGCCGCTGGGATCGATTTTCAGCTTCTGTCCCCCAATCCGCTGACGTTTCTGCATTTTATCGATACGGCCACGGCCGTCGCCTTTTGCCGGACCCACAATACCGCGCTGTCATCGCTCGTCGCGGCACACACGGACCGGTTGGCAGGATGTGCGGCTCTTCCGATGCAGGATATCGGCGCCGCTATCGCCGAGCTGGAGCGCGCCGTGACCCAGCTCGGGCTTCTCGGAGCCTATATCGGCACCGACCTGCCGCAGCCGCTGGATGCGCCGGAAATGGACCGGTTCTACGAGGCCTGCACGCGGCTCGACGTGCCGCTTTTCCTGCATCCTTCGCCTGCGGGGATCGATGGCCCCGCAGCGGATGCAAATCTCGGGGCCTACGATCTTGACGTGGTGATCGGGTTTGCCGCACAGGAGGCGCTTGCCGTGGCGCGGCTGATTTACGGGGGCGTGCTTGACCGGCATCCCGATCTCGACATCTGCCTCAGCCATGGCGGCGGATCCACGGGCTATCTGTTCGGCCGCATGGCGATGGCCGCACGAAAGCGCCCCTGGGCCAGCGAGGCTCTGAAAGCCGAAGGGGCCTTCGAAGATCGGCTGGCACGGCTTTGGTTCGACAATCACCTCAACAGCGATGCATCGCTCGACCTGCTGACCGGGCTGGTGGGCGATGACCGGCTGGTTTTTGGCACGAATTTCGCGGGATGGGACGCGCCGGACGATCTGGCCGCCCATCGCCCGTCTCCCAAGCTCGCTGAAAACGCGCGCAGGCTGCTGCGCCTCAACCGATAGGACAGGAAACATGACCGATGTGATCATCTCGAACGGCCGGATAATCGACGGCAGCGGCGCGCCAGCCTTTGAAGGTTCGGTCCTGGTCCAGGATGGCAAGATCGAAGCAGTCGGCGCGGTGGCCGACCAGAAAGCCGCCAAACTGCCGGGGCTGAAGCGGATCGACGCCTCCGGACAGACGGTCATGCCCGGCCTGATCGACACCCATTGCCACCTGTCCTTCGACGATGCCGGATCGAATTCCGAAATCTTCTTCCAGCGGCGCAACGGACTCTCCGCCCTGATCGCAAGCTACAACGCCCGCAAACTGCTGCGGGCCGGCGTCACCGGCCTGCTGGACCCGGACTCGACCTTCGAGAACATGATCGACCTGCGCGACGCCATCGACGCCAATATCGTCGAGGGGCCGCGGATGTCCTGCGGCGCCTATGCTCTGATCACCGGGGTAGGGGGCACCGCGGGACGGCTGATAGCGGATGAAGGGGTGACAGGCTACTACATGCCGGTCAACAACAAGGACGAGATCGTGCAAGAGGTCCGGCGCCAGATCAAGTACGGCGCCGACTGGATCAAAGTACATGTCACCGGCATCATCCCGCGTCAGGCGCATAAGGGCGAGCTGTGCGTCTGGACGATGGATGAGCTGAAGCTGATCTGTGACACCGCCCATGACTTGCACACACCGGTGATGGGTCATTGCCGCGGGGCAGAGGCGACAAAGAAAGCCGCCGAGGCCGGGTTCGACCTGATCTTCCACGCCACGGCAATGGATGACGATGCGCTTCAAGCGGTGATCGATCGCAAGATCCCGATCGCACCCGCGCTGACCTTCCAATACAACATGGTCGAATTCGGCAAGAAAATCGGCACGTCGGATAACCTGATGGCGCTGTTCGAGCGCGAACTCACCGAGTCCATCGAGACGATGACCATCGCCCACAAGGAAGGCGTGCCCCTGCTGACGGGATCGGAGTCCGGGTTCTCGCTCGTGCCCTATGGCGACTGGCATTACCGCGAGATGGAGGTCTTCGTGAAGTACTTCGGCCTCTCGCCGCTGGAAGCGATCCAATGCGCCACCCAGAAAAGCGCCTTCGGGATCAAGATGGAGGGCGAGGTGGGCGTCATCGCACCGGGCTACCGCGCCGATATCATCTGCGTCACCGGCAAGGTCGAAGAGGATCTCAGCATTCTGGGCAATCCCGACAACATCACCACCGTGATGATCGACGGTGTGGAAAAGGATCTGAGCTCGCCGCCGAAACGCAAGCCCATTCAGGGCTGGCGCCTCGCCTCCATCGGCAAACAGAAACTCACGCGGGAGGTGGCCTATGGCGAGGCCCAGGCCCCCGAGCCCCCGCATATCGAAGAGCTGCATTAAGGGAGGGTGCGGCCATGGCCGAGCATTTCGTCACCGAGTATCACGATGCCGAGCAGACCCTGCGCTTGCCGGATCTGCATCAGGCGCTTTACGATGCTGACACGGTGTTCCTCCCGCGCACGGTCGTATGCCTGCATGGCGAGGAACACGCCCGCAAGAAACGGATTTTCGCGGGCGTCTTCAACCGGCGGTTTTTCAAGCATTATCAGAACCATGTCTTTCCGATGGCCATCAAGGAAAGCATCGATCCGGTGCTGGCGGACGGCCATGGCGACATGGCGAAGTTTGCCTATCGGGTGCTGATCAACCTCACGGCCGACAGTGCGGGTATCGACCGCCGCCGCACGCAGGACGATACCGACCGGCTCCTCGCGCTTCTGGCGAAACTCGGCCACGCGCCGACGATGGGGCAACTCCGCGATCCCTCGGACCGGGAAAAACTCCTGGGCGAGCTTGAAGAGGCCCTGACCGCCTTCCGCGACGAGTTCTTCGACCCCTCGCTGGCCCGCCGCCGTGCCCTCGTGGCCCGGTTCGAAGCCGGCGAGATCGAGAAATCCGCTCTGCCGCAGGACGCCATTATCGCGCAGTTGCTGGCGATGCCCACCGATGACGACATTCCCTATGATGAGCGCATGAAGGACTCCGCGTTTTTCATTCTCGCAGGTGCGTTCACCACGGCGAATGTTCTGATGAACTTCGTCAACAACCTGCTCGACTGGCTCGAAACCCATCCCGAGGACCGTGTCAATCTGCTACGGGATCCGATCCTCATGCAGACCTTCATCTGGGAAAACACGCGCCTGCACCCCGCCAGCCCGATCACCAAACGCCGCGCGCTGTGCCCGACGCATTTGCCCGATGGCCATGACGCGGCGAAAGACGAGTACGTCACCATGGACCTGTCGAAGATCAACCGGGATGCGGAACTCTTCGGCGGTGATCCAGAAGCATTTGACCCGCATCGGGAACTCGCCGGGAACATTCCCCTCCACGGGCTTTCCTTCGGGGGCGGTGCGCATGTCTGCCTCGGAAAACTGCTCGCCGTCGGGGTGAAGATGACCGAGGAAAACAAGGATGCCGAGGAAACCGAGGTCGGCACCATCGCTTTGGTCACGCGCGAACTCCTGCGCCGGGGCATAGCCCGCGATCCGGACGGTGCGGTGGAGATCGACGAAAGCACCGACCGGCGGCACTTCGCGACGTTGCCCTTCATCTTCGACCCCGCACTGGCGGTTGAGGGTCAGCCGGCCCGACCGGCGAATTTCGCGACATGATCGTGATAATGCTGAAGCGCCGGCTCGTTGCGGCCGAAAACAAAGGCTTCATTTGCCTTTGACATCAGCGTTTTCTGGATCTGAAAGCCCATGTCGTAATCCTCGTCCCTGACCGCGACCAGGGTTAGTTCGCTGAACGCCTCCGTCGCGGCCTTCTCCTCCTCTGTCTCCGGTTTCCGCGCGCACATGATGGTCTGGCGCGTCATCGTGCTGTCGGGCGTCGGCCCCGGAAAGACCTGGCTGACAAGGCAATGATCGCCCACGACACCCGAGACGGATGTGTTGGGAAAAACGGAATGGATCAACCGGATATGGGCGGCGGGATCGGCCCAGTCGGCCTCGTTCGCATTGGCGATGTCTTTTAGGGATTTTCGCCCGAAAACAATGCGTTGATGGGGTCCATAGGTGTCATGCAGCATCAGGTTCCCGACCGTGTACTTGCCCACCGTATTGGCGTGCAGCGTGTTGTGGTGATAGGCCTCCAGATATCCGTCCCAGGCGATCTTCCATCCTGGGCCCGGGATGTCGCGCTGCGAATGCAGATGCCAGTTCGCCAGATCGAGCGTGTCCAGCTCATAGGCAAAATCGCCGAGCCACTCATCGATATCGAACTCCTTGCCGGGGGTCAGGCAGACCCAGATCATCCCTGACTTCTCCGCACAGGGCAGTTCAGCGAGGCCGAGTTTCTCCATGTCCACATCCCCGAACGTCTTGCCGCCATACATGCTGAGCAGGGCGCCTTTGGTGTCGTAGACCCACGCGTGATAAGGGCAGGAAAACTGTCGCGTTTCGCCGCGGCCATTGGGGCAGACCGGCGCACCCCGATGGCGGCAGGCATTGAGAAAGGCATGGGCCTTGCCATCGGCATCACGGGTCACGATGACGGGCGTGCCGACAACCTCCATCGCGGTGTAGGAATTGCGTTCGGCCACCTCGATCGACATTGCCAGCGCCAATGGTAGTTCCTTGAAAATCTTCTCGACCTCATGGGCATACCGCACCGGATCGGTATAGGCCGACACGTCCAGCGCATAGGTATCGTCGGCCTGATCCGTGGTGCGATTGACATAGTGCTCGACCGCGCGGCGGGCGAGTTCCACGGTTTCTTCCTTCGGTCTCATGATCTCTTTCCCTTTGGCTTAGTCTTGGTCCCGTGTTTTGCCGCGAACTGCTGCCAGGCGGGCAGGTTTTCGGGATAATCGGCGGGCATCAGAATGCTGCCCACGCTCACGCGGTTGGCCTTGGCCAGCGCGCCGTCATACTCGGCGACCGGGACATAATAGAGGAAGCTGATAGAGCGTCTGGCAAAGCGCCACTGCCCGTCCTCGACCCGGTACTCATCGTCGTACTTCATCGCCGCCAGGCTATGCGTGCCGTTGGGTGTGGTCTCCGCATGGCTCAGCAGGAGGCCCGAAGCGGCGCTGTCGGAGCCGCGATCAAAGCGGATGATATGGTCATGGGTCCAGTGATATCCCGGCCCCCGGATCGCCAGGATTCTCGCGAACATCTCCAGCACCGCCGCGCGCCCCTTGGCATGCATCACCCCGCTTGTGCTGTCGAACACCGCATCGCGGGTGAAAAGCGCGGCCAGATGCTCCATGTCATGCTCATCACAGGCGATCGCATAGCGGCTGACGAGATTCCCGATCTCGACCCTGGCTTCCAACCGGTCCACGCGCGCCCGCAGCGCTTCAAGCTCCGTCATATCTCACCTCCCATAGACCAGTTCCGGCAACCAGGTTGCGATCCAGGGCTGCCAGATCAGCAGCCCGACCATGACCAGCATGGCGACGACGAAGGGCGCAGCCCCCACGCAGACATCGCGAAACGGCGCGCCCTTATCCCGGATGCCCTGCACCACGAACAGGTTCACCCCGATGGGCGGTGTGATCAGTGCGGTTTCCATCAACAGTACCACGAGGATGCCGAACCAGACCGGATCGAACCCCATCGACGTGACCAGCGGAAACACCACCCCGATGGTCGTCAGCATCATCGAGAATGTCTCCATGAACATGCCGATGATCAGGTAGAACAGCACAACGATCAGGATCAGTTGCAGGGGCGTCAGGCCCAGCTCGCCGATAAACGCGCTGGCCGCCTGAATGGCGCCGAAAAACCCCACGACGATGTTCAGGATCATCGCGGCGAAGATGATCAGCATGATCATCGAAGTAGTGCGCACCGTGCCCTCGAACGCTGCCATCAGCATCGCGCCCGAGAGCGACCGGTTCAGCGCCGCAAGGATCAGCGACAGGACCACGCCGATGGACGCGGCCTCGGTCGGGGTCGCCCATCCCAGATAGATCGTGCCGATCACGCCCAGAAAGATCACGCCGGGCGGGATCAGATCGATCAGCGCCCGAAACCGCTTACCCCAACTGGCGGAAATGCGGTCACCGCCCATATCTGGCCGGATCAGACAGACGAGGAGGATCATCAAAGAAAAGAACCCGGCCAGCAGAACGCCCGGAATAACCCCCGCCAGATACAGTTCGGGCACGGATGTCTGGGTCAGGACTCCATAGACGATCAACAAGACCGAGGGCGGGATCAGGATGCCAAGCGTGCCGCCCGCCGCGACGGAACCCAGAAACAGCGGCTCGTTATAGCGGTGCCGTTTGATCTCGGGGTGGGCGACGGTACCGATGGTGGCCGCGGTGGCGACCGACGAACCGGAGGTGGCGGCGAAAACCGCCGAGGTGCCGATATTGGAGTGCATCAGACCACCGGGCAGCCAGCTCATCCATTTGGCGACCGCATTGTACATTTTTGCAGCCATCCCCGAACGCAGGTTGATCTCGCCCAGCAGGATGAAGAGCGGGATCGACAGGAGCAGGTACTGGTTCGACTTCTCCCAGAGGAACCCGCCGAAGGTTCGCTGCAACCGCCCGTCATTCCAGAAGAAATCCATCACGATCGCAAGGTTGCCAAGGATCGCCGCCACCGGCAGGGACAGAAGGATCAGCACGATGAGACCCAGAATGAAGGCGGTGGGTTTCATCGGTCCGCCCCGTCTTCCTGCCCCGTGGCATGGGGGATGCCCGCGACCTGCGCAACCTCGCTCAACCGGCCCCGCATGAGCAGAACCACCGTGTAGATGATCAGAAATCCGATGCAGATCAGGAAAAAGGCCAGGCCCGACAGCCAGAGCGCCTGTGGGATCCAGAGCGGCGTCTGAAGCGTGGTCCGGGCCCGCGCGTCGAACAGCAACGTGTCGTCGAGCGTCAGCCAAGCGCGATAGGTGAGCACCCCCACGAACAGCCCCATAGACAGCATCGCCAGGATATCCGCGATGGCCCTGAGCCGTGGCCCGAAACGCTGATACGCCACATCGATCCGCACGTGAGCGCGCTCAAAGAGCACAAAGCAAAAGCCCCAGGTGGTCGCCACGGCGAAAACATATCCGGAGATCTCATAGACCCCCGGTATCGACATCTGAAACAGGTTCCGCAGCGCCACATCAAGCGTCGTGGCAAACGCAATCAGCAGATAGCCTGCGCCGAACAGCCTAACGCTTTGCCGCGAGATGCCGTATAGAAAACCGTGGATACGTTCCATCATGGGTCAGCCCCGGCCGCGGCGCGACATTGCCATGGCCGGGACCTGATCAGAGCCGCGCCTCATAGCCCAGAAGCGCCCCGATGGTGGCGTTCCAGTTTTCCACACAGCCGGGTGAGCGTGCCTCGCAGCGCGCGGCCCAGTTGGCGATGACCCCGTCCTCGATCGAGGCGCGCAGGGCCTCCATCGCCTCCGGTGTCAGGGTGATCTGGGACAGTCCACCGGTTTCGCCCCGGTCACAGGGCCCATCGGCCATGCAGGCTATGCCATCTGCGCTTTCATCCGCCGTCGCGGCCCACATCGTCTCCTCCAGAACAGCGACCTCGGCCTCGATCACTGCGCGCTCTTCGTCGGTCAGACTGTTCCACGTGTCGTTGTTCACCGCCAGAAACGATGCGGTGTAGCCGAGCGAGACCTGCACATCATGGCTCGCGCCCTGATACCAGCTTGCGCTATAGGCCGAGAGCGTGCCCGTGGCGCCGCAATCAAGCGCGCCGCGCTCGAGGCTGGGCAACACCTCCCCGAAGGAGACGGCGACCGGGACGGCGTTCAGGGTTTCGGTGATGAAATCGCCCATCGACGCGCCGAAACTGCGGACATTGAGACCTTCGAAAGCGTCGAGACCAACCTCGTCCGGCGTGCCCTCGGGCATGTTGCAGTAGAGATGCGTCTCGGGCCACGCATAGAGCATCAGGATATGGGAGTTGAAAAGCTCCCGGAATTCGGCCTCCAGAACAGGCCTGTAGACCTCCATGACCTGCCGGAAGCTCTCCAGATCCGGCGTCACCCCGGCCAGATCCGAACCTTCGATCACCGGGCTGTCTCCGGCCACGTAGAGAAAGACGCCATGGGCGAAGTCGAACGCGCCCGAGCGGAGCTCGCGCATGACGGTGGTGCCGTCCATGCCCAGTTCGGTAAGCGGGCGCGCGGTGGCGGTCAGCATTCCGCCGGAGGCCGCAGGCAGTTGTTCATCCCAAAACGGTTGTTCGCGTTCCTGCCAGTGCGTCAACACCCCCCATGTGCCCACAACGGAGAAATCCCGGGCCTCCTGGGCCGCGGATGGGGCCGCCGTGGCGATCAGGGCTGCGGTGGCGAGCCCGGCAGCGTTGCGTTTAATGCGGTTCATCTTGGTTCCTCCCAGAAGCGTGCGAGCGACACGTTTAGCGGTGTCTTGGATGCGGTACAGGTCCCTCCATAGCTTTACATTCACATCAATTCAATTCGGTTCGTTGTAATACGGGAGGAAGAACCGGCTTGCCGACGATGCAAAGCAAGGATGTGAACATGGACCTTGGGATTGCCGGGCGTCGGGCGATCGTCTGCGGATCGTCGCGCGGGGGGGGCGGGCGCGGGCCTGTGCCGAGCGGTCTGTTGTCCGGGCTCGTCAGGAGTTGTCCCGGGAAACCCGCCCATTCGCCGCCAATTGCCTGTCTGTGCCCGGGGCAGGGTGGCGGTATGACGACCGCATGCGTAATATGCGCCCTGCAGGCTCACTCCGATAAAGGGTAAGCGCGGGAGATTGTCGAATGCCCTTGAACGCAGCCACCACGGCCGCCCGGCTGTCCATCGCCCCGATGATGGATTGGACCGACCGCCATTGCCGGATGCTCCACCGCATCATGAGCAGGCACACGCTGCTCTATACCGAGATGGTGACGGCACCCGCTCTGGTCCGCGGAGGGGCGCGGCACCTCCTGCGGTTCGATCCCGCCGAGCATCCCGTTGCGCTGCAACTGGGCGGGTCCGAGCCGGGCGAACTGGCCGAAGCTGCCGCGATGGGCGCGGAAGAGGGCTATGACGAGATCAACCTGAATATCGGCTGCCCCTCCGACCGGGTGCAATCGGGCTGCTTCGGCGCGGTTCTGATGGAGCAGCCCGCGCTTGTCGCCAGATGCGCCGCTGCCATGATTGCCGCTCAACCGCGCGAGGTCACGGTCAAATGCCGCATCGGCGTCGACGATCAGGACCCCGAAACCGTCCTCCCCGATTTCCTGCGCCATATCCGCGACGCAGGCGTCACCCGCGTTGCCATCCACGCCCGCAAGGCCTGGCTTCAGGGGCTCAGCCCCAAGGAAAACCGCGATATCCCGCCGCTCGACTATCCGCTTGTTCTGAAAATGAAAGAGCGCTTTCCCGATCTGCATGTCTCGGTCAATGGCGGCATCACCTCGCTCGATCAGGCCGAGGCGTTTCTGCGTGACGGCCTCGACGGCGTGATGATCGGGCGCGCCGCCTATCACACGCCATCGGACATCCTGCTCGACGCGGACCGGCGCATCTTCGGCGATGCCAAGCCGCCCCTGACGCCGCATCAAGTCGTTCGCGCCATGCTGCCCCATATCGCCGCGCATCTGGATGAAGGCGGGCGGCTTCACAACGTCACCCGGCACATGCTGGGCCTTTTCGCGGGACGCCCGGGCGCGCGCCAGTGGCGGCGGACCCTGTCCGAAGAGACGCACAAACCCGGGGCAGGGGTCGCGGTGGTCGAGGACGCGCTCAAGGCGCTTCCCCCGGTCAGCCACGCTGCATGAGCGATCTGAACGCGCTGGGATGGCAGGTCTTCGATCCTGACGACCGCACCCTGAAATGGGCGAAAGCGGCACTTCCTGCGGCCCGGTCTTCCGTGTCCGATCCCGCCAATGCGCACTGGCTGCGCTGTGGCGGGACATGGTTCGTGGGTGTCGATGCGCTTCCCAACGCCGCTGACGGGAGCATCGCGGGCGTTCCGCTCGCCGGGCCCGCGCTCGATCACCTCAAGGCCACGGGCGATACCCCGCCCGGATGGCATGCCGCACAGGTCTCGGTGATCTACCTGGGCTACCCGCAACCCGGTTCTGAAGAGACCGACGCCGCCTTCCGCTTTCGCCGCGACCGGGACGCGGCCCATGTGGACGGGCTTCTGCCCATCGGCCCCAACCGCGCCCGGATGATGCGCGAACCCCACGGGTTTGTCCTTGGCCTGCCGCTCACCGATGCCGATCGGAACGCATCCCCCATGACCGTCTGGACGGGCAGCCATCACATTATCCGCGAAACCTTCGCAAACGCCTTCGCGGATCGCCCTGTCTCGGACTGGCCGGATATCGACCTGACGGATGTCTATCGGACCGCCCGCCGCAAGGTGTTCGAGACCTGTGAAAGGCATGTCCTACACGTCGCTCCGGGCGGCTCCTATCTTGTTCACAGGATGGCGCTTCACGGTGTCGCGCGCTGGGCCGACGGCGCGCAGGCGGCACCCGAAGGCCGCATGATTGCCTATTTCCGACCTCAGGTTTCTTTGAATCACTGGCTTTTTTCGCCCTGAAAGCAGCGGCCTGAGTCCTGCGACTGTCGCGAAGACACCCACAATCCGCCCGGACGCTGCCCTCACCCGAACACGACCGGGCGCTATCCTTGACCCTGTAGTGAGTGTGTATGTGGCCAGTGCCCGGCATGATCGCCTCAGATCATGCCGGGTTTGTTTTCATCATGTTTACGAGTGTTCTGTTTGGGGTTCGCCGGTGCGACTGAATGCTATCGCTTCAGCCGCGCCGCGCGGCCGCCCCTGCGGGTCTTGGGTGCGGGCTCGCGCGTCGGCAGTTCCAGCATGACCGCGGCCCGGGCCTCCGGGCTCATCCGCGACCAGTGGGTGATCTCGTCGATCGACCGGGCACAGCCGGTGCACAGCCGCGTCACCGGATGGACCACGCAAACATTGATGCACGGGCTTTCGATCTCGTTTCTTTTCCAGACCGGTTCGTTCATCTCGCCCGTCCCAAATGCGCCAGACGATCCAGCGCGCCCTGCAGAATATAGCCCGCCGCCACGTGGTCGATCACCTGATTGCGACGCGCGCGCGACGTATCCGCCTCCAGAAGCGCACGTTCCGCTGCAACCGTAGATAGCCGCTCATCCCAGAAGGCAAGGGGCAGGAGGGTCAGCCGCTCCAGATTTCGGGCGAAGGCGCGGGCGGATTGGCAGCGCGGTCCCTCGGTCCCGTCCATGTTCATCGGCAGACCGATCACGATCCCGACCAGCCCGCGATCCTCGGCGATCTCGATGATCCGGGCGGCATCGGCGGTGAACTTCGTCCGGCGGATCGTTTCCAGGGGGGTCGCGACGCTGCGCATCCCGTCCGAGACGGCAACGCCGATCGTCTTGGTGCCCAGATCAAGCCCGGCCAGCGCGCCAGCCGGGGGCAGGGCTGTGGCAAGCGCGCCCATATCGGCGGCAATCACTGCTCGACACCTGCATCCCGCGCAGCCTCAAGGATCGGAACCCGGCGGATATCGTCCGGAAACACCCGCTGCGCCTCGGCCCAGACCGCGGCGGCGGCGCCCCGCTGCCCCAGCACGCCGTAAGCGCGGATCAGCCGCGCCCAGTCCTCGGGCGGGCCGCCTTCCGAGGCCAGCCGCTCGGACAGGCCCGAGACCATGCCCTCGATCATCTCCAGCCGCGCGGCGGGCGACATATCCCCGGCGGCGTCGATATCGTCCTGCGTCGGCCCGCGCATGTCAGTGAGGGGCGGCAGCACGAAATCCACGCCCGCCAGCCGTGCCAGTTCTTCGATCTGCGCCCGGATCGCGGGCACCCAGGGCTCGTCGGGCGCACTTTGGGTCAGAAGCGTCTGCCAGATGCGGAACGCCACATCCGGACGCCCGGTCTGCGCCGCCAGAAGCCCGGAGTAATACCGCGCCGTTCCGTTCCGGGGGTCGCGGTCCAGAACCTTAAGAAGCGCCGCCTCGGCCTCGGGCGAGACATAGCCGCCCGCCGCCAGCACCAGAAGATCGGCATAATCGGCATAGTCCACCGCCGTGGCCTCGTCGCCCAGAATCTCCAGCACCCGCGCCTGCGCCAGATGAGCGGCTCTGAAATCGCCCAGACCCGCCTCGTTCCGCGCCAGAAGCCTGTGACCCTGAAGATCGTCCGGACGCTCGGCAAGGGTTTCGCGCAACTGCGTCATCAGTTCCAGAAACCTCTGGTCCGGTTCCGCGCGGGGCGGTGTGTTCAGCGCCGCCTGCAACTCCGCCTCGGCCTGACCGGGGCGCATCTCGCGCGCCTCGTCGGCCATGGCGATCCGGCGCTCCAGCGGCAGGTCGGGATAACCGGGTGCGCCATAGGCCAGGTAAAGCGCATATGTCCCGCCCACCACGGACAGCGCGACGGCCGCGCCCATCACCCATGTGGCCGCGCGGGGCGCATCGCCCTCGGCCACCGCTTCCTGCGCCAGCCGGTCGGCCTCCAGAAGCCTGCGGGACACTTCGGTCCGGATCACACCGGCCTCGGCCTCGGTCACCACACCGCGCGCCAGGTCGCGTTCAACCTCGCTCAACTGGTCGCGATAGACCTGCACATCGAACGCGCCCGACCCTTCCACCGGCCCGCGCCGGGCCAGCGCCAGTAACAGCAAGACGGCGACAACAGCCGACAGGCCAAGGGCAACAAGCCAGAAGGTCATGGGGCGATCCTCGTATTCATCCCACCCCATCTATAGTCCCCGTCGCCCGGGCAAAAGACCCGAACGGGAAAGCAGGAGGAACGCGATGTCGCATA
The DNA here is from genome assembly GCA_947503175.1 of uncultured Paracoccaceae bacterium. Taxonomy (GTDB): domain Bacteria; phylum Pseudomonadota; class Alphaproteobacteria; order Rhodobacterales; family Rhodobacteraceae; genus Ovoidimarina. The sequence continues at coordinate 726,854 of CANNCO010000001.1, forward strand.
TCCGCCGCCATGCGCCGTTCTCAGCTTGGCAACGCGGCCCCCAACCGCCAAAAAGGATGCGCCGGAGACCTCCGGCCGCCAGACCCCGGGGACGCCCATGCAACGCTATTCCGTATTCGCCGTCGCGCGCGAAGCCCTGCGCTTTCACAAGGGCTGGGAACGCGCCTGGAAATCGCCCCAGCCAAAGAAGAAATACGATGTGATCATCATCGGCGCGGGCGGTCACGGGTTGGCCACGGCCTATTACCTTGGCAAAAACCACGGGATCACCAATGTCGCGGTGATCGAAAAGGGCTGGCTCGGCGGCGGCAACACGGGCCGGAACACGACGATCATCCGCTCGAACTACCTGCAGGATCCCTCCGCCGCGATCTATGAAAAGGCCCGCTCGCTCTATGAGACGATGAGCCAGGACCTGAACATGAACGTCATGTTCTCACCCCGCGGCGTGATGATGCTGGCCCAGACCGAACACGAGGTGAGGGGATACCAGCGCACGGCCCACGCCAATTCCCTGCAAGGGGTCACCACCGAATTCATCGGGCCGGAGCGGGTCAAACAGCTTTGCCCGATCATCGAGATTCGCGGCCCCCGCTACCCCGTCCTCGGCGCGCTCTGGCAGGCGCGGGGCGGCACCGCCCGCCACGACGCCGTGGCATGGGGCTATGCCCGCGCCTGTTCCGCCATGGGCATGGACATCATCCAGCGATGCGAGGTCAAAGGCGTCCGGTCGGAAAACGGTAAGGTCACGGGCGTCTCCACGACGAAGGGCGAGATCGGCTGCGACAAGCTCGGCATCGTCGTCGCGGGCAATTCGGGCGTCGTCGCCGATATGGCGGGGTTCCGGCTGCCGATCGAAAGCGTGGCGCTTCAGGCGCTTGTCTCGGAGCCGATCAAGCCCTGCATGGATGTCGTGGTGATGGCCAACACCGTCCACGGCTACATGTCCCAGTCCGACAAGGGCGAGATGGTGATCGGCGGCGGCACCGATGGCTACAACAACTATACCCAACGCGGATCGTTCCATCATATCGAGGAAACCGTCCGCGCGCTGGTCGAAACCTTCCCGATCATCTCGCGCCTGAAAATGCTGCGCCAATGGGGCGGGATTGTCGATGTCACCGGCGACCGCTCTCCGATCCTGTCACGGACGCCCTTGGGCAACTGCTACATCAACTGCGGTTGGGGCACCGGCGGTTTCAAGGCCATCCCCGGCTCCGGCTGGGGCTTTGCCGAGCTTATGGCCAAGGGCCAGTCGCCCCTCTGCGACGCCTTCGGGCTCGAGCGTTTCCGCGAAGGCCGGTTCATCGACGAAAGCGTCGCTGCGGGGGTTGCGCATTGATGAAGGTTTCGACTTCTCCTTTTGGCCTAGGACCTCGTTCATTTGCGATTTCGGGTTTCTTGATTGCAGTTGTCATCGGATTGGCAGGGTTCCTGCTGGCCTCCATGACGAAGGATCCGGATTGGGCAGGAAGATTTGGAAGCCTAATCGTTGTCTACGCACTTGCCCTGCTCGTGGTGATGAAGTTGCGTTCTGGTGAGCTCAAGAGTGACGACTTGATTTGGAAAGAGACAACGGAACGGGCGATTGGCGTGATGTCAGAGGGGAGTTCTGGTCAGTTAGCCAACGTCATGACAAACGAGTTAAACGGGTACGGACAGTACGTGAGAGCCAAGTGGTTTTTCGTTTTTGAGGTAGTCACGATTGCGCTTGGCACATTGCTATGGGGATTTGGAGACTTAGTCGCATTACATTTCTTTGGAATTGGTTCAGTCAGATGTTGACCGAGGCAAGTGTGTGCGACTTGGGTGTTTGCGCTGTTGTGACCCTCTCCCGGGCCAACGGCCCGGGCGATGCCCGCACCGCCCCCGTCGCTCCGGAGGAGCGCAACATAGGTGCGACGCGGGCATTCTGCCCACCCCGCGGCGCGGGCATCGCACTCTGCTGGCAAGAAGGAACCCCGATCGCGCCTCCCCCTCTGGTCAGGCGCGCCCCTCCGTCCTATTCCCTTATCCCCCGGCAAATTCACCCCCTACCGGCACCCTTCCGCCCATCTCACCGGCCCATTCCGGCCACCCTTGGCCCATCCGCCCCCCATGCCCCGCATTCCCTTGTGCGCCGTCGCCCATGTGCTCAACTGGCCTCCTCAGCACAGGAGGACGTAATATGTCAGACTATAATACGACCACCGACAGCGGCATGTCCGGCTGGGGCCTTATCGTGGCCTTGGCCATCATCGCCGGTATCATCCTGCTGGTCGTCTTCGCGCCCACGGGCGACGGGACAGCGACCGATGGCGCGGTCACGACAGAGACGGCACCAGCCGCCACTGCACCGGCCGTCGAGCCGATCACACCGGCGGTTCCGGTCGAGTAAACGACTTCCGGGCCACCCTGCCACTTGCCTCTCCGCAGGGTGGTCCGACCCATGCCAGGCCGCCCGCCGCGCGGGCGACGTTTTGCACCGGAGTTTAGGCAATGACTTGAACCCGGCCCAGGCAGAGTTACCTTCCGTCCAGATTTCGACGGAGACAGCCCCATGCAAGCGATCCTGCGCCGTATCCCATCATCTGACGACATCGCCCGTCACCGGGCGAAGATCGCGGGTTTCGCGGCGGGTGCTCTCGGCACCATCATGCTATCGCTCTTTGTCGGCGTGCTTTATTCCGGCTACGGCATCTTTACCGATCCCGAGCCGGGCGAGGTCATCTACCCGAACTTCTGATACCGCGCCCTTAACGGTGCGACCGCAGATCATGCGCATGGTATGCGCATGGTTTCCGCATGACATACACATACCGAAAAACGGGGCGCTCCCATGCTGATCCTGCACTGTCCCCATTGCGGCATCGACTGCGATGAAACCGAGCTGTCGCCGGGCGGCGAGGCGCATATCACGCGCCACGGGCCCGGCGCATCGGACGAAAAAGTCGAGGAATACCTGTTCCTTAGGGAAAACCCCAAGGGCGTCCATTTCGAACGCTGGCGTCACTCCATGGGCTGCGGCAAGTGGTTTCACGCAGCCCGCTGTACCATGACGCTCGAAGTGTTCGGCACCTATCCCGCCCAGACCACGGAACCCCCTGAATCCATTCGGAAAATCCTGTCCGAAAAACGCCCCGGCTGGTCGTGGAGGGATTTCGCATGAGCAAACGTCTCGCCGCCGGCGGCCGCCTGATCGACCGCGCGATCCCGCTGGATTTCACGTTCAATAACAAGCGGATGCACGGATATGAGGGCGATACGCTCGGATCGGCGCTTCTGGCCAACGGTCAGGTTCTCGTGGGCCGGTCCTTCAAGTACCACCGCCCCCGCGGCATCATCGCCTCGGGCGCCGAGGAACCCAACGGTCTCGTCAATCTGGGATCGGGCCGAACCCTTGAGCCAAATCAACGGGTTACGACCACCGAACTGTTCGAGGGACTGCGGGCCGAAAGCCAGAACCACTGGCCCTCGCTCGAATTCGATATCGGGGCGATCAACACCCATCTCTCCCGCTTCCTGCCTGCGGGCTTCTACTACAAGATGTTCATGTGGCCGCCCGTCTTCTGGAAGTACGTTTACGAGCCCTTCATCCGCGCCTCGGCGGGCCTGGGCCGCGCCCCCAATGCCCGCGACGCCGATACCTATGAGCACTTCAATACCACCGTTGATGTCCTTGTAATCGGGGGTGGAATCGCCGGTCTGCAAGCCGCGAAAGCCGCCGGGGAAAACGGTGCTCGCGTCCTCCTGGTCGAACAGACCGCCCATTGGGGCGGACGCGCCCCGGTCGATGGCGCGGTGATCGGCGGCAAGCCCGCCGATGCCTGGATCGAGGATACCATCACCGATCTGGAGGCGATGGACAACGTCCACATCCGCACCCGGACCATGGGCGCGGGCGTCTATGACCACGGCTATGTCCTTGCCCATGAACGGATTTCCGATCACGATCCGCGCGAAGACCGGCCCCGTCACCGCCTCTGGCGGATCCGCGCGGGGCAGGTGATCACTGCCACCGGCGCCATCGAACGCCCGCTGTCTTTCGCGGGCAACGATCTCCCCGGTGTCATGTTGGCAAGCGCCGTGCGCGATTATGCGGTCAATTACGGCGTCAGTACGGGCGACCGGGCGGTGATCGTCACGAATAACGACGATGCGTATCGCACCGCGCTGGCGCTTCACGAAGCGGGAACCACGGTTAAGGCCGTCCTGGACGCGCGAACGCAGGCCGCAGGCCGCCTCCCCGACAAGGTGCGGGCCTTGGGAATAAGGGTCGAAACCGGCACCGGTATCGCCAAGGTCAAGGGCGTCGCCCGGGTCGATGGCGTCGCCCTCTGCGCGCAGTCCGGTAACGGTTCGGTAACCGAAGAACTGTCCTGTGACACCGTGGCAATGTCCGGCGGCTGGTCGCCCGTGGTCCATCTCTGGTCCCATTGCGGCGGCAAACTTCTCTGGGATGCGGACCGGGCCATGTTCCGGCCCGATCCCGACAAAGCGCCCACAGGCGCGGACGGCGCAGGTTTCGTCCATGCCGCCGGTGCGGCGAATGGCGAGATGTCCACGGGCGCGGCACTGGCAGATGCGCATCGCGCGGCAGCGGCGGCCATGGGCAAGAAATTGAGGACCAAGGCGTCCACCGCCGAGGATGAGGAAGAGATGCCGCTGGAACCCGTCTGGCTCATGCCGCAAGGCGCGGGCGATGCGCTGCGGTCCAAGACATGGCTCGACTTCCAGAACGATGTGAAGGTCACGGACGTCCAGCTTGCCGCACAGGAAGGGTACGAAAGCGTCGAACACACCAAACGCTACACCACGCTGGGCATGGCGACCGATCAAGGGAAAACAAGTAATATCAACGGATTGGCTATCCTTTCGAAATCGCTTGGCGCCGATATCCCGAATGTGGGCACCACCACGTTCCGCCCGCCCTATACGCCCATCTCCATGGGCGCCATCGCGGGCGAGGCGCGCGGCAAGATCTTCCAGCCGCTGCGCCGGACGCCGCTTCACGACTGGCACGACCGGAACGGCGCGCATTGGGAACCGGTCGGTCACTGGCGCCGGCCCTATGCCTTCCCGCGCGATGGCGAGACGGTCGAACAGGCCGTCAGTCGCGAGGTGAAGAATGCGCGTGAAGCTGTTGGTTTACTTGACGCTTCCACGCTGGGAAAGATCATCGTCAAAGGTCCCGATGCCGGTCGCTTCCTTGACATGATGTATACCAACATGATGTCCAATCTCGCCCCTGGAAAGTGCCGTTACGGCCTGATGTGTTCCGAGAACGGCTTTCTCATCGACGATGGCGTGGTCGCCCGGATCGACGACGATACATGGCTGTGTCACACGACCACGGGCGGCGCGGACAGCATCCACGCCCATATGGAGGAATGGCTTCAGACCGAATGGTGGGACTGGAAGGTGTTCACCGCGAATGTCACCGAGCAATACGCCCAGATCGCCGTGGTCGGCCCCGAGGCGCGTGCCATGCTCGAAGGCATGGGCGGCATGGATCTGTCGGCCGAGGCGCTGCCCTTCATGCAATGGCGCGAGGGCAAGATAGGCGATTTCGATGCCCACGTATTCCGCATCTCGTTCTCCGGCGAGCTCAGCTTCGAGATCGCCGTGCCGGCCAGCCAGGGCCGCGCCTTCTGGGACGCGCTGATCAAGGAGGGCGCGATCTACGACGCCATGCCCTATGGCACCGAGGCCTTGCATGTCTTGCGCGCCGAGAAAGGGTTCATAATGATCGGGGACGAAACCGACGGTACGGTGATACCTCAGGACCTTGGCCTGAACTGGGCGATCTCGAAGAAGAAAGAGGATTTCCTGGGCAAACGCGCACAGGAGCGCAGTCATATGACCGACCCCGGCCGCTGGAAACTGGTGGGGCTGGAAACCGTCGATGGCTCGGTCCTTCAGGACGGGGCCTATGCCATCGCCGACGGGCGCAACGCCAACGGCCAGAGAAACACGCAAGGCCGCGTGACCTCGACCTATTACTCGCCCACATTGGGCCGGGGCATCGCGATGGGGCTGGTCCTGAACGGCCCCGACCGGATGGACGAGGTGATCAGCTTCACCCGGATCGGTGGAGAGCCACAAAAGGCGCGGATCGTCGGCCCGGTCTTCTACGATCCGGAAGGGGAGAAGCAGAATGTCTGAACCTCAAAGCGCCCTCCCGGGTGCGGCCTTCACGGGTGCGGCACAGATCACTGAAACGGGACTTCGGGGTATGATCACGCTCAAGGGCGATCTTTCGGCCACAAAGCTGAAAAACATCGCGAAAAAAGTGTCGGGCGTCGACATGCCAGAGAAACGGGGTGCCAATATCAAGGGCGACAACGGTCTCTGCTGGATGGCCCCGGACGAGCTTCTGATCCTCTGCCCGCACATGGACGCACCCACGATCGTGACCCAGATCGACAAGGCGCTGAAGGGCACCCATTACCTTGCCGTTAACGTATCGGACGCCCGCGCGGTTTTTCGCGTCGATGGGCAAGGCGCGCGCGAGGTTCTGGCGAAACTGACACCCGCCGATCTCCATCCCGACAGTTTCGGCCCCGGCGAAATCCGCCGCACCCGTTTGGCCCAGGTGCCCGCCGCCTTTTGGATGACCGGGCCACAGACATTCGAGATCGTGTGCTTCAGATCCGTCGCGCAATATGTCTTCGACCTTTTGTCCAACGCCGCGAAAATACAAGCACAAGTTGACTATTTCTGATTCATGCGGGCGCTGCCCCATGTACCGCGGTGTGACCGTCATCGGAATGGGAACATCAGGCCGCGAAAAGGGTTGACCCTAGGGGCAGGCCGACACAGGTATGCCTTATCAACGCTTCACATCCCAAAAGGTGGCTCACCCATGGCTTTCGAACTTCCCGACCTTCCCTATGCTCACGACGCGCTTGCCGGAAACGGCATGTCGAAAGAGACGCTCGAATATCACCACGACCTGCACCACAAGGCCTATGTGGACAACGGCAACAAACTGATCGCCGGGACCGAGTGGGACGGGAAGTCGCTGGAAGAGATCATCGCCGGCACCTATGACAAGACGGCCGTCGCCCAGAACGGCATCTTCAACAACATCAGCCAGCTCTGGAACCACAACGAGTTCTGGCAGATGATGTCGCCAGGCGAGTCCAAGATGCCCGGTGAGGTCGAAAAGGCGCTGACCGAAAGTTTCGGTTCGGTCGACGAGTTCAAGTCTCAGTTCTCGGCCGCCGGTGCGGGCCAGTTCGGGTCCGGCTGGGCGTGGCTGGTGAAGAACGCTGACGGATCGCTCGCGGTCACCAAGACCGAAAACGGCGTGAACCCGCTTTGTTTCGGCCAGACGGCGCTTCTCGGCTGCGATGTGTGGGAGCATTCCTATTACATCGATTTCCGGAACAAGCGTCCCGCCTATCTCACGAACTTCCTCGATAACCTCGCCAACTGGGATTACGTGGCCGCGCGCCTCTAGCTCCGGCGAAGAAAGACAATGCTCGTCCACGCCTGCAATAGGCGGGCGTGGACGAATTGACGAACATCACGACCCCATCGATGGAATCACCTAACTTTCCCGCACTTCCCGCAAACCTAAAAGGAGAGGTGGATGCGTGTTCTGAAGAAGGGAACTTGGGTTCTGGTCGCGGATGGCGAGAAAGCCCTGCTGATGCGCAATGCAGGCGACGCGCGGCAGATACGGCTTCAGGTGATCCGCGAAAAGCATCAGGATAATCCGCCCACGCGGGAACAGGGAACCGACCGTCCGGGCCGTTCCAGCGGCGGTGGTCCGACGCCCGTCTCGGCGGTTGAGAACACCGACTGGCATCAGTTCGAGAAAGACAGGTTCGCCGACGATCTTGCAGATCTGCTCCATCGCCGCGCCCGGACCGGTGCGTTCGAGCAGCTTGTCATCGCGGCCGATCCGGGAACGCTCGGGAACTTGCGCGATGTGTTGCACGAGGATGTGGGACGGAAGGTCGTTCTGGAGATCCCCAAGACACTGACCAATCACCCTGTTGGTGAAATCGAAAAGATCGTCGAGGCGTCTCTGGACTGACCAGAGGCGTTCAGGCCGCCGTGGGGGAAAGCGCGGTGGTCAGCGCCGCAAGCGATCCGGCGACCTTGAAATGATACCGCAGGCTTTCTTCGGCAAAGCCTTGGGTGATCACGTGATCGACCAGCGACACCAGCGGTGACCAGTAGTCGTTCACGCTCAAAAGCCAGACCGGCTTGGCATGAAGCCCAAGCTGGGCCCATGTCAGCACCTCGAAAAACTCGTCCAGCGACCCGGCGCCCCCCGGGAGCACCACGATCGCATCGGAATTCATGAACATCACCTTCTTGCGCTCGTGCATCGTCTCGGTGATCACAAGGCTGGTGATATCGCGCTTGCCGACTTCCCGCTCCATCAGATGCGTGGGGATCACGCCCAGTGCTTCCGCTCCCCCGGCCATGGCCGCGGTCGCAACCCGCCCCATCAGCCCCACATCACCCGCACCATAGACCAGACGCCAGCCCTGTTCGGCTATTGCCCGGCCCAGATCGGTGGCGATCTCCGCATAGGCCGGATCGGCCCCGTCGCGTGAGCCGCAATAGACGCAAACCGAGAATTGCGTGTCCGTCATGGTGCTGCCCTTTCGAAACAGTGCTTTGACCCCTGTTAGCGGGGTTGATAGGGTCTCTCAAGCGCCCGCACGGGAACGGGGGCATCGGGGATACGTCGAATGGCTTCTGAGACGGGAATGGGGCGAACCGGACAACGGCTTCTGGCCGGGGTCCTTCTGTTGGCCGGTCTGATCGGCATCGGCTACCTCGTGACCAATGACAGGGCGGGGCCCAGAGACGATGCCGCGTCGCTGTCGGATGCGCCGGCTATTGCGGATCCCGCCGGGTCCGAAACGGTAGAAGAGCCGGTGGCGGATGCTGCCCCCGATACCGTCGCTTTCGCCCCGGACGCCGACGGCCCCACCGAAGAGGCCGCCGCGCCCGACATCACCGACACCGTCGAAACCGAGGCAGCCGGAGCACCGGTTCCTCCCACATTCGACGTGGTGCGGGTCGAACCGGACGGAAGCGCCGTGATCGCCGGACGCGCGGCGCCCGGAAGCGAGGTCGAGGTCGAGATCGAAGGACAGGTCGTAGGCTCCGCAACCGCGGATTCAAGCGGCGGGTTCGTGGCACTGCTCGACGCGGGCACGGCCGACACGCCCCGTGCCATGTCGTTGCGGGCGACCGATGAAAACGGTGGTTCCACCGTCTCGGAACAGGTTGTGGTTCTGGCTCCAAGCCCCGAGACAGCCACCGAAGAGGTCTTTGCCGAAGCGACAGCCGAAACGGACGCATCCGGCGCCGACGCGCTCGCCACAGCCGATGAGACGCCGACCGGGACGCCCGCAGAACCCGAGGCGCCGGCGGTCATCATTGCCGACGCGGAAGGCGTGCGGGTTCTGCAGGACGATGCCGACGGGCCCCGCGGCACCCAGAATGTCGTTATCGACGCGATCACCTATGATTCCGAGGGCGATGTCGCCCTGTCGGGCCGCGCCCCTTCGGACGGCTTCGTCCGGATTTACATCGACAACCGGCCCGTCGAAGTGGGCGAGATCGGGGCAGATGGCCAGTGGCGCACCGAACTGCCGCAGGTCGATACCGGCGTCTACACGCTCCGCGTCGATCAGGTGGATGCGGATGGCACCGTCACATCGCGCGCAGAGACTCCGTTCCGCCGCGAGGCGCGCGCGGATATTCAGGCGCTTTCCGACGATACCGGCCCCGATGACAGCCCCTCGGTCGGCCTTGTCACCGTGCAGCCGGGTAACACGCTTTGGGGCATCTCGAACCGAGCCTATGGCGAGGGCATCCTCTACGTCCGCGTGTTCGAGGCGAACCGCGACAAGATCCGCGATCCCGATCTTATCTACCCCGGCCAGATTTTCACCGTTCCGGAATAACCATTTTGCCCCATCCTGCAAATTGGCACAGGCGCCTCTGCGCCTTCGCCACTGGTCAAGCCGACCGCGAGGGTCTAGGTAGCGTGGCTGGTTTGACGCAATACCAAGGTCCCCGCACGTGAACATAACAGAAGACTTCGATACCGAGGCCCGGCGGTCGGGATGGCGCACCATCCGCAAGGTCGCGCCCTATCTCTGGCCTGACGATCAGCCGTGGGTGAAGCGGCGCGTGGTGCTGGCGCTTGTCGCGCTCTTCGTGGCGAAAGTGGTCTCGGTCTCGACTCCGTTTTTCTACAAGGCCGCCGTCGACAAGCTGGCGGGTGAGGGTGTCGATGCAGCGTGGATGCTGGGGGCGGGGGCAGTCGGCCTGACCGTGGCCTATGGTGTCGCGCGGCTCATGAATGTGGGCTTTCAGCAGGCGCGCGATGCGATCTTCGCGGCCGTGGGCCAGCGCGCCCTGCGTGGACTGGCGCTTGAAACCTTCAACCATATCCACGCATTGTCGCTGCGCTATCACATCACCCGCAAGACGGGCGGGCTCAGCCGGATCATCGAACGCGGCGTCAAAGGCGTCGATTTTCTCCTGCGTTTCCTGCTGTTCTCGGTCGGCCCGCTGGTTCTTGAGTTGTTCATGATCGGCATCGTCCTCGCCGTCCTGTTCGACATCACCTATCTGGGCGTCGTCGCCGTCACCATCGCGCTTTACATCTGGTTCACCTTCAAGGTCACCGAATGGCGGGTGCGGATCCGCAAGGAAATGAATGACCAGGACACCGATGCCAACCAGAAGGCGATCGACAGCCTTCTGAACTTCGAAACGGTCAAGTATTTCGGCGCGGAAAAGCGCGAAGCCTCGCGTTACGACAGCGCCATGGAGGGGTATGAGGCGGCGGCGCTCAAGACCTCCTATTCGCTGGCCTTCCTGAATTTCGGCCAGTCCGTTCTGATCACCACGGGTCTTGTTCTGGTCATGGTCATGGCCGCCATCGGCGTGTCGCAGGGTCAGCTGACCGTGGGCGATTTCGTGATGGTCAACGCCTACATGATCCAGATCACCATGCCGCTGAACTTCCTCGGCACGGTCTATCGCGAAATCCGCCAGTCGCTGATCGATATGGGCGAGATGTTCGATTTGCTCGAGCAGCCGCGCGAGGTCAGCGATAAACCGGACGCGGATGTTCTGAAAGTGCAAGGCGGACAGGTTGAGTTCGACAATATCTTCTTCGGATATGACGAGGCGCGGCCGATCCTGAAGGGGATTTCGCTGACCGTCGACGCCGGGCAAAGGGTCGCCATCGTCGGCCCGTCGGGTTCCGGAAAATCCACCATCGGGCGGCTCATGTTCCGCTTCTATGACGTGAATGACGGTGCGCTGCGCATCGACGGGCAGGACGTGCGCGACGTCACGCAGGACAGCCTGCATGACAGTATCGGCGTCGTCCCGCAGGACACGGTCCTGTTCAACGACACGATCCGTTACAACATCGCCTATGGCCGCGACGGTGCGACATTTGCCGAGATCGAGGCGGCGGCGAAGGCCGCCAGCATCCATGACTTCATCCAGTCCCTGCCGGACGGGTACGAGACGATCGTGGGCGAACGTGGCCTGAAACTCTCGGGCGGCGAGAAGCAGCGCGTGGGTATCGCCCGGACACTGCTCAAGAACCCGCCGATCCTGCTTCTCGACGAAGCCACCTCGGCGCTCGATACCGAGACCGAGCGTGAGATACAGTCGGAGCTTCGCGCCATGGGCGAAGGCCGCACCGTGCTAACCATCGCGCACCGGCTGTCGACCATTGTCGATGCGGATCAGATCGTCGTGCTGGAAGCGGGTGAAATCGTCGAACGCGGCACCCATGACGAATTGCTGGTGCGGAACGGCCGCTATGCGAGCCTCTGGGCGCGTCAGGCCGCCGAGGAACGCGCGGCCTAGAACTCCTTCACGTAGTCCCGTGTGAAACGAACGTAGCTGTCGCTCGTCCGTTTCAGGTGCGGCCGGGTCAGTTCATGCAGGTCCGGCAGTTTGTGAAACGGCACCTGCGGCCAGGTGTGGTGTTCCGCATGATAGGGCATGTTCCACGCCAGAAACCGGACAATCCGGTTCGTGAATGTCGTCCGCGTGTTGTTGAACATATCCGCCACTGCCGGGCATCGCCCATGTTCGGCCAGAAGATAGAGCCTGAGAGCCGGGAACCCGATGGCCAGCGGCAAAAGCCAGATCCAAAGAAGGATCGGCGATACCACCACCGAAAAGATCGCAACGCCGAAATAGAGCGCGATCATCGCCCGCGCCTCCGCCCGTATGCCCGTCACCTGCCGCAGCGGCAGGTAGGGATAGCCCATACGCCCGAACCCGTTCCGCGCCAGTGTCGCGAGCTTGCTCCGCCAGTAATCCAGCCCCGCCAGATGCCAGACAAGCGCCGACCAGCCCTCGGGTTTCGCGCCCTCAAGCTCGGGGTCGTTTTCCGGATCGTTGGTGAACCGGTGATGGGCCATGTGGAACGCCCGGAACCACAGGAACGGCTGGGCGATCAGAACGCCCGTCAGATGTCCCACCGCCTCGTTCAGCCATGGCGTGGCAAACGGCGTCCGATGGGTGCATTCGTGCTGCAAGGTAAACAGGAAGGCAAGCGTCACGCCCAAAGGCAGCATCGCCAGCGGCCAGAGGGGTAGGGCGGCCCCGACCCAGACCGCAAGTCCGGCAATCACGCCCAGATGCCCGGCCAGCCGCCAAAGGCCCGGCCTGTCGGACAGGGTCAAAAGCCGGTTGCGGTCCCCTGCCGGCACGGAACGCAGAAAGTCACGGTGATCCATCAGGCGGTCCCGGGTCGCTGAAATCGCCCAAATCTTGCCACAAAACCCCGATATTTCGAAACGTTAGATCGATTTCGGAATGATTGTCCCATGCGTCCAGTCATCAGAGCCCTCTTTGTTCTATCGTTCTTCGGCGTTCTGGCCATGCACGTCTCGACCGGGCTGTTGCGGGGCTTGATTGAAGACAGCGCGCCCTGGCTCCTGTCCCTGATCGACGCGTTCCTGCGGACAATGCTGATCGCGCCGCTGGGCCGCGATGTCACGATACTCGGGCTCTGGGCCGCAGGCGGGATTCTGGCGCTCCTGGCCTTTATCTTCACCCCGGCGACGAAAGGCGGCGAGGGCGAAAAACGCTCAACCTGGTAGGCGTCACTCCGCGGCGCGCAGCTCCGGCGGTTCCGCGGGCTTGGTCCGCAGGTCCGTCTCGACATCCCAGATCAGTTCCGGAGCCTTCAGGCGCCGTGCGGCACGCTGCAGTGCCCAGTCTTCCGCGGCGCGGCTGGCGCGGCCCATGGACAACCGGGCCATGGCACGGGCAATCCACTTCGCATAGGTCGCCACCCAGATGCGCAAGGCCAGCATCGACGGCGTGAAGATCAGCGTCAGGACCGTGGCGATGCCCAGCCCGAACACGACCGCGGTCGCCAGCTGCTTCCACCACAGCGCGGTGGGGCTGTCGATCGTATAGCCGCCGCCGATGAAATCAAGGCTGAGCCCGAACATCATCGGCGCCAGACCCGCCATCGTCGTGATCGTGGTCAGCAAAACCGGCCTGATCCGCTGCTCCGCCGTGCGGATGACCGCCTCGATCCGGGGCATGTAGCGGCTGAACTCCTGATAGGTGTCGATCAGCACGATGTTGTTGTTCACCACGATCCCCGCCAACGCGACGATCCCGGTGCCTGTCATGATGATCGAGAATGGCTGGTTCATGACCAGCATCCCGATCAGGACGCCCGTGGTCGACAGAACCACCGCCAGAAGGACGAGGGCGGCGTTGTAGAACGAGTTGAACTGTGCCAGCAGGATGATGAACATCAGGCCCAACGCGCCCGCGAAGGCCGTCATCAGGAACTGTCCCGATTCCTCCTGTTCTTCCTGATCGCCGGTCCATTGCCAGTCGACACCCGCGGGCAGGGGGGTCTCGGCTTCCAGCCACTCGGTAAGGTGGCCGATCCGTTCATTGGCATTCACCGGCACGACCCTGATATCGGCCCCGTCATCCACTGCCGCCTGTATCTGGTCCAGCCTCAGATCGCTCGTAACGCGGTCGATCTGGAAGTAGGACGAGGCGTCCCAGCCGATCAGACCAAACAGCATCGATGTCCTGTCGGCGATGGTCACATTATGGCTTGCACCCTCGGCGATCTCCTCGGCGCTGACTGCGCGGCCATAGCCCAGGTCCACGGGCGGAGGCGTTTCACCCGTCTCCGGGTCGGTCGTTGGCAGAAGCTGGATGATATTCACCCCGCTCAGCACATCCGCCTTGACGTCGAAATACCGTTTCTGGTCAACCCGGTCGATCTGGGCAAGCTTCGCCACGGGCTGGCGGGTGATGAAGTTCGACAGGGGCACAAGCCCGTCACCGGTGCGCACCTTGAGCGTATCGAGCGTCGTCAGAACCCGGTCCTGTTCGGGCAGGCGCACCCGGATCTCGATCTCCTCGTCGGAACTGTCGACCCGCATCGTGTCCAGAAGGATACCGCGCGTCACAAGCTGCACCATCGCACCCACGGTTGCCACATCGGCGCCATAGCGTCCGGCCTTTTCCACATCGACATCGATCTGCCAGTCGATACCGGGCAGGGGCAGCGTGTCCTCGATCTCGATCAGCCCCTGGGTCCGGGCGAACTCCCTGCCGACCCGGTCGGTCGCTTCGCGCAGGGCTTCGGTGTCTGTGCCCGACAGACGCAGATGCACCGGTTTGCCCTGGCCGGGCCCTTGGGCAAGGTTCAGGATCTCTGTGTAGATGCCCGGAATCTGGTCCAGCCGCGCCTGCATACGCTGCAGAACCAGATCGCCGTCCAGTTCCTCGAAAGTGATGTCTCCCTCGGCGGCGGCGTAATCGGCCCGGTCCTCCCAGGGGATCATCTCGATCTGGATCTGGCCGACGGTGTCACGCGGGCCGCCCGAGCCGCCGGTATTGGCGTTCAGCCCACCCGATCCGGCAAAGGCAAAGGCGCTCTGGACACCGCGCGTGGCCAGGATTTCCCGTTCGACCTGCGCAACCATCGCGTCCTTTTCCGCAAGCGACAGGTTCCCGCGGGCACGGACATAGACAATGGCCTGTTCCGGCTCGCTCTCGACAAAGAACTCGACGCCCTGATTGTTCGAGATATAGGTCATGAAGGTGACGATCACGAACGCGACCACGCCTCCGATCGCGACCAGCGGCATGAACGGGTTACCGGTCAGGAACCGGATCAGATAGCCGAATGCGGTCCGGCGATAGCCCGCATCGATGCGCTCACGCCGCCGCTCTATGCGCGCTGCGCCCAGCGTGACCGAGGCGCCCATTGCGAACATGATGAACAGCACCGCACCAAACAGCGATCCGGCCAGGGCCGGCGTGCTTTCGGGCAGGATGTATGAGGGATTCAGAACCTGCATGGCCGCCACGAACATCCCGTAGAGCGTGACCGGCACCAGAAGGGCGCAGGCCCACCACGGCAACAGCTCCTTCAGCACGCTCGACGAGCGCTCGAACGTCCGGCTCATCCGGCCCGCGACACCGCCCATGACGGGCAGATAGATCAGCGCCACGATCAGCGACGCCGACAGAACGAAGATCAGGGTGACGGGCAGCATGCCCATGAACTGTCCCGGAACGCCGGGCCAGAACAGCATGGGCAGGAACGCACAGAGCGTCGTTGCGGTCGACGATACGATCGGCCAGAACATCCGCTTCGCCGCCTCGACATAGGCGGCCATCGGACCGGACCCCTCTCTGATCCTGCGGTCTGCATACTCGACCACCACGATGGCGCCATCGACCAGCATTCCGACGGCAAGGATCAGCCCGAACATCACGATGTTCGAGACCGTGACGCCCATCACCGCAAGGAACGCAAAGCACAAGAGGAACGATGTCGGGATCGCAAAGCCCACTAGCAGCGCCGACCTTGTGCCAAGCGCGGCCAGAACGACGATCATCACCAATGCGACGGCAGTCAGGACCGAGCCTTCAAGCTGGCTGACCATCGAGCCGACGACCCGGCTCTGGTCGTTCGACGTCCCCACGTCGATCGCGTCCTGCAACTCGGCAGGCCATGTCAGGCGCTCGGCCTCGACCTCGTCGCGGATGATCGCCGCCGTGTCGATCAGGTTGAACCCTTTGCGCTTCACCACCTGAAGCGCCACAGTGTTCACACCGTTGAACCGCGCCGTACCCTGCCGGTCCTCGAAGGTCAGCCGGATATCGGTCAGATCGCCCAGCGTCACCACCCGGTCGCCCTCGACCTTCACCGGCAGGTTCATCACATCGCTCTGCTCATCGAAGGATGACGGTATTTTCACCGCGAACGTGCCTTGCGCCGACTCGATCTCGCCGGCCGCGATAAGCTGGTTGTTGTTGACCACGACGTTGATCAACTCGCCCGCGGTCACGTTGTATGACTCCAGCCGCAACGGATCGATCACGACCTCCAGCATCTCGTCGCGATGCCCGGCAAGGGACGCTTCCAGAACCGGCTCAAGGCTTTCAAGCCTGTCCTGCAACTCCTTGGCAACACGCAGCAATGTGCGTTCGGGGACAGGCCCCGTGAGGTTCACGATGATGATCGGGAACTCCGAAAAGTTGATCTCGGAAATCGAATAGCGTTCGAACCCCGACGGAAACTGCGCCTCGGCGCTGTCCATCCGGTCGCGGATATCGGCAAGGATCTTGGTCTTGTCCCAGCCGAAATCGAACTCAAGCACGATATTGGCATAGCCTTCGGCCGCCGTGGCCGTCATTTCCTTCAGCCCGTCCAGATCGGAAAGCTCGGTCTCCATCGGCTTGACGACCAGCTTTTCGGAATCCTCGGCCGAAATGCCGGGGAAGGGGACCGAGATGACAATCGCCGGAATCTCGATATCGGGCTCGCCCTCCTTGGGCAGCCCCACATAGGCAAAACCGCCCGCCAGAAGCGACAGGGCGATAAAGGCAAGGATCATCCGGGCCCGTCCGGCAGCCCAGTCAACGATGCCCGTCATTGGTCGGCCCCGCGAAAGCTGGGCGTGACGGGCACCCCGTCGGTCACGAATTCCTGCCCGACGACAATCACCGAGACCTGTTCGTCAAGACCCGCGACCCAGATACCCTCGGTCGTGTCGCGAAGCACCGAAACCGGGGCGAAGGCGGCCACGTTTTCAGCCGTCACCAGACGCACGCCCAGTCGGCCCTCGTCGTTCAGCGTCAGGGCGGATTGCGGAACCAGATGCGCGATGGCCCCGTCCGAGGCAATCAGGATCTCGGCGGTCTGGCCGTCGCGGATCGACAGATCGGCATTGTCCACCTCCGCCTCGACGCGAAACGTGCGCGTCGTGGGATCGGCAGACCGGCTGAGAAAGGTCACGTTTCCAACCACTTCCCGGCCGGAGGCGAGCCGCGCGGCGGCCTGGGCGCCGACTTCGATTCGGTCCACCTCGGTCTCGGCCGCAAAGCCGACCATCTTCATGGGATCAAGCTGGATCACCGTTGCGCAAAGCGCACCGGGCTGAAGAAGACTGCCGATCTCGGCGGTGTCGGTTTCCAGAAGTCCCTCGAAGGGCGCCCTGATCTCAAGCCGCTCAAGATCCTTTTCGACCCCGGCGATTGCCGCATCGGCGCTTTGCACCCCTGCACGTGCCGCTTGCACGGCGGCGCGGGCGGCGGTCACCCGGGTTTCGGCGGCAAATCCGTCTTCCGACAGCCGTTCCGCGGCGCGTTCGTTGATCTCCGCATCGGCGAGGCGGGCAAGCGCCTCTTCCCGGCGCGATTGCGCTTCGGACAAAGACGCGCCACGTGTGCCGGGCTCAATCCGGCACAACAGATCGCCCGCGGCAACCTTCGCGCCCTTTCGGAGCGGCTCCGATGTCACCAGCCCGCCCGTTTCAGCCCGTACATCCACCTGCCGCGCGGCCTCGGTCCGGCCACGCAGGATAACGGCGCTGTCGATCATCCGCGCCGCGGATTGCTGGGCCACGACGGCGATACTGCCCGCGACCGGTTCCTGAGGGATGTCCGCGACGGTTTCTGCCGTTGCCGGGGCATCGGTCTGGCCGGAAAAACTCAAAAGATCGTCACGCTGAAACACCAAAAGGTACAGCACGGCAACCACGACCACCGCCGTTACGATTGAAATCAGTCTCATCTCTCTGTGCGTCTTTCCGTCGGGGCGCGCGCGCCCGCTAGCCTGATCTTTTTTCGTCCAACTGTGTTTCTACGCAATAGTATCGGTGTTGGATGCACAAAATGTGCTGAACCGTTCAGTTCAATTTATACCCTCTGACCGGGTTCCGCAAGTGGTAGCGCAATCACCTGCGGCATGTTCGTGCCATGAACGCATCGTGTGGCCTTGTCCCGGGCCACAACATGAGGGTATCAGGACGCGAATAACGATGGCGGGAGTCCGGGGTGGCCAGCGAAGAGAGTTTCATCAAGGAAGTGACCGAAGAGGTCCGCCGCGAGCGCCTGTTCGGATATCTGCGGCGTTATGGCTGGATCGGCATTGTTCTGGTGCTCCTGCTCGTCGGCGGGGCCACCTGGAACGAGATACGCAACGCCAACGCGCGGGCCGAGGCGCAGGTGCGGGGCGATGCGATTCTGAACGCGCTTGACGCCGAAACGCCCCAGGCGCGCGCCGCCGGCATCGCGGCGATCAACGCTGACGGGGATGCCGCGGCGATCATCGCGCTCATGGCCGCGGCGCAGGCGACCGATGCGGAAACGGCAGGGGCCGCGATCGACCGGCTCGAAACACTGGCCGCGGATACGACGCTCGCTCCGGCCTATCGCGATCTTGCATCGTTCAAGTCGATCCTTCTGCGGGGATCCGATCTGACGCCGGAAGAGCGTATCGAACGGTTGTCGCCGCTGACATTTCCCGGTGCGCCTTATCGTCCGCTTGCCCTTGAGGCTACGGCCTATGCCCATATAGAGATGGGCGAGACCGATCAGGCGCTCGCGATCCTCACCGATCTTCTGGCGGATAGCGAAGTGACCCAAGGCTTGCGTCAGCGCGCAAGTCAGTTGATTGTGGCACTGGGTGGCGAGCTGGACGCATCCTGAGAATGCACCAGCAGGCCCGGATGGGGACAGGAGAGCAGGACCAGCCATGTTTCGTGTGACAGGAGTTGTCGCGGGCGTTCTGGCGCTGGCCCTTACGGCCGCATGCGATCGTGAACAGCCGCTGCCGGGAGAACGTCTTGACCTGCGCGCGCCGCTCAATGGTGCGGTCGCAGAGGACGCGCCGGTGACCAGCTTCGCCCCGTTCGTGCCGCCACCCACGCAAGTCACTCAATCCTGGACCCATCGCGCCGGCAGCGTGACCCACCAGGTCACCCATCCCGCCTTTACCGCCAGCCCGCAACTTCTGTGGTCGGCCCGGATCGGCGCAGGCGACAGCCGCAGGCACCGCATCACCGCCGACCCGGTCGTTGCAGGCGGCCGGATTTTCACGATGGACAGCCGCTCGACCGTCACCGCGGTTGCGACCGACGGCGCGGTGCTCTGGTCCCATGATCTGACCCCGCCTTCCGAACGCGAGGGCGAAAGCACAAGCGGCGGTCTGGCCACGGATGGCAACCGAGTTTACGCAACCTCGGGCTTCGGGCGACTGACAGCCCTCGATGCCGCGACCGGGGCCGAAGTCTGGACCCAGCGCCTCGGCGCCGCGGCAACCTCGGCGCCGACGGTCGCGGATGGCGTGGTCTATGCGGTCGGCCTCGACAGCCGCGGCTGGGCGGTTGACGCCGATACCGGCCGCATCGTCTGGGACGTCGCGGGCACGCCCAGCCCGGCGGGCATTCTGTCCGGCGCATCGCCCTCTGTCACAGACCGGCTGGTCCTTCTGCCGTTCACCTCCGGCGAACTGGTGGCGGTTCTCAAGCTTTCGGGCCTCCGCGTCTGGACTGCCCCCCTGACCGGTCAGCGTCAGGGCCGCGTCTATGCGCGGATCAACGATGTGAGCGGCGATCCGGTGGTCGTGGGGGACAAGGTCCATACAGGCACACCCGTGGGCCGCTCGATGCAGCTTGATCTGGCCTCCGGCGAACGGATCTGGACGGCGCCCGAAGGGGCCATGAGCCCGACCTGGGTCTCCGGCAACTCGGTCTTCCAGATCTCCGACCAGAACGAGCTTCTGCGCCTTGACGCCGCTACCGGAGCACGTGTCTGGGGCGTGCAGCTGCCCTATTTCACGAACACCCGCGAACGCCGCCGCCGCGCGATCTACGACCATTACGGACCGGTCCTTGCCGGCGGGCGTCTGATCGTCTTGTCCGGCGATGGGGAAATGCGCCTCTTCAACCCCGATACCGGCGGCGCGCTGGGCTCGGTCCCGATCCCGGGCGGTGCGGCCTCGTTGCCGGCCATCGTGGGCGGCACCATGTATGTCGTCTCGGGCAATGGGCAGCTTCACGCTTTCAGGTGACGCGAAACCCGTGTATGCGGGCGCCTTCGTGAGAGACCGGAGACTGAGATGAGCTTCACGCTCGCCATCGTTGGCCGCCCGAATGTGGGCAAATCAACCCTGTTCAACCGCCTTGTGGGCAAGCGTCTGGCACTTGTCGACGATCAGCCGGGCGTGACCCGCGACCTGCGCGAAGGCGCGGCACGGCTGGGCGATCTGCGTTTTACCGTGATCGACACGGCGGGGCTGGAAGAGGCGACCGATGAAAGCCTGCAGGGCCGCATGCGCAAACTGACCGAACGCGCGGTCGAGATGGCCGATATCTGCCTTTTCATGATCGATGCGCGCGCCGGTGTCCTGCCCGCCGACGAGGTTTTCGCGGGTATCCTGCGCAAGAAATCCGCCCATGTGATCCTTGCGGCCAACAAGGGCGAGGGCCGCGCGGCGGATGCGGGCGTGATCGAAGCCTACTCGCTCGGCCTTGGCGAACCGATCCGCCTGTCCGCCGAACATGGCGAAGGGCTGAACGAGCTTTACACCGCCCTCGTTCCCATTGCCGACGAATTCGCCGAACGGGCCGAGGCCGACGCACCGGAGACGGATGTCGAGATCGAGGATGACGACGGCCCGCGCGTGCCCACTGCCGAAAAACCCCTGCAAATCGCCGTTGTCGGTCGCCCCAATGCGGGAAAATCGACCCTTATCAACCGGCTTCTTGGCGAAGAGCGCCTGCTGACCGGGCCGGAGGCCGGCATTACCCGCGACGCGATCTCGGTCCGGATGGACTGGGACGGTCTCCCTGTGCGCCTGTTCGACACGGCGGGGATGCGCAAGAAGGCCAAGGTGCAGGAAAAGCTTGAGAAACTGTCGGTCTCCGATGGCCTGCGCGCCGTGAAATTCGCGGAAGTCGTGATCGTCCTGCTCGACGCCGCCATCCCCTTCGAACAGCAGGATCTGCGCATTGCAGATCTCGCGGAACGCGAGGGCAGGGCGGTCGTCGTCGCGGTGAACAAATGGGATGCAGAACCGCACAAGCAGGCAAAGCTGAAGGAATTGCGCGAGGCGTTCGAGCGTCTCCTGCCGCAACTGCGCGGTGCACAGCTCGTCACCATCTCGGCCAAGACCGGCAAGGGCCTCGACCGGCTGCGCGCAGCGGTCGAGACGGCGCATGATGTCTGGAACCGCCGCGTGACCACGGCAAAACTGAACCGCTGGCTCGCGGGCATGGTCGAGATGCATCCGCCCCCCGCGCCCGGCGGACGCCGGATCAAACTGCGCTACATGACACAGGTCAGAACACGGCCCCCGGGTTTTGTCGTCATGTGCTCGAACCCCGAGAAGCTGTCGGAGAGTTACACCCGTTACCTGATCAACGGGCTCCGGACGGATTTCGACATGCCGGGCACGCCGATCCGGCTGCATATGCGCAGTCAGGCCGAGGATAACCCGTACAAGAACCGTACGAAATCAACGCCGTCGCGTTTGCGCAAGCATCTTGGGAAAGGGCCTGCCGGGGGCTATTGATCAGCGGCGAAGCCCTTGGACCGCGAACCAAAGCACCGTCACCGCCCCGAGAACCGCCAGTATCACCAAACCCGCATTCGTTCCCCAGTTCTGAACGGCCACTGCCACAAGCGCCCAGGTCAGTGCCGCGCCGTACATGGGCGCGGGCCGCGCCTTCAGGATCGCAACGCCCATGGCAAGTGCCGCAAAAAGCCCCAGCCACGCCCAGCCGGCAGAATCGGTGATCATCCCGTACCCGGCGCCGAGAAGCGCAAGCGACACAAAGCTGGCCGCGGTCAGCCAGCCCGCATAAAGCGCAATCGGCGCCCGCAGAAGCCACGGATCGCAGTCAGGTGTCCGAAAGAACGCGATCAGCGCCGCAATCAGCATGCCCCAGATCAGAATCGTGGCCCAGACCGGGCTGACCAGCGCCACCGAAATCCACGGCGTACCCAGCACCAAAGAGACGATCAGCGGCCAGCGCACCCTGTCCCAGCCCGCCGCATCGGCCCGCTTCACAAGTCCGAACCCCGCCGAGACGATCAGCCACAGATAGATCACGCCCCAGATCGAAAACGCATATCCCGCAGGCTGCACGGGCGGATCGATCTGCGGGATCGGATAACGCTGCGGATCGAACCCGCCAAAGCCCGAGGTCCAGAATGGCGCGCTTGCGAATGCAACCGCCGCGGTCAGCATCAGGATCGCCTTCATGCGCCGGCTATCAGTCTGTGTGTTCTGCTCTTCCATGACACCCACCTAAGACATCGGCAAAGAACTTCCGCAAGCGCCGAATTTGCCGCTAGACAGTTGGCAGCGGCGGATCGGTTTACTATTTGTTATCCATGGTATCCGCGTTACCGGAACGCGGTCGGACAGACTGTCTCGGGGGATGGGATGAGCAGGATCAAGGAAGCCTCGCTGGCCTATTGCGAAAAGGACGACCGGATCGCGGCGGTCAGCTATTTCGGAACCTATGCCGTGTTCTTCGCGGCGCTGATCGGTGCGACGCTCCTTTGGGGGCAGTGGCTCGCCATGGCGCCCTTGGTCGTCATCGCGGCGTTTTCCGGTGTGCGCCTTTACGTGCTTCAGCACGATTGCGGCCATTTCTCTTTGTTCTCAACCCGTTGGGGGAACATCTGGGCCGGTTACGGCCTGTCCGTCGTTACGCTGACACCGTTCCGGGCGATGCAGTACAATCACAACCTGCACCACGCGAATGTGGGCAATCTCGACGACCGCGAAACCGGCGAGGTTTTTACGATGACCTTGGCCGAATGGGAGGCCGCGCCCTGGCACAGGCGTCTGTGGTACCGGCTCTACCGCAACCCTTTCATCATGATCCCGGTGGGCGGACTGTTCGTCTATTTCCTCCGCTACCGCTGGCCCAAGAACGCGGCCCATGTGGGCTGGAAGGGCATCGCGATCCACAACCTCCTCGTTCTGGGGTTCTTTGGCGGCATGTATCTGGGCTTCGGTCTGCCCGGTCTCTACACCCTGATCGCGGTCGCAATCGTCTCCACATGGATCGGCGTATTTCTCGTCTATCTCCAGCATAACTTCGAAGACACCCACTGGGCGCACAAGCCAGAGCTCGACTTCGAAACCGCCGTGCTGAAAGGCTCGTCCTCGCTTGATCTGGGCTGGCTCTGGGATCTGGGTACCGGCAACATCGCCTATCACGACATCCACCATCTGAATCCGCGCATTCCGTCCTACCGATTGCGCAAATGCCACCGCGACCTTCGCGACATCATGCAGCCCGATCTGATCGGCTGGCGCGATGCGTTCCGCAGCTTCACGCTGAAGCTCTGGGATGAAGAGGCTGAAAAGCTGGTGCCGTTCCCGAAGGCCCGCGAAAAGCGTCCGGCGATCCTGCCCGCCGAATAACGACCTAGCGATGTTCCGGCGGAACCCAGTCTTCCGCCGGGCGGTTCCAGAAGCGGTTCGGGTTATCCTCGTCCAGCCCGCGAACATGCAGGCATCGCAGCGCGGGAAGGACGAAAATGACCGGCTCTTCATAGGGATGCGCCCAATAAATACGTTCCAGCACCCGGGCCAGCCCTGTTTCCTCACCGGCCACAAAGAATGACAGCTCCGAACAAGGCACGGCAACCGTTTCAGCAGTTGCCGCGTTCCGTCCGGTGCCAAGCGCGCGGAACCTCTGTATCCCCGCCATGGTTTCGAACGTCACCCGGTCATAGTCGCCATAGGTCAGGGGGTCGGCCTCAAGCACGGCATCAATCACCCGCTGGGCGTGGGCCTCGGGCACCTGAACCACGATGTGAAAGCCGTGGTCAAAATCAAACCGGTCCGAATTTGGCTGGGGCAGGGGCAAGGTACATCTCCGCTTGGGTGATGCCCTGCTAGCACAGGCCCGCTGCGGATCGGTGCGGGATCGCTTCGGTAACGGTCGAACTGTCGCTCAGGCCCGCAGATCATCGCTGGAAATCGAAAACGCCTTCCGCAGAACTTCCGCGCCCGCCCCGGTCACCGTCAAAGCGCGGCTGCCCCGATTCCGTATCAGCCAGCCGGCCTCCAGCGCCCGGTTGAGAAATGCCGTCGCCATCGGCCCCGACAGGTGATGCTTCCGCTCGGTCCAATCAAGGCACAGCGTCACCATCGGTTTGCGCGCCCCTGCCGGAACCTCGATCCCAAGGCGCGCGAACAGCGCAACACCTTCGGGTGCCAACACAGCACGCTCCCCCTCAACCTCAAGCAGACCAAGCGACATCAGCCGCTCCGCGATCCGCACGCCCAGCCGTCCGGCCAGATGGTTGTAACAGCTGCGGGCAAACAGCGCCCCGCTCTCCGGCAGGCTGCGACCGCGCCCGGAATAGAGGTGATCGGTGGGCGATAGCGCCGACAGTTTTTCCAGCGTTTCCGCAACCTCGGCACTCGCGATGCGGTGAAACACATGCCGCCCGCTGCGCACCGATGCCACCAGCCCGGCGGATTGCAGCTTTTGCAGATGTCCCGTCGCGGTCTGTGCTGTCACCCGCGCCGCACTCGCCAGTTCCTTGTTGGTGAACGCGCGCCCGTCCATCAACTCGCACAGCATCCGCAGCCGGCTGGGATCGGCCAGCGCGGCCCCGATCACATCCAGCCTGGGTTCGGTATTCACCCCGCGTCCCCTATCTCAGCGCGCCGGCCGCGCGCAAGGCGGCGGCCTTGTCTTCATCGTACCACCAGTAACGGTGGCCCCGGGTGAAGGGCGGCTTGATCTCGGGCCGTCCGAACACGTCCCAATGGGCCAGCCAGTGCTCGCCCTTCGTCCAGTTCGAAACCCAGATGTGCCGCGCCCTGAGAACCCGGTCCATCGCCTGCAGCGCCACCCGCAACTCGTCGCGGCTTTCCGCCCGACCGGCGGCGTCGATCATCGCATCCACCACCGGGTCCTTCAGGCCCGACAGGTTGAAAGACCCGGGCTGATCCGCGCTGTCCGATCCATAGATCGTCCGCAGCGCCCCCGGCGTGGGCGTCGCCGGCGGCACAAGACGCCCCACCGTTGCGTCATAGTCGAACGCCTGTTGCCGCTCCTGCATCTGCGCAGCATCGATCAGGTCGTTTTTCGCATCGATACCAAGCCGCTGGAGGTTCGAGATGAACGGCAGGGTGATCCGCTCGAATCCGGGCCCGTCATAGGTCAATGTCACGGACAGAACCTCGCCATCGGCATTGCGGCGCAGCCCGTCTTCGCCCACGGTCCAGCCCGCATCATCAAGAAGCGCACCGGCTTCGGCCACGGCGCGCCGGTCGATCTGCCGGGTGGAACTGACATGGGGGACGAACGCGGGCTCGGTGAACACCGTTTCCGGCAACTGGTCGCGAAACGGCTCCAAAAGGGCGAGTTCCGCCCCTTCCAGCGGACCCGACGCCTCGAACTCGGAGTTCTCGAAGAAACTGTCGGTCCGGGCGTAAAGGCCGGAGAACAGGGTTTCGTTCGACCATTCGAAATTGAACATCAGCCCGACGGCGCGCCGTACTCTTTCGTCCTGAAACACCGGACGGCGCAGGTTGAGCCAGAACCCCTGCGCCCCGGACGGCCGCGCGTCTTCAAGCACGGTCTGCATCATCCAGCCATTGTTCAGCGCGGGGAAATCGTAACTCGTGGCCCAGAGCGCCGATGAAAACTCTTCATGAAACAGGTAGTTACCCGATTTCAGCGCCTCGAACGCAGCCGTGTTGTCCGCGAAATACTCGTAACGGACACAGCCGAAATTGTCCTGTCCCACTTTCACCGGCAGGTCACGCGCCCAGTAATCGTCCACATGGCAATAGGTGATCGAGCGTCCCGGATCAGCCTCGAACACCCTGTAGGGGCCAGAACCCACAGGCTCGATCAGGGTCGAGCGGTTGAACTCGGTTTCTTCATAGAAATGCTCAGGAAGAATGGGCGTCTGCCCGACATTCGAAATCAAATCGCGCAGTACCGCGCCCTCGGCAAAGGTTACCTTAACGCGGTGGGGTGACAGAACCTCGACCGTATCCACATCGGTCAGCGGGATGCGGAAACGCGGCGCACCGTCCCGCTTGATCGCTTCAATGGTGAACTTCACGTCCGAAGCCTCGACCCGTTCTCCATCCGAAAACCGCGCCTCGGGCCGAAGATTGAAGATCACCCATGACCGGTCTTCGGGGTATTCGATCGTTTCCGCCAGAAGCCCGTAGACCGCGTCCGGTTCGTCATAGGCCCGAACCATCAGACTGTCATAGAGCAAAAGTTCAAGGTCCTGCGCCGGTTCCCCCTTCAGGATGAAAGCGTTGAGACTGTCGAAGGTTCGCGAGGCGCCTTGCCCGCGAAAGCTCATCGTGCCGCCCTTTGGGGCGTCCGGGTTCACATAGTCGAAATGCGGGAAGTCAGCCGGGTACTTGAGATCTCCGAAGGCCGAAATTCCATGACTTTTCAAAACGTCCTGTGCCAGGGCTGATGTCGACAGGATGATCGCCAGACCAAGACCTGCGACTGCCCGAAAGATCGTTCCCATGATGCACTCCCGCAAGGATCACTCCTTGCGAGAGTAGTCTGATCTCGCCCGGCGTAAAGCGTCAGGCCAGCGTGCCGTCCGCCGCGATCCGCGTCCTGCCGCCCAGATAGGGGTGCAGCGCCTGCGGCAGTACGACCTCACCATTGGCTGTCTGACCGTTCTCCAGAACCGCGATCAGACAGCGGCCCACGGCCAGCCCCGACCCGTTCAGCGTATGGACGAATTCGGGCTTTCCGCCGCCCTCGGGCCGGAACCGGGCATTCATCCGGCGCGCCTGAAAGTCGCCGCAGACCGAACAGGACGAAATCTCGCGATAGGTATCTTGCCCCGGCAGCCACACCTCGATGTCATGGGTACGCCGCGCGCCAAAGCCCATGTCCCCGGTGCACAGAACCACGGTGCGGTATGGCAGGCCCAGACGCTCCAGAATGTCCTCGGCGCACCGGGTCATCCGGTCCAGCTCGTCCCGGCTGTGATCGGGATGCGTGACCGACACCATCTCGACCTTCTCGAACTGGTGCTGGCGCAGCATCCCCGAGGTATCCTTGCCCGCCGATCCGGCCTCGGACCGGAAACACTGGGTATGCGCCGTGTAGCGTCTTGGCAGATAGCTTTCGTTTATCATGTGCCCCGCGACGATATTCGTCAGCGGCACCTCCGATGTGGGGATCAGCCACCACCCGTTCGTGGTGCGATAGCTATCTTCGGCGAATTTCGGCAACTGTCCCGTGCCCAGCATCGCCTCGTCGCGCACCAGAACCGGCGGGATCGTCTCGGTCAGCCCGTTCTCGGTGGTGTGCACGTCCAGCATGAACTGCGCCAGCGCCCGGTGCAGCCGCGCGACCGCCCCCGACATCAGGACAAAGCGAGAGCCCGAAAGCTTCGCCGCCGTCTCGAAATCCATGCCTGGTTTGACGCCAGCGATCTCGAAATGCTCGACCGGATCGAAATCGAACTCCGGCGGCGTGCCCCAGCGATGGATTTCGACGTTGTCGTCCTCATCCTCCCCGTCCGGGATATCCTCCATCGGCAGGTTCGGAAGCCCCATCAGCATCTCGGTCAGGCGTGCATCCTCTGCCTTGGCCTCATCTTCGAGCTTTGCGATTTCATCCTTCTTCTCGGACACAATCGCCCGCAGACGCTCGAACTCCGCATCCTCACCGCGTGCCTTGGCCGCGCCCACCTCCTTCGAGGCCGCGTTCCGCTCTGCCTGCGCCGTCTCGGACGCCGTGATCTTGGCCCGCCGCGCCGCATCGATCGCCAGAATCTCCGACGACAGACCCGACAACCCCCGGCGTGCCATGGCGGCATCGAAAGCGGCAGGATTGTCGCGGATCGCGCGAATGTCGTGCATCGGTCTGGTCCTTTGGTTGCAGGTTGGAATTGCGTGCCCCATATGGCCCAAAGGCGGGGATATTTGAACCGCGAAAACACGGGTGCCCCGCCTTGCCAAGCATTTGGGCCACAGATAGGGTGCGCCAACTCGAAAAAGGGACCGTCAGGGTCCCGCTCAATACGGGGTAGAAACCTATGTTCGCAACGCCTGCCTATGCGCAAGCGGCCGGGGGCGCCGGCGGCGCATTCGCCAGCTTCGTTCCGCTGATTCTTATCTTCGCCATCATGTATTTCCTGCTGATCCGTCCGCAGCAAAAGAAGGTAAAGGAACATCAGGCCATGGTATCGGCTCTGCGGCGCGGCGATCAGGTCGTGACCCAGGGCGGGCTGATCGGCAAGGTCGTGAAGGTCAAGGAAGACACCGCGAACGAGATCGAGGTCGAGATTGCCGATGGCGTGAAGGTTCGCGTCGTCAAGGCCACCATCGCACAGGTTCTGTCCAAGACCGAGCCCGCAGCCTGAAGGGGCGCCCCCGATGCTGCAGATCGATACCTGGAAGCGTGTCGTTATTATCCTCGTCTGCCTGACGGGGCTGGTTATGGCCGCGCCGAACCTGTTTTACGGGAATGTCGAGCGCCATAACGACGCTGTGGCCGAGATCGAGGCGTTGGGATCCACACCTGAACGTGTCGAGGCTGCCTCGGCGTGGCCGGACTTCCTGCCTTCTTCTCTGGTCAATCTGGGGCTCGATCTGCGCGGTGGCGCGCATCTTCTGGCCGAGGTTCAGGTCGAGGATGTCTATGAAACGCGGATGGACGGTCTCTGGCCCGAAATGCGCGATGCCCTGCGCGAGGCGCGCGACACGGTTGGTACGATCCGGCGCCAGCCGTCGCCGCCCGATGAACTGCGGATCCGCATCTCCCGGCCCGAAGGGCTGCCGGAGGCCGTCGACATCGCCCGTGGTCTGGCCCAGCCCGTTGTCTCGCTCACCGGCGTCGGCGCCACCGATATCGACGTGGCGGGGCAGGGGGACGAACTGATCATCACCCTGTCCGAAGCCGAACGGCAGGCCACCGACGACCGCACGATTCAACAATCGCTTGAGATCATCCGCCGCCGGGTGGATGAGGTCGGCACCCGCGAACCCACGATCCAGCGCCAGGGCGCCGACCGTATTCTCATTCAGGTGCCCGGCATCGGCTCTGCCGCCGAACTGAAGGCGCTGATCGGAACGACCGCGCAGCTGACCTTCAATCCGGTTGTCGGACCGGCGACCGCAGATGACGTGGGCAGCAATGGCCGCGAGGTCGTTTTGCCATCGCTCGACGAAGAGGGCGTGTTCTATCGGCTGGAACGTTCGCCCGTGGTCACAGGCGAGGAACTGACCGACGCGCAACCCACCTTCGACCAGAACGGCCGCCCTGCGGTGAACTTCCGCTTCAATCCCTCAGGCGCCCGGAAGTTCGGCGATTACACGGCCCAGAATATCGGTTCGCCGTTCGCCATCGTGCTGGATGACGAGGTGATTTCGGCTCCGGTCATTCAGGACCATATCCCCGGCGGCTCCGGCATCATCACCGGCAATTTCAGCATCGAGGAATCGACCCGGCTCGCGGTTCTTCTGCGCGCCGGTGCCCTGCCGGCGGAACTGATCTTCCTAGAAGAACGCACCATCGGCCCGGAACTTGGTCAGGACAGCATCAATGCCGGACAGATCGCCTGTCTCGTGGCCTTTGCTGCCGTCCTTCTTTTCATGATGCTCAGCTACGGGCTGTTCGGGGTCTTCGCCAATGTCGCGCTTATCATCAATGTGGGACTGATCTTCGGGGTGCTCTCGATTATCGGGGCCACGCTCACCCTGCCGGGCATTGCCGGTATCGTCCTGACCATCGGCATGGCGGTCGACGCCAACGTCCTTGTGTTCGAGCGAATACGCGAAGAGCTCAAGACCGCCAAAGGCCCGGCCCGTGCGATTGAGCTTGGCTACGAACGCGCCCTTTCCGCGATCATCGACGCCAATATCACCACATTCATGACGGCGTCGATCCTGTTCGCCATGGGCTCCGGCCCGGTGCGTGGCTTTGCCGTGACGCTGGGCATCGGTATCCTCACATCCGTCTTCACGGCGATCTTCGTCACCCGCCTTCTGGTGGTGCTGTGGTTCGAACGCCGCCGCCCCAGAACAATCGAGGTCTGATCAATGCGCCTGCGCCTCGTCCCCGCTGAAACCCATTTCGACTTCTTTCGTTACGCCAAGGTCACGCTTGGTGCGTCGGCCCTCGCCGTGATCGGCTCGATCGCGCTCTGGCTCATGGTCGGCCTGAATTTCGGTATCGACTTTCTGGGCGGCACCACGATCCGGACGCAATCGACGAATGCGGTCGATGTGGGCGGCTACCGCGATGCGATTCAGCCCCTTGAGCTTGGCGACGTCGCGATTTCCGAGGTGTTCGATCCCTCCTTCGGCGATGATCAGCATGTGGCGATGATCCGCATCCAGGCGCAGGAGGGGCAGGAAAGCGTATCGGCCGAAGTTGTGGCCTCGGTTCAGACGGCGCTTCAGGCCGCCGACCCCACGCTGACCTTCACATCGGTCGAATCCGTCGGGCCGAAAGTGTCGGGCGAACTGATCCTGACCGCCATCATCGCCGTCAGCCTCGCCGTGGGGGCGATCCTTGTCTATATCTGGCTGCGCTTCGAATGGCAGTTCGCGCTGGGCGCCGTGGCGGCGCTTGTCCACGACGTGATCCTGACGATCGGGATATTCTCGCTGCTGCAGATCCGCTTCGATCTGGCGACCATCGCCGCGATCCTGACAATCGTGGGCTATTCGATCAACGACACCGTGGTCCTGTTCGACCGGCTTCGCGAAAATCTGAGGAAGTACAAGAAAAAGGCGCTGCGCGATGTCATGAACCTGTCCACGAACGAAACGCTCGGCCGGACGCTCATGACCTCGGGTACCACGCTTCTTGCGCTGATAGCGCTTCTGATCCTCGGCGGCGACGTGATCCGGGGCTTCGTCTTCGCGATCACATGGGGTGTGATCGTGGGCACCTATTCCTCGGTCTATGTGGCCAAGAACGTCGTTCTGTTCCTCGGCGTGAAACGCGATTGGTCCAAACCGGACGGTGGCGCCGGAACTCAGTTCGGAAACGTCGAGGCATGATCCTCGGGCTCTCCGGCCCGGACATGTTCTGGATTTCGTTTGCTGCCTTCACGGCAGGGCTCGTGCGCGGTTTCACCGGCTTCGGAACGGCGATGATCTATCTGCCCGTCGCGGGGCAGATCCTGTCACCCTTCGGCGCGATCACCACGCTTGTGATCATGGATATCGCGGCACCGCTGCCGATCCTGCCGCGCGCCTGGCGGGACGGCGATCCAAAGGATGTGGCCCGTCTCGGTGTCGGACTGGTCGTTGCCATGCCGCTTGGCATTTTCGCACTCACCCTCGTGGAACCAGAGGTCTTTCGCTACGGGGTCTCGATCGTTGCCTTCTTTCTTCTGGCCTGCCTGATCGGCGGGATCCGCTATCATGGCGTCCTGACCCGCCCGCTTGTCTTCGGGACCGGCGCAATGTCGGGATTTCTGGCGGGCTCGGTGGGACTGGCCGGGCCGCCGGTGATCCTGCTCTACATGGCCAGCGCGCGGGCGGTAAAGACGATCCGCGCCAACACGCTCATGTTCCTTGTCCTGACCGATATCGCACTGTTGCCGATGCTCGCGCTTTTCGGCAGGCTCGAAGGGTCGTCCATCCTGCTCGGTCTGGCGATGATCATTCCCGCCGCAATCGGAAACATCACCGGCGCGATGCTCTTTCGCCCGGGCAAGGAACGCCTTTATCGCAACGCGGCCTATCTGGTCATCGGCGTATCTGCCCTTTCCGGCCTGCCGATCTGGGATTAAACTCACCCCATGCGCATGAACGAAATTCAATACACCGATGCCCTGCCGATCGACGGGTATGGTCCCGGCTTCTTCCGCATCGGCGGCACGGCCCATCAGGGCATGATCGCGATTCTGCCCGGCGGTGTCGGTCCGTGGGGCGGGTTCGACGATACCGAAACGCTGATCGCCGCGGCAGAAGATCTGGACGTGCTCTTCATCGGTACAGGCAAGGAGATCACACACCTGCCGTCGCCCTTTCGCACCGCGCTCGAAGAGGCGGGGGTAGGGGTCGAAAGCATGGCGTCGCCCGCCGCCTGCCGCACCTACAACGTGCTGCTCAGCGAGGGCCGCCGCGTTGGCCTTGCGCTGATGCCGGTCTGATCCGGCTTTCCGCCACGGTCCGAACAGGCTAAGGCCATTCCATGACATTGACCGTCACCGATCTGACCTGTGACCGCGGTGGTCTGGCGCTTCTTGCGGGTGTCAGTTTCACGCTCGAACGTGGTACTGCGCTGATCCTGCGCGGCCCGAACGGATCGGGAAAGACAACGCTTCTGCGCACGCTTGCGGGGCTGCAACCCGCCGTCGAGGGCACAATCGAAGCGGATCCGGACAGCATCGCCTATGCCGGGCATGCCGATGGCATCAAGGCAACCCTGTCGGTGGCCGAGAACCTTGCCTTCTGGGCTGCGATTTACGGTCAAAGCGACATCGACACGGCAATCGAGACGTTCGACCTCAAGGATCTGAGAGACCGTCCGGCGCAAAACCTGTCGGCAGGCCAGAAACGACGCCTCGGTCTTGCCCGCCTCGCCGTAACCGGCCGGCCGATCTGGATGCTGGACGAACCTACCGTCTCGCTTGATGCCGAAAGCACCCGCCGGTTCGCCAGCGCCCTGCAAGCGCATCTGGCCGATGGCGGTTCGGCGCTGATCGCCACCCATATCGATCTGGGCTTCGATGCCGAGGTTCTGGATGTGAGCCGGCTTCGCGCCGCGCCCGACGCCGCCTCGGGCGCGTTTGACGAGGCGTTTACGTGACCGCGCTGCTCCTGCGCGATCTGCGGCTGGCCTTTCGGTCGGGCGGCGGGTTCGGCCTCGCGCTCGCGTTCTTTCTGATCGTCACGATCCTCGTGCCCTTCGGCGTCGGCCCCGACACCTCGACCCTGCGGATCATCGCGCCGGGCATCCTCTGGGTCGGCGCGTTGCTGGCCTGCCTTCTGTCGCTCGACCGCATCTTTGCCATTGACCGCGAGGATGGCTCGCTCGACCTCCTCGCCACCGCACCGATCCCGCTCGAAGGCGTCGTTGCGGTCAAGGCGCTGGCCCACTGGCTGACCACGGGTCTGCCGCTCACCCTCGCCGCACCGCTGTTCGGCGTACTTCTGAACCTTGCCCCGCCGGGATATGTCTGGCTGACCCTTGGCCTCGCCCTCGGAACGCCGGCCCTGTCGATGATCGGCACCTTCGGCGCGGCGCTTACCGTCGGCCTGAAACGCGGGGGCCTTCTTCTGTCGCTTCTGGTCCTGCCGCTTTACGTTCCCACGCTCATTTTCGGCGCCGAGGTCGCCCAGCGCGGCACCAGCAACCTTGACCCCACGACACCGCTTGCGCTCATGGCGGGGATCACCGCCGGGGCCACAGCCCTTCTGCCCTTTGCCGCCGCCGCCGCCCTCCGCGTCAATCTGCGCTAGCGCCCCACGACCATGTGTCTTGAGACACCCGCAACCACGGATTAGATACCTGCTATGTCATTCTGGGAATTCGCCAATCCACGCCGTTTCATGGGGATCGCCGACAGGATCGTGCCGTGGGCCTTCGCTCTGGCCGCCTTGTGCCTCGTCACGGGGCTGACCTGGGGATTTTTCTTCACGCCCGACGACTTCCGGCAAGGGTCCACGGTCAAGATCATATATCTGCATGTGCCCTCGGCGATGATGGCGATCAACGCCTGGGCGATGATGCTGATCACTTCGCTGGTCTGGCTCGTCCGGCGGCACCACGTCTCGGCGCTGGCGGCGAAGGCAGCGGCTCCCGTGGGCATGACCTTCACCGTGATCGCACTGGCCACCGGCGCGATCTGGGGGCAACCGATGTGGGGCACATGGTGGGCGTGGGATCCGCGCCTGACCTCGTTCCTGATCCTGTTTCTGTTCTATCTGGGCTATATCGCGCTCTGGTCGGCCATCGAAGATCCCGACACCGCGGCTGACCTGACGGCGGTTCTCTGCCTTGTGGGGTCGGTCTTTGCTGTCCTGTCCCGCTACGCGCTTCTGTTCTGGAATCAGGGTTTGCATCAGGGCGCAACCTTGTCCCTGGACAAGGAAGAGAACATCTCGGACGTGTTCTATTTCCCGCTTCTCGTCTGCATCGCAGGTTTCGTCCTTCTCTTCATCGCACTGGTCTTCTACCGGACCGCGACCGAGATCCGCCTGCGTCGTCTCCATGCAATCAGCCTGCGCGAAAGGATGGCCTGATGCCCGATCTGGGATCATATGCGGTTGAAGTGATGTCGGCATATGCCGTCTCGATAACTCTGCTGGTTGCCGTTGTTGCGCTCAGCTTTGTTCAGTCGCGCCGCGCGCGCCGGGCGTTGGACGAAGCGGAAGGACGTGCCCGCGATGCCTAAGATCTCGCCCCTGATGATCCTGCCGCCAGTCCTGTTCGCCGGCCTCGCGGTGCTGTTCTACACCGGAATGCAGCGCGAGAATCCCAACGCGCTGCCATCGGTGCGGATCGGACAACCCGCTCCCGCGATGACGCTGGTCGCACTGGGCGGGGCCGAGAAACTGACCGCCGAAGCGCTGAGCGAACCGGGTGTGAAACTGGTGAACTACTGGGCCAGCTGGTGCGCGCCCTGCAGGGCCGAACACCCCAATCTGATGGCCCTCGCCGAAGAAGGCATTCCGATCTACGGCATCAACTACAAGGATGACCCGGACAAGGCGCAGGCGTTTCTCGAAGAACTCGGCAATCCCTATGCGGCGATGGGAGCGGATGAAAGCGGCCGCACCGGCATCGACTGGGGCCTCTATGGCGTTCCGGAAACCTTCGTGATCGACAGCAACGGGGTGGTGACGTTCCGCTTTCCGGGACCCATCACTCAAAGGGCCCTCGAATCGCAGGTGCGCCCGGCCATCGAAGCTGCGGAATAACAGCCGACGACCGGGCGCTAAAGGGCACTGCCCCCAGACTTCACTCTTACGCGACCGCGAGGAATACCGCGATCCTACTCGTTACTGCGAACCCGCAAAGACGAGTAAAATGAATACACCCAACTCTAACACCGGGATCCCCCCAGGCAGCTGATACATCACGCGCCGCCCGGCCCCTAACCAATCACACTTCATTTCACCGCCCCCACGGTAGGCCACTTGTGCCGCACCATAGTTGTTGGTGCGAGGAAACAGAGCATTTCCGAACTCACTCTGTCGAACATGGAAACTGTACCTCAGTTCGACAGATATTGTTCCGGGATATATGTGGGAATAGGGAGGAATTGTGCCGGACCTGATCGGGACGGGAAACAAAAACCGCCCGCAATTTGTGCGGGCGGTATGCCGATTCCGGGGGGCGAAACGCCCGAGGGACAGGGGCGTCAGGCCGCCTGCGCAAGGTTGCGCAGCACGTAATGCAGAACGCCCCCATGCTCGATGTATTCGATCTCGATGGCCGTATCGATCCGGCATTTCAGCGTGATCGTCTTCTCGGTCCCGTCGCCATAGGTGATGGTGCAGGGCACTTCCTGAAGCGGCTCGATCGTGTCGAGCCCGTGAATCGAAACCGTTTCATCGCCTTTGAGGCCGAGCGATTTGCGCGTGTCGCCGCCGGTGAACTCGAACGG
The DNA here is from genome assembly GCA_947503175.1 of uncultured Paracoccaceae bacterium. Classification (GTDB taxonomy): domain Bacteria; phylum Pseudomonadota; class Alphaproteobacteria; order Rhodobacterales; family Rhodobacteraceae; genus Ovoidimarina. Next base: position 762,737 of record CANNCO010000001.1, read on the forward strand.
AATCACACCCATACCCACAAGGTTCGAGCGGTGGATGCGTTCAAAGTTCTCGGCGATCACCGCCTTCACACCCAACAGCGCCGTCCCTTTTGCGGCCCAGTCGCGCGACGACCCCGCGCCATATTGCTCGCCGCCAAAGATCACAAGCGGCGTGTCCTGCTCCTGATAGGCCATCGCGGCGTCATAGATCGACATCTGCGACCCGTCCGGGCCCAGCGTATAGCCGCCTTCGACCCCGTCCAGCATCTCGTTCTTGATCCGGATATTGGCGAAGGTGCCACGCATCATCACCTCGTGGTTGCCGCGGCGCGAGCCATAGGAGTTGAACTCGCGCGGCGCCACCTGACGATCCGTCAGATACCGGCCCGCAGGGGTGGTTTCCTTGAACGAACCGGCCGGGCTGATGTGGTCGGTGGTGATCATGTCGCCGAGGATCGCCAGAACCTTGGCCCCTTCGACATTGGTGATCTTACCCGGCTGCGCGCCCATGCCCTGAAAGTAGGGCGGGTTCTGCACATAGGTCGACGTGGACGGCCAGTCATAGGTCAGGCTGTCGGTCGTCTCGACGCCCTGCCACTTCTCGTCACCGGTAAAGACCTCGGCATATTTTTCCTGAAACGCCTCGCGTGTCACCGTGGCCTCGACCAGTTCGGCAATCTCGGCTTGCGACGGCCAGATATCCTTCAGGAACACATCGTTGCCGTCCTTGTCCTGCCCCAGGGGCTCGGTCGTCAGATCGATATCCATCGTGCCCGCCAGCGCATAGGCCACGACCAGCGGCGGCGAGGCCAGGTAGTTCGCGCGCACGTCCGGACTGATCCGTCCCTCGAAGTTCCGGTTGCCCGACAGGACCGACGTGGCCACCAGATCACCATCGGCAATCGCCTTCGAAAGCTCCGCCTGAATCGGGCCCGAGTTGCCGATACAGGTCGTGCAGCCATAGCCCACAAGGTTGAACCCGATGGCATCCAGATCGTCCTGCAGCTCGGCCGCTTCCAGATAGGCGCTGACCACCTGCGATCCCGGCGCAAGCGACGTCTTGACCCATGGCTTGCGGTTCAGGCCCAAAGCGCGGGCCTTCCGCGCGACAAGCCCCGCACCGATCATCACGTAGGGGTTCGATGTATTCGTGCAGGACGTGATCGACGCGATCACCACCTTGCCCGATTCCATCGTGTAGTCCTCGCCGTCGACGGGAACCTCCTTGCCCATGGGACGTTTGAAGGTCTCCGCCATCTCGCGGGTAAAGGCCGTTTTCGCATCCGTCAGGGCGACGAAATCCTGTGGCCGCTTCGGGCCGGAAATCGCGGGCACGATGGTGCCCATATCCAGTTCCAGCGTGTCGGTATAGACCGGATCGTAATCCGCGCCGCGCCACATGCCGTTTTCCTTGGCATAGGCTTCGACCAGTTCAATCGTCTCTTCCTCGCGGCCCGTCGTCCGCAGATAGCGCAGGGTTTCTCCGTCAATCGGGAAGAAGCCGCAGGTCGCGCCATATTCCGGGGCCATGTTGCCGATGGTCGCACGGTCCGCCAGCGGCAGACGGTCCAGACCGTCGCCATAAAACTCGACGAACTTGCCCACCACGCCCTTCTCGCGCAGCATCTGAACGACCTTCAGCACAAGATCGGTCGCCGTGGTGCCCTCGACCATCTCACCGGTCAGTCTGAACCCCACCACCTCGGGGATCAGCATCGAGATCGGCTGACCCAGCATCGCTGCTTCGGCCTCGATCCCGCCTACGCCCCAGCCCAGAACGGCAGCGCCGTTGACCATGGTCGTGTGGCTGTCGGTGCCCACCAGTGTGTCCGGGTAGGCCACGGTCTCGCCCGACTGGTCGGCGTCCGACCAGACCGTCTTGGCCAGGTATTCAAGGTTCACCTGGTGGCAGATGCCGGTGCCCGGCGGCACCACGCGGAAGTTGTTGAACGCGCTCTGGCCCCATTTCAGGAACGTGTAACGCTCCATGTTCCGCTCGTATTCCCGGTCCACATTCATCTGGAACGCACGCGGATTGCCGAACTCGTCGATCATCACCGAATGGTCGATTACCAGATCGACGGGGTTCAGCGGGTTGATCTTTTCTGCATCGCCCCCCAGCGCAACGATCCCGTCGCGCATCGCCGCAAGGTCCACAACCGCCGGAACGCCGGTGAAATCCTGCATCAGCACGCGGGCCGGGCGATAGGCGATCTCGCGCGGATTCTTCCCGCCCTTTTCGGCCCATTCCGAGAATGCCTTGATGTCGTCCACCGACACCGTCTTGCCATCCTCGAACCGCAGCATGTTCTCCAGAACGACCTTCAGCGCGGCGGGCAGGCGGGAAAACTCCCCCAGCCCCGCGTCCTCAGCCGCCGGAATCGAGTAATAGGCATAGCTGTTGTTTCCGACAGTAAGCGTTTTGCGGGTCTTTGCGGTATCGTGACCGACTGTGATGGGCATTGGGACCTCTCCCTGAAATGTGGGCTGTTGCGCAGGCTTTTGACTTCAAAAGCCCTGTTCTGCAAGGGGGTGCGTCATTTTGTATACCATGGTGCACCGAATTCCTCAACCATCGGGACCGTATTGACGGACCGGTGTGTAACGCTGGCTCTCAAAACCTTGATTGGTGCGTGTCCCATGGGTCTATTACGACGGGTGGGACCAAGGGGAAGACCGACTCATGAACAGACTACGCACCGCGATCGTTTTGGTTTCACTGCTTCTCTCCGGGGCCGCCCAGGCCGCCGAACGCATCGTCGTGATAGAGCTTTTCACCTCCCAAGGTTGCTCGTCCTGCCCTCCGGCTGACGCGCTTCTGGGTGAACTGACGCAGCGCGATGACGTTCTGCCGCTGGCGCTTCACGTGGACTACTGGGATTACATCGGCTGGAAGGACAAGTTCGGAAAACCCGCCCATACGGAACGCCAGAAAGGCTATGCCACCGCGGCCGGTCATTCGACGATCTATACGCCCCAGATGGTTGTGGGCGGCGTTGACCACATCGTGGGCTTCAAACCGATGAAGCTAGTCGACAAGATGAACGCGCATCTTGCCAATCCGCAGCAAGCCAGGCTTTCTCTGAACCGGTCGGGCGCGACCCTGCGCATCCGGATCGAGCCGGTCCGGACCGTCAACGGGCGTCACGATATCCTGCTCGTGCGCTTCATTCCGTCCGAAGAGGTCAAGATCCGGCGCGGCGAGAATGCGGGCAAGACCCTCACATACCACAATATCGTTCAGGCGATGGACGTGATCGGTCAGTGGGACGGACGCTCGGAGAAGTCGCTGACGACCGAGGTTTCCGGCGATGCGGAAGTCGCCGTGATCGTGCAGCGTGCCGAGCATCGCGGCATCCTTGCGGCGGCGCGTCTGCGCTAGCCGTCCGGGCACTAGCCCTCGTATTTTGCGTTCCATCGGCGGTGGATCCAGAACCACTGATCCATATGCCCGGTCACCTGCACCTCTAGACTGTCGTTCAGGGCCTGCGTCATCGAGACCGGGTCGCCATGGGCGATGGGTTCGTCCAGCAGGACGGTGAAACTCAGCCCGTCCTCCCCGCGAATCCCATAGACCGGCACCACAAGGGCATCGTATTTCAACGCCCAGTCCGCGGCCGAATGGGCGGTTTTGGCGGGCTTTCCGAAATACGTCGCATCCACCCCGTCGAACGCATAGACATCCACCAGAATGCCGATGATCCCGCCCTTTGCCAGGTGCTTGACCAGCCCCAGAACGCCGCGCCGGTCCGCAGCAAAGACAGGTTCCCCGATCCCGGAGACCGCCTTGACATAGTGGTCGTTGAACCGCTTGTTCCGCATCGGGCGATATAGCCCGGCCAGCGGGTAACCTTGGGCGAAAAAGGCCGCCCGCGGCGCGTCGTAATTGCCGAAATGCGCGGTGACCAGAATGACCGGACGCCCGGCGGCCCTTGCCTCCTTGAATGCCGCCACGCCCGGTCCCGTCAATGGTGATTGCGCCACGCTTTCCTTGAACTCCGCGCCCGAATATATCTCGATCAACGTCCTGCCGGCATTTTCCGGAACCGCGCGTTTCAGGCGCTGTACCTCTGCCCTGGGCATGTCGGGGCGCACATGGGCAAGGTTCTCCTCGATCCGTTTGCCCCAGCCCGCGAGGGGCGCCACGACACGCGACGCAACCCACCCCATGAACGGCACGCGCCAGTCATAAGGCAGGCGCCGCACCGATCCCAGAAGCGCGCGCAACACCAGATTTTGCGAGAAGGCGCGCCAGTCGCCATCGGGTCGGGTCATCTGTCCTCGCGTTCGGGCACGAAAGCGGCCCCTGTCGCGGCTCAGACATATGCGCCACGGCCCGCAGTCTCAAGCTGGCATCGATCCTCCGGGGCGAGGTCCGCGCCGGATTGCGGGCGCCGTTGCGCGGTAACGCCGGGCCAGGGGCTTTCAGAAACCTCCGCCTGCGGCTGTGTTTTTGCCATCCCGGGATGAAGAACGCGCATGGCCGACCTGATCCTGACCACATTCGACTGGGTTCCCGAGACCCCGCGGGGATATGTGCGCGATCTGCGCGTCCGTTGGGCCTTGGAAGAGGCGGGGCTGCCCTGCCGCGTGGAAAGCGTGCCGTTCGGTGATCGGGGCGCGGGGCACTTCCGGCATCAGCCCTTCGGTCAGGTACCATGGCTGACGGATGGAACGCTCTCGATCTTCGAAAGCGGTGCGATCCTGCTTCATCTGGGCACGCGCAGAGATGTACTGATGCCAACCGACCCGCAGGGGCCCGGCGAGGCGATCCAGTGGCTGTTCGCGGCGCTCAATTCGGTCGAGATGGCAAGCCTGCCATGGTCGCTTTTCATGTTCGCCGGCGACACCGCGGAAACGCCCGGGCGCATGCATCTGGATGCCTTCCTCAAGGCGCGGCTGCAACATCTGGAAGCCGTCCTTGCACGGTGCGACTGGCTGGCCGGCAGGTTCTCGGTCGCCGATATCCTCATGGCCGACGTGCTGCGTCTCGTCGATCGGTTCGGCGGGCTCGAAGGCCATCCTGCCTGTCAGGGCTATGTGGCCCGTGCCACGGAACGCCCGGCTTTTGCCAAGGCGCATGCCGATCATCTGGCACATTTTGCCGCCGCTGACTGAACAGCGCCCGGGGCGGCGCTCCTTGCAAGAGGACTATCCGAACAGCATCTGCCGATAGGATCGCGTCTCCTCGGCAAACCGCAGCAGATCAAGCCGCCCGGCAGCCTCGCGAACCCTCTCACGAAGGACGGCAAGCGCGTTTCTGTCGTCGGTCATGACCGCGATCTCCACGAAAGGCCCAAGACCGTCCACATCGTCCAGCGTCACGTGAAACTCATCCGTGAAATAGATATCGCGCTTCTTGCCGATGCGTCTCATTTCCACAAAACCAAGCGAGGTCAGCATCTCGGCGGCCCTGTCGAAATCCGACAGGTCCATCGCAATGCATTGGTCCGCCGCCGGACCCTTTGAAATCCACAACACGCGGCCAGAGGGCCGCATCTGCCGCAGCGTATGAAACTGGTGGTTGGCTTCAAGCCGCCCATCCGGAAAATCAAAGAAAACATCGGTTTCGACGTTATCAAGCGCGAAAGGGACAGCGCCGCTTTGGTCAAGCCGCCTGCGAACATGCCCCAGGTGCTCCACCCGAAACTTCATCTCCACTTCGTAGCGGCCTTTGAAATGGGTCCCGGGATCGGCGAGCATGCCCTGTCGTGCAAGGTCTGAAGCATGGTTCTGCATTGACGCGGCCCGTTATTGGCGAGATGCCGCCAACCTACAAAAGACAGTCGGGATAGAACAGCCCGCACCACCGTCAATGACCGACCGGCGCCGCCCGCGATCTACCCTTCTTCGGCCACCAGATGAATTTCCCCATCCGCTTCAAGCTGCCGGATCACCGCGATGATCTCGCCCATCGCCTCGTCCGAGACCTCTTCGTCCACCTCGCCCAGTTCTTCGACCTCGCCGCGAATGGCGTCCGCCATCCGCTGGGGCAGGGCGGTCATGATGAACTCGGCGACCGGCGCCAGATCCCCGGTGGCCCCCGCCAGCGCCCGCACGACCACGTCCTGTTCGACACCGCGCAGGATTTTGGGAATGTCGCGCGGCGCGATCCGTTGGCGGATATTGGCGAATGTGAAAATCGCCCGCCGCACTTCTTCGGCAAAGCTCTTGTCGGCCTCGTCCAGCCCTTCCAGCACATCGTTGCGGGTGGCGTTGCGCGACGAGTTTAGGATCGCGCCCACCCGCACCACCGGGCCGTCCGCAAATGCGGTCACCGGTTCCACGTCCAGCACGGTCGCAAGCGCGCGCCCGATCCGTCGTACCGCATCCGGGGCGACGGCCGATGTCAGGGACACCGCAAAGGTGATCCGGCGCGCCCGGTCGCCCGGCAGAAGCCCCAGTACGGCGGCGGCGGTCGCGACGGGAAGCTTTGACAGGATGATCGCGGCCACTTCGATGCTTTCGGTCTCAAAGACCGGCAGCAGGCTTTCGGCGTTTTTCTCCGCAATTCGCTCCCACGGGTCGCCGCCCTCGGCGGCCTGCGCGCGCAGGCGTTGCGCCACGGTCGGGCTGATTGCGCCGTCCAGCAGGTCCAGCGCCTTGGCAATGGCCGCGGGCCCGAACGCCGTACCGGTTTCCATCAGGCTGGCAAACTCTTCGGCCACCGCCGCCACATCTGCCGCATCGGGATCGCCGGAAGTCCCGATCTGACGGATCAAATCCGCCTGCACGTCTTCCGGCAGGTCGTGTAATGGCGGCGCCAGCCCTTCGCGCGCAAGAAGCCGCACGACGATAGCCGCCTTCTGCCGCCCGCTCAGATGGCGCGCGGGCGCAGGTGTGGGGCCGGGACCGGGGTCCGGCGAAAAGTCCATGGGGATGGGGTCTATGTTCATCTGCGCCGGACTGGTGATTCTGTCCGATTATCGCGCAAGCGGGGTTAAGGCCCGGTTTCCATTCGCCTTTTGTCCGGTGTTTTCGGCCTGCAGCGGCGCGGCGGCGATGTGGTTCTGGTGGCGCTAATAGCTGTAACCGCGGCCGCTGCGAATGGCATTGGCCAGCGCGATCTCGGGCCATGTCATCCGTCCGCCCCGCGCCCGGATCTCGGTCAGTTGCTCCTGCGCCTTGTCGATCGCGCCCAGCTTCACATAAGCCTGTCCCATATAGGACCGCGCCAGAAGGTTATCGGGATTCTGTTCGATGGCCTGCACGTAGTAAGCCATGCCCAGCTCGCTTTCGCCTGCGCTGCGATGGGCAAAGCCCAGATAGGTCAGAACCCGGTCTTCGGTCGGATCCGACATTGCCTCAAGCGCACCCAGCGCGTTCTGATACTGGCCCGCATAGGCAAATTCGCGCGCCGCGTCGTAAAGCGTGTCGTCGTCCAGACTGCTTTCCTTGGGCGCCACGCACCCTTCGGTCTTCTCGTCCCAGACCATGCCATTGGTGCATTCGGTCGTCGTTTTCGTGGGCTGTGGCGGCGTGCTGTCATCCCCGCCCACGGCCCAGGCAAGGGCAGGCGCGGTGACCGCGAAAACAAGGGCGAATCTGCGCATTTCCGACACTCCTACAAATCAAGACATCTTTTATCTAGAGCGCTTAATCATACGACAAGGGGCGGCCCGAAGACCGCCCCCGCCGATCAGGTGATATGGGCGGATATCAGCCGCTGACGGTCACACAGGTCTTCGTATCCGCATCATAAACCGTGCCCGCGGCGCAGCTTATGGATGCTTCCTGATGTCCATAACCCGAACACATGGCGAAGCCAAAGCTCGGCAGGGCGGCAAGAACGAGGGTGGCGACAAGCGTCTTCGTCGTTTTCATGGGTCACTCCGGTCTGGTCGCGTATCAACCAAGGGTAGCACAGGTTCGCCCGAAAACAACAAATCAAGTGTTAACGGCCCCCGGGGCCCCCTGAAAGCTGCCACTGTCAGGGCACGAAATGGCGCCATCTGCCAAAATAATCGGCTGGATCGAAACCCTCGCGCCTCAGCCGCCAAAGACCCGGGCGAAAATCGTCTCCACATGCTTGGTGTGATAGCCCAGATCGAACTTCTCCTCGATCTCCTCGGCAGATAGCGCCGCCGTCACATCCGCATCCGTCAGAAGCTCGGTTTTGAAGTCCTTACCGTCTTCCCAGACCTTCATCGCGTTGCGCTGGACCAGCTTATAGGCATCCTCGCGGCTCACCCCCGCCTGCGTTAGCGCCAGAAGGACGCGCTGCGACATCACCAGCCCCCGGAACTTGTTCATATTGGCCAGCATGTTGTCGGGATAGATCACCAGCTTGTCTATCACACTCGTCAGTCGCGCCAGCGCGAAATCCAGTGTCACCGTCGCATCCGGCCCGATATTCCGCTCGACCGACGAATGGCTGATATCGCGCTCATGCCACAGCGCGACATTCTCCATCGCAGGGACAACCGCCATCCGCACAAGCCGCGCCAGCCCCGTCAGGTTCTCGGTCAGAACCGGGTTGCGCTTATGGGGCATCGCCGACGATCCCTTTTGGCCTTTCGAGAAAAACTCTTCGGCTTCAAGCACTTCGGTCCGCTGCATATGCCGGATCTCGGTCGCAACATTCTCGATCGAGCTTGCCACGACCCCGAGGGCGGCAAAGAACGCCGCGTGCCGGTCGCGGGGGATCACCTGCGTGCTGATCGGTTCGGGCTTCAGACCCAGCTTCTCGCAGACATGCGCCTCAACGCCCGGGTCGATATTCGCAAACGTCCCCACTGCACCCGAAATCGCCCCCGTCGCCACCTCGTCACGCGCCACCCGCAGGCGTGCAAGGTTCCGGTCCATCTCGGCATAGAACCGGGCAAAGGTCAGACCCATCGTCGTGGGTTCCGCATGGATGCCGTGGCTGCGCCCGATCCGCACCGTGAACTTGTGTTCTTCCGCCCGCCGCTTCAGCGCGGCCAGAAGCCCCTCAATATCCGCGATCAGAATGTCGGCGGCGCGCACAAGCTGGACGTTGAACGTCGTGTCCAGCACATCCGAACTGGTCATCCCCTGATGGACGAACCGTGCCTCGTCATTGCCGATGATCTCGGCCAGATGGGTCAGAAACGCGATCACGTCATGCTTCGTCACCGCCTCGATCTCGTCGATCCGGGCCACGTCGAACTCGACATCCTTGGCCTTCCACACGGCCTCGGCATTCTCCCTCGGGATCACCCCCAGATCGGCCATGGCATCGCAGGCATGGGCCTCGATCTCGTACCAGATGCGGAACTTGGTCTCGGGCGACCAGATGGCGACCATGTCAGGGCGGGAATAGCGTGGGATCATCGGGGTTGCCTTTCATCAAGCGGCCCCCGGGGCTTGTGGCGGGGGTGCGAGCGGGTCATAGACTGACGGCGCGCGGGCGACAAGGAGGGCAGGGGTGAGACGGATTGCGGCAGCACTACTGGCGGCGATGATCGCCGTCTGCCCGGCGTCACCGGCCACAGCCGAGAGCCTGACGGCCCAGACCTTCGCCGACCGCGTCGTCGACTGGGAGTTCGGCGAACAGCACTTCTATGCCACAGGCCGCACCCGCGACCGCCTGATCACCGACAGCTGGGGCTGGTGGGAGGTGCGGGGCGAGCGGCTTTGCATGCTCTGGCCGCCCGCCGAGGACTGGGACTGCCCCGAGACGACAATCACGGGCGATACCCTCCGGCTCGAATTCAGCGATGGCCGCGTGCAAACGGGCCGGTTCCGCGAATGAGTGGCCCGAAGACCTTGTCGGATTTCGAAGGCGTCTGGCACCTGTCGCGCATAATCCACGACCATGCGGTGGGACGCGCGGGCACACTCGAAGGCACCGCACGGTTTGAGCCTGACACCCATGGATTGCTCTATTCGGAAGAAGGCACGCTGACCTTTACGGACACCCAACCGCTGAAGGCCGAGCGCCGCTACCTCTGGCGTCCGGGCAAAGACGGCACCATCTCGGTCCTGTTCGCCGACGGCCGACCCTTTCATGATTTCGCCTTTGACGCAGCCGAAGCCCGCCACTGGTGCGACCCCGATACCTACCTTGTCACCTACAACTTCGGCGACTGGCCGCGCTGGCGGTCCCTTTGGCGCGTCGAAGGCCCTAGGAAATCATACGCGATGACCTCGCATTACACGCGCGCCACCTGATCCGCCGGGGACAGTGCTTGCACGCCCCCCCGTGCTGGTGCAGAAATACTCTCAATCAACGAACATGGAACGGAGCACGCCCATGAGCATGACACAAACCGACCCGGTACTGACCGAGGCCTTCGGCCCGCGCTCGGGCACCGGACTTCTGATAAAACAGGTGGCCCTCGTGGTGGCCGGTATCGCGGCGCTGGCCATCGCGGCCAATATCAAGGTGCCGGTTCCGGGGTCTCCGGTCCTGATGAACATGGGGACGTTCGCGGTTCTGACCATCGGCGCAGCCTATGGCCCGCGGCTCGGGCTGGCGACGATCCTGGGTTACATGATCATCGGCGCGCTTGGCTTCGATGTGTTCCAAAGCTCGACGGCGGATCTGAACGGCGTCGCTTACATGATGGGCAGCACGGGCGGCTATCTGGTGGGTTATGTCCTGGCCACGCTGGCACTTGGCTGGGCCGCGCGCAGGGGCTGGGACCGCTCGGTGGTCGGTATGGCGGCTGCGATGCTGATCGGCACCGTCCTGATCTATATCCCTGGCCTTCTGTGGCTGGGTCAGCTTTACGGCTGGGATCAGCCGATCCTGCAATGGGGCCTGACGCCGTTTATCATTGGCGATACGCTGAAACTGGTGCTGGCCGCACTTCTGGTGCCGGCGGTCTGGAAACTGGTCGGAAAAGCCCGCACCTGATTTCAGGGACGCCCCGTCAAATCGAGAGGCGCAGCCAAAAGCTGCGCCTCATTTCTTTTCTGGTCGGGGTCACGCGGCCAGAACCGTCTCGATATGGGACGACTGTTCCAGCGTCCGGTGCACCGGGCACTTGTCGGCAATCTCCAGAAGCTTGGCCCGCTGCTCCTCATCCAGATCGCCCATCAGCGTGATTTCGCGCCGGAACGTGTCGATCTTCTCGACCCCGCGCGTCTCGGCGTCCTGCGCGTGAACCTTGTCATGGGTCACATCCACGCGGATGCCCGTCAGGGGCCATCCCTTGCGCCGCGCATACATCCGGATCGTCATCGACGTACATGCGCCAAGACCGGACGAGATGAACCCATAGGGCGACAGACCCCGGTTCGTCCCGCCATAGGCGCGCGGCTCATCCGCCAGAAGGTGATGATCGGGTCCGTCCGAGATATCCTGCAGAAACCCCTTCGGATCGGCCTCGACCACGCGGATCACGCCTTCGGGCGCGCCGATGGGCGGGGCGGGGGCGTTCAGGGCCACATACCGGCCCACCCATGCCGCGATCACGCTGGCCGCATATTCCGCATCACGGCCACGGGTGATCAGATGATCCGCATCGTCCAGCGTCACAAAGCTCTTGGGATGTTTCGCGGCCATGAAGATCTGCGTCGCGTTCTCGATCCCCACGATACTGTCGCGCGGCGCATGCAGAACCAGAAGCGCGCGGTTCAGCTTGCCGATCGACCCTTCCAGCTTTTCCGCGACTACGTCTTCCACGAACGCCTGCCCGATGCGGAACGGACGCCCGCCCAGATTGACCTCGGCCACACCGTTATCCGCAATGGTTTCAAGTGCATCACCGAAATTATGCGTCACATGCCCGGGATCGAACGGCGCGCCGATTGTGACGACGGCCTTCGCGCTTTCGATCTGACCTGCCGCGCGCAGGACCGCCGCCCCACCCAGCGAATGCCCGATCAGGATGTCCGGCGCCATCCCCTGATCCTTCAGCCACGCCGCAGCCGCCTCCAGATCGCCGACATTCGAACTGAACGTCGTGTTCTCGAACTCTCCGCCCGAATGGCCGAGCCCGGTGAAATCGAACCGCAGCACCGCGACTCCCATGGCTGACAGCCGCGCCGCGATCCGCCGCGCCGCCGGGATATCCTTGGAACAGGTAAAGCAATGGGCAAACAGCGCCGTCGCCAGATGTGGCCCCTCGGGGCGATCCAATCGGGCGGCAAGCTCATGTCCGGCATGGCCGGGGAATGTGATACGGTCGGTGGGCATAAATCGGGTCCTTGGTGTCAGCACCTCAGAGTGGGGGTGCGGCCCCGCGGCCACAAGCCATCACACGCCCCCGTAACGTCAAGGTGAGCCAGTGTTACAGGGCCAGTCCAACCGATGCCGAACCGATGCCGCTTGCGACCGCTTCGATTATGGCGCACCCCTGCACCGAACGAGGCAGATCAGGGAACCCGCAATTTGCGACGGTTGGTTGAAGGTTTGGCCGCCTCCGGCCTCATTGGGCTGGCGGCGGCGGTGCTGGCCGGGTTTCTCGGCGCATTTCACGGTGCGGGCGACAGTTTCGCCGTTTTCCGCCCGCAGGCCGCAATCCTGCTTCTGGTGGCGTCCGCAGCCGTCTGGGCGCTTGGGCTGCGCCGTCTGGCGCTGGCCGGCGCGGTTCTGGCGGGTGTCGCGGGGCTGACGGTTGCGCCACATCTCGTCCAAGGCGCCCAGGCAAGCGGCCAATCCATTGTTCTCTATCAGAAAAACCTTCGATTCCGGCTGGAAGATCCGGTACTGATCACAGCGGATATCCGGGCCAGCGCCGCGGATATCGTGACCCTGCAGGAGGTGAACAGCAGAACCCGCCCCGTCCTCGACAGCCTCGCCGATCTCTATCCGACGCGCGTCACCTGTCCGTTCGGCGGCGTTGGCGGCGTTGCGATCCTGTCCCGCTGGCCGGCGCGACCCTCGACGAAGGACTGCCTGGGGGTAAACGGTGTGGCCAGCGTCATCCTCGACGCGCCGTCGGGGCCGCTGCATATCGTGTCGGCGCATCTGAGCTGGCCATGGCCCCATCAGCAGCCGGTACAGGTCGAAACGGTTCTGCCGGAACTGGAACGCATCGATACACCCACGATCCTCGCCGGCGATTTCAACATGGTCCGCTGGTCACACACATTGCGCGCGTTCGCGCAGGCCTCGGACACCGCGCCCGCAGGGCCATCAAGGATAACCCTGCCGGGGCGTGTCATCTGGCCGGGGCTGCCCATCGATCACGTCCTGACCCCGGGCGGTGCCGGCACGACCGAGATCAGGCCACTCCTCGGCTCCGACCACTACGGCATCCTCGCGCGCATTCCCGAAACCGCACTAGCACCTCACGCCACGCGCCCGTAGAACCCAAGCCGCTCTTCGTCGCTGAACGACACGCCCGGGCGTTCGTAATACGAGAAAACCGCTATAATCCGGCGTGTTGCGCCCTGAACCTTTGTCACGCGATGGGCGGTATTCTTGCCCTGAAACACGTTCAGCGTTCCCGCCCAAAGCCTCAGCACCCGCACCTCCGGGTCTTCGCCCCGAAGAAGCCGCGCGACGCCATCATGGTTCGGATCATCGTCACTGCGCAGATCGGTCCGGTATTCAAAGACCCCGCCACGTTCCGGGGCCTGCAACAAGAGCGTCGTCGTGAACTCGGAGCGGTCGAAATGCCAGTTCAGCCCGTTTCCGGCCTGATATCCCATGGCGTTGAACCGGGCGAGCGGGTCCTCCTTCGGGTAAAGCGCGGGCTTCTCCATGACGCGAGCCAGAAAGGTCCGAAACGGCGCGAACTCGTATATCTGCGTCAGCGGGTTCCCGGGCAGCCGGTCGGCGCAGATCGTGTCATTCGATCTGGTCTCCAGCTTCAGCGCCGGATGATCCGGCGGCAGCTCCGGGATCTCGCGCCGGAAATAGATGTTGTGCTACCGGGCATGGTGAAAGGCCTCGGTCTCGATGAGTGGCGCGATCTCGTCCAGCGCATGGGCAATCGCCCTCGGCCGCATGAACCCTTTAAGGTTGAACATACCATTGGCGGCAAGATCGGCCTTCGCGAGCACCACCATCTCGCCAAACGCATCGCTCTCCAGTCGATCTATCAGAAACCGTTCAAGATCAATGACCTCCGCGACGCACTTCATCTCAATCCAGACCCATCAGCCTGTCGTCAAACGGATAGGATGTCAGGTTCTCATACCCATCCTCGGTGACCAGCACCTGATCTTCCAGCTTGATCGAGAAATCGCCCCCCTCGTGGCTCAGCAGAACCTCGACACACAGAACCATCCCCGGTTCCAGCGCGTAATCGAATGCACCAGGCACCGCCATGTCGGGATAGGCCACCAAAGGCCACTCATCGCACAGGCCCACACCATGCATCATGCAGCCGTATTTCAGCGCCTGAAATTCCGGCTTCAGCCGGTGGGAGGCCTCGATGATCTCGGGGATCATCACGCCGGGCTTCAAAAGCGCCATATTCGTCATGATGTGTTCATACCCGTGCTGCATGGCCGAGATCATGTCGGGGCGGGGCGGCTGATCGCCGATCCACCATGTCCGGCTGATATCGGTACAGATGCCGTAGGACCCCACCAGATCGGTATCCAGCCCGACGATCTCGTTGTTCTGGACGATCCGCGGCCCGCATTCCTGAAACCACGGATTCGTGCGCGGACCCGACGACAGAAGCCGGGTTTCGATCCACTCGCCCCCGCGCCGGATGTTTTCGGCATGCAGCACCGCCCAGATATCGTCTTCGCTGACGGTCCCGCCGGGCACGTTCTCGCGCGCAAACCGCTCCATCACGCCCATCGACGTCTGGCAGGCATGGATCGAACAGCGCATGGCCAGAATCTCGTCTGCGCCTTTCACCGAACGGGCCTTCTCGGTCACCTCCTCGCCGTCGAATATCTCGATCCCCAGCCCTTCCAGCGCGCGGTAGCCGTGGCGCATCGCCTTATCCACGGCCAGCCGCATGTTCCCCGGCGCATGGGCCGTCAGAAGCTCCACGACCTCACCGGCAAAGACCTGCGCCTGCGCGCCCACCTTGTCGCCCCGGTCGAAATAGAACAGGTCCGCACCGCTTCGGACCTCGCGCACCAGCGGGTTGTGATCGGCCAGAAATGGCGCGTTCTTGTAATCCCAGAGCACCATATAGCCATCGGCGCAGATCAGGCAGGCGCGGAACGGGTTATGCGTGTTCCAAAGCTGCATATTGGTGCTGTCGGTCGCATAGCGGATGTTCAGGGGGTCAAACACCAAAAGCCCCGCCAGATCGCGCGCAACGATGTGGTCGACCAGCCGCTTCAGACGAAACTCCCGCATCGCCCTGAGGTTCGGCAGTTCAAGCCCCGCCGCCGCCCATTCGCCGAATGCCAGCTGCGTCGGCCCGATTTCGATCCGGTCGCTGTCATTTGGGCTGCCATCGCCAAGGGTTTCGCCACGGTTCGGGTCGATCTTTCGCCTGTCGCGATAGTGGGTGTTCATCGTCGCGGTCCCTTTCTCAGAGGCAGCGTGGCGCGGGCGCAGGGAACGCGTCCCGCTTGAATACGACCATGGGGAATGTCGGTTTTTGGACCTTTACCTGCGGCTGCGGGCCTGTATCAGGGGGTATGGATCCCGTACTTCACGACCATTTGCCCTTCGCGCCATGGACCGATCCGGTCACCCGCAAGCTGCCCGGAACCCGGCCTGCGGACGCCGGCGACTGGGCGGCGGTGGACGAGGCATATGCGGGCCAGATGGCGCTTCGCGACCGGTTTCTCACAGAGGCTCGCGACAAGGTTCTGGCGCTTCTTCCCGAAGGCTGCGCGGCGGCCGATGAACTCCTTCGCCTCGGCCTCGACCACGCGGCAACCTTGCCCGGCTTCTCCCGGACCGCGAACCACCTGACCCGCCCGGACGGCGTCACCATCGAGGTGGAGCGCGATGATCCCCTCGGCACCCTCGGCCATATGTTTCAACAAGACCTCTGCATCCTCGAACGCGGCTCCACGGCGCATATCCTGACCGGCGCGGTCTTGTGCTTTCCCTCGGGCTGGACGCTCTCGGAAAAGATCGGTCGCACACTCGACCGGCTCCATCGCCCGGTCCCGTCCTACGACGATCCCATGGCCAAAAGGGTGCAGCGCATGTTCGACGGTCTGAAAACCGGCCGCCCAATCTGGCGCGCCAACGCCCATTCGGCCTTCACCGGGGACCTGTTCACCCCCCGCCGCGAGGCCGACCCCCGCCCGGCCCATGACGGCATATCACCCTATCTGCGCTCGGAACGTCAGGTCCTGTTCCGGCTTCCCGAAACGGGTGCCATCGTGTTCTCGATCCTGACCATCGTCATCAGGCGCGAAAGCCTGACACCCGCGCAGGCGCGGGCTCTGGAAGAACATCCGTTGAAAGAAATCTGACGGCGTCAGATCGCGGCGAGCAGAAGCGCCCCTTGCTCGGTCGATCCAAGCGCCACGAACAGGCCGGTCAGGGCCATCGCATGGGCGGTCGTCCGCATGTTCTCGCCAACCGCAACGTTCAGCGCCAGAAGCGCCAGACCCACTGGCAGGGCAAAGAGGATCACGCTTGCATTCAGCGCATAGACGGCCAGCCGCGCCGGCACGCTGTCACAGTCCTGTTCGGGGACAAAGACATTCTCGTCCTGCTCAAGAGCGGTCCTGTGCGCCGGATCTGACAGTTCCGCGGGCTCAAGCTCGGGAAAAAGATCGCGCGCGGGCAAAATCGCCCGCAACTCCCGTCGCGTAAGCGGCACCTCAACAGGTGCTGTCAGGGGGATATGATCTTGTATCGTCTGCATTGTTTTTCGTTTTTCCCGCACTTCGGGCGCCTGTCACCCGATGTCAGGGCAAATATCCCCTCCGAATGTGGAGAAATCTGGGCACGTCCGCGTATTAATCGCGATCACTCACGGTTCGGCGTCAAATTGCGCGGGTTCTTGCCGATTGTCCCCGCGGATACGCAAAAGGCCGCCCGAAGGCGGCCCTTTTCAGCGGTTTGAGACGATTTATTCGTCCTCAAGCGCCTCGACGGCTTTTTCAAGGTCAGCCTTCTTGACCTTCTTTTCGGTCACCTTCGCCAATTCAAAGACATAATCGACGACCTTGTCCTCGAAAATCGGGGCCTGGATCTGCTGTCGCATCTGCGGATTCTGCTGCACGAACTCAAAGAACTGCCGCTCCTGACCGGGATACTGGCGCGCCTGCGTCATCACCGCCTGGGTGATCTCGGCATCGCTCACCTCGATCTCGGCCTTCCGGCCCAACTCGGCCAGAAGAAGCCCAAGCCGCACCCGCCGACCGGCCAGCGTCTTGTGCTCCTCCGTCGGCTCGATCTTCTCGTGATCGTGGCCTTCCACGTCGGGGTTTTCCTCGTGCCAGAGCTGATGCGCGATCTGATCGGCCTCGGCGTTCAGAAGCGTCGGCGGCAGATCGAACTTCACCAGCTTGTCCAGCTCGTCCAGAAGGCTGCGCTTCATCACCTGCCGCGCCGCACCGCCATACTCGGCCTCAAGCCGCTCGCTGATCTGTGCCTTCAGCGCCTCAAGGTCGTCCGCGCCGAACTTCTTGGCCAACTCGTCGTCGATCTCGGCCTTCGCAGGCGCCTGAACCGATTTGATCGTGCAGGCGAAGACCGCCTCTTTCCCGGCCAGATGCGCCGCGCCGTATTCTTCGGGGAAGGTGACGGTGACGTCCTTTTCCTCGCCCGCCTTCACGCCCACAAGCTGCTCTTCGAAGCCGGGGATAAAGCTGTTCGACCCCAGAACCAGCGGATAATCCTCGGCCGAGCCACCCTCGAACGCCTCGCCATCCACGCTGCCCGCGAAATCGATCACGACCTGATCACCGTCCTTGGCCTTGGAGCCCTTCTTGCGATCGGCAAAGTTCTGGGCGTTCTCGGCGAGGTTATCCAGCGCCTCGTTCACCTCGGCCTCACCCGCCGCGACGACCAGCTTTTCAAGCTTCACCTTCGACAGGTCCACATCCGGGATGTCCGGCAGCGCCTCATAGGTCATCTCGACCAGAACGTCGTCGCCCTCTTTCCAGTCGTCATTGGTCATCTTGACCTCGGGCTGGAGCGCAGGGCGGTCGCCCGAGTCCTCGAAATGCTTGGCCATCGCACCATCGACGGCTTCCTGCATCGCTTCGCCCATCAGCCGGGGGCCGAACTGCTTCTTCAAAAGCGCCATCGGCACCTTGCCCTTGCGAAAGCCCTTCATCTCGATGCCGGGCTGCGCCTCGGCCAGCTTTTCGTTCACCTTCGCGTCCAGCTCATCGGCCGTCACGGTGATGTTGTAGCCGCGCTTCAGCCCGTCGTTCAGCGTCTCGGTAACCTGCATGCGTTCCTCTATCTCATAAGGTGCCCGCCGGATGCGGGGGACCGTCCGGAAAATCAGCGCCCTTCTAGGGGCGGTAGGGGTCGGGTGCAAGACGAAAGGGCGCATTAACACCGAACCGCAACAGCAACCCTCGAGTTCCCGGGAACCAGGGCGTCGACGATCCGCGGGGTGGCGAGTATCGCCGCCCCATGGGGGCGGGTCGGCGATGCCCGGCGGGCCGCCGGGCGACTCCGTTGTGGTCGATCACCCTACTTCAACCGAAACCTGTTCCGCAACCCGAGGCCAAGGAAGAACAGAAACACGAAGCCCAGCACCGTCTGTGCCCCCGACAAGGCATGAAGCGCCGTCGGCAGGCTGTCCCAGAACGCCCGATCGAAATGCAGCCGCTGCAAGCCGAAGAACCCGAACAGGCTGGAGAACGAAAACCCCATACCCTGAACGAAGGCCTCGCCGCGGGCGACGAAACAGGCCTCCGTCTGCCCGGTTCGGGCCAGCCAGCACGCTCCGCCAAGCCACCCGGTATATATCGCCGCCGGAACCGACCACAGTATCGTTAGACAGGCCGCAGGCCGTGTCACCCCATAGCCGTAATCCGAAATCCGGCCAAAGCTCTGAACGATGAACCGGTCCCAGCCCGTCTTCAGAACCGCATCGCATTTCATCTCCTGCCGGAAAAAGAAATGCTCGTCATCCGGCTTGTGCAACGCGTTCATCAACTGCCGCAGGCGGGTATAGGCACGCTTGCCATCCGCCGCGTTTTCCTTGGTGATTTCGGGCCAGTGATCATCTTCGGTCGTGAACGCCGTGTTCTGATGCAGGTCTCGTTGGTAGAACATCGGAACCTGCGTCTCGAAACGCGCCTTTTCGAAAATCGTCCGCTCACGAAACTCGCCATCCGAGAAATCGGCAGGCCCGGTGAAGGTGGCAGATCGGAAGACGGCACGCCCGGTGAAGGTGGCAGATCGAAAAACTGCGGACTTGGAGAAGTTGGCTGAAGCGAAATCAGCATAAGCGGAAAAAGTGGTGGAATGAAAACTGGAGTATCCAGCAAAAGTGGCTGAATCGAATACAGCATGCCCGCTGAAATCTGCTGACGGGAAGACGGCAGGCCCGGTGAAGGTGGCAAACCGGAAGTCGGCGAAGCCCGTGAAGATGGCTGACTGAAAGAAAGCAGGCCCGGCGAACGTGGAGGATTGAAAGAACGAATACCTGTTGAAGATGCACTTCTCCAATACGATGGGACTGGAAAAGAGCGTTTCAGAGAAGTCAACTCTGTCACGGTAATCAGGCACATCTACATCGGCCCCAAGTCGCTCTCGAAATGCAACTTGCAGATCCCTTCTTTCCTCTCCGGAAAGCGGTGAAAGCACAGTCAACGGTAGGCAAATCTGTTCGGCGAGTTTCGCCCTTTCGTCGTTACTCAACCCGGAACAGGCCCACCCGTTCCAAATCCGCCGGTTTCGCGCATGCAACTCCCGGTCAATAGAAGTACTAACCTGCTCCCCATACACCGTCGCCAACACATACCACGGGTTCTTCGCAGCCGACCGCAACTCCACCCCGTCGTTGCGCAGCGCGGTACCATCCTCTCGTACCTCTACGATAAACCCCGCAGGCTTCGATCTGTCCCTTAACTCTCCACTCATATCCCCCACCGCGCCGGTTCCGCTCCGGCCAGCCTAGGGATCGGATACACATCCCTCAACCGCCCAATCGCCCCTTATCCCTCAGGGAAAACCCGCACGCGCATGCGCATGGTTTGCGCATGGAATACACATGGTATGCGCATTCCGCGTTCGGCCTGTTTACGTCTGTGAAGTGGTGCGGGTGAAGGGACTCGAACCCCCACGCCTTGCGGCGCCAGAACCTAAATCTGGTGCGTCTACCAGTTCCGCCACACCCGCACCGTGCGTGCCGTTTAGCAAATTCTAAACAGTGGCACCACACCTAAAACGCGCGGTATTTTCACAAGCAAAATCAAGGTATTGACCCGGTTGAAAGCCTACATGCCCAGCGACCGGAACACCCTGGGAAGCTCTTCCGGCAGGTCCTCCGCGATCAGCCCCGGCCCGAAACTCCGCGCCGCCTCGACGTGAAGCCACGCCGCAGAACTCGCCGCCTCCAGGGCCCCGAACCCCCGCGCCAGAAGCCCCGTGATGAACCCCGCCAGAACATCCCCCGATCCCGCCGTCGCCAGCCACGGCGCGGCCCGGTCGTAATGGGCTGAATTGATGCGACAATTTCCGTCCGGATCGGCGATCACCGTGTCCGGTCCCTTGAACAGGACCGTACATCCCGTCCGCGCCGCCGCCGCCCGCGTCGCATCGACTTTCGAGTAAGCGGGCCCCTTGGTGGCGGGCGCGGCCAGCCGCTCGGCGATGTCGGGGAAAAGCCGGGCGAACTCGCCCGCATGGGGCGTCAAAACGCAGGTCTCGCGCAAAAGATCGAAGAGTTCCGAAGGGTTAGCCTCAAAACTCGTCAGCGCATCCGCGTCCAGCACGCATCCGCGACGCATCCCTAACGCGACTTTAACCAATTTGCGCGTATCTTCCCCGACACCCAATCCAGGGCCCAGACACAGCGCGTTCAGCCGGTCGTCCTCCAGCACGCGGGCCAGCGCATCGGCATCCGCCACGGGCCGTAGCATTATGGCATTGAGTTGTGCCGCATGTTCGGGCACCGCATCCGGCGGCGCGGCGATGGTGACCAGACCCGCCCCGATCCGCAGCGCCCCCCGGGCGGCCAGCCGTGCTGCGCCGCCTTTGGATGAGGGACCGGAGAGGATGACGGCGTGGCCGTGGTGGTACTTGTGAGCGACTGAATGCTTCGATGGAAGCGGCAACGAGCGGACGGATTGAACGACATCAGTATGAAAGAGATCGAATACGGACAGGGACGTCGCCTCCGACCAGAGGCGAGGGGCGATTTCGTTCCCGCGTCGCGAAGTCGGCAGGCCGATATCTACGATCTTCGTTTTTCCGCATATGCTCGGGCCATCGTGCAACCGATGGCCGACCTTCTCAGAGTGGAACGTCACCGTGATCTCTGCTGGACCGGCAACCATTTCGCCGTCTTTGCTTTTCAGGACCTTGCCGCTGTCGGAACAGAGACCTGATGGCAGATCAACCGCGACGAGGCGATGATGCTGACCGAGTTCGGGTGTCGCGGACAGAGATACCAAAGGCAGGTCAACGGGCCGCATAAGGCCCGTGCCGAAAAGCGCATCAACGATGATATCCGTGGAACCGGGAAATCCGCTTCTGTCCCACGTCTCGGCTGAAAGTGTGGCCACTTCCCCAAGTTCGCCCGACCGCTCGTAATTCACCCGCGCATCCGGTGGCAGCTTCTCGGGGTCTCCGTAAAGGAAAACCTCCACCTCCCATCCCCAGTCCTTCAACAACCGCGCCACGACAAACCCGTCGCCGCCGTTGTTCCCCGGACCGCACAAGACCACGGCGCGGTGCGAGGTCTTCGCAAGCTCCGGCCATTCCTCGAAAACCGCCTCGACCACGCCGCGACCGGCGCGTTCCATCAGCTCTAGGCCCGTCACCTCGCCGCTCTCAATCGCGGCCTGTTCGATGGCGCGCATCTGCGCTGCGGTCAGAAGTTCGCTCATTTCGCGGGCAATCCGTTCATATTTCGCCTATTCAGAATGCGTCATGCCTAATAATTAGGCGTGAATGTGAGAATCATACCGCCGCCACGGCCCTCTCATCCTTACCGAATTGGCACCTGTGGCGGGAAGTGGTCTGACCGCGTTCAAGGACGCGCTGGCGCCGGAGGAGTCGTATTACGATGAAAAAAGTCGAAGCGATCATCAAGCCGTTCAAGCTGGATGAAGTGAAAGAGGCCCTGCAGGACATTGGTGTTCAGGGCCTGAGCGTGATCGAGGTGAAAGGCTTCGGTCGCCAGAAGGGGCATACCGAGCTGTACCGCGGCGCCGAATATGTCGTCGATTTTCTGCCCAAGGTGAAAATCGAGGTCGTTCTGGATGATGATCAGGTGGACGCCGCGATTGACGCCATCGTCGATGCGGCCAAGACCGACAAGATCGGGGACGGCAAGATCTTTGTTTCGCCTGTGGAAAACGCCTTGCGTATCCGCACCGGCGAAACCGGACCGGACGCGCTTTGAAAGACAACCGGGCGAGGCCCGATATCCAACAACTGACACTCAGAGGGAAGAAGACGGATCATGAGTAGCAAGGACTTTCTGAAAACGATCAAGGACGAAGATGTCGAATATGTCGATATCCGTTTCACCGACCCGCGGGGCAAGTTGCAGCATGTGACTGTGCTGTCGGATCAGGTGGATGAGGACTTCCTTGAGGAAGGGTTCATGTTCGATGGATCCTCCATCGCCGGATGGAAGTCCATCGACCAGTCCGACATGAAACTGATGCCTGATACGGGATCGGCCTACATGGATCCGTTCTATGCGGAAAAGACCATGGCCGTGCATTGCTCTATCGTCGAGCCGGACACGGGTGAGGCCTATGGCCGCGACCCGCGCGGCACGGCGGAAAAGGCCGAAGCCTATCTGAAGTCATCGGGTATTGGCGATGTCGCTTATTTCGGGCCGGAGGCCGAGTTCTTCCTGTTCGATGATGTGAAATATTCTGTTGAAATGAACAAGGTATCCTACGAAGTTGATGCAATCGATGCGTCGTGGAACACCGATACCGAGTATGAGATGGGCAATATGGGCCATCGCCCAGGCGTCAAGGGCGGGTATTTCCCGGTCGGGCCCGTGGATGACGGTCAGGACATCCGCTCGGAAATGCTGTCGACGATGAAGCGCATCGGCATGAAGGTCGACAAGCACCACCACGAGGTTGCATCTTGCCAGCACGAGCTTGGCCTGATCTTCTCGTCTCTGACCGACCAGGGCGACAACCTGCAGAAGTACAAATATGTTATCCATCAGGTGGCGCATGCTTATGGCAAGTCGGCCACGTTCATGCCAAAGCCCATCGCCGGCGATAACGGCACGGGAATGCATGTGAACATGTCGATCTGGAAGGACGGCAAGCCTTTGTTCGCGGGCGATAAATATGCCGACCTGAGCCAGGAGGCCCTGTATTACATCGGTGGTGTCCTGAAGCATGCCAAGGCGCTCAATGCGTTCACGAACCCGTCGACCAACTCCTACAAGCGTCTGATCCCAGGCTTTGAGGCCCCGGTTCTGCGGGCATACTCGGCCCGGAATCGTTCGGGTTGCGTCCGGATCCCGTGGACGGAAAGCCCGAAGGCCAAGCGCGTCGAAGCCCGTTTCCCCGACCCCGCCGCCAACCCCTATCTGTGCTTCTCTGCGCTGCTGATGGCGGGCCTCGACGGCATCAAGAACAAGATCGATCCGGGCGAAGCGATGGACAAGGACCTGTACGATCTGCCGCCGGAAGAGCTTGCCGGGATCCCCACGGTTTGCGCCAGCTTGCGTGAAGCGATGGGCGCGCTGGAGGACGACATGGACTTCCTTCTGGCGGGTGACGTGTTCACCAAGGACCAGATCGAGGGCTACATGGATCTCAAGTGGGAAGAGATTTATGCCTTCGAACACACACCGCATCCGATGGAATTCAAGATGTACTACAGCTGCTGATTTCCCTCGCAGCAATCAACGGAAAGGGCGTCCGGTCGGGGCGCCCTTTCTTGCTGGTGGTGTCGGCTTTGAGCCCAGTTTTCAGGTTCTCCGCGGCGTAGCGAATGTCGGCTCTACCTTGCTTGTCAGATGGGTGAGGCAACCTCAGAAGGTTCTCCAAATCCTGCGCTAGCCACTGCTTCGCTCGACCAGTTACGGGACCAGCACGGCGGCACCCCTGAGACGTCCTGACCGAAGATCGTCGAGTGCCTCATTGGCCCTTTCCAGCGGGTAAGGAACCGTTTCTGTCTTGACCCCAGCCTCGCGCGCCAATGGGAAGAAGGCCTCACCGTCGGCGCGTGTGAGGTTGGCGACCGACAGGATCGACCTTTCCTCCCAGAGATCGGCGTAGGGAAAGCTGGGAATGTCGCTCATGTGTATTCCTCCACAGACGACACGACCCCCTTTCCGAACTGACCTGAGAGCCATGGGCACCAGTGCGCCGACGGGTGCGAATATGATGGCTGCGTCCAGCTCCACGGGGGACATCTCGGACGACGATCCCGCCCACGAAGCCCCGAGGCTCCGGGCGAAATCCTGCGCGATAGAATCGCCACCGCGCGTGAAGGCATAGACCTTTATGTTCTGAAAACCGGCAATCTGGCAGAGTATATGCGCTGCGGCTCCGAAACCGTAGATGCCGAGATTTTGGACGTCGCCGCACAGCTTGAGGGATCGATACCCTATCAGACCTGCACAAAGAAGTGGCGCCAGCGTAACCGGATCGGCGTCCTCGGCAAGCGGAAAGACATATTGGGCGTCGGCAGCGCAATACTCGGCGTAACCTCCGTCGGTGGTGTAGCCGGTGAAGCCGGGTTCATCACAAAGGTTCTCTTGTCCGGTGCAGCAGTAAGGGCAGCGACCACAGGTATGTCCAAGCCACGGGACGCCCACGCGCTGGCCAACCGACAGCCCCGATACCTTGCTGCCGAGCACCTCGATGCGCCCGACGATTTCGTGACCCGGGACCAAGGGAAGCTTTGGTCCGGTAAGATCACCGTCGATCACGTGAAGGTCCGTTCGACATACTCCGCAGGCTTCGACCTTGAGCATCACTTGCGTAGGTCCGGGCCGTGGATCTTCCATGGTCCGAAGCTTGAGGTCTCTTGAACCGCCTTCGAATACCATCGCGCGCACAGCCGACCTCCCGGGTAATCTCCTCTAGACGTTGCCAAGGCTAACGCACATGGAAGCTGCCACCTTGATTAACATCAGGTATATGGCCCTTAGGCTTCGATCTCTCAAACGGCAGCTTTGCCCGCAAAGTGGGCGCTTCCGCTATAAGAAAAGAGCGCCCGCAGGCGCTCTTCCACTCTTGTCGATCGCAGGTTTCGCTTACGCTTTTTGGTCGTCTGAAGCTTCGTCTTCCGACGGCTCTTCCGCAGCAGGCTCTTCACCGGCGGCTTCCAGAACCTCATCGTCGAGTTGTGCGGCACCGATATCGTCGAATAGTTCGGCGATCTCGAATTCTGCGGCTGCTTCTTCTTCGGCTGCCAGTTCCTGAATTGACTTGCCCGCGGCCTGAAGTTCGGCCTCTTCGGTGGAACGGGCGACGTTCAGGTTGATCGTGACCTCGACTTCCGGGTGGAGGCTGACCATCAGCGCATGAACGCCCAATTCCTTGATCGGTCGCGACATAACGATCTGCTTGCGATCCACGGAAAATCCGGCCTCGGAGGCTGCATCGGCCGCATCGCGGGTGCTGACCGAGCCATAAAGCGCGCCCGCATCGGATGCGGAGCGAATGATGACGAAGGTCTGATCATCCAGCGATTCGGCCAGTTTCTCGGCTTCCTGGCGGGTTTCCAGGTTGCGGGCCTCAAGCTGTGTCTTCTGGTCTTCAAATGCCTTGATATTGGCATCCGACGCCCAGAGCGCTTTCTTCTGCGGCAGAAGGTAGTTGCGGGCGTAGCCGTCCTTGACGGTCACGACCTCGCCCATCTGACCCAGCTTGGCCACGCGTTCAAGAAGGATAACTTGCATATCAGTCGCTCCTTATTTCACGGCGTAGGGCAGAAGGGCGAGAAACCGGGCGCGCTTAATCGCGCGGGCCAGTTCACGCTGCTTCTTGGCCGAAACCGCGGTGATGCGGGAGGGGACGATCTTGCCCCGTTCCGAGATGTAGCGCTGAAGAAGACGGGTGTCTTTGTAGTCGATCTTCGGTGCGTTATCGCCAGAGAAGGGGCAAACCTTGCGACGGCGGAAAAATGGTTTTGCTGCCATGAGTTAGGTCTCTTTCTTAACGGCGCTCGCGGCGGTCGCCGCGGTCGTCACGCTTCTGCATCTGGACCGAGGGGCCCTCTTCGTGGCTGTCGACCTTGATGGTCAGGACGCGCATCACGTCGTCATGCAGCCGCATCAGCCGCTCCATCTCCTGAACGGCAGGCGCGGGCGCGTCCGTCTTCAGGAACGCATAGTGGCCCTTGCGGTTCTTGTTGATCTTGTAGGCCATCGTCTTGACGCCCCAGTATTCCTGTTCGACCAGCTTGCCGCCGTTGTCGGACAGAATGGCGCCGAAATGTTCGATAAGGCCTTCAGCTTGCGTGTTGGACAAGTCCTGACGCGAAATGAAAACATGCTCATAAAGCGGCATGCGTTCTCCAGTTCTGTTCTCGAGCGCACTTCAAAGGCCGGGGGTTATCCCCGTTGCGTCCCGGCCACGAGAGGCTGCGCTGTTCAAGCAAAGTGCAACGGATCGCGCGCTTATACACAGGCCTGCGCGTGATGCAACCCGTCCTGAATTCGGCGCGGGAGTGCCCAATTGTGACCATCTTCGCGGGGTCAGTCTTTGCCTGTCTAGAAAGACGCGAAAGGCAAGAAGCCATGACAGCAGTTGCCGATCCCGTGGATCGTCTTGTTCCGTTGCCGGATCCGAAAGGGCCGAGCATTATCGAGACCTATTGGGGCTATATGCTCCGCGAAGACCGGGACCGCTTTGAGCAGGAGAGCATATCCGAGGCGGCGATGCGATTTCTGGGATTTGTCCTTCTGACGACCGCCCCAGTCTTATGGCTGCTGCCAGCATCTTTGTTCGCTGCCGACGTCTTCATCGTGAAGACCGGGCTGTCGCTGATTGTGGGAGTGACCGGCGGCGTGCTGTATCTCTATGCGAACCGCGGTCTGAGTACCGAGGTCCATGTGGACAATATGCGCCGCGAGTTGCGTGTCCTGTACCGCAACAGCCGGGGCAGGACACGCTTGCAGGCTGTTGTCCCGATGCGACGGGTGGACGGTGCCTTTACTCGCCCGCCGGATGTTCCAGGTGGTGCTGCGCAGCTCTTTGCCTGGGTTGGCGGACGCATGGACGTTCTGAACATCGCGATCGGGCCAGAGCATCAGATTGCGGCGCTCGAGCAAAGGCTTACCGCGGATCTGCGGCCCATCGCGGAGCGGCTGGATCTGAGGCTGGCGTCGGATATTCCGTTCCGGTCCCAGCGAGCGGCCTGATCACGGGCCGCGAACGGCCTGAAGTTCGATTGCGACGACCACCGGGAACCCGAGCGAGGCCTGATCGGTATAACCGGCGGCGATGCCGTAATTGCGGCGGTCGAGCGTTGTCGTTCCCGAAACGATGGCGCGATCATCCTCGAGTTCCAGAAAGAACGGCAGATTGACCGGAACGGTCCGGCCTTTGAGCGTCAGTGTTCCGTCGGCGGCAAACCCCGTTTCATTGGTAACGATGACCGCCTCGAAATCGGCCGTCGGATAGGTCGTTGCGTCAAAAACCTCGGGGCCCATGGCCTGTTCCGTGACCGCGCCAAGTGTCAGTGATTGTATCAAGATCGTGGCGGTGATCGCCCCCATATCACGGGCTGTGGCGTTTTCGTCGAAGGTGATGGCGGCCGTCCAGTCTGCGAACGTGCCCGTGACGTCCTGCCCAAGCTGGCGGATCGTGATGGATAGTGTGCCGCTCTCGACTTGCCATTCAGAGGTGGGTGTTACCAGTTCGGTTTGCTGAGGCGCGACAGGGCTTTGGCCCATGAGTGTTCCGGCGCCAAGCGCCGTTGCGTAAAGAACTATGGCCGCGATTGCCGGAGCGCGGCTTTGCCGTTGTGGTTGCTGGATCGGTTCGACTGGCGCCCGACCATATGCCATACGACCCAGTGTTTCGTCTTTGTCGATCAGCATGTGTTTCAGCGCACCGGCAACGTGAAAAACGATTGCCGCAGCAAGTACCTTGGTGAACAGCCAGTGCAAGCTTTCGAACAGATCGGCGGTGGCCTGAGTTTGCGGCACGAAGGGTAGCGTCTGGCCGAACGGCCAGAGGATCGGGGCAAAACCCGTGGTTGCGGCGTGATGCGCCCACCCCGTTAGCGGGACGAGGATCAGCGACAGATAGAGCACCCAGTGGACAGCTTCGGCCAGTGCGGTTTCAACCGGGCGGTCCGGGTGGAGGGCCGTTGGCTTAGGTTGAATGACAGTCGAGAGAGTACGAATTGTGCCGACCATGAAAGCGAGCACACCCAATGTCTTGTGAAGCGAGAACAGGATTGCCGTGGTTCGGAGTGCAGCGTCCGTGTCCGTCGGCAGGTTGTTGGCGACGATGCCCAGCGGAATTGCGGTCAGGATGACAAGCGCGGTCAACCAGTGGAGCGTGCGGGTCACGCTGCCATAGGTCTGGTCGGTGTTCCGTAGGGGCATCAGAGCTCCATCATCCAGCACGGATCCATGCTAGACTTGGATAGGGAAACTGCAATCTCGGATGACGCCTCCGGCCGACAGTCGCTTGTTCCGAGGTGTTTGAGGGAGTAGAGGACAGAAAACGGGGAAGGGACGCGATATGAGAGCTTTCGTATTTCCGGGGCAGGGGGCTCAGACAATCGGCATGGGTCGCGATCTGGCCGAAGCCTATGCGGCGGCGCAGGCGGTGTTCGACGAGGTTGATGACGCGTTGGGCGAGAAGCTGTCGACCCTGATCTGGGATGGCGAGATCGAGACACTGACACTGACCGAGAATGCACAGCCCGCGCTTATGGCCACCTCCATGGCGGCAATGCGCGCGCTGGAGGCGGAAGGGATTGCGGTGACCAGCGGAGCCTACGTGGCGGGGCATTCGCTGGGTGAGTATTCAGCGTTGTGTGCTGCGGGCGCACTTGGACTTGCCGACACCGCGCGGCTGTTGCGGCTCCGGGGACGGGCTATGCAGGAGGCGGTTCCGGTCGGGCAAGGCGCCATGGCCGCGGTTCTGGGGCTTGATCTTGATCGGGTCGCGGAGATCGCCTCAAAAGCTGCAGAAGGTCAGGTTTGCGCGGCAGCCAACGATAACGATCCGGCACAGGTCGTTATTTCGGGTGATAAAGAGGCTGTGGAACGCGCAGCAGTTCTGGCCAAGGAGGCAGGGGCAAAACGGGCGCTGATGCTGCCTGTCAGCGCACCGTTCCATTGTAGCCTTATGTCACCGGCAGCGAGTGCGATGGCCGAAGCGCTGAGCCATGTGGACATCGAGACGCCGGTCGTCCCGATTGTCTCGAACGTCAGGGCACAGGCGACCGACAGCACCACGATGATACGCAACCTACTTGTCGATCAGGTGACCGGTGCGGTGCGCTGGCGCGAGAGCGTGGTTTGGATGGTCGAGCAAGGTGTAACCGATTTTTGGGAAGTTGGTGCGGGAAAGGCCCTGTCCGGCATGATCCGCCGGATCGCGAAGGACGCCCATGTGCGGGCGATCGGGACGGCAGAGGATGTGCGGTCGGCTGCGGCAGCCTGAGCAAGAAGAAATCAACGAGAGGCAGAGCATGTTCGATTTGACGGGAAAAACCGCGTTGGTCACCGGCGCTTCGGGTGGTATCGGGGCGGCCATTGCACGCGCGTTGCATGAAGCGGGTGCGAAGGTTGGACTTTCGGGGACGCGGGTAGAGCCGCTGGAGAGCCTTGCGGCGGAACTGGGCGAGGGTGCGCATGTGCTGCCATGCAACCTGTCCGATCCGGAGGCCGTTGCAGCATTACCCGGTCAGGCGACAGAGGCGATGGGCAGCCTTGATATTCTGGTGAACAATGCCGGGATCACGCGCGACAACCTGTTCATGCGCATGTCGGACGAGGAATGGCAGTCGGTTCTGGACGTGAACCTGACGGCGACGATGAAGCTGTGCAAGGGCGCCATTCGCGGCATGATGAAAGCGCGCTGGGGCCGGATCGTGAACATCTCTTCCGTCGTCGGAGCCACCGGGAATCCCGGTCAGGCGAACTATGCGGCATCCAAGGCCGGAATGGTGGGCATGTCCAAGTCGCTGGCCTATGAAGTGGCGAGCCGCGGGATCACCGTGAACTGCGTGGCGCCGGGCTTTATCACCACAGCGATGACCGACAAGCTGACCGATGATCAGAAGAAAGTAATTCTCGCTCAGGTGCCTGCCGGGCGAATGGGAGAGGCTGATGAAATCGCGGCCTCGGTGCTGTTTCTGGCGAGCCCCGAAGCAGGCTACATGACGGGCGCGACGCTGCATGTCAATGGTGGAATGGCCATGCTTTAGCACGGCTTTCTGGTTGAGTTGAAAGCGTTTGCCTTCGCAATTCGATGTGCTATAGGCGGCTCAGATTTTGGGCCGGGGCTTTCTGCCGGACCATCGAACCGGCTTGTGATGCCGGGCAATAATTGGGCTGAAGGGCCTGGTTTGGAACGGGCCTCGTGCCCCAAGGACTGTGAGGAACTGACATGAGCGACATCGAAGATCGCGTGAAAAAGATCGTCGTCGAGCATCTGGGCGTCGAGGAAGACAAAGTCGCAGAGAATGCATCCTTCATCGATGATCTGGGCGCCGATAGCCTTGATACGGTTGAGCTGGTTATGGCGTTTGAAGAAGAATTCGGTATCGAGATTCCGGATGACGCGGCAGAGACGATCCAGACTTTCGGCGATGCGGTGAAGTTCATCAAAGAAGCCTCCTGATCCTTTTGCGATCAAGATGAAAACGATAGGGCGCCCCGACGGGCGCCTTTTTCGTTGTCGGTACGGGCGATACAGGATTGATTGACGGTGGGATTCAGGAGGCTTTGGCATGGCAAGCGTAAGCGATATTTTCGGCACGGTTGATGCGACGACATTCATGGGTCTTGCGCCCTGCAACGATCTGTCGACAGTGAAAGCCGACGTGGTCCTGATAGGGGCCGACTGCGCGACACCATATGCAAAGGCGGGGGCCTACTGCGCCGGTGGCCCTGCTGCGATCCGCAAGGCCGTTGCTCCCGATGCTGGTGGTCTGGGTCACATGAATTTCGATCTGGATGACGCAACCGTTCCGCCGGGCAAGGTCGCCCTTGATGCGGGCGATCTGCCGCAGGATCCTGCCGATCCGACAGGAAACCGCGCGCGGATCGCCAAGGCCATCGGTCACTGCATCGCCGCTGGTGCTATCCCGTTTCTGGTCGGAGGTGACGATTCCCTGCCGATCCCGATGATCGGTGCCTATGCCGGACGGGATCGGCCTGTGACGATCGTGCAGGTCGATGCGCATATCGACTGGCGGCAGGAAGTTGATGGTGAAACGCTGGGCCTGTCATCGACGATGCGGCGTGCCAGCGAGATGGCGCATGTGGAACGGATCATTCAGGTGGGGCAGCGGGGCATCGGATCGGCGCGTCCCGGCGACTATCGCGATGCTTTGGATTGGGGCGTCTCGTTCGTTCCTGCGCGAGAAGTCGCCCGTGACGGTGTCGGACGCGCCATTGACCTTGTGCCTGAGGGGTCGGATGTCGTGTTCTGCCTGGACTACGATGTGCTTGATCCAAGCCTGATGCCAGCGGTGATCGGCCGGGCTTCGGGCGGGCTGAGTTACTGGCAGGTGATCGAACTTCTGGCGGGTGTTGCAAGGCGCGGTGAAGTCGTCGGCGCGGCCTTCGTGGAGTACATGCCGTCGCGAGATGTGGATGATCTGGGTGCGTTGCTGGCCGGCCAGATTCTGACCACGGCTCTGGGCACCGTTTTGCGCGCCTGAGATGTTATGACGGTGCTGGATCGAGGGAGTCGCAACAGCTCGTCCATATTTGGCTTCATCTGTGCTATAGTCTGATCAGGCAAAAAGCCCAGGGAGACTGCAGCAATGATCCTTTACCCCACGATTGAGCTTCTGAAAGGCCGACCTGTATCTTTGAGGCGGGGCCGGTTGGAAGAGCCGCAGATCTGGAATGTCGATCCGCTTGAGACCGCGCTGGGGTTTGCCGAGGCGGGTGCGAGTTGGATGCAAATCACCGACTTCGATGCGATGTTCGGCGAGGATCAGAATGTCGAGCTTATCGGAGACATCATTCGCAAGGTGGGAATTCCGGTTCAGATATCTGGCGGGTTCCGGACTGAAGACCGGATTCGTAAATACCTTGATCTGGGTGCGGGACGGATCGTGATGGGGACAGTTGCCACACGGCATCCGGGTTGGGTCCGAAAAATGGCCAAGTACTTCCCCGATACGATCGTGTTGTCGGTCGATGTCTGGAAAGGTCAGGTGATGGTCGATGGCTGGCGCGAAGCCTGTGCCATCGATCCGGCCACGCTGATCGACGAGTTTTCGGAAACGCCGCTGGCCGCCGTGAAGATCACCGATATCGATAATGACATCGATGCGACCGACGCCTCGCTTGGTGTGATCTCTGGGCTGGCCGAGCATGCCTATGCGCCTGTGATCGCATCGGGCCTTGTCCATAAGGTCGATGACATTGCCCGGATGAAGTTCGTGCCGAAGATCGAGGGTGCGTTGGTGGGTCGTGCGCTCGTCAACGGAACGGTTGATCTGGCCGAGGCGCTTGCTGTTGCGGCATCGTCGGAAGCGCCAACTGCCGAGTTTATCTGATATCAGGCGCAACCTTGCCGCCCGTGGAGGGTAGATTGCACCCTTCGGACAGCCCGTGTATCTAGTCCTGAACCGGAGCCAGCAAGAAGCGAGGGCAGGATGCGTCGAGTAGTTGTGACCGGGCTGGGCATGGTCTCGCCCCTTGCCTGTGGTGTCGAGGAAACCTGGAGCAGGCTTCTGGACGGTCAATCGGGCGCGGGGACGATTGCGCGGTTCGATGCCGAACATCTGGCTACGACCTATGCTTGTGAAATCCCGCGCGGTGACGGTTCTGACGGTACGTTCAATCCAGACGACTGGATGGAGCCGAAGGAACAGCGCAAGGTCGATGAGTTCATCCTCTACGGTATGGCGGCGGCGGATCAGGCGGTGCGCGATGCAGGATGGATGCCGGAGGAAGAAGAAAGCCAGCTTCGGACCGGTGTGATGATCGGGTCGGGCATTGGAGGCCTTAGCTCGATTGCCGAGACGGCGGTTTTACTGAAGGAACGCGGGCCACGGCGTGTTTCACCGTTCTTCATTCCCGGAGCTTTGATCAATCTGGTGAGTGGTCAGGTGAGCATCCGGTACGGGTTCAAGGGCCCGAACCATGCGGTGGTTACGGCCTGTTCAACGGGGGCACATGCCATCGGCGACGCGGCGCGGCTGATTATGCTGGGCGATGCTGATGTGATGGTCGCGGGCGGTGCGGAAAGCCCGATCTCCGAGATCGGGATTGCGGGCTTCAACGCCTGTAAAGCGCTTTCTACAAAGCGCGGAAACGAACCCGAGAAGGCGAGTCGGCCCTACGATGCGGATCGAGATGGCTTTGTCATGGGGGAGGGCGCCGGAGTTGTCATCCTCGAAGAACTTGAACATGCGCAGGCGCGTGGGGCCAAGATTTATGCCGAGGTTCTGGGGTACGGATTGTCCGGCGATGCCTATCACATCACTGCTCCGAGCGAGACGGGCGAGGGCGGTGAACGGTCGATGCGCGCGGCGCTGAAGAGCGCGGGCCTTGAGCCGTCGGCGGTTGACTACATCAACGCGCACGGAACATCGACGATGGCTGACACGATAGAACTTGGCGCCGTCGAGCGGATGATGGGTGATGCGGCTGCAGGCGCGACCATGTCGTCGACCAAATCGTCGGTCGGGCATCTGCTGGGCGCGGCCGGGGCTGTTGAAGCGATTTTCTCGATCCTCGCGCTTCGCGATCAGGTCGCGCCGCCGACGATCAACCTCGATAGCCCGGCTGTCGAGCCAAAGCTTGACCTGGCCCCGAATGCCAAGCGGGAACGAGAGATCAATGTGGCGCTGTCGAACAGCTTCGGGTTTGGTGGCACCAATGCGTCGCTTGTTCTGGGAAAGGTCTCGGCCTGATGTGGAAGCACATCGTCTCGAATGCGCTGACATTCATCATCCTCGGCCTTGTTGCGTTGGGTGGATTTATCGCATGGGCGCAGGGGCAGTATCGCGCAGAGGGACCGCTGGACGCGCCGATTTGTTTGCGGGTTGAGAGCGGGTCGAACATGCGGCGTGTGTCCCTTGATCTTGAGGAACAGGGTGCTGTGAGCAATGCGTCGATTTTTCGTGTCGGGGCGGATTACTCCGGCAAGGCTGATGAGTTGAAAGCCGGAAGTTTTCTGGTGCCCAGCGGTGCATCCATGGAGGAGATCGTGGATATCGTCACCCGGGGTGGACGGTCGACCTGCGGGACCGAGGTCGTGTTTCGCGTGGGTGTGACCGGGCAGGAAATCGAAGTGCGGGAACTCGATCCCGCCACGAACCGCTTCGCCGCGATTGCCGAGTTTGATCCGCTGGAGGGCAGTTCCGATATCTATGACGAGGTTCGCGCCGATGCGGATACGCGGTACCGGGTGTCACTGGCAGAGGGCGTGACGAGTTGGCAGGTGATCGAGGCGCTGAAAGCCGCTGAGTTCCTTGAAGGCAGCGTGGAAGACGTCCCCGCGGAGGGGACGCTTGCACCAGACAGCTATGAGGTCCGTGAGGGCACACCGAAAGCGGACTTGATTGCCGAGATGGCTGAGCGGCAGGCGGAGCGTCTGGAGCAGGCATGGCAAAACCGGGTCGACGGTCTGCCGATCGAAACGCCGGAAGAGGCGCTGATTCTGGCCTCGATCATCGAAAAGGAGACGGCGGTGCCGGAGGAGCGGCGCACAGTCGCCAGCGTCTTTGTGAACCGGTTGCGGCAGGGTATGCGCCTTCAGACCGATCCGACCGTGATTTATGGCGTGACCGAGGGGCGTGGCGTTCTGGGCCGTGGCATTCGTCAAAGTGAATTGCGCGACGACAATCCATGGAACACGTACGTCATCGACGGTTTGCCGGTGACGCCGATTGCGAACCCAGGCCTTGCGAGCCTTGAGGCGGCCCTTGATCCCGAAGACACCGATTTGCTGTTCTTCGTTGCAGATGGGACCGGCGGACACGCATTTGCCCGCACCCTTGCCGAGCATAACGCCAATGTCGCGCGGTGGAGGGAGATCGAGGCCGAACGGCAAGAGAATTAACGTATCTTTATCTTTGCGCACTCTTCGCCTCATGCGGGAAACTTGACATAGAGTTCGCGTTAAAGTAGTTTAACGCCATGCTAGAAGAAGTGGGTAAGCGGCCGGGACGATGATCCTTGGCCGTTTTCTGTTTCTCCCGACAGGAGACGCTTGAAAGGCACTCCTATCATGAAAACCGTCCTGCCGATTGCGGCTGACGATCCTTCCAACATCGAAATCCTAGCGCAATGCCGGTTCGAACTGGCGTTACGTCAATTCCTGGCCGTTTCCGCACGGGTTTCCCGTGGGGAGCATGTTTCGACGATGGAGACTGTGACGAGCGACCGGATCTACCAAGCGGCTTCGGAAACTCTGATCCAAATGCGAGCGAGACTAAATGAAGTGCAGAACCGAGAAGCCAGCCAAGCCGATAACCACGCGATTAACCTTGATGACGCGAGAGATACGATCGGGGGCCTCCTTGATCGCCTCCGCACCTCCGGAAGAGCAGGCGAGGTTTCTTGAAGCTCTGGATCGTGAGGCTTTGCTGGCGCTGCCTTATCTTTTCGATTTCTGGGCTTTGCCGCATCAATTGCCTCCAAAGGGGGATTGGCGCAGCTGGGTGATCATGGGGGGCAGGGGTGCGGGCAAGACCCGGGCTGGTGCCGAATGGGTTCGCGCCCAGGTAGAGGGTTCTGGGCCCACGGATCCCGGGCCTGCCAATCGGGTGGCTCTGATCGGTGAAACAATCGACCAGGCCCGGGAGGTCATGGTGTTTGGCGAAAGCGGAATCCTGGCCTGTTCGCCGCCTGACCGGCGACCTGACTGGGAGGCATCGCGCAAGCGTCTGGTCTGGCCGAACGGTGCGATTGCGCAAGTGTTCTCTGCGAGTGAGCCGGAGGCGCTGCGGGGCCCTCAGTTTGATGCCGCCTGGCTTGACGAGATCGGATGCCCGGCGGTGGACAAGGGATCAAATGCTCCGAACCGGTTCTCGGATCCGAAATCATCGGAATCGGCTTTGCCTCCATATTCGACAGGGCGGCGCGATGATCTGATCCAGATGCAGTTCCTGATTGCCCATGCGGGATACTGGGCCGATCCCGCAAACAACCCGGTCTCGGACATCTACGACGGTGCGATGATCGATACGAACCGTTGCTTTGTCTGGGCATGGGATGCGCGGCCCTTTCCGCACTTTCCCAACACTGCGGCCATCTGGTCTGACGGTGCGAATTACGAGACGGGCCATTGGATCAACGGGCGCGCTTCGTCACGTGCCCTGTCTTCGATCGTCGAGGAGATCTGTGCCGAAGCGGGCCTTGTACACGTTGATACGTCGGAGCTGTTCGGTGTCGTGCGCGGTTATGCGCCCGGTGGCGCCCACAGCGGGCGGGCGTTGCTTGACCCGCTTCTCGCAGCCTTCGGCGTGGATGCGATCGAGCGGGATGGAAAACTGATCTTC
The DNA here is from genome assembly GCA_947503175.1 of uncultured Paracoccaceae bacterium. GTDB lineage: Bacteria > Pseudomonadota > Alphaproteobacteria > Rhodobacterales > Rhodobacteraceae > Ovoidimarina. Next base: position 799,296 of record CANNCO010000001.1, read on the forward strand.
AAGTCGCGCAGCGACCGGGTCGTTCAGACACTCGATGCGGGTGATCTGGCCGTTTCCGTGGATGTGTCCGGCGCGGTCGAGCGGTCGCGTGCCGCAGATGCCGGAACGGTTGGACGAGTCAGGATCAACGCACTGGAGGCTTCGGGCGATTATCAGGTTCGCGCGGCCGAGGCCATTTTCCCCGACGACGCCACGCAGACCGTCGCACAATCGGAGTTGCCGCTTCTTCTGACGGGGGCGGAAAGTCGCGCGATTGCCGAACGGTGGTTGGCCGAGGCTCGGGTCGCGCGTGAAACGGTTCGGTTCGTGCTACCGCCATCGCATCTCCAGATCGGAGCGGGAGATGTGGTTTCACTCAAGGTCGACGATTCCGAAAGCACTTTCAAGATCGCGGAACTTGATCAGGCAGGTGCCAGGATTGTCGAGGCAGTCCAGGTGGATGACGGGCTGAACATGCCGGCTAACTCGACCGTGGAAGATCCGATTGCGCCAAGGTTGTTCTCCGCTCCGGTTCCGGTGGAGGTTGCGTTTCTGGACCTGCCCCTGATCAAGGGAACGGAACTGCCCCACGCGCCTCATGTGGCCGTTACCGCGAAACCGTGGTCCGGGTCGGCTGCCATTTACAAGTCGGCAAGCAGCGACGGGTTTGTCCTGAACACTCTCATCGATCGCGCGGCGACGATTGGTGTGACCGAGACCGAGATGTTGCGCGCGCGGTCCGGAACCTTTGATCGGGGGCCGGCACTTCGGGTTCGTATGGCGGGGGGAAGCCTTCAGTCAGTAAGCGTGGCCGAAATGCTCAACGGTGCCAATGCGATGGCAATCGGAACGCCTGGGCTCGACATATGGGAGGTCTTTCAGTTCGCGACCGCAACGCTTGTCGGCCAGGATATCTACGAGTTGTCCGGCCGGCTCCGAGGCCAACTCGGCACAGATAACCTGATCCCGGAGATATGGCCGCCAGGCAGTCAGGTCATCTTGCTGAACACAGCGCTCCGTCAGATCGCCCTTGACCCGTCCGAGCGGCAACTGGCGCGGGTCTTCAGAACAGGTCCGGCGCAGCGCCCGGTCACCGATCCGATCTATATCGAGGAAACTCGTGCGTTCGACGGCGTGGGAATGCGGCCCTATGCGCCTGTTCATCTTCGGTTCCGGAAAGACGGGTCGGGCGGTGGTGTGCTGAGCTGGATCCGGCGCACTCGGATCGACGGCGACACCTGGGCTGGCCTCGATGTGCCGCTGGGCGAAGAGCTTGAGTCCTATCTGATACGGGTCACCGAGGCTGGGCAGATACGGCGCGAAGAGACTGTCGGTACCCCAGCGTGGGTCTATGGCGGAGCAGAAAAAGCCGCTGATGGCATCACGGGGTCCTACGAGATTGAAGTTGCACAGCTGTCGGAGCGTTTCGGTCCGGGGCTTTTCGGAAGGATAACGATCAATGACTAACACAGCATTCCTTGGCCTGCCCCTTGTACAGCCGTCGCAGGCTCAAAAGCACGTGACCGTAAACGAGGCTTTGACGCGTATCGATACGCTGACGCAGCTGACGATCCGGTCGACAAGCGTTCAAACCCCGCCGGTCGCGACCGAGGGCGACTGCTACTTTGTGCCCGCTGGTGCGGTAAACGCATGGTCGGGGCAGGAGGGCGCGCTGGCGATCTTTCTGAACGGTGGATGGGATTTTGTCGTGCCGAAGGTGGGTTGGCGCGCTTGGCTTGCCGAGCCGGGCGCTCCATCCGTGTTCGATGGCGTCGATTGGGTTGCCGGCACGGGATCTGTTTCACCAAACGGGGCGGCGATGACATCTCGCGTCATCGAGATCGATCACGACCTGGCGGCCGGACCGTACTCTGATACGGCACCGATTATTCCCGCCCAATCGGTCGTCTATGGCGTCACCGGACGCGTATTGACAGCCTTTTCAGGCACAGCGTCCAGTTGGCAGTTGGGGATCGGCGGTGTTTCGCCAGATCGGTACGGCAACGGTCTTGGGACAGCCGCGGGGTCTTGGGTGCGTGGTATCACGTCGACGCCTCTGGCCTATTACGCGGCAACGCCTCTGACGATCACTGGCGAAGACGGCGACCTGGCGGGGGGGCGCGCGCGCCTCGCCGTTCATGTCACAGAGCTGACCTTGCCGCGCAGCTAACGGCGATGCGGCAGGTTCTTCTGGGAGATGTGGTGTCGGTCGCACGGGCACTCCTTGCGCTGACACCCCGCCTGCGGCCTTTAGCGCTGCGCCGCATATGGGCGGAGGCTGGTGCCGCCGACATGCATCGGCGCAGAACCGGCAGGATGCATCCGATCTGGGGCGATGGGAGCCTGAGTGCGGCTGCTTTGCGCCGCCCGGCGCGAGGTGAGCCACCGCTCGAAGACCCCGACTACCTCCATTGTCTGATTTCAGTCCTGCAGCACCTTCAGGCCGATCAGCCCCGTGTGCAGGAAAGACAGCGTGGAACCGCAGGATCGATCTGCAGGCGTTCCGGCGCAATCACATCGCCGCAATCCGTGCAATAGCCTAACTCTCCTTCATCGGCTCGGGTCAATGCCGCAAAAATCTGGCGTTTGCGCGCCTTGCGTCGCCGGGCCGTCGCCTGTGCCATAGCCTGGCGCTGCATCGCGTCCATCCGGCTGAGACGCCCGGCGGATTGCTGATCCAGAGCCACAGTCGCCTGATCCTGCCGCCCAAGGTCATCATCGCTGTCCAACGCCTCCAGCTCGGCTTTCAGCCGGGCACGCATCGCATTCTGGTCAGGTGCGACAGACATCACTTTTTTCCTGTCCGGGTTTCGTGTTGGGCGAGAACGCCTTAAATGGTACTCTACGTCAGGAACTCCGAGGATGCACGATGGCAGAGACACGCCAGAAAATCGCCGAGCTTGATCCGATCTGGTCCCGCATCCGGGACGAGGCCGAAGAAGCTGTGGCCCATGAACCGCTTCTGGGCGGTCTGATTCATTCAAGCGTCCTCCATCACCCATCGCTGGAACGCGCGCTGTCCTACCGGATCTCGCTGAAACTGGCCTCTGGCGAGATGTCCGAGCAGATCCTGCGCGAGATCGTGGACGAGGCGCTGATGTCAGCGCCCGAGATCGGTCAGGCGGTGCGCGCAGATATCGTGGCGGTCTTCGACCGTGACCCGGCCTGCCATCGGATGATTCAGCCGCTTTTGTATTTCAAAGGGTTTCAGGCGATCCAGTGCTACCGGATCGGCCATTGGCTCTGGAAACAGGGGCGTGAAGACATGGCCTATTTCTTCCAGATGCGCGTGTCCGAGGCGTTCGGCGTCGACATTCACCCGGCTGCCCGGATTGGCAAGGGGATCATGATCGACCATGCCCATTCAATTGTTATCGGCGAAACGGCTGTTGTTGGCGACAACGTCTCGATGCTGCATTCTGTGACCCTTGGCGGTACCGGTAAGGAAGAAGAAGACCGTCATCCCAAGATCGGCGACGGTGTTCTGATCGGCGCGGGCGCGAAGGTTCTGGGCAATATCACCGTCGGCGCCTGTTCGCGGATTGCTGCGGGGTCGGTCGTGCTGGAAGAGGTGCCATGCAAGTCCACTGTGGCGGGTGTCCCTGCGCGCATTGTGGGCGAGGCGGGGTGTTCACAACCCTCCGTCACGATGGACCAGTTGTTGAACAGGTCCTCCGGCGAAGCCTGATTCCTCCCTGATACGACAAAGGCCCGCTCCAGCGGGCCTTTTTGATCGCGCGTTCGTTCAGGCCAGCATCGCGACCGGGTTTTCCAACCCGTCCTTGATCGCGTCCAGAAGCTGCGCCCCAAGCGCGCCGTCGATGACCCGGTGGTCGACCGACAGCGTTACCGACATCACTGTCGCCACGGCGAGTTCGCCCTCGGCATTGACCACGGGTTTCTTGACGCCAGCGCCGACCGCAAGGATCGCGCCATGGGGCGGATTGATCACCGCGTCGAAGTTATCAATCCCGAACATGCCCAAATTCGAGATCGCAAAACTGCCGCCCTGATATTCATGGGGCGCGAGCTTGCGGTCGCGGGCGCGGGATGCCAGGTCCTTCATCTCGGCGGATAATGCCGAAAGCGATTTCATCTCGGCGTCTTTCAGAACCGGTGTGAACAGACCGCCCTCAATGGCGACCGCAACGGCCACATCCGAAGGCTTGAGCTTCAGCATCCGGTCGCCGGCCCAAACGGCGTTGGCGTCCGGCACCTGCTGAAGCGCAAGAGCGCAGGCCTTGATGATGAAGTCGTTCACCGAAAGCTTCACGCCACGGGCCTCAAGCTGCTTGTTCAACTGGCTGCGGAACTTCAGAAGCACGTCAAGCTGGATATCGCGGCGCAAGTAGAAATGCGGGATCGTCTGTTTGGCTTCGGTCAAACGCGCGGCAATCACCTTGCGCATACCGTCAAGCGGAACCTCCTCGTAGTCACGCCCTTCATACATGCGCACCACGGCATCCGTTGACGGCCCGGTGGAAGCCGGAGCCGTCGCATCGGGCGCCGTAGAGACGGGGGTAGCCGCGGCACTTGGCTGCGCAGTCTCAACATCTGCTTTCACGATCCGGCCCTTGGGGCCCGATCCCTTGATCTGGCTCAGGTCCAGACCTTTGTCCTTCGCGATCCGGCGCGCCAGCGGAGAGGCGAAGATCCGGTCACCTGATGCAGCAACGGGTGCAGCGGGTGCAGGTGCTGCCGCCGGTGCTGCGGCGGGCGCTGGAGCCTCCTCAGCCTTGGCTGCCGCTGGGGCGGGGGCTGCTGTGGGGGCATCGCCAATATCGTCAGCGCTTTCGCCGTCATCGAGCAGAACCGCGATCGGCGTGTTCACCTTCACGCCTTCCGAACCTTCGGCTACAAGGATTTTACCAACCGTCCCCTCATCGACCGCCTCGAACTCCATCGTCGCCTTGTCGGTCTCGATCTCGGCCAGAAGATCACCAGAGGACACCGTATCCCCCTCTTTCACCAGCCACTTGGCCAGCGTGCCTTCTTCCATCGTCGGGCTGAGGGCGGGCATCAGAACTTCGGTGGGCATTGTGTCAGTCCTCCTGCAGAACCACTTGGTCGAACGGCGCAAGGATCTTGCCATGCCCCGACGCCAGGGATCTGAGCGTCAATTCAATCTCTGCGCTGTGGCGCGCAATCCAGTCATAGGCCGTCTGACGGCCACGACCACCGGTCAGCGGCACATGCTCGGAAATCACGGCATCGGGGATCAGCCCGACAATCCGCGCATCCGGGCCACCCGTGGCGACCCGATACGCCTCCAATCTGCTATCGCGGCCCAAGACGTCCATTTCAGCGATATGTCACGGCGTTGACCGCATCGATGACCTCTTTCGTCGTCACCAGCGCCAGCTTTTCAAGGTTCGCCGCATAGGGCATCGGTACGTCCTTACCGGTGCAGTTGATCACCGGCGCGTCCAGATAATCGAATGCCTCCTGCATGATCACCGAGCTGATGTAGTTGCCGACCGATCCTTGCGGGAACCCTTCTTCGACTGTCACGCAGCGGTTCGTCTTCTGGATCGAACGGATCACCGTGGCCGTATCCATGGGCCGCAACGTCCTCAGGTCGATCACCTCGGCACTCACGCCTTCCTTGGCAAGCTCATCCGCCGCGGCAAGCGCATATTGCATCCCGATGCCAAAGCTCACGATGGTCACATCCTCGCCTTCGCGCCAGATTCGGGCCTTGCCAAAGGGAACGGTGTAGTCGTCCAGCTTCGGAACCTCGAAGGACCGGCCATACATGATCTCGTTTTCAAGAAAGATCACCGGATTCGGATCGCGGATCGCCGACTTCAACAGGCCCTTCGCGTCGGAGGCTGAATAGGGCATCACCACCTTCAGGCCCGGGATCTGCATGAACCACGCCGCATAGTCCTGGCTGTGCTGCGCGCCGACGCGGGCCGCAGCCCCGTTGGGTCCGCGAAACACGATGGGGCAACCCATCTGACCGCCCGACATATAAAGTGTCTTGGCCGCAGAATTCACAATCTGGTCCATGGCTTGCATCGCGAAGTTAAACGTCATGAACTCGACGATGGGCCGTAGACCGCCAAAGGCCGCGCCGACCCCGATTCCGGCAAATCCGTGCTCGGTGATCGGCGTGTCGATCACGCGACGCGCAGTGAATTCATCCATAAGCCCCTGACTGATTTTGTAGGCGCCTTGATATTCGGCGACCTCTTCACCCATAAGGAACACTGTTTCGTCCCGGCGCATTTCTTCGGCCATCGCGTCACGTAGGGCTTCGCGGACAGTGGTCGTCGTCATCTCGGTGCCTTCGGGAATGTCCGGTTCTGACACATCGGCGCTTTCAACCGGGGCCTTGGGCGCGGCGGGGGCTGCCTCGGACGCGGCTGGCGCGGCTTCGGCTGGCGCGGCCGCCGGGGCAGGGGCCGCGTCGGCGTCTTCGCCCTCTTCCACCAGAACCGCGATGGGTGTATTCACCTTCACGCCCTCGGTGCCCTCTGCGATCAGGATCTTGCCGACGATCCCTTCATCCACGGCTTCGAATTCCATTGTGGCCTTGTCGGTCTCGATCTCGGCCATGATATCGCCGGAGGAAACCGTATCGCCCTCTTTCACGAGCCATTTGGCCAATGTGCCCTCTTCCATCGTCGGCGAAAGGGCGGGCATGAGAATTTCAGTCGCCATTTACACGGCCTCCCCTTGCGGCAGGACGTCCGCATAAATGTCGGTATATAGCTCTTCCAGTGCAGGCTCCGGGCTTTCTTTCGAGAACTCCGCAGCCTCGTTGACGATTTCCTTGATCTCTTTGTCGATTGCCTTCAGGTCGTCCTCGGATGCATGTTTGCCGTCCAGAAGCATCGTGCGCACATGCTCTATCGCGTCGCGTTTCTCGCGCATTTCCTGAACTTCCTCACGGGTGCGGTACTTTGCCGGATCGGACATGGAGTGGCCGCGATAACGGTAAGTCTTGATCTCAAGGATGTAGGGGCCCTTGCCGGACCGGCAGTGGGCGACGGCCTTTTCCCCGGCGGCCTTCACCGCCAGCACATCCATTCCGTCCACTTCTTCGCCCGGAATGCCGTAAGCCGCGCCACGCTCCCAGTAGCTTGGTGATTTCGTCGACCGCTTCGTCGATGTGCCCATGGCGTATTGGTTGTTCTCGATCACGAAGACAACGGGCAGGTCCCACAGTTCGGCCATGTTATAAGTCTCATAGACCTGGCCCTGGTTCGCGGCGCCATCGCCGAAATAGGTGAATGTCACGCGGTCGTTGCCCAGATACTTGTCGGCGAAGGCCAGGCCGGCCCCGATCGGTACCTGTGCCGCAACGATGCCATGGCCGCCGTAGAAATGCTTCTCTTTCGAGAACATGTGCATCGAGCCGCCCTTGCCCTTGGAGTATCCGCCCTCGCGGCCCGTCAGTTCGGCCATCACGCCCTTGGGGTCCATGCCGCAGGCGAGCATATGGCCGTGATCGCGGTAGCTGGTGACGCGCTTGTCGCCGTCCTCCGCTGCGGCCTCAAGGCCGACCACGACCGCTTCCTGTCCGATATAAAGGTGGCAAAAGCCCCCGATCAGGCCCATTCCGTAAAGCTGGCCCGCCTTTTCTTCGAACCGCCGGATCAGCAGCATCTCGCGGTAATAGTGGAGAAGGTCGTCCTTCGACACGTTGGGTTTCGCGGCCGGTTTCGTCGCCGGTTTTGCTGCGGTCTTTCGCGTGGCCATGCCTGCGCGCCTCCCTCTGAGCAGAATAGTTCAGTGCTAAACTATCCTCCTACACCATGTTTTGCAAAAACACAGCCGGAAATTTGCCGCGCACCGTCAGGGCCGGGTTGCACGAGGTGCAATGCTTGGAACTCTAGCGCAGAACCAGTTCGTCGGGACGGACAAGCCCGAGAACATCGCGGGCTTGCTGATCGAGAAGTTCGAGATCGAGGAAAGCATCAGACAGACGCCGTGTCTTGTTCTCCAGTGCGGCGACCTCTGCCTCAAGCTCGGCCTTCTGAGCCGAAAGCGCCGTGCGTTCCGCATCGATCTGCACACGCTGGAATAGGCCGTAATCCCCCTGAACGCTGGCGAATGTGAAATACATCGCCGCCAGGCACATCAAGGTCAGGTAAATCACATCGCCAAGGGCGCTGCGGCTGCGGGTGTCGGTCATGCTCTGCCTCTTGTCCGCCTCTGCCGGGCGGATCATTTAACGAATCATGTCACATTGATTCGCCAAAGGGAATCCCCTTTCGGCATCAATTGGCAAAAGCCCGCCAATGACTTAGCCGGAGATCGAGGCCTCGTAGATACTGTCGATCGTCGCCGCGAGCGTCGCGTCGAACTCGGCGTCGCCCTGACCGGCTGAAAGCCCTTCGGTCAGGGCGCGTGAGAAACTGGCGATCACACCGCGGTTCCGGGCCAGTTTCGCGTTGGCGTCATCCCGCGAATATCCGCCCGACAGCGCGACGACCCGCATGACGCGGGGATGATCCACAAGCGAGGCATAGCGATTGGCCATATCCGGCAGCGTCAGTTTCAGCATCACCTTTGCGTCGCCCGACAGCCCGTCCAGATGCTGGGTGATCTGATCCACAAGGATGTCTTCGGCCTCGGCTTTGTCGGAAATGGAAATCGTCACTTCGGGCTCGATGATCGGCACCAGCCCTTTGGCAAGGATCTGACGGCCGACCTCGAATTGCTGCGCGACGTTCGCGGCAATCCCGCTTTCCGAGGCCGCGTCGATGACCGACCGCATCTTGGTTCCAAAGACGCCATGGGCCAGCGCGCGGTCCAGAAGCGTATCAAGATCGGGCATCGGCTTCATCAGCTTCACACCGTCACTGGCCTCTTCCAGTCCCTTGTCGACCTTCAGAAAAGGCACGACGCTGCGCTTTTCCCACAGGTACTTCGCCGACGGAATGCCGTCGATCTCGCGGTCCATGGTCATCTCGAACAGGATCGCGCCGACGATCTTGTCGCCGGTGAACGCAGGGGACTTGATGATCCGGGTTCGCATCTGATGGATCAGGTCGAACATCTCGGCTTCGCCGGAATAGGCGTCTTCATCGATGCCATAAAGCTTCAGCGCCTTCGGCGTCGACCCGCCGCTCTGGTCCAGAGCGGCGATAAACCCGTTTCCGTTCGTAACCTGTTCGGCCTGGCTGCGATCCATCTGTATCATTCCCTCTTTTGTCCCGTTCCGGGATGCATTCACCCCGTGTCGCGCTTGCTTCTAGGGGACGCGCGGGCACGTTGCAATCATGGGGGCGCTAACAGTCAGCCGCCAAGGGCGGCGACCCCCGGCAGCGTCTTTCCTTCCATCCATTCAAGGAACGCGCCGCCTGCGGTCGAGACATAGGTGAACTTCTGTGCGGCCCCGGCCTTGTTGAGTGCCGCGACCGTGTCGCCGCCGCCCGCAACCGAGATCAGGCCGCCCGTGTCGGTCAGCCGCGCGGCCTCGGCGGCGGCGGCATTCGTCGCCGCGTCGAAAGGCGCAATCTCGAACGCGCCAAGCGGGCCGTTCCAGATCAGTGTCTTCGCGGCACGAAACGCTTCGGTGATGCGTTCCAGGCTGGCGGGGCCTGCGTCAAGGATCATTGCATCTGGGGGGCAGGCATCCGCTGGCAGAACCTCATTCGCCGCCCCGGCCTTGAACTCCCGCGCCACGACAATGTCCACGGGCAGGATGATCTCGCAGGCGACTTCCCCGGCCTCTGCCATGATCTGACGCGCCGTGTCGGCCATGTCGTGTTCTGCCAGCGATTTGCCCACATCGATGCCCTTGGCGGCAAGGAACGTATTCGCCATCCCGCCGCCGATCACCAGCATATCGACCTTGCGCAGAAGGTTCGTCAGAAGCTCCAGCTTCGTCGAGACCTTGGCGCCGCCCACAACCGCCACGACCGGGCGTTCGGGCGTTCCCAATGCCGCCTCCAGCGCGCGCAGTTCCGCCTCCATCAACCGACCGGCGCAGGATGGCAGAAGACGTGCGATGCCCTCGGTCGAGCCATGGGCGCGATGCGCGGCGGAAAAGGCGTCATTTACATAGATATCGCCCAGATCGGCGAGGGCTTGGGCAAAGGCCGGATCATTGGCCTCTTCCCCGGGGTGGAAGCGGGTGTTTTCGAGAAGGAGAACCTCTCCGGGCGGCAGATCGCCGATTGCGCTTGCCGCAACGTCGCCCACGCAGTCCGCCGCGAAGTGAACCTGTACGCCCAGAACCTCCGCGACCGCGCCGCGGATATGCTCTAGCGACATCTCGGGCACGACCTTGCCTTTGGGCCGTCCGAAATGCGCCATCAGGACGGGCTTGCCCCCCTTGGCAAGGATATCGGCCACGGTGGGCGCGATCCGTTCGATCCGCGTCGTGTCGGTGACGCGGCCATCCTCGACCGGCACGTTGATATCGACCCGCGTCAGAACGGTTTTGCCCGACAATTCCATGTCATCCAGCGTCTTCCAGGCCATGCGCAGCTCTCCCGTTTTGCGGTTCGGAACCTTAACACCTCAGCGTCGCGCCGCCGTCAACCGCGATGGGCGTGGTTTCGGCTTTTCCTTCGGCGCGACACCCCCTAGGGTCGCCCGCGAAACGACATCACCGGAGGACCAAATGGCCGATATCGACGACCCCGAGAACACCATTCTGATGGAACTGAAAGACGGTACCGTGACAATCGAGCTTTTGGCCGATGTAGCACCTGAACATACCGCGCGGATGAAAGAACTGGCGCGGTCCGGAGCCTACGACAACGTAGTGTTTCACCGGGTGATCGATGGTTTCATGGCCCAGACGGGCGATGTGGCGCACGGGAATTTCGAGAACGATTTCAACATCGGTCGCGCGGGCACCGGTGGATCGGACCTGCCGGATCTGCCCGCGGAGTTTTCGAAACTGCCCCATGCGCGCGGAACGCTGGGTGCGGCGCGCAGCCAGAACCCGAACTCGGCGAACAGCCAGTTTTTTATCAACTTCAAGGATAACGATTTCCTTAACGGTCAGTACACGGTCTATGGCCGGGTAATCTCGGGGATGGAACATGTGGACGCCATCGCGCGTGGCGAGCCGCCGATGAACCCCGACCGGATGCTGTCGGTCAAGGTGGCCGCCGATGTCGCGTGACAACCTGATCTTTGGCGCGCTGTTCGCCGCCGGTCTGGCGCTGATGGGCGGGTACTATGTCTCGACCCTGCCTGGGGCGGCTGATGCGCAGACGCCCGTCGAGGACGGCCCCGGCCCGAACCTTGAAATCGACGTGGCGGGCGAGGCGAACGGGACGATTGTGATCGACCTTTTACCGGATGTGGCGCCTTTGCATGTGGAACAGATCACGACGCTGGCGCGGATGGATGCCTATGACAACGTGGTGTTCCACCGGGTGATCGAAGGGTTCATGGCGCAAACCGGCGATACCCAGTTCGGCCGCGCCGATGGCGATCTTGGCATGGCCGGTCGTGGCGGGTCCGATCTGGGGACGATCACGGCCGAGTTCTCGGATATCCCCTATGAGCGTGGGATTGTCGGCATGGCGCGGTCGGCCAGCCCCGATTCCGCGAACAGCCAGTTCTTCATCATGTTCGGCCCCGCGCCGTCGCTGAACGGCCAATACACCGTTGTGGGCCGGGTGGTCGAGGGCATGGACGTGGTCGATACGATCAAGCGCGGCGATCAGGGGCGAAACGGCGTCGTTGCTGATACGCCTGACGTCATGACCGATGTCCGGGTGGTCGAACAGTAGCGCCATCCCATCGAAAAATGGTTAACAGGGCGTCCCGCGGGGCGCCCTTTTTAAGATTGCACGTCCCGTCACGCTCGCGTGAGGGGGGCTAGGCCTGCTCATCGCCATCTGTCAGTCTTGCAGGATCATGAACCGGAGACCGTCCATGCGGATCAAATCCTTTATCGCGGCAATGGCGCTGCCCTGTCTTGCAACTGGCGCTTTCGCGTCGCCGGAGTTCTGGAAAAACGAGTGGCCGGACACGGATTTCGAGACGACGAGCGTCGAGAACTGGGTCGAGATTCTGTCGGGCGGACCGCCCAAGGACGGGATCCCCGCGATTGACGGGCCGAACTTCATCGCCGCCGCAGACGAGACCCGGATCGGTGACCGCGAGCCGGTGATCACGGTCGAGGTTGAAGGCGAGATTCCAAGGGCTTACCCGATCCGATATCTCACATGGCACGAGATCGTAAACGACGAAATCGGCGGGATTCCGGTGGCGGTTACGTTTTGTCCTTTGTGCAATTCGGGGATTACGTTTGACCGGCGGGTCGACGGCAAAGTGTTAAGCTTTGGCGTGTCGGGCAAGCTTCGGAGCTCCGACATGATCATGTATGACCGCGAGACGCAAAGCTGGTGGCAGCAGGCCTTGGGCGAGGGCATCGTGGGCGAGATGACGGGTGTCGAACTGACCGCGTTGCCCACATGGATGGAAAGCTGGGCGGAGTTTCGCGAGCGGAATCCTGGTGGCGCGGTGATGGATCAGCCGGGCTGGCCGCGGCCTTATGGGTCGAACCCGTATACGAGTTACGACAGTTCCCGTAAGCCGTTCTTATATAGCGGAGAAATGCCACCCCATGATATTCCCGCACTGGCCCGCGTGGTGCGCGTGGGCGACCGGGCCTGGCCTGTGGAACGGCTGCGCGAGACCCCCGAACTGACCGAGGAAGGCGTCACGCTGACATGGGCGTCGGGGCAGGCATCGGCGCTGGATACGGCGGAAATCAATGCAGGCCGCGACGTCGGAACGATCCGCGTGCGCGACGCGGAGGGGCGCGATTTGCCCCATGACGTGATGTTCGCTTTCGCCTTTCACGCCTTCTGGCCTGACGGCGAATGGATGATCGCGCGTTAACCTTTCGGCACCGAACGCTCAATGCGCATGTTATGCGGAAACCATGCGCATAGCATGCGCATGGTCATATGCCTGATGTCGACCGTGCGGTCCTCGCGCGGCCTCCCGGATCAGGTCAGCCGAACACCCGCGTCAGCGCGTTGTCGATGGCGGTCGTGATCTCGTCGATATCGTCCGCCGTCACGATCAGCGCGGGGCTGAGGCAGAGCGTGTTGTTAAAGCCGGGCAGGGAGCGGTTCGTAGCGCCGATGACCACGCCCGCCGCCATGCAATCGGCCACGACGGCCTGAACCATCTTTTCCGGGGCCGGTTCCTTTGTCTCGCGGTCCATCACCAGTTCGGCGCCTGCGAACAGGCCCTTGCCGCGCACGTCGCCCACGACGGCGTGCTTTTCCTTCAACTCCTCCAACCGTTCCATCAGAAGCGCGCCCATGGACAGCGTGTTGTCCAGAAGGCCCTCATCCTCGATGATCCGCATGTTTTCCAGCGCCGCTGCCGGACCTGCCGTGCAGCCGCCAAAGGTCGAGATGTCGCGGAAGTAATCAAGCGGATCGGTTGCGTCGGACTTGAACATGTCGAACACCGCCTCGGTCGTTACCAGACAGGCGATGGCGGCATAGCCCGAGGCCACGCCCTTGGCCATCGTGACCATATCGGGTTTCACGCCGTAGTTCTGATAGCCGAACCATGTGCCGGTGCGGCCCACGCCGCAGACGACCTCGTCGATATGCAGAAGGACGTCGTATTTCCTGCAGATCTCCTGCACACGCTCCCAATAGCCTGCCGGGGGCGGAATGACGCCGCCGCCCGCCGTCACCGGCTCCAGGCAGAGGCCGCCCACCGTATCGGGGCCTTCTGCAAGAATGACGTCTTCGATGGCGTTTGCCGCCCGCTCGCCATAGTCCGAGACCTCGCCCCACTGGCTGCGGTATTCAAGGCAATGGGGCACTTCCACGAAGCCGGGCGTGTAGGGGCCGTATTGCGCGCCGCGTTCCGGCTGACCGCCTGCCGAGAGCGTGGTGATGGTCGTGCCGTGGTAATCGCGCTGGCGGAACAGGATCTTGTGCTTCTTGCCGCCGTATTTCTTGTGGGCGATCTGACGGATCATCTTGAAAGCCTTTTCATTGGCTTCCGAGCCGGAGTTCATGTAATAGACCCGGCTCATTCCCGGCATCTTGTCGATCAGCTTTTCGGCGAATTGCGCACCCGGGATGGACCCGGCGGACCCGGCGAAATAATTCAGCTTGATAAGCTGGTCGCGCACGGCATTGGCGATGCTTTCGCGGCCATAGCCCACATTCACCGTCCAGACCCCGCCGGAGACGGCATCAAGATGCTCTTTGCCCTTCTGGTCCCAGACGCGCATCCCCTTGCCTTCGATGATGATGCGGGGGTCGGTCGTCTCGAACGGTTTGTGCTGGATCAGGTGATGCCAGACATGCGCCTTGTCGGCGGCGACAATGCCGGACAGGTCGTTTTCGGTCAGATTGCCATCCATCATATCTCTCCCCGTGAAGGTTCTGCGCATGACTATGCGGCGGGCGTGCCCGATCGCAAAGAGCAAATCAGGATTCCGCTCTGTCCGATAGGGCCAGAGGGCTACCGGATTTAGCGCCAGACGCGGTGGTCGTTACTGGCGCACCCGTTCTGATTTCGGGTCGTATAGCGGTTTGAGCGAAGCCGTCGCGGCAACCCGTGTGCCCGATACGTCGATCTCGTAGGACGAGGCCAGAATATCCGCCGCGCTTTCGCCCTTGCAGGGCACGTAGCCCAGTCCGACGGCTGCGCCCAGCGTGTGGCCGTAATTGCCGGAGCTCAGATATCCGACAATCTCGCCATCCCGGACGATGGGTTCGTTGTGGTAGAGAAGCGGTTCGGGGTCGTTCAGAAGGAACTGGACCATGCGCATCTCGGGCCCGGTTTCCTTGCGGCGCAGAACCGCGTCGCGACCGATGAAATCGGGCTTGTCGGTTTTGACGGCGAAGCCCAGCCCTGCGTCGATCACATGGTCTTCGGCGGTGATGTCGTGGCCGAAATGGCGAAACGCCTTTTCGATCCGGCAACTGTCCATCATGTGCATGCCGCAGAGTTTCAGGCCCACGTCCTGACCGGCCTCCCACAGGGTTTCGAACACGTGGGCGGCCATGTCGCACGAGACGTAAATCTCCCATCCAAGCTCGCCCACATAGGAGACGCGGTGCAGGCGCGCGAGGCCCATCCCGATTTCGATATCGGTGGCGTGGCCGAAGGGCAGGGCGTCGTTCGACAGGTCTGCCGGACTGACGCGGGCCATCAGATCGCGCGCCTTTGGACCCATGACGGCAAGAACGCCTTCGCCCGCGGTCACATCCGTTATCACGACGCGGCGGTCCCCCACATGGCGCTGCATCCAGGTCTGGTCGGCCAGCCGGGTGGCGGCGGGGGTGACGACGAGATATGCGGTTTCCGACAGACGCGTTAAGGTGACATCCGCCTCGATCCCGCCCTTGCGGTTCAGGAACTGGGTATAGACGATGCGGCCCGTGGGCACCGAGTAGTTGCCGCCGCCCACATAGTTCATGAAGTCCTCGGCATCCGGGCCTTCGACGCGGATCTTGCCGAAGGAGGACATGTCGTACATGCCGACGCCTTTGCGAATGGCGGCATGTTCGCGGGCGGCGTTTTCGAACCAGTTCTGGCGCTTCCACGAGTAATGGTATTGGCGCTCTTGCCCGTCGTCGGCGAACCAGTTCGCCCGCTCCCACCCTGCGATTTCGCCCATGACAGCGCCTTGTTCCAGGAGGTGCGTGTGGAACGGCGTGCGGCGGATGCCGCGCGCGGTGGCCTTCTGGAGATAGGGAAAGTGGTCCGCGTAAAGCAGGCCCAGCGTTTCCTTGGAGCGTTCGAACAGGTAGTGCTTGTTGCCCTGAAAGGGCTGCATCCGCGCGATATCCACATCGCCCAGATCGAAGGGCTTGTCGCCGTCCTCCATCCATTGGGCGAGCGCCATGCCCGCGCCGCCCGCCGACTGGATGCCGATCGAATTGAAGCCGGCGGCGACCCAGACATTATCCATCTCGGGCGCTTGCCCGAGATGATAGGCGTCGTCGGGGGTAAAGCTTTCCGGGCCGTTGAAGAAGGTGTGGATGCCCGCCTCGGCCAGCATCGGGACACGGTTGCAGGCGGCTTCGAGGATCGGTTCGAAATGGTCGAAATCCTCGGGCAGTTGGTCGAATTCGAAGCTGTCGGGGATGCCGTCCATGCCCCATGGTTTCGCTTTGGGTTCGAAGGCTCCGAGCAGGATTTTCCCGGCATCTTCCTTGTAATAGGCGCATTCGTCGGGGACGCGGAGGACCGGCATGGTCGAGAGGCCCGGGATCGCCTCGGTCACGATGTAGAAGTGTTCGCAGGCGTGAAGGGGCACGTTGATGCCCGCCATGCGGCCCACGTCGTGGCCCCACATGCCGGCGCAGTTGACGACCATGTCGCAGGCGATGTGGCCGGTCTGGCCATCCTCGGCCTGCCAGTCGACGCCGGTGATGCGGCGGCCGTCGCGGGCGAATGCGGTGACCTTGATGCCTTCCCTGACGAGGCCGCCGCGCTGGCGGGCGCCCTTGGCCAGCGCCTGTGCGATATTGGCCGGATCGCCCTGACCGTCAGACGGCAGCCAGACGCCGCCGGTGACGCCGTCGATGTTCAGATGCTCGTAGCGTTCCTTGACTTCGGCGGGTGTGAGTTCTTCGACGGGGACGCCGAAGGACCGGGCCATGGCGGCGGAGCGGAACAGTTCTTCGCGTCGTTCCTCGGTAAGCGCCGCCGAGACCGAGCCACAGCGGCGGAACCCGGTTTCGACACCGGTTTCATCGCCGAGGGAGCCGTACAACTCCTGCGTATACTTCGCGAGTTTGGTCATGTTGGCCGAAGACCGGAGCTGCCCGATCAGGCCAGCGGCATGCCATGTGGTGCCCGACGAAATCCGCTTGCGCTCCAGAAGCACAACGTCTTTCCAGCCCAGTTTCGTCAGGTGATAGGCAACCGAACAGCCGATGACGCCGCCGCCGACGATCACAACGCGGGCCTGTTGGGGAAGAGTGCTCATCTGGGTGCCTCGCGAAACCGGAAATCTGAACGATTGATCTTCCCAGGAACTGGTCTCGTCAAATACTTTCGATGAGTCCAGATTTGAGGGGGTTCCCCTGCGTTAACAATTCTCTGGACAAGCCTGTCCACCATGCGCAATGGTTAACGGATGGGGGCAGGGGTCGATGAGAAAAGACACACTCCCAAACAGATAAGGCAAATTCAGCCAGGGGAGTACTAACCATGTCACGTCATTCTGGTCCCGTCGTTTCGCGCCGGGCGCTTCTTTCCACGGCCGGCGCCGCGGGGGCGGCTGCGGCCCTTGCACCGCGCATGGCGGTATCGCAGGACGGGCGCATCCTGCGTGTCCGGTCGTATAGCGACTTGCAGATCATGGACCCGGCCTATCGTTTGTCTGCGCCCGAGGGCGACATCATGCGCGCGATCTATGCCAGCCTCGCGGTCAACGCGCCGGGCGACGAATGGGCGTGGAAATCGCTGGGCACGACAGTGCTTGAGCAACTGGACGATGTAACCATCGCCTTCACGCTGCGCGACAATATCGGTTTTACCGACGGGTTCGGCCAGATGACGGCGGAGGATGTGAAGTTCTCGCTTGAGCGGATCGCCAATCCGGAAAACGAAAGCCCCTATGCGGGCGACTGGTCGGCGCTGAAAGAGGTCGAGGTCAAGGATACGCTGTCGGGCCTGATCCATCTTAAATCGGCCTTTGCGCCCCTGTGGACCTCGACCCTTCCGACGGCGTCGAGCGTGATCCTGTCGAAGGCCGCCGTCGAGGCGCAGGGGGGCAAGCTGGGGGCCGAACCGGTGGCGCAATCGGGCCAGTACCTGTTGACGGAATGGACGCCGAAACAGCGCACCGTCCTGACCCGCAATCCCGACTGGGCCTATGAGCCGGGCGGGTTCGAGGAAATCCATATCCTTCCGATCGAAGATCCGGCCACGGCCGAGCTTGGGTTCGAGGCGGGTGATCTGGACTATACCTGGACCGCCGTATCTTCGATCGCGCGCCTGCGGGACAACCCGCCGGCAGGCGGCATCGTGTCGGAAAAGCCGTCGCTTGCCTATGTCTGGGTGGGGCTGAACAAGGACGTGCCGCCGTTCGACAACCCGAACATCCGCCGTGCGGTGCAACATGCCATCGACACCGAGACCGTGGTGGATGCGGCTTACTTCGGGGCGGCATCCACGTCGACCGGCATTATCGCGCCGGGCCTGCCGGGCCACCGGGACGCGCCCCTTTACGGCTACGACCCCGACCGTGCGCGCGAGATTCTGGCGGAGGAGGGTGTTTCGGGTCTGTCAGTGACGCTTGATATCCTGAATCAGTCCGAGCGTCTGACCGCAGCACAGGTCATTCAGGCGAACCTCGCCGATGTGGGTATCTCCTGTGAGATCAAGCAGAACGACAGCGGCACGTTCTGGACGCTGGGGTCGAAGGAAGGCGATTACTGGAACAAGCTGCAGATGACGCTGAACCGGTTCTCGATGGAACCGGATCCAAGCTGGGCGACCGCGTGGTTCATCCCCGAACAGATCGGCGTCTGGAACTGGGAGCGGTTCGACAGTGCCGAGTTCGGGGAGCTTCATGCGCAGGGTATGGTCGAGACCGACCCGGCCAAGCGCGACGAGATTTACAAGCGCGCCCAAGACATCATGGAGGAAAGCGGATGTTACGTGTTCCTGACCCATGAGGTCACGGGCATCCTGCATCGCGACACGGTGGAGGTCGGGCTGAAACCCAATGGCGAGCCCCTGTTCCCGGATTTCAAGCCGGTTTGATGTGATCAGTGGGGGCGGCTTCGGGGCCGCCCCTGTCTCTCGGGCTGACCGGGTGGGACTGTGCTGAACTATGCCATAAAGCGTCTGGGGCTTGCGGTTGTCATCGTCTCGGTGGCGATGACGCTCTTGTTCTCGATGATCTATCTGATCCCCGGCGATCCCGCTTCGGTCGCCCTTGGCCCGCGTGCCACGCCCGAGATGGTGGCGGCGCTGCGCGCCCGGATGGGGCTGGATCAGCCGGTCTGGGTGCAGTTCTGGAACTTCTATTCGGGCGCGTGGACCGGCGATCTGGGGATCGAGGTTCTGTCGAACCGTCCGGTTCTGACAGTCGTGATGGAGCAGTTGCCCTTTACGCTGGCGCTGATCGCGGGCGGGATCACGTGGTCCGTCGCGCTGGGCATTCCCCTGGGTTGCATGGCCGCTGTCCGGCGCGGCAGCTTTGCCGACCGGCTGGTGGGCGTTCTGTCGGTGGCGGTCATCGCCGTGCCGTCCTTCGTCGTGGCGATCTATGCGCTGCTGATCTTTGCCGTCGCGTTGCAGTGGCTGCCTGCAATCGGGGCCGGCGAGCCGGGTGATCTGGGCGACCAGCTGACCCATCTGATCCTGCCGTCGCTGGCGGTGGGGCTGGGCTGGGTCGGCTATATCGCGCGGATGGTGCGCGCGTCGATGCTGGAGGTGCTGGAGGCGAGCCATATCCGGACCGCGCGGGCCTTTGGCCTGCCGGAGCGGCAGATCACCTATCGCTATGCGCTTTCCATCGCGATCCTGCCGACCGTGACGCTTCTGGGTATCGGGATCGGCCAGATGCTGTCTTCGGCCGTCTTTGCCGAGATCGTCTTTGCCCGACCCGGTATCGGCAAGCTGGTCTATGACGCGATCCTCACCCGGAACTATCCGCTGGTCACGGGTGCTGTGCTGGTGACGACCGTTCTTTTCGTGGTGATCAACGTGATTGCCGATCTGATCATAGGAGCATTGGACCCTCGTGTCAGAAGCGGTTTCTGAACCTCCCGCCGAGGTGGGCACGTTTCGCCGGACGATGCGGCGGCTTCTGCGTGAGCCGCTGGGTGTTTTCGGGCTGAGCCTTGTGATCCTCGTGGTGGGGGCTGCTGTGTTCGCCGATCTTCTGGCCAGTGCAGAACCGTCGCGCATTTCGCCGCGCGACCGGTTCCTGCCGCCCTCGGCCGATCACCTGATGGGCACAGACCAGTTGGGGCGCGACCTGTTCGCGCGGGTTCTTCATGGCGGGCGGATCGCGCTTCTGGTGGCGGTCGGCTCGACGGTGGTGTCGCTTCTGATCGGGATCGTTCTGGGGCTGATTGCGGGGTACGGGCCACGGTGGCTGGACAATATCCTGATCCTTGTCTTCGACGCCTTGAAGAGCTTTCCGACGGTGATGCTCGCGCTGGCGCTGGTGACGCTGTTCGGGCCGTCCCTGACGGCGGTCGTCGTGGTGGTGATCCTTGTGAATGTGCCGGGCTATGCGCGGATCATCCGGACCCAGACGATTGCGCTCAAATCGTCGGAATATGTCACCGCGGCACAGTCGATGGGGGCCAGCCCGGCGCGGATCCTGCGGGTGCATGTCCTGCCGAACGTGGTGGGGCCGATTGTCATTCTGGCCTCGATGGATATTCCGGTGGTGATCGCCATCGAGGCGGGGATGAGTTTTCTGGGTCTTGGCGTGCGACCGCCCACGCCAAGCTGGGGCGCGATCCTGAATGACGGGTTCGCGAATATCCGCGAAAGCGCGTGGATCGTGATCGCCGGCGGTGTGCCGATCATCCTGACGACGCTTGGGTTCACCTTTCTGGGCGAGACGTTGCGCGATGTGTTCGATCCACGGCTGAAGGGGCGGGGATGACGGTTCTGGCGGTCAGCGGCCTGTCGGTCGAGTTCACCACCGAGGGCGGCACGCTTCAGGCGCTGCGCGACGTGAGTTTCGAGGTGCCGGAGCGTAAGATCGTGGGGGTCGTGGGCGAATCCGGGTGCGGCAAGTCCACGCTGATCAACGCGATCCTCGGGCTTCTGGCCGATAACGGCCATGTGTCGGCGGGCGAGATCCTGTTCGAGGGGGCGCAGGAACTGACAACGCTTGATCCGACCTCGATGCGGGCCTTGCGGGGCGAGCGGATTTCGACCGTGTTTCAGGACCCCATGGGGGCCTTGAACCCGGTTCTGTCGGTGGGCCGGCAGATGGTGAATGTCCAGTACCGGTCGGGGCGCAGCAAGGCCGAGAAAACGGCCCGCGCCGTCGAGATGCTGCAAAAGGTCCGCATCCCCGATGCGGAAAAGGCGGTGAACCGGTATCCGCACGAGTTCTCGGGCGGCATGAAGCAGCGGATCGCCATTGCCATGGCGCTGATGATGGAGCCTGCGCTGTTGATCGCCGATGAGCCGACCACGGCGCTGGATGCGACGCTGGAAGTGGCGACCATCGAGCTGTTGAAGGAGTTGCAGGAGGAGATCGGATGTTCCGTGCTGTTCATCTCGCACCACCTGGGCGTGATTGCCGAACTCTGTGACGAAGTGATCGTGATGTATGCGGGCGAGGTCGTCGAACGCGGCGATGTGCGCGATATCTTCAACGATCCGCGCCACCCCTATGCGCATCGGCTGCTCGATTGTGATCCGGCCCGGCAGAAGGGGCTTGTGCGGCACCTGCCCACGATCCCGGGTGAAATCCCGGACCTCCGCGCGCGACCCGAGGGATGCATTTTCCGGCCCCGCTGCCACCGGGCCGAGGCGCGCTGTACCGAGACACCGCCGGAAATCGTCGTTTCGCCCGGCCACATGGCGCGCTGCTGGGTCGCCGAAGTGCCGGAAAGGGCGGAGGCCGCCCGATGACCGAGATTGTCCTGACCGTCGAGGATGTGGAGGTGACATTTCCCACGGGTACGCTGATCGACGGGCTGCGCGGACGGCCCCGGTCGATCAAGGGCGTGGCGGGGGTCAGCTTTTCGGTGGCGCGGGGCGAGACATTTGCGCTGGTCGGCGAAAGCGGGTCGGGCAAGACGACGCTGGCGCGGGCGATCAACGGGTTGCAGCCGGTATCGGCGGGTCACATCGAATTCGAGGGCAAGGCCGTCGAAGGACAGGACCGGGCGGGGCTGAAGGCCATGCGGCGGCGCATGTCGATGATGTTTCAGGATCCCGTAGGGTCCCTATCGCCGCGCCTGAATGTGGGCCAGTTGATTGCCGAACCGTTCCGCATTCACGGGGTGGAGGGGCGTGATCTGCGGGGCGAGGTCGTGCGGCTTCTGAACCTCGTGGGCCTGTCGAATGATTTCGCCGAACGCTATCCCCACCAGCTTTCGGGCGGGCAGGCGCGGCGGGTGGGCGTTGCGCGGTCCATTGCGCTGGACCCGACGCTGATCATCGCTGACGAGCCGACCGCGGGGCTGGACGTGTCGGTGCAGGGTGAGGTTCTGAACCTTCTGAACGACCTGCGCGAACGGCTGGGCCTGTCGATGGTGATCATCACCCATAACCTGCATGTGGTCCATCATGTGGCTGACAGGGTGGCGGTGATGTATCTGGGCCGGTTCGTCGAGACGGGACCGACGGGTGAGGTGTTCCGCGATCCAAGGCATCCTTATACTGCGGCGCTTTTGTCGGCGAACCCCGAGCCCGATCCGGACAAGGCCCATGACCGGATTTCGCTGCCCGCCGAGGTGCCGTCGCTTCTGAACCGCCCGCCGGGATGCGAGTTTCACACCCGATGCCCCTGGGCGCGGGAGGATTGCCGGACCCGCGTGCCCCGACCCGAACCCTTGGGCAATCGCATGATCTCGTGCCACTACCCTTTGGAGGCTGGTGCGAAACCCCCCGAAAGGACGCCCGCATGACAGGCATCACAGTACATGAAACCGTCTGGATCCCGATGCCCGACGGGGTGAAACTGGCCGCGCGCATCTGGATCCCGGAAGGGGCGGAGGACGCACCGCTGCCCGCGATCCTTGAATACATCCCCTATCGCCGCCGCGACCGGACGCGGATGCGCGACGAAAGCATGCATCCGCGCTTTGCCGAGGCGGGCTATGTCGCGATCCGTGTGGATATGCGCGGTTCTGGCGACAGCGAGGGCCTGATGCTGGACGAGTATTCCGATCAGGAAACCCAGGATGGTGTCGATGTAATCGCGTGGATCGCGGCGCAGACATGGTGCGACGGCAATGTGGGCATGTTCGGGAAGTCCTGGGGGGCCTACAATTCGTTTCAGGTGGCCGCGAAACGCCCGCCTGCGCTCAAAGCCATAGCCCCCGTGATGGGCACCGACGACCGCTGGCTGGAGGATATCCATTTCTACGGCGGGGTTCTGGCCAACGACAATTTCTGGTGGGGCTCGATCATGCAGCTCTACAACGCGATGCCGCCCGACCCGCAGATCGTGGGCGTAGACCGCTGGCGTGAGATGTGGCGCGCGCGGCTCGACAACATGACGTTCTGGCCCGCGCAATGGCTGGAGCACCAGACCCGGGACGGGATGTGGAACCGCGGCTCGATCTCGGTGAATTACGACGATGTGCAGGTGCCGGTCTATTTCTTCGGCGGCTGGGCCGATCTGTTTCGCGACACGCCGTTCCGGATCGCGCGGCATCTGAAGGAGCCGTGCAAGGTGCTGATGGGGCCATGGGCGCATCTTTACCCGCATGAGGGGGTGCCGGGACCGAAGATGGATTTCCTCGATGAGGTGATCCGCTGGTGGGACCACTGGCTGAAGGGGGTCGATACGGGGCTGATGGATGAGCCGCCCCTACGGTTCTACCTGCAGGACAGCGCGCCGCCTTTGGGGTTTCATAAGGAACGGTCCGGGACGTGGGTGGAAGAGGCGCGGTGGCCGTCGCCCAATGTGGCCGAGCGCAAGCTTTGGCTAAATGCGGGCGGGCTTGATCCGGCATCCGATGCCGCAGGCGCGCCGATGTCGGTCTGTTCGCCTGCGAGTTTCGGGAATGCGTCGGGCGATATGTGCTCTTTCGCGATCCCCGGGGATCTGCCGGCCGATTGCCGGATTGATGCCGGGGGTGCGCTGTCGTTCAGAACGGCTCCACTGGAAACGGCGACCGATATTCTGGGCCAGCCTTCGGTGAGTTTGGAGGTGTCGGCGGATCGTCTGCAGGGCTTTGTGGTGGCGCTTCTGGCCGATGAAGCGCCGGATGGGGCGCAGACGTTGATCACTCGGGGTTTTGCTAATCTCATGCACCGGCACGGGCCTGACGCGCCGGTGCCCGTTGTGCCGGGGGAGGTGATGAAGATCACCGTTCCGTTGCACGGGATCGGTTATCGCGTCGCGGCGGGGCACCGGCTGGTCGTGCAGATCGCCACGACGTATTGGCCGCTTCTGTGGTCGGCGCCCGAGCCTTTGACGATCACGATGGCGCCCGGTGCTTCCTCCCTGTCCCTGCCGCTGCGGCGGGTGACGCATGATCCGGCACCCCGAGAGTTCCCCATGCCGCCGAAGTCCGCGGCGCGGCCTGTAACGAAGCTGGCCGATGGCGTGCTGGAGCGGGGGTTCGTGACCGATACGACCACCGGGACGACGACGCACCGGGTCTATGTCGTGGGCGGCGTGTTCGGACCCATTGGCAGGCTGAAGCTGGACGAGACCGGGACCGAGATGGGCGATATCTCGGAACGGCTGTATTCCATCGGTGCCGATCCCTTGAGTGCGCGGGCGACGATGGAGCAGACGGCGACGTTCAATCGCGAGGACTGGAACATCCGGATCGAAACGTGGTCGGACATGACGGCGACCGAGACCGAGTTTCACCTGACCGCCCATGTGGAGTGCTATGACGGCGAGGAGCAGTTTCACCGCGCCGAATGGACCCAAAAAATCCCCCGAAACGGCATGTAAGGACCCTGCCCATGGCTGATATTCCCGTTCGCACCGAGTTTCCGCGCAAGGTGCGCGAGATCGAGAATGCGTGGATCCCGATGTCCGACGGGGTGCGTCTGGCGGCGCGGATCTGGCTGCCTGAGGATGCCGAGGACGATCCGGTGCCCGCGATCCTTGAATATCTGCCCTATCGGAAGCGGGACGGGACGGTCGAGCGCGATCACCTGACCCACCCCTATTTCGCGGGCTTCGGCTATGCGGGCGTGCGGGTCGATATGCGCGGGACGGGCGATAGCGAGGGCGTCTGTCTGGGCGAGTATCTGCAGCAGGAGCAGGACGATTGCCTGGAGGTTCTGGCCTGGCTCGCCGCGCAGCCGTGGTGCACCGGCAAGGCGGGGATGATCGGCATCTCGTGGGGCGGGTTCAACGGATTGCAACTGGCCGCGCTTCGCCCGCCAGAGCTTGCAGCGGTGATCTCGCTCTGTTCGACCGATGACCGGTATGCGGATGATATCCATTTCATGGGCGGCGCGGTGCTGACGGACAAGCTGAGCTGGGGCGCGACGGCATTTTCCATCGCGCATACGCCACCCGACCCGGCGATCGTGGGTGAGGATCGCTGGCGCGACATGTGGATGGAGCGGCTGGAGCATAACGGGCTGTGGATGCTGGACTGGTTCCGGCACCAGCGGCGGGACGCATTCTTTCAGCATGGGTCGATCTGCGACAACTATGCGGATGTCGACATTCCCGTCTACCTCGTGGGCGGCTGGGCCGATGGCTATACCAACCCGATCTTCCGGATGCTCGAACACTTGCCGGGACCGAAGAAGGGCCTCGTCGGGCCATGGGCGCATAAATACCCACATTTCGCGGGGCCGGGGCCGAGGATCGGGTTCCTGCAGGAATGCCTGCGCTGGTGGGACCAGCACCTGAAAGGCATCGAAACGGGGATCATGGAAGAGCCTGTCTTGCGCGCATGGGTGCAGGATTATGCGCCGCCCCGACCGAGCTATGACGAGCGGCCCGGGGTCTGGGTGGCGGAGACGGAATGGCCACCGGCGGATACGCAACCGATGACGCTGGCGCTGTCGCCGGGACGGTTGTCGGACGAGGCGTCGGATGTGCCGATAGAGGTGCACTCACCACAGACGGCGGGACGTTATGCCCCGGTCTGGTGCCAGTACGGGTTGGGCGAAGACGGCGGGTTCGACCAGAACCGCGAAGCGTCTGCCATGGTGGTGTTCGAAACCGAGCCACTGGCCGAAGACCTGCATCTTCTGGGCTTTCCGATCCTTGAGGCGGAGGTGGCCAGCGATACGCCGGTCGCCAACCTGATCGCAACCCTGTCGGTCGTGGATGATGCACAGGGGGCGACGCTGGCAAGCTTTGGCGTGCAGAACCTGACCCACAGGAACAGCGACCTGACACCGGAACCGATGACACCGGGCAAGGCCGAACCGGTGCGCGTCCAACTGAATGTCTGCGGCCAGACCTTCCGGAAAGGTCAGCGCATCCGGCTGGCGCTGTCCACAGCCTATTGGCCGATGGTGTTTCCAGCGCCGGAGGATGCGACGCTCACGCTGATGCCCGGCTCCGCACATCTGCATCTTCCGGTGCGCGCCGCCAAGCCCTTTGATGCAACACTGGCCGAGTTCGGGCCTGCCGAAGGGGCGGCCCCGCTGGTCGTCGAACCGATCACAAGCGGGATGGGGCATCGCACGGTGACCGAGAACCTGCCGACCGGTGTCGAGACCTATCAACGGCTGGGCGACACCGGATTGCACCGGCACGCCCATACCGGGATGGAGGTGCAGTATCGCGACAGCGACACCTTTACGATCCACCCAGGCGACCCGAACAGCGCGCGCGGCGTGTGCCACTGGATCAAGCGCTACGGGCGCGGAGACTGGCGCGCCGAGGTCGAGACGGAAACCTCGGTCGAGGCTCTCGCCACGGTCTGGCGTATCCGGGCGACGCTGGTGGCGCGGGAGGCTGGGGACGAGATCTTTCGCCGCGAGTTTTCCGAAGATATTCCCCGCGATCTGGTCTAGGATGCGCGCATCGCCTTTGCGCGAACCTTACGGATGGTTTCTGCGCCCAGCCCCGCGATCAGTCCTGCTGCCGGGCCAAGGATTGCCGTGCCCAGTGCGGCTGCGGCCATGACAGGACGGCAATCGGCGCGGGCGTCGATCAGTCTGCGCGAGAACGCCAGATCGGCGGCGGCATAGGCCAGAAGCGCGCCGACGACGGGCATCGGGATTGCGCCCAGAACCTGCACCATGGCCGGACCGGCGAGGGCCATGGCGGCGCAGAGAGCCGCAAGGACGATGGGCGCGAGCATCGTGCGTGCGCCGAAGCGGTGATGGGCTGTTACACCGCCAGCGCCGTGGCACATGGGCAACCCGCCGAGCGGTGCGAAGATCAGGGTGAGGGTGCCCGAGGACGCGGCAAGGCGGGCTTCGGTGACGCGATGCGCATCTGGTCCATAGACCTGCCGGGCGAGGGCTGCGGTCAGGACGACGGCGTTCAGAAGTGTGAGCGGAAGCTGCGGAAGAAGGCCGAACAGAACCACATTCGTGGCGGAGATGTCGGACGCCGGCATGGCGGGGATGGCGACGGGTGCGGGAATACCCAACCAGAGGCCGATGGCAATCGCCGCCCCGATGACCAGAAGCGCCCATGGGCCGCGCCGCCAGACAAGGGACAGGGCAAGGACCGCAAGGGCCGGGGCTGCGTACCACCAGTTCTGCCCCATCAGGTCGAGCGCGACCAGAAACAGCGTGATCCCAAGCCCCACCTGAAGACCGACGACAACCGATTGCGGGATCGCGCGGGCATATCGGACAAGGCCGGGCAGGGCGGACATGGCCAGCAGGATGACGCCCATCAGAACCCCGGCGACGGCCAGCTCTGCCGGGGCCAGATGACCGGCGAGGAGGGCGGCACCGAGGGCTTTCATCGGCTGGACGGGGATCGGCAGGCGGTAGCGGAGCGCGACCAGCGCGTATCCGGCAGCGAAGCCCGCAAAGACGGGCATCGGGGCCAGAAGCCCCGCCATCAGACCGGCAATCACGTAAGGCAGCATCGTGCCCAGATCGCCGAAAGCACCCGAGATATCACCCGTCACCGCGGCCAGGCGCGATGGCTTTCTCTCGGGTTCATGTGTGCCGGTGCTGATGCCGGTCATTTGTCGGCCTTCCCTTCCCTAGGGTCCGACTATCGGACAGCCAGGCGGGCAATTGCAATGCGCGGCGCGGTTAGTAGGGTGGATTTTGTGGGTTCGTGAGGTGCATTACTATGTATTCTGGCACATAATTTCCCGAGCTGTGGCGGGAACCACCGGTTTCGGTAGATCGGTCTAGTCGGAGTTCCAGCGGACGGACCCGAGACCGGCAAGATCGTATCCGCCAAGGGTCGCGGCCTTGTCTCGGAAGGCGGGTGTCCGGGTGAACTCCAGCAGCATTTGAACGGGCGGTGTGAAATAGGCGCGCCGGTCGATCAGCAGGTCGAACTGCTCTTCGGCGACGGGTATGAAGGAAAGCCCCAGACGGTTGGCGGCGGCGGATAGTCCAAGCGCAACATCGGCCTCGCCCGACGCCACCGTTTCGGCGGCATCGGTTTCGGTGCGGGCGGGGGCGTCGAGGAACCGCGCGCGCGACAGGTCGAGATCGGCGGTCAGCCGGTCGAACAGGTCGCGCGATCCGGCGCCGGGCTGGCGCAGGACGACGCGGGATCCGTTCAGGTCGTCCAGCCCGCCGATCCGGCTGTCTTTCGCGACGATCAGCCCCTGATGGCGGCGCGCCCACCCCAGCAGCACGGCGTCCCGGGCACCGCTATTTGCCAAGGCGGTCAGGTTCCAGCCATCGTCTTCGGGGATGTGAAGGCCCGCCAGCGCCGCCTGCCGGGCGGTGAACCGGCGCAGCCCGTCGCCGCTGCCGTCAAACAGCGTGGCGAGGCTGCAACGGCTTTCGCGGATCGCCCAGTCCAGAAGAGGGTCATGGGACCCCGCAACCACATCGGGCCGAGGTACGGCTGTGTCGCCAGCGATCCAGGTGTTGATTTCGTCCAATGGAAACAGAAGCTTACCGGTAATCCTGCGGTGTGGAATCTCGCCCGCCGCGGCCAGATCATAGACCTTGCGTTCCTTGACCCGCAGAAGGTCGGCAACCTCTTTGGTGGTCAGAAAGCTGGGTCCGGCATCGCCTGTCATCGGTTCTTGATCTCCCATGCGGTGGTTGCCCGGTCGAGCCGGCAGCCAGCCGGGCATGAGGGAGGATACCCCGCGCGAACGGGGGCGGTCCAGCCATGGGTTGCGGTCCTGACGCGGCGCAGGAGGACCGGTCAGATGGCCGGATCGGTCACCGCGTTAACGCTGCGGGCGCTTCATGCGCATACCATGCGGATAGCATTTGTATTCCATGCGCATGGCTGTGGGCTGAGATCAGGCCGAATTGGTCTCGGCAAGGTTCAGAATCTTGCCAAAGGGCGGCACCGTTCCGGGCGTGTCCGGCGTCACCCAGAGAACCGGCATCGGCGGGCGCGCGCCGATGGGTCCGTCCAGATCGGTCAGGATCACGATCATCGCGGGATCGAGCCGCGCGGCCTCGTCCAGAACGTCGACATAGGAGGTTCCGCCGCCGCGATTGAGCGTCAGACCCCGCATGGCGTTCTCCCAGAGACCGGGGCCGAGGGTGGCGCGGGTGTGGACCGCCTCGTCAAAGCCCAGAACATGGGTTTCGGCCCCGGTGCGGCGGGCGATGCCTGCGCATTCTGAGGCCAGAAGGGTGAGCGTCAGGTCGTCGATGGAACTGGAGGTATCGATGCAGACGGCAAGCCGGGGGCGGGTGGCGAGGCGTTCGGTGCCGGGCTCGAAGAACGGGGTGGGGCCGCCGGTTTCACGGGCCTGCGCCTCCATCGCCAGCCAGCGGCGCGCCGGGCGGCGATGGGTCGGGCGGGGCGCGTCGGTGACCGCGCGGGTCAGCAAGCGGCGCAGGCGCAATTCCCACGCGATGCGGGGCGGGGCGAGATCGGCGAGGGTCTGCGACAGGGGGCCGATGCCGGTGCCGGCGGCGCGGCCGGTCTGCATCGCGCGCATCCGGCGGGCGCGCCATTCCGGTTCGGGCGTGGGGGCCTTGTCCGTCTGGTCCGAGGGCCCGAGATCGGGGGTGAACCGGCGGCGGGCGGCATAGTCGGCGGCGCGTTTCCGGGTGCCTGCATCGCCCATGAGGGCGGTCGCAAGGCGTTCGGTATCCCAGTCGGCCAGGGCGGTGGCGGCGGGAACCTGACGCCCCACGGCCTCGGCCAGAAGCTCGGTCAGGCGGGTGGCGGGGCGCGGCAGGGCGTGGCCGCCTGCAAACAGGGTTTCGTTGACGATGGCATCGGCGGCGAGCGCGTAGAGATCGGAGGAAAAGGCCGGGCCGAGGCGTTCGGCCAGCGCCGCGCTGCGTGCCGGGTGGCGCAGGGCGACGTGCAGGATGTGATGGGCGGCAAGACCGATCTGTTCGTGGCGCGGCAGGCCCGCGAAATCGGGGCCGTAGAAGATCGTCTCGCCGGCCGTTCGGGTGGGGCCGGGATCGTCGCGGTGGCTGCACCAGAGGGCGAGGGCGGCGATGGCGGGGTCGATTGCGCCCATGTCCTGAAGCGCCGGGGCGGCGCGTGTGGAATGGCGCGCGCTGTTCATGCGCCCCGTTGCGCGGAATAGACGCGATAGGCGGAGGAGGCGCTGAATGCCGCGTGCCAGCCATCGGCAAGCGCCTTGCGGATCAACATCTCGAACCCGAACGCGGTGAGTTCCCCCAGCGGCATGGCGGCGAAGGCAGGTTCCTTTCGGTGTTCCGCAAGCGTTCGGATTTCCGCCATGGTTTCAATGGCCTGTGGCGCATTCTTGTGACCGGACAGGGCAACGGTGCCATAGATCACCGCCGTCAGACCGTGCATCGTGGCCGGGTACATGGCGCGCCGGTCGCGGCCCGAGGCGGCGAGCATGTCTTCGACCGCCGTGGCGGCGGCGATATCATCGGCGATCACCGCGAATTCGGCTGCCGGGGCCGCGCCGACGGTGCCCGCGATCATCGCGTTCCGGGCCGTGCGGTCGGGCACGGATTTCAGGATATCGCTGACCCGTTCCCATGACCGGGGGGTGCAGGCGACCATGAGGCCCTGCCGGATCGCCTCTTCCGTCGTCTCGAAGAGGTCGGGGCGTCCGCGCAGAAAGGCGGTGACGGCCGGGTGGATGGCATTGGCGGGGGCGTAATGCGCGAGCCATTGGGCGGCGTCCGCCCGCACCTCCATATGGATCAGCCGGTCGGACAGCGCGGTGCCCATGTCATAGGCGATGGCACCGTCTTCGACGGTGTTTCCGGCCGCGACGATCAGCACCGACGGGGGCAAGAGGTGGCGGCCCACGCGACGCTCCTGCAAAAGCCCGTAGACCGTGGGTTGCAGGGTTGGCTGGGCGGCGGTGAGTTCGTCGAGAAACAGGATCGAGGGGGTTCTGGGGTCGTCCGGCAGATCCTCGGGCCGGTACCAGACGGTGCGTTTCGCGTCGTGGTCGTAATAGGGCAGGCCGCGCAGGTCCTGGGGTTCGATGGTGGTCAGGCGCAGGTCGAACAGGCGCGCGCCGATCTTGTCGGCCAGTTGCCGGACGATCTGGGTCTTGCCCACGCCGGGGCGCCCGTGGAGCATCCACGAGGCGGTGAGACCGCCCGCCGACTGGGCCTGCCAGCCCCGTTCGAGGACGTCCAGCGCATCACCGGCGGAGAGGGTGTTGGCGTTGATGGTCATGCGGGCAGAGCCTCCGCGGCAAGCATTGCGTCGAGGCGGATATGGGCGGGGACGGAGCGGGCGTCGATGGTGATCTGCCGCAGGAACGTGTCGTCGCGCCACGCGGCGTTGTGGAGCGCCTTTTCGGTGAGGTCATCGTCGAACAGCGTGGCAAGGGCGGCGTGATCGGCCGGCGTCAGATCGAGGATGCGAGGGTCGTCGCCGCCCTGCTGAACCGAGACCAGAGTGAGCGGCGTGATGCGGGCCAGTTCGGATTGTTCGACCACCAGGGAAAGCTCGCCCCGGTCAAACCCGTGGCGGGCCGCGATGCCCTGCAGGATGCCGCTGGCGCGGTGGCGGAGGAGATCGCGGGTGCGGTCGGCGTCATCCTCGGAAATCAGGGTGTCGCGGCGGTCCTTGGGGTGGCGGAGAAGCTTTATCTCCACCAGCCAGATGACGATGATCATGAAGAGCGGGGCCTGCGCGATGGGGAGCGCCAGATGCGGCCAGATCAGCATCGCGGCGACGAAAGGGGTGAGCGCGGAGAGGTAGCGGAGGGGCTGGCTTTCGACGATGAGGCGGAGGAGGACCGGAACGGAGATCGCGCGGCGCGGCAGGACCATGATGCGGCCGATGATGCGTTTGGGCACGGCACGCATTTCAAGTGCGCCGGAATTCAGAAGGGTCGAGGGCGTGACGACGAACATGGCTGCTTTCGGGCTAGGACATGGGGGTGAAGATAT
Organism: uncultured Paracoccaceae bacterium; assembly: GCA_947503175.1. Classification (GTDB taxonomy): domain Bacteria; phylum Pseudomonadota; class Alphaproteobacteria; order Rhodobacterales; family Rhodobacteraceae; genus Ovoidimarina. Next base: position 831,309 of record CANNCO010000001.1, read on the forward strand.
GGTGTGGGGCGGCGGGGGCAAGTTTGCCTTCGTTCCTAGCTTTCCGCCCGATGTGCGCGGGGCGGTGCCCCGAATTCCTTTCGGTAGGCCCGGGTCATTGCAGAGGCATCGACATAGCCGCAGCGCGTGGCGATCTCGGCCACCGACATCGACGCGCGTTCCACCAGTCGCCGGGCCTCGTGGAGGCGCAGGCGGCGATAGACGGTGCGGGGGGGCGTGCCCAGATGCCGGGCGAAGAGCGTTTCGAGCCGCCGCTGACCCAGATCCAGCCGCTTGCCGATCTCTGCCACGGTAAGGGGCGTTTCGATGTTGCGGCGCATCAGTGCCACTGCCGCATCGACGGTTTGCTGGCCGGTCATCCTGAGCGCGGGGTCGGTGGGATGGCTGCGTTCGCCATGCATGAAAAGCGCAGCCACCTCCAGCCGCAGGGTGGCACCGTGATGGCGGTGGATCAGGTCGAGGATCAGGTCGAAGGTCGTCGTCACGCCGCCGCAGGTGATCCGGTCGCCGTCGATCACGAAGCGGTCTTCGGTCACGTCGAGATCGGGGAAGGTTTCGGAGAGCGCGGTGAGTTCGTCCCAGTGGATCGTGGCGCGGCGGCCTTCGAGAAGTCCGGCCTCGGCCAGAAGCCACGAGCCCGTGTCCATGCCCACGAGGGTCTTGAAGCGGCGGGCGGCCGCGCGCAGGGCGCGCAGGCTGGCAGGGGTCATCTGGGCGCGGAAGCCGTAGCTGGTCAGGACGAACAGGAAATCACCGCCCGGCTGGTCGGCAAGACGTGCGGCCGGCATGACCGGCAGCCCGGAGGACGAGACGGCCCGTTGCCCGTCGATGGTCAGGAAGGTCCAGCGATAAAGCGTGCGCCGGGCGAAGCCGTTGGCGGCGCGCAGGGGTTCGACGGCGTTTGCAAGGCAATGGTTCGAGAAACCATCGAACAGGAGGACGCCGATCTCTTGCGTCTTGAGAGTCGTATCCGGCATGATTGCCATCCTGTTTTGCACGGTCAGGCCAGTTGCCCGCGCCATTCTGGGTAAGTCAAGCAGGATGGGCGTTTCATGCATTTTGGACTGAGCGAAGAGCAGGAGATGATCGTCTCGACGGTCCGGTCCTTTGTCGAGACCGAGATTTATCCCCATGAGGCCGAGGTCGAGAGGACGGGCGAGGTGCCGCCCGAAGTGGCCGAGACGATCAAGGCCAAGACGATCGAGCTGGGCTTTTATGCCTGCAATTTTCCCGAAAGCGTGGGCGGGGCCGGGCTGGGCCATCTGGATTTCGCGCTGGTCGAACGGGAGCTTGGGCGCGGGTCCATGGCGCTGAACCACTTTTTCGGTCGCCCGCAGAACATCCTGATGGCGTGCAAGGGCGATCAGATCGAGCGCTACCTGACGCCCGCGGTCAGGGGCGAGCGGATGGATGCGCTGGCGATGACCGAGCCGGGGGCCGGGTCGGATGTGCGGGGGATGTCGTGTTCGGCGCAGCGGGATGGCGGCGACTGGGTTCTGAATGGGACGAAGCACTTCATTTCCGGTGCGGATCACGCTGATTTCCTTATCGTTTTCGTGGCCACGGGTGTGGACGAGACGCCGAAAGGCCCAAAAAAGCGCATCACGACCTTCCTTGTGGATCGCGGCACGCCGGGCTTCACGATCCGCGATGGCTATAAGTCCGTCAGCCACCGGGGCTACAAGAACATGATCCTTGAGTTCGACAATTGCCGCCTGCCAGATGCGCAGGTGCTGGGCGAGGTCGATGGCGGGTTCGCGGTGATGAACGAATGGCTTTATGCAACCCGGATCACGGTGGCGACCATGTCGGTCGGGCGCGCGCGGCGCTGTTTCGAGATGGGGCTGAACTATGCCGCCGAGCGACGTCAGTTCGGCCAGCAGATCGGCAAGTTTCAGGGGATCGGGTTTCAACTGGCGGATATGATCACCGAGATCGATGCGGCGGATTACCTGACGCTCGCCTCGGCCTGGCGGCTGGATCAGGGCCTGCCCGCGAACCGCGAGATTGCGTCGGCCAAGCTTTATGCAAGCGAAATGCTGGCGCGGGTCACGGATGCGACACTGCAGATCTATGGCGGTATGGGGCTGATGGACGATTTTCCCATCGAGCGGTTCTGGCGCGATGCACGGGTCGAGCGGATCTGGGACGGCACGTCCGAGATACAGCGCCATATCATCAGCCGCGACCTATTGCGGCCCTTGGGCGCCTGATGCGCAATCTGAACACGCTGTTCCGCCCGAAATCGTTGGCGGTTCTGGGCTCGGTCTGGGCGCGGAATGTGATCGAGCAATGCGCCAAGATGGGGTTTGCCGGGGATGTCTGGCCGGTGCATCCGACAAAACCCGAGATTGGTGGTATCCCGGCATTCCGGTCGCTGGCCGATCTGCCGGATGCGCCGGATGCGTGTTTCATCGGGGTGAACCGGCACGCGACCGTGGAGATCGTCGAGGAGTTGTCCGCCATGGGCGGAGGCGGGGCGATCTGTTTCGCATCCGGCTGGTCGGAGACAGGCGAGGCCGATCTGCAATCCCGGCTGGTGGCGGGGGCGGGTGACATGCCGATCCTCGGGCCCAACTGCTATGGCATTCTAAACTATCTGGACGGGGCGGCGATCTGGCCAGATCAGCATGGTGGAACCCGCGTTGAAAGCGGTGTGGGCATCATCACGCAGTCGTCGAATATCGGGATCACGCTGACGATGCAGCGGCGGGGGATGCCGCTGGCCTATCTGGCCTGCGTGGGCAATGCGGCGCAGTCGGGGCCGTCGGACTTCGCGCGTGCGATGCTGGCGGATGATCGGGTGACAGCGCTGGGGATGTATCTGGAAGGGATCGACGACCCGGTGGCTCTGGCCGGGATCGCCGAGGCGGCCCGGGCCGCGGGCAAGGGGATCGTCGCGTTGAAGGGCGGCAAGACCGAGGCGGGCGTTGCGGCGGCGGCGACGCATACGGCCTCGCTTGCGGGAGGACGGGTCGCGTCAAGCGCCTATCTTGCGCAGGCCGGGATTGCCGAGGTGCATACGCTGGGCGAGTTGGTCGAAGTCCTTAAGGTGTTTCACGCCCACGGGCCGCTGCCCGGGAGGCGGATCGCGTCGATGTCTTGTTCGGGGGGTGAGGCGGGGCTGGTCTCCGATTTGGCCGAGGGGACGGGGTTGGCGTTTCCGCCCTTGACGGAGGCGCGCCGGAAACGGCTATTCGATGTGCTAGGACCCTTGGTGACGCTGGCCAACCCATTGGATTACCAGACATTTATCTGGGGCGATGAGGCGGCGACGACCGAGGTCATCTCTGCCATGCTGGAGGACTGCGATGCGGGCGTTTTCGTGATCGACCCGCCCCGGAGCGACCGGGCGTCGCCCGAGTCCTACGCGCCTGCGCTGCGGTCGCTTGTGGCGGCGGCGGAGGTGACGGGGCGGCCGACATTCGCGGTCTCGTCCCTGTCGGATACCTGTTCGGAGGGCGAGGCGCAGGCGCTGATGGCGCAGGGCGTGACGCCGCTGATGGGGCTTGAGACGGCGCTGGCCGCGCTGGATGCGGCGGCGGCGGAACCGGGGCGGCCCGGCTGGCGGCCCTGGGCGCGGGTGTCCGACGGTGAGACGCGGATGCTGGACGAGGTTGAGGGGAAGGCGCTTTTGAAGACCGCGGGGGTGAGCGTGCCCGAAGGGGTGAGCGCCGGCGATCTTGGGGCTCTTGCAACGGAGGCGGTCGGGTTGCGCCCGCCTTTGGTCCTGAAGGGTCTGGGGTTTGCGCATAAGTCCGAAGCGGGCGCTGTGCGGCTGGACCTTCACTCGCTTGAGGGGCAGGCCGGGATCAAGGGCGCGGCGGGCTATCTGGTTGAGGAGATGGTCACGGGTGCTGTGGCCGAGGTTCTGGTGGGTCTTCGGCGCGACCCGGTCTATGGCGCGACCGTGACGGTGGGGTTGGGCGGTGTGACGACCGAGCTTCTTGACGACACGGTGACGCGGATCCTGCCGGTGACGCGGGACGAGATCGCGCGTGCCCTGCGCGGGTTGCGGCTTTGGCCGCTTCTCGATGGCTACCGGGGCCGGGCGCGGCCCGATCTGGGCGCGCTTCTGGACGCGGTGATGGCGCTTCAGGCGCTGATGGCCGATGATCCGGACCTTGTGGAGATCGAAGTAAACCCGTTTATCCTGACCGAAACCGGCGCGGTGGCCGCCGATGCCCTGATCAGAAAGGCCCTATGATGACCGATGGACCGATCCGCACCCGGCAAGAGGGCGCGATACTGGAAGTGACGCTGGACCGGCCCAAGGCCAATGCGATCGACCTGATCACGAGCCGGATCATGGGTGAGACATTTCAGGCGTTCCGCGACGATGACAGCCTGCGGGTGGCGATCCTGCGGGCGGAGGGGGAGAAGTTCTTTTGCCCCGGCTGGGATCTGAAGGCGGCAGCGGATGGCGATGCGGTAGACGGCGATTACGGGGTCGGCGGCTTTGGGGGCTTGCAGGAGTTGCCGGGGCTGAACAAGCCGGTGATCGCCGCGGTAAACGGGATCTGCTGTGGCGGCGGGCTGGAACTGGCCCTGTCCTGCGACCTGATCCTTGCGTCGGAGAACGCCACCTTTGCATTGCCGGAGATCCGGTCGGGCACGGTGGCGGATGCGGCGTCCTGCAAACTGCCGAAGCGGATTCCGTACCATGTGGCGATGGACCTTTTGCTGACGGGCCGGTGGTTCGATGCGGAAGAGGCGTTGCGCTGGGGGTTGCTGCGCGAGGTGGTGCCGCAAGGGGAGCTGCTGGACAAGGCGTGGGAACTGGCGCGGCTCCTCGAAACCGGGCCGCCGCTTGTCTATGCCGCGATCAAGGAGGTGGTGCGCGAGGCCGAGGATATGCGGTTTCAGGACGCGCTGAACCGGATCACGAAGAAGCAGTTTCCGACGGTGGAGCGGCTTTACAGTTCCGAAGATCAGCTAGAGGGCGCGCGGGCCTTTGCGGAGAAGCGTGACCCCGTGTGGAAGGGGCGCTAGGGGGCGGGCGTTTTGGTGTTGGGGTGTGGACGTCTGTTTGCCGGACGGAGCTGTCGTTCCTCTTCGTGCGGGCAATGACCGCTCCCCGCGCTTTGGGGGTACTGGTATCCGGCGCGTTGGGTGTATTCCGTTGAAAAACTCGAGCCTGACCGAGGTGTCGGTCGCTGATTCAGTTCTCTCAATGTTTGGGAGGACTGGCGATGATGGGACCAAAGCAGGACGCGCAGGCGTCGCTGCTCTACGAGTTCTCGCTCAAGGATCACGTCCGCCAGGACCACCTGCTACGGTCGATTGATCGGTTCGTCGATCTGGGTGGCATCCGCGCACATCTTGCTGAGTTCAACAGCCACACAGGCCGCCCGTCGGTCGATCCGGAACTGCTGATCCGGATGCTGCTGGTAGGATATTGCTTTTGCATCCGGTCCGAGCGGTGGCTGTTCGAAGAGGTGCATCTGAATCTCGCCTATCGTTGGTTTTGCCATCTCGATTTGACAGACCGTGTGCCAGATCATTCGACCTTCTCGAAGAACCGTCACGGGCGCTTCCGCGAAAGCGAGCTGCTGCGCCATCTGTTCGAGACGACCGTCGCCAGGTGCATTGAGGAAGGTCTGGTCAGCGGCCAGCGCATGGCAATTGATGCCAGCCCGATCGAAGCGGATGCCAACAAGCAGTACTCGACGTCAAAGGAAGACTGGGATGTGTTGGCCATCGATCCCGTCGATGCGCCGCGTGCTGTGCGCGAGTATCTCGATACGCTGGGCGCGTCCGCATTCGGTGCCGCCAGCGAGGTGCAGCCGAAGTTCCCCTCGCATTCCGATCCGGCCAGCCAATGGACCGCAGCCCGCAAAGGCCCTGCATTCTTCAGTTATTCCGACAGTTATCTGATCGACACAGATCACGGCGTCATCGTCGACGTCGAGGCCAGGCGGTATCGACCTTGCCGCCGTGGCTGCCTCTGCCTGCCCCTGTGGGCACTTCCTGCCGATCAACGATCAACTATCGCCGGGCTGGTCGACTGCGCAGAGTGACATGGCAGCCCGTAGGGGATGTGAGAGTTGCCCTTATTTCAAAGATTTAGTGGCCGGTTAGTCAGGATATGTGCAATTGATGTTGCTTGGTGTTTCAGCGATTTGGCTATCTCGCCATCGTGGAGCCATGTTTACGAAATTCTTGGAGATATGACGATTGCCAGCACGCTATCCCAATAACCTAACAGATCAGCAGCGTGTTGATCGAGCGAAGGAGCTAGCAAGCAAGCTGGTGGATCATACTCGGAGCCTTCTGGCAGCGTCGGAGAACAATGCTGTCGTTCTATACTCCGATGTGTTGTCGGCACAGATACCTAGGTCGTTCGCCGCGAATGCCTTCAATGAACTCTAACGAAGCATGCATTTCTACTTTTTGGTTCGCCTAAGTGCTGTTTGGGACAAGGCATCAGCCGACCGCGAGAGCCTGCCATCTTTGTACGCACTAATCAAAAAGACATCAGTTCGTTCACACTTTGCAGACGAGACTTACCACTATCATTTGACTATGGCAGAGCCGCGCGACCTAAACCCATCTAATAACCAGGAAGAACAGCGGTTTAGAAAAGAGTTCTGGAAGCGACATAGCCTACAACGAGCACAGCAGGAGAAAGAAAACGTTGAGCGATGGATCAATTTTGCTATTCGCATCATTCCGAGAGTGGAGCGAACTTTCATCGCCCCTAACTTGAGGCCGTTCCGGGACAGCTATATAGCGCACAACTTGGACGCCGCCGTAACAAACAAGGGTGATCCTATTAAGTTGCGCTATGGAGACGAGGCCAAACTTTTAAGGCTAACGGTCCGTATCGTGGATAGACTTCATCTTGCGTTGAACGGTGCAGGCTTTGCGTGGGACCAAGCCCAAGAGCAGGCCATTCGGAATGCCAAAGAACTATGGACGTCGTGCCGCTTCAACTTGTCGGATGAATAGGGTTGCCAACCCCAAATGGATCGCAACCATTTTACTAAGACATTGAAATCAAAATGAAAATCAATTCGGGTTAGCCATAAGCCGGGCTACCCAATCTGTAAGCTGTTGAAACTACTTGTAAGTGGCAGCCCGTAGGGGAATCGAACCCCTCTTTCCAGGTTGAAAACCTGGCGTCCTAACCGATAGACGAACGGGCCAAGCCTGCCGTGGGGCGGTATCTAGGCAAACCGCCGGGCGAGGGCAAGTGTATTTTTCACCCGCTCTGTTCTGGTCCGGGCCTGTCCTCGATCAGCGTCTTTACCAGTTGCGACAGTGCTTCGCCATGGGAGAGGACTGCGGTGTCGAGGACGATGCGGGGGGGTTGTGTTGCTTACGTAGTGGCGGACCTGGACTTCGGCCCAGCTTGGTCCTTCTCTGGTCTTGGCGCGTCGCGTTTCGACTCTCGTCCGATGCAGGGCCGGATCCGAGCAGACGACTTCGATTTCGACCAGATCGGCATCGCTGCGGGCAGCGACATGCCGCCATCCATTGCGCGTTGCGGGAACCGGATTGACGCTATCGCCCACAACGGAAAGCTGAAGCTCGAGGTTTTCCTGAGCGATCTGCCATGCGGCATGGTAGCCGGCATCCATGACATCGTCGAATGGTAGTGCCGAGACCTGAAGCCCTTTCTCGATGGCGTCGATGCGAAGATAAACCGCACCCAAAGCGCAGGCGAGGTCACGGGCAAGTGTGGTTTTGCCAACACCGGGCAGGCCGGAAAAGACGATGAGGTAAGGTTTCGTCACGAGTCCGGTGCCGCATCCGAGAGCCGGAGTTGGGCGCGGGCCCGTCCTTTCCAGTGGTTCAGCTCAAGACGTCCGGCCAGATGGAACAGGGCCCCGCCATGGCGCTCCAGCGCCGGTCCGAGGGCGCTGTCATATGCGCCAAAGCAGATGCCTTCCAATGCGTCGGATGATCCGTTGCCAAATCGAATCTTCAGATGGCTGTCTCCGACACGTCGCGCGTCCAGGATCCGCTGGCCGGGAAATGCAAATCGCGGGGCAGGGGCTTCTTGTCCGAAAGGACCCGCAGCTTCGATCTGGTCGATCAACTCGGGTGTCGCGGCGCCGGGCATGAGAATGCCGTCAAGCCCCAGTTCACGCGGGCCTGTTCTGGCGGCTCCCTGACGCGCGAGAAGGTCGCTGAGCTGGTCCATCGCCGTTTCTAGCCCGGCCCGGGCAACCGTCAGACCCGCGGCCATACGATGGCCGCCTCCCTTGATGAGTGCCCCTTCGCGGGCCAGCCGCGCCACGGCTGCCCCGAGGTCGATTCCCGCAATAGAACGGCCGGATCCCTTGCCCTCGTCACCTTCGAGCCCGATCACGACCGCGGGGCGGTTCGTCGCCTCCTTCAGGCGGGCTGCGACGATGCCGACGACACCGGGATGCCAGCCTTCGCCCGCGGCCCAGACGAGCGGACCGTCGAGACCGCGCTCCTCTGCCTGGGCGAGCGCGGCGGCGCGAACCGAAGCCTCTATCTCACGGCGTTCGGTGTTCAGTGCATCAAGACGCATGGCAAGCGCCTCGGCTTCATGCGGGTCATCTGTCGACAGAAGGCGCGCGCCGAGATCGGCCGCACCTATTCGCCCGCCAGCGTTGACGCGGGGGCCAAGGACATATCCCAGGTGATACGAGGTCGGCGCGGCATCAAGCCGTGCGACATCGGACAATGCCACGAGGCCGGGCCTGTTCCGGCGGGACATGATGGCAAGTCCCTGACGGACGAACGCCCGGTTCACGCCGATCAGGGGGGCGACGTCCGCGACCGTGGCCAGGCCGACAAGATCGAGACTGCTCATCAGATCCGGCCCGTCTATGCCGTTTTTGCGCAGGCGACGGTTTGCCTCGACGAGAAACAGGAACACCACTCCGGCGGCGCAGAGATGGCCAAGCGCACCGTCTTCGTCCTGTCGGTTGGGGTTGACCACTGCGAGGACGGGCGGGAGCGTTTCGCCGCCGAGATGATGGTCAAGCACGATGACATCCGTGCCTTTGGCCGCCGCAAGGGCATCATGGCTGAGCGTACCGCAGTCGACGCATAGGATGAGGTCATGCGTCGTGGAGAGTTCTTCCATTGCAGTGGGATTCGGGCCATATCCTTCGTCGATCCGGTCGGGTACGTAGAGCGTTGCGCCATGCCCCATGTCGCGGAGCCATGTGACAAGCAGGGCAGCGGAAGCCCCGCCATCGACATCATAATCGGCGAAGATCGCAATCTTCTCTTTCCGTCTGATAGCCGTCAGAAACCGGTCGGCCGCCGGTTCCATGTCCCGGAGGCGCAGCGGGTCGGGAAGAAGATCACGCAGGGCGGGAGCAAGGAACGCCGCCGCATCTTCGGGGGCAACATTGCGACTGGCGAGAATGCGGGCGACAGCGTCGGGAAGACCGGTCTGCTGTATGAGGCGTTCGGCGCGGCGGTCGTTTTCGGCGTCCGGTCCGGTCCATCGTCGCCCGGTCAGCGAGCTTTCGACGCCCAGAAAGCTCATGGACCGTTTACTCCGTGGGGTTGCGATAAGTCATTCTGCGCACCGAGCCTGTTTTTGACCGCATGAGGAGGGTCTCTGCCGTCAGAAACCCAGGCTCACGCCGTATGCCGGGCAGGATGGAGCCGTCCGTGACGCCCGTGGCGGCAAAGATCACGTCGCTGGTCACCATGTCATCACGGGTATAAACGCGGCTGAAATTGCTGATCCCGGCCTTCTTGGCGCGGTTTTCTTCGTCGCCATTGCGAAACAGCAGCTTGCCATACATCTGCCCGCCCATGCATTTCAGCGCGGCCGCGGCCAGCACGCCTTCCGGTGCGCCGCCCGAGCCCATATACATGTCGATGCCCGTCAACTGGGCCTCGGCACAGTGGATCACGCCGGCCACATCGCCATCGGTGATCAGGCGGATCGCGGCGCCGGTGGTGCGAATCTCGGCGATCATGTCTTCGTGGCGGGGCCGTTCGAGCACACAAACGGTAATGTCCTCGGTCGAGCAACCCTTGGCAGCAGCAAGCGCCGACACTCGTTCGGCTGGTGGCATATCGAGAGTGACAACCCCGGTCCGGTAACCGGGACCAATCGCCAGCTTTTCCATGTAAACGTCGGGCGCATGAAGGAGCGTGCCACGGGGTGCCATCGCAATAACGGTCAAGGCGTTCGGCATGTCTTTTGCGGTAAGTGTGGTACCCTCCAGCGGATCCAGAGCAATGTCGACTTCCGGCCCGGTGCCCGAGCCAACCTCCTCGCCGATGTAAAGCATCGGTGCTTCGTCGCGTTCGCCTTCGCCGATAACGACGGTTCCTCGAATGTCGAGTCGGTTCAGTTGTTCGCGCATCGCGTTGACAGCGGCCTGGTCTGCGGCCTTTTCATCGCCGTGCCCGATCAGGCGGGCCGAGGCCATCGCCGCAGCCTCCGAGACCCGGGCGAGGCCCAAGGACAGCATACGGTCATAAAACTCTGCGGCCTTGGCCATTCGACGATCTCCCTCTGAGTTGGCTCCTGCTAGCGTCCGAATGCCATGGGCACAAGGCCGGTAGCGCTCACACGGCCTCAATCCGGATAGTGACCGGTTCGGAGACGAGCACACCCGTACCGGCCATCGCCGCGATTGCCTCGTCAAGCGCGGCGCGGGTGGTTTTGTGCGTCACGATCAGAACCGGCGCTGATTCGTCATCGTGGCCATATTGGCGCATCCGGTCGATCGAGATGCCCGCATCGCCCAATGTGGCTGCAATTCGGGCCAATGCGCCGGGTTTGTCGAGGAGAGTCATGCGTAGATAGAACGGGGCTGGGACAGAACCCGTTGCTCCCGACACGGCGCGCAGATCGGACGCCGGCTGGCCGAAGGTCGAAAGGCGTGTCCCGCGGGCGATGTCGATGACATCGGACATGACGGCGCTTGCTGTCGGTCCTTCACCCGCGCCGGCGCCGCGAAGGACGATCTGCCCCACGGAGTCGCCCTCTATCACCACCATGTTCGTGCCGCCCTCAAGCTGTCCCAATGGCGACGTCTTGGGCACGAGGCAGGGACTCATCCGCTGTTCAAGGCCACGACCCGACATCTGCGCAACGCCCAGCAGCTTGATCTTGTATCCCATGTCTGCCGCCTGGCGGATATCATCCAACGTAATCCGCTGAATGCCCTCTATCTCCATCGAAGCGAAGTTCACCCGTGTGCCGAAGGCGATGGAGGCCAGAAGTGCGAGCTTGTGTCCCGCATCAATGCCGCCGACATCGAGGTTGGGATCCGCTTCCAGATATCCAAGCTTGCCCGCCTCCTCGAATAAAGCGTTGTAGCCGAGCCTGTCGGCTTCCATTCGTGTCAGGATGTAATTGCAGGTGCCGTTCATCACCCCCATGACGCGGGTGATCTCGTTTCCTGCCAAGCCTTCGGTCAAAGCTTTGACCACGGGAATTCCACCTGCAACAGCGGCCTCAAAGCGGATCACGCGGCCTTTGGCCTCTGCGGCTTCGGCCAGTGCCTGACCGTGAACCGCCAGCATGGCCTTGTTCGCGGTGACAACATCCTTGCCGGCATCGATGGCGGCTTCGACAAGGTTTTTCGCGGGGCCTTCCGAGCCGCCGATCAGTTCGAGCACAAGATCGACATCATCACGCCGCGCGAGTGCGACCGGGTCGTCCTCCCATCCGTAATCCGAGAGGCGCACGCCACGATCCTTGTCGCGTGAACGGGCCGAAACGGCGCTGATCTCTATCCGCCGGTTTGCGCGGGAAGTCAGAAGGTCAGCATGTCGCTGTATGATCCGGACAACGCCGGTCCCAACGGTTCCAAGCCCAGCGATGCCGAGGCGAAGGGGCGATGTCATTGTCTGCTCTCCGAAAAATCTTGCGGCGTCGGAGGCGGCTTATCGCAACGCACCGGCGCCGTCCATCCATCGGAGGGCTAGTTGCCGTCACCGGAGCCAAGCGCAGAGGCGCGGGTTCGAAGGGCCTGCGCGCGCGCGAGAAGCGCCGCATCCGCGTCGGCCTTTTCCACATCGGTTTCCGTGTCAAGGGCCCGCAGCTCGGCTGTCGGGAGAAGGGACGGATAACTGTCACCGGGTGGGGGCGGGCCGAGCATCGCATCGACGTCGGGCAGCTGTGTGCAGCCGGTAATTGCCAGGGCTAAGCAGATAGTAAGGGTGATGCGCATCTAAAACCTTTCGAAAAAAGCGTATGCGTGACCCGGCCGGGCCGCAAGGTGGGTTGAACTGAACATCTGTTCAGTTACGGTGTCCCGATGGCGCGCAAAATGGGTTCACATGCTGAAATAACTGGTCCCCGGATTCACTCTGCGGCACTCGGTCTGTTTGCCCGGCATGGCTATGCCGCCGTTTCCATGCGCCAGATCGCCTCGGAAGTCGGTGTTCAGGCGGGGGCCATATATCAATACACGAGTGACAAGCAGTCGCTTCTTTTTGGCCTGATGGACGGCCATATGGACGCGCTTCTTGCGGCGTGGAGCGCGGTGCCTGTCAGGCCCGATCCCATGGCGCGCCTGCGTGACTTTTGCGAGTTTCATATCCGGTATCACCTTGATCGCCCCGAGGCGGTATTCATCGCCTATATGGAGTTACGCAATCTGACGCCGGAGAACTTCAAGGTCATCGAGGAGAAACGGCGCCGATATGAAGCATCGTTAACCGAGATTCTGTCTGCCGGTGTCGAGAGAGAGGACTTCAACCTGACGGATATACACCTTACGGCGATGGGGATCATCGCGATGCTTACGGGGATCAATACGTGGTTTCGCGAGGATGGGCGTCTTGACCGCCGACGGGTGGAGCGAATCTACTGGCGGCTTGTGCGGCGCATGGTGACCGCAGGCTAGGCCGCGACCGGCTTTGCGAATCTTTTGAGGTCGCCCGTCTCAGGGTCACGGATCGGTTCAACCGAGTATTGGCAGACATAGGCGCGCCGGTTCTGGTCGGTTTTGTTCGCGCCGGAGCGATGCAGTGTCAGGCTTGAGAAGGCGACAATCGTTCCCGCGATACATTCCATCGAGATACCTGTGTCAGTTCCGCTGTAGCCGTTCAGTTCATTTGTGTCGTCCAGCCACTCATGCGGGTCGATGTCGGGGTTAGCTGCAATGTCGCGGGGGAGCAGATACACGCATCCGTTTGCTTCCGTTGCGTCATCAAGTGCAATCCAGATGGTGAGATAGGGCTTGTGATCGAAACCGACATAGGCGCCATCCTGGTGCCAGGCGAAACTGGCGCCCTTTCCCGCACCCTTGACCACGAACTGTTCATTGAAAAGGTACCCATCCTTTCCGAGGCAGGCACGAAGTATCGTGTCGATCTTTGGGCCGAGTATCAGTGCCTCGACATCGGGGAATTCTGCATGGCGATGCGCGAGAAAACGACGCGCCGCCCCAAGTCCGATCTTGTGTTGCTGCCCCCCGCCATCGTGGACGGGTTCTTGGAGCAGCGTCTGGCAAGCATCGCGAAGGAGATCTACTTCGGACCGTGACAGGGCATCGGGAAAGACCGCGTACCCGTTTTTCTGAAACTTCTGCGGTGTCATCTTCGTGCTCTCCCGAAAGCCGTATCTTGCAAATATCAATCAGAAACCCTTCAGTCTTTGCAGATATGAGGAAATACTTTGCAAAAATGACTGAAACGCATCCTCTGGTGATGAACCCGCCCCACGCGGTGCTCTGGAAACGTTCGGATAGAAACGCGCAAGCGGTTCGTCCGTCGATTCACGCCGAGTTGGTTGTGTTATGCGCTGTGGCGGGGCGGGCGAATTATGTGGTGGATGACCGGATTTTACCGTTGCAGGCGGGATCAGTTCTGTTCGCTTGGGCGGGGAAGGCTCACTTCCTGGTCTCTGACGAACCGGGATTTGACATGTGGGTCGCTCTTGTTGACGACAGGTTTGCAGCTGGTGTTCCCGGCTTGCCGCCCGTCTCCGGGACACATCCAGCCGAGGCCCGGTCGGTTCTTTCCGCAGATCTGCGAGAGCTTGATTATCTTGCGACAGAACTTCGCCGGGCTCGTCCGCCGGAAGCTGCGACCCCCGGTCTGGCCTGGTGGCTGCACCGGGCTTTCAGGATGTGGACCGATGCGCCTGCCGGCAAGGGGAATACCCTGCATCCCGCAGTCGAGAAAGCGGCGCAGTTGATCCGCGACATGCCAGGCATGCCCATTTCCGAGATTTCGAGGACAGTTGGGCTGAGTTCCGGGCGTCTGGGACATCTGTTTCGGACGCAGATCGGACAGGGACTGGTTGCATTCCGAACAGCGGAGAAACTGGCCCGTGTTCAGGTCCTGGTTCATCGCGATGGTCGTGATCTCTTGACTGCCGCTCTCGATGCAGGGTTTGGAAGCTATGCGCAGTTCTATCGTGCCTGCCGTAAGCAATACGGCGTCTCGCCGCGCGATTTCTTTGGCTAGGACATGAGAAAGGCGCCCCGCGAAGGGCGCCTTTCATATCCTGGCATCAATTGCTCAGTTCATGTCACCGGCACGGATCTCTTCGAGTTCGGCCTCGGCTTCGGCGACGGCGGCGTTCAGAGCCTCGATGATCTCGGGTCCGCCATCCACGTTCTCGCGGAACCAATCGAAGACAGGTGCCGCCGCGTCCTTGAATGCAGCCTTTTCGTCCGGCGTCGGCACATAAAGATCGCCTCCACCAGCAACGAAGTCCTCATAGGCTTGAATGGACTTCCGCTTGGGCGAGGCAAAGGTGGCCTGCTGAAGCTGGTAGAAACCATCGACAACGACACGGCGTAGATCCTCGGGCATCGACATGAACTTTTCATTGTTCATGAACCAAAGCGCGCCCATGTAGGCGTGTCCGTCAAGGGTGACATATTGCAAACCGGCATCCGGGAACTTCATGCCCATGATGTCGGTGATACCGTTCTTCGATCCTTCGACCACGCCGGTCTGGAAGCTGGTGAACAGTTCCGGCCACGGGATCGGTGTGGGCGACGCGCCAAGGGCCTGAACAAGGACCTGGGGCAGGTCGGCGACCACCGTCCGGATTTTCAGACCTTCCATGTCGGATGGCTGCGCGATCCGGCGTTGGGTATTTGCGAAGTTCCGCCAGCCTCCGGTATTCCCGATGGTCATCAGCCGAAGCGCGCCTCCTGAACCATCGGTGACCATCTGCTGCATCTTGCGGACAAAGGGGGAGCCATTGGCCAACACCGCCTCGGCGACACGATCGTCGGCCATCAGATAGGGCAGGTCGAGGACCTGAACGAACGGGAAGATCCCGGAGGTTCCGCCCGAGGTCTGAATCACGATATCGATCGAGCCGTCGGCGACACCCTGCAGGCATTCCTGACCGTTTGAGCAAAGCTGGGTTCCGATGAAGAGTTCGACGCCGATCCGTCCGTTCGACGCCGCCTCGACATAGTTCTTGAAGACGATCAACCCGTCATAGTCTTCGTCGTTTTCATTCGAGTTCGCGGTGGCGCGCAGATTGAAATCCTGCGCTGTCGCGGCCAGCGGGGCCGCCGCGAGGATAGCCGCCATCATCAGCGACTTTGTTATTGATCTGATCATCTTTCAGGGTCCTCCCTTGGTTTCTTGTCGGTGGTTAGGGCCATTCGACAAACCCGGTCAAACGCGGGACTGTCAAAGATATTTCGGGTATGAACGTTATGAGAAATATGACGAGTATCTCTACTGCCAGAAACGGCAGGATCGCTTTGGAAATCGTCTCGACCCGTTCGCCGGAGACTGATGAGGCCACGAAGAGCACGAGCCCCATGGGAGGCGTTGCAAGGCCCACGGTCAGGTTCACGCTCATGATGATCGCGAAATGCACCGGATCAACGCCGAGGCTGACAAAGATCGGGCCAAGGATCGGGCCGAGGATGATGATCGCAGGACCGGCATCGAGAAACATTCCGACGATGAAGAGAAGCAGGTTGATCAGAAACAACAGGATCAGCGGGTTTTCCGACAGCGACAGGATGAAATCGGCGAGTATCTGAGGGGCGTAGGAGAGCGAAACCACGGTCTTGAACGCCATTGCCGCGCCAACCAGAAGCAGGACAACCGCGGAAGTGAGTGCTGCGCGGCTGAGGACCTCGGGCACTTCCGAGATGGTAAGCGTTCTCAGAACGAAGAAGCCGATGAAGAGAGCATAGGCAACGGCAACAGCGGCGGCTTCCGTGGGGGTGAACACACCAGCGAGAATCCCGCCCATTATGATGACCGGGGTCATCAGGGGAAAGAATGCCTTCAGGCTCGCCTGTCCGCGTTCGCCCCAGGTCTTTTTCCGGGTCGCGATCGGGAAGTCGTACTTGTCGGCCATCAGCTTGATGACAAGCATCAGGCCCACGCCAACAAGGACGCCGGGGACAATCCCGGCCAGAAACAATGCCGCGACGCTTTCGCCCATGACATAGGCATAGATGATCATTATCCCCGAGGGCGGGATGATCGGACCGATGACCGAACTGGCCGCTGTGATCGCGGCCGCGAAGCGTCGCGTATAGCCCTGCTTTTCCATGGCCGGTATCAGCATCGAACCGAGTGCCGAGGTATCCGCGACGGCTGATCCCGAAAGGCCTGCAAACAGCATCGATGACAGGACGTTCACATGTGCCAGCCCGCCCCGGAGATGGCCCATCAGGGCCTGGCTGAACTCGACGAGGCGCAGCGTGATACCGCCTTTGTTCATCAATTCGCCCGCGAGCATGAAGAACGGAATGGCCATCAGGGGAAAGCTGTTCATCCCATTGTAGACATTGCGGTAGAGCAACGTGATGTCGCTGGACTGACCGCTCAGCCACAAAAGGATGCCGGGCGCTGCGATCAACCCGAAAAACACCGGCAAGCCGATCATCAGAAACAGCAGGAAAAGCGGGAGGAACCAGATCAGCATACCCTTACTCCGCCATGATTTCGTCTGGACCGGCCGGGATCGGGCGCAGATCGTCGCCGCCTCCGAAAAGCGAAATCAATGCGCGAAGAACGAGTTCGATATTGACGATCAGGAGCAGAACCACGCCGACCAGAAGCGATGACATCATCCAGCTGCGCGGGACCCGGTACCACGTTTCGAGGTCGAATGAGAGGGGAAGCCAGAGCGCCTCGGATGCAAAGCGCCCGCCGAAACCCGTCACCTCGCCATAGCCTATGCCGACCGCGATAAACAGCATTGTGCCACCTATCAGGAGAAGAACCAGGGTAAGGAGTGCGCCCAGCCGCGCAGGCAAAGCCATGGCCAGCATGTCGATCGCGACGAAGCCGCCGCGGCGATATGCTGTCGGGGCAATCAGGCCTGTCATCCAGAGCATCATGAACCGCGCGGCCTCTTCCGGCCAGGGAAGCGCGTTGTTAAGGACATAGCGAAAGAATACCTGGATCAGGATGGCGATGACCATCGCCCCCATCGCGACAATCGCGATCCCTCGGCCAATCTTGAGAACCACATCGTTCCAGAGCTGAAACGGCAATAGAATCGCCTTTAACGCGCTCATGCGTGACCCTCCCATTTTCTGGCCTGTTTTCAGGCCTTGTTACCGTCAACTTCCGCACTTAGGGCGCGTCTGTAAAGCTTCCGTAATTACCTGCCGCAAACAACAGCGGCGCACCGTCACGAAACTCGGCGGATCTTACCCGGCCCAATACAATCAGATGGTCGCCTCCATCATGGGCGGCTTCGCGGATACAGTCGAAACGCGCGAGGCAGTTTCCGATCAGCGGAACGCCATTCTTGTTCGGTGACCAGTCCAGCCCCTCGAACTCCAGACCGTCTCTGGAGAATCTCTGGCACAGGCTGACCTGATCCTCTCCGAGTACATGAATCGCGTAGTATTCCGCCGCCTCGAATGCCGGAAACCGGCGCGAGGACCGCGCCGGCGACCACAGGACCAGCGGTGGATCAAGCGAAACGCTGGCAAAGCTATTGGCCGTGATCCCGAGCGGGCCCTGATCCGAGAGGGTCGTGACAACCGTAACACCGGTTGCAAAACGGCCAAGCGCATCGCGAAACGCGCGTTCGTTTTCTTTGTTGGGCGTGAACGCTGTCATCGCGGGAAAGGCTCCTCCGTCAGCCATGGATCAAGGAACCTCGTGACCTAGTGCGGCAGTATAGAGTTCAAACCATGTCTGACGATCTATTTCCACGTTGCGTGCGTTTCCGATCGATGCAATCCGGTCCAGGCGGTTTGTCCCGATAACAGGCATGATCCGCGCGGGATGTGCAAGAAGCCAGGCAATCGCGACGGCAGCTTCATCGACACCTTTCATATCTGCGACAAAGTTAAGTGCATCGCGCAGTTTATTGTGTTTCCTTCCGAACAGATCGCCGCCGCCGAGAGGCGACCATGCCATCGGCGGGATGCCACGCTCCTGCAGATAGGCAATATCGCCGTTGGTGAAGGGCGCATTGTGCAAGAGGCTGATTTCAATCTGGTTGGTGGCGAGAGGCGATTTCATCGACGACTGAAGAAGCGTCCAGTCATGGAGCTTGAAATTGGAGACGCCAATTGCTCGAACCTTGCCGGACGCCACGAGCTCATCAAGGGCGGCTCCAGTTTCGCAGGCATCCATCAGAGGATCGGGACGGTGAATCAGCAAAAGGTCGACATGGTCCGTTGCCATCAGGCTCAACGAAGTCTCGACTGAAGAAAGAATGTGTGCCTGGCTTGTGTCGTAGTGTTTCACACGGGCATCCGCATGGCGCCCGGCTGGCGCCACGATATCGCATTTGGTGACGATCTCGATCTGATCGCGGAGGGCGGGGGATGCTTTCAGGGCACCGCCAAGGACTTCTTCGGCCCCATAGTCGCCATAGATATCCGCCTGATCCATCGATGTGATGCCTTGTGCAAGACAGGCTTCGATCTTGGCCTGCACATGGCCGGGACTTCTGTCGTTGTCCTCGCAGAGACGCCACATGCCATAAACGATCCGGCTCAGTTCGACATCGCCTTGTAGTTCGATCCGGTCCATCAGCGACGTTCTCCCGCGCCAAGTGGCGTTTTCGGTGTCTCCGTTGGGACCCGTCCATATGCATCGGGCAAGGAACAGGTTTTCAGTTGCGGCAGGACGCGGGAACCGAACGAGATGCATTCGTCGATATGCGGGTAACCCGAGAAGATAAAGGCGCGTATGCCCATCTTCTGATAGGCTTCGATTTCGGTCAGGATTTGGTCGGTCGAACCGACAAGTGCCGCGCCGCAGCCGGACCGCGCGCGACCAATGCCGGTCCAGAGGCGGGGCTCGATATAGCCGAATTTGTCAGCCAGTTCGCGCGCCTTCGCCTGATGCGCAACGCCAAGCGAAATCGAGTCATGTGCGCGATCCCGGATCAGCTTGCCATATTCGTCGTCGAGCTTGCTGACCAGGTGTTCCGCGTATTCCTTGGCCTCCGCTTCGGTGTCGCGGACAATCATGTGAACGCGCAAACCGTAATCGAGCGTGCGCCCGTAACGTTCAGCAGCCGCATGGGCGTCTTTCATGCGCTGTGCAATCTGGTCCTTCGGTTCCGGCCACATCAGATAGACATCGCAGTGCTGGCCGCAAAGATCCAACGCCGCCGGAGAGTAACCCCCGAAGTACATCAGGGGACCGCCGTTCTGCTGGTATGGTGTTGCGGGATCGGTGGAAACATCCTGAAAACGATAGACCTTGCCGTCATAGTTTATCTTTTCCTGTGTCCAAGCCTGACGCAGGATCTCGACGACCTCTCGGGAGCGCTGATAGCGATGGCTGCTTTCTGCGACTTCCCCGGGAAAGTCAGAGGAGATGATGTTGATCGTGAGGCGTCCCTTCAGCATGTGATCCAGCGTTGCGATCGTACGGGCCAGCATGATCGGCTGCATTTCGCCACAGCGTACCGCGGCCAGCATGTTGATCCGGTCCGTGAGCGGCGCACAACCGGCGACAAAGCTGAGCGTATCCTGACCGACCTGATATGAGGATGGACACAGGATGTTGCGAAAGCCCTGCTTTTCGGCTTCGAGAAGGATATCGCGGCAGTGCTCCCAGCTTGACCGCAACGCGCCGTCAGGAACGCCGAGATAAGCGTAGTCGTCCGAGCAGAGGGCGGAAAACCAGGAAACTTCAAGGGCGTCCAGATCGGCAGAGGTGACGGGAACAGCGGTCATGCGAATCCTGTTGGCCAGCGAAATTTCTGCTTGCGTAGCATGTGCCTTGATATGCATCAATACTGTATCAATTATGGTGACCGACTCACATGGCAGATCCGACGAGCCTTCCCAAATGGGTACAGACCACGGAAATGCTGATCCGCGACATTGCCGCCGGACGGCTGATATCCGGCGAGCGTCTGCCGCCTGAACGTGAGATGTCGGCGGAGCTTGGAATCTCTGTGGGAACACTTCGCAAGGCACTGGCCGATCTCGAAGAACGGGGCATGCTCGAACGCCGGCAGGGATCAGGAAACTACATTCGCGCCACAGATGAGGCCGTGGGCGTATACGCGCTCTTTCGGCTGGAACTCGTGGAAGGAGGTGGCTTGCCGACTGCGGAGATTCTTGATGTTGCCCGGCTTCCAAAACCGAAAGGCGCGCCGAGATTCGGCCCGGCCCCGAAAGCGCACCGTGTGCGACGTCTTCGCAAACTCGGCGGTCGGCCGGCGGCCATTGAAGAGATTTGGCTGGACGCGGCGCGTGCGGATGTTCTGCGGCCCGAGGATCTGTCCGAGTCGTTATATCTGTTCTACCGCAAGAGTTTGAACCTCTGGATATCGCGGGCGGAGGACCGGGTGGGGATCGCGACTGTGCCATGCTGGGCTGAACCGCCCTTTGCCCTTGCCCCTGGAACATCCTGCGGGTTCATCGAACGCATTGCCCATGACCAGACAGGGGCACCCGTCGAATACTCGCGAACCTGGTACGACGCGAATGTGGCGCGATATGTCGCGCGCCTGAAATAGGATCCAACCGAATGAACATCCTCAACTACGGCATCATTGGCTGCGGCATGATGGGTCAGGAGCACATCCGGAACATCGCGTTGTTACCGGGCGCGCGGGTTGCGGCCATTTACGAGCCGGACGAGATCATGGCGGCAAAGGCAAAAGCCATGGCACCCAATGCACGTCTGTTCTCATCCTTATCGGAACTGCTGCGGGATGAGGGTCTGGACTGCCTGTTGATCGCCAGTCCGAACCATCTTCATGCTCGTCAGATGGAAGAGATCGCAGCGGTTCGCCCGTTGCCGCTGCTGGTGGAAAAACCGCTATACACCGATCCCGCCGATGCAGGCCGGATGGCGCGGTTTGGAGAGATCTATTCCGCGCCGATCTGGGTTGCGATGGAGTACCGCTATATGCCGCCAGTCGCGAAGCTGATTGAGGAAGTCGGGCAAGCCACAGGCGGGGTAAGGATGCTGTCGATCCGAGAGCATCGTTTTCCGTTCCTGCAGAAGGTCGGGAACTGGAACAGGTTCAATAACTGCTCGGGAGGAACGCTGGTCGAGAAATGCTGTCATTTCTTCGATTTGATGCGACATGTTCTTGCCGATGATCCTTTGCGTGTGATGGCGAGTGCAGGACAGGAAGTGAACCACCGCGATGAGCTATACGACGGCGTGGCGCCCGATATCTGGGATACGGCTTACGTCATCGTCGAGTTCTCGCGGGGGGCTCGGGCGATGCTTGATCTTTGCATGTACGCCGAAGGCTCCCGCTATCAGGAAGAGATTTCAGCCACCGGTCCGGATGGTAAGATAGAATGCTTTGTGCCCGGGCCAGGGCGCTTCTGGCCGACCCATCTGGGCGCCCCCCCGGTTTCGCAGATCATCGTCAGCCCACGAAAACCGAAAGGACCTTTGGTGGTCGATATCCCGGTCGACCCGGCGCTTCTGGAAGCCGGAGATCACAATGGATCGACCTTCTATCAGCATGTTCGGTTTCAGAAAGTAGTCCGTGGCGAGGCCGGGGTAGAGGTTTCCCTGGCAGACGGGGCGTGGGCTGTCGCCATGGGACATGCGGCACAGGAGGCCGCGCGAACCGGTTCGGTCGTCGAAGTGCTGAAGCCGGGCTCCTGACGCGCCGTTCCGGAGTGACCGGTATGCGTTCGCCGGTCCACGGCTTGAGACGGTCGTTATGCGTGTTCGTGATAAAGCTCATGTTCCATGACGGAGGGTTGATGCAGGTGCCTGAACAAGCCTGTTCGCGACCTGTCAGTGTCGGATTCGGCAGGGCGAGGATCGTGATCGACCTGCACAGTCTTCGGAGATTCCGATGGTCGAAGCGGGAGAGCGCCGATGTCTGTCACCGATCTTTCCGAAGTTCTGAAACCCGTTGCCGAGGCGCGCGGGCTTCCAAATGATCACTATACCTCGGACGAGGTCTTTCTGGCTGAACGTGATCATTTACTGTTCGAGAGCTGGGCCGGTCTGACGGTGGCGGCAGAAATCCCCGAGCCCGGTGACGCCATTCCCGTATCATTCCTTGGCTTGCCGCTGCTGGCGCTGCGCGGGCGGGACAATGTCGTGCGTGTGTTCCAGAACACCTGTCGGCACAGGGGTATGATCCTGGTGACAGAGAAGGGGAAGGTGGGAAATGTGATCCGTTGCCCGTACCATTCGTGGTCATATGCATTGTCAGGAGAGCTGAAGGCGACGCCGCATGTGGGCGGTCCCGGCCACAACACTCATGAAGAAATCAAGCGGGATGAGCTGGGCCTGATCGAAATCAGGAGTCACGTTTTCATGGACGTGGTCTTTGTCAATGTCTCGGGAAACGCTCCGGCCTTTGAGGACTACGCATCTGGCCTGATTGATCGCTGGGCCGAGTTCGACAAACCGCTTTATCATGGCGGAGGGACATCCGGTTTCGCGCTGAACGTGGCGTGCAACTGGAAGCTGGCGGTCGAGAATTACTGCGAAAGCTATCATCTTCCATGGATTCATCCGGGTCTGAACAGCTACTCGCGGCTCGAGGATCACTACAACATCGAGGAGCCCGGGCATTTCTCGGGTCAGGGCACGCTCGTCTATCGCTCGGCGATCACCTCGGATGGCCGGCGTTTCCCGGACTTCGAGGCGCTTTCGGATAAATGGGACTCCGGTGCCGAGTATATCGCGCTATACCCCAACGTTCTTTTGGGCGTGCATCGGGATCATACGTTCTCGATCGTGCTTGAACCGGTTGCGAAAGACCGGACGGTCGAGCATGTGAACATCTATTACGCCGAGCCGTCCGCTATTGGCGACGAGTTCACCGATATGCGCGACAAGGCGGCGGGTCTGTGGCACGAGATTTTTGTCGAGGATATCGGCGTGGTCGAAGGTATGCAGGTCGGCCGATCCGGCCTGTACTTTGATGGCGGCAAGTTCTCGCCTGCGATGGACGGACCGACGCATTGCTTCCATGCATGGGTTGCCTCCCGACTGGCCGAGGCGCCGATTGCCGCCGAATGACGACGCAGCCCTGATCGCCGCGCATCATGCGCGGGACATCGAGACCCTCGTCAGGATCTACCTGGCCGAGGCCGATCGGCGTGCAGAACAACACGATGTGGATGCCGAGTGTTTCTTTCTGACGCAGGCATATGTCTGGGCTTTGGACGGGGGACATCCGGAGGCGGAGAGGTTGCATGCGCGTCTGAAAGCTCATGGGCGCGACGCGTGAGCGGGTTTTGACCGCAGTAACCCGCAATCCATGCGAAGGTAGTGGAGCAGGCATATACATGTTGCGCCGCTGAAACGAAAGGAAAAGTGCGTGAAATCGACAGCTCAAGTGGTGGTAATCGGTGGCGGTGTGGTAGGGTGTTCGGTGCTCTATCACCTGACGAAACTCGGTTGGTCGGATGTGATGCTGATCGAGCGCTCGGAACTGACATCCGGGTCCACATGGCATGCAGCGGGCGGCTTTCACACGATCAACGGCGATACCAATATGGCTGCATTGCAGGGCTACACGATCCGGCTCTATCGCGAGCTTGAGGAGTTGACCGGCCTGTCCTGCGGATTGCACCATGTGGGCGGGATCACACTGGCCGACACGCCGGAGCGGCTGGATATGCTGAAGGCCGAACGCGCCAAGCACCGGTATATGGGATTGCATACAGAGCTTCTTGGTCCGTCCGAGATCCGCGAGCGGGCCGAGTTGGTGAACACGGACGGCATTCTTGGCGCGCTTTACGATCCGCTGGATGGCCATCTCGATCCGTCTGGAACGACCCATGCCTATGCGAAGGCCGCGCGGATGGGCGGGGCAGACATCGTCACCCATTGCAGAGTTCTTGAGACGAATCCCCGCGCTGACGGCACCTGGGACATCGTGACCGAGACCGGAACGGTCCATGCGGAGCATATCGTGAATGCAGCCGGGCTGTGGGCGCGTGAGGTCGCCGCGATGGCAGGCGTTTACCTGCCGTTGTTGCCGATGGCGCACCAGTATCTCGTGACGGAGGATGTTCCCGAAATCTATGAGCGGAACGAAGAGTTCCCGCATGTGATGGACCCGGGAGGCGAAAGCTATCTGCGGCAGGAGGGGCGGGGGCTTTGCATCGGGTTCTATGAGCAGAAATGCGAACCATGGGCCGTGGATGGAACGCCCTGGGATTTTGGACATGAGCTTTTGAACGATGCGTTCGAGAAGATCGAGGACTCCGTCGATTTCGCGTATCGGCGTTTTCCTGTTCTCGAGCGGGCAGGCGTCAAGCGGGTGATCCACGGCCCATTCACCTTTGCGCCAGATGGCAACCCTCTGGTGGGTCCGGTTCCGGGTTTGCGCAACTACTGGTCCGCCTGCGCGGTGATGGCGGGCTTCAGTCAGGGCGGCGGTGTCGGACTGTCACTGGCGCAGTGGATGGTCGAGGGAGAACCGGAACGGGACATCTTTGCGATGGATGTGGCACGGTTCGGGAGGTGGACGACGCCCGGCTATACGGTTCCCAAGGTGATCGAGAACTATCAGCGCCGCTTCTCAGTGAGTTACCCGAACGAGGAGTTGCCCGCCGCCCGCCGGTTCCGCACGACCCCGATGTACGACATCTGGGATGGGATGGGTGCGGTCTGGGGCGCGCAGTATGGTCTGGAAGTGCCAAACTACTTTGCAGCAGACGGCGAACCACGGTTCGAGACGCCGAGTTTTCGGCGTTCGAATGCCTGGGAGGCGACCGCACGTGAAGTCGCTGCCGTCAGAAATGCCGTTGGGATCAACGAGGTTCATAACTTCTCCAAGTTCCGTGTCACCGGAACCGGTGCGCGTTGTTGGCTCGATCGTATGATGGCGGGGCGTGTTCCAAAGCCGGGACGATTGGCCTTGACGCCGATGCTGGCGCCATCGGGCCGGTTGATCGGCGATTTCACCATCACGTGCATATCCGAAACCGAATTCCGGCTGAACGCGTCCTACGGAAGTCAGGACTTTCACCTGCGCTGGTTCGAAACCCATCTTGAAGAAGGCGTTCGGGTCGAGAACTTGTCGGATCGGATCACCGGTTTCCAGATCGCCGGACCGAACGCGCGTGACCTTCTAGCGGCCGTGACAGGCGAGGATGTCTCAAACGATGCATTCCGGTTCATGGACGCACGGCAGATGACGGTCGGCATGGCGAACTGTCTTGTGCAACGGGTGAGCTATACGGGTGATCTGGGATACGAAATTTATTGCGACCTCCCATCGCAGCGGGCGCTGTTCGCGACGCTCTGGGAGGCCGGGCAGGCGTACGGGCTGAAACCTTTCGGAATGAGGGCGATGATGAGCCTGCGGCTGGACCGTTTCTTCGGGTCGTGGATGCGGGAGTTTTCACCCGATTACACTGCGGCCGAGACTGGAATGGACCGGTTCATCGCATGGAAGAAGGACACGGACTTCATCGGCCGGACGGTCGCCGAAGCCGAGAGAGAGTCACCACCGCCGCGCCAGCTTTGCGCGTTCATCGTCGATGCGGCAGATGCCGACGTTGTTGCCTATGAGCCGATCTGGCTAGGTGGGGAGGTCGCAGGCTTTTGTACGTCCGGGGGATATTCGCATCATGCGGGTGTTTCGGTCGCGCAGGGGTTTCTGCCGCGTGAGAAGGTAGAGGACGGGCTTGCGGTCGAGATCGAGATACTTGGTGAGATGCAGCCTGCGCGGCTTGTGACAGAAATTCTGTTCGATCCGGATGGGACACGCATGCGGGGCTGATCGTCAAAAAGGCATAGAAACTCCTTCAGTCGGGTGCGCTCTTTCCATTTGTCCCGGATGGGCATCTGATGAGACCATGACAGAATACGCATTTCCTCCGGGCGGGCTTCCGCCGCAGTCACAGCTTTTGACAGGCCGCGCCATCTTCACGACTGCATTTGCCGTGATCCCGAAAGGTGTGATGACAGATATCGTGACCTCGGCGTTCCCGCATTGGACGGGGGCACGGGGATGGATCATTGCGCGTCCGCTCTCAGGTTTCGCGGAAACCTTCAGCCAGACGATCATGGAACTGGAGCGAGGTGGGGGAAGTGACAGGCCGGAGACGGATCAGAATGCCGAGGCCGTCGTTTTTGTGACGTCCGGTGTTGCTGAACTGACGCTGGAAGGAAAGGTGTTCCGTTTGGATGCAGGCGGCTATGCCTACATTCCAGCCGGTGCCAACTGGAGCATTTGGAACCGTGAAGAGGTTGCAACAACCTTTCATTGGGTGCGCAAGTCCTATGAAGCTGTAGAGGGGATCGCCCCGCCCAACGCCTTCGTGACCCACGAGCGCGATGTTCCGCATCACCCGATGCCAGATACGGACGGTGCCTGGGCGACACAGCGTTTTGCCGATCCCGACGATCTTGCCCATGACATGCACGTTAACATCGTCACCTTTCAGCCCGGTGGGATCATTCCTTTTGCCGAGACACATGTGATGGAGCACGGGCTGTATGTGCTGGAAGGCAAGGCTGTTTACCGGTTGAACGACGTCTGGGTCGAGGTCGAAGCGGGCGATTTCATGTGGCTGCGCGCCTTCTGTCCGCAGGCTTGCTATGCCGGGGGACCCGGACCGTTCCGCTATTTGCTCTACAAGGATGTGAACAGGCTTCCAACGCTGACGGCGGGGCGTTGACGGATATCAACAATCGCAAGGGCGTTTTGTGATCATTCTGACGGCAGACAGCCGAGGAGGGTGGCAATGAGCGCGCTTGGACTGAAGATCATCGATGAATCCGTGCAGCAAGCGAATAGCTGGATCAACGAGGTGAACGAACGGACGGGATGGGAAAACAAGCAGCGATCCTACCGTCTGCTTAGATCGGTTCTTCATGCAGTTCGGGATCACCTTAGCCCCGATGAGGCGGCTCAGCTTGCCGCACAGATGCCGATAATGATCCGCGGAGTCTTTTACGAGGGCTGGGATCCATCGAAGACCCCGCGACGCGAGCGGACCCGCGAAGGGTTTCTTGCGCAGATCGCGCCGGATTTTGCGACCGATCCGCTGGGCGACGCAGAGGAGGCGGTGGGCGCCGTCCTCGATGTACTGGATGCGCGCATCTCCGAAGGTGAGATGGCCCATGTTCGCGCGACGTTTTCGAAGGATCTGCGAACTCTTTTCGCTTTCTGAAGCGAACCTTTTTGCTTTTACCGCGTTGTCTCCTGACCGGATGCCGCTATCGTGCGGTTCCGAGTCTGGAGACTGAGTGTGAGCGGATTACTTGCGTTGTTGGACGATGTCGCGGCGATCGCGAAAGTTGCGGCGGCATCGGTCGATGATGTCGTGGGTCAGGCGGTCAAAGCATCAAGCAAGGCTGCGGGTGCCGTTATAGACGACGCGGCGGTAACGCCGAAATACGTACATGGTTTTTCGGCAGATCGCGAACTTCCGATTGTCTGGAAAATCGCTCGAGGGTCGTTCTTTAACAAGCTGATCATCCTGTTGCCGGTTGCGCTGCTCCTTTCGGCGTTCGCCCCTTGGGCAATTGCACCGCTCCTGATGCTGGGTGGTGCCTATTTGTGCTTCGAGGGCGCCGAGAAAGTGTGGCATGTCCTGAATCCTCATGATCACACCGAAGAAGATACCTATGAAGAAATGCTTGCTGATGCGCATCTTGAGGAAGAGAAGGTCAAGGGTGCGATCAAGACGGATTTCATCCTGTCGGCGGAAATCATGACGATCACGCTTGCAGCCTTGCCAATCGGGATCTCTACCTGGTTTCAGGCCGGTGCATTGGCCGTGGCCGGGATCATCATCACCGTCGCTGTCTATGGCGCTGTGGCGCTGATTGTTAAGGCCGATGATTTCGGACTGCATCTGGCCGCAGCGGGGCGGCTGGCCGCGACGCGCAGATTGGGGGAAGGGATCGTGCGTGGCATGCCCTATCTGATGACGTTGCTCGTTATCGTCGGCACTGCGGCCATGATCTGGGTTGGGGGTGCAATCATCGTACACGGTCTGGATGAGCTGGGGGTGCATATGCCCTACAAGATCATCCATGATATCGCCGCTGGCGTGGCGCAGGGCATCGGAGCGGCGGAGGGATTCATTGAATGGCTGGTGACGGCGGTTCTTGATGGTGTGGTCGGTCTTTGCGTTGGATTTGCACTGATTCCGCTGGTTCAGAAGGTCCTCAACCCGGTTGTCGCCCGGGTTGGCTCCGTCCTGCGCTGAGAACGACTTGGCAGGGGGCAGCCGATGCTGCCCCGGAATGCAACATCACCAGTTGAAACTTCTGTAGACCAAATCCGTCTGGTCAGGTTCGTGGATCGGGCGCCCAATTCCCGTCAATCAGGTTGCGGGCCTTGTCCGCAACCGCTTCGGGTGTGATCCCAAATTCGCGGTAAAGATCGCTGATTGGGGCAGAGGCACCAAACCCGTGCATTCCGATGAAGCCCGATTTCTCACGTTTGCCTCGCTCACCGAAAAGCCAGCGATCCCAGCCAAACCGCATGGCGGCCTCAACCGCGATCCGCACCGGACCTGCGGGGAGAATCTTGCGACGATAGGCTTCGTCCTGTTCCTCGAAGAGTTCCCAGCAAGGCATCGAGACGACGCGCGTACCGATACCATCAGCATGCAGGAGGTCGCGGGCCCTGAGCGCAATCTCGACCTCCGAGCCGGTTGCGATCAGGATCGCCTGACGTTTGCCTTCCGCTTCGGCAAGGACGTAGGCACCCTGGGACGTAAGGTTGCGCGTTTTGTGCTCGGTCCGGACGGTTGGCAGACCCTGCCGGGTCAGGGACAGTACCGATGGTGTCTTGGTCGAGGAGAGCGCCAGTTCCCAGGCTTCTGCCGTTTCGATCGTATCCGCCGGGCGGAATACACGCATGTTCGGCGTTGCCCGGAGCATTGCCAGGTGTTCGACCGGTTGGTGGGTCGGACCGTCTTCTCCGAGGCCGATCGAGTCGTGTGTCATGACATAGACAGGGGCCACCTCCATGAGTGCCGAAAGTCGCATCGCGCCCCGTGCATAGTCGGTGAAGGTCATGAAAGTGCCCCCATAGGGCTTGATCCCGCCATGCAGCACCATGCCATTCATCGCAGCGGCCATACCGTGTTCGCGGATGCCGTAATGGATGTAGCGCCCCTTGCGGTTCTTGGAATTGAAAACTCCAAGGTCTGCCGTCAATGTGTTGTTCGAACCGGTGAGATCCGCAGAACCGCCGATGGTTTCGGGCATGATCGGGTTGATGACTTCTAACACCATCTCGGATGACTTCCGCGTGGCAACCTTCGGTTGAGACTCCGAGACCTGCTTTTTCAGAGCGCGGATCACACCCGGCAGTTTCTTGTGTGGCGCTCCGCCCATCACACGGGCGATCTCGGCCTGACGGCTTGCGGAAAGACCTGCAACCCGTTCCTCCCATGCAAGGCGTTCGGTTCCTCCGCGAGACCCGATTGCCTCCCAGGCAGATTTGATGTCTGCCGGGATCTCAAACGGGCCGTAGGGCCAGCCATAGATATCGCGTGTGGCCTGAATCTCATCGGGACCGAGCGGCGAGCCGTGCGCCTTGGCCGTGTCCTGTTTGTTAGGCGCGCCAAAGCCGATATGCGTCTTGCAGGCAATCATCGTCGGTTTCTTCGACGTCTTGGCCTTGGTCAGGGCCGCGTCGATATCTTCGGGGTCATGCCCGTCACATGACAGAACCTGCCAGCCCGCGGCCTGAAAGCGTTTCGGCTGATCGGTGATGTCCGAAAGCGAGATTTCGCCGTCGATCGAGATGTTGTTGTCGTCCCAAAGAACAATGAGCTTGGAAAGCCGTTGCATGCCGGCAAGCCCGATCGCCTCGTGACTGATGCCTTCCATCAGGCAACCGTCACCCGCGATGACATAGGTGTGGTGATCTACGGCCTTGCGCCCGAAGCGGGCCCGCAATGCTTCTTCCGCAATCGCAAAACCAACGGCATTGGCGAGGCCTTGGCCCAGCGGACCGGTTGTTGTTTCAATGCCTTTGGCGTGGCCGTATTCGGGGTGGCCGGCGGTCTTGGACCCCCACTGCCGGAAGTTCTTCAGTTCTTCCAGCGTCATGTCCTTGTAACCCGTCAGATGCAGCAACGCATAGAGCAGCATCGAGCCATGACCGGCCGACAGAATGAACCGGTCGCGATCCGCCCAATCCGGCGCCGAGGCATCGAATTTGAGATGCTTTTCGAACAGCACGGTGGCAAC
This sequence comes from uncultured Paracoccaceae bacterium, assembly GCA_947503175.1. Taxonomy (GTDB): domain Bacteria; phylum Pseudomonadota; class Alphaproteobacteria; order Rhodobacterales; family Rhodobacteraceae; genus Ovoidimarina. The sequence goes on from CANNCO010000001.1 coordinate 861,804, forward strand.
ATCGGCCATACCCATTGGCATCCCCGGATGGCCTGAATTCGCCGCCTGAACAGCGTCCATCGCAAGGGTGCGGATCGCTGTGGCGCGGGCCCAATGGTCGGGGTGAAGCTCTTTCAGTGTCGGGATGTCCAAGGGAAGGTCCTCTCTGTCGGCAGGCCGGTCTGTGTTATGCGCCCTGATAACAGCCTTGCCCCTGAGTTCAAGAAGCGAGCGAATTGCTTGGGGGTCGAAATCAGATGTCATTCGGATAAACTCGGAATTGGGCCGGACGAAACGATTCGAAATGATAAGGACGGAGGGGCATGAGCGATATTGGAGAGCTTGAGCAGCGGATCGCTGCGGCATTGGACCGGATTGGTGCCGGTTTAAGCGCGATGGGCGGCAATGATGCGCAATCGCTGGCAGATGAGCTTGCCGCGGAACGGGCAGCAAATGCGCAGCTGGAGGAACGCGTCCGCGCAATCAAGGAGCGTCAGGAAACGCAGGTGGCCGAGCTTCAGGATGAAGTCGGCGGATTACGGGCAATGATCGAAGAGACCGATGCCGATCTGAGGCGTCTTCGGTCAGTGAATTCAGAGTTGCGGGCATCGAACGCGGCGCTGAGAAAAGCGAATGCGGCGGGGCTGGCTGATGCCGAGCTGGTGAACAAAGCATTGGAGGCGGAACTCGAATCGCTGCGCGCCCTGCAAGATGGCGACAGGTCCGAGATCGACCGCGCCTTGTCCTATCTGGAGCCGATGCTGAAGGAGGCCGCAAATGCCTGAGGTCACAATCACAATCGGGGGCCGCGACTTTGAAGTTGCCTGCCAGGAAGGTGAGGAACACTTTCTGAGATCGGCGGCACAGATGCTTGACACCGAGGCGCAAACTCTTCTGAGCCAGATCGGGCGGATGCCGGAAAGCCGGATGCTTTTGATGGCGGGTTTGCTGCTGGCTGACAAGGCGGCGGGGGCCGATGACCGTGTTCGCGCAATGGAAAAGAAATTCGGCGCATTGCAGGCGGAACTCGAAGAGGCGCGTGAGGCTGCGATGACTCCCAATACGGTCGAAGTTGCGCGTATTCCCACGGAAGTCACCGATACGCTTGCCGAACTTGCCGCGCAGGCTGAAGCGATTGCTGACACGGTGGAAGAGCGCGCGGGCGCGGCCTGACGCGCCATGGCGCTCGACCAGCTTTCTGTCGTTGCGGAGCTTGTTGCAGCTTTTGCTGTCGTTTGTTCACTTGTTTTTCTTGGATACGAGCTTCGGGAAGGCAACAGACAAGCGCGTCTGTCGAACTGGCGTGAGCTTCTCGAAGCATTGCGCGAGTTCAAGTCGCAGACCAATGATCTGTCATTCGCCGAGATGATCGAGCGCGGGCACAAGGACTTTGCCGCGCTAGAATCGCATGAAAAGCGGGCGTTCGGGCTTTACCTGGAACAGGGCATTCATGTGTATGGCAACTTCAACAAGCATACAGGGCGGATACCGCCCGGATATGTCGGGCTTGAAGATGCCCTGGAGAACTCGTTGACTGATCTGCTTACGACCCCGGGAGCCCGGGCCTGGTGGGAAGAGGCGAGGGGCCGCAAACGCCTGATGTCGGCGACGATTTCCAGGGTCGACAAACTGATGTCGGAGACCCCGCGCGTCTCCAACGCGCCTGCGGTGCGGGTCGGCGCCCCGGGAAAGCCCGTGGGGCGCCGTGTCTAAAATCAGGCGTTTGCTTCGCGGATCTTCTCGGCAGCATCCTTGTCGTATGTGACGCCTTTTTCTTCGAACAAGGTATCCAGTTCGCCGGACAGGGTCATTTCGGTAACGATATCGCAGCCGCCCACAAATTCGCCTTTGACGTATAGTTGCGGCACAGTCGGCCAGTCCGAATAGTCTTTGACCCCCTGACGGATCGCATCATCTTCGAGAACGTTCACGTCGGCGTAGTCGATGCCCATATAGTTCAGGACTCCAGCGACGCGAGAGGAGAACCCACATTGCGGCATCATCTTGGTGCCCTTCATGAACAATACCACGTCGTTCTTTGTGACAGTGTCCTTGATCTGGTCTTCAGCGGTCATTCCTTTTGCCTTTCTGCCTGGGCACAAAGCCCTTTGCGTATTCCTGTGGATCCTTGGGAACACGGAAGCTGGACTGATGTCCGCCGCCGCCGCCGCCCGAAAAATAGCTTGAATCGACTACATGATGGCCTTGCCCCGGTTCGGATCCGCGTTCCGACTTGCCTTCGTTCCGCATGACAATCACGGCCCGCACGAAAAGCACAATCAGGATCAGTGCTGAAATGACTGCGATTGTGCCGAAGGTCGTCATTCGGGCACCTTGGTAGTCAGGGCCAGCGCATGAAGGGCACCGTCTTTGCCATCCATCGCACCCTTGAGTGCCGCATAGACCGCGCGCTGCTGCTGAACACGGTTCTGGCCCCGGAAGCTCTCATCCACGACTTCAGCTGCATAGTGATTTCCGTCGCCCGCAAGATCCGTGATCGTGATGGTCGCTTTCGGAAAGCCCGCGCGGATCAGATCCTCGATATCCTGAGCTTTCATGGCCATGAACTGGTTTCCTCCTGTGCGCGTTAAGAATGTAAGCAAGCTGCGTATTGCCCGCAAGGGATGCTACTAACTCTTCATCGGTGTCTGAGTTTCGAGGCCGAGTGCTTTGGCGAAAGCAGTCTTATGAACGGCAGTCAACTCTGAGAGACTGGCGGCATCGCTTCCGAAACGAATGTCTTGCCCGCCAAAAGTCCCGACCTGAGCAAGGGGTATGTTCGAGGCACTTGCCGCTTCAAGGAGCCGGTCCGCGTTCTCGGGACTTGCCGCAATCAAGTAGCGACCCTGATCTTCGCCAAAGAGAGCGCCTGTATCTTCGGTTTCCAGAGCGAGGCCGACGCCAGCCGAACCCGCCATCTCGAATGCGGCCAGCGCGAGGCCACCATCGGCCAGATCGGTACAGGCCGCGATATGCCGCGCGTGATTGCGAACGAACTCACCATGGCGTCGTTCTGCATCGAGATCGACCCGTGGCGCATCGCCTGCCTCGCGCCCGAACGCTTCGGCCAGAAGCGCAGACTGGCCCATATGGCCTGAGGTCACCCCCAGAAGGAGGGCGACATGGCCGGATGCAGCAGATCCCGAGATCAGCTTGTCGGGATGATCGATCAAGCCCACAGCGCCGATTGTCGGCGTTGGATCGATGGCCTGTCCGTCGGTCTCGTTATAGAGTGAGACGTTGCCTGAAACGATTGGCATGTCGAGTGCGAGACAGGCCGCACCTATGCCCTGGATCGCACCGACAAACTGGCCCATGATTTCGGGTCTTTCCGGATTGCCGAAGTTCATGTTGTCCGTAGTGGCCAGCGGCCGGGCGCCAACCGCGCAGAGATTGCGAAAGGCTTCGGCCACGGCCTGCTTGCCGCCTTCGACGGGGTTGGCCCTGACATAACGCGGGGTGACATCGGATGTGAACGCCAGCATCTTTTCCGTGCCGTGCACCCGCACAATCCCGGCGCCCAGCCCCGGCGCGCGAACCGTATCGGCCAGCACCATGCTGTCATACTGATCGTAGACCCAAGCCTTGGAGGCATAGTTTGGCGACGCGAGCAGGGCGCGCAGCCCGTCGATAGGTCTGATCTCGGGAACATCGCCGATGGGAATGCTGGAGTTACGGATCAGGTGTGGACGGTCGTATTCGGGTGCTGCGCCAGACAGGGGAGCGAGCGGCAAGTCCGCTTTCACTTCGCCGCCATGCATGATCAGAAACCGGTCTTCGGCCAGGGTTTCACCGACAATGGCGAAGTCGAGGTCCCATTTTTCGAAGATTGCGCGCGCGACGTCTTCTTTTTCGGGTCGCAAAACCATGAGCATGCGTTCCTGAGATTCCGAAAGCATCATCTCGTAGGCGGTCATGCCGGCTTCACGAACGGGCACACGATCAAGGTCAAGCTTGACGCCGAGTCCGCCCTTGTCACCCATCTCGACGGCAGAGCATGTAAGCCCCGCCGCGCCCATGTCTTGAATGGAGATGACGGCGCCGGTCTGCATCAGTTCAAGGCAGGCTTCAAGGAGGCGCTTTTCGGTGAAAGGATCGCCCACCTGCACAGTCGGGCGCTTTTCTTCGATCGTGTCGTCGAACTCTGCGCTGGCCATTGTGGCGCCACCAACGCCGTCGCGGCCGGTTTTTGCGCCCAGATAGACCACGGGCATGCCGACGCCTGATGCGGCGGAATAGAAAATACTGTCAGCGTCGGCAATTCCTGCTGCGAAGGCATTCACCAGACAGTTGCCGTTATAGGAGGAGTGAAAACGTACCTCGCCACCAACCGTCGGAACACCGAAAGCATTTCCGTAACCTCCGATCCCTTCAACGACGCCTGATACAAGTCGCGATGTCTTGGGGTGAGAAGGCTCTCCAAAAGACAGTGAATTCATCGCGGCAACCGGGCGCGCGCCCATCGTGAAGACGTCGCGCAGGATACCGCCCATTCCGGTCGCGGCGCCCTGATGAGGTTCGATGTAAGACGGATGGTTGTGGCTTTCCATCTTGAATACCACCGCCTGACCGTCGCCGATGTCGACAACGCCCGCATTTTCACCCGGACCGCAGATCACCTGGGGGCCCTCTGTCGGAAGGGTACGGAGCCATTTCTTTGAAGATTTGTAGGAACAATGCTCGTTCCACATTGCCGAAAAGATACCGAGTTCCGTAAACGTCGGCGGACGACCGATAATTCCCAGCAACCGCTCGTATTCATCTGGTTTCAGGCCATGGGCCTCGATCAGATCGGGCGTGATCTCTGGTTCGGTCATGGAGGCTCCCCGTGTCGTCGCGGGACCTCTTATGACATGCGCGCGGCGGGGGAAAGAGGATCAGGGCGCGTCGTTTGCCAGGATGTCTCCCAAAGCGCGGCGTGAAAGCATCAGCGTGATCGGAACACGGGGATCAACCGGTTCAGGTACGGTCAGTGTCAGTTCGCCAGAGTTGAAGCCAACACCCTTGTCCAGGGCGATCTGCAGTACCATGACACGAGGACCGCCCGACCACGCCGAGATGACATGACCGATCGTCATGCCGTCGGACAGGATGACCGTGCTGCCTTGGAGAGTAGCCACTGCCGGTCGTTCTTGAAGCTCGGCACCGGCTGGCATCGGACGCGGCTGCACTTCAAAAGGGAAAACAACGCAGAACGCGAATAGCGTTATGCCAATCAGCCGGACCATGCCCCCACATCCCCAAGTCGTACGACGTATCTTCAAAGTCTATCGGGTTTCGCAGACTCATGCACGTTTGCAATCGAAACAGCCCGTTTCGAACTTGGCGACGCTTAAAAAAAAAGAGGCCGAGCATTAAGCTCGGCCCTAGTCCAACAGGGAGGTAACTCTGAAGGGATAATCAACCTTCAGTGTTAACTTTGAATTAGTTTTCAATCTGCCTTAAATCAAGACGCTTTGACGGAATTCTGTGCAGACCCGGTATGCAGTTTTTGCATGGCTCGTGTCATTCACCGGCTTCTGCCTTCTTTCGACGCCGGTGCGCAATGATTTCCTCAGTGACGAAGTCACGGAAGGCCGCGATCCGTTTCGATTGGCGTAACTCCTCTGGATAAGCCAGAAAAACGGGCACTTCGTTCGACTCCACCTCGGGCAAGACCCGTTCGAGGTTCGGGAAATCCTCTATGACGTAATCAGGCAAGACGCCGATGCCAAGGTTGGACAAGGCACCCTGCAAAACGCCGAAGTAGTTGTTTATGGTCAGAGTCGAGGGAACCTGATGGGTCAGCAGTTCCTGAACCAGTCTCGCGCCTGCGCTGACCTGAAAAGACGTTGTGTTCTGGCAAATCAGCCGATGATCCGACAAATCTTCCATGACCTCCGGTCGCCCATGGGCATCCAGATAGTCGGGCGAGGCATACAGGCGCATGTGAACGCCCATGAGCCGCCTGCGGATTAGGTCGGCCTGGCTTGGCTCCTTCATACGGATTGCAACATCCGCCTCGCGCATCGGAAGATCGAGTACACGTTCCTCCAGCATCAGATCAATCTTCAGATCCGGGTACTTTTCATAGAGTTTTGGAAGACGTGGCACGAGCCAGAGCGAGCCAAAGCCCGTGGTCGTCGTTACCCGGAGTTCGCCAAAGACCTCTTCCTCGCTATCGCGAATCCGCGCCTCGGCTGTCTCGAGGCGGCGGTTCATGGCAGAGGTTGCGTCGAAAAGCAGCTCCCCCTGTTCGGTGAGAATCAAGCCGCGGGCATGGCGGTGGAACAGGGTGGTGTTCAGGCTTTCTTCCAGCGCCCTGATCTGGCGTGACACGGCTGACTGAGACAAGTGCAGAGTATCGCCGGCATGGGTCAGACTGCCAGCATCGGCGACGGCATGAAATATTCTTAGCTTGTCCCAATCCATATCGGCAGATTCAATCTTTGTTAGCGCCCAAACTCGGCACAGCCTTACACGGCGCGGATACCCGGATGCAAATGCACATATGTCGCGAAAATGATTTTGTAGGTCAGAAATTATGACCTATAATGAGATGACCTTGGAGGATGAGATGAGCCTACGCGATGTAAGTCTGCATGATCGGTATGATCTGACAAAAGACCAGGTTTTGCTGAATGGAACACAGGCGCTGGTCCGGCTCATGCTGATGCAGAAAGCGCGCGACGTGGCGGCCGGTCTGAACACGGCGGGCTATGTGACCGGCTATCGCGGTTCGCCACTGGGTGGCGTCGATCAGATGATGGCGCGGGCCAGTGAAACCCTGACAAAGTCCGATATCGTCTTTCAGCCGGGTCTGAATGAAGATCTCGCCGCAACCGCGTTATGGGGCACCCAGCAGGCGGAACTGCGCGGTGAGGGTAGATATGACGGCGTTTTCGGCCTTTGGTATGGCAAGGGCCCCGGCGTCGATCGGTCCGGCGACGTGATGCGGCACGCCAACATGGCAGGTACCAGCCCTCATGGCGGGGTCATCATGGCCCTGGGTGATGACCATACCGGCGAAAGCTCGACAACCTGCCATCAGTCTGATTGGGCGGTGATGGACGCCTACATGCCGGTTTTGTCGCCCGCGGGGGTTCAGGAAATCCTTGATTACGGGCTCTATGGTTTTGCCTTGTCCCGGTTCGCCGGTGTTTGGGCCGGTCTGAAGCTGATGAAAGACACGGTCGAAGTGACCAGCGTCGTTGATGCGCGTCCGGATCGGATGAGCTTTCTGTCGCCAGATTTCGCGTTTCCGGAAGGGGGGCTGAATATCCGGCTTCAGGATCATTGGATCCAGCAGGAAGCCCGGATGATCGATCACAAACGTTTTGCGGCCGAGGCGTTTTCCCACGCGAACGGGATCGACAAACGGATTTGGGGCAAACCGGGCGCGAAGATCGGCTTTGTGGCCGCTGGCAAGAACTGGCTGGATCTGGCCCATGCGCTGAGCCTTCTGGGTTTTGATGCAGAGGAAGCAGAACGTCTGGGGATCACGACATATAAGGTCGGCCAGACCTTTCCGCTGGATATGGCTGGCTTCAACGACTGGGCCGAAGGTCTGGAGCTGATTGTCGTCGTCGAGGAAAAGCGCAAGCTGATCGAGGTTCAGATCAAGGAGGCGATCTTTGACGATCGTCGCGGGCGTCGGGTCTATGGGTGGTACAAGGGCGGCGCAGGCGGGGTGCATGAGGAAGAGTTGTTCCCCACGCGCATGGCCCTGGATCCCGTGATGATTGCTGAAAAGATTGGTGAGATTCTGATCGACGAGGGCAGAGGCACCGATGCCGTTCGTGGTGCGATATCGCGAATTGCCGAAACGCGAAAGACTGACAACGCCGAAGACATCGCCGCGCGGGTTCCGTATTTCTGCGCCGGCTGTCCGCACAACACATCCACCAAGCTGCCTGAGGGTAGCCGCGCCTATGGCGGGATAGGGTGCCATATCATGGCACTCTGGATGGACCGGGGCGTGTCAGGATACACGCATATGGGCGGCGAGGGCGCAAACTGGATCGGCGAGGCTCCGTTCTCCAGGACAAACCATGTTTTTCAGCAGCTTGGAGATGGGACCTACAACCATTCGGGGCTTCTTGCGATCCGCGCGGCTTTGGCTGCGGGAACGAATATCACCTACAAGATCCTTTACAATGATGCGGTGGCGATGACCGGCGGACAACCGAATGAGGGAGGTTTGAGCCCGGACCGGATTGCCCATGAAATCAAAGCCGCCGGCGTGAAGGAAATCGCCGTCGTCTACGACCCGAAAGAAGAACCGGCGCGGGCCCCCTTTCCGAAAGGCATAAGCTGGCACGAACGGGATGAACTGCCCCAGGTACAGGCACGGATGAAGGAGGTCGAGGGTGTATCCGTCATCCTGTACATCCAGACCTGTGCCGCCGAGAAACGCAGACGCCGCAAACGTGGCCAGTTTCCGGATCCTGACAAGCGCGTGTTCATCAACACCGATATCTGCGAGGGCTGTGGTGATTGCGGTGTTCAGTCAAACTGCGTGGCAATCGTTCCGGTTGAAACGGAGCTGGGGCGCAAACGGGCAATCGATCAATCGGCTTGCAACAAGGATTTTTCCTGCCTGAAGGGGTTTTGTCCTTCATTCGTGACCATAGAGGGTGGCGCGATACGCAAGGAGGCGAAGGCAAGCGTCGAGATCGGAGATCTACCCTTGCCTGACCTGCCGCAGATCGACGGGACCCATAATACTGTGATCACCGGTGTCGGCGGCACGGGTGTTGTGACAATCGGCGCCATCCTTGCAATGGCGGCCTATGTCGATGGTAAAGGTGCGGGCATGATGGAAATGGCGGGCCTCGCGCAAAAGGGCGGCGCGGTTCATATCCATTGCCGCATCGCCGAGACGCCCGAAGATATCAGCGCAATCCGTGTCGCTACGGGTGAGTGCGATACTTTGATCGGCGGAGACCTCGTCGTGAGCGCGGGCGCCAAGACGCTGGGGCTGATGGCGGAGGGTCGAACCGGAGCGGTGGTCAATAATCATCAGATTGTGACCGGTGAGTTCACCCGAGATACCGAGTTTGCCATTCCTGCCGACCGGCTGACCTTGTCGCTGGAACGGAAGTTGCGCGACGGTGTGAGCTTCTTCGATGCATCGGAACTGGCACGCGTGCTGATGGGAGACTCGATTTATTCCAACATGATCGTTTTCGGAGCGTCGTGGCAACGTGGACTGATCCCGGTGTCGCTTGAGGCGGTTCAGAAGGCGATAGAGTTGAACGGTGCGGCGGTCGAAAGGAACAAGAAAGCTTTCATGCTGGGACGGTGGGCCGTCATGCATCCGGAGGAGGCGGCAAACGCGGTTTTGCCAGAGAGTTCCGATGCCCCGCAATCACTGGAGGAGCGCATTGCCTTTCGGGCCGAGCACCTGGTTGCTTATCAGGGGAACAGGCTCGCAAAACGCTACAGGAACCTTGTGAACAGCGTGACCGATCCGACTCTGAGAGAGGCCGTGGCGTTAGGCTATCATAAGCTCTTGTCCTACAAGGACGAATACGAGGTCGCGCGGTTGCTTTCCGAGACGCGGGCAAAGGCGGAAGCCGAGTTTTCGGGCGACTTGACGCTCAAATACCATCTTGCGCCGCCGATGCTATCGAAGGAGGGGCCGGATGGGCGTCCGAAAAAACGGGAGTTCGGCCCGCGCATGGCTCGATTCTTTCCCTGGCTTGCCCGGATGAAGCATTTGCGCGGTACGCTGTTCGATCCTTTCGGCTATACTGCCGAGCGCAGGATGGAGCGTCGTCTGATCAGGGAATACGAGCGCGATATGAAGAAGGTGCTGTCGTTACCGGACGCGGATCCGGAGGCGGTGGAAGCTCTTGCCCGGCTGCCGCTCGATATTCGCGGTTTCGGTCCGGTAAAGCATGCGAACGCCCAGAAAGCATCCAAACGTCGCGCCGAATTGCTTGAAACGATCAATGCTTCGCCAGGTGCAGCAAAGCAGGCTGCGGCCTAGGCCTGTTGTCGCAAAATCGTAAACTTTAGTGGCCATGGTTCTGCGCCTAACGTAAACGCATCGTCAGGCAATGGCAGAGCGATACAGTATGGGACAGCGCAGGCAGGTTGCTCGCGAAATCAGTTATGCCAGTTCCGCTCAGTCGCGCAGCGGCCGGGCCATGATCCGCACCGTGGAGAACGTCACGGGGCGCATGCGTCTGATCCGTCGCGCCGACGGCTATGAACACGAAGTCTCGCAAGGGCGCGACTTCTGGCAGGTGATGGTCGAAAGATATGGGTTGTCGCTGCAACTGGTGGCCGGACGGATGGAGAACATACCGACCGACGGGCCACTTGTTCTGGTCGCCAACCACCCTTACGGCATCCTTGATGGTCTGATGATGGGCCACATACTTTCGCTTGTGCGGGGAGACTTTCGTATACTGGCGCATCGTGTGTTCCGAAAGGCGGAGGACCTTGACCGTGTCATTCTGCCGATCTCGTTCGATCAGTCGAAGGAGGCGGTTGCACTGAATCTGGAAACTCGCAAGACGGCACTTCGGTATCTTGGAGGCGGCGGTGCGATCGGCGTGTTTCCGGGTGGAACGGTTTCAACCGCACATCGGCCCTTCGGGCAGCCAATGGACCCGGGCTGGCGCGCGTTTACAGCCAGAATGATCGCAAAGAGTAGTGCGACCGTCGTTCCGATCTATTTTGACGGGGCGAACTCTCGTCTGTTCCAGGTTGCCAGCCATCTGCACCAGACGTTGCGCGTGGCGCTTCTGATCAAGGAGTTCAAGCGCAGGACAGACGAGCCGGTGCGTATCGTGATCGGCGAACCCATTCCGTCCCGCGAGATCGACGCACGGCGTAGTGATACAAAGGCCATGATGGACTTTCTCCGGCAAGAGACATATGCCCTGTCTCCGAAACCGCTCAAATCCCTGAGTTACGGGTTTGAGTTCGAGTCACGTTACAAGGTCTGAGGCTATGGCCGTCGGAATTTTTGATTCAGGTCTGGGCGGGCTGACCGTTCTGGATGCAGTTGCGAAACGGCTTCCGGATGTGCCGTTTGTGTATTTCGGGGACAATGCACATACACCATACGGCGTCCGTGATGCGGATGATGTCTATGACCTGACGACGAGGTCGGTCGCGCGGTTGTTCGATGCCGGGTGCGATCTGGTCATCCTCGCCTGCAATACCGCTAGTGCCGCGGCGCTGAGACGGATGCAGGAAGGGTGGGTTCCGCCGCAAAAGCGGGTCTTGGGCGTCTTCGTGCCTCTGATCGAAGCTCTGACGGAGCGGCAGTGGGGCGATAACTCTCCCCCGCGCGAGGTTGCCGTGAGGCATGTCGCGCTGTTTGCAACGCCCGCGACTGTGGCGAGCCGCGCTTTTCAAAGGGAACTGGCCTTTCGGGCGATCGGCGTCGATGTCGAAGCCCAGTCTTGCGGAGGTGTGGTGGATGCGATCGAAGAGGGTGATGAGATACTTGCCGAGGCGCTTGTCCGTAGCCATGTTGATGCCCTCAAGCGGAAGATGCCGCATCCGGATGCGGCAGTTCTGGGTTGCACTCATTATCCATTGATGGAGACCGTCTTTCAGGACGCGCTTGGTGAGGACGTGCGGGTGTTTTCCCAGGCGAAGCTGGTTGCGGAAAGCTTGGCCGATTATCTGGAGCGGCGGCCAGAGATGAAAGGATCCGGGAAAGTGTCACAGTTTATGACGACCGGGGACCCCGCCAGAGTGTCTTCGAAAGCAACTCAGTTCCTGCGACGAAAAGTCGAGTTCTCGCCTGCATGATTGCGGGCCGATCTGAATCTTCCTACATCGCAAGTACCAATGAGGACGGGCCTGACATGACCCATAACATCGCCATTCTCGGAGCCAGCGGATATACCGGCGCTGAGTTGGTACGCCTTATCGCCACTCATCCCACGTTTGAAATCAGGGCTTTGTCGGCGGATCGCAAAGCTGGCATGGAGATGAGCGAAGTCTTCGCGCACTTGCGTCATCTTGAATTGCCGCGTCTCAGCCGGATCGACGAAATCGACTTTGCCGGAATTGATCTGGTGTTTTGCGCATTGCCGCATGCAACCACGCAGGAAATCGTTCGCGACTTGCCCCGCAATCTAAGGATCGTGGATCTTTCGGCCGACTTTCGTCTTCGCGACCCGGCGGATTACGAAACATGGTACGGCAAGCCGCATGCCGCGCCCGAGACGCAGAAAGAGGCGGTTTACGGTCTGACTGAGTTCTATCGGGACCAGATCAAGACGGCACGGCTTGTTGCGGGAACCGGGTGCAATGCCGCCACGGGTCAGTTTGCGTTAAGGCCCTTGATCGAAGCTGGTGCAATTGATCTTGACGACATCGTTATCGACCTGAAAGCGGCGGCGTCCGGAGCAGGGCGTGCGGCACGGGAGCATCTCCTTCTTTCGGAGATGTATGAGAATGTTGTTCCATATTCGATCGGCGGGACCCATCGGCATCTTGGGGAGTTCGATCAGGAGTTCTCTGCCGTGGCCGGACGACCGGTTCGGATTCGCCTGTCACCGCATTTGATCCCCGCATCCCGCGGAATCGTGGTGACAGCCCACGTTTCCGGCGATCCGACCACGATCCACAAGACGCTTTTTGATGCTTATCAGGATGAACCGTTTCTCAATGTGTTATCTCTTGGTAAGGTACCGTCGATGAAAGATGTCCGCGGCTCGAATTTTTGCCACGTCGGTGTGGTGGGTGACCGGTTGCCGGGGCGTTCGACGGTCGTCGCAACGCTCGACAACCTGACAAAGGGATCGTCCGGTCAGGCGGTCCAGAATGCGAACCTGATGCTGGGCGAGCCAGAGACGGCGGGCCTTATGCTTGCACCGGTTTATCCGTGAGGATGCGATGAAGGGACTGAAGAAGAAACGTAGAGTTCAGGTGATCCTGGTTGCGACCGTGGCGCTTGCGGTTTCGACGGCACTGATCGGTTACGCGATGCGGGATGGAATCAATTTCTTCCGAACGCCGACGCAGGTCGCCGAGGCCCCACCAGAGCCTTACGAGACATTTCGGATCGGTGGATTGGTCGAGGAAGGCACCTTGGTGCGCGGACAAGGTAAGACGATTACCTTTCACGTGACCGATGGCGGTGCTTCCGTTCCGGTGGCCTACACGGGTGTCCTGCCGGATCTCTTCGGAGAAGGCGAAGGCATGGTCGGGACGGGTCAGATGCAGGACGGGGTCTTTCTGGCGAGCGAGATTCTGGCGCGGCATGACGAGACCTATATGCCCGCCGAGGTGGTCGATGCCTTGAAGGAACAAGGTGTCTATGTCGAGCCGGACGAAGCACCGAACGGTTAGATTGCCATGTCTTAATCCCTGAAGGCCATTTTCGCCCCTGTTCTTTTGCAAGAGCAGGCAGGCAGAATGCAAACCGTCACCGAAATCGCCGATGAGATCATTGCCCGGGAGGGCGGGTTCGTGAACGATCCCGATGATCCGGGCGGTGCCACGAATTACGGCATAACTATCGGAACGATGCGCAAGCTGGGCATCGATCTCGATGGTGATCACAGGGTCACAACGAATGATGTGAAGCGACTGACAGGCGATCGCGCGCGCGCGATCATCATCGAGTACTACTTTCGCCGTCCACGGATCGACGAGTTGCCCAAACCGCTTCAGGCGACGGTTTTTGACATGCAAGTCAATGCCGGCGCGCAGGCCGTGCGGTTATTGCAGCGGCTTCTGGGAGAACTGAACGAACCAGTTGCAATTGATGGTGTAATCGGTCCGAGGACGCTTGCTGCGGCGCGACGTGCATACGCGAAAGCACCAGAGCATATAGCAGACGCTTACGGCATCTCACGACGTAACTACTATTACAGGCTGGCTGACCGGCGAGCGGCATCGCGGAAGTATGCGCGTCGGCAGGATGGCGGCAAGGGTGGATGGATCACACGAGCCGAGTCTTTCATTTCGCCAAGGTTTCATTTGAGCGATGAGCAACATCGCGAGCGGACCCGCCAATGGGGCTGATTGAGCGCATCTTTACGTTGGTTTTTGGCGGTAGCGGAAACCTGATCCGAGAGACTGCGGAAGTCTTTCGTCCGAACGCGGAGGCCTCAGAGGTGCGCAATGCCCATCTGCGTGAGGCGGCGTTATCGCAGTTTGCAGCAGAGTTCACTCACCCCCGGCGCGGGGTGTTCGACCGGATCATGGATGGGATTAATCGTCTTCCACGACCGGCGCTGGCGCTCGGAACCCTATGTCTGTTTTTGTCGGCGATGTTCGATCCGATCTGGTTCGCCGCGCGCATGGCCGGAATTGCCCTGGTTCCGGAACCGCTCTGGTGGCTTCTGGGGGTGATCGTCTCCTTCTATTTCGGGGCACGTCATCAGGCCAAGGGCTTTGAATTCAATCGCGCGCTTGCGCTGACCTTGACGCAGGCGCCGCGGATTGCCCGCGAAGTACATCTTCTTGAGACAGAGGATGCCGGACATGGGTTCGAAGACGAGAACGCGGCGTTGCGCGACTGGGTCGAGAGCAGACCTTGAGCGAAACGCTGGTAACAATCCTGTCCGATCACGGACCCTGGGTCTTCCTGGTTTTCTATCTGCTTTATCGGGACGTGGAGAAGGACAAGGTCACGCGCGCACTTCTGGACAAGAACACCCAGGTGCTGATCGAGCTGAGTACGATCATCCGCGAGCGGTTGCCGGGGAGCTGAGGTTTGATGCGGATTGTGGGAGCGATGTTTGAGATGGTCGGCGGGTTCGTATTCGGATCGGACCTGAAGCGGGCGCGACGTCAAAATGCAGAAGCAGCAGAAAAACTCGACGCTGCGTTGAAAGAGGTTCTGAACAAATGAGACAGGCTCTGGCCCTTCTTCTGCTGACCGCGGGGATATTTGTGGCTCTGGAGATCTGGTTTGGTTTTCACATGGCCTATTCGATTGCGCTTGGCACCATTGTGGTGATGGCCATCATGATTTCCCTGACATTTCTGTGGCTTTGGCAACGGCGTGAAACTCCGCTTGCATTGGGAATGTCTTTCAGTTGGGCAGGTGCGGCGAGCGTTTTGGGCTGGTGGTGGTTTTTTCATGTGCTTCACGGGCCGGTTGTCATGAACGAGAATGGGGTTCTGTTCGTTTTCCTCGGGCTGTACTTCGTCGGTGCAGTGCAGCACTTCGTGGTGATGCAGCGAAGCATGGGAATTGGCATCCGCGTCTTCGTGTTGCCCGTCCTTGGGGCAATCCTGGTTGCGGCGATGGTCAGCCTCTACGGATAGTCCGTCACAGACGCGACAGAGGCGCACACCTCCTTGGCCTCGACCTGCTGCCAGACTAGTATTGATTCATGATTGTTGAACTCGGCCATTTCACCCTGATTCTCGCTTTCCTGATCGCCTGCGTGCAGTCGGTCGTCCCGATGATCGGGGCGCAGAAAAACTGGCGAGGATGGATGTCCATGGCGGAGCCGGCGGCGACAGCGCAGGTCCTTCTGGTCGCGTTCTCGTTTTCGGCACTGACCTATGCCTTTGTTACATCCGACTTTTCGCTGCGACTTGTCGTACTGAACTCGCACACGCTGAAGCCGATGCTCTATAAAGTTACGGGAGTCTGGGGAAATCACGAAGGGTCGCTTCTTCTGTGGTGCCTGATCCTCGCACTCTTCGGCGCAATGGCAGCCTGGTTCGGTGGCAATCTGCCCCCGCGGCTGAAGGCTCGGGTGATAGCCGTTCAAGGCTCTGTCAGCGTAGCGTTTCTGGCGTTTATCATCTTCACATCCAACCCCTTTGTCCGGCTCGAAGTCCCGCCATTTGACGGACAGGATCTGAATCCGCTTCTCCAGGATCCCGGTTTGGCCTTTCACCCGCCGTTTCTGTATCTGGGCTATGTCGGTCTTTCGATCGCCTTCTCATTCGCCGTAGCTGCGTTGATCGAAGGCCGCGTCGATGCGGCTTGGGGGCGTTGGGTGCGGCCGTGGACGCTTCTGGCATGGGTCAATCTGACCATCGGTATCGCGCTTGGGTCCTGGTGGGCCTATTACGAGCTTGGATGGGGCGGTTTCTGGTTCTGGGATCCGGTCGAGAATGCGTCGTTCATGCCCTGGCTGCTTGCCGCCGCTCTCTTGCATTCGGCGATTGTGGTCGAGAAACGGGAAGCCTTGAAGAGCTGGACGATCCTGCTGGCGATCCTCGCCTTTGGGTTTTCGCTGATCGGTGCATTCATTGTGCGTTCGGGCGTTCTGACTTCGGTCCACGCCTTTGCAAACGATCCGGAACGAGGTGTCTACCTGCTCGCAATCACTGGCATCTTCATGGGCGGTGCGCTGACGCTCTTTGCCGCGCGCGCCGGCGCAATGACTGCAAAGGGTGTGTTTTCACCGATCAGCCGCGAAGGGGCGCTTGTGGCGAACAACGTCCTGCTGGCTGTCAGTTGCTTCGTCGTCTTCATCGGGACGATCTGGCCGCTTGTCGCCGAGATTTTCTTTGATCGGACGCTGTCGGTCGGACCGCCGTTCTTCGATATGGCCTTTACGCCGTTCATGGTGGCCTTGGCGATCATTCTGCCCATCGGCTCGACGCTTCCGTGGAAGCGGGCCCGGCTCGGACGTCAGTTCAGACCGCTTTGGGGCGCTCTTGTTCTGGCGATTGCCGTTGGTGCGCTTGTCTGGACGCTTCAGACCGGACGGACGATCCTTGCACCAATTGCCGCCATTCTTTCTGTATGGATCGTGCTTGGAGCTCTGGTCGACCTCTGGCAGCGGACGGGCAGGGGGAACGGTGCCTCGCGGCTTCGCCGGTTGCGGAACCTGCCTCGGGCGGATTGGGGCAAGGCGATCGGTCACATTGGCTTTGGCATCACGGTCTTTGGAGTGGCCGCCTTAACAGCCTGGAAGGTCGAGGATATCCGCGTCGCGCAGAATGGCGACGTCTGGACCGTCGGAAATTATGAGATAACACTGGTGGACGTGGCGCGTGTCGAAGGACCGAACTACATTTCGACGATGGCGCAGATCGACGTTCTGGATAACGGTCGGCCACTTGATCGTCTGACCCCGGAAAAGCGGGTGTATCCGGTCGCGGGAATGCCGACCACCGAGGCGGCAATCAACAACGGCTTCACGCGTGATGTCTATGTCGTCATTGGCGATCCGCAACAAGGTGGCGGGTGGGCCGTGCGCACATTCATCAAACCATTCGCGAACTGGATCTGGGCCGGTGCAATCGTGATGTCCCTTGGCGGCATTCTCAGCCTAACGGACAGGCGTTTCCGCGTTGCCGCAGGCGCCCGGAAATCCCCTGCCCCCCTGCCAGCAGAATGATACGTGCGCTTCTTATCCTGTTGATGCTCGCGGGCCCGGCCTGGTCCGTCGAGCCCGACGAGATTTTGGACGATCCGGTCCTCGAAGACAGGGCACGGGAGCTGTCAAAGGGGCTTCGCTGCCTTGTATGCAGGAATGAGTCGATCGACGAATCCAATGCGGATCTGGCACGGGACATGCGCATCCTTGTCCGGGAACGCCTAGTCGAGGGTGATAGCGACGATCAGGTCATCGAGTTTCTTGTCGAACGTTATGGCGAGTTCGTGCTCTTGAACCCGACCCTGACTGGATCAAACCTTGCTCTTTGGCTTGCCGCGCCAGGTATGCTGCTTTTCGGTGGCGGAATAGCCTTTGCCTATCTGCGAAGCCGAAGCAAACCCGCTGGACCGGAAGCCCTTTCCGATGATGAAAAAGCGCGACTGAGCCAATTGATGAACGACTGACGCGCGGTTTTCCTTTTCCAAACCGTTTAGTTCACTTATGTGTCTTTCGACGGAAGAAGGACGCATATTCCATGGACTATCAGACCATCCGCCTTACGGTGGCCGACGATGTCGCGACCGTGACCCTGAACCGCCCCGATGTGATGAACGCGCTCAACACGCAGATGCGGGCAGAGATCCTTCACGCTGTTCAGCTGGCCGGTCGGGAGGCGCGCGTGGTGGTGATCACCGGATCGGGCAGGGCGTTTTGCTCTGGTCAGGATCTGGGGGATCGTGCGACGGCGGCCAATATCGATCTGGAACGTATTCTGCGCGACGAGTACGAGCCGATGCTGAAGGCTATCTTCGATTGCCCCGTTCCGACGATTTCGGCGGTGAACGGGCCGGCTGCCGGGGCCGGCGCAAACCTCGCGCTTGCCGCAGATGTGGTCATCGCGACCCAAAGCGCCGTGTTCCTGCAAGCTTTTACCCGTATCGGTCTGCTGCCCGATGCTGGTGGAACCTATTGGCTTCCGCGTCAGATCGGGTTCGCCCGGGCGATGGGCGCTGCCTTGTTCGCCGAACCGGTATCGGCACAGCAAGCCTGTGATTGGGGAATGATCTGGGAAGTGGTCGAGGACGCCGCTTTCAACGAGCATTGGCAGGGCAGGGCGGCGCATCTGGCAAAGGGACCAACGGTTGCCTATGGCGGAGTCAAACAAGCGCTTCGCGCTACATTCGCAAACTCGCTTAGCGAGCAGTTGACGCTTGAAGCCCGGCTGCAGGGCGTCGCAGGCAAGACACGCGACTTCAAGGAAGGCGTGATCGCCTTCACCGAGAAACGCGCCGCGCGTTTCGAAGGGCGGTAACGTGCGGGGCCATACGGACCCCGCCACTACGCCATCACAATCGGACTAGACGTGATCGCCGTCGGCGATTTTTGATGCAAAGTCGTGGTTCGTGTCGCGATGCTCGGCTTCGTCCTGGCGGATCACGATAACCACATCCCTAAGCGTGGCATCCTTGGGAAGGTTCCAATAGTCGATTGCAAGCTGCGGTGCAGGCACGTTCGGCGTGTTGCCTGCATCGATGTCGTTCAGGTAATGGGTGTAGCTTACGACTGCCTCCTCTTCGAGATAGCCGACAACGCGATGCGCGGTCTTGGGCGCGAAGAGATAGAGAAAGAAGTAGAGGTTGTAGAAGATCGCCTGCGCGATCATGATCAGCCAGCGTTCCGCCCGTGACGGTTGGGCAATGTGAATGAATGTCATCAGATGCATACGCTCATTCTCCGCTTCGTCGATCAGTTCCCGGATCCATCCCTGATCGTCGCGGATATGCCGGATGGCTTTCAGATGTTGAAGCAACCCGCCGACCATTCCCGGCACCGCGGCGACAGTCTCAAGGACGACCGCACGATGGCCATAGCGATTGGCAAAGAACCTGTCGGCAAAGATCCGCATGAATTTTACGAGGCGAAGTGCGAACCGGTCATGACGATCCTTCGGTTCGAAATGAACCGGGGCAAAATCCGCTTCGACAACTGATGTTTTGAGATGCGAGCTGTCCTTCATGGGTCGTTCTCCTGTCGCGTTTATGACAAGAGATAGAACGCCCGCGTCCGATTTCACGGAACGCGGGCGCGTATAAAGGTCGCAGAATGGCTTAGCGGTTTTCGACGTCGACGTAGTCGCGCAACTCCGCTCCCACATAAAGCTGACGCGGGCGACCGATCTTGAGCTGCGGATCGGCGATCATCTCCTTCCACTGGGAGATCCAGCCGACGGTGCGCGCAAGGGCGAAGATTGGAGTGAACATCGATGTCGGAAAACCCATCGCATCGAGGATGATGCCGGAGTAGAAGTCCACGTTGGGATAGAGCTTTTTCTCTTTGAAATAGGGGTCTTCCAGCGCGATCTTTTCGAGCTCTTTCGCGACCTGCAAGGTCGGATTGTTCTCGACCCCAAGGAGGTCAAGAACCTCGTCGGCGGACTGTTTCATGACCTTGGCGCGCGGGTCGAAATTCTTGTAGACCCTGTGTCCGAAGCCCATCAGGCGGAACGGATCATCCTTGTCCTTCGCGCGGTCGATGAATTCCGGAATCCGGTCGACCGTCCCGATTTCGCGCAACATTTCAAGACAGGCCTGATTGGCGCCACCATGCGCCGGTCCCCAGAGGCAGGCGACACCGGCGGCAATACAGGCAAATGGATTCGCCCCCGATGAGGATGCCAGCCGTACCGTCGAGGTCGACGCGTTCTGTTCGTGGTCCGCATGAAGCGTAAAAATCCGATCCATCGCCCGCGCAAGGATCGGGTTGACGACATAGTCTTCGGCGGGGACGGCAAAACACATCCGCAGGAAGTTCGCTGCATAATCCAGGTCGTTGCGCGGATAGACGAAAGGCTGGCCAATCGAATATTTGAACGCCCATGCGGCAATCGTCGGCATCTTGGCGATAAGGCGGATCGAAGCGACTTCCCGTTGCCATGGGTCCTGAATGTCGGTGCTGTCGGGGTAGAAGGCGCTCATCGCACCTACGACGCCAACCATGATTGCCATGGGGTGCGCGTCACGCCGGAATCCGCGGAAAAAGTTCTGCATCTGCTCATGCAGCATCGTGTGGTTCGTGACACGGAACTCAAAGTCTTCCAACTGCTCGGCAGAAGGCAATTCGCCGTAAAGAAGAAGATAGCAGACTTCGAGATAGTGCGACTTTTCGGCCAGCTGGTCGATCGGGTAGCCGCGATGCAGGAGCTGGCCGACATCGCCATCGATATAGGTGATCGTTGAGTCGCAGGATGCTGTCGACGTGAACCCAGGATCGTAGGTAAACACTTTTCCCTGCGCGTAAAGTTTTCGGATATCAATGACGTCGGGTCCGGCACTCGGTGAAAGGATCGGCAGATCCAGTTCGGTGTCGTCGAAGGTGAGTTTCGCGGTTTTTTGGGTATCTTTCATCGTCGTCCTTCCTTGCGCACGGCGCAGGGCGACCGCCGCTGTCCGTAGTGTTCGTCAGTCCGGTTCTCCGGCTCTTAAAGCGCCACATCCGAAAGACGCGCGAGCGTTTCGTCGCGTCCAAGGACAAGCATCATATCGAATACGCTGGGGGAAACCGATCGACCGGCCAAGGCAGCACGCAGAGGCTGCGCGACCTTTCCGAGTTTGGCCCCGTTTGCTTCGGCCACTTGGGCCACAGCAGTCTCCAGCGTCTCGCGGTTCCAGCTAGCACTTTGCAGGTGCGGCGTCAATTCTGACAGTATACCACGGGATACATCGTCAAGCGCAGCGGCCGATTTCGCATCCATTCCAAGCGGGCGGTCTGTCAGGATAAAATGTGCTTTATCAATAAGTTCCTCGAATGTCCTTGCCCTGTCTTTCAGGCAGTACAGGGCAGGAGCCAAGGCAGACCTTTGTGAGTCCTCCAGTGGAGGTTTTCCTGCAGCTGCGAAATAACTCTCGAGGCCATCGATGACTTCTGTATCTGACATTGCTGCGATATGCTGGCCTGAGAGGTTTGCCAGTTTTTTTGTATCGAACCGTGCCGGGGACTTCTTGATTCCGGCGATGTCGAACCAGTCTCGGGCCTGCGCATCGGTGAAGTATTCATCGTCCCCATGGCTCCATCCAAGCCGGGCCAGGTAGTTGCGCATCGCGCGCGCGGGATATCCCATGGCGGCCCATTCTTCGACACCGAGTGCGCCGTGCCGTTTTGATAGTTTCTTGCCATCCTCGCCATGGATCAGCGGGATATGTGCCCAGACCGGTACATTCCAGCCCATCGCCCGATAAACCAGCATCTGGCGCGCCGCGTTGTTCAGGTGATCGTCCCCGCGAATGACGTGAGTCACGCCCATATCATGATCATCGACAACAACGGCCAGCATATAGGTCGGAGTGCCGTCAGATCGCAAGACAATCATGTCATCCAACTGATCGTTGGAGATTGTCACGTCTCCTTGAACCACATCCTTGATCACTGTCTGGCCGGACTGAGGTGCACGAACCCGGACGACATAAGGAAGATCGGGCAGACTGCCCGGATCAGCGTCGCGCCATGGCGAACGGAAGAGCGTCGACCGGCCTTCGGCCCGGGCGGTTTCCCGAAATGCGGAGATTTCTTCTTGCGTCGAGAAGCATCTATAAGCTGCGCCCGCAGCCAGCATCGCATTTGCAACCTCAGCGTGGCGCGATGCGCCTTCGGCCTGACTTACAGCGTCGCCATCCCAGTCCAGACCGAGCCATTCGAGGCCCCGGAAGATTGCTGCTGTCGCTTCGGGCGTGGAACGTTCGCGATCGGTATCTTCGATACGCAACAGGAACTTTCCCCCGCGGCCACGTGCATAGAGCCAGTTGAACAAGGCGGTCCGTGCCCCGCCGATATGTAGGTACCCCGTGGGTGAGGGCGCGAAACGGGTGACGACGGGACGCTCGGACATGGAAAGATTAACCTTTTGGAAACCAGTTCGGGGTGAGGTTGAGCGCGGTCTACTGAACAGCTTGAAGGAGAACAAGGGTGCGTGCCTTGGCCGCCATGATGCGCGCATTGGACGGGCAGCGTGGCGCGCTGTTTCCATGGGCACCGGTTTTCTTTGCAACGGGTATCGGCATCTACTTTGCGCTGCGAACCGAACCGGGAGCATTGCATTGGTGGGGATGGGGCATAGCGACCTGCCTGACCCTTCTAGCGGTGCGCCGGTTTGGGCAAGGTGCGCCCGTGTTGCTTGCCTTCTGCCTGATACTTGCGGGCTTCGGTGTGGCGGCCGTAAGGACGCAGCTGGTCGCCGGTCCGGTTCTGCCGTTTCGGTACTACGGACCGATCGAAGGGCGGGTCGTCGTGATCGACCGTTCCGGTTCTGACAAAGTCCGGCTTACGCTGGATGAGGTCGTTTTGTCGGACATACATCCCGATGAAACGCCGCTTCGCATCCGGGTTTCGCTTCACGGCGAACAGTCATTCGTTCAACCTGTTCCCGGGTTGCGCGTCATCCTCACAGGGCATCTCGACGCGCCCGGCGGGCCGGTTGAACCGGGAGGCTTTGACTTCCAGCGGCAGGCCTGGTTCCGTTCTCTCGGAGCTGTTGGCTATACGCGGACGCCTGTGCTTAGCATCGCACCGGTCGAAGACGGTGAGGGTGGGCTCCTGATCCACCGCATCCGAACGGCGGTTTCCGCTGCTGTGCAACAGACACTGCCGGGCCGGAACGGCGCGTTCGCGGCGGCGATCATGACCGGTGACCGATCCGGTATGGATGCGGGCACACTGGAAAACCTTCGCGTCTCGAACCTTGCCCATCTCCTCGCCATCTCGGGTCTGCATATGGGACTTCTGACAGGGTTCGTTTTTGCGGTGTCTCGCTACGGCCTTGCGCTTGTTCCGGCCCTCGCCCTTCGTCTGCCGACCCAAAAGATCGGGGCATGTGTGGCTCTGGCTGCCGGGGCCGTCTATCTGGCCCTTTCCGGCGGAAGCGTCGCTACCGAAAGGGCCTATGTGATGGTTGCGGTGATGTTTCTTGCCGTTCTGTTCGACAGGCGTGCCCTGACGCTGCGCGCCGTTGGGCTGGCCGCGCTCATCGTCCTTGCATTACGGCCAGAGGCGCTTCTCGGACCCGGATTTCAGATGTCGTTCGCTGCGACCGCTGCTTTGATCGCAGTGTTTCAAGGGCTGCGTGAAACGGGGATGTGGCGCTGGCATCCGATCTTGCGATGGGTTGCGGCGCTTGTGATCTCTTCGGCTGTGGCAGGACTTGCAACAGCCCCTTTTGCTGCGGCGCACTTCAACCGGGTTCCGCATTACGGTCTTGTTGCCAATCTCTTGTCGGTTCCGGTCATGGGGGGGCTGGTAATGCCTGCTGCGGTGCTGTCAGCGGTTCTTGCACCACTGCGGCTGGATTGGATCGGATTGCGGATCATGGAGCCTGGCATCGAGTGGATACTGGGTGTGGCGGACCGGGTGGCAGGTTTCGAAGGCGCGGTCAGTCACGTCGCGATGCCTCAACCTTTCGTGTTGCCGCTGCTTGCGATCGGTTCAGTCTTCACGATCATCTGGATGGGGCGCGCGCGGTGGTGGGGCGTCGTGCCGGTTATCTGTGCACTCGCACTCTGGTTTCAGGTCGAGCGCCCGACGCTCCTGATCTCAGCCGATGCCAGCCTTCTGGGGATAGCATCCACCGATGGACGTGCTTTGTCGAAACCCAAGGGCTCTGGATTTGCCGCATCGAACTGGCTTGAGAACGATGGTGATGGTGCGGATCAGGCTGCTGCGTCTGCCCGTCCGGGCTTTATTGGCGATCGGTGGGAGAACCGCTTCGAGCTTGGAGATATCGGAGGTATGCATTTCACTGGGCGCGGCGCATCGGACCGGGCCCGGGATGCGTGTCAGACGGTTGCCTTGGTCGTGGTGAATGCCGAAGTCAGTGATCCGGGTGGCCCATGCTTCATGATCGAGCGTCGTATGCTTTCGCGGACAGGTTCGGTCGCAATCACTATGGATGACGGACATCTTCTCATCAGACCTGCGCTTGACGGCTACAGGCCCTGGAACACCAGAAACCGAAAGGGCGAAGAGCCGGCCGAGCCCGTTCAATATGTCCGGATCAATCCCACAAGCTTGCCCTGAACCTTGACCTGATCATCGGGATAGACACGCGTTTCATACGCAGGGTTCGCCGCTTCAAGCGCAATCGCATTACCCTTGCGACGAAAGCGTTTCAGCGTTGCTTCATGGCCCTCAACAAGTGCAACAACGATGTCTCCATTGTCGGCTGACGGCGATTCCCGAATGACAACAACATCGCCATCGTTGATCCCCGCTTCGATCATCGAGTCGCCCTTGACCTCAAGCGCGTAGTGATGGCCTTGTCCTGACAGCATGCTGCCCGGAACCGCAACGGTATGGGATACTTCGCTGATCGCTTCGATCGGAACGCCGGCAGCGATCCGGCCCATTACCGGAAGGTCCATCGCCTGCGTCTCAACGGGCAATGCGCGAGCCGGCGGGTCGGATCGATCGCCTTCGATCACACGCGGCTTGAACCCCGGCGCCTCCATCGCTTCCGGCAGTTTCAGGATCTCGATGGCCCGCGCGCGATGGGCGAGACGTCGGATGAAGCCGCGCTCTTCCAAAGCCGTGATCAACCGATGAATGCCGGACTTCGATCTCAGGTCCAACGCCTCTTTCATTTCATCGAACGACGGAGGCACTCCGTCGCGGGTCATGCGCCGGTTGATGAAATCCAACAGTTGCAATTGTTTGCGCGTCAGCATCGGGTCACCTGTCCTTGGACTGTTTGCATGTTGCATACGCCGCCCGTTGCCCGGGCGTTCAGGTAACGTTCTATCCCTGTTCACTATTTGTGTCAACGCCCGGCTAAAGCGGCAGATACTCGACCTGTGTTCCCGCTTCTCGCTCAGGGTCATGGGGGGGACGGACGACGAGTGCATGTGCGCGGGTCAGGGTGCGCATCAACCCGCTATCCTGCCGCGACAGCAGACGAAGCCCATCGGAGGAGATCGTAGCGCGCATATAGTGTTCGCGCGGACCGTTGGCTTCAATCGCCGCAGCGAGTGTCCCGATCATCCTTGACGCCGGTGCAGGCGAAGCGCCCAACATGGCCCGAAGCGCAGGCACCACGAACACCATTCCACAAACCATTGCCGAGGTCGGGTTGCCCGGCAGCCCGATCATCGGGATACTATCCAATCGTCCCGCCATCAGCGGTTTGCCGGGCCGCATCGCGACCTTGTAGAATGCCGGTGCCATACCCCGGTCACGCGCGACTTCCTGAACCAGATCGTGGTCGCCCACGGATGCGCCGCCGATCGTGATGACGAGGTCGCTTCCTTTCGTAAGGTCGAAGACAGAGTGCAGCGACTCTTTCCGGTCACGCGCAATGGGAAGAAGTCGCACTTCGGCCCCTTCTCGCTCAAGAAGCGCTTTCAGACCCAGACCGTTCGAAGCTATGATCTGATCGGGTCCCGGGTCTGAACCCGGCATCACCAACTCATCGCCCGTCGCGATGAGGGACACAACCGGGCATCGGGCGCAGGGCAGTGTCGGCAGGTTCATTGCCGCAGCCAAAAGGATTGTTTGGGGATCCAGCCGGCGTGGTGCGTCGATCTTGTCTCCAGCCTTGAAATCGGCACCTGCTGGGCGGATGTAGGGTCCGGGATCGGCGTTCTCGACCACAGTGATCGTATCACCGGTTAATACCGTGTCTTCCTGTATGACGATACGATCGGCACCATCCGGCACCGGGGCACCGGTAAAGATACGCATCGTCTGCCCCGGTCCGACCGGCACCTCACCCCGTCGCCCGGCCTGTGCGGACCCGATGATCTTTAGCGAAACGCCCGGTTGAACATCGGCATTTCGGACGGCGTAGCCATCCATGACGGAGGTTGCAAACGGCGGCTGATCCCGGGATGCCGAGACAGAATGGGACAGAAACCGGCCTGACGCCCGATCAATGGGTACGTCTTCTGTCTCAAGCGGTTCGACCAGATCGAAGATATGGCCCAGCGCCTCTTCGACCGATATCATGCCGTTTCGAACCGGCCAGACTTGCCGCCGTCTTTCAGAGTCACAGCAATGCCGCCGATTTCCATGGTCCGCTCCACGGCTTTCAGCATGTCATAGATCGTAAGGCATGCCGTCGAGACCGCGGTGAGCGCCTCCATCTCGACACCGGTCTGACCGGTCGTCTTGACGGTCGCCTCGACACGCACGCCGGGCAGGCCCGGGTCTGGCGTAAGGTCGAGCTTGACCTTGGTGATCGGGAGCGGATGGCAAAGCGGAATGAGCTCGGCTGTCTTCTTCGCCCCCATGATGCCCGCAAGGCGGGCAACTCCGAGAACATCGCCTTTCTTGGCGGTGCCCTGCATCACGATCTCAAGCGTTTCCGGCGTCATTCGCACATGGCCGCGGGCGGTGGCAATTCTGTCGGTCGCCGGTTTGTCCGAGACGTCAACCATATGCGCATGGCCTTGTGCGTCGAAATGGGTCAGTGGCGCCATGTCTAGAACGCTCCGGATGTGAGCGGGTTGGCCAGAAGTGCGCGGGTTGCAGCAGCTACGTCCTCCTGCCGCATCAGGCTTTCACCAATCAGGAAGCAGCGGGTTCCATAGCGCGCCATGTTCGCGAGGTCTTCCTGCGACGTCAGCCCGGATTCAGATATCAGAATTCGGTCTGCCGGCGCGATCCGCGAGAGCTGCCGGGTCGTGTCAAGGTTCGTTTCGAACGTCTTGAGGTTCCGGTTGTTGATTCCCAGAAGTCGCGATTTCAGTTGGGAGGCTCGCTCCAGCTCATCCGCATCATGGATCTCGACCAGAACGTCCATATCCCAATGAAATGCAGCCTCTTCCAGTTCCGCCGCCTGAGCATCCGAAACGCTTGCCATGATGATCAGGATACAGTCCGCGCCCCATGCGCGCGCTTCCGCGACCTGATAGGTGTCGTACATGAAGTCCTTTCGAAGCAAAGGAAGCTCGACAGTTGAACGCACCTCGCGCAGATAGGCCGGACTACCCTGAAACGAGGGTTGATCGGTCAGGACCGAAATACAGGCAGCACCGCCATCTTCATAGGCGCGCGCGAGGGCAGGGGGATCAAAATCGGTACGGATCACACCCTTTGACGGGCTGGCTTTCTTGATCTCGGCAATCAGCCCGTAACCTTCGCGCGACGCCGCGATAAGCGCATCGGCAAAGCCCCGGACCGGCGGGGCCGCATTTGCTTCTGCTTCGAGCTCCTGAAGGGGCAGGGCGGCCTTCGCCGCCTCTATCTCCTCAAGCTTGTATGCCTTGATACGATCCAGGACGGTTGTCATATGCTTTTTGCCTCGGAGGTGATCTGGGCGAGCCGCCTGATCTTTTCTGACGCGGCGCCTGAATCGATGCTTTCTTCGGCCATGGCGACCCCTTCGGGAAGAGATGTGGCCTGTCCTGCCACGAGAAGCGCCGCGGCGGAGTTCAGCAGCACCGCGTCCCGGTAACCCGAGTGGACCCCATCGAGCAAGGCCCGGAAAGCCCGCCCGTTCTCTTCCGGCGATCCGCCAAGGATGGCTTCGAACGGGTGGGTGGGCAACCCCGCATCCTCGGGGTGGACCTCGCGATCGCTCACTGTACCGTCTTTCAGTTCTGCAACCCAGCTTTGGCCGGTAATGGTCAACTCGTCCGTTCCGTCCGATCCATGAACGAGCCAAGCCGCGTCCGATCCCAATGTCGCCAGCGTTTCGGCCATGGGCCGGATCATGTCGCGCGAGAACGCGCCGGTCAGTTGCCGCTTTACGCCTGCCGGGTTCGTCAGCGGACCAAGGATATTAAAGATTGTCCGCGTACCCAACTCTCCGCGCGTCGGCATGACATGGGCAATCGCCGGATGATGCATGGGCGCCATCATGAAGCCGATACCGACTTCAGAAAGAGCTCGTTCGACCACATCGGCGCCGACCATGACATCGATCCCCATCTGAACAAGCGCATCCGCTGCCCCGGATTTCGAACTCAGGTTGCGGTTTCCGTGTTTTGCTACGGGCACGCCTGCTCCGGCCACTACGAACGCCGTTGCCGTCGATATGTTCAACGTTCCTTTTCCGTCACCGCCCGTACCTACAATATCGATCGAACCTTCCGGTGCCTTCACCGCCCGGCATTTGGCGCGCATAACCGCTGCCGCCGCGGCATATTCCTCGACCGTCTCTCCGCGGGTACGCAACGTCATCAGAAGGCCACCCATCTGGCTGGGTGTTGCTTCGCCTTCGAACAGAATTGTGAAGGCGCGTTCAGCCTCTGACCTGCTGAGAGGGCGATCGACCGCTGCTGCGATCAAAGGTTTCAGCGAGTCGCTCATGCGGCGACCGGCAGGCGATCGAGAAATGTGCGAAGCATCGCATGGCCATGTTCTGATGCGATGGATTCGGGGTGGAACTGCACTCCCTCGATCGGGAGGCTCCGGTGGCGAAGTCCCATGATCGTCCCATCCTCCAGCTCAGCCGTGATCTCAAGCTCGGCGGGAAGCGTCGGCCGGTCGACGATCAGGGAATGGTATCGTGTCGCGGCAATCGGCGAGGGAAGCCCTTTGAAGACACCCGAGTCGTTATGATGAATCCTACCGACCTTGCCATGCACGATCTCTCGTGCCTGCAAAACCCTGCCGCCAAAAGCCTGACCAATCGACTGATGTCCCAGACAGACGCCCAGAAGCGGGATCTGGCTTTCGGAAGCCGCGGCAACAAGCGACAGGCAGATACCTGCTTCGTTCGGTGTGCAGGGGCCCGGGGAAAGGACGATACCGGCAGGCCGCAGCGCCATGGCGGCCTGAACATCGAGCGCATCGTTGCGCTTCACGACCACATCCGCTCCCAACTCGCCAAGATAATGGACCAGATTGTAAGTGAAACTGTCGTAATTATCGATCAGTAGCAGCATATCCGTACCTGTTTCCGCATTTGGGGATACCCCCCTTCGCTTGCCCGCGCTATACATGGACGTAACGATCCGAAAGGGTCAAGGCACCATCGCGCGGGGAACGACGCTGACGGGCCTTGTCGGAGCTAGGCTGAGCACGGAGACGAACAGGTGTTACGCGGCATCATTGCAGGAAGCCTTTGGGGTGGACTCATTGGGGTCATCGTATTGGCGTTGGCCTCACAACTCGCAGACTGGCGTGATCTTACCCCGGCGTTGAACGAAGAACTTGCAGAAGGCGCGACACCGCCGCTTGAGCCAGAGCCCGCATTGTCCGAAAACCCCGTGGTCGTTGCCGGTGCAGACACGGTTCCCAACCTGTCGGATGACCGACCGAGGGCACTTGGCGAGGGGGCGGCAGATGCGCCGGCCGAACTCGAGCCCGATATGGTTCCGCCGGTTGTGACGGTTGCTACAGAAGCGCCAGTTGTCGATGTTCCCGATACTGAAGTTGTGCCTCTGCCGGAGATAGCGGTGGTGTCTTCTGAGGCACCTGAACAACCAGCGAGACAGGGAAAGGTGATCCCCGATGCGGACATTGCGCCAGAGATAGCTGCGGCGCCGCCGGCGGAACCTTCGCCGGTTGAAACAGCAATGCTGGACGCCCCTCCAAGTCCCGCACAGCCGGAACCGACCGCAGAAGCCGAACTTGGCGTTGCATCCGACGCCTTGCCGGATGCGCCTTCGTTACCCAAACCCAACACCGCATCCGATCCGGTTGCCGATACGCTGGTTGATATACCGGAGGCTCCGGCACCCGAGCCCCAGGAAACGCCTGAAATCGCGCAAGCCAAACCGGCGACAGACGCCGCTGCCGTGCCGCCTTCGTCCGTATCCGCGCCAGAGACGCAAACTGTTCCTGGCGCACCGGCTGAACCGGTTGCGTCGGACTCCACCGAAGCCCCCCGGCAGATCATCGTCACCGAGAACGCGAGAGAACCGGAAGTCACCGTCGAGGAACGAGCGGAGATTGCCGAACCTGAAGAGAACTCGGCACCATCGCTTCCCGGGGCACAGGTCCGGCGCTTGCCAAGTATTGGCGATGGTGTCGCGCGCGGGGCAAGCACCTTGCCTGCGGTGGCAACCGCTCCCGCCGCCGACGCGGTCGAAGAAGCCCCGGAAACCGGCGAAGGTCCGGCCATAACTGCGAACGCCATCGAGTTCGATCCTCCGGCGGACAAGGCTTTGATGACAGTCATCCTTGTTCACGAAATCGGCGCACCGGTCGCCGATGACGTTCTCAACGGAATAGGCTTGCCGCTTACATTCGCAGTACCGGCGTCGTTGCCCGATGCCGCCCGCGTCGTGGCGGCCTATCGCAATGCAGGAGCAGAGGTTGTTCTGATCCCCGATCTTCCGCCGCGCGCGACGGCGCAGGATGTGGAGGTGTCGCTATCGGTGACGATGGACGCCGTGCCGGGGGTGGTTGCTATCATGGATCGTGGTGCCGATGGATTTCAGGCGGAACGCGACGCAACGGCAGCGGTGCTCGCGCAAGCCGGCGAATCCGGGCATGGGATCATCACATGGTCACGGGGTTTCAACAATGCCCAGCAGGCGGCGCAACGCGAGGGAGTGCCAGCGGCCCTGATATACCGGGAAATCGAAAGTGACGACGAGGCCGCCGTTTCCCAGGTATTGGACCAGTCGGCGTTCCGCGCCCGTCAGCAAGGCGGTGTCGTGACCGTCGGACCTGCGACGGTTACCGTCTTGTACGGTATTGCGGCCTGGGCTGAGGAAAACCAGAACGCCGGAGTCGCGCTTGCGCCGATCTCTGCGGTTCTTGGTGTCGAGTAAAGATATTATCCGTTCCCGCCGGAGAACAGACCCGCATCCGCGGCTGCGCGTCTGATCGCCTGCGCCTTGTTCTCGGTTTCCTCGTATTCCGCCTGCGGATCACTGTCGTAAACAACGCCTCCACCGGCCTGGATATAAAGGGTCTGGTCTTTCAGAACAGCCGTTCGAAGCGCAATGCACATGTCCATATCCCCGCCCGCGCTGAAATAACCGACACCGCCGCCATAGACCCCACGCTTTTCCGGTTCAAGCTCATCGATAATCTCCATTGCGCGCACCTTGGGCGCGCCCGACACCGTCCCTGCCGGTAGCCCGGCCAGGAGAGCCGACAAGGCATCATGATCGTCGCTGAGTTCGCCCACGACGTTCGACACGATATGCATGACGTGACTGTAGCGTTCGATGACGAACTGTTCGGTCGGGCGAACGGTCCCGATCTTCGAAACACGGCCCGTGTCGTTGCGGCCGAGGTCGAGAAGCATCAGATGTTCCGCACATTCCTTCGCATCGGCTAGCAGTTCGGCCTCGTAGGCCCGATCCTGCTCCGGTGTCTCCCCGCGAGGTCTGGTTCCCGCAATCGGGCGAATGGTCACTTCCTTGCCGAAGACCCGGACCAGTATCTCTGGGCTTGCACCGATCACCTGAAACCCGCCAAAGTTGAAATAAAACATGAACGGCGATGGGTTTGTTCGACGCAAGCTGCGGTAAAGCGCGAAGGGCGGCAGTGTAAAGGGCTGTGCCCACCGCTGGGACGGAACGACCTGAAAGATGTCGCCCGCTCGAATGTATTCTTTCGCCCGTTCGACTGCGGCTAGGTAATCGGAATGAGAGAAGTTGGAGACTGGCTCGGAGACATCTGCAACCTCTCCCAGCCCACGGGTTTCCGCAGCCGGAGCACGCTCAAGGTCGCGCACCGCATCCATGACCCGCTCTGCGGCCTGCGCATAGGCAGCACGTGCAGACAGACCCGAACCGACCCAGGCAGGCGACACAACCGTTACATCACCTTTCACCCCGTCGAGCACCGCAACGACCGAGGGGCGCAACATCAGCGCATCGGGAAGACCCAGAGGATCGGGGTTGATATCCGGCAAGTGCTCCACGAGCCGGATCATGTCATAGCCCAAAAAGCCGAATAGCCCGGCTGCGGCCGCCGGAAGATCGTCCGGCAAATCGATCTGGCTCTCAGCGATAATGCTCCGCAATGCATCAAGCGGAGGTCCATCCATCGGTTCAAAGCTTTCCCTGTCGAACCTTGCCTGACGATTGATCCGTGACGTCGTTCCACGGCAGTCCCAAATCAGATCCGGTTTCAGTCCGATGATCGAGTACCGCCCTCTGACCTCGCCGCCGGTGACCGACTCCAGAATGAAGCTATCGGTGCGCGCGTCGGCCAGCTTCAACATCAACGAGACAGGCGTATCGAGATCGGCGGCTAGCCTTGCATAAACGACCTGGTTCTTTCCGGCGTCATAGCCCCGGGAGAACTCGTCGTAACCGGTCACAAGTGCGGTCATGGGAACTGAGCATGCACGGCATTGATTGCCTGTTGGTTCACCTGAACGCCGGCGCTGTTCTGAATGGCGCGTGTGAACATCAGCAAAACGTCGCCAGCCATGTCTTGAATTGCCTGCTGATTGAAGTTGGCCTTCAGCGCCTCGGCCTCCGCACCATCCGGATCGGGCGGGGTGATCGTGTCGAGGCGAACAAGGGCGGCTCCGCTTTCGGCTTGAAAGACGCGGACATCTCCCAGGGACATCTGGAATATGCCGTCGACCATGCCATCCGGCGCATCATCGAGAAATGCGTTGCGGCCCATTCCCATCTCGGCACGCAACGGGAGATCGAGTCCCGCCATCTCACGGCCATCCCGGATCGCCTGGGCGGCTTCCTGAGCCCGGGCCTCGGCAAGCCGGGCGGTCTCCGCCAATTCCCAACCCTCGATGACCTGTGAACGGACTGCTTGCAAAGGTTGAAGCTCGGGCGGGCGAAGCTCATCGACGCGCAACGCGAAGAGGCCACCCTCTTCGATCTCGATCATTTCAGGGAAATCGCCGGCTTCAGCAATCAATGCTGCATCGCGAAACTCAAGGTAATCGGCAATGCCGCCCTCCACGCCCTGCCGCCAGTCGATCTGCCCGAGTTCGAGTTCAGTCTCTTCGGCAAGCTCTTCGATCGTTGCACCACCGGCCAGAAGATCATCCACCTGATCGCGCATATCGAGGATGAGCCGGCTGGCACGGTCGGAAGCATATTCCGCGGCGAGTTCGTCACGTGCATCGTCGAACGATGTCTCGCTGGCCGAGAGGATTGCGTTCACCCGGAACAGTGCCGGGCCAAGCGGCGAGGGCAGGGGACCTGCGATACCGGGTTCGGTCAGCGCAAACACCTCTTCCCCGGCAGCATCGAGTTCATCGATCGTCACATCGCCAAGGTCGACATCACCAATGGAAAGTCCCCGGTCTTCGATAAGGTCGTCAAAGGTCATCTCTGCAGCGTCGATCTGTGCCCTTGCAGCCTCGGCGGCGGCGCTGTCTGCAAAGACAAGACGTTCGACGAGACGCCGTTCCGGACGGATGTACTCAGAAGCGCGCTGTTCGAAGAGCGAACGCAGCGCGTCTTCGTCGACATCAATCGTGTCTAGGATCATCCTTGGGGTGACCCAGGCATAGGTGATCGCCTTGGTCTCGGACAATGTGAAAGCCGCTTCGTTGGCGTCGTAATAGGCCTGAAGGTCGGCATCCGACGGTTCGCCAAGCGGCTCGGAGAGGTCATCCGCGTCAAGCAGGGCCCAGGTGACATCGCGTTCCTCCAGAGCCCAGTTGAAAAGCGTGTCGGTGAAGACTTGCGGGGCAGGCACCCCATTGATTACCGCACCTTGAAGGATATTCCGCGCGGTTTCGTTGCGCACGCGCTCTTCGAATTCCGCAACCGAAAGCCCGGTATTCCCAAGCGTGAACGCATAGGCCTCGCGGTCGAAACTCCCGTCAATGCCACGGAAGGCCGGGATCTGGGCAACCTGATCGCGAACCATCTCGTCCCCGACCGAAAGGTTGATACGGGCCGTCTCGTTGTCAAGCGCGGCCTGTGAGACAAGTCGCGACAGAACCGCGGCATCCAAACCAAGCGCACGCGCCTCTGCCAGACTGATCGCTCGGCCGCTCTGGGCCGCCAAGGCCCGGAGATCCTGTTGCAGCTCGCGTCCGTAGTCATCGACCAGAACTTCCATGTCACCCACCATCGCGACGCTGCGGACCGACCCCCCAAAGTTGGTGGCCCCGAACCCCGCCAGCGCGACGATCAGCAAGCCCAGAATGACCCAGACGAATGCGCGTGACGCCGTGCCTTTAGCCATGCCTGAAAACCCCTGATTGATCTGACGATCAGGGTTTATGTCAGCCGCCGGAAGGCCGCAAGCCTGTCTCGCTCAGGTTCGCAAGACGTTCGAGCACTTCTTCGATACCGGAGCGGTCCATATTCGCGAAGGCCAGCCGCATTTCCCGCCGCCCGTTGGCGTCATGTGCCGGGCGAAAGAAAGTACCCGGCAGACCGAGCACCCCGGCGGCCTCGACAAGCCATTTGGAAACGACGTCGGAAGACGCATCATAGGGATGCCTGACATAGGCGAAATAGGCACCGCACCCGAGAAGCTGCCAGCCAGGCAGGTCGATGAGGCCCTTTGTCATCGCTGCGCGACGGGAAAGGATTTCCCTGCGTTCGGCCGCCAGCCAGTCCTGAAGGTTCTGCATCCCCCAGACGGCAGCCATCTGACCCAGCTGCGGCGGGCAGATCGTCACGGTGTCGAGATACTTCTCGACTTCAATAAGGCGTGTCGGCGACGTCAGAATTGCCCCGACACGATGCCCGGTCAGCCGGTACGCCTTTGAGAACGAATAGAGCTGGATCAGCGTATCATCCCAGTCGGGATCGTGAAACAGATCATGAGGCGCTCCGCCCAGCGCATGAAAATCGCGATAGGTTTCATCGAGGATCATGGTAATCCCATGTTTTCGCGCGAGATCGCGGAAAGCCAGAATGACCTCGTTCGGATACTCGACACCGCAAGGGTTGTTCGGCGAAATCAGAACAATGGCGCGGGTTTTTGAAGTAATCAGGCGTTCTGCTTCTTCTGGATCAGGTACAAGATCGTTGCCGGTTTCTAGAGGAACCGTGACCTGGCCGCCCATATCGAGTGCCATCTTGTGATTGAAGTACCAGGGCACCGGCAGGATTACCTCATCGCCCGGTGCTGCCAGGGTCGCCATTGCCGCGCAGAACGCTTCGTTGCAGCCAGCCGTGATGGCGACCTGATCGCGCGAAACCGCCGCCCCGTAGACACGGTGCCATTGAAGCGCGATTTCGGTGCGCAGGGCATCGAGGCCCAGAACCGGGCCGTAGAAATGGGCCGTTGGTTCGTTCAGAACCATATCTGCCATCGCTTGCCGCATCGCATCCGGCGGGGGGTCCACCGGAGCAGCCTGACTGAGATTCAAAAGGGTTTTGTCAGCGGCGAGGTTTGCATTCTCGACCCATCGATGCGCCTCTATGATGGGTGGTGCATTCGTTGCCGCCAGATTTGGGTTCAGAGGTCGAAGCGATCGCGACAAGCGTTTGTTGCCTCCATCGACAAGTCTTTGGGACCGAATGCAGTCAGTCGGTCCCCCGATAGGGTTCGACATATTGCAAGGCCATGTCCCAGGGAAAGAAGATCCATGTATCCTGGCTGACTTCGGTGATGAAGGTTTCGACCATCGGTCTGCCCTTTGGCTTGGCATAAACGGTCGCCACATGCGCCTTCGGCATCAAATCCTTGACGACTTCAAGCGTTTTGCCCGTGTCGACCAGATCATCAATCACCAGGATCCCGGTTCCGTCTCCGACCAAAGCCATGTCGGGTTCCTTTATGACTCGCGGCTCTGATTGAGTCTGGTGATCATAGCTTTTGACGCTGATCGTATCGACCGTGCGGATATCCAGTTCACGGCTGACGATCATCGCAGGTGCCATGCCGCCGCGGGTGATTGCCACAACAGCCCTCCAAGCGCCGTTATCCGGCCCCTGACCATCGAGCCGCCACGCCAACGCGCGGCTATCGCGATGAATCTGATCCCAGCTTACGTGAAATCCCTTCTCGTGGGGCAGACGGTCGTTCATTTTATCACCTGTCGACTAGGAGGCGGAGGCCAAGGCCGCCAAGGATGACGGCGCTGGCGCGGTCGAGCCCCGGTTTTGCGCGCATATAGGCTGCGCGTACCGGTGCACTGGATAACAGCCATGCCAAGGCTGAATAGACGATCACTTCAACAAGGAAGTGGTTTGCGACGATCAACAGCTTTGAGCCAAGGGTCAGATCGGGTGGAAAGATCACCACAAGCACCGCACCGGCGAAAAGTACCGATTTCGGATTCAACAGGTTGACCGTTGCACCTGTAAGAAACGCTTTCTGACGCGCAACCGGTTCCTGGCGAAGTGCAGCATCGGCATTGCGCCACGCCGAAATGGCAATCCAGATCAGATATCCCGCACCGACAATCCGAACCGCTGTGTAGGCCCATGGAAACAGATGGAAGACGAGATCTAGGCCCAGAAGCGCGGCCAGAGTCCAGAACGAGGCAATCAACGCGAGACCGGCGCCGGTCGCGATGCCAGACTTCAATCCGCCGGTCAGAGTGCTGCGGATCGCGACGAGAAGCGCAGGTCCCGGGCTGGCGAGTGCCGCCAAGAGCGTGAGGTTGAAGACGATGAGGTGAAGCGGCTCCATTCCCGATCGCTCAGACGGTCGATATATCGGGCGCGTCAACCGCTTTCATGCCAACCGCATGATAACCTGCATCGACATGGAGAACCTCGCCGGTGACGCCGGAGCCAAGATCACTCAGCAAATAAAGCGCAGATCTTCCGACATCATCGATTGTCACGTTTCGCCGAAGTGGCGAGTTGAGTTCATTCCATTTCATGATGTAACGGAAGTCGCCTATGCCTGATGCTGCGAGCGTCTTGATTGGTCCCGCAGAGATTGCATTGCAGCGCATCCCCTCTTTACCCAGATCCTCGGCGATGTAACGCACCGATGCCTCAAGGGCGGCCTTGGCAAGCCCCATGACGTTATAGTGGGGCATGACCTTTTCGGCGCCGTAGTAGGTCAGTGTCAGAAGCGACCCGCCCGGATTCATCATCGCCGAAGCGCGCTGCGCGATGGCAGTGAAGGAGTAGACGGAGATATCCATGGACATCAAAAAGTTATCCCGCGATGTGTCGACGTAACGACCGCGCAGTTCATTCTTGTCCGAAAATCCTATCGCATGAACGACGAAGTCGAGTTTGCCCCAGCGTTCCTTCAGGGACGCAAAAAGGGCGTCCATCGACGCTTCGTCGGCAACATCGCAGGGCAAGACGATATCCGATCCAAGCTGCGCCGCCAGAGGATCGACGCGCTTCTTCAGCGCGTCGCCCTGATACGAAAAGGCCAGCTCTGCCCCGGCTTCGCCCAACGCGCGCGCAATGCCCCATGCGATGGACTTGTCATTCGCAAGTCCCATGATGAGGCCCCGTTTTCCAGTCATTAGATCGGTGGTCATCTGCCCTCGGCTTACAGTCGTATGAAATGCTTTTCGCCCGTCTATGTCATTCGCAGAGTGCGATCAAGCGACCCCCCTTGCGGCGGGCTGGAGCAGGGCGTATTGCCTGCTGCCTTTAGCATGCGGAGACGGAGGTTGGCTCGATGGTGAAACGCAAGGGAATCTTCGCAGGCGATGATCCATTTCAGCTGGCGCGCGAATGGCTGGCCGAAGCGACGCATTCCGAGCCCAACGATGCGAATGCAATTCAGTTGGCGACTGTCGACAAAGACGGATTGCCAAATGTGCGGACGGTCTTGCTGAAGGAAATCGAAGAGGCCGCATTTGTCTTCTACACCAACTACGGGAGTGCCAAGGGCCTCGAACTCGATGCGTCTGGCAAGGCGGCCTTCGTGATGCACTGGAAGTCGTTGCGCCGCCAGATCCGGGTGCGCGGTCTGGTGGAACGCGAGGACGGTGATAAGGCAGACGCCTACTACAAGTCGCGTGCGTTGCAGAGCAGGGTGGGTGCTTGGGCATCCCGACAATCCCAGCCTCTGCAATCGCGCGAGGCCCTGATGGCAGAGGTGGCGCGGCAGAGCCTACGGCACGGCACGGATCCCGAGCGCCCTCCGTTTTGGGGCGGCTTCAGAATAACACCGGTCGAAATCGAGTTCTGGGCAGATGGCGCGTTCCGCCTGCACGACCGGTTCCGTTGGACTCGCGAGACTGTCGACAGTATGTGGGAGATAGTCCGCCTACACCCGTAGATTGGCCTTCCATTCGCGAAGCGTGAATGGTTAATGTCCGAAATATGCGGATTTTCGCTTGCATACTGTAAGCGACTTGACTCTAAATACAAAAAAAACGGCTCTGAAACGGGCTGTACGGGACAAAGTAAAGTTGCGATGAACGATGATAGCGAGCGTGGGCAAACGCTGAAAGGGCGGGTCAAATGGTTTGATCCGACCAAAGGGTTTGGGTTTGTGGTTGCCGAGGAAGGTGGTCCGGATATCCTTTTGCACGCTAATGTCTTGCGCAATTTTGGCCAGAGTTCCGTTGCCGATGGGGCCGGTATCGAAATCGTT
This sequence comes from uncultured Paracoccaceae bacterium, assembly GCA_947503175.1. Taxonomy (GTDB): domain Bacteria; phylum Pseudomonadota; class Alphaproteobacteria; order Rhodobacterales; family Rhodobacteraceae; genus Ovoidimarina. Next base: position 900,386 of record CANNCO010000001.1, read on the forward strand.
GCCCAGCAGACCGCGCGGGGCGTTCAGGCAGTCGAAGTCCTGAGTATCGAACCGCCTGCTGTCGAGGCCGGCGCATCGCCGGATACAGAGCCCAGCGCGCTGGCCGGTCCGGTCGATCTTTCGCTGCCACTCGTTCCGGCACGTGTGAAATGGTTCGACAAGGCAAAAGGTTTCGGCTTCGCAAATGTCTTTGGCAGTTCCGAGGACGTGTTCCTGCATGTGGAGGTTCTGCGCCGGTCCGGGCTTGCCGATCTTCAGCCGGGTGAAGCGGTGACGCTTCGGGTCACGGATGGAGCACGCGGCAGAATGGCCGTGCAGGTGACAAGCTGGGAAACCGCTCTGAAGGATGACGGGTGATCCGCACTCTCTTCACGCTTTTTGTTGTTTGCACGGCCGGTGCGGCGCAGGCCACCTGTCGCGAAGACGTCGTCGAACTCGTGGGAGAGTTCGGGCAGGCCCGTTTCACCGTTGATCTTGCCGATGAACCGGAAGAAAGGAGCAGGGGTCTGATGCATGTCCCTTCCATGCCCTCCGGCCAAGGCATGCTGTTCATTTATGATCCGCCGCAGCGCGCGGTTTTCTGGATGAAGAACACGTTAATTCCACTGGATATGATCTTTGCGGATGTGACGGGCACGATTACGCATATCCATGAGAATGCCATTCCCATGGACGAGACGAACATCGATGGTGGCCCGGGCGTGTTCGCGGTTCTGGAGATCAATGGCGGGCTTTCCGAGGCGATCGGAATTTCGGTTGGTGACGCCATGAAGCATCCCAGCTTCAACTCCGAGGTTGCGGCGCTTCCCTGCGAGTAAGGGCTTTTCACTCAGGAGAATGGGCGCTAGAAGGCACGCGTCGGGGCGTAGCGCAGCCTGGTAGCGCATCTGTTTTGGGAACAGAGGGTCGGGAGTTCGAATCTCTCCGCCCCGACCATTTCAATCAGTGTTTCGGACCGCGCGGTTCGAGTTCATTGAGATGCAGGCATCTGATCTAAGGCAACACGCGACGGCTCTTCACGACCGGTTTCGATCATGGTGAACTTGCGCGATCCGCGCCTGTCTCTGGTTCCGGCAGGTTTTTTTGCTCCGGCGTGTCGATACTGTAACAGCATAGCAAGGTCTGAAGATCCCGGCTGCGCCATATTCAGGCTGTGCCAAGTTACGACCTTGGGCGGCGCTGCATCGTCGGCATCCGGTTTCTCCCCTGAATCCATTGCCCTCGCGCAAGAGTTGTTGATCCGGATCAGCGATTGATCGCACGTCAACGAGGCTGCCGGCGCACGCGATGAATCAAAGGTTAACTTGACGGAACGAATGCGGGCCGGTTCGTCAATCACAATTTTGTCGTCATTCCGTGATTTTTCCGTTGACCACCTATGGTCACCTACGTCAGGTTGTGCGGGCTGACAGGGTCGCCACAAGATATAGTGGCTCGGTCGGTCGGGAGACATCGACACATGAGGGCCCAATACCCCCGGGCCAATGCGTCACGCGGCGAGTTTGCAGCACGCCGCACCCCCAGTTGTCCTCCGGCGCGACAGGCCCTGTCGGCACGAAATCTGGGAACCGGCAGATAAGCGCGGTCCCGAGCATGACAAGAAATGGGGCACGGACAATGAAAATCGAACGGACGTTTACCGCAGCAGGACAGGACGCCTATGCCGCTCTCGAGTTCACCACGACGACATCGGAGATTCGGAACCCGGACGGAACTGTCGTGTTCCGGCTTCCCGACGTGGAGATCCCGCGCGGCTGGAGTCAGGTCGCGTCCGACGTCATTGCGCAGAAGTATTTCCGCAAGGCCGGCGTTCCGGCGCGGCTGAAGAAGGTTCGGGAAAAGGGCGTTCCGGAATTTCTGTGGCGCTCGGTCGCCGATGAGGCTGCACTCGCCGACTTGCCTGAAGACATTCGCTATGGCGGTGAAACATCGTCGAAGCAGGTCTTTGATCGTCTGGCGGGGGCGTGGGCCTACTGGGGCTGGAAAGGTGGCTATTTCAGCAGCGAGGCTGACGCCAAGGCCTATTTCGATGAGATGCGCTATATGCTCGCGACACAGCGGGCGGCGCCAAACTCGCCCCAATGGTTCAACACAGGTCTTCACTGGGCCTATGGGATCGACGGTCCGGCGCAAGGTCATCATTATGTGGACTATAAGACCGGAAAACTGACGAAGTCGAAGTCGTCCTACGAGCATCCACAGCCCCATGCCTGTTTCATTCAGGGCTGTGCCGACGATCTGGTGAACGAAGGGGGCATCATGGACCTTTGGGTTCGTGAGGCACGTTTGTTCAAGTACGGTTCCGGAACAGGCACGAATTTCAGCCAGTTGCGCGGCGAAGGTGAGAAACTCTCTGGTGGCGGCAAGTCTTCGGGTCTGATGGGCTTTCTCAAGATCGGCGACCGTGCCGCCGGTGCGATCAAGTCGGGCGGCACGACACGGCGCGCGGCCAAGATGGTGATCGTCGACGCAGATCACCCGGATATCGAGGACTTCATCAACTGGAAGGTTATCGAAGAACAGAAAGTGGCGTCGATCGTCGCAGGCTCGAAGATGCACGAGCAAAAGCTGAACGGCCTGTTCGCCGCGATCAAGGCCTGGGATGGCAAGGAAGAAGATGCCTACGATCCGAAGATCAATGATAGCTTGAAAGAGGCGGTCCGCGACGCAAAAAAGGTCGCGATCCCCGAAACATATATCAAACGCGTCCTTGATTATGCGCGGCAGGGCCACACCTCCATCGAGTTCCCGACCTATGACACCGATTGGGATAGCGAAGCCTATTCCTCGGTCTCCGGCCAGAACTCGAACAACTCGATCCGCGTGACCGATGCCTTCCTGAAGGCCGTTGAGAAAGACGGCGACTGGGATCTGATCAACCGCAAGGACGGGACAGTTTCCAAGACCGTCAGGGCACGCGACCTGTGGGAACAGGTGGGGCACGCCGCCTGGGCCTGTGCCGATCCCGGCATCCAGTACCATGATACGGTCAATGCGTGGCATACTTGCCCCGAAGACGGCGCGATCCGCGGGTCGAACCCGTGTTCCGAGTACATGTTCCTCGACGATACGGCCTGCAACCTCGCCTCGATGAACCTCCTGACCTTCTACAAGGACGGCGTGTTTCAGGCAGACGATTACATGCACGCCACGCGGCTTTGGACGCTGACGCTGGAGATCAGCGTTATGATGGCGCAGTTCCCGTCTAAAGAGATTGCGCAACTCTCCTATGATTTCCGCACGTTGGGTCTGGGATACGCCAATATCGGCGGCCTTCTTATGAACATGGGCTACGGGTATGACAGCCCCGAAGGCCGCGCACTTTGCGGCGCTCTGACTGCGGTCATGACCGGCGTCGCCTATGCGACATCGGCCGAGATCGCCGGCGAGTTGGGGCCCTTTGCGGGCTACGACCGGAACAAGGACCACATGCTGCGTGTCATGCGCAATCACCGCCGGGCGGCCTATGGCGAAACCGGCGGCTACGAGCAGATGAACGTCAATCCGGTGGCGCTGGATGCGGGCAACTGTCCCGACGAACGCCTTGTCGAACTGTCCAAATCCGCCTGGGATGAGGCGCTGCGCCTTGGCGAGAAAAACGGGTATCGTAATGCGCAGGCTACCGTGATTGCGCCGACCGGCACGATCGGTCTGGTCATGGATTGCGATACGACGGGCATCGAGCCTGACTTCGCACTGGTGAAGTTCAAGAAGCTCGCAGGCGGCGGTTACTTCAAGATCATCAACCGCTCGGTTCCGGCCGCACTTGAGGGCCTCGGATATTCCTCATCGCAGATCGAAGAAGTCATCTCGTATGCCGTTGGCCACGGAACGCTGGGCAATGCACCGGGCATCAACCACACGGCACTGATCGGCCATGGTTTCGGGCAGGCCGAGATCGACAAGATCGAGGCGGCGTTGCCGCAAGCCTTCGATATCCGGTTCGTTTTCAACCAGTGGACGCTGGGTGCGGAATTCTGCACCGATGTTCTGGGCATTCCTGCGGCAAAGCTGAATGACCCGACCTTTGATCTGCTGCGTCACCTTGGGTTTTCGAAGGCAGATATCGAAGCGGCAAACGACCATGTCTGCGGAACGATGACGCTGGAAGCTGCGCCGCACCTGAAGGAAGAGCATTACAGCATCTTCGATTGCGCCAATCCTTGCGGCAAGAAGGGCAAGCGCTTCCTGTCGGTCGACAGCCATATCCACATGATGGCAGCAGCTCAGTCGTTCATCTCGGGTGCGATCTCGAAGACGATCAATATGCCGAACGATGCGACCATCGAGGACTGTCAGAAGGCCTATGAGCTAAGCTGGTCGCTGGGCGTGAAAGCGAACGCACTTTATCGCGACGGCTCGAAACTGTCGCAGCCCCTGGCGGCGGCACTGGTCGAAGACGACGAGGAAGCCCGCGAGGCGCTGGAATCGGGAAACCATCAGGAAAAAGCCCGCGTTCTGGCCGAGAAGGTCGTCGAAAAGGTGATCGTCAAGGAACTCATCAAATCGCACCGCGAAAAGATGCCCGAGCGGCGCAAGGGCTATACCCAGAAAGCCATCGTCGGCGGGCACAAGGTTTACCTGCGCACGGGTGAGTACGAAGATGGCGCGCTGGGCGAGATTTTCATCGACATGCACAAGGAAGGCGCAGGCTTCCGCGCGATGATGAACAACTTCGCCATCGCCGTGTCGGTTGGCCTGCAATATGGTGTGCCGCTTGAAGAGTTCGTCGATGCCTTCACCTTCACCCGTTTCGAACCGGCCGGAATGGTGCAGGGCAACGATTCGATCAAGAACGCGACCTCGATCCTCGACTACATCTTCCGCGAACTGGCGGTCAGCTATCTCGACCGCACCGATCTGGCCCATGTAAAGCCACAGGGCGACAGCTTCGACGATCTGGGCCGCGGCGAGGAAGAGGGCGTGCGCAACTTCGACAATGTCTCGGAAAGTGCCGCTGCCAAATCGCTTGAGGTGCTCAAGCAGATCTCGTCCACGGGTTACCTGCGCAAGCGCGTTCCACAGGAACTGGTGGTTCTGCAAGGCGGGATGACGGCTGGCGCTGTGGCCCTCGATGGCTCACTGGACCCCGGGGCCGCGATGCAGACCCTTGTTGCCACCGAGACGACGACCGCGCTCGCCACCGGTACGGTCGCGATCGACGCCTCGACCAAGGCGCGGATGCAGGGCTACGAGGGCGATCCCTGCGGTGAGTGTGGAAACTATACGCTGGTCCGCAACGGGACCTGCATGAAGTGCAATACCTGCGGGGGGACGAGTGGTTGTTCGTGACACCACGAAAACGAATTGGATATGGGACGGACTCCGCAAACTTCTGCGAAATCCGCTCTGTCCGGCACCTCGAAACGTCAGCGGCGTTTCAAGGGACACGGGGCGGGTGCGCTCGCCCCTGACGCGGATCGGGCCGCAGGCAGAAACCGGGCGGTACAGATAAGAGCCTGATCAGCGAAACTTACGGGGTCCCTTCGGGGGCCCCTTTTTCATCAGGCCGGGCGTCAGTCGCGCAGCATTTCGGCCACGGAATGCCCCGGATTAAGCTTCATATCGACCCGAAGCTTTGCCCGGCCGCGCGCGACGCGGCTCATCACGGTCCCCAACGGAAGCCGGTGACGGCGCGCAAGCTCGGCATAGCTGACGCCATCTATGGCATGATGCAGGATCAGTGTGGCCTGCGCGTCAGGCAGATGCGACAGGGCTTCTAGAACATCCGTCGTCGCAAGGCGCCGCGTGGCATCCGGACTGGTCTGCGGCGCATTCTTGGCATCAAGCTCTTCCATCGGGCGCGATGCTCTGAACGCAAGATTGCGCAGTGTTCGGAAAAGGTAGCGTTCCACATCCTCGATCGGTGGATCCTTTGCCAGACGGGTCCACACCTGCAGCAGCGTTTCCTGCACCAGATCCTCGGCAGCCGCCCAGTCGCCGCTGTAACGCCGCGCCCGCCGCAGAAGCCGCGGGCGCATGCGCATGAGTTCGGCGGTTCGATCAACGTGCTTCATAACAGTCCCTTTTGTTCTCCATGGCCGAGGATGGTGGATTCAGCGCCCGCCGTCCGACGCTGGCTGCTTTCTGCCAGCAAACTGGCAAAGGATCGCCCGTCCGATTGCGCCGGTTCGGCGGCGAACCGCATAGTTTTGGGTGAAGATGGATGGGTTGGCCGCTCTCAGGCTCTAACCAGACAGGAGCGCGCAAAAAGCCGTTCCGAAAACAACAAGACTTCACAGGAGAAACCAATGACCAAGACATATCTCGGACTGGCTGCAGCCACTGTCGCCCTTATGGCCACTCCGGCTCTTGCTGCGACACTCGATGCAGATGGTGACGGACTTGTCACATTCGAGGAGATGACGGCCGCAATGCCTGAAATCTCCGAAGAAACCTTCATGCTGATCGACGCCAACGCAGATGGCGCGGTCGATGCGGAAGAGTTGGCCACAGCCGAGCAGGCGGGTACGATTCCGCCACAGGACAGCTAAGACCTCCCCGGCGCAAAACTGCGCCAAACCTCGCCGGAGGCCCCTGTCCCTGGGTCTCCGGCACCTTGCCGGGGATACCAGTTGCCGCCTCGGAACCCCGTTTCTTCCCCAAATTTGACAGATTTCCCAGCGATACCCGAACTCGGGTGGGTGGCGATTGAACTATTTGAGGGGTCGTTCGATGCCAGCTGCTCGTAATTCGTCCGGATTTAATCCCTATGTTCGCGCCCATGGTAAACGGCGCCGTTCAGCCAAGGCGCTGATTGCCGCGCTCGCCACAAGTCTTGGACTGGCCGCCGCTCTGACAGTCGGTGCTGCCAGTCCGGCCTATGCTGCAAGTCTGCCCAACAGCTTCATTATCGCGACGAAGTCCGTGGCGGCTCCGATTGGTTTCGCGGGCGTCTGCGAACGGTATTCCTGGGCCTGCATTTCAAGGTCGGCTTCGGCAAAATCCTATTCCGCGGACCAGAAACTGCGTCTCGCCTCACGCGTGAACCTGTCAGTCAACCGGACAGTCCGCGAAGTGTCCGACAATCGCCAGTACCGTGTGTCTGAGCACTGGGCACTGCCCACCCGACGTGGCGGCGACTGCGAAGACTTTGCCCTTCTCAAGAAGAAAAACCTGATGGCGCTTGGCGTACCCGCGGAGAAGCTTCTGATCGCAACTGTCCTGGATCGCAAGAGGCGCCCACATGCTGTTCTTGTGATGCGCACGGCAGGCGGCGACTTCGTGCTCGATAACCTCACCAACAAGATCAAGCCCTGGAAAGAGACCGGCTATTCGTTCCTGCGAATGCAAAGCCCCGAGGCCCCCAGCCGGTGGACGGCAGTGATGGCGGGCGGTATCTTTGACAAGGCCAGACCGAGGGCACAGGCGGGCGCCTGAACGCCCCGAAAAACCCTGCAAAGACAGGTCGGCCCGCTGCACTTTACCCCCGTGCAGCGGGCCGCTCCTGTTTCGCACCCGGGCCCCACTGCGTCCGTCCCCAGAACGGTCGCAACCCCATCAGGGCTGCCGGGCCGCGCAAACAAAGCCCCCACCTGCAGCGCGTCTGGCTGTATTGCCCCGCATGGTCGCAAGGATCAATTCCAAGGGTATCAATCGGCCCGATTGTCGACATCTGCGCCGCAGTGCGCGGCCTTTGCGGCGTTTGGTCAGAAAGTGCCGCCTAGGATGCACCTCTGGAAAGAGCTGCAACGCCTGTTCGAGCCACTTCGAGAAGGCCAAGAGGACGCATAAGCTCTGCAAATGCATCGATTTTTTCGGGCGGGCCGGTGATCTCGAATACAAAGGAGTTCAACGTCGAATCAACGACGTTCGCTCTGAAGATCTCGGCGAGACGTAGCGCCTCGATCCGTTTCTCTCCCTCGCCGGCCACCTTGAACAGCGCAAGTTCACGTTCAACGCTTGGACCTTCGACGGTCAGGTCATGTACCTCGTGCACCGGCACGATCCGGCCCAGCTGCGCCTTGATCTGTTCGATAACGCTAGGCGTACCGGTCGTCACGATCGTAATTCGCGACAGATGGCCCAAGTGATCCACTTCCGCGACGGTCAGGCTTTCGATGTTGTAACCGCGCCCCGAGAAAAGCCCGATAACGCGGGCCAGAACGCCGGCTTCGTTGTCGACCACGACCGTCAGCGTGTGCCGCTCTGTCTGTTCGGCATGGGGATCACGCAGATCATAGGCAGAATGGCTTGAGACACCCTTCTTGAGTTTTAGCGGGGACATGAGAGTCTTTCTTTGTTGTCGTCAGTTCGTTTGATTGCGGCTCTACACAAGAACCGACCCCTTCGCATCAATGACGCCATGTGTTTCGGCCTCACCCAAAAGCATTTCATTATGGGCCTTGCCGGACGGGATCATCGGGAAGCAGTTTTCGTGCTTTTCCACAAGACAATCGAAGATAACCGGCCCGTCGTGGTCCAGCATCTCCATGATTGCGTCATCCAGATCGGCCGGATCCTTGCAAAGGATGCCTTTCGCGCCGAATGCTTCGGCCAGCTTGACGAAATCGGGCAGGGCTTCGGACCATGAATGGCTGTAGCGTTCGCCATGCAGCAGTTCCTGCCACTGGCGCACCATGCCCAAGCGCTCGTTGTTCAGAATGAACTGTTTCACAGGCAGACGGTACTGAACCGCCGTGCCCATCTCCTGCATGTTCATCAGCCAGGACGCCTCGCCCGCGACATTGATGACAAGCGCATCGGGATGCGCCATCTGAACGCCGATGGAGGCGGGAAAGCCATAGCCCATGGTGCCGAGACCACCGGACGTCATCCATTGGTTCGGTTCTTCGAAGCCAAGATATTGGGCTGCCCACATCTGGTGCTGGCCCACTTCAGTACAAATGAAACGGTCCTTGCGATGCTTCGTCAGTTCTTCCAGCCGCTTTACCGCATATTGCGGCTTGATCGTCTTGGCCGAGTTGGTGAATGCGAGGCAATCAACCTTGCGCCAGTCCTTGATCTGGTTCCACCATTGCTGAACGTCAGAAGCGTTCGTCTTTGACCCACGGGACTTCCACAATGCGATCACATCCTTCAGGACATTCGCGACGTCGCCGATGATCGGCACGTCGACCCGGATCACCTTGTTGATCGAGGACGGATCGATATCGATATGAGCTTTCCGTGACTCAGGGCTGAAAGCGTTCAGCCGCCCGGTGATCCGGTCATCGAAGCGTGCCCCGACATTGATCATCACATCGCAGCCATGCATCGCCAGATTGGCCTCGTAGAGCCCATGCATTCCCAGCATCCCAATCCAGTTCTTGCCGGAAGCCGGGTAGGCTCCGAGGCCCATCAGGGTAGAGGTGCATGGAAAGCCGGTGGCATCGACCAGCTTACGCAGCAATGTCGATGCTTCCGGTCCTGAATTGATCACGCCGCCGCCTGTGTAGAAGACGGGGCGTTCCGCCGTCTCGATCATCTCGACCAGACGCTCGATCTGCTCGGGATCTCCGGACACTCGCGGCTGATAGTGGTCTGTCCGCGCCTCTTCCGGGGACGAATACGTGCCGGACGCGAACTGAACGTCCTTTGGAATATCAACAAGGACGGGGCCGGGCCGCCCGGATTTCGCGACGTGGAACGCCTGATGGATCACGTCGGACAGTGAATCCGTATCGTTAATCAGCCAGTTGTGCTTGGTGCAGGGTCGCGTGATGCCGACCGTGTCGGCCTCCTGAAACGCATCGGTTCCGATCATGAAGGTCGGCACCTGACCGGTCAGAACAACAATCGGGATCGAGTCCATCAACGCATCGGTCAGGCCGGTCACGGCATTCGTGGCACCGGGGCCGGACGTCACGAGACAGACACCAGGCTTGTTCGTCGAACGGGCATAGCCTTCTGCCGCGTGGACCGCACCCTGCTCGTGCCGGACCAGCACATGACGGATGTCGTTCTGTTTGAATATCTCGTCATAAATCGGAAGGACAGCACCGCCGGGGTAGCCAAAGACGACATCAACCCCCTGATCCTTGAGGGCCTTAACCACCATCGCAGCGCCTGTCATTGTCTGTGCCATATCGTCCGTACCTTACTGTTTTCGCGCATAAAAAAGCCCCCGGGGTTAATCGGGGGCGCATGGGGTACCAATTGGGTGTCCGTTACCGGCCCATGCGCCACTTTCCTAGAATTACGACGACCCGTATCATTCCGAAGGCTCCCTAATCAGTGATCGGGACTTTACGGAGGGTGATTTGGGGCGTCAACAGCCATTTGCCTGAATTTTCATGCGCGGGGAGAGTTTTTTCTTTTCGCAAGTTGCGCTGTCTTGAGGAAATTCGGAACAATCATGAAATCGAGGGGTGTTTGCTCCTTACGTCCACATGGAACCGATGCTCCGGAAGCTGGCCTGCCCGATTTCGGCCAGCTTCAAGCCGACACCTCATGCCGCTTCGGCAATGGTCAAGATGACAACCGTAAGCGGAGGCCGGAAATTTGCTTTTCGCCGCAAGCCGGAACAAGGTTCACTCATCGATCTCCTGACCCCGGAAATGCGTGACTGGTCACACACACGATTCGCAATACTCCCCCTCAAGCACCTCCCACCTGAACCGAACGGGCGGCAATCACGTACTGTTAGCGCTAATTTACACGATATTGATCTTCAAACCCGCATCGACGGAGAACTGGGTATTTATTCCCGCCGAACTAATCTCTAGTTTCCGATCACTAATTCACGCCGCCTGCAAATGGCGGGACACTACCTATGGGAGAAGATAATCATGGATCGTCGTTCTTTTCTAAAGAACTCCGCACTCGGCAGTTCCGCTGTCGCAGCGACCGCATTGGCCGCACCGGCCTATGCGCAAGGCAACCGCACACTGACTATGGTAACTTCGGTGCCGCACGGTTTTGCCGTGTTCGATGACGCTGCGGTTTACTTCGCCGAAGCAGTCACTGCCATGTCCGACGGTGCGCTGACAATCGACAAGAAGGCCGCCGGCGAGCTTGTTGGCGCGTTCGAAGTGTTTGACGCTGTGTCTTCGGGTCAGGCCGACATGTATCACTCGGCCGAGTACTACTTCGGTGGTCAGCATCCGGGTTACTACTACTTCACATCCGTTCCATTCGGCGCAACCGCTCAGGAATTCTCCAACTGGTACTACCATGGCGGCGGTCGCGACCTGCACGACCAGCTTGGCCAGATCTTCGGTCTCAAGACTTTCATTTCCGGCTCAACGGCGATGCAGCCGGGCGGCTGGTTCCGTGAGCCGATCAATTCGGCCGAAGACCTGAACGGCCTCAAGTTCCGGATGCCCGGCATTGGCGGACTTGCCCTCGGCCGGACCGGCGTGTCGGTTCAGAACGTCCCCGGTGGCGAGATCTATCAGGCGCTGGCATCCGGTGCCATTGACGGTGCCGAATGGATCGGACCCTTCGCGGACGAACGTCTTGGCTTCCAGGAAATCTGCAAGCACTACTACACGGCTGGCTTCCACGAGCCCGGCTCGGCTCTGGCTGCGTCGATCAATCTCGATATCTGGGAAGATCTGTCGCCAGCCCATCAGGCGATCATCGAAAACGCGTCGATCGCTGCAACGCATTGGAACACCGCACAAACGCTCTCCAACAATGGCGCGGCGCTAGAGCGTATCCGGGCAAGCGGGGTCAGTATCGAGCAGTTCTCGGACGACGTATGGGATGCCTTTGGTGTTGCAGCCGCCGGCGCTCTCGACGAGTTTATGGACGATCCGATCTATGCGGAGATCCGCGCCAGCTACGAGGTCTCGATTAAGTCGAGCGCGGGTTGGGCAAGCCAGTCTGATGCAATCTATGTGGCTCAGCGCGAGCGGGTCCTGCGCGGCTAAGTCACGTTGCCTTTCGGTGTCGCCGCGGATGACGTGGCGACACCAACCGGCCGATTTCGGCCCGATAACAAAAGCCGACCGGGGAGGACAGGATGGAGATCATTCTGTGGATCGCTACGAACATCGTTCAGGCGTTCGCAAACATCGCATACGCGGTCACGCATCCGGGCCTTTGGCTTAACTGGTCCGACCCTGAGGCGATCATGCGGTTCGTCTACTATGGCGGATCGGTCGAGTTCTTCTTCGCCATCTTCGTCATACTCCTGATCCTGACGGGGATCGGTGTGTGGAAACACTCCGTCATGTGGGGTGTTGTGCGCGGGCTCGAAGGGTTCGGAAACACCGTTGGCCGGATCGCCGCCTGGGCCGGGCTTCTGATGGTGGTCCAGCAGATCATCATCATCTTCATGCAGCGGATCTTCACCAGGGTGGATCTCAGCTTCGGGTTCGGCGCTCCCGTGACATTCGATATCAGCTGGTGGTCCGAAGAGCTCAAGCTTTACAACGCGATCATTGTTTGCCTCGCCTGTGCATACACTTTCGTGCAGGGCGGCCACGTCCGGGTTGATTTGGTTTATTCCGCCGTCAACTACCGTAAGCGCAAGATCATCGATATGATCGGCAGCCTCATTTTCATGATCCCGACCGCGGTCGTGATCTGGATGTATGGCTGGTATTTCATGTGGCGGCACCTGATTAATCCGCCTGTTTCGGCCTCGGACTCCCTTGACCGGATGCTTGCCAAGGCGCGGGCATTCCGATGGAGTGTCGAAACAATCGGGTTCAGCCCGAACGGATTTAACGGGTACTTCCTGTTCAAGGTCCTGATCGTGCTCTTCGCGGGCATGATCTTTCTTCAGGCCGTGGCGTTCTTCTATCGGTCTTACCTGGAACTGCGAGAAGGCCCCGAAAGCGAGGGCAAGTACCTCGATAAAGACAAGCTTGGCGATGAAGAAGCTGAGATAACAGCGAATATTCACTAGGGACGGTCGGGACTATGCCATTCGGATTGGACGGGATCGAGGTCGGTCTCATCATCGTTTTCCTCTGCCTCTTCGGTGGAATCATGACCGGCTTTCCTGTGGCTTTTGCCATCGGCGGCTCGGCGGTGGTCTCGTTCGCGATCATCGCGGCGCTCGATACCGGCGGCCTTCTGATCCACCAGGCGATCGATACCGGCAGCGCAGAGTACGCGGCCCTTCTCGCCGAGGGCGTCGCCCGCGACGCGATCAGTGTCTTCCGATATCCCGAATTGCCAAGGGTCGAAGAGGCGCTGTTTCCCTCCGGATGGGAGCAGGCCGTCGACCGCAACCTCAGCTTCATCGTCAACCGGATGAACGAACGGGTGATCGCCGGACAGTCGATCGAAACGCTGTTGGCCGTTCTGATGTTCGTTATGATGGGCATCACGCTGGAGCGTTCGAAAATCGCGAACGACCTTCTGACGACTATGGCGCGTGTCTTCGGACCGCTTCCCGGCGGTCTTGCCGTTTCCATCGTCGTGGTGGGTGCTTTCCTCGCGGCATCGACCGGTATTGTCGGCGCAACAGTCGTGACGATGGGTCTGCTGGCGCTACCGACGATGCTGCGCAACGGGTACAGCCCTGAACTCTCGACCGGTGTTATCGCGGCGTCCGGAACACTCGGCCAGATCATCCCTCCCTCGATCGTGATCGTGCTTCTTGGAACGCTTGCGGGAGATCTCTATGCAACCGGTCAGGACCAAAGGGCAACGCTTGCCGGGTGTACCGATGCACTGACGTTTCTGGGCAAGCCTGCGGTTCTTTCCGTAGGTACGTTGTTTCAGGCGGCATTGCTGCCGGGTCTGTTTCTGGCCGGTCTCTACGCAGCTTACGCGTTCGGCTTTGCGCTTCTGAACCCGTCGAAAGCCCCACCGGTGCGTGGCGATGCCACGGGAGTACCGGGCGAAGTTGTGACGCGCAATGATGGCCTGACATGGTTCCTTGCCGTGCCTGCCCTCATCATTCTCGGAACGGTCGCCATGGGCAATTTCGGTTTTGTGGGCAACCAGTCGACCGCCGTTCTCAACGTGGTGCAGGACGCCCGCGCTCCGGAGCTTCGCACCAACGTCTCCGAGCAATGCCAGGCGTCGATGATCGAGTTGCACGGACAGGAGAAATGGGACCGTTCGGTTGAACTGGCCTCTCAGCAGGCCGCTGCGGGTACATCGACCGCAGTCCGGGAGATGACACCTGAAGAGATGGAGGCCGCCCTTGTCGCGAGGGTGGAGAACGCTGCACCCATCGGAACCGGCGTCGCGACGATCATGGTTCTGCTGGGTCTTGTTCTTGCCGTTGCGCGCGGTGTCGCACCGTCCGCATCGGCAACACCGCTTGTAGTCGGCGCCATCGGCATTTGCCTCTGCCTGCTTGTGGACGCCGCGCTGATTTCGCCACTGTCCTCACCGGGGGCATTGTTCGGGCTGATGGCCCTTCCCATGCTGATCACCCTCTGGGGATGTCGCGAAGCCGCGGGCCGGCTGGCCAAGAACGAACTGATCCGCGTCGTCTTCCCTCCATTGGTCCTGATTGTCGCCGTCCTCGGCTCGATCCTCGGCGGGATCACCAACCCGACACCTGCCGCGGCGCTCGGCGCTGGCGGGGCGATCATGCTTGCAGCCTATCGCAAGCTCAAGGAAGACCATGGGTCGGGCAAGATCATCATATGGGCCAGCTTCGCGATCATCATCATGATCCTTCTGGGGATCAACTTCGACCTCAGACCGAACCGGGCCGGGATCACCGGCGCCGATTGGCTGGCCATTATCGCAGCACAGGGCGCGTATCACTTTGCACTCTTTGGTCTGCTGTATTCGATCTGGGTCCTGTTCCGGGGCGGCATCATGAACCCTGTGGTGCGCGAGACGGCCAAGGTCACCTCGATGGTCTTTACCATCCTGATTGGATCGCAGCTCTTGAACCTCGTGGTGATCAGCTTTGGCGGCGAGCATTACATCCAGCAGTTCCTGCGGGCTTTCGACAATGAACTCGTCGTGTTTCTCATTGTGATGCTCGTGCTGTTCATTCTTGGGTTCGTGCTCGACTTCCTCGAGATCATCTACATCGTGATCCCGATCGTCGGACCTGTCATCTATGGCGGAACGATGGACCCAAGCTGGGTGACGATCATGATCGCCGTGAACCTGCAAACCTCATTCCTGACGCCGCCCTTCGGCTTTGCGCTCTTCTATCTCAGGGGCGTTGCACCCCCGGGCATCACGACAGGGCACATCTATCGGGGCGTTATCCCGTTCGTCCTGATCCAGGTGATCGCGCTGGCGCTGTTCTGGGCGTTCCCCGGCGTCGTCACGTTCGTCCCGAACCTGCTGGCCGGCTGATAGCACGCGCTGCTTGAGGGCGGCGCATCAAAGGCCCAGGTTTCAGGCGTTTTCGGGGCAACAGGATCGGAGGGTCGGTCTCAGCCGGAGGTCGGACGTGTGTCGGGAAGGGATATCTGCGCAACCTGCTCTGCAATCGGATCGGTCGACATGGGATGGGTCTCCGACGAATAGTCGTCCGGATTTCCGATATCCTGCCAGACGCCGCCGCGGTAAACCTCGACAGCGGGGAAACGCGCCTTGTAGCTCATCTTGGGGCTGCCAGGCACCCAATAGCCCAGATAGACATAGGGTAGGCCCGCATCCCGCGCGATCTTGATATGGTCAAGGATCACATAGGTTCCAAGCGAGTTCGAAACACGTTCGGGATCGTAGAATGAATAGACCATGGACAGGCCGTCATCCAGTACATCGGTCAGGCAGACGGCGGCCAGTTCGCGTTCGCCGTCCTCCACTGCCGTGTACTCGATCACGCGGCTGCGGATCGGCGTTTCTTCGACCATCGCGGCAAATTCGAAGATATCCATATCGGCCATACCGCCATCTGCGTGACGGCTGTCCAGATAGGTGCGAAACAGTGCGTATTGCTGTTCCGTCGCCCAAGGAGAGGTTGCCTCACGTTCGAGGTGGTTGTTCCGCCGTTCCGCGCGCCGCTGGCTTCGGGTCGGCTCGAAATCGGCGACCCTGATCCGTGCAGACAGGCAGGCCGAGCATTCAGAGCATGATGGACGATAAAGAACGTTCTGAGACCGGCGAAAGCCCTGCTTTGACAGGGCGTCGTTCAGCTTTTCCGCATATTCGCCTTGCAGCGAAGTAAACAACTTCCGCTCCATCCTGCCCTCCAGATAAGGGCAGGGCTGGGGTGCCGTCACATAAAACTGGGGCGCAATGGGAAGCGTGTGGCGCATGATGCTCGCTGATCAACTCGTACGAAACGTTAGCAAGCCCGGTACGCGCCGCCAAGCCCCCCAAAAACAGCGAGGAAGGTTAATTCGAACGATTGATCGCCGCTGTTCCCAAAAAGTGGTCCGACAGGCCCTGGGCCCGGTTCGAAATCAGCATAAGGGCGATGGAAATCAGTTGAAGCGGAAAGACGGCGACCGAAACCGTGTAGCCAAGGGTGTGTAGAAAGGCCGTGCCCGAATCAAGCCGGTCACCGAATCTGTCGCGTAACTCGACCGACAGGACACGCATCCCGATTGTTGCCGAGCCTCGGGCCAGCGTAACCCATCTATAAAGAAAACTTGTGATCAGATAGAGTGCGCCCAGAAAGAACATGCCGACAAAGGCCGTAAAAGGCAGGATCACCGCGGTCAGAACGGCAATCAGCACCACATCGATGACCCATGCGAACAGTCGTTTCGCCGGAACACCTTCGTAGAACTCAGGCCGGGTCTCCGGATCGGGCAAGCCCGGGGTGACATGGGTGGTCGTCATCGGAGTACATTCCTTCTCTTGAAGTCGAGCGGCCCCGGGACTGGGGCCGCTCATCGGGCAGGGGGAGGGGGACAACCTGCCCGGCTGCAACTTAGGCTTCGACGGGGTCGTCGTCACCGTTCTTTGACTTGCGTGCGCGTTCATCCATGAACTGGTCGAACTCGGCCTTGTCCTTTGCATCTCTCAGACGGTTCAGGAAGGCCTGGAATGCATCCTGTTCTTCTTCAAGGCGCCGCAGCGTTTCCGACTTGTAGGCGTCGAATGCCGTGTTGCCGGAAGATTTGAACGCCGTGCGGGCGTGATGGGTACGGGTGCGGCAGCTGCCATTGAACATGCGTTTGCTCCAGATCATATAGGCGAGAAGGGCAAGACCGATCGGCCAGAAGAAGATGAACCCGAGAACCATTGCTGCGATCCAGGCACCTTTGCCGCGATCGTCTAGCCAGCCCTCGGTACGGGCGAACCAGGAGGTCCTTTCAGGCAGAGTGGTACTAAGCGTAGTCATCGAGGTCTCCGTTCCTTGTTGTGACGTTGAGGTCAGTATGTAAATCGTTTTCACATTACCGATATTGGTCAAATGGCGATGCGGTTCAAGGATTAATGTAAAAGAATTTTACATTTTCTTTTCTTCTCCAGAAATTACAAATAGTTAGGCGATGCCATGTCGGTCTTTAGGCGGAACGCTGCACTTGCCGCCCCGTCATACAAGGCCTAGCGTCACGACACGGATGGCAAGGGAACCGTATGGGCGAACACGGATCATTTGGGAGCAGAATCGACCGCTCACCGCGCCCCTATGAACCGGATCGCGGTACCGAAGCGTCCCAGTTGTTTCCCGAACTCGCGCCCGATATCCGCACCGTGATAACGGGTGCCGCAGGGTGCAGTCCTTACCTCAGGACGCTCTGCGAACGGGAACGGGACTGGCTTACCCTTGCCTTGTCGGGTTCGCCCGAATCCGCGATGGACGGTCTTCTCAAGGATATTCGCACGCTCACGCAAACCGAATTGTCACCGGGGCTCCGGGAAGCAAAGCGACGTGCAGCGGTCCTGATCGCTCTGGCCGATGTCGCTGGCATCTGGCATCTGGAACAGGTGACGGGCGCGCTTACGAAGCTTGCAGACGCTGCAGTCGACCGTGCTATGGCCACCCTGATTGCGCAAGAGGCCGCGCGCGGCAAGCTGCCCGATGTCACCCCTGATATAGCTGAAACCGGTGCCGGAATGGTCGCCCTGGCCATGGGCAAGATGGGGGCAGGAGAGCTGAACTATTCATCGGATATCGATTTGATCTGTCTTTTTGACGAAACCCGCTTCGATCCCGATCTGTTTCACGATGTCCGCAGCGCTTTCGTCCGCGTCACACGACGCATGGCGGCGCTTCTCTCTGAAGTCACGGCAAACGGCTATGTCTTTCGCACCGATCTCCGGTTGCGTCCCGATCCTGCGGTGACGCCTGTGTGCCTCTCGATGGCGGCTGCCGAAAGGTACTACGAAAGCGTCGGCCGCACGTGGGAGCGGGCGGCCTATATCAAAGCCCGGCCCGCTGCAGGTGACTTGGAGGCCGGCGCGGCGTTTCTCGAACGGCTGATACCATTTGTCTGGCGCAGGCACCTTGATTTTGCCGCCATTCAGGACGCCCACGACATGCGGCTGAAGATTCGTGAGCACAAGGCGCTTGGGGGTGCTCTGAGACTCGAAGGACACGATCTGAAGCTTGGCTCGGGCGGCATTCGCGAAATCGAGTTCTTCACCCAGACCCGGCAGATCATCGCAGGTGGCCGTGATCCGGATCTCAGGCGCAGGCAGACCGTGGAAGGATTGCAGGCACTCAAAGCGGCGGGATGGGTCGGCGAGGTCGATGGTTTGATCGACGATTACCGCGCGCATCGCGAGATAGAGCACCGGCTGCAAATGGTGAATGATCAGCAAACCCACAAACTGCCCACCACGCCGGATGGGTTTGAGCGGCTCGCCGCATTCGTCGACAAGGATGTCGATACCCTCAGAGGGGAGCTTATCGAACGGCTCCAACGCGTCGCGCGAACCACGGAAGACTTCTTCCGTCCGGACGAAAAAACACAGTCATCCCCCGATATCTCTCCGGCATTAGCCGAGATTGTGGCTCGCTGGCCGGATTATCCCGCATTACGGTCGGCGAGGGCGGCGGAAATCTTTGCCCGGGTCAAACCCCAGATCCTCAACTGTCTGGGCCGCGCAGCACGTCCGGAAGAAGCACTGGTTCACATCGACGGTTTTCTTGCGGGTTTGCCCGCCGGTGTTCAGGTTTTTTCGCTCTTCGATGCCAACCCGCAACTGATCGATCTGATCGTCGACATCGCCGCAACCTCACCGGCTCTGGCGAGTTACCTCTCGCGGCATTCATCGGTACTGGATGCGGTAATCGGAGGCGGCTTCTTTGCGGAATGGCCGGAACTCCGTTGGTTGAAGGACGATCTTGGAAGGCATTTAGAACAAGCCGGCGACTATGAATCCCAGCTGCTGGAGGCCCGGCGCTGGCGGAACGAATGGCATTTCCGTGTGGGGGTGCATCATCTTCGCGGGTTGATCACGGCTGAACAGGCGGGAGCACACTATGCTGATATCGCCGAGGCAGTCGTCGCCTCGGTGTTTGACCCGGTTATCGAAGAATTCTCCCGTAAGCATGGCCCTCCGCCGGGGCGGGGCGCGACGATCCTTGGGATGGGATCGCTGGGATCGAGAGCATTAAACGCCACATCCGACCTTGATCTGATCGTGATCTACGATCCGGATGGTACAGAGAATTCACAAGGCCGGCGGCCACTGGATGCCCGAAGCTACTACGCCCGCCTGACGCAATCGCTCGTAACCGCGATCACCGCGCCCATGGGGCCCGGGAAGCTCTACGAGGTCGATATGCGCCTGCGCCCTTCGGGACGTAAAGGACCCGTGGCGACCGGGTTAAACAGCTTCAAAAGCTATCAGCGGGACGAGGCATGGACATGGGAACACCTTGCCCTGACCCGCGCCAGACCGATTGCCGGATCGGCCGCACTGGGTGCCGAAGTCGAAGCGTTCCGTCGCGAAATCCTGTCGGGATCACGTGACCAGAGCAAGGTTCTGCGCGACGTTGCGTCCATGCGCAAACGGCTGGCCGACGCGAAGCCCGGCCATGGCGTTTGGGACGTCAAGCTCGGCCCCGGCCGGGCACAGGATATAGCGCTACTCGCCCAGGCAGGGGCCCTTCTGTCCGGCTCACCTGAAAGAGCCATCTCTGCGCAGATTTCAGCCGGGAGAAACGCCCTTGACCTGACCGGTGAGGAGGCCCGCGATCTGACCAAAACCCATGATTTGCTCTGGCAGGTGCAAGCCGCCGCGCGGCTCATGACCGATGCGGCGTTCGATCCCGTCGCCGTCGGTGCCGGAGGGCAGAGCTTTTTATTGCGCGAAACCGGTCACGGCGATATGGCGGAACTGGAGAATGCCCTGATCCGTCAGACGGCCCGGGCAGACGCTATCATCACGGCGCGGATGCCGGAGGCCGAAGATGGGACGACGGGCGATGGATGAAAAGACATTGGATCCCAAGGGGGTCATCCGGGAAAGTTATAACATCGACGGTATTTCCGAACCTGAATGCCGCTCGATCTTTTTCGACTGGGCCATCGGCGTCCCGGTTGGCGAAGACCCGAAAGACTGGATCCGACAATTGCTGGTCCTGCATGGTCTCGATGCGCCAGATCATCCGATGACGCGTGTTCTGACCGAAGGTCTCGATCGACCGGCCCGAACCGGGCGCCGTGGCGGACGGCGGGGCCGTGGCATAGATGTTAGCTAAAGAGCTGCCGCTTCGCCTGCGAGCGCGGTGACGCCTTTCCAATCGCCCTGTTCCAGAAGTGTCTTTGGTGCAACCCACGAGCCGCCAACGCAAACGCAGTTGGTCAAGGCGAGGTAATCGCGCGCCCGTACAAGGTCGATGCCCCCGGTTGGACAAAACGTGATCTGGGGCAGGGGACCCCCCAGAGCTTTTACCGCGGGGGCGCCGCCGGACGTCTCGGCCGGAAAGAACTTCTGCGTCGTATATCCCCGCTCCAGAAGATACATTGCCTCGGTTGCCGTGGCAGCTCCCGGCAGAAGCGTAAGGTCCGAATCCTCGCAGGCATCCATCAACCGGTCGGTCGCACCAGGCGAAACCGCGAACCGGGCTCCGACCGATTTTGCAGCCATCACGTCGTCGGATGTGAGAACCGTACCAGCGCCAACAATCCCACCTTCGACCTTTGCCATCTCTGCGATCGCATCCAGCGCAACCGGGGTCCGAAGCGTCACTTCAAGGACGGGCAGGCCACCGGCCACCAGGGCTTCCGCCAGCGGACGCGCCTGCGCCGGGTCCTCGATCACGAGGACGGGTATCACCGGTGCCGTCCGGCAAAGGTCTAGCGCATATGCGCTGGCTTCGGTTGGTGTCACGTGCGTCTTCTCCCTACCGTACCACAACTCCGGCGCCGTCGGAGGCGAGCCCACAGCTTTGCCGGAACATCTCGAACATTTCACGCCCCAATCCCCAGCGATTGTCTGCCAGATCGGCCACGACCGGAGAACGGGCGTCAAAGCCCTCTTCAAGAACCTCCAATAGGCCCGAAGCCGCATCTACACGCAACCTGTCGCCATCCCGAACTTTGGCGATCGGACCGCCTTTGGCTGCCTCCGGGCTCACATGGATAGCTGACGGAACCTTGCCCGAGGCACCGGACATGCGCCCGTCAGTGACGAGCGCCACCTTGAGGCCTCGGTCCAACAGAACCGCAAGGATCGGGGTCAGCGAGTGCAGTTCCGGCATTCCGTTTGCGGCAGGCCCCTGAAAGCGCACCACGATCACCGTGTCCTCGGTGAACTCACCAGCCTTGAAAGCGCTCTTTACGTCGTGCTGGTCGTGAAACACGCGGGCGGGTGCCTCGGTGATCTGATGTTCTGTTTTAACAGCGGACACCTTCATAACCGACCGCCCCAGATTGCCCTTCAACTCGCGCAATCCGCCCGTGGGCTGAAACGGATCAGAGGCTGGGCGGAGTATCTTGATGTTCTGGCTTTCGGTCGCACCCCCGGCCCATGTCAACTGGTCATCCTGCAACTTCGGCTCTTGGGTATAAGCTGCGAGTCCATCGCCAACCACCGTGCATGTGTCCGGGTGCAGCAGTCCCGCATCCAGCAACTCACCGATCATGTAGCCAAGTCCGCCTGCGGCATGGAAGTGGTTCACATCGGCCAAACCGTTCGGATACACTTTGGCCATCAGGGGTACTGCCGATGACAGATCGTTGAAATCCTCGATGTCCAGAACAATCCCGGCCGCCCGCGCCATGGCAGGCAGGTGAATGACCAGATTGGTCGACCCGCCCGTCGCCATGAGCCCCACGATACCGTTTACAAAGGCCTTCTCATCAAGGATGTGTCCAACGGGACGGAAATCATTACCAAGCGCCGTGATTGCCAGCGCCCGCCGTGTAGCCTCTTCTGTCAACGCATCCCGCAAGGGCGTTCCGGGGTTTACGAAGGATGCCCCGGGCAGATGCAGGCCCATAAACTCCATCAACATCTGGTTTGAATTCGCGGTGCCATAGAAGGTGCAGGTGCCCGGTCCGTGATACGACGCCATTTCCGCCGCCATCAGTTCCGCACGCCCGACTTCTCCGGCTGCGAATTTCTGGCGCACCTTGGCTTTCTCGTCATTCGGTAATCCGCTGACCATCGGTCCGGCAGGAACGAACAGACCCGGAACATGGCCGAAAGTCGCCGCAGCTATGATCAGGCCCGGCACGATCTTGTCGCAGACACCGAGGTAAAGAGCGGCATCGAACGTGTCGTGCGACAGCGCAACGCCGGCGGCCAGGGCAATGACGTCGCGCGAAAAGAGCGAAAGCTCCATCCCGGTTTGACCCTGCGTGACACCGTCGCACATCGCCGGAACGCCGCCCGCGACCTGTGCCGTGGCTCCGGCCTTGCGAGCCGCTGCCTTGATCCGGTCGGGATAATCCTTGAACGGCTGATGTGCCGACAGCATGTCGTTGTAGGCGGTCACGATTCCGATGTTCGGGCTGCGCTCATCGACCAGCGCATCCTTGTCTTTGCCCATGGCTGCATAGGCATGTGCCTGATTGCCGCATGACAGATGCGCCCGTTTCGGGCCTTCGTCGGCGGCTCGCGCAATACGGTCCAGATACAGCCCGCGGCTGTCCGCACTGCGCGCCCGGATGCGTTCGGTGACGCGGGCAACGGTCTGGTCGAGAGGCATCCGTGGCTCCGTTGGATGAGGTTTGTCTCGCATTCTATATAACGTTAGCGCTAACATATCCAGTCCAAACGCAACGGCTAGGGTTGCAAGTTCAGCAAACCCGACATGCAGGATTGTCTCTGGTGACAGAGGGTTGGTCCACCTAACTCTTTGACAACACCGGCGCTTCTGCCGGCAGCGAACAGGAACAAAGACATGAAACGCGAAACTGACATCACCGCCATCGATCTGAACCGGATCGATCTGGAGGCGCGCAGACTGCGGGCACAGGCTCTCGCAGACGGGATGAAGTGGTTCTGGAACTGGGCCAGAAACATTACGAATGTAGGGACCGGGCGAACCGCCTGACCCATACGTCGTCGATCACGGCAGGCCGTCGCAATCGGCCATTCTCCGGCGCGTGACCGCTTTCGGTTCAACTGAAATTACGTTACCGGCGGGGCATGACAAATTCGTCCCGCCCCGCGATCCGCCTTCTGCCCAAAACCGACGCACGTCCGATACGACGCGGTATGCCTTGGGTCTATGACAATCAGCTTGTAATGGACCGGCGAACCCGTGGATTGGCACCGGGTAGCATCGCGGTTCTGCAGGACGCAAACCGCAGCCCGGTCTGTCTGGTTACTGTCAACCCAAACTCGAAAATCGTCGCGCGCGTTCTGGACAGCGATCCGGATGCCGACGTTGATCGGGAATGGATCGAACATCGTCTGCGATATGCTCTGTCTCTTCGCGAACGCCTCTATGACACGCCGTATTACAGACTCGTCCATGCGGAAGCGGACGGTTTCCCGGGCGTCGTGATCGACCGCTTCGGCGATGTTGCCGCCATCCAGCCCAACGCGGCATGGGCAGAGCAATATCTCGACATTCTTGCAGGCGCGCTTCGCACTGTCACCGGCGTAACGACGGTGATCAAGAACGCGAGCGGACGCGCCCGGGCGCTTGAGGGCCTGGACGACCAGAGCGAAGTTCTGAGCGGTGCAATCGACGGACCGGTTCAGGTCCGGATGAACGAAGCGACCTATATGGCCGATCTGCTCGGAGGGCAGAAGACCGGGCTGTTCTATGATCAACGTCCAAACCACGTCTTTGCGGCGCGACTATCTGTAGGAGCGAGTGTGCTCGATCTCTTCTCTCATGTCGGTGGCTTCGGACTGGCCGCCTTGGCGGCCGGAGCATCTAGCGTTCTGGCAGTCGATGGGTCCCAGGCCGCGCTCGACCTCGCCCTGAAGGGCGCGCAGGCTTCTGGCCATGTTGATCGGTTCGCAGCGCGAAAGGGGGACGCTTTCAACGTTATTGAACAGCTGTCATCCGAAGGCGCGCGCTTTGGCGTCGTGATCTGCGATCCGCCGGCATTTGCACCGTCGAAACAGGCGCTTGACGCCGGGTTGCGGGCTTACGAGAAACTTGCGCGTCAGGCTGCGGGCCTTGTGGAGCCGGGCGGATACCTTGTGTTATGCTCCTGTTCCCATGCGGCCGACCTGGCACGATTTCGCAACGCTTCACTGCGCGGCGTCGGGCGGGCAGGGCGGTGCGCGCAGCTTCTCCATACAGGCTTTGCCGGGCCGGATCATCCGCAACATCGGTCTCTTGCCGAAAGCGCATATCTGAAAGCCCTGTTCCTCCGGCTCGACGAATGAGACTCCTGATCGACGCCTGTGTGCTTTATCCTACGGTCCTGCGCGAGATCATCGTTGGGCTGGCCGCGACCGGGTATTTCGAACCGCTTTGGTCTGCACGGATTCTCGAAGAATGGGCGCGCGCTGCTGCGCGGAATGCAGATGAAGACATTGCACGGGGCGAAATCGCCATTCTGCAGGCCCAGTGGCCGCAGTCGGAAGTCACGGTCACCGAAGCGACACTTGAACGCCTCTGGCTTCCCGATGTCGACGATATCCATGTCCTTGCCGCAGCGGTCGATTCAAAGACCGACGCGATCCTGACGCTCAATATCAGGGACTTTCCGACCAGGATCCTGTCTGCCGAGGGCATTCTTCGCAGAGACCCGGACGGGTTCCTGTACGAGGCACTTGGCGAAGAGCCGCAAACCGTGCGGCAGGTGGTCGAAACGGTCCACGGCACAGCGTGCCGCCTGTCAGGCGAGGAACTCGATCTGCGCGCTCTTCTGAAACGGGCGCGTTTGCCAAGGCTGGGAAAGGCCCTTACACGGTCGGCATCCTGACGACGGTGTTTCGGGCCTTGTTCACTTTCAACCGGTACCGGCTCCGCGGCGCTGGCGGATGATCTTCGGCGTTGCCTTCAGAACCTCGGCCAGCGAAAGAAAGCGCGCTTCGGCGACCTCGCCGAATAGGTCTTCTGCCCCCGGGGCAAGCCGCATTTCGATCTCGCGCTTTTTCGGAAGCCAGCGCAAGGCACCCATCAGCTCTGGCGTCTGAACCGAAAACATCGCGCCGAAACGCATGGCCTTGCCCAGAATCTCGGCCTTCTCCAACGCACGGTCGTCAAGCAGATCGAACAGCGGCTCGAAACGCGAACCAGACCTGCTGTTCTTGTATCGATGAAGCAGTGCAACACCCAGAAAGACGCGTTCTTCATGGGTCATGCCGCCCAGATTGGCGCGGGTTGCATTGTCAAAGCAAACCTCGTGGCGGTAGTCGGGATGCGCACGCCAGCTCACGTCGTGCAAAAGACAGGCGGCCTTTATGATCCGCGTCTCCTCCGGCCCCGCGCTGGGAAAGAGGGGAATGATGAAGTCGTAAAGCCGCTTGCCAAAGCCCGGCATACGCGCGTCTTTTGACTCGGCGAACCGGCAGGCTTCCACCAGCGGGTCACGGTCGCGCAATCTCTGCGGCATCTGTTCGAATAACATGCCTTCGCGAATGCCATAGCTGGAGATCGCTATGTCCCGCGGGCGAAACGTGGCGATCAGATTACGCAGCACTTCGGCAGCAACCGGAACCAGAGACATCCGTGCCTCACCAAGCCCGGTCCGGGCACGCAGTTCATTTACATCGTGTTCGGCGATGTAATCGATCGTGGCAATCAGCGACTTCCGTGACATGCGGTACTCGTGAAGAACGGCAAGCGGGTAGCCGCGCCGTTCCATGTCGATCCTTGCAATGGCCCGCCAAGATCCGCCAACAAGAAAAAGCCGGTCTCGCTGTGGCCCCATGCGGTAATGAAGTTCGGCCAATACCTCTTTGATATGGCGACGTAACCCCTTTTTTCCGCCCTTGATGCCCCGCAGCCGAAGCGGACCGAGTTGAGAGGTGAGCCGCTTGCCGACCCGTCCGTCCCGTAACTCCGCCAGCTCCATCGAAGACCCGCCAATATCGCAAACCAGCCCGTAGGCGCCGGGCCAGCCCAGAAGCACACCCTGCGCGGAAAGGCGCGCTTCTTCCTCGCCATCGATCACCCAGAGCTTGATACCCGTCGCGGCTTCGATCTCGGAGCGGAACGCGGGACCGTCCTCGGCCTCCCGCATTGCCGCGGTGGCCACCGCCGTCAGCGGCGGAAGCCCCATCGCGTCGGCCAGAAGCTGAAACCGCCGGATTGCGGCCATCGCCCGAATCTTCCCTTCGGGGTTCAACTGGCCTGTCTCGGCCATGCCGTCGCCGAGACCGCACATGATCTTTTCGTTATAAAAATAGGCCGGACTGCGGGCCGCACCGTCAAACACCACCAGACGAACCGAGTTCGAGCCCACATCGACGACCCCGATGCGCGACAGGGCGCGGGCCGAAGGATCGTCGAAGATCGGGCGTCCGAACGGCCCCCAATCCTCGCCCGGATCGTCGTTCAAGACGTCCATTCTTTCCCCCCGATCGGTTCTGCGGCAAGGATGACCCGGACCTTGAATGAGGTCAAAGACAAACAGGTAACGGGTGCGATCAAAGGTCCCGGCGCGGACGCATGAAAACCCACGTCATTCATTCGGTTGGGCAAGGATCGGTGCATCCGATGCCCCCGCCGATCCACGTCCCGAAAGCGACGGCGTTTCCATGAAGAACCGGTGGCATGAGAACTCGGTGTCGCCTTCCTTCGGCGCGGGTCGGATGAAAGTGCCGTCGCCCCGCAGGACCCAGCTTGATGTCGTGTCGGCAAGGTTGGCAGACATGATCTGCCCCACGATCTGGGTCTTGACCGTCGAATTGGTGATTTCGACCAGCGTTTCGACGCGGCGGTTCAGGTTGCGACCCATCCAGTCCGCCGATGAAATGTAAACGCGCGCCTTCTTGGACGGCAGCGCATGACCCGCCCCGAAGCAAACGATCCGCGAATGCTCCAGAAATCGCCCAACGATCGATTTGACCCGGATATTTTCGCTCAACCCCTTGATTCCCGGGCGCAAGCCGCAGATGCCCCGGACGACGAGGTTGATCTGAACACCGGCCTGGCTGGCCAGGTACAAAGCGTCGATCACGTCTTCCTCGATCAGCGAGTTCATCTTCGCCCAGATGACAGCGGGTCTTCCGGCAAGCGCATGCTCGGCCTCCTCCGCAATCCGTTCCAGAAGCGTCGTTTTCAGGGTCAGGGGAGAGATCGAGAGGTTTTCCAGCACATCGGGCTGTGCATACCCCGAGAGATAATTGAACACCCGCGTCGCATCACGGCCCAATGCCGCATCGCATGTAAAAAGCGACAGATCCGTGTAAATCTTCGCTGTGATATGGTGATAATTGCCGGTGCCGTAATGGGTATATGTGACCAGTTCACCCCCTTCACGCCGCACGACCGTGCTGATTTTCGCATGTGTCTTGTAGTTCATGAAACCATAGACGACATGGGCGCCCGCACGTTCCAGCCGCCGCGATTGCCGGATATTCGCAGCCTCGTCGAACCGTGCCTTCAACTCGACAAGCGCGGTCACCGATTTGCCGTCTTCGGCGGCCTCGCACAGCGCCTCGACAATCGGGCTGTCTCGCGAAGTCCGGTACAACGTCTGCTTGATCGCGACGACATCGGGATCGGCCGCGGCCTGTTTCAGGAAGCGGACCACCATGTCGAAGGTCTCGTAGGGGTGGTGCAGCAACATGTCCTTCTGGCGGATCGCGGCGAACATATCGCCTTCGTAGTCCTGTACCCGTTCCGGTACGCGCGGTGTAAAGGCGGGCCACAACAGGTCGGGCCGTTCGTCAAGCACCAGCTCCGAAAGGTCGTCCATGCCGATCAGCGCATCGACCTCCACAACCTCATGGTCATCCACCATCAGTTCACGTTGAACGGTCTGGCGGAGATCCTTCGGCGCACCCTTGGAGATCTTCATGCGCACGACCTCGCCACGACGTCGGCGCTTCAGGGCCACCTCGAATTCCCGGACCAGGTCTTCGGCTTCATCCTCGACCTCAAGATCACTGTCGCGCAGGACCCTGAACGAACAGTCGCCTTTCAGCACGTATCCGGGGAACAGGACATCGAGATGGAGCAAAAGAAGCTCTTCCAGAGGAAGGAACCGATGTTTGCCTTCCGGGGCGGGAAGGCGCACGAACCGGTCGATCTGGTGCGGGATCGGCAGAAGCGCCTGCAATGCACGTTTGTCCGATTTCCGCTGAAGCTGAAGCGCGAGCGAGAAGCCCGCATTCGGAATAAAGGGAAACGGGTGGGCCGGATCGATTGCAAGGGGTGACAGGATTGGAAAGACCCGGCGCAGAAAGACTTCTTCGAGGAAGGGTTTGTCTTCCTTGGTCAGGGTCGTCCGGTCCAGAAGCGAAATGCCCGCCGTCTCCATCTCGGAAGCGATTTGACCCCAGGCATCGGCCTGCGCGTTGATAAGACGGCGCGCATCCTTGTCGATCAGCACCAGTTGTTCGGCCGGGGTCAGGCCGTCGAGGCCGGGCATCAGATTACCCGCATGGGCCAGTTCCCGAAGGCCTGCCACGCGGACCGTATAGAACTCATCAAGATTGGTTGCCGAGATCGATAGAAAGCGCAGTCGCTCGAGCAGCGGAACGGTCGGATTCGATGCTTCCTCAAGGACACGCCAGTTGAACGCGATCCAGCTGAGCTCACGATTGAAGAACCGCTCTGGCCCCGAGAAATCCTTGCCCGGAAACGCCAGCGGCGTCGGAAAAGGGGCCTTCAGAAAATCGGTTTCAATCATGGTGCCCGTATCTTTTGTCACTGTAAATTTCGAGTGACATTTATGCGTTAGAGGGAGCACCTTTGTCCAGCACGCGCCGTGCGAGCGGGGTGGTGATCGGGGCGCGTTCTGCCAGGGCTGCGGCATCCAGTTCCGTTACTATCCGGCGCGCTTCGGCGAAAGAGCGTTCGATCCTCGGCACAAGAAACGCGATCACATTCGGAGCGACAGTAAGCTGCCTGTCCGCGAATTGTTTCACGAGCACGGCCTGAAGAAGCGCATCGTCCGGCAGGTCCAGCTGAAATGACGGTAGCGCCTGAAGCCGGCTCGCGAGATCGGGAAGCGCGATCGGCCAGTCCCTCGGGGCGCCAGTGCCGGTGATCAGAAGGCTGCCACCTTCAGCTCCAACAAGATTGTGGAGGTGAAACAATGCAGCCTCATCACATCCGCAGTCGGCATCCTCGACGCAGATCGCGGCGCGCTCCAGAAGGTCCGGCACCGCCTCGATCGTCAGATCGCGAGATGCAACGATGGTGGCTCCGGCAATCTCTGCCCAGACATGCGCCAGATGGGTCTTGCCGGACCCTGCCGGTCCGATCAGAATGGCGCGTCCCTGAGGCCATGTTTCCCAGGCCTCAACCCCCGCCAGGGCGGCGGCATTGGCAGGCGACACAAAAAAGTCTTCACGCCCCAATGCTATGCGAGTCGGCAGATCGAAAGTCAGCTGACGCGAAACCGGGTCAGTCGTCATCGGTCTGGTTGTCCAGCCCGCGGTAAAGGCGGCCCTGCTTGTACTGATGTATCGCGAACCGCGCGATTACTCCGAAAGCGGCGGCAAGCGGCACAGCGACCAGCATGCCCACGAACCCGAACAGGGTTCCGAAAACCGACAGGGCCGCAATCAGCCAGACAGGGTGCAGGCCGACCGACTGGCCCACCAGGTTCGGTGTCAGGATGTTTCCCTCGACGAACTGCCCAAAGGCAAAGATGCCAGCAACCGCGCCGATCCAGAGCCACTCGCCCCAGAACTGAAACAAAGCTAGTCCCACGGCCAGAGCCCCGCCAACGAGCGCACCCACATAGGGAATGAACGTGATCAGCCCGGCAATGAACCCGACCACAAGCCCGAACTGCAATCCCGTCAGCATCAGCGCAACCGCGTAATATGTTCCCAGGATCAGACAGACCGTACCCTGTCCACGGATAAAGCTAGCCAGCGTCCCGTTGATGTCTCCAGCCAGACGGCGGATCGTCGGTGCATGATCGCGCGGCAACAGCCCATCAATCCGTTCGACCATGCGGTCCCAGTCCAGAAGCAGGTAGAAGGTGATGACGGGAACCAGAACGATAAGCACAACCACGTTCACCAGCCCCAGTGCCGAGGTGACGACCTGGTTGGCGAACTCGCCGCCGCGCGACCGGAGCGCCTCGCCGATATCGGCCAGCGACTGACGCACGATCGAACCTTCATCGAGAAGTTGCGGAAACCGCTCGGTCAATGCCGTCTGAAGGCTCTGGAACAGATTTGGCGCAGTCCGGATCAGGTCCTCGGTCTGCTGGATCAGTGTCGGGATCACAAGAAGTGCCATCAGGACAAAAAGGAGGATGGCGAAAAAAGTAATCGTGATGGTCGCGAGAATCCGCGAAAACCCCAGCCGTTCCAGCCGATCCGCAATCGGATCAAGGCAATAGGCGATGGCCGCTCCCAACACGAACGGCAAGAGCACGTCGCCCAGAAACCAGAGTATGAGCAGAAAAAGCGTACCGGCCACGCCCCAGTAGGTTAACTGATCCCGTATCGGCAGGGCCATTCCGTCTCTCCGTCTTGAAGTTCACCTGATATCGCCGGTTGGGCCATGTCTTGCAAGTCTGACAGGCCTTTCTGTTGATGACTTGCACGCCATTGCCGCAAGAACGCCCTTCTTCATTGGTGACGCTTGCCCCCGTCCTGCCCTTGGCCTATGCCGGATCGAACGTCCAATCGCCTCAGGTTTCCACCCATGCGACTTAGCCGCTACTTCCTTCCGGTGCTCAAGGAAACGCCCGCCGATGCACAGATCGTCAGCCACCGTCTGATGCTGCGCGCCGGTATGATCCGTCAGGCCAGCGCGGGGATCTATTCGTGGCTGCCCTTGGGCTACAAGGTACTGCGCAAGATCGAGCAGATCGTGCATGAGGAACAGCAGCGCGCAGGTCATATCCCGATGCTGATGCCAACGCTGCAATCGGCCGATCTCTGGCGCGAAAGCGGGCGGTATGACGATTATGGCGAAGAAATGCTGCGGGTCACCGACCGTCACGGTCGTGACATGCTTTATGGCCCGACGAACGAGGAACTGATCACCGATATCTTCCGGTCCTATGTCTCAAGCTACAAGGACCTGCCGCTAACGCTCTACCACATCCAGTGGAAGTTCCGGGACGAGATCCGCCCCCGGTTCGGCGTAATGCGCGGGCGAGAGTTCCTGATGAAGGACAGCTACAATTTCGACCTGACCAAAGAAGACGCGATGCACGCCTACAACCGCCATCTGGTGACCTATTTGCGCACCTATGAACGCATGGGGTTGCAGGCGATTCCGATGCGGGCCGACAGCGGGCCGATCGGCGGCGATAACACGCATGAGTTTCTGGTTCTTGCCGATACCGGTGAAAGCGAAGTGTTCTACGACAGCGCGATCACCGAATTGAGTTTCGGAGACCGTAATATCGATTACGACGATGTGGGCCAATGCCAGGCGATCCTCGAAGAGTTCACGTCACGTTATGCCCGAACCGACGAGACTCATGATGAAGCCGCATTCAATGAGATCCCCGCAGAGCGCCGCCGCAGCGCGCGGGGCATCGAAGTCGGGCAGATTTTCTATTTCGGCACGAAGTACTCCGAACCCCTTGGCGCGACAGTGGATGACGGGCAGGGAGGGCGCGTTCCGGTCCATATGGGCAGCCACGGCATTGGCGTAAGCCGACTTCTCGGCGCGATCATCGAGGCCAGCCATGACGACAAGGGGATCATCTGGCCCGAAGGCGTAACCCCGTTCCATTGCGGGATCGTCAACCTGCGCCAGGGCGATGCGGGCACCGATGCGGCCTGTGCTGACCTGTACAGCGCGCTGGTGGCCAAGGGTCTCGAGCCGCTTTACGATGACCGCGACGAACGTGCCGGCGCGAAGTTCGCAACGATGGACCTGATCGGGCTTCCCTGGCGGATTACGGTCGGTCCGCGCGGCGTCGAGAAGGGAATGGTCGAGCTGACCAGCCGCCGGACAGGTGAAAGCGAAGAGATGTCTCCCTCCGCTGCAGTGGAGCGGTTGGTGGAGATCTACGAAGCCGTTCGTGAAGCCTGAAGCGCGAATTGACGGTCCTCGGAATGTTGTCACAGCCTTATGCCGTGTTCCGATTGTTCGCACTGTCGCGAAATTCGTTAGCAGCATCAGAACGCTGCGATCCAAAGTTTCACAGGATTGAACATGTCGTTGTAACCAGAAGACGATTGATGCCGAAACGGAAAACGTAAATCGAAATCTGTTGCGGCCTGAACCGGCAAGTTTCAGTGACGACATTGACCCTTATTGAAGGTAGGCTCTGGCATGGTTTCGATATCCGTCGTCACCGTTACCTACAACATCATCGAAGCGGAGCGATCCGAGTCGATGATGGCAGCGATGGAGTGTGTACAGGGCCAGACGTGCACCGCACTCGAGCACATCATTCTGGACGGTGCATCCACTGACGGAACACAGGACCTGATCGAGGCCAAGATGGCCGAGATTGCAAAACGGGACGCAAGCGTTCCCATTGTCTTTCAAAGCGAACCGGATGACGGTCTTTATGACGCGATGAATAAGGCTGTTGACCTATGTAGTGGCGACTATGTGATCTTTCTGAATTCCGATGATCTGATTGCGGAACCGGACTCACTGAAACGCATGCAGGCGCATCTTGAGAAGACAGGTGCGGATTATGCCTTCGGCGAAACGACTTACATCGAGAAGGACGGCCGCAAGCGCCATGTCCGGAGACTAACGACAAAAAGCCTCCTGCAAAACATTCCGTTCTGTCACAACTCAACGCTTATCCGCACCGAGGCATTCCGCGCGCTTGGCGGTCACGATCTTCAGTTCAAGATCATGGCCGACTACGACATGATTCTGCGGCTGGCGCTTCAGGGGTATCGCAACAGCAAGGCACATGTGCCCATTGCCATCTTTGATTGCGGCGGCTTCTCTTCTGACAGCTACAAGACCTCTGCCGAGACGGTGCGCGTCTGGCGAAAGAATTATCAGCCCTTTATCGATATGTCCAAATACTCGGACGAAACGTGTATTAACTGGGTTCGGGTTGGCCAGTTACCGCTGCACCTGTCATCGGCAGTTCTTTGGGGCAACTTAAAAAACGCTACGCTACGCAATGCGGCCCTCTACAGTATTTCGAGAACTATCCGACGCAGTCTTCAGCCCTGGAGACGATGGAACAATATAGAAGGTGGCTGAAGCTCTTTCGATGTACACAGCCTTGTGCGTGTGCCTTAGCCTGACAGGCGCCTTTTACCTCGCGGCGGGCTGATCGGAACGGCTAACATGAGATCCGACATCGGGATACATCCTTCGGCTGTAACCGTTGTGAACACTCGATAAAGCCACTAGAAAAGGATGGAACTCGTATCAGAGATCCTCGCGTGCAGTCAATCGCCCGGTTTTCCGTCTCGAACCAATGACAGCTTTTGCAGTCTTAAGGAACAAAAGTGGTTAATGCTTTTCTTATCAATCTTGATCGAGCAACGGACCGGCGCAACTACATGATTGGTGAACTGGATAGGCTGATGCCCGGCCTTTCGGTTGAACGCGCATTGGCAATCGACATCAAGGCACCTGATTGGACGCCGCCGGACCGATATCAACCCGGAAGATGGAATAGCGACCGCTGGTCACTCGTCCCAAGCGACATCGAGATATTTCGAAGTCATCTGGATTGTTGGAAACGAATCGCGGACTCTGGTGAAGCTGGGATCGTTCTGGAAGACGACCTTCTTTTTTCTGATAGTTTCGCAGATGCCGTATTGGCGTTGGAACGCAGTATGCCAGACGGCATCGTTCATCTTGATGGGCTGGATCGAACAGTTTTGACAGGCAACCGTCAGGAACTTGGAGCAGGGTTTGCGGTTCGCGAGGTTTTCTCACTCATGCCAAGTTCCGGCTGCTATTTCATTGACTCAAAGTCAGCGGCGACGCTTGCCTCGATAGCGCGTATCGAGCGAACCGTGGATGATTTTCTTTTTGATCCCACTCCCACCGCCCGAGGGGCTCGGGGCCATGGGATGCCAATTCTGCAGATTGAACCGGCCGTCGCTGTACAGGGGCAGTTTGGACGTTTCTCGGATCCGAAACGGGAAGTTCCGGATTTTCTACTCGTTACCAAAAGAGCCGATGTTTCTCGGCGTTGTGATCCGCAAATCAGTGGCCCACTCGTGTTTCGGCTGAGGAAAGAAGTCTTACGTTTCATTCAACGTGGATGTTTCCCGTTGCGGCGACGTCGGGTGTTGGCAGACGGTGGAAGCTATACGACGCTGCGCCCGGCCCCCGACCTGTCCTGGAACTAAAGCAACAAGGCGACGTCCAGCGTTGTTCCCTCCATTTAGACCCACTAAGACCGCAAGCGTAGTGAACCAGAAGAGGCCAGTCGGTGCAGTCAACCACCCCGTTTTCCCGTTTTGAATGGATGATCGCCTGGCGCTATCTGCGTGCGAGGCGGGCGGATGGTGGCGTCAGTGTCATGACGTGGATCAGCCTTCTGGGGATCACGCTCGCCGTGGCGGCGCTGATCATCACGCTGGCGGTTCGGGCGGGGTTCCGGGCGGAGTTCGTTGACACGATCCTTGGGGCGAACGCTCACGTAACCGTTTATTCACAAGCTTATCAGTCGGAAACCGGGGCGATGACCCGGGTTCTGACCGGGTTCGACGAACGCGCCGAGGCGCTTCTGGCCGTGCCGGGGGTGATCCGCGCCGCGCCGCTTGTCCGTGGGCAGGTGATGGCGAACGCGCGGGACGAAAACGCCGGGGCGGAGGTTTTCGGGATCCGGCCCGCGGATCTCATGACCCTTCCGCGGATCGTCGACCCGGTTGAAGCTGTGGGGGACATAGATCGTTTTGGCGAAGGCATCGCCATCGGCTCCGGCCTCGCCCGCGAACTGGGCGTGGGCGTGGGTGATACGGTTCAGCTCATCAGTCCCAACGGGGTCAAGACCGCCTTCGGAACATCGCCCCGCATATCCGCCTACGAGGTCGTTTATATCTTCACCGCCGGGCGTTATGACATTGATAGAACACGGGTTTATATGCCGTTCGAGGAGGCGCAGCTTTATTTCAACCGCGATGGCGGCGCCGATGAGATCGAGGTGATGGTCGAGAATCCCGAGACCGTTGAACAACTCTCCGGCGCGCTTCTGGAGGCTGGGGGACCGCTGACGCTTCTCTGGACATGGCGGGACAGTGCCGGGTCGTTCCTGCGCGCGCTTGAAATCGAAGACACGGTCATGTTCGTCCTGATGAGCGTTCTTGTCCTCATTGCGTCCATGAACATCATTTCGGGCCTCGTCATGCTGGTGAAGAACAAGGGGCGCGATATCGGCATCCTTCGGACCATGGGCTTGACCGAAGGGGCGGTGATGCGCGTTTTCTTCATCTGCGGGGCCCTGGTCGGTGTTCTGGGGACGCTGTTCGGCGTGGCCCTTGGATCTCTTTTCGCGATTTATTTCGATCAGATCCTCGCCTTCGTGAACGGGGCTTCGGGCGGAGAGGTCTGGGACCCCTCCATTCGAGGTATCTACAAGCTTCCCGCAGAACTGCGTTGGGAAGACGTGGCGAGGGCCGTTGGCCTGTCCCTGACATTGTCCTTCATCGTTACGCTTCTGCCCGCCCGCCGTGCTGCGCGCCTGAATCCGGTCGAGGCGCTGCGTTATGAGTGAGGCATTGCGGCTGGATGCTATCGAGAAGGCCTACAACAAAGGTAAACCCAACGAACTGGTCGTGCTGAACGGCGCATCGCTTACCCTTGATCCGGGCGAGGTCGTGGCGCTTGTCGCGCCGTCCGGCGCGGGAAAATCGACACTTCTGCACATCGCCGGATTGCTTGACACAGCCGATGCCGGGACCGTCGCGATCGGTGGTCAGGACATGGCCCGGGCCGGGGACCGGGCGCGGACCGAGGCCCGGCGCAGGGAGGTGGGGTTCATCTATCAGTTCCATCACCTGCTGCCGGAGTTCACGGCCGCTGAGAACGTGATCCTGCCGCAGCTTGCCAATGGCGCGGGGCAGGGCGTGGCCCGGGGTCGGGCGATGGATCTTCTCTCGCGCGTCGGCCTTTCGGCCCGTGCAGGGCACCGTCCGGCAGAGCTGTCAGGCGGCGAACAGCAGCGCGTCGCCTTTTGCCGCGCCATGGCCAACGCGCCGCGCGTTCTTCTGGCGGATGAGCCCACGGGCAACCTTGACCCCGACACCTCGGACGTCGTGTTCGACGTGCTTCTTGATCTTGTGCGCGAGACCGGGCTGGCCGCTCTGATCGCCACGCATAACCCGGGTCTGGCGGCGCGAATGGACCGGACCGTCCGGCTTGACGGCGGCAAGCTGACTTGACGCGTATCAATGTTACGCGGACCCGCGACGATTAGCGTTCCTAGGAAGATGGAGAAAACAATGCGCGCTTCCCTGTTGGCCCTGATCCTGATGGCCGCCCCTGCTGTTGCACAAGAGGCCGATCCGGCAAACGGGTTTGAGTTGTTCCGATCCAACTGCGCGACCTGTCACGGGCTGGAGGCGGTGGGCGATGGTCCGATGACCCTGATCCTGACGATCGCACCCCCTGACCTTACCGGGCTAAGCGCCGCAAATGACGGCGTTTTCCCGTTGGCCGATGTGGTGCGCCAGATCGACGGGCGCGATGTCATCCTGGCCCATGGGGGCGCGATGCCGATCTATGGCTTCATCCTTGAGGATGAGAGCGGCGTGGTTGATGATCCCGACGGCAACCCGGTTTTCACCAAGCAGTCCGTGATCGACATCGCTGCCTGGCTTGAGAGGATCCAGCGTTAGGGACGTCGGGCCAGCAAGACACCCACACCCATCAGGGCAATGCCCGCGGCGCGCTGCCATGTGATGGGTGAGGCGCGGGCACCGAAGAGCGCAAAGTGGTCGATCAGGGCCGCGGCCGCGATCTGGCCCAGAAGGACAAAGAACACCGCGTTCCCCAACCCGAAATGCGGCGCGACCCAGGTGATCGAAAGAACGTAGAAGGCCACCAGAAGCCCCGCCAGAAACAGGTGCTTTGGCTGGCCCGGCAGGGCCGTAAGCGACCGCGTGCCCCCGGTCAGGACCATCACCGTAGCGGCGCCCAGCAATGCGACAATGAAAAGGATCGTCGCTGCTGCGGCCGGCGACCCGATCCGGCCCCCGAGGTTGGCGTTCAGCGCGGCAAGGATCGGAATACCGATCCCGGCGGCAAGCATGATCGCGGCGTATCCGATGGCAGGCGGCATGGGAGGCTCCGTTTGCTGATGCGATAGGCGAAACGCAGCAGATATTACCCCCGATGTCACGCGGGAAACTGCCGGATTGATTTTGCGCATGGTGTAGAGGCGGCACGAGTGCGAGAGTTGGATTGAAGAACGGAGGACGCAGATGCGATTCACTTGGATATTCGGGGCGTTCGGCCTTGTAACCCTTTGGGCCTGCGCGGAAATGCCCGAGGTCGAGGGGCAGAAGCTGTATGTGGAGATGTGTGCGGCGTGCCACGGCGCGGATGGGCGCGGCGAGGGGCCCGCGGCGGCAAGGGTTAACCGACCGATCCCTGACCTGACCCTGATCAGCGCGCGCAATGGGGGCGTGTTTCCCATGGCCGATGTGCTGTCGGAGATCGACGGGTATACGCGCGCCAAGCATGGCAACCTGACGATGCCGGAATTCGGCGTGATGATGGAGGATCAGCCCACGGTGCTGGTCGATACGGGCGATGGTATTCAGTCGCCGGTGCCGCGCCCGATGGCCGATATCGCGTTTTATCTGAGGGAGATACAGCAATGAGGATGATCTTGGCCGCCGCACTGATCGCGGCCGGAGCCGCGACCGCCGCAAATGCGCAGGATGTGGATATCGGCGGCGATCTGTTCACCACATATTGCGCCGCCTGCCACGGCATCGAGGGGCGGGGCGATGGCGGGATGGCGGCCATTCTGGAGGTGCTTCCGTCCGACCTGACGGGCCTTGCGGCGCGCAATGACGGGGTGTTCCCGACCATCAGCGTCGTGCGCCAGATCGACGGGCGCGACCCGCTTCTGGCCCATGGCGGGCCGATGCCGCTGTTCGGGCATTTCTTCGAGGGCGACGATACGCCGATGAAGGCGGAAACCGGGCAGCCGATCATGACGAGCCGGACCATTGCCGATCTGGTGGCGTGGCTGAAGTCGATCCAGGAGTAGCCGGACGGTTAACGCCCCGTGCAGGGCGCGCGCGCAATATGCGCATACCATGCGCATAGGATGCGGAAACCATGCGCATGGGCGTGGGAGAGGTCCCGGGTCAGGCCCGGGACTGCGGCGCGGTGACTGCCGGGGTCGCGCGAGAGGTGGAACGTGTGGTGTGGGTGCGCCTTGGGTGGGCGGATTTTGCGCTTGTGAGGGGCGGTTTGTCCTGCGGGCCCGGATGATGGGGGTGCGCTGCGTGCGCGCTTCGCGCGTTCGGGGCTGAGTAATCCATTGGAGGCTTTCCCGGAGGCCCCTCACCATCGCCAGTGCGGGCTTTTGAGCGGGGCCCCGGACGTAGCGGTTTTGGCTGGGGTGGCGCACGCAATTGCTTTGCAATCGCTTTCGCGCCTCGGTGTTTGCCGTGCAAACCCCGGAGGGTCGGGCGCGGCCCGGGCTGGTCGCCCGGGCCATGACGGCAAATGCAGATACTAGTCCCAGCTATTTCGACCAGTATTTGTTCAATCGCGCTATAGTTGCACTTGCGTTGGCTTGATAAGCTTGCACCTTGAGATTTTTTGGCCGAAGGCAGAACCCGCGGTCGTGCACTATCACTTCACCATTTTTTCCTGTTTCAAACCACATAAGTGGAGCCAGTGTCTTCCACAGGATAGCTCCTACTTTATCTTTGTCTGGTTCATTAATAACCCAGCGAAACGATCCAGTGATAATATCTGTTATCGAACTCATATGAGACGCATTATTAGACGTCGGTGAGATCACCAGAATTTGCTTTAGTTTTCTTCTTGTTGCAGAAAAATCTAGTCCCAGTTGAAACACTTCTTTAAAGTATGAAAATTGATTGAATTCGTCCAAACGATCAAAAAAGGCGATGCCGCGTCCTTTTGTCTTTAAGAACAGATCAAACTGGGAAAGCAATGTATTGCAAGAAAACTGCAACATCTCACCCTTGGACTTACCTTTAGCGATAGCGTGTGGTGTGAGATATAAACAGACTTTACACCCGAATTGAGAAGCCGCTTCCATGGTCGCTTGTTTCGCAATGGTATGCTGTTCAAAAGAGACATGTTTCGGCTTGGTGGTAACAGAAAACTTGAAGTCGTCTCCATCGAGAAAGCCGCACTGGTCTCGTATCTGAACAATTCTGTCGTGCAGTAAGTTTGCGCTCGAAGACGGTATAAATACTGCTGCAGAAACGAAGAACTCTTTACTTCCGTCTTGATCTGCCTCGTCGGCGAACATGAGCCAGAGAAACTCTTCCTTTGTAGAAATAGTCGTCAAACATCCAACTCCTCCACAAACTGCGCGTTCTCCTGAATATACTGGAACCGCAATTCGGGTTTCTTGCCCATCAGCCGCTCCACCAGATCACCCGTCTCTCCCGGTTCGTCCTCGTCGATGGTGACGCGGATCAGTTTGCGGGTCTTGGGGTTCATGGTGGTGTCTTTCAGGTCCTTGGCATCCATCTCTCCCAGACCCTTGAAGCGCGAGACGTCGATCTTGCCTTTCCCACCCAACCCCTTGTCCAGCCACGCGTCGCGCTCGGCCTCGTCGAGGCAATAGACGCGTTTCGCCCCTTGCGTCAGGCGGAAGAGGGGCGGGCAGGCGAGGTACAAATGCCCTGCGTCGATCATCGGGCGCATCTGGGTGAAGAAGAAGGTCATCAGAAGGGACGCGATATGGGCGCCGTCCACATCGGCATCCGTCATGATGATGACCTTGTCATAGCGCAGGTCATCGAGCGCAAAGCGGGTGCCGATGCCGGTACCGAGCGCGTCGCAGAGATCCTTGATCTCGGCATTGGAGGTCATCTTGTTGGACGCGGCCCCGAGGACGTTCAGGATCTTGCCCTTCAGCGGCAGCATGGCCTGGGTCACGCGGTCGCGCGCGGCCTTGCCGGAGCCCCCCGCACTGTCGCCCTCGACGATGAACAGCTCGGTCCCCTCGCGGGTCTGGCGGGAACAGTCGACCAGCTTGCCGGGCAGGCGCAGCTTCTTGGTGGCGGATTTGCGTTGGGTTTCCTTTTCCTGCTTGCGGCGGAGCCGCTCCTCGGCCCGCAGGACGAGGAAATCGAGGATCGCGCCTGCGGATTTGGTATCTGCCGCAAGCCAGGTATCGAAATGGTCGCGGATCGCGCCCTCGACCAGACGCGCGGCCTCGGTCGTGGCCAGCCGGTCCTTGGTCTGGCCCACGAATTCCGGTTCGCGGATGAAGCAGGAGACAAGCGCCGCACCGCCGGTCAGCAGGTCTTCGCGGGTAATCTGCGCCGCCTTGCGGTTGTTCGCAAGCTCTCCATAGGCGCGGATGCCCTTGAGGATCGCGGCCCAGAAGCCGGCCTCGTGGGTGCCGCCCTCGGGCGTGGGAACGGTGTTGCAATAGGACTGGATGAAGCCGTCGCGGGCGGGCGTCCAGTTGATCGCCCATTCGACGGAACCGGGGACGCTGAACTTGTCCTGAAACGAGACTTTGCCCGCGAAGGGGCGGTCGGCATAAGTGGTGGCGGTGCCCAGTGTTTCGTTCAGGTAATCGGAGAGGCCGCCGGGGAAATGGAAGGTCGCTTCCTGCGGGGTGTCGCCGTCGGGGATCGCGGATTTCCAGCGGATCTCGACGCCGGAGAAGAGGTAGGCCTTGGAGCGGGCCATCTTCAGAAGGCGGGCGGGTTTGAAGCGGTGTGATCCGAAGATCGTCTCGTCGGCGTGGAAGGTCACGGTGGTGCCGCGGCGGTTGGGGGTGGCGCCGAGGGATTTGACGGGGCCTTGCGGCAGGCCGCGGGAAAACTCCTGCGCGAACAGTTCGCGGCCCCGGGCGACTTCGACCCGGAGGTGATCGGAGAGCGCGTTGACGACCGAGACGCCGACGCCGTGGAGACCGCCCGAGGTCTCGTAGGCCTTGCCGGAGAACTTGCCGCCTGCGTGGAGGGTGCAGAGGATGACTTCGAGGGCGGATTTGTCAGGGAATTTCGGGTGGGGGTCGACGGGGATACCCCGGCCATTGTCGCGGATCGTGACGGAGTGGTCCTCGTGGAGCTCCACCTCGATCCGGGTGGCGTGGCCCGCGACAGCCTCGTCCATCGCGTTGTCGAGCACTTCGGCCACGAGGTGATGGAGCGCGCGTTCGTCGGTGCCGCCGATATACATGCCGGGGCGTTTGCGGACGGGTTCCAGCCCCTCCAGCACCTCGATCGAAGTTGCATCATAGATGTCACCGGCGGGTCCGGTCAGAAGATCGTCGGCCATGTGCTGCTCTGTTTGTTATCGTCTTTGGCCCATTAGAACAGGAACGGGGTGCAAGGGGCAATCGCAAACGGCATTGTTTCCAAGCTGGAACATATACCGGCCGGGGCGTCGAAAGGGCTGGCGCATGACCGGTTTTGTGATACTGAACGGAGGAGGGCCGTGACTCGGCCGGCGTGTTTATTGGTAAGGGGCTGTAGACGTGAAGATTTCTGGGATTTTAAGTACGGCAGTATTGGCGGCAGGGCTGAGCGCCGGTTCCGCGCAGGCGGCATCGATCGACGTTTCGAACTTCTCGGTGGCCGATTACAATACGATCATCAGCACATTCTCATCCGTCGTGTCCGAGGATTTCGAGGGTTTCTCGGAAGGAAACCAGGATGACGGGTTTTCGACCGCGGTGGGTACATTCGCCACGGTCGGCGGCGTGGGGTCCGGCGGGACGGTGACCGGCGGGTCGTTTCCCGGCGTGAATGACGGCAGCAAGCTTGCGATCCGCGATGGCAACGTCTACGGGCGGCAGAGCACGACGGCGGCCTTGACCGGCAATGCCCAGAACGACAAGTTCCTCGACAGCAACGATACCTACGGGATTTCCTGGCAGGCGTCGCTGGGCGGCAGCATGTTCGACCAGATCCTTTTGACCCTGACCGATGCCGCCGATGTGGGCGCAACGATCCGCATCATGGCGGGCAGCACCGACTATTCCATGTCGAACCTGTCCAACGGCAATACGCAGATCGTTCTGATCACCTTCGACCAAGCGGTCAGCGATGCGTCGATCCTGTTCGAGAACTTCGACAAGAACGGCTATCGGCGGAATGACGGCTTCTCGCTGGACGATATCGCGATCAGCGTCGTGCCGCTTCCCGCGTCGGTCCTGATGCTTCTGGCCGGTCTCGGTGGTCTTGGGGCGGTGCGGAAGTTCCGCAAAGCCTGATTCGCCCGAGCTATTGAAAAACAAACGAAAACCCGGTCATTTGGCCGGGTTTTTCGATTCCCCGCACGGTTTTCCGACCCATCGCAAAACTTGACACGCCTCAAAGCGCAAAAGGTTTTGGAGGGTTAGACTCTCGGTGAACCGAGAGGAGAGAGACTTTGCCGGATACAGTTTTGGCGGATGCAACGGCATTTCCGTCCATAGAACCCGATAGAATCCGTCAGGCCTTCGAGACCGGCGAATATCCTTATAACACAAAGCTGTCGCGGCGGTCCTACGAGACGCGCAAGGCAAAGCTTCAGGCGGAGCTTCTGAAGCTTCAGCTTTGGGCGCAGGAGACGGGCGAACGCTTTGTCTTTCTGTTCGAGGGCCGGGATGCCGCGGGCAAGGGCGGCACGATCAAACGATTCACCGAGCATCTGAACCCCCGCCAGGCCCGTGTCGTGGCACTGAACAAGCCGACTGACGGCGAGCGCGGTCAGTGGTTTTTTCAGCGCTATGTTCAGGAGCTGCCGACCTC
Source organism: uncultured Paracoccaceae bacterium (assembly GCA_947503175.1). Taxonomy (GTDB): domain Bacteria; phylum Pseudomonadota; class Alphaproteobacteria; order Rhodobacterales; family Rhodobacteraceae; genus Ovoidimarina. Next base: position 943,481 of record CANNCO010000001.1, read on the forward strand.
TGGCGAAATGGTTTTCTATGACCGGTCCTGGTACAATCGGGCCGGGGTCGAGCGGGTGATGAGCTTTTGCAGCCCGAACGAATATCTGGAGTTCATGCGGCAGGTGCCCGATCTGGAGCGGATGCTGGTGCGTGATGGTATCCGGCTGTTCAAGTTTTGGTTCTCGGTCTCGCGCGAAGAGCAACGGGCGCGCTTTGACAGCCGCGCCACGGACCCCTTGAAACAGTGGAAGCTATCCCCGATCGACAAGGCGAGCCTTGATAAATGGGATGACTATACTGAGGCGAAAGAGGCCATGTTCTTTTACACGGACACTGCCGATGCGCCGTGGACGATCGTCAAGTCGAACGACAAGAAACGGGCTCGGCTGGAATGCATGGCGCATGTTCTGAATGCCGTGGATTATCCCGGGAAAGACCTCAGGATCGTCAAGACGCCTGATCCTCTGATTGTCGGACGGGCCGAGCATGTGGTTCACAGCGCCGATCATATTCTGGGAACCTCGCTTCATCCCGGTACGCGGAAGGTGACCACCTGAGCGGGCGCATACCGCGCGCCTCCATGGCGGCCTGAACCGGGACAAGACACCGGTCGGTTTCGAAGACCGTCTGCCGTATGGCGGTCCTTGACAACGCTTGGTTGAATCGACCTTAGAGTGTCGTTCTGGTTCTTGCCGCGGCGGTTCGAGAGGCCTAAAGCGGGCCAATGACCATCCGTTCCCAACCTCTGAGCGTCTCGGGGCATTCGCGTGCCCTGATGACGCTGGGCCTGCCTTTGGTGGGCAGTCATCTGGCGCAGTTTGCGATCGGGATGACCGACACGCTGATGATCGGGTGGTACGATGTGACCGCACTTGCGGCGCTGACCGTCGCGACCTCGATCTATTTCGTGATCTTCATCGTGGGATCGGGCTTTGCCTGGGCCGTGATGCCCATGGTGGCCTCGGCCGCCGGAACCGACAACGACGTGCAGGTGCGCCGGGTCACGAGGATGGGATTGTGGCTGTCGATTCTGTTCGGCCTGTTCATGACACCGCTGATGCTGTTTTCGGAGCCGCTGTTTCTTGTCATGGGGCAGGATCCGGTCGTGGCCGAACTGGCGGCGCGGTATCTGGCCATCGCCGGGCTGGGGATGATCCCGGGCCTTCTGATCATGGTTCTGAAAAGCTATCTGTCGGCGCTGGAGCGGACCCGCGTCGTGCTGTGGGTGACGATCGGCAGCGCGGTGCTGAACGCGCTGGTCAACTATGCCCTGATCTTCGGCAACTGGGGCGCGCCCGAGATGGGCATCGCGGGCGCCGCGGTTGCATCGGCGTCGATCCAGATCGCCGGGATCGTCTTTCTGATCTTCTATGTCGGCTGGGCGACGCCGGAATACACGCTGTTCCGGAACTTTCACCGGCCCGATTCCGAGGCGTTTTCACGGGTCTTGCGGCTGGGGTGGCCGATCGGTCTGACCAACCTTGCCGAGGTCGGGCTTTTTGCCGCTTCGTCGATCATGATCGGCTGGATCGGGGCGCTCGAACTGGCGGCGCACGGTATCGCGCTTCAGATCGCATCGGCCATGTTCATGATCCATCTGGGGCTGAGTCAGGCGGTCACGGTGCGGGTCGGGCGGGCTTATGGCGCGGGCGACCAGCACGGTTTGCAGCGCGGTGCCGCCGTCGGGTTCGGCATATCCATGGCCGTTGCCCTGACAACGATCATTCTGTTTCTCACCGTGCCCGGGCCCTTGATCAGCCTGTTCCTGTCACCGGACGATCCGGCGCTGGAAGAGATCGTTCGGATCGGAACGATGCTTCTGGCCGCGGCAGCGGTATTTCAGCTTGTGGATGCCGCGCAGGTCATGGCGCTCGGCATGTTGCGGGGGATGCAGGACACGCGCTGGCCCATGGTGATCGCCGCGTTGAGCTATTGGGGCGTGGGCATACCTGCGAGCTATCTTCTGGGCTTCACGCTGGGTTGGGGGCCGGTGGGCGTCTGGGCGGGTCTGGCCGTCGGTCTGGCGCTGGCCGCGGTCTTTCTCAGCTGGCGGTTCTGGGTGCGGTCGAGCCAGTTGGAGGCGTTCGCCTGACCGGGGCCTATTTCAACGTCCGCAGCCATTCCATCACGTGACCCCGCACCGATTGCGCGCCCGAGACCCGGGCCTCGTCGATCACCTGTTTCGCATCGTCGAGGCTGACGCGGCGGATCAGGTGTTTGACGGGGCCGATGGAGGCCGGGCGCATGGAGAGCGACCGCAGGCCCATGGCGGCGAAACACAGGGCTTCGATCGGGCGGCCCGCATCCTCGCCGCAATAGGAGACACGGGTGCCCGTTTCGGCGCAGCGCGAGATGATGTGTTCGAGGAAGGTCAGGAAGGACACGTTCAGCACGTCGTAGCGGCGGCGGACGCGCTCGTTTTCCCGGTCGGCGGCAAAGAAGAACTGTTTGAGGTCGTTGCCGCCGATCGAGATGAAGTCTGTCATTTCAAAAAACTGCCGCGGCGCGAAGGCGAGGGACGGGGTTTCCAGCATTGCTCCGATTTCGAGATCTTCGGGCACCACATGGCCCAGACGGCGTTCGCGCTCGATCTCGTCAAGAAGATGGGTGCGGGCGGCGCGGTATTCGTCGAACTGCGCCACGAAGGGGAACATGATCGACAGCGGGCGGCCATTGGCGGCGCGGATCAGGGCCTGAAGCTGCATCCGCATGACGCCCGGCTTGTCGAGGCCCACACGGATCGCGCGCCAGCCGAGGGCCGGGTTCGGCTCTTCCTCGCGCTTCATGTAGGGCAGGACCTTGTCCGATCCGATGTCGAGGGTGCGGAACACGACACGCTTGCCCTGGGCGGCATCCATGACGCGCGCATACAGCGCCGCGACCTCGCCCCGGCGCGGCACGCGCGAGCGGACAAGAAACTGAAGCTCGGTCCGGAAAAGACCGACGCCTTCGGCGCCCGAGGGTTCGAGCGAGGGGAGATCGGCGATCAGCCCGGCATTCATCGTCAGTTCGATGGTCTTGCCGCATTTCGACGTTGCGGGCTTGTCGCGAAGCCCGGCATAGCGCGTCTGCGCCTCGGCCTGCATCGCGATCTTGTCGCGGAAGGCCGTGACCACGTTTTCCGCGGGGCGCAGATGCACGTTGCCCTGATCGCCATCGATGATGATCGGGTCGCCGTTCAGCGCCTCGGTCGTGATTTTTTCGGCATGGATCACCAGCGGAATGGCCCACGCCCGCGCGACGATGGCCGCGTGACTGCCGACCGAGCCCTGTTCGAGCACGACACCCTTGAGCTTGCGCCCATAGTCCAAGAGTTCTCCCGGTCCGATGTTCCGGGCCACGAGGATCGGGTTTTCCGGCATCTCGGCGCCGGTTTCCGATCCCTGACCCGTCAGAATACGCAGAAGGCGGTTCGAGAGATCGTCGAGATCGGACAGGCGTTCCCGCAGATAGGTGTCGCCCACTTCCTCCATCCGGGCGCGGGCGGCGGATTGTTCTTTCTCGACGGCGGCTTCGGCGGAAAGCCCGCGTGCGATGTCTTCCTGCATCCGCCGCATCCAGGACCGCGAGTTGGCAAACATCCGGTAGGCTTCGAGCACGTCGCGGTGATCCTTGTCGCCAAGATCGGCATCGGACAGCATGTCGTTGACACTGATCCGAAGCTGATCGACGGCATCGGTCAGCCGCGTCGCCTCGGCATGGGGATCGTCGGCGATCGGATTGGTCACCACGACGCGCGGTTCGTGCAGCCAGACATGGCCCTGTGCCACGCCTTCCTGACCGACAGCACCCTTGAACATGGCCGCATGCTGATGCCGGGCGCCCATGGCGGCGTTGTCGGACAGGAACGCGCCCAGTTCGGTCATTTCGGCCAGAACCATGGCCACGACTTCGAGCGCGTAGATCTCGTCTTCGGAATAGGCGCGCCCGTTTTTGGACTGCACCACGAGGACACCGAGTTTCTCGCCCAAGCGGCGGATCGGCACGCCGAGGAAGCTGGCATAGATCTCTTCGCCGGTCTCGGGCATGAAGCGGAAACCCGGAGCGGACGGCGCGTCGGCGGTGTTGATCACGCGGCCGGTCTTTGCGACCCGGCCCACCAGACCTTCGCCCAGCCGCATCCGCGTGATGTGGACGGCTTCGGGGTTCAGACCCTCGGTCGCGCAAAGTTCGAGCGTTTCGGCATCGCGGAACAGGTAGATCGAGCAGACCTCGGTCTCCATCGACGAGGCGATGAGGCGCACGATGCTGTCGAGCCGGGCCTGACCCGCGCTAGTGCCCGCCATCGCCTCGCGGAGACGGCCCAGAAGCTTGCGGCTTTCGCTTTCGGTCTGTTCGGCCATGACTGCCGCCCCGTGCCTTCCCAAAGGCCGGTCATCCGACCGGGTTCACGGGGACCATAAGCCGAGGCCAAGAGAAAAGGGAATGCGAAAAACTTTGCCGGTTTCGGGTCAGTCGCCGCGCCAGATCCAGCCACCGCCGAACACGCGGGTGCCTTCGGGCGCGTAGAACACGCAGGCCTGACCCGGGGAAACGCCTTCTTCGGGCGTGACGAGTTCGACCTCTGCCGTGGTATCCGAGAGGGGGCGAATCACCGCATCGCGAGGCGGGCGGGTCGAGCGGACCTTGACCGACAGGTGCCATTCGGATTGCGACGTGAAGGGCGCGTCCCCCAGCCAGTTGATCTCGCGCACCGGGATCGTGCGGGTGGAGAGCATGTCCTTTGGTCCGACGATGACCTTGCGCGCGTCGACATCTAGTTTCACGACGTAAAGCGGCTCGTCCAGCCCGCCGATCCCGAGGCCGCGGCGCTGGCCCACCGTGTAGTGGATCACGCCCGGATGTTCGCCCAGGACACGGCCGTCGGCGTGAACGATCTGTCCGGGTTCGGCCGCTCCGGGGCGCAGTTTCTCGATCACGGCGGCATAGTTGCCGTTCGGCACGAAGCAGATGTCCTGACTGTCGGGCTTGTCGGCCACGGGCAGCCCATATTTCGCCGCAAGCGCCCGGGTCTCGGCCTTGGACGCAAGATGACCCAGCGGGAACCGCAGGTAATCGAGCTGTTCCGGCGTGGTCGAGAACAGGAAATAGGATTGATCGCGCGCGGCATCGGTGGCCGAGTGCAGTTCGGCACCGGAGGTACCCATGCGGCGCTGGATGTAATGGCCCGTGGCCATGCAATCGGCGTCAAGATCGCGCGCGGTTTCCAGCAGATCGCGGAATTTCACGCGCTCGTTGCAGCGGATGCAGGGAACCGGCGTCGCACCTGCAAGGTAGCTGTCGGCGAACTCGTCGATCACCGCTTCGCGGAACATGTTTTCATAATCAAGGACATAGTGGGGAAACCCCATCTCTTCCGCGACACGGCGGGCGTCGTGGATATCGCGCCCCGCACAGCAGGCCCCTTTTTTTGCGAGTGCTGCGCCATGGTCGTAAAGCTGCAGTGTGATGCCCACCACGTCATAGCCTTCCTCGGCCAGTTGCGCCGCGACGACGGAACTGTCCACACCACCCGACATCGCCACCAGAACGCGGGTGTCGGCGGGGGCCTTGGGGAAGCCGAGGGAATTCAGCGGCGGATGAGCGTCAAGCGCCATGGCAGGGACTCACGGTTAAGGAATTGGCGAAAATATAGGAAAATGCGAGATACTAACAAGCCCTCGTTTCACCAGTCATTAAATCCCTCCGGGCGAGATGGTGCGGCAATAAAGTGACGAGGGGTCAAATGTATCTGAAGAAAATCGACGGGCCGCGCGCGGTGACGTTGGCCGATGGAACGATCATGACACGGGCCGATCTGCCCGATCCGAAAATCCGCCGCTGGGTGGCCAGCCGGAAGGCGGCCGTCGTGCGCGCCGTTGCGTCGGGCCTGATCACCCGCGACGACGCTCTGGCGACCTATGGGCTGACCGGCGAAGAATTCGACTCATGGCAATCTGCGGTTGCAGTGCACGGAGAAGCCGCACTGAAAGCCACTGCGTTACAGCGCTATAGACAACCTTAGGTTGTTTCGTTAAGTACTCCTTAGGCGGTAACGGCGGGTTAACTATTTCCGGCGAGTGTTAACGCCGTTGATGCCAACACAACGGAGAAGAGCTATGCGCGTGCTACTCGTGGAAGACGATCCGACGACATCGAGAAGCATCGAGTTGATGCTGACCCATGCCAATCTGAACGTCTATGCAACGGATCTGGGCGAGGAGGGCATCGATCTTGCAAAGCTCTACGACTATGATCTGATCCTTCTGGATCTGAACCTGCCGGACATGAACGGTCACGATGTTCTGCGCCAGTTGCGACTGGCGCGGATCGACACGCCGATCCTGATCCTGTCGGGATCGGACGACACCGACAACAAGATCAAGGGTTTCGGGTTCGGTGCGGACGATTACCTGACCAAGCCGTTTCACCGCGAAGAACTGGTGGCGCGCATCCACGCGATCATCCGGCGGTCGAAGGGCCACGCCCAGTCGGTGATCCGCACGGGCAAGATCGCTGTCAACCTGGATGCCAAGACCGTCGAGACGGATGGCAAGACGGTGCATCTTACGGGCAAGGAATACCAGATGCTCGAGCTTCTGAGCCTTCGGAAAGGCACGACGCTGACGAAGGAGATGTTCCTGAACCACCTGTACGGCGGGATGGACGAGCCGGAACTGAAGATCATCGATGTGTTCATCTGCAAGCTGCGCAAGAAGCTTAATCAGGCCACCGATGGCGACAATTACATCGAAACGGTCTGGGGGCGGGGCTATGTCCTGCGCGACCCGGAACCGGCAATCGCATCCGAACCGCTCGCCGCGACGGCCTGACGCGGAAAACAGGGCGTGGCATCTGGACGGCGCGCGATCACACTCCTAACAGTGGGGTGATCGATCGCGGAGGGCCCGATGGGGCGGGACACGGCACCGGAAGAACTGAGCAGGGAAGAGGCGCGCGCGGAACTCGCGCGTCTTTCTGCCGAACTGGCCCGGGCGAACGCGGCCTACCACACCGAAGACGCGCCGGAGATCACCGACGCCGAATATGACGCGCTGAAACGCCGGAACGCGGCGATCGAGGCACGTTTCCCTGACCTCAAGCGCGCCGACAGCCCCAGCGATGTTGTGGGTGCGGCGCCGTCCGAGACATTCTCGAAGGTCCGCCACCGGGTGCGGATGCTGTCGCTGGGCAATGCCTTCTCTGACGAAGATGTCGCGGATTTCGCCAAGTCGGTGGGACGCTATCTGGGGCGGGAGGCTCCGATTGCCTTCACGGCGGAACCGAAGATCGACGGCCTGTCGCTTTCTCTGCGTTACGAGGGCGGGAGACTTGTGCAGGCCGCAACGCGCGGCGACGGCCAGGAGGGTGAAAATGTCACCGCAAATGCCCGAACGATAAGCGATATTCCCGATACACTGAACAGTGCGCCCGAGGTTCTTGAGGTGCGCGGCGAGGTCTATATGACTCACGCTGATTTCGCCGCGCTGAACGAACGGCAGGCGGAACAGGGCGGCAAGACATTCGCAAACCCGCGCAATGCGGCGGCGGGATCGTTGCGCCAGTTGGACGCAGAGATCACCCGGTCGCGGCCCTTGCGCTTTTTCGCCTATGCATGGGGTGAGGTCAGCGCGCCGCTTGCCGACACGCAGATGGGCGCCATCGAACGGTTAGGGGCGCTCGGGTTTTCCACCAATCCCCTGACACGGGTCTGCGCCGACACCGACGAAATGCTGGCCCATTACCGCGATATCGAAAGCCAGCGCGCGACGCTGGGCTATGACATCGACGGGGTTGTCTACAAGGTCGATGACCTGACGTTGCAGGAGCGGCTTGGATTTCGCTCTACCACACCCCGCTGGGCGATTGCCCATAAATTCCCGGCGGAACTGGCCTGGACCCGGCTGGAGGCGATCGACATTCAGGTGGGCCGGACGGGGGCGCTGAGCCCGGTGGCGCGCCTGTCGCCGGTCACCGTGGGCGGGGTCGTGGTTTCGAACGCAACCTTGCATAACGAGGATTACATCGCCGGGCAGGACGCGAACGGCCAGCCGATCCGCGAGGGGCGCGACATCCGCGTGGGCGACTGGGTGCAGGTCTATCGCGCCGGCGACGTGATCCCGAAAATCGCGGATGTGGATCTGTCGCAGCGTCCCGACGGAACCAAACCCTATGCGTTTCCAACCATCTGCCCGGAATGCGGATCGGAGGCGGTGCGCGAGGAAGGCGACGCGGTGCGCCGCTGTACCGGCGGGTTGATCTGCCCCGCGCAGGCCGTGGAAAAGCTGAAGCATTTCGTGGGCAGGTCGGCCTTCGATATCGAAGGGCTGGGGTCCAAGCAGGTCGAGCAGTTTTATCGCGATGACTGGATCGCCGAGCCGGCGGACATCTTCACGCTAAAGAAACGATATGGTCCAGGCTGTCTGACGCAGTTGAAGAACCGCGAAGGCTGGGGCGAGAAATCGGCGGAGAACCTGTTCGACGCGATTGACGAACGGCGCAAGATCGCGCTGAACCGGGTGATCTTTGCCCTTGGCATTCGCCATGTGGGCGAGGCTGCAGCCGGGTTGCTGGCCGGGCATTACGGCACTTGGGAGGCGTTCGAGGCGGCGATGGCCGGGGCAGAGATCGGCGAGGGCGCGGCCTGGGACGATCTGAACGCGATCGACGGGGTGGGGAAGGTGATGGCGGCCTCGGTCGTGACCGCGTTCCATCAGGAGGCCGAACGCGCGTCGATGGCGCGGCTGGTCGCAGAACTGGACATTCAGGAAGTGCGGCGGCCCGATACAGAGGGCAGCCCGGTTGCGGGCAAGACGGTCGTCTTTACCGGCACGCTGGAAAAGATGACGCGGGCCGAGGCCAAGGCCCGGGCCGAGGCGTTGGGGGCCAAGGTTTCGGGGTCAGTGTCGGCCAAGACCGACCTGCTGGTGGCCGGTCCGGGCGCGGGATCGAAGGCCAAGAAGGCCGCGGATCTGGGGATCGAGACGATTGACGAGGATGGCTGGCTTGACCTGATCGGCGCGTCATGACGGGGCGGCCCGAGGCGCTTTTTCCGCTTTTCGCGGATCTGACCGGGCTTGACGGGATCGGCCCGAAAACCGCGCAGGCGCTGATCGGGGCGGGGATCGAGACGCCGGGTGATCTGTTGTTCACCCTGCCGCATTCGGGCGTGGACCGGCGGCGGCTTGAGACGATCAAGGGCGTGGTGCCGCCCGCAGTGGCGACGGTCGAGGTAACTGTGGGCCGTCACATTCCGGCGCGGGCCAAGGGGCGTCCGTACCGGGTCGAGGTGACGGATGCGGCGATGACATTTCAGCTTGTGTTCTTTCATGCGCGCGAGGACTGGCTGAAAAAGCAGTTGCCGCAAGGGGCGAAGCGGCTGATTTCTGGCAAGGTCGAGATCTTCGACGGGGTGGCGCAGATCGTACATCCCGATCATATGTTGCCGCCCGAAGAGGCCGGGGAGATACCCGCCTATGAGCCGGTTTATCCGCTGACCGCCGGAGTGACGCAGCGGGTGATGACGCGGGCGGTGCGCGACGCGCTGGACCGGCTGCCCGATCTGGCGGAGTGGATCGACCCGGCGCTGAAGGCGCGCGAGGGCTGGCCGGACTGGGGGGATGCCGTGCGTTCGGTCCATGCGCCCGAGCGGGACGGCGACCTGTCGCCCCATGCACCGGCGCGGCAGCGGCTGGCCTATGACGAGATTTTCGCCCATCAGCTGACCCTTGCCCTGGCGCGCGCGAAAGCGCGACGGCAGAAAGGCGTCGTGTCGAAATGCGCGGGCCGGTTGCAGGCGAAGGTTTTGGATGCCTTGCCCTATGGGCCGACGGAGGCGCAAACCCGCGCCGTGGGTGAGATCATGACGGATATGGCGTCGCCGTTCCGCATGAACCGGCTGCTGCAGGGCGATGTGGGATCGGGCAAGACGCTGGTCGCGTTCATGGCGCTTCTGACCGCGGTCGAGGCGGGCGGGCAGGGGGTGATGATGGCGCCCACGGAAATCCTGGCGCGGCAGCATCTGGAAAGCCTGCAACCCCTGGCGGAGGCTGCCGGGGTGGTGCTGGAGATTCTGACCGGGCGCGACAAGGGAACTGAACGGACGGCCAAGCTCGCGGCGCTGGAAAAGGGCGATATCGCGATACTGGTGGGCACCCACGCGGTGTTTCAGAAGGGCGTCGCGTTCGCCGATCTACGCCTTGCCGTGATCGACGAGCAGCACCGGTTCGGGGTGGCGCAGCGGATGGAGTTGGGGGCCAAGGGGCGCGCGCCGGATGTGCTGGTGATGACGGCGACGCCGATTCCCCGGTCGCTGAGCCTTGCGCAATACGGGCATATGGATGTCTCGATCCTCGACGAGAAACCGCCGGGGCGGAAGCCGGTCAAGACCGCGCTGGTGTCGACGGGGCGGATGGAAGAGGTGATCGATCACCTGCGGCGGGCGATTGCCGAGGGGCGGCAGGCCTATTGGGTCTGTCCCCTGGTCGAAGAAAGCGAAGTGATGGACATGACCGCGGCGGAAGAGCGGTTCAAGCGGTTGCGCGCAGCCTTGGGCGAGGGTGTGGTGGGACTGGTCCACGGGCAGTTGCCGACCGCCGAGAAGGACGCGGCGATGGCGCGGTTCGTCGAGGGGGACACCCGGGTTCTCGTGGCGACGACGGTGATCGAGGTGGGGGTGAACGTGCCCAATGCGTCGATCATGGTGATCGAGCGGGCCGAAAGCTTTGGTCTGGCGCAGTTGCACCAGTTGCGGGGGCGTGTGGGGCGCGGCGATGCCGAATCGACCTGTCTCTTGGTCTATCAGGCGCCCTTGAGCGAAAGCGGGCGGCGGCGGCTCGAGATCCTGCGGGAAACCGAAGACGGGTTCCGAATCGCAGAGGAGGATCTGGCGATGCGCGGGGCGGGGGATGTGATCGGGACGGCGCAATCGGGACTGCCGCGTTTTCGGATCGCGGATCTTGAGCGGCAGGCCGGGCTGATGGCCATGGCCCAAACCGATGCGCGCGCGCTTCTGGGTGAGGATGTCGCGTTGGAGGGGAAACGGGGCGAGGCGGCGCGGGTGCTTTTGTGGCTCATGCGACAGGATAAAGCGATTCGTTTGATTTCAGTGGCTTAGCCCTAATATTCTTCATTAGTTCGCAAATGTTCTTAAAAAGTTCTTTACAGCGACAGCATCATATGAGAACAAAAGGGCAACACCAATGTCCGACTGGAGCGATCCGATGCTGAACGATCTGAAAACCGCGCTGACCCGTCACCCGCTCCTGCTTGCCGGTGATCTGGCGGGGGCCGCGGCCCTTGTGGTGATCTTCGTCGTCGGTCTGTCGCTGCCCGGTCTGACCTGACGGTTCTGCCTGCGATCTGTCGCGCCGGTCATCTGCCTGCATCCTGTCCCCAAGAAGGATGCCTGTCCCGGACTTGTCCCAGTCCACCTTGAGGAGCTCCCACTCCTCGTGACCGGAACGCCCACAGAATCGCCACTTCCGCCGCCCTCTGTCCCGGGGGCGGCGGATTTTTTTGTTCTGTATTAGGTATTTAAGGAATGATCCTCGTGTATTTCGTGCCTTCGACCGAGGCTCCGGCGAGAAGCCCGGCCTGATTGAAGACGACGGCAATCACGGGGGACAGCGCAGTCGTTGTTTCGGCCGAGATATTCTCGCCACGGTTCGACACAGTGTATTCGACATCCGCGCCCGCCGCCCAGCCGGGCGACGCCCGGAAATCGGCCAGTGCCTCTTCGGTCATGAAGTACAGGATGTGCGAATACTGCTGCGCGCCGATCTGAAGGCCAAAGCTGCCCTGCGTCGCGGAGTAATAGTCGACGGTTACGTCGTTCACGCGCAGCGCGCCGCGGCCATAGGCGCCGCCGAAGCCAAAACCAGCCTCGGTGATCAGCGGCATGACCAGCATGCCCACCGACTTGTTGGCCAGGTCGCGTGTTCCGGGGAAGTTTGCGTCCGCGCTGCGAAGAACCGCATCGACGCGGCTGTCGATGATCTCACCGCCGCGCGAACCAACACCGTTACCGCACCCTGCTGCCAGCAGAGTTGCACCGAATGCGCCCGCAACGACCGTGCGTCTGGAAATAGAAGCCATAATCTGCCCTTTATCTTGCCTGAAATCCTCACGGTACGGCCTTATCTGGCCGTTTATACTATCTATAGCGGTTGTGAGCGGCGGAGTCATCAACCGTTGTGGGTTTTGACGCGGTTTTGCGCCTAGGCCCCGGTGCGTTCCCGCAGGGTTCGGGCCATTTCGGGCGCAAAATAGGTGAGAATCCCGTCGCATCCTGCACGTTTGAAGGCCATCAGGCTTTCTTCCATCACGCGCGGGCCGTCGAGCCAGCCGCGTTCGGCCGCGCCCGTGAGCATCGCGTATTCGCCCGAGACCTGATAGGCATAGGTCGGCGCGCCGAAGGCGTCTTTGACCCTGCGGCAGATGTCGAGATAGGGCATACCCGGCTTGACCATCACCATGTCGGCGCCCTCGGTCAGATCGCGCCGGACAAGGCGCAAGGCCTCGTCCCCGTTGGCCGGGTCCATCTGGTAGGTTTTCTTGTCGCCCTTGAGCGCGCCCGAGGCCCCCACCGCATCGCGGAACGGCCCGTAGAAGGCCGAGGCGTATTTCGCCGCATAGCTGAGGATCGAGACGTTGACGTGACCGGTGTCTTCGAGGGCCGCGCGCATCGCGCCGATACGACCATCCATCATGTCCGAGGGACCCAGAATGTCGGCTCCGGCATCGGCCTGGGCGAGCGCCATCTTCACCAGAGCCTCGACGGTTTCGTCATTCACGATCTCGCCGTTGCGGACGATCCCGTCATGGCCGTTGGCGTTATAGGGGTCGAGCGCGATATCGGTCATCACCGCGAGTTCGGGCAGTTCGGCCTTGATCGCGCGGACGGCACGATTCGACAGGTTGTCGGGGTTCCACGCCTCTTCGCAAAGCTCGGTCTTCAGCGACGGATCAGTGTAGGGGAAGATGCAGATCGCGGGGATGCCAAGGCTCGCCGCTTCTTCGGCGGCGCGGACCAGCCTGTCGATCGTCAGGCGCGAGACGCCGGGCATCGATGCAATCGGGGTTTCCGCATCCGTGCCGTCCTGCACGAAGACCGGCCAGATCAGATCATCGGGGGTCAGCGTATTTTCCCGCGTCAGGCGGCGCAGCGCATCGGATTTGCGAGTGCGGCGGAAACGGGTCAGGGGGTGCGGTCCGATGGTCATTCCAAGGTTCCCGGGCAGGATTGTTTCACCCTTTGCGTCGCATGGAAATCGACCCGTCACAAGGGTGGCCATTGTCGCGTGTCCAACTTAGTGTCCGCGCGACCTTCAAGTGCAGAACGGACGACACATACGTGACCTGGTATCAAACCGTTTTCGAGATGATCGACATGCGATCGTTCTCAAACCTCTGGTACTGGATCGCGCTCGCGGTTTTGTGGTCGACGGCCAGCCGGTGGATCCTTGGCGTGCCCTTCGACATGGTGCAGCGGGCCAGCCGGCAGGGCGGGCAGGCCGAGATCGACCTGGCCGACATGGTGCGGATCAATGTGAACCGGCTGACCTTCGTGATGGACCAGTCCGGACACTGGCTGACGGGCTTCACCATGGCCATGCTGACGACTCTTCTGGTTGTTGGGTTCTGGTACGATTTCGAGTTCGCGCAGGCGGTTCTGTTTCTGGCTTTTCCTGCTTCCCTGATCGGCGCGATGAATGTCTGGACCGCGTATCGTATCCGCGAACGGAATTTGGCGGGCGACGCGTTGATCCGGATCATGACGCGGCACCGTTTGGTGACCCAGATCATCGGGGTGATTTCGATCTTTGTCACCGCGCTGTACGGCATGGCGCAGAACATACTGGTGACCGGTCCGCTTTGAGCGCCGGAGCGGTTGACACCAGAGCCCGTGTCGTTAGGTCACCGCCATGGCTTTTTCACCCATGATCACGGTTTCGGGCGCCCCGGAGGGGTTCGACGCGCGCATTGTGCTGCGGGAGCTTGAGGCTGCGCCCGGTGCGGTCATCCACGTGGCCCGCGATGACAAGCGGCTGGCGGCGATGGCTGAGGCGGTGCGGCTGTTTGCGCCCGAGGTGGCCGTCCTGGTGATGCCGGGCTGGGACTGTTTGCCCTATGATCGGGTGTCGCCCAATCCCGATGTTTCGGCGGCGCGTATGGCGACGCTGGCGCTTCTGGCCCACGGGGGGCCGGAGCGGTTCGTGCTGCTGACGACGCTAAACGCGGCAACGCAGCGCGTGCCGGCGCGGGACGTCTTGCGGGGGGCGGCGTTTGCGGCGCGGGTGGGCGACCGGATCGATGAGCCCGCGTTGCGCGATTTCCTTGTGCGGATGGGGTTTTCGCAGGCACCGACGGTGGCGGAACCCGGCGATTATGCGATCCGGGGTGGAATCATCGACATCTATCCGCCGGGAGAGAGCGGGCCGGTGCGGTTGGACCTGTTCGGGGATGTTCTGGACGGCGCGCGGCGGTTCGATGCGGCGACACAGCGGACAACGGAGAAGCTGGAACGGGTGGAGCTTGCCCCGGTGTCGGAGGTGATATTGGATGAGGCCGCGGTCACGCGGTTTCGGCAGAATTACCGGGTGGAGTTCGGCTCTGCCGGGACCGACGATCCGCTGTACGAGGCTGTGAGTGCGGGGCGCAAACATGCCGGGATCGAGCATTGGTTGCCGTTCTTCCATGACCGGCTGGAGACGCTGTTCGATTATCTGCCCGATGCGCCGGTCATTCTGGACGATCAGACCGGACCACAGCGCTTGTCGCGGTGGGAGGGGATTGCGGATCAGTATGACGCGCGGCGCGAAGCCTTGGCTCAGAAAAGCCGCCATGACACGGTGTATAAGCCGAGCCCGCCGGGGCTTTTGTATCTCGATGACGCGGCCTGGGGACAGAAGCTGGGCGACCGCCGGGTGATCCAGCTTGCCGCATTGCCACAGCCCACGGGGCCGGGCGTCACCAATGCGGGCGCGCGGATCGGGCGGGACTTCGCGCCGGAGCGCCAGCAGGAAAGTGTCAGCCTTTTCGGGGCTTTGGCGGCACATATTCAGGAGCGGTCCGGCACGATGCCGGTGGTTCTGGCAAGCTATTCCGAAGGCTCGCGGGAACGAATGGTCGGGCTTTTGGCCGATCAGGGGATGACGGGCATTCGCGAGGTTCGGGATTTCCGCGAGGTGGGCGAGCGCGGCGTTCACGCGATGATCTGGGCGCTGGAGCACGGGTTCGAGGGCGACGGGCTGACCGTCATCGCCGAGCAGGATGTGCTGGGCGACAGGCTGATCCGCGCGCCGCGCCGCAAACGCCGGGCCGAGAACTTTCTGACCGAGCACCAGAGCCTCAGTCCCGGCGATCTGATCGTCCATGTGGATCACGGGGTCGGGCGCTATCAGGGGCTGGAGGTCGTGACCGCACTTGGGGCGGCGCATGAGTGCATTCTGCTGGAATATGCCGGTGGCGACCGGCTGTACCTGCCGGTTGAGAATATCGAACTTCTGAGCCGCTATGGGCATGAGGAAGGGCTGCTGGACCGGCTGGGCGGCGGGGCGTGGCAGGCCAAGAAGGCCAAGCTCAAGGAACGCATCCGGCAGATCGCCGACAAACTGATCCGCGTGGCGGCGGAACGGCATCTGCGAAAGGGGCGCATTCTGGAGCCGCCCGAGGGGATGTGGGATGCGTTTTCGGCGCGCTTTCCCTATGAGGAAACGGACGATCAGCTTTCGGCCATTGCCGCCGTTATGGAAGACCTGTCGTCGGGCACGCCCATGGATCGGCTGATCTGCGGTGATGTGGGCTTTGGCAAGACCGAGGTGGCGATGCGGGCGGCCTTTGCGGCGGCCATGTCGGGGGTGCAGATCGCGGTGATCGCGCCCACGACGCTGCTGGCGCGGCAGCATTTCAAGACGTTTTCGGAACGGTTCCGCGGGTTTCCCGTCACGGTACGGCAGTTGTCGCGGTTCGTGCCGGCCAAGGAGGCCGCTACAACACGTCAGGGGTTGGCTGAGGGCAGCGTCGATATCGTGATCGGCACCCATGCGGTGCTGGCGAAGCAGGTGAAGTTCCGGGAACTGGGCCTTCTGATCATCGACGAGGAACAGCATTTCGGGGTATCGCACAAGGAGCGGCTGAAAGAGCTGCGCACGGATGTGCATGTCCTGACGCTGACGGCGACGCCGATCCCACGGACATTGCAACTGTCGCTGACCGGTGTGCGTGATCTGTCGATCATCGGGACGCCGCCGATCGACCGGCTGGCGATCCGGACCTATGTGAGCGAGTTCGATACAGTGACGGTCCGCGAGGCATTGCTGCGCGAGCATTATCGTGGCGGGCAATCATTCTTTGTCGTCCCACGCATCGCCGATCTGCCCGAGATGGAGGCGTTCCTGCGCGAGGAAGTGCCGGAGGTTACGTATGTGGTCGCGCACGGTCAGATGGCGGCGGGTGAGCTGGATGACCGGATGAACGCCTTCTATGACGGCAAATACGATGTGCTTCTGGCGACGACGATCATCGAGTCGGGCCTTGATATCCCGACCGCGAACACGATGGTCATTCACCGGGCGGATATGTTCGGATTGGCGCAGCTTTATCAGATAAGGGGCCGGGTGGGGCGCGCGAAAACACGGGCCTATGCGTTTCTGACGACGAAGCCTCGGGCGAAGCTGACGACGACCGCAGAGAAACGCCTGCGGGTTCTGTCCTCGCTCGACAGTCTGGGGGCCGGGTTTTCACTGGCCAGTCAGGATCTGGATATCCGGGGGGCGGGCAACCTTCTGGGCGAGGAGCAATCGGGGCAGGTCCGCGAGGTTGGCTATGAGCTGTATCAGTCGATGCTGGAAGAGGCGATTGCCAAGATCCGGTCGGGCCAGCTTGAGGGGCTGACCGATGATGACGGGCAATGGGCGCCGGTGATCAACCTGGGCGTGCCGGTTCTGATCCCCGAGGATTACGTGCCCGATCTGGACGTGCGGCTGGGGCTCTATCGCAGACTGTCGGGGCTGACGACGAAGGTGGAGCTGGAAGGTTTTGCCGCTGAACTGATCGATCGGTTCGGGAAGCTGCCGCGCGAGGTGAACACGCTTCTCTTGGTCGTGCGCATCAAGGCCGAGTGCAAGAAGGCCCAGATCGCGCGGCTGGATGCAGGCCCCAAGGGCGCGACGATCCAGTTTCACAACGACAAGTTCCCGAACCCCGCGGGCCTTGTGGCCTTTATCGAGGATCAGCGCGGGCTGGCCAAGGTGAAGGACAACAAGATCATCGTGCGGCGCGACTGGAAGAAAGAGTCCGACAAGATCAAGGGCGCCTTTGCAATTGCGCGGGATCTGGCGGGGTTCGCTAAGGTCAAACAACAGGCGTGATCCGTGTCAATCGTCGTCGTAAGGCGCATGGTATAATGCCCCCTTCGCATCAGAGGATGCGCAAAGATGGGGGAACGAAAGATGATCCGATATCTTGTGCCGATACTCGTTGCAGCCGCCCCGGCAGCGGCAGAAATGCCCTTCACCTATGAAATGTTCGAAACCTCGGTGGAGCATATGGACCTCGCGGAATGCCCCGGCGACATGAAAGACGAGGCAGCGTTCTGCCGCGTTACCATGGCCACCGATGGCGTGCATGTCTTCAAGTTCTCCTATGAGGGAGAACAGGAACTTCTGGACATGCGAAGCTTCTATGACGACGAGATTTCCGGCGTCTGGGGCATGTGACCGTCAGACCGCTCCGGCGTAGTGGCCGCGTGCGGGGTAGTCTTTCTCGATTGCGAAATCGATCGCGCCGAGGATGTCTTCGAATTTCGGGCGGGCGAAGGGCATCGTCTGGATGCTGAGGTAGTAGAGGCTTCGATCCGGTTTCACGAGCATGAGGCCGGGTTCGTGGAACAGGTCCGGTTCTTCAATACCGATCGAGGTCTTGCCGCGCGATGTCGAGATGTAGAGGCCCCAGTCGCGGGCTTCTGACAGCGCGAAGTCATAGGCGATGTTCATGGCGGGCGCATCGACGCTTTTGGCCATCTCACCGGCGCGGTCTTCGCCGTCCGAACTGATCGCGACGACCGTGACGCCGCGTTTGTCGAACTCCGGGAGGAGGGTTGCGAGTTCTGTCAGTTGCTTTGCGCAGAGCGGGCAATGAAGACCGCGGTAGAAGAGGAGCATGGCGCCATGGGGACCTGCGTCTTTCGACAGATCGAACCGGCCGCCCGAGGTCAGGGGCAGGGACAGATCGGGGGTCCTTTCGCGCGGCATCAGGGTCATGTGGTTGTCTCCAGAGGTTCGGCGGAGGGGTCGCCCAGCGTCCGGATCAGGAGCCATGCGAGGATACTGCAGGCCAGAACGCCCGCGGCGACGGGCAGGGGTGTTCCGTCGAAGGCCAGTCCGACGGGGATCGCGATAACAAGGGCGGCAACGGTCGAGAAGGCACCGATGACCGACGCCGCCATGCCGGCAATATGGCCGAGGGGCACCATGGCCAGTGCGTTGAGATTGCCGACCGTCAGCCCGACCATGCAGAAGACACCGCTGGCCCATGCCACGAAGATGCCAAAGGCCGCTGCGCTGCCCCAATCGGACAGGCTTGCGAAGATGACGAAGGATCCGGTCAACGCCATCTGGGCCACGAAGGCCAGGCTCGCGACGCGCCGCATGCCCATTGCCATGACGATCCGGGCGTTCAGGACATTGCCCATGGCCGCGATGGCCGCGATCAGCGCGAACCAGAGGTGGAAGCTGTGACCGCGCCCGAAGGTCTGATCGAAGATCGGCTGGATCGACGACAGAAGACCGAACAGCATCCCGAAGGTCAGCGACAGGATCAGGATGACCACCACGACCTGCCGGAGGCTCATAACTTCGACGATGCCGGCCCAGAGGGTCTTGGCCCGGAAGGGGCGCCGCCGCTCTGGCGGGTGGGTTTCGGCCTGACGCAGCGCCAGCCATGCGGCGGAGGTCAGCGAGAACAGAACGAACGCTCCGAAAATCATGCGCCAGTCGAAGAAAGCGATAATGCCCGCACCAAGAGCCGGGGCCACGGCCGGGGCGAGGGTGAAGACCAGCATGATGAACGACATCATCTGGGCCATCCGGCGGCCTTCGTAGAGGTCGCGGATGATGGCAAGGCTGACAACGCGCGGGCCCGCCGCGCCAAGCCCCTGCACGACGCGGGCCGCCAGCATCAGTTCAAGCGTCTGGGCCTGCCACGCGACGATGGAAGCAACGATGTAGACAAGCGCACCGCCCAGGATCACGGGCCGCCGCCCGAACGCGTCCGAGATCGGGCCGGTGAAAAGCGTGCCGACCCCCATCCCGAAGACAAAGCTGGTCAGGATGAGCTGCGCGCGGTTGGGTGCGTCGGGCGTCAGCTCGTCGGCGATTTCGGGCAGGGCGGGAAGCATCGCGTCGATCGAAAAGGCGATCGTCGCGAAGAGCATCGCCATGAGCGCGATGAATTCGACCCGGGAGAGGCGTTCAGGCATCGTCCGTGGCCTCGGCCTTGGACAACTCGTCCAGAACTTGTGCCCAAAGCTCGGGCGGCTGCGCGCCGGGCAGGACGTGCTGGTTGGCGACGACGAATGTGGGCACACCGGTGACACCGCGTTCGCGCGCATGGGTATCGCGGGCCCGGATATCGTCTGCGTCGGCGTCCGAGGCAAACAAGCGTTCGGTCATTGCGCGGTCCATGCCCGCGGCCCCGGCAATGTCCAGAAGCACATCCGTCGCGCCGATATCGCGGCCTTCCTGAAAGTAGGCGCGGAACAGCGACGAAACGACAGCGGTCTGACGCCCTTCAAGGCCCGCCCAGTGGATCAGGCGGTGGGCGTTCAAGGTGTTCGGTGTGCGCTTGATGCCTTCGAAGTCGATCTCGACCCCTGCGGCCTCTGCCGCTTCGGCGATACGGCCATAGACCGCGACCGCGTTGTCGCGCCCTCCGAACTTGGTCTCAAGGTATTCGCGCCGGTCCATGCCGCCCTCGGGCATGTCCGGGTTCAGCTGGAACGGATGCCACTCGATCTCAAACGGATGGTCGGGACGGGCGGTCAACGCACGGTCGAGATGCGTCTTGCCGATCAGGCACCAGGGGCAGATCGGGTCGGACAGGATATCAAGCTTGATCATTCTCGCGCCTCGTGCGCCGCGGCCATCGCGCGACGTTGGACTTTGCCATTAGGATTTCGGATCAGGTCATCGACCCGGATGTAGACCCGCGGGCATTTGTAGCGGGCGAGCCTTTTCGACATATGCGCCGAAAGGGCGGCATCGTCCAGAGGGGCGGGTGAGACGCAGAATGCGGCGATGACGGTGGTGTCGGCTTTGACGCGCAGTTCTGCGGCGGCGCAGTCGGTGATATCGGGGTGGCTCTGAAGAGCGGCCTCGACCTCGATCGGTGAGACGCGGTAACCGCCT
Organism: uncultured Paracoccaceae bacterium; assembly: GCA_947503175.1. Lineage (GTDB taxonomy): Bacteria > Pseudomonadota > Alphaproteobacteria > Rhodobacterales > Rhodobacteraceae > Ovoidimarina. Next base: position 963,849 of record CANNCO010000001.1, read on the forward strand.
GCATTCATCATGTCGTCGGCGCGTCCATGATAGCGGATTGCCCCATCGCCCTGCATCTCTGCCGTATCGCCGGTCAGGAACCAGTCGCCGGAGATGCGGGCGCGGGCTTCGTCCTGGTGGCCAAGATAACCCAGCATCAGGCCAGGATCGTTGCGATGGACGGCGAGCATGCCTGGCCTGTTTCGGGGCAGCGGCCGACCGTCTTCGCCAAGGATTGCGACGCAGCGGCCCGGCTGAGCGAAACCAAGCGTGTCGCCTGGAGCGGGGCGGTTCGGCGCGCCGGAAAGGAAGGTTGAGCATTCGCTCATTCCGAAGGCCTCGTGGATCCGGGTTCCGGTGTTTTCAGTCCAGCGGTGCCGGGTGGCGGCGGGGAGCTTTTCGCCCGCCGAGAGGCCGTGACGGAGGTCGGGCGCGTCGATCCTGCCGGTATCTTTAAGCATCTGGCGATAGACGCCCGGAGCGGCGGCAAAGATCGTTGCCTGATGGCGGCGGATCAGAAGCGGAAGCTGACCCGGCGTGACCCCGGCCTTGGGGATCAGCGCGGTGGCGCCCGCTGCCCATGGATCGAGAAGGCCGGTACCCAACGTGTAGGTCCAGTTTAAGGCACCGGCATGCATCACCCGGTCTTCGGATGTCAGACCGTACCAGCCATCCCACATCATCCGCCGCGCGCGGATTGCGCGATGGGCGTGGATCACGGCGCGGGGCGCACCGGACGTGCCGGAGGTGAAGACTATATAGCCGGGGCGTTCGGGATCGCCCATGACGGGATCAATCGGGGTATGGTCGTGGAGCGCGGGGAGCGCGTCGGCGGAGAGGGTCGGGATTTGTCTATCGGGCAGCGGCAATGCCGGGTCGGCGATGATCAGGTGCGGTCCGATCTGGTCGATTGCGGTGTCGAGTTCGGGGATGGTCCATTGGCTTGAGACCGGGACCGGGATGTATCCCGCCGCGATCGCGGCCAGAAAGGCCAGCGGAAACTCGACGGTATTGCCGAGGCGCAGAAGGATGCGGGCGTTTTCGGGCAGGCCGCGGGCCCGAAGCGCAGCGGCAAGACCCAGGGTTGCGGCGGTCAGGCGGGCGTAACTCCATCGTTCGGCCCCGGTCGGCCCCACCAGCACCATCGCGATCTTGTCGGGGTGTGCGGTTCCGGCCGCGAGCACGTCGGCTGCGAGATTGTAAGGCGACGGGCATTCCGGAGCCGGTCCGGTATCGGTGACAGACAGCATGGGGCCGAGGGCTATCAGACCGGGCAGGCGGCGCAAGAGAGAGGAAACCCGTGACCTGCCCCCTATGAATGGACGGATCGGTGATCGCTCTTAGGACGTTGTTTACCAGACTGCGTTATCCTGCCGCAGGTTTATGGAGGCTGCATATGTTTTGGAAAGAAGTCGAATCGGCCTGGCACGATCTTGTGGACCTGATCCTTGCGCAATGGCCCGAAGCATCCGCCGACCGCGTCATGTCGCTTGCAGGCGACCGGGACGCGTTCACCGACTATATTGCAGACCGTCACGATCTGACCCGCGCCGAAGCAAGCGACGCGATCGAGATCTGGATGATACGGCAGTTCGCCGGGGTCCGGCGCTAGCGCAGGCGAAAGTCAGAAGGCAGGCCGGTTCCGGCAACGCCCGCCTGCGTTGCAAATGCGCCCCCCGGACCCGCTGCAACATGGTACCCGCCCGGAAAGACGGCGAACGCCTCTAGAAGGTGTTCTGCACCGCCCTTGCACCGGATGAGATATCCTGCCCCACACCCTCGACCGTGTTGCAGCCCGCGATCAGCAGGCAAACCGCCGCAATGGCAATCGCTTTGACTTTCATTCCCTAGTCCTCATACCACCAGACATCCGGTTGGAACCCGATCCAGTCACCATAGATCGGCAGGGTTTCGGGATATTTCAGTTCGCGCGCATGGGCAATACGTGCCACCGGATTGTGCCACACCGGGATCACGTAGCGCCCGGTGGTCAGAACCCGGTCGAGGGCGCGGGTCGCGGCCAGAAACTCGTCGCCCCCGGTTCCGGTCAGAAGCTTGTCGATCATCGCCTCGGCGGCGGGGCTTTTCATGCCCATCAAGTTGCGCGATCCGGGGCTGTCGGCGGCCTCGGCGCTCCAATAGAGGGTCTGTTCGTTCCCGGGGCTGAGGGACAGGCCGCGGGTGAACCAGGTCATACCGAAGTCGAACTCGGTGGTGCGCTCTTTGTATTGCGCGCCATCGACCGTGGTGACGGTCGGCGTGATCCCCATGCGCGACAGGGCGGACGAGAAGATATCCACCACCTGCTGCGTTTCGGTCGCGCCTTGGGACAGGAGGATTTCGAAAGTGAACGGCGCTCCGTCCGCGCCGGTCATCACACCATTCTGAACCGTCCAACCGGCTTGTTCCATGAGATCGGTCGCAGCCCGGATACCGGCGCGGTTGCGTTCGGACCCGTCCGAGACGGGGAGGGAATAGCCCTCAAGCGCACCCGGGGGGAGCGTGTCGGCAAAGGGTTCGAGGTATTCGCGAACCAGCCCCTCGGCGGGTCCGTGACTCATCCCAAGCACGGAGTTCGAGAAATACGATGTGATCCGGGGCGCATTGCCGCCATTCAGGGTCTGGTTGATGAACTCGAAGTTGAAGGCATGGATCATCGCCTGCCGCACCCGCCAGTCGGAAAACTCGGGCAGCCGGGTGTTCATCACAAGGCCGGTGATCCCGGAGGGGCGCTGATGGGGAATGATCGATTTCACCACATCGCCGGACTGAACCGCCGGAAAGTCGTACTGCGTGTCCCATTTCTGGACATTGGTTTCGCGCATCGTGTTCAGGATGCCGCCCTTGAACGCTTCGAACATCACGCCTGCATCGCCGAAAAACTCCATCCTGATCTCGTCGAGATTGGCCTGACCGCGCATATAGGGCACGTCATTGCCCCAGTAATCGGGGTTGCGCTTGAGCGAGACGAAACGTCCGGCCTCGTAATCGTCGATGATATAAGGCGCCGTGGTGATCGGCAGGATGTCGATGCCGGATTCGGCGAAATCCCGACCTTCCCACTGCGCCTTCTTCAGGATCGGGCGCATGCCCATGATCAGCGCAAGTTCCCGGTCCGGCTCGGTAAAGGTGAAACGGACGGAACGGGGACCGGTCTGTTCCGTCGACGCGACCTTGGCCCAGGAGCCGTGATAGCGCGGATGGCCGACCGTTCCGAGCGTCTCGTAGGACCAGACCACATCCTCGACGGTCACGGGGCTGCCGTCGGAGAAGCGCGCCTCGGGGCGCAGGGTGAACTCGACCCAGGACCGGTCCGGATCCGTCTCGACCGATTCGGCCAGAAGGCCGTAAAGGGTGAATGGTTCGTCGTAGTTGCGGCCCATCAGGCTTTCATATGCGAGGAAGCGGAGCTGCCACGGAACCCGCCCCTTGAGGATGTGGGGGTTGAGCGAATCGAATACCCCAACCTCGCCCTGAACGATCCGGCCGCCCTTCGGCGCATCTGGGTTGGCATAGGGCAGTGACACAAAATCCGGTGGAAGAGCAGGGTCGCCATACATAGCTATGCCATGGGAGGGCTCCGCCGCGGCGGCCGCTGCCATCAAGCCCAGGCCCAGTGCACCCAGACATGAGAAAAACATTGTTCGCATTCTGGTATCAATCCCTGTGCTGCTCTGCCCGTTGATGACGAAGGTAGACGGGGACTTAAGCCATTTCAAACTTTTAGCTTGGACGTGCGCGACAGGTTGCGTATAAAGGGGGCACTGCTCGATAGGTTTCTTGCCTGTATGAAACCTGCCTCAATAACTTAACGCCCGCCTTGTGCGGGCGTTTTTTTTGTCGTGCCAGCATAGCTTGTTCAGGCGCGCATGACAGAGCGGCGGCCCGACGTCCAGAGAAGCATGCCGACGATCCCGATATTCAGCATATTCCAGCCGATTCCGTTGAGAAACGCGAGGTCGTAGCTGCCGCTGACATCGTAGATCCAGCCGGATGCCCAGCCACCAACCGCCATGCCTACAATTGTCGCGGTGGTGACATAGCCAACCCGTGCGCCAGCTTCGCGCGCAGGCATGTATTCGCGGACGATGATCGAATAGGAGGGGACGATTCCACCCTGGGCCAATCCGAAGATCAGCGAGACCAGGTAGAGCGACGTGATGCCCCCCGCGCCGAGAAACAGCATCAGTGCAATGCATTGCAAGACCGATCCGATCAGAAGTGTCGGCACCCCACCCAACCGGTCGGCCAGCATGCCGGAGATCAGACGCGACGCGACGCCGCCCAACAGCATGAGTGACAGCATTTGCGCCCCAACCGCAGGTCCGAACCCCAGATCGGCGCAAAGCGCCACGATGTGAACCTGCGGCATTGCCATTGCCATGCAGCAGGCGAAACCGGCGAGGATCAGAAAGAACTGCAAGGCGCGGGGCGACAGGCCCGATGCCGTGCGGCGCAGGGCGGCGGCACTGTCGGCCCTGTCGCTTGCGGCCTCGGACACGCGGGGCCGCAGGGCGAATGACAGGGGCACGACCAGAAGCGGTACGATGATGGCGAGGGCGAGATAGGCACCGCGCCAGCCGTGATCGGCCTGAACTCCCGACAGAAGCAGGGGCCAGACCGCGCCGGCAAGGTAGTTTCCGCTGGCCGTGATGGCCACGGCGATCCCGCGCCTGCGCATGAACCAATGCGAGATATCGGCGATCAGCGGCCCGAAATTCGCCGCCGAACCGAATCCGATGGCCAGATGCAGAAGCGTGACGACCATGGCGGAGCTGCTAAACGCCGTAAGGGCGAAACCCGCGGACATCAGAACGGCAGTCACAATCAGGACCGGCGTGATGCCATGTCTGTCCACCCATCGTCCGATCAGGAGGCTGCCCAAGGCGAAACCCACCATGCAGGCGGTATAGGGCAGGGAGGCCGCGCCCCGGTCGATCCCGAACTCTGTCTGCATGTCGGGCATGATCACGATCACTGCCCACATGCCGACATTGCCGACACAGGCGATGGCCAGTGTCAGGGCAAGGCGGGTCCAGGAATAGCGGGTGTCGTGAAGATCCGTGTCGGTCATGGGCGGACGCTATGAGCATAGGGCCGAGATGTTCAAGGCCGATAATCGCCAATGCGTGAATCGGGGGTGACGGCCCCGCGTGCCACCGTTAGTTTGCACCTGCAGCATTTACCAAGGGAACCGTGTCATGAGCCTTGCAGGAAAAACCGCCGTCATCACCGGGTCGAACTCTGGCATCGGTCTGGGCGTGGCGTGGGAGCTTGCCCGTGCGGGTGCGGATGTCGTTCTGAACTCGTTCACCGATCGCGATGAGGATCACGCGCTGGCCGAAGAGATTTCGAAAGAGACCGGTACGAAGGCGCGCTATATCAAGGCGGATATGTCGAAGGGCGACGAGTGTCGGGCGCTGATCGAACAGGCTGGCGCCTGCGATATTCTGGTGAACAATGCGGGCATTCAGCATGTTGCGCCGATCCCGGAGTTTCCGGTCGAGAAGTGGGACGCGATCATCGCGATCAACCTGTCTTCGGCATTTCATACGACAGCGGCGGCCCTGCCGATGATGCGAAGCGCGGGTTGGGGCCGGGTCGTGAATATCGCCAGCGCCCACGGGCTGACGGCATCGCCCTATAAGTCGGCCTATATCGCGGCGAAGCATGGCGTTGTCGGCTTGACCAAGACGACGGCGCTGGAGACCGCCGAAGAGCCGATCACCGCCAATGCGATCTGTCCGGGATACGTGCTGACCCCGCTTGTCGAGGCACAGATTCCCGACACCATGAAGGAGTATGACATGAGCCGGGAAGATGTGATCAAGAACGTGATGCTGAAGCGGCAGCCCTCGAAAGAGTTCGCCACGGTCGAGCAGATGGGCGGAACCTGCGTGTTCCTGTGTTCCGATGCGGCCGCGCAGATCACCGGAACGACGATCAGCGTCGATGGCGGGTGGACCGCGCTATGACCGAGGGGCGTGTGATCGAAGACGAAGCCTTTCCCGGTGCGCAATTGCGGCGGGTCGATTTGCGCGATGTGGATATTCGCGACGCGACGCTGATCCGCGCGACTGTCGCAGATGCGAACCTGACCGATGCGGTGTTCGAGGATGCCAACATGTCCGGCGTGGCGTTCAGGGACGTGAACCTGTCGGGCGCCACGATCAGTCAGGCCAACCTGCGCGGTGTCGCGATCACCGCCGCCGATATCACCGGGATGACCATCGAAGGGGTTCTGGTGAGCGATCTTCTGAAGGGGCGGGACAAGACGTGACGCCCCTCAGGATCAACCTTGCGCTGCAGGGGGGCGGGGCCCATGGCGCATTTACATGGGGTGTGCTGGACCGTCTGCTGGACGAACCCGAGATCGAGGTGGCCGCGATCAGCGGTACGTCTGCCGGGGCGCTGAACGGCGCGGCCTTCAAGGCCGGTCTGCTGGAGGGCGGGCGCGAGGGTGCACGCGCGAACCTTGACTGGCTTTGGCATCAGGTTGCGGCTCAGGGCGATCTGCGGCTGACGACCTGGATGAGTGCGGTCTCGCCCGGACCCGCGATCGTGTCGCGGGCTTTGGAGTATTCGCTGCCCTTCTCGCTGATGGAGACGGCCAGCCGCGTAACCTCGCCCTATGTGCTGGGGCCGTTTTATCGCAACCCGCTGGCCCGGATCGTGGAGCGGTTCCGGTTCGACAAGGTCTGTGCCCATGAGGGCCCGGCGCTGTTTGTCTGTGCCACGAATGTGCGAACGGGAAAGGTGCGGGTGTTCGAATATGAAGAGATATCGACGGATTCGATCCTGGCCTCGGCCTGTCTGCCGACCCTGTTTCAGGCGGTTGAGCTTGAAGATCCGAAGACCAAGCGGCGCGAGGCGTTCTGGGATGGCGGCTATACCGGGAACCCGGCGCTGTTTCCGCTTTTCGCGCCCGAATTGCCCGATGACATCGTGGTTGTGAACATCAACCCGCTGGAGCGGGACGAGACGCCGAAAAGCCCGCAAGACATCCTGAACCGGATGAACGAGATCAGCTTTAACTCATCCCTGCTCCGGGAATTGCGGGCGATCAGCTTTGTGAAGGAGCTGATCGGCGACGGACGTGTGCCCGAAGGGTCGATGAAGAACGTGCTGATCCATATGATCGCCGATGACGACCTGATGCGGGATCTGAGCGTTGCGACGAAGATGGTGCCGACGCCTTCGGTGCTGACATCGCTGAAACAGGCAGGTCGTGAGGCGGCGGAGGGATTTCTGAATGGCCACCGAAGCGATATCGGGGTGACGTCGAGCGTCGATCTGGACGCGATGTTCGGCTAGCTGCCTATTCCGCCGCCGGACGGTCTTCGTTCGCCGGCTTGGGTTTCGACGGATCCTTGGGGTTCGGATAGACAAGGCCCGCCGAGATGATCAGCTTTGCGGCCTCTTCCACGGTCATGTCCAGTTCCATCACGTCGGACCGGTTCAGGAACAGAAGAAAACCGGATGTCGGGTTCGGTGTCGTCGGAAGGAAGACGGACACTTTCTGTTCCTCGCTCGGCAGTTTCTCGTCGATCTCGAACTTTGCCGTCGATGAGATAAAGGCAATCGCCCAGATGCCTTTTCGCGGGTATTCCACCAGACAGGCCTTGTCGAAGCTCGTATCGGTCTGGGTGAAAACCGTTTCAGCAATCTGCTTCAGCCCGGAATAGACCGACCGGACAACGGGCAGGTTTTCCACCACGCCCTCGGCCCAGGACAGAAGCGATCGACCGATAAGCCCCTTGGCCACCCAACCAACGATGATCGTGAACAGAAGGAAGAAGATCACGCCCACGCCGCGCAGGTTGATCCCGATATACTGCTCGGGCCGGAACTGGTAGGGTACGAAGGGCAGAACCCAGCCGTCGATCCAGCCTACAACCGTCCAGATCAGCCATGCCGTAAGGCCGATGGGCGCGATCACGATCAGGCCGGTCAGAAAGCTAGCCCTCAGGCCGCCGAGGATCGGGTGGCGCTTTTTCTTTTTCGGTTCGAGATCGTCAAAAGGCGTGGTCATAGCTCTGATCCAACGGAACTTGGTGAAAGTAGGTGCAATCCGGCCTGCTTACAATGGACAAGCGCCGTCCGCCGTCACTCTTTGGCCTGTATGCGGATTTCACGGGCAATCCGGGCCGCGAGGCGCGCATTGTTCAGCACAAGCGCGATATTCGCCCGCAGACTGGCCCCTTCGGTGAGTTCAAAGAGCCTGGACAGAAGGTAGGGTGTCACGGCCTTGCCCGTCAGACCGTTTCTTGCGGCTTCCGCGTTGGCCTGTGCGATGAGAGGGGCGAGCGTGTCGGAGGCGATCTCATCGGCCTCGGGGATCGGGTTCGCCACAAGCTGCCCACCCGGAAGTCCGAGGGCGCCGCGCATCAGGTGCGATTTGGCGATCAGGGCCGGGTCGTCCATGCGCAGAGGGGCCGGCAGGCCGGAGGCCCTTGACCAGAAGGCGGGAAAGTCGTCCTGCCCCAAGGCAATGACGGGAACGCCGAGGGTTTCCAGCACTTCAAGCGTTTTCGGAAGGTCGAGGATCGCCTTGGCGCCGGCGGCGACGACCGTGACCGGTGTTTGCGCCAGTTCGCGAAGGTCGGCGGAAATGTCAAAGCTGTGCTCGGCCCCCTGATGCACGCCGCCGATGCCGCCCGTGGCGAAGACATGAATCCCCGCGAGATGCGCCGCGATCATCGTGGCAGCGACCGTCGTGGCCCCGGTGCCGCCTCGCGCGATACAGGCGGCCAGATCAGCGCGCGACAGCTTGGCCACGTCTTTCGCCCGGGCGAGGGCATCGAGTTGCGCGTCCTCAAGCCCCGCATGCAGCCGGCCATCCAGCACCGCGATCGTCGCCGGAACGGCACCCGCCGACCGGATTTCGGTCTCGACCGCCCGGGCGGTTTCGACGTTCTGCGGATAGGGCATGCCGTGGGTGATGATCGTGGATTCAAGCGCGACGACGGGCTTGCCTTTGGCCTGCGCCTCGGCCACCTCGAAGGACAGGATCGGTGTGAGTGTCATGTCTTGACGTCTCCGGACACGTAATCGGCAGCGGCGCGCAGGGCGAGGGACAGGGCGCCGGCAGGGTCGATACCCTGCAGTTCGGCGGCGATGTGGGCGGCCATGAAGGTATCGCCCGCGCCGGTCACGCGGGTCACCAGAACCTGCGGCGGGCCGGATACGAACAGGCCGTGTTCGCCGCAATCGGCCGCATCCTTTCCGCCATCGGTCACAAGAACACGGGCCGCGCCCCTGTCGCGGAGGGCAGAGGCCGCGTCGGCGGCGTTGGAGAACCGGTCCTGCGCCAGATACCCGGCTTCTTCGAGATTGACGTAAAGCGTGGCATGCGGCGTATCGAGCAGGGGGCGCAGGCGCTCGGCCTTGCCAGGTGACGCGGGCGCGACCCGAAGGTCGGCAGCCTCCATCTCGCGGCTTCGGGCGATCTTGGTCAGAAGAGCGGTGGTCAGATTGCCATCTAGGGCAACGACGCCGCGAAAGGGGGCTTCTGCGCTTCCGAGCGTCCCGTCGAAAAGTGGTCGCAGGATCTTGTCTCCCGCGGCCTCGAGCGAATGGGCATCGGCGATGGCCGCAATCAGACCGTTGGCGCCTTCGACCGCCATGTAGACATCGGTCGGCAGATCGTCGGAGCGGTAGACATGGGTCGTGTCCATGCCCATCTGCGCCGCGGCGGCCAGAAGCTCTTCGCCTTCGGCATCCTGCCCGATGACGGTCAGAAGCGACGGAGTCAGCCCGAACCGCCGGAACGTCATGGCGATGTTCATGGCCACGCCGCCCGGCAGGCGGGTGATCCGCCCCGGCACGTCAGAGCCCTCGCGCATTACCGCCCGCGCGCGCCCGATCACGTCCCACAGAACCGAACCGATACAGATGATCTGTGCAGAGGTCTTCATGGGCGTGTTGTGGCCCGAGGACCCGTGCGGGGCAAGCGGTGGATTGACCGCGCATGTCGAATTCATGATGCACGACATAGATATGACGACCGACATTTACCTCCGTCCGGGTTTACGTGATGTTAAACATAGATAGGTCAGTCATCATGGATGAGCTCTCGCAAGGCGCGGCATAACGAAAAGATCAGGCAGCGTATCCTGGATGCGGCTGCCGTGGCCTTTCGCGAAAAGGGATATGCAGGAGCCAATATCGACCGGATCATGGATGGGGCCGGCCTGACCCGTGGCGCATTCTATGCGCATTTCCGATCGAAAACCGCGCTGTTTGCGGAAGTCATCGAGACCGACCAACCGCTTCTGACTTGGCTTCGTGGGCGCAGCCAAGCGGCCCCGGATATGCTGGGGTCGGGTATGAGGCAGGTCTTTCGCAGATATCTGGATCCGGAGAACCTGCCGGTCATCGCGCGGACCTGTGCCCTTGCCTGCCTTTGCCGTGATGCGAGCCTTGGCAGTGATGATGTTCAGGAGGCCCATGAACAGGCCGTTCGCGCGACGGTCGCAGAGATGGCACGCGGGCAGGGGGCCACGCCCGAAGATCCGACGCTGATGGCCGCGCTGGTTCTGGCCGTGGGCAGTGTCAGTCTGGCGGCCGGTTGCCGAAGCGATGATGTGCGCCGCAACATTCTGAACGCGGCCTCGGAGCAGGTTCAAAGCCTGCTGAGCGATCTAAAGGCCGAAGACCAACCGACGCCCGGAAGGGCCTTTCGCCGGGAGGCAGAAACGGAACTTTCGTGATCAGGCGCGGATCGGATAGCGATCGGGCTCTTCGAAGACATCGATCAGGACCGACCCCGCTTTGACCCAGACCTCGTGCTCGGTTCCGGCGGGGATGTCATACGTATCGCCCGGACCGCTGACATGGGTTTCGCCGTTCATCGCAAGCTTTACCTCGCCCTCGACCACCGTGCCCCATTGGCCCAGATGGCTGTGGGGCGGCAGGTGCACATCCTGCAGAAACCGGAAGAAGACGACGAGCCCGTCATCCGAGCGCACGACATGATTTTGCACCACGTCATCCGGAAACGGAAGCGCGAGCGATGGCATTGCCTTGATAAATTCCGGATAATCCATGATGTCCCCCCGATCTGTCCGACCCGAAGGATGCGCGCAACGCCATGTGCGTGCAAGCGGGGAAGGGGGCTTGCCAACCCAGCATACACTGTCTATATGCGCGCTCACTTCACAGGCGGGGCTTGGGCCCTTCGGGGAGACATCCCGAATGGTCCGCCGGTTGGCCCGGAATACATCCGGGCCTGACGCTCCGCCGAGGCATGAAACCGGAAAGGAAAAGCGACATGGCGCTGCCTGAATTCTCTTTGCGTCAGCTATTGGAAGCTGGCGTTCACTTTGGCCACCAGACCCAACGATGGAACCCGCGTATGCAGGAGTTCATCTATGGCGACCGGAACGGCATTCACATTCTCGACCTGACACAGACCGTTCCGATGCTGGACGCGGCCTTGAACGTCATCCGCGAAACCGTGGCAAAGGGTGGCCGTGTGCTGTTCGTCGGCACGAAACGGCAGGCGCAAAAGCCCATTGCGGAAGCGGCCGAACGCTGCGCGCAATACTATATGAACCACCGCTGGCTGGGGGGCACTCTGACCAACTGGCAGACCGTGTCGCAGTCGATCAAGCGTCTGAACGAAATCGATGCGAAGATGGCGGAAGGCGCCGAGGGCCTGACGAAGAAGGAACGCCTGGGCATGGAGCGTGACCAGGCCAAGCTGCAGGCGTCGCTGGGCGGTATCCGCGAAATGGGCGGCGTTCCGGACCTTCTGTTCGTGATCGATGTGGGCAAGGAAGATCTGGCGATCCTCGAAGCCAAGAAGCTGGGCATTCCGGTTGTGGCCGTTGTCGATACGAACTGTTCGCCCGATGGTGTGGATTACATCATCCCCGGCAACGACGACGCCGCGCGTGCGATTGCGCTTTACTGCGATCTGGCCAGCCGTGCCGCCCTTGACGGGATGAGCGCGCAGTTGGGTGCCGCGGGCGTTGACGTCGGTGCTATGGAAGAAGCCGCCGTGGAAGAAGCTGTGGCCGAAGCACCAGCGGAAGAAGCGCCTGCCGCTGAAGCCGCTGCTGAGAAAGTCCCGGCGGAAGCTCCGGCCGAGGCTGCTGCAGAACCCGTTGCCGCCGAGGCCGACGCCAAGGAATAAGCCGGACCGGCACCGCAAGGTGTCATCTGACTGATACCCGGCGCGCCGATCTTGGCGCCCGGGACTATTCGAAATCCTCAATCAAGGAGACGAGAGATGGCCATTACTGCCGCACTCGTAAAGGAACTTCGCGACAAGACCGGCGCGGGCATGATGGACGCCAAAAAGGCGCTTACCGAAACCGATGGCGACATGGAGGCCGCGGTTGACTGGTTGCGGACCAAGGGTCTGGCGAAAGCCGCCAAGAAATCGGGGCGCACGGCGGCCGAGGGGCTTGTGGCCGTCAAGGTCGACGGTGGCCGGGGCGTTGCCGTCGAGGTGAACTCGGAAACCGACTTCGTCGCCAAGAACGCCGAGTTCCAGGAAATGGTGTCCGGGATCGCCGATCTTGCAACCGGCGTGGACAGCGTCGAGGCGCTTCTGGCCGCCGATATGGGTGGCAAGAGTGTGCAGGACACGCTGACCGACAAGATCGCGACGATTGGCGAGAACATGTCGATCCGCCGGATCGCGTCGATCGAAGGCCAGAACGTCGTGTCTTATGTTCACAATGCCGCTGCCGATGGCATGGGGCAGATCGGAGTGCTGGTTGCGTTTACCGGCGCCGACGCGGGAACCGCGCGTCAGGTCGCCATGCATGTGGCCGCCGTGAACCCGGCATCGCTGTCGGAAGCCGATCTCGATCCGTCCTATGTGGAGCGGGAAAAGCAGGTTCTGACCGATCAGGCCCGCGAGTCAGGTAAACCCGACGCGGTGATCGAAAAGATGATCGAAGGCCGGATGAAGAAGTTCTTTTCGGAAGTCACGCTTCTGAGCCAGCAATTCGTCGTTGATCCCGACGCAACGGTTGGCGGTGCCGCGAAAGACGCCGGTATCGAGATCACGGGCTTTCTGCGGATCGAAGTGGGTGAAGGCATCGAGAAGGTCGAGGAAGACTTTGCAGCCGAGGTCGCCAAGGCGGCACAGGGCTGAACCGGATCATCAGACGATAGAGAGGCGCGCCTGATCGGTGCGCCTTTTTTTTATTTGCGTTATGGCGTACAGCATTGGTTATATGCTCGATAACGGGGCTCGGACAGAGCTATGGTCAATCTTTTATTTACATAATACCGATTATGCGACTTAAGGTGATCAAACATTTATGTGTTGGATTGGCTATTTGATGAGGCTCCATGAGTAAGCCTCCCACTCCTGCGTATCAGCATGTCTGCAGTTTCAGATCCTGAGCGGCACAGCGTTGAGTCAACGCGCAAGCAACCGCATTGCGTCGTCGGAAGCATGTTGATGTAAGCAAGGCTTTCGCAGCTTGCGCACCGTCGAAACCGGCAGTGCTCCGGTTTTGCCACCCTACCCCAAGCTCATAACCATCGATATGACGCGATGCCACGCATCGATGGTTGATCGAAGCTGTGCCCGGGGCGAACGAAGACGGAATGTGTCCGACTGTCCGCACTCCGCGCTTTGCGATTGATTTCCGTCAAACGGCTGGCCATACCGCCGTGATACGCGCCGCTTTATTGGTTGTTCTCAACGTCGGAACTTCCCCCATGGCGCAGACAGAAGACCGCGAGAAAGCCAGCACATCATGACCGAACAGCACCCGAACATCGATTTGCTGACGAAGCTGAACCTTCGAGATCTGGACGAGTCGGCTGGGCTCTTCTCGAAAGATTTCGTGTGGCACTACTTCAACCCCAACTTGCCGGATGTTCAGGGCGACTATGCGGGTGTGGACGGGCTGAAAACCTTCTTCGCGACCCTGGCGACAAAGACCAAGGGCAGTTTCAAGGTCGAGCCGATCTCGGCGACCCCGATCGGTGATGAACTGGTGGTCACCCATGTTCGCGACACCATGGAGTTCGAAGGCAGTTCCATCGCCCTCGATGCTGTTGCTGTCTGGCGCATCAAGGACGGCCTTCTAGCGGAAGGCTGGGACATACCAGCGATCTATGCTGTCACAACGACCTGAGGCGGCCTGATCTGTAGGAGAGTCGCGATCTGCCTCTGCCCTCCGCCACGGGCCATCCCGGGCGCGCGCGGTGCGCTCCATTGATCATATGGTTCCGCCATCCCTGGCGGAACCCATGGCCGCACAGGAATACCCCCTACTCGACGCCGATCAGGGGCGACCAGCGATCCCCGTCCGCATCGTAGTACTGCTTGAGGCGCTGCTGCGCGATCCGCAGGACGATCTTGCCCGACCGCGCCGACCAGCCCATGCGGCGTTCGGCCGTTTCGAGACCTTCGAGATAGCAGCAGCAGCGCAACACCACATCGCCAAGGCCGGGGCCAAGTTCGGACAATGCCGCCGAGACCCGCGACTGCGCCCCCGTCGCGGCAGGTGAACCGCCCCCCTGCCCCTGACCGTCGACGGGACCTGTCAGAAGCCGTTCCCAGTTTTGCGCGACAGCCCCGCTCATCTGCGCGAGTTCGAAGTCTTCGCGCAGACGTTCACCGGCCGCCACAAGCTCGCGGGTCAGGAACGGCTGGCCTTTTGCGTCGCGGCGGCGGGCCAGTGTCAGAAGCGGGCTTTCGGACAGGTTGTAGCGCACGCCGCGACGCCCGGTTGCGGGGATGTCATCCAGATCCGGATCGTCTTCCTGCGCCGTGCCCTGTGCCTTTGCCCGCTGGCTTTCTTCCTGTGCCATGAACCGTTTGAGCTCTGCCCGGCCCGCCGCCGTGATCCGGTAGCGCAGAATCCGCCCTGTCCCGTTGGCTTCGATCCACTCCTTCAGCGCCATCGCCTCGGCCACGTGACGGGCCACGACAGCCGTGCGCAGGGCTGGTTCGTCGCCGACTTCGCGCACGACGACTGCCGTCTCCATAGCGGGCGCCAGCGCAAGGACCGCCCCCTGTTCGGACATGCGGCGCAGCACACGGTACGCCTCGGTTTCAGTCTTGCGGTCTTCGGGACTGTTGATCTTGGAAAATTGGTTCATTGAAAAGCTCTCCGTTTTGCCGCCTTCTGCGGGATCTGAGACGTCTGTACTCTGCTCCAGCCGGTTCAGCGCGAGGTCGATCAGCATGTCGTCCCGCCGACCTTCGAGACGGCGCACGCGGCGAAGGATCGTCGATGGCTGACATCCGAGATCACGGGCGATGGCACGGATCGACCGTCCGCACCTTGTGTGATCGAGATAAGCCATCACATCCTGCGGCACCCAACCGGGCCAACGCGCTTGTCCGTTCATATTTGCCCCCAGGCGCATCTTACCCTCCAGCAGCAGAGAGGTCGCATTAGCATCGCGCATTAACAACCTTGAGTTGTATTTATTACCGGAAAGTTAACACAGGACGCATTGGAAAGCTTTGTATTAAAATAATAACTTTGCTTATCCGTTGCGCGCGGACAAACGCATAAAATGCAACACACGTTCAGGTTGTGTTAGCTCATCGGAAATCTGAAAAGGAGATTGCTGATGACGGACCTCAGAAAAGTCGTGACGTCCCTGCGCCGCCCACGGCTTCTGGTACGCGCCGCACGGATCGGAGTTCAGGACTACAACCGCGACCGGGACCTGCGCAGACTGACAGGCCAGAGCCGGACACCAAGCCCCGTTACCGCAGTCACGGCATTGCTGGAGACCGAAGGCGCGCTTGAAACAACGCGCAAGACGGGCGACGCATCCTATTCCGCGATGGACCACGTGGATGTTCTGATCGCGCTCATGGCCGAGGTGCGGGGCTTGCCGCGACTTCCCTGACCCTCAGGTGAAGCTGTCGCGCATCGAGGCCTTCTTGCGTTCCACGTAGTCGTTCAGGGCTGCGTGTATCGCCGGATCGAGGGCAGGTTGCTGGTAGTCGCCCAGAAGCTTTTTCACGCGGGCCTCGGCCAGGGTTGCCGTGTCCCGCGCGCCTTCGTCATCCCATGTCTCGAACGGCTTGTAATCCAGCAGATCGCTGCGCCAGAAAGCCGTCTTGAAATGCGCCTGGGTATGGGCGCAGCCCAGATAGTGACCGCCCGGCCCGACCTCGCGCAACGCATCCATGGCCAAGGCGTCTTCGCTGACATCGACGCCTTCGGCGAGGCGGTGCAGAATCCCGAGCTGATCGGCATCCATCACGAATTTCTCGTAAGACGCGACCAGACCGCCTTCTAGCCAGCCGCAGGAATGCAGCATGAAGTTCACGCCCGCGAGAAGGCCCATATTCAATGAGTTCGCCGTCTCGTAGGCCGCCTGGGCATCGGGGAGTTTCGAGCCGCAGAACGAGCCCGCTGAACGGAACGGCAGCCCCAGACGGCGCACGAGCTGACCCGTGCCATAGGTCACCTGCGACGCTTCGGGCGTCCCGAATGTCGGCGCGCCCGAGTTCATGTCGATCGACGTCACGAACGCCCCTGCGATCACCGGCGCACCGGCGCGGACAAGCTGGGAATAGGCGACGCCTGCGAGGATCTCGGCCAGCACCTGCACAAGCGTGCCTGCCACCGACACAGGCGCCATGGCGCCACCGACGATGAAGGGCGAGACGATCGAGGCCTGATTGTTGGACGCATAGATTTCGAGCGCCCCCATCATCGTGCCATCGAAGGTCAGTGGTGAGTTGATGTTGATGAGCGACGTCATCACGGTGTTCTGGGCGACGAAATCGGCCCCGAACAGGATTTCGCACATCTCGACCGAATCCGCGGCGCGGACCGGCTCGGTGACAGACCCCATGAAGGGTTTGTCCGACAGGGTCATATGGGCGAGGAGCATATCCAGATGGCGCTTGTTCACCGCGACATCGGTTGGCTCGCACACGGTTCCGCCGGAGTGGTGCAGCCATTTCGACATGTAGCCGAGTTTCACGAAGTTCTGGAAATCCTCGATCGTGGCATAGCGGCGGCCGCCGGCGTTATCGCGCACGAATGGCGGCCCGTAGACTGGGGCAAGAACAAGGCTCCGGCCACCGATTTCGACGTTCCGCTCGGGATTGCGGGCATGCTGTGTGAAAGACGCGGGCGCTGTCGTGCAGAGTTTCCGAGCCAAACCCCGCGGAAGGCGCACCCTTGTGCCCTGCACATCGGCGCCAGCATCGCGCCATCGGTCCAGCGCAGGTTCATTATCGGTAAACTCCACCCCGATCTCTTCAAGGACCTGTTCGGCATGCTCTTCGATCAGTTTAAGCGCGGCGGTATCCAGCACTTCGAGATCCGGAATCTTGCGTTCGATATAGCGCGCGGCCTCGATCCGGACCGCTGTGCGTTCGGCCCGGCGGGCGGCTCCGCCCCCTGCCCCGCGCCCACGACGTCTTGCTTCGGTTTCGCTCATTTGAGGATCTCCCGCTCACTCATCGACCGGGATGCCACCGATCAGCGTTCCGCCCCGCATCAATTCCGTCCAATCCGATGCGAAAACGACATTATCCGGTCTTTGCCCGCCGCCCGTGGTTTCAAAGAGAGTGCCGGACAAGCTTACCCGCACTCTGGCGTCTTGCAAGCCGGGCGTGGGTTCCCTAGAGCGGTGCCATGACCCAGACCCAGCATGACCGCCTCCTGATCATCGACTTCGGCAGCCAGGTGACGCAGCTTATCGCGCGCCGCCTGCGGGAGCTGAACATCTATTGCGAGATACACCCGTTCCAGAATGTAACCGACGCGTTCCTCGATCAATTTGCGCCCAAGGCCGTGATCCTCTCAGGCGGCCCTGCCAGCGTGATCGACGAAGGGTCGCCCCGCCCACCGGCAAAGGTGTTCGAGCTTGACGTGCCGATCCTCGGCATCTGCTATGGCCAGCAGGTGATGATGGAGGTTCTGGGCGGCAAGGTCGAACGCGGCCACGGAACGGCGGAATTCGGACGTGCCTATGTGGAACCCTCGGAAGACCGGTTGGACCTGCTGAACGGCTGGTTTCTGGAGAATCGCGAACAGGTCTGGATGTCTCACGGCGACCATGTGAGCCGGATCGCCCCGGGCTTTAAGGTCTATGGCACCTCGCCCAACGCGCCTTTTGCGATCACCGCCGATACGGACCGCCATTTCTATGCGGTGCAGTTCCATCCCGAGGTCCATCACACGCCCAACGGCAAGACGCTTTACGAAAACTTCGTTCGTCTCGCGGGGTTCACCGGCGACTGGACAATGGGCGCCTATCGTGAGGAAGCCATTCGGAAAATCCGCGATCAGGTGGGTGACAAGAAGGTGATTTGCGCCCTGTCGGGTGGCGTGGACAGCTCGGTTGCCGCAGTGCTGATACACGAGGCGATCGGCGATCAGCTGACCTGCGTCTTCGTCGATCACGGGCTGATGCGCCAGAACGAGGCAGAAGAGGTCGTCGGCATGTTCCGCGATCACTATAACCTGCCGCTGATCCATGCCGACGAAAGCGAGTTGTTCCTTGGCAAGCTGGACGGGGTCAGCGACCCCGAGACCAAGCGCAAGATCATCGGCGGGCTGTTCATCGACGTGTTCCAGAAATACGCCGATGACATCGAAGGGGCGGAGTTCCTGGCCCAGGGCACGCTTTACCCCGATGTGATCGAGTCGGTGTCGTTCAGCGGCGGGCCATCCGTCACGATCAAGAGCCACCACAACGTGGGTGGTCTGCCGGAAAAGATGGGCCTGAAACTGGTCGAACCCCTGCGCGAACTGTTCAAGGACGAGGTTCGCGCGTTGGGTCATGAGTTGGGCTTGCCCGCCAGCTTCATCGGGCGCCACCCCTTCCCCGGCCCAGGCCTTGCGATCCGCTGTCCCGGAGAGATCACGCGCGAGAAGCTGGACATCCTGCGCAAGGCCGATGCGGTCTATATCGACCAGATCCGCAAGCACGGGCTGTACGACGAGATCTGGCAGGCCTTCGTCGCGATCCTGCCGGTGCGCACGGTCGGTGTCATGGGCGATGGACGGACCTACGACCATGCCTGCGCCCTGCGGGCCGTGACAAGTGTCGATGGGATGACAGCGGACTATTATCCGTTCTCCCATGAGTTTTTGGGTGAGACAGCGACACGGATCATCAATGAGGTGAAGGGTATCAACAGGGTGACCTACGATATCACGTCGAAGCCTCCGGGCACGATCGAATGGGAGTAGTCTGGGCCGGCTTTGAATTTGGTAAGGATGTCACACACGGAATGCGGCGAAACTGTTAGCTGGTTTAAACAGACATTCATTCATGGACTAGATATGTGGGTACGAGATCATGACTGATACCGGCAGGACGATTAAGCTGAATGCCGGCGCGCGCCCGTTCGTCCTGTATCAGCGGACAGAGCTTTTGCCGGAACGGAACAACTCGCTGCTGAACCGTATCAAGCGAAAACTGGGCTTGAGCGAAAGCTATGAAAGCTTCGTTGCGGCTTTTGCAGTCAGCCATGCGCGTGAAATCGACGAAGCTTACTCAAAAGTAATGCGAGAATGAAGCTCGCGTAATCGCCAACCATACGCAAGGCGATGTCCGCTCTATACTTGACATCGGCTGTGGAATCGCCGCGCTTGATGTCTATCTTTATCGCTGTTTCGCGTATGGCCCAAACATAGTCCTGCTTGATAAGTCGAAGATCGAAGATGAGATTTGGTACATGTTCAAAGACTCGGGGGCGTTTTACAACTCGCTGGAGATTGCACAGACCACGCTTGTAGAGAATGGCGTGCCGGAGGACAGGATCTCGCTTATTGAAGCGTCAGAAGATGGAAGGATCGATCTCGAAGACGAAAGCATAGACCTTGTCATCTCGACCATCTCCTGGGGTTTTCACTATCCTGTGTCTACGTATCTGGATAGCGTCCACCGGATCCTATCGGAAAACGGGTCGCTGATCATCGACGTGAGGGACGATACCGGCGGCGCGCATGAACTGCGAAGCAAATTCTCTCTGGAAAAGGTCGAGGGATACGAGAAGCATACCAAGTACAACTGCAAAAAAGGAGTTAGGCTCTGACTCAACTGCTTCTCGGCGTTCTTGACCGCTTCACTAACCCTGATAGCTGGAGATCGGAGTGGCTGGGCACAATGCCCTGCCGGATTTGTCATTGTCGCGCTGTGCACCCGAACAAAAGTGCTGATGTTTGATCTTGTCTCACAAACACAGTAGGATTTCGTCGTCTGAGTAGCTTGGCAATTCGTCGGAGTAACGATTAGATGCTGCGTAAATTGTTCGCCCTCGTGGTGATGCTCGGGGGCGCGTCCCTTCTGGGAACAGCCTTCTATATTCATTCATATTCAGAGCCGGATCAGATGCCCCAGGCTGCGGCAATCGTCGTGTTGTCGGGTCCCGGCGCGAATACACCCGGTCTGTCGGGTGAAACGCTTGACCGGGTCAGCCGTGGGATCGAGTTGTGGCAAGCCGGGCATGCACCGGTACTGGTGATGAGCGGCGGGGGGACCGACGGGGTTCCGAGGCATGCCGATCGCATGATGGCCTTTGCCGAGGCACAGGGCGTGCCCGCAGATGCTCTCCTGGGCGAGCGTGCGTCGGGATCGACGCTCCAGAACGCCTGGTTCACCGGGGCGCTTCCCGAAATCGACCCCGGCGCACCGGTGATCGTCGTGACCAATCGCTACCATCTGCCCCGTGCCTGGGCGAGTTTCCGGTGGGCGGGATTCGAGCGGATCACACTGGCCGCCGCCGATACGGGACCTGTCGAGATCACACCCGGCATCCTGGCCGAGGGTCTCAAATGGCCGATGAACATCGCGCGAGCGGCGGGGGCCCAACTGGCGATGGCGGCGGGCGCGGAGGAAGCGGTGGTTCTGCCCTGGCTTGAATAGCCGGTTTCTGACGGTCACCCCGCCCCACTCTTGCATGGCGTAATTCGGTTGCGGCGTGGCGCGTAACCTGCATTGTCGGCCCCATGACCGACGCCTCTGCAACCTTATCAAAAGCGCAGCCTGTGAAAGCGGCTTTCTGGATGATGGGGGCGATTGCGTCCTTCTCGTCAATGGCCATTGCAGGGCGCGAACTTGGAGCCGAGCACGATACGTTCGAGATCATGATGTACCGGTCGCTGATCGGCCTGTGCATCGTTCTTGCGGTCGGCGGAGCCCTGGGCAGGCTGGGTGAAATCAACACACGACTGTTCCATCTTCACCTGGTTCGGAACATCTTTCATTTCTCGGGCCAGAACCTCTGGTTCTATGCCGTCACGGTCATTCCGCTGGCGCAGGTCTTTGCGCTGGAGTTCACCTCTCCCCTCTGGGTGACGCTCTTTGCGCCGCTGATCCTTGGCGAACGGCTGACGCGGGTGCGGATGACCGCGGCGATGCTGGGTTTCATCGGGATCCTGATTATTGCGCGTCCCGGCGCGGGCGAGGTGAACCTGGGTGTCCTGACGGGCGCCGCCGCGGCGATCGGGTTCGCCGGTGCGATCCTGTTCACGAAACTTCTGACGCGGACCGCCACGATCACATGCATCCTGTTCTGGCTGACCGCCCAGCAGGTCGTGTTCGGCATCGTCTGCGCCGGATGGGACGGGGATGTCGCCCTGCCCTCCGCCACGTCGGCGCCCTGGCTCGTCGTTGTCGGATGCGCGGGTCTGATGGCCCATCTCTGCATGACCAACGCGCTCAAGATCGCACCTGCGACGGTCGTCGTGCCCTTCGACTTTCTGCGCCTGCCGCTGATTGCCGTGGTCGGACTGGTCTTCTATGGTGAAGGCATTGATGTCTTCATCGTTCTTGGCGCGGTTCTGATTTTCGCCGCGAATTTCATCAATGTCCGCCACGAGACACGCAATGTGACCGTTTCGTGACGCTGCGGAACAACGCTCCGGTTTACGCTTCGTCAATCCTTGAAAAAACCGCACTCTTTCAGTTGAAAGGGTCACCCCGCTGCCGCGGGTCAAGGTTTTGGGAGGAACCATGTTACATAGATTCATCTCACCGCTTCTGGCGATCACGGCGCTGACCACACCCGCACTCGGTGCCGGGATCGAACGGAACGCACCATCGACCCGCATCCTGTTCGAAGAAGGCCGTGTGCTGGAGTTCTCGCTCCGCTATGCGTCACCCGAGCAATTCGGCATCGCCGGGCCCGGTGCGCCGACCGGCAACCTGTTTGAAAGCTATACGTCGTGGGGCTTTGCCTTCAAAAACGATCTGAACGACCGGCTGTCTTACGCGATCATACTGGATGAGCCATGGGGGGTCGATACGGCCTATCCCGGTGGAGCGCCCTATGCTGGCGTGACGGCGAACCTGGATTCACGTGAACTGACCGGCATCCTCGCCTATGATTTCAGCGATCGTGTGAAGGTCTATGGCGGTCTGCGCATTCAGCAGATCGAGGCGCAGGCCAACATTCCTTTCGTTGGCGGCTATACGGTCCAGACCGACAAGCAAACCGACCTTGGTTATATGTTCGGCGCGGCCTATCAGATACCCGATATCGCGCTGCGGGTTGCTCTGACCTACTACTCGGCCATCAAGCATGATATGAACACGCTCGAATTTGCCACGACAACGCAGACGGTGATTGAGACGCCTCAAGCGGTGAACCTGGAGTTCCAGACCGGCATCGCGGAGGACACCTTGCTGTTTGGCTCGGTTCGCTGGGTCGACTGGTCAGAGTTTGTAATCGCTCCGCCGATTTACTCTTCGCCCGGTTTGGCGGGCGCTCCCCTCGTCGACTATCAGGAAGACTGGACCACCTATACGCTGGGCATTGGTCGCAGGCTGAACGACAACTGGTCGATTGCGGCGCAGGTCAGTCATGAACCGGCGGCGGATTACGTCCCGCTGACGACACTCGGGCCCGTCGATGGCCGGACATCTGTCGGCCTGGGCGCCACATATACGATGGACGCGATCAAGATCACAGGCGGCATCACATATGCCGAACTGGGCGACACCCAGAACGTGCTGGGCACGACCTTCGACGGGGGCAAGGCCGTCGGGGTCGGCTTCCGCGTCGGGTATTCGTTCTAAGAAGCCTTCTGAGAAAGCCTTTGACCCCGCCCTTTTGGGCGGGGTTTTTCTTTGCGCTTATGCCACGACATCGCGCTGCAACAACGCCCCTTCAAATGCGCCTGCCGCGAATTTCATCTGGCACAGCGCGGGCCTGCGCAGTAGCAATCCCCCATGATGTACGCGACCGCAGAAGACTGGGCCCATGCGCCCGCCAAACGGATCGGCCTGTTCGGAATGTCCGGGCTGGGCAAAACGCACGTGTCGAACCTGTTGCGCGCGGCGGGCGGGTGGTTTCACTACTCCGTCGACTACCGGATCGGCACGCGGTACATGGGCGAACACATCGCCGACAGCTTCAAGGCCGAAGCTATGAATGTGCCTTATCTGGCGGATCTCTTGCGGTCGGACTCGATCTATATCGCGTCGAACATCACATTCGACAATCTGGCGCCGCTTTCGGTCTATCTTGGCAAGCCGGGTGATCCGGCAAAGGGCGGCCTTCCTTTCGAAGAATACCTGCGGCGGCAGGAGTTGCACCGGCAGGCCGAAATCAGCGCGATGCTGGATACCGCGCATTTCATCGACCGGGCCAGGCGGCTTTATGGCTATGACCATTTCGTCTGCGACACGTCCGGCTCGCTGTGCGAGGTCGTCGATCCCGAGGACGCGAATGATCCGGTGTTGAATGCCCTGTCCGATACGCTTCTGCTGATCTGGATTGAGGGGTCTGATGCGCATACGCAGGAACTGGTCCGCCGGTTCGACCGCGCACCCAAGCCAATGTATTATCAGCGGGAGTTCCTTGAAGCGGCATGGTCGGAATATCTGATTAAAAACAGTGTTGAAGAAGGCAAAGTTGACCCCGATGCTTTCGTCCGCTGGACATATGCGCGTGCGCTCGCCCACCGTCAGCCCCGCTACCGCGCGATGGCGGATAAATGGGGCATTACGCTGAAGGCCGAGGACGTTGCCGGGATCGCATCGCCGGACGATCTGGACAGGCTGGTGATGCGGGGCCTTGAGATGCGGGGCTGAACCGACTATCTCAGCCGCTCTTCAAGGAACCAGACCCATGCCCATCAAACTGCCCGAAGACCTTCCCGCCTATTCCGTGCTGTCGGAAGAGGGCGTTATGGTCATGTCGGACAGGCAGGCGGCGCGTCAGGACATCCGGCCCCTGCGGATCGGACTTCTGAACCTGATGCCCAAGAAGATTCAGACCGAGAACCAGTTTGCGCGGCTGATCGGCGCGACACCGCTTCAGATCGAGCTGCACCTCATCCGGATGAGCGAGCATCAGACCAAGAACACCGCCGCCGCGCATATGGAAGAGTTCTATCGCCCGTTTCAGGAGGTGAAGGGCGAGAAGTTCGACGGGCTGATCATCACCGGCGCACCGATCGAGCATCTGGCGTTCGAGGACGTGACCTATTGGGACGAGCTGCGCGAGGTCATGGATTGGACCCAGACCAACGTGCATTCGACATTTGGCGTCTGCTGGGGTGGGATGGCGATGATCAACCATTTCCACGGCGTTGCGAAACATATGCTGCCAGCCAAGGCGTTTGGCTGCTACCGGCACACGAACCTCGATCCGCAAAGTCCTTATCTCAGGGGGTTTTCTGACGATTGCGTTATCCCCGTTAGCCGCTGGACCGAGATGCGGCAGGACGAGATCGACGCGGCCCAGAACCTGCGCACCCTTCTGGGGTCGCGCGAGGTTGGCCCCTGCCTTGTGGAAGACCCCGATCACCGGGCGCTCTATATCTTCAACCATTTCGAGTATGATCGGGACACCCTGAAGCAGGAATACGATCGCGACGTCGAGAACGGAACGCCGATCAATGTGCCGCTGAACTACTATCCCGGTGACGATCCCGCGCAGATGCCGCTTAACCGCTGGAGAAGTCACGCGCATCTCCTATATGGCAACTGGATCAACGAGATATATCAGACAACGCCATATGAGATGGACCAGATTGGGCGCAACTAGCCTTACCATTGCCGGGGCCCTCTTCGTGGGGGGCCTTGTAACAGACCGGGTTGCGGCGGCACGCGAGGCCCGGGTCGAGGCCGCGCATCCCCCTGCCGGGCAGTTCGTCGATGTGGACGGGGTGCGGATTCATGCGGTGGTCGCCGGATCCGGCCCTGATCTGGTGCTGATCCACGGGGCGCACGGGTCAGCCCGGGACTTCACCTTTGATTTCATGGATCGCCTGACCGATCGCTACCGGGTGATCGTGTTCGACCGTCCCGGACTTGGATGGAGCGACCGGACGGACGCGGCCTATGCGGGGGCCTTTGCGAGAGCGGCTGAAAGCCCTGCGGAACAGGCCCGCATCCTGTCGCGTGCTGCGGCGCAACTGGGTGCCGAGAGGCCCATCGTCGTCGGTCATTCCTTCGGCGGGATCGTGGCGCTGGCCTGGGCCTTGGACTTCGATCCGGCGGCGGTCGTATCGCTGGCCGGTGTCGCCCTGCCCTGGCCCGGCGATCTTGGCTGGATCTACACCGTCAACGGGACGCCCATCGGCGGTGCCTTTCTGCCCCCGCTGATTACCGCCTTCGCGCCCGAAGACCGGTTGCGCAGTGCGGTTGAATCGACCTTCGACCCGCAACCCGCACCGGACGGTTATGCCGAACATATCGGCCCCCGAATGCCCGTCCGGCGCGGCGCATTCCGCGCAAATGCGCGGCAGGTCAACACGTTGCGGCCCCATGTGGTTGAAATGGCGAAACGCTATGGCGATCTGAGCCTGCCTGTCGAAATCGTCCACGGGTCGGAAGACGTGACCGTCCCGATCCCGATCCATTCGGATCCTGTGTCAAAGATCATCCCCGGCGCGAATTTCGTGACTCTGGAAGGTGTGGGACATATGCCGCACCACGCCGATCCGGAGGCCGCAATCGCGGCTATTGACCGGGCCGCAGCCCGCGCCGGATTGCGCTGATCCCCCCCGACCTCTAGGTTTGGAAGATCAAAGGAAAGGCTGTTCCCATGTCCCTGCCCTACGACGGCGCGATCAGCGACTACTACCTGAACAAGGCTCCGAAACCCGTGCGCCAGGCAATCGAAGACGCGGGAAAGAAGGACATCGTCGACCCCGATTACCCCTATGACAAACGGATGGACAAAAAGGCCTATGAGGCAGAGCTGGAGAGGCTGCAACTTGAACTGGCCAAGCTTCAGGCCGATGTCAAGGAAACCGGGAAACGGATCGTCGTGGTCTTCGAGGGCCGCGATGCGGCCGGCAAAGGCGGTACGATCAAGCGGTTCACAGAGAACATGAACCCCCGCCACGCCAAGGTCGTGGCGCTTTCGAAACCGTCCGACCGGGAACGCGGCCAGTGGTATTTTCAGCGTTATGTCGATCATCTTCCCGCCGCCGGAGAAATCGTGTTTTTCGACCGGTCCTGGTACAATCGCGCGGTGGTCGAGCATGTGTTCGACTTCTCGACCACCCATGACCGGGCTGTGTTCTTTCGCCAGCTTCCCCGCTTTGAAGCGTTGGTGATCGACGAAGGCATCCATTTCGTGAAGCTGTGGCTGAATGTCAGCCGGGCCGAACAGTTGCGCCGGTTCCTGGCCCGCGAGAAGGACCCGCTGAAGCAGTGGAAACTGTCCCGCATCGATGTTGAGGGGCTGAAGAAGTGGGATGAGTACACCGACGCGATCGAAGAGACGTTCGAGCTGAGCCATACGCCGACCGCGCCCTGGACCGTGCTGCGCACCGATGACAAGCGGCGGGCGCGCCTGTCGGCCATTCGCGCGGTGATCGGCGGGATCGAGTATACCGGCAAGGATCATGGCGTCGTCGGCGCACCGGATCCCCAGATTTGCGGCGACCCGAGCATGTGGAATGTCTAAACGCGGCTACCACCACGGCAACCTGCGCGAGGCGCTGGTCGATGCCGCCCTTGTCCTGATCGAGGATAAGGGGCCGAACGGGTTTACCCTGTCGGAAGCCGCGAAACAGGCCGGTGTGACGCCCGCAGCCGTCTACCGGCATTTTGCAGGACGCGACGACCTGATCGCCGAGATCGCGCAGCAGGGTTACGGGATCTTTGCCGATCTCATGGAATATGCGTTTCAGTCTGGTCAGCCGTCGGCGCTGGCCTCGTTCGAGGCGACGGGACGCGCCTATCTGGCCTTTGCCCGCAAGTATCCCGGGCATTACGTGGCGATGTTCGAAAGCGGGATCTCGATCAACCGGACCCCCGAACTGGCCCATGTGGCAACGCGGGCGGCCGACGTTCTGGAACGCGCCGCCGCACAACTGTCCGAACACATCCCCGAAGGTCACCGGCCTCCGCCACAGATGTTCTCGGCCCATATCTGGGCCATGAGCCACGGAGTCGTTGAGCTTTACGCGCGCGGCAGTCCCGGGCGCAAAAGCCCGTTTCCTCCCGAGGATTTGCTGGAAACCGGCATCGGGATCTACCTTCGGGGTCTGGGCCTGATTTCACCCGACAAGTAATGGTGCCCGCCGATCCGGCGGGGCAATTCCGATCAATCGGTATTCCCTGTTGCGCATGTGGGTTCAAGGCAACGTCACCGGCTTCGCCGACCGATTGTGCAGCCGCCCTTTAATCCCCGGAGAGAATGTGTTTTGTTCGGCTTTCATGTCGAATTACTTTAACGAGATGTTTTCGGGCAAGACCGTCCGCCCGCCATATCAGGGGCTTGATAGCTGGTCTGCGGACATGCCGCAGGAGTTGCGCAGTCTCAAGCAATCGGAAGCCGAGGCCCTGTTCCGCCGCATCGGCATCACGTTCGCTGTCTATGGCGATGGCGGCGACCCGGATCGCTTGATCCCGTTCGATATGTTCCCCCGCGTTTTTTCCGCAGGCGAATGGCACAAGCTTGAACTGGGTGTGAAGCAGCGGGCGCGCGCATTGAATGCGTTCCTCGCGGATGTCTATTACCGGGGCGAGATCATCCGGGCAGGCCGCATTCCCGCCGATCTGGTTTATCGTAACGAAGCCTTTGAACGCGCGGTTATGGACATCAAACCCGCCCGCGGCGTTTATAGCCATATCGTCGGCGTCGATCTGGTGCGGACCGGGCCGGACGAGTTCTTTGTGCTGGAGGACAACTGCCGGACGCCTTCGGGTGTCTCCTATATGCTGGAGAACCGCGAGATCATGATGCGGATGTTCCCGCAGCTCTTTCGCGAGAACCGGATCGCACCGGTCGAGCATTACCCGAAGATGCTGCGCCGGACCTTGGCCTCGGTGGCGCCGGAACGCTGCGACCGTGCGCCCTGCGTGGTGATCCTGACGCCCGGCCATTTCAACTCTGCCTATTACGAACACTCGTTCCTGGCCGACATGATGGGCGTCGAACTTGTCGAGGCGTCGGATCTGTTTGTCGAGGGCGACTTTGTCTGGATGCGGACGACCGAGGGCCCGCAACGGGTGGACGTTATCTATCGCCGGATCGATGATGCATACCTTGATCCGCTGTGCTTCCGCCCGGATTCGATGTTGGGCGTGCCGGGACTGATGAATGTCTACCGCTCGGGCGGCGTCACGATCGCCAGCGCGCCGGGCGCCGGTGTCGCCGATGACAAGGCGATTTATACCTTCGTCCCCGAGATGATCCGCTTCTATCTTGGCGAAGAGCCCATTCTGAACAACGTGCCCACATGGCAATGTGCAAAGAACGACGATTGCAAGCATGTGCTTGAAAACCTCGGCGATCTTGTCGTGAAGGAGGTGCATGGATCGGGCGGCTACGGGATGCTTGTCGGCCCGAAATCCACCAAGGAACAGATCGCGGCCTTTGCCGACAAAATCAGGGAGAATCCGGGGAACTATATCGCGCAGCCCACGCTGGCGCTGTCCACCTGCCCCACCTTCGTCGATGAAGGGATCGCGCCCCGGCATGTGGACCTTCGGCCCTATTGCCTTGTGGGCGAGTCCATCGAACTGGTGCCCGGCGGTCTGACGCGTGTGGCGCTGACCGAAGGGTCGCTTGTGGTGAACTCGTCGCAGGGCGGCGGGGTCAAGGACACATGGGTGATGGCATAGTCATATGTTAAGCCGCACAGCCTCGAACCTGTTCTGGATCGGCCGCTATATGGAGCGGGCCGAAACCGGGGCGCGCCTGCTGAATGTCGGCGCCCGAAATGCGCTGATCCCCAATACCGGTGGCGGGTATCGCAACGAATGGGAGTCGATCCTTGCGGCCGGCGGGCATGCAAATGCATTTGCCGAGAAATACGGCGAGCCCAACCAGCGGAACATCGAGAGCTTCATGTTCTTCGATATGGATAATCCCGCTTCCATAGCGTCCTGCATGGAAGCGGCGCGTGAGAACGGGCGGATCGTGCGGACGGCGCTGACCAGCCAGGTCTGGGACGCGTTGAATTCCGGGTTTCAGGAGATCCGGGAGATGCGCCGGACGGAACGGTCCAAGATGTCCATATCGGATCTGATCGACTGGACCCACAGTCAGGCCGCCCTTGTCCGGGGGGCCATCGACGGGACGCAACTGCGCGCCGATGGTTTCGATTTTCTGCACCTTGGTTATGCGCTGGAGCGCGCCGATTCCACGGCCCGCCTGCTGGACGTGAAATACTATGTCCTGTTGCCGCAAATCGATTATGTCGGCTCTGGCTTCGACAACTACCAGTGGGAAACGGTGTTGCGCGCGAACTCCGCCCATCGGGCGTTCCATTGGGCCTATGGGGGCGAGGTGACGCCGGCCAAGATCGCGGACTTCCTGATCCTGAACCGCAAAAGTCCTCGGTCGCTGATCACATCCGCCGAGAATGCGATGCACCATCTGGATCGCCTGTCCCGCGCATATGGCCGCGGTACGGAAGCCCGCACACGCGTGCGCAGTATCGTCGGAGAGCTTGCCGAAACCACCATTGAGGACATTTTCGATGAAGGTCTGCACGAGTTCCTGACCCGGGTGATCGGAGAGGTCAGTATTCTGTCCGGCCTGATCCACGCGGCTTATTTGTCGGGAGAGATGCGGTGAGACTGAATGTCGATCACAGCACGGTCTATCACTTTGAGCCTCCGATGCGCGGCGCGGTGCAAAGCCTGCGAATGACACCGTCGAAGTTCAAAGGGCAGCAGGTGATTGACTGGGGCATCGCCGTCGAAGGCGCGGAAAGGGGTGCTGCGTTTCGCGATGGCGCCGGCGACTGGGTCGAGACGGCGACCCTCCTGGGTCCTGTGGCCCAAATCACCGTGCACGTGACAGGCACGGTCGACACGGTCGATCTGGGTGGCGTGTTGCAGGGGCACCGCGAACGTATGCCGCCAGCGGCCTATCTGCGCCCGAGCCGGGCAACGAAGGCCGATCGCGCGCTCAGGGAACTGGCAGAGAGTGCTGTCGCGGATATCTCCGAAGACGATCCTCTGGCGCGCGCCCATGCCCTGACCGTGGCGATCCGCAGCGCCATCGACTATACACCCGGCGCGACGAACCATAGCACGACCGCCGCCGAGGCGCTGAGCCTTGGCCATGGCGTTTGTCAGGATCACAGTCATGCGCTTATCGCAGCTGCCCTGAGCCTCAATATTCCGGCCCGCTATGTGACGGGTTACCTGTTTGCGTCAGAGGAAGAGGGCCTCCACGAGGCAAGCCATGCCTGGGCCGAGCTTCATATCTCCGGGCTTGGATGGGTCGGGTTTGATGCGTCGAACGGGGTCTGTCCCGATGATCGGTACATCCGGCTTGGATCGGGGGGTGATGCGCTGGAAGCCTCGCCCATTCGCGGGGTTTCGCAAGGTGCCGGGGTCGAACGGCTGGACGTGCGGGTTTCGGTCGATCAGGTACAGCAATAGGAACGAAAAACGCCGCCCCTGGCGGAGCGGCGTTTCACTGTCCCGGGTTCAGGTCCGGTCTTAGAAGCCGAGCCCTTCGTATTTCTTCTTGAACTTCGACACGCGACCGCCCGTGTCCATCAGGCGGGTGCCGCCACCGGTCCAGGCGGGATGCACTGTGGGGTCGATATCGAGCGACAGTGTGTCGCCTTCCTTGCCCCAGGTCGATTTCATCTGAACGATATCGCCATTGGTCATTTTGACATCGATAATGTGGTAATCGGGATGTGTATCTTTTTTCATCTCGCCGCTCCTTACGCGTCCGCGCCCGAGAGGGGCTTGTAATTGGTGTCCTCGGCGATCCGTGCCGATTTACCGCGACGGGCCCGCAGATAGTAAAGCTTCGCGCGGCGCACACGACCGCGGCGTACCACCGTGATGTTGTCGATGTTGGTCGAGTGCAGGGGGAACACACGTTCCACGCCCTCGCCAAACGAAATCTTGCGTACGGTGAACGATCCGGCGATGCCAGCGCCATTCTTGCGCGCAATGCAGACGCCTTCGTAGTTCTGCACCCGGGTGCGGGTGCCTTCGGTCACCTTGTAACCGACGCGGATGGTGTCACCGGCCTTGAAATCCGGAATATCCTTGCCAAGTTCTGCGACTTGCTCGGCTTCCAGCTGTGCGATCAGGTCCATCTGATCCACTCCTTTTCTGCCTCCGGTACGTCCGGAGAGGTTGCTTGCGCCTCAGAGCTCCTGGTCTTCTATCGGGTCCGCTGATGCGCCCGCCGGAGGTTCAGGTCGTCATTCCTTGGTATATCCGCCCCCTGCCCGCATTGGCCGCGAAGAAGCGGCACCGGAAATAGAGAACGGGTCCGCCAGCCGATTCAGCCGCGAACCTGCGCCGTATAAGGGGCGGACCGGTTTCGATCAAGCCGAAAGTCGGGGTGTCTTGTCAGTCGTTCCGGTCTTTTTCGGCCAGATAACGGGACCAGAGATCGGGGCGCCGTTCCCTGGTCAGCCGCTCAGCCCGTTCGCGACGCCAGCGGTCGACGGCGCCGTGATCGCCGGAGGTCAGGACGGACGGGATTTCCCGCCCCTGCCAGATCGCCGGGCGGGTGTACTGGGGATGTTCGAGAAGGCCCTGGGAAAAGCTCTCTTCCTCTGCCGAGGCGGCATTTCCCAGAACACCGGGTCGCAGGCGCACGACAGTGTCGATCAGCACCTGCGCGGCAAGCTCTCCGCCGGTCAGCACATAGTCACCGATAGAGATTTCGGTGATGTCATAGGCGTCGATCACCCGCTCGTCGATGCCCTCGAACCGGCCGCAAAGCAGGGTCATGCCGTCCGCTTCGGCCAGCTTCTGCGCGGTGTCCTGCGTCAATGGCGCGCCACGCGGGGACAGGTAGATCAGAGGCCAGCGGTTCCGGTCAGGCGGCACTCCCTGCATCGTATGATCAATGGCACGTCCCAGAATGTCCGGGCGCAGCACCATCCCCGCCCCGCCGCCCGCGGGCGTATCGTCAACACTGCGGTGGCGGCCTTCACCGAACTGCCGCAGGTCGGTGGTGGCCAGACGCCAGAGCCCCTCATCCAGCGCCTTGCCGGTCAGGGACAGGCCCAGCGTGCCCGGAAACGCCTCGGGGAACAGCGTGATAACCCGCGCCTCCCATGCGCCTTTGACGTCGGGACGGTCGGTCATCAACTCGCGCGGTTTCGCAGTGGCCGAGATCGAAAGCCGCCCGTGGGATTTGCCGGATTTTACCATGGCCGGGGTTTAGGCTGTTCCGGCGGGCATTTGAAGACCCCGCATCATTCGGGGAAGATCCGGTTCAGGCGGGCCATCATCCGTTTCAGGCGCTGCCTGCGATGCCTTTGCCAGCGATACTGTCCGCGATTGATCTTGAAGGCCTGAATGGTCAATCGGGACACGAGCGCGGCCTCGATGACTTCAAGTGCGATCCGGGTGCCATAACCGTCCAGAAAGCCGGCCAGCACGGGGCCGGTCGGGCGCCCGTCGCCATCCCACAGCGCCTCTTCGGATGCAGCCAGATCAAGCTCGACCAGAAAGTCCACGATGTCATAGATCGCGAGCTTCTGCGGGTCGGCGGCGATATCAAGGCCGGTAACCCTGTCTTCTGACAGGATCAGGTTGCCGCAGTTGAAATCGCCGTGGGATGGGACGCGGGGGCAATCTGCGCGGCGCACAATCTCAAGCCGTTGCGCCAGCTGATACATCAGTTCCGCGCGCCGCAGGACATTGATCGCCGGCCCGGCGGACCCGGCCGCATCGGTTATCTTGTAGAGTTGCCGGATGACCCAGCCGGGATCATAGGCCGATGAAACAGCGGGTTGCGAGTTGTGCAGAACGGACAGCCAGAGACCGCCGGCACGGGAAATCTCTGCGATCCGGTCCCCGTTCGCAGCGGTACGGACAAGGGCGTCGGCGGTTTCTCCCTCGACGAAGTTCGACACCATGAACTGACCGTCCGGCGCAAGATAGACAGGCTCGATAAGCCCCGCATGGGAATGGCCCTCGAACACCGGGGCAAGCTCTGTCAGGCGCGCGTATTCGCGGCACAGACGTTTGTGCGGGATGTCCCGGGGGTCGAGTTTCAATACACGACTGCGATCCGGTGCCGTCAGCCGGAAAACCCGCGGCTTCGATGACGGGTGTCTTTGGCAGGGCCCCATATGCGTGATTTCATAGGCGCGTTTATCGCCGGTGGTGGATTGGTACTTCGCGAGAGCCGTGCACGCGGCACGGAGTGGTGCCCGCCGGTGGAAGGGCCTAATCAAAAAGACCCTCGGGCGGGTCGGCGACGATCCGTCCTCCGGCAAGGTCGACGGTCGGCACTGCGGCCAGCGTGAAGGGCAAAAGGACCGATCCCTTGCCGCCTGCCCTATCGATTTCGAGTATGTCGCCGGCGCCGTGGTTCAGCACCGCCTTGACCCGCCCAAGGGGCGTGCCGCCGGTATCCGCCACGGTCAGTCCGATCAGATCGGCGTGGTAGTATTCATCATCCCCGGCATCGGGCAGCATGTCTCGCGACACGAAAAGCGCTACACCGCGCAGGCCATCGGCGGCTTCCTTCGTCGAAATCCCGGTCAGGCGCGCGGAAAAGCCATTCTTGATCACACCGGTTAACTCCACGTCAAACCGGCGGGCGCCGTCTTCCGTCGCGAGCGGGCCGTAATCCGCAATCGCACCGGGTTCGGCACAAAAGCTTTTTAGCCGCACCTCGCCCTTCACGCCGTAAGAACCGGCGATGGCACCGACGCAGACCTGATCCTTCGTCATGGCAACCCCCGGCAGAGCCCGCGCACATCAAGGGTGCCGCCCGCGTCAACGCAGCGGTCCTTGAGGCGCGCATGCTCAAGCTCTGTTCCGGCCCAGAACGCGGCGGCGCAAAGCCCCACCGTGATCCAGCGCCGAAGCAGCCCCAACCCTAGAAAACCAAGGAATGGCAAGGGATTACCCCCTGAAGCTTATTCCGCTGCCTTTTCCTCGGTTGCCTCTTCTGCAGCGGCCTCTTCAGCCGGTGCTTCTACGGCTTCCTCTACGGCTTCCTCGGCAGGTGCCGCGGCCTCTTCCGAAGCGGCAGCGGACTTGGCGGCTTTCTCTTCGGCGCGCTCCTGTGCCTTCTTGCCGGGCTTGGCCTTCTCCATGTTGGCGCGCTCTTTCTTTTCGAGCTTGCCTGCGGCTTCCAGCATCCGGGCCACGCGGTCGGTCGGCTGTGCGCCGTGACCCAGCCAATACTCGACGCGTTCCATGTTCATCTTGACGCGCTCTTCGCTGTCTTTCGGCAGAAGCGGGTTATAGGTGCCCAGCTTTTCAATGAAGCGGCCATCGCGGGGCATCCGCGAATCTGCGGCGACGATTGCATAGAACGGACGCTTTTTCGAGCCGCCACGGGCGAGGCGAATTTTCATAGCCATTTGGGTAGTCTCCTAGGTTTTCTTATGTTTTTCATGGTGTTGGATGACTTCCTGGATGATGAAAGCCAGGAATTTCTTGGCGAAATCCGGGTCGAGATCGGCCTGGTTCGCAAGGTCTTCGAGCCGCGCGATCTGCTGGGCTTCGCGCGCGGGATCAGAGGGCGGGAGGTCGTGTTCGGCCTTGAGCCGGCCCACGGCCTGGGTGTGTTTGAACCGCTCGCCCAGAGTGTAGACGAGGATCGCATCGAGCCGGTCGATAGAGTCCCGATGTTCGGCCAGAAGGGTCGCGGCGCGGGTGACGGCGTCGGTCATTCGGGGCTCCTTTCGGCCAATGCGCAAACCATGCGGAAATCATGCGCATACCATGCGCATAGGCTGCAAAGCGGGGCCCGGAGGTTGGGCATCATGCGTCCTCCGGGGCGGGATGGCGGTAGATGAGGACTTCATGCCCATGCGCCGCCTCGGCAGCATCGTCGCGGGTTGCCCCAAGGCGTTCCGCCAACCTGATCGAGCGGCTGTTGTCCGGATCGATGGCGCTGACGAGCGTGCGCATCCCCAATGTCTTATACGCGTGTCTGCGGGCGGCGATAGCGGCCTCGGAGGCATATCCATGCCCCTCTGCCGATGCCCGGAACAAGTATCCAAGCTCCGGTTCGTGGTCGCCCGGCTCGAAACCCAGAAGGACGAAACCCAGAAGATCACCGCCCGTCAGCAGCTCGACGGTCCAGAGCCCGTGGCCACGCAGAATCCACGTTGCGACTATCTGGGTGAAGTCAAACCACGCGCCATCGCGCGACGGGTTGTCGATGAGGAACTTTCCAGATGGCCCTTCGGCGATTTGGGCATAGGCCGGGAAATCCTCGATCCGCGGGGCGCGGAGGCGCAGGCGTTCGGTCTCGATCACCGGCAACATGGCTTGCATCCGTGCCGCGAACGCCGCGCCGGGGCCTGTGGCGGGTATTTCGTGCGGTGCGATCATTATGCCGCTCCCGGCGCCGGATGGCGATAGACCAGAACCGGCGTTTCGTCCCAGCCCGGTTTTTTCGCATCGTCGTCGCGCCATGCCCCAAGGCGTTCTGCAAGAGCGACGGAACGGTCGTTTCCATCGTCGATATAGCTGACCGCAGTCGGCCAGCCGAGCGTCTGGAAGGCATGATCGCGGATCGTGACCATCGCCTCATGCGCAAAACCCTTGCCCTCGCCTTCGGCGCTCCAGATCGTCCAGCCCAGCTCGTGCTCGGGCCAGCCGTCGGGATACCACGGACCGCCATGGCCGATGGCCTGCCCGGTGTCTTTGCGGACAAAAACGAACATGCCGAAGCCCCGGATCACCCAATGTCCGATCACATGACCCCAGGCCCGGAACGCCATTTCACGGGTATAGGGGCCGCCAATGAACCGCGCGCGGTCCGTGGTGGCCAGTTCGGCCCAGCCCAGCCAGTCGCCACCATCCGGTGCGCGCAGGATCAGGCGTTCGGTCTCCAGAACGGGGGTGTCGGCCAGATGCGGTGTCATGTCAGCGCCTCCGGCCCCGGATGGCGCCAGATAAGGAGCGTGCCAAGATCCGGATGGGTATGGGCACCGTCCCGCGTGGCGCCCATCCGTTTGGCAAGGGCGATCGAGCGGGTGTTGTCGGGGGTCGTGCAGCTGACAACCGTGGACCAGCCCAGCGTATCGTACGCAAAACGGCGTGCGGCCAGTGCGGCCTCGAACGCGATGCCGCGCCCTTCGGCCTGTTCCGTCAGGCTCCATGCGATTTCCGGCTCGGGCCAGCCCTCGGGGAACATCAGGCCGCCGACGCCAAGCGTCACGTCGGTGTCGCGATCGGCGATGATCCAGCGTCCGTAACCGCGCATGAGCCAGTGGCCGGCGATGGCGCAGAGCCAGTCGAACGTGTGGTTGCGGCTATGCGGGCCGCCCACGGTTTTCGAACGGTCCGAGGCGCGGAACTGGGCCATCGGCTCGAAATCCGCGGGCTTCGGCGCGCGCAGGCGCAGCCGGTCCGTCTCCAGCACCGGGATGCTGAGGGCCGTATGATCGACCGGTGCGTTCACTTCTTCTTTCCGAAACCCGAGAGGCCCGGGGGCAGTGCGGCGCCGCCGCCAAGCCCGGGCAATCCGCCGCCCGCGCCGAGTTGTTTGCGGGCGGCCTCGATCTCGGCCTCGGACGGCATCGCGCCGCCGCCGGGCATTCCGCCCTTGCCGCCGAACATGCTGCCCATCTGGCGCATCATCCCCTTTTTGCCCATCTTGCCCATTTTCTTCATCATGTCCGACATCTGCCGGTGCATCTTGAGGAGCTTGTTAAGCTCGGACACTTCCATGCCCGCGCCCGCCGCGATGCGTTTCTTGCGGCTGGCCTGAAGGAGCGTAGGGTTGGCGCGTTCCTTTTTCGTCATCGACTGGATCAGGGCGATCTGCTGGCGCAGGATCTTGTCGTCGAAGCCCGCCTGATCCATCTGGGATTTCATTTTGCCCATGCCGGGCATCATGCCCATGATGCCCTCCATCCCGCCCATCTTGAGCATCTGGTCAAGCTGGCCGCGCAGGTCGTTCATGTTGAACTGACCCTTCTGGAAGCGCTTCATCATGCGCTCGGCCTGTTCGGCCTCGATGGTTTCCTGAGCTTTTTCGACAAGCGCCACGATGTCGCCCATGCCGAGGATGCGACCGGCGATGCGCGACGGCTCGAATGTTTCGAGCGCGTCCATCTTTTCGCCAACGCCCACGAACTTGATCGGCTGGCCGGTGACCGCGCGCATGGACAGTGCCGCACCGCCGCGCCCGTCGCCATCCATCCGGGTGAGCACAACGCCGGTGATGCCGATCTTGTCGTCAAACTCGGTGGCGACGTTCACCGCGTCCTGACCAGTGAGACCATCGACGACGAGGAGCGTTTCGCGGGGCTTGGCCACGTCGCGCACCTCGGCGGCCTGCGCGATCAGGTCGGCGTCGATATGAAGCCGGCCCGCCGTGTCGAGCATATAGACGTCATAGCCGCCCAGCGTGGCCTGCTGCTTGGCGCGCTTGGCGATCTGAACCGGGCTTTCGCCTTTGACGATCGGCAGGGTGTCGACGCCGATCTGCGTACCCAGAATGGCAAGCTGTTCCATCGCCGCGGGGCGGTTGGTGTCAAGCGAGGCCATGAGGACGCGCTTGCCGTCCTTTTCGGCCAGACGCTTGGCGAGTTTCGCGGTTGTGGTCGTCTTGCCCGAGCCCTGCAGGCCGACCATCAGGATCGGCGCGGGCGGATTGTCGATCTTCAACTCGCCCGGCTCGTCGTCATCGCCCGCCAGTACATGGACCAGTTCGTCATGGACGATCTTGACGACCTGCTGGCCGGGCGTCACCGACTTAGTGACCGCCTGACCCGTCGCCTTGTCCTGTACCGCCTTGACGAAGTCGCGGGCGACGGGAAGCGAGACGTCCGCCTCGAGAAGCGCCACACGCACTTCGCGCAGCGCGGTTTTCACGTCATCCTCGGACAGCGCGCCCTGTTTCGTCAGCCGGTCGAAGACGCCGGAAAGACGTTCGGACAGGTTTTCAAACATCTGCGGCCCCTTTCGCCGGTTTCGGTCTGCCTCACATAAGGTGAGGCGCGGATAACGCCAAACGCCCCCACGGGCGAGACCTCGCTGGTGGGGGGCGATCCCGGGTACGATCCGGGACCGGAAGCTTTTCGACTTCCGGAATGGGGGCCGTTTAGGGTGCAGACACCCCATGTGTCAAGGGGCCGCGCCCGTTATGAACGACTTGAGATGGTCCCGGGGGCGACCCGCGCTAGGTCCCGCATCTAGTGACAACCACCGATGTGGCGAGAATGGCCGACACAGTCTTGATCCTTGGCAGCGGACCCGACGCGCCGAGATGTGCCACATGGGACCTGACCGGTGTCTCGGAACTGGTCGTGATCAACAATGCGTGGCGGGTGCGGCCGGACTGGACGATCTCGATCCATCCCGATGATTTCCCCGTGGATCGAAGGCCCGTGGCAGCGGAGGGTCAGCGCATCGTCGGATCGGAGGCGTATGTTCCGGCCCATGCGCCTTACGGCAGCGTGGTTTATGCAGGCGGCACGATGGCGTTTTCAGCGTCGTACTGGGTGCTTCACGCGCTGCGGCCCACCGTGATCGCCTACCTCGGATGCGACATGGTCTATCCTCCCAAGGGCAGGACGCATTTCTACGGGACCGGCACGGCGGATCCTTTGCGCGACGATCCGACATTGCAGTCGATCGAGGCCAAGGCGGCGCGGCTTCAGGCGCTGGCCTCGGTTCAGGGTTGCGCGCTGGTGAACCTGTCGGATGGTGCGTCCCGCCTGCCCTTTCCACGGGCAACGCTGGCCGACTTGCGGGAGACCGCGTTTGCGCCCCTGCCCTTCGAGGCCGAGAGGGTCGCTGCGATCCGTGCGCGGGAGACGGCGCTTGGGATCGACGTTCCGTCGGGGCGGTACTGGGAGATGCCTGACCTGCTGGACCGCGCGGCCCTGTCGGAGATTGACGACATGTGGCTGGCTCTGGATGAGGTGCGGTGCGAGACCGCCTAGCCGACGGCGCTCGCCCAGCTGTTGATGCGGTCGACAACATCGCCATGGCTGGCGGAACTGCCCAGATATCTGGTGAAGGGCAGGCGTTCGATCCCATCGGGTGTGTCGACCAGCAGGATGGCACGGTAGGTTTCGCCCTCATCCGTCTGGGTCGCGAGGCCGGCGCGCAGGGTGCCGGGACCGAACCTGCGTTCGCTCTGGCCCTTGGCGTCCCGGATCGTCAGAACGGCCTGCCCGTCGGGCATAAGCGTCAGGCGCGTCCGGCGCACACCCAGTTTGAGCGCGAACCAGATGCCGGTTGCAAAGGCACTGCCCGCGACAATCAGGAACAGGTCGCGTTCGGCCACACCCTGAAACACCATATAGACCGAAAGCAGGCCGAAGCCGATCAGGGCCAGCCCCAGAAACCAGGGGCGGTCCTCGATGACAATCCGATCCGGCGTATCAACGGTGATCTTCGGCATGTTGTTACCCCTGCCAGAACATCATGGCAGGGGTATGGCGGCGCGTTATGCCGCAAGATCAAGAGCTTCGAGCTGTGCGTTGGCCGATTTCATCGTCGCATCGGCGTCGATCATGAGCTGGTCGGCGGTCACGAAAGTCACATCCGTGATCCCGATGAACCCAAGGACGTGGCGGATATAGCCGGTGGCAAAGTCGATCTCGGACCCGGCCTTGGTGCCGCCCGATGCAACGGCCACAATCGCGCGTTTCCCGGTCAGAAGCCCTTCCGGTCCGGTCTCGGTGTAGCGGAAAGTGACGCCTGCACGGGCGATCATGTCGATCCAGGCCTTCAGCGCCGAGGGCACCCCGAAATTGTAGATCGGCAGGCCGATGACGATGGTATCTGCCGCTTTCACGTCGGCAACGAGCGCATCGGACAGGGCCAGCGTGTCTTTCTGCGCGGCGGTGCGATCGTCCGCCGGTGTGAAATTCGCGCCGATCCACGTTTCGTCGACCTGAGGGACGGGCGTGTCGGCAAGGTCGCGGGTGATGATCGTGGGCGCTGCCGCTTTCGCGAGGATGCGGTCGGTCAGGTCACGGGAAATCGAGCCGGTCTTGCGGGCCGAGGCGTCGATGCGCAGAACTGTCATGGTCATGGGTCGGATCCTGTTCGTGATGTTTCGCTATGTCGTTGGATATGTCTCTTGCCCTTCCGAACGAAACAGCGATAATCGGACAGGCTATGTTCAACCACGCACAGGTTTGAGATGGAAAACTGGGACGAGATCCGCACCGCCTATCATGTGGCCCGTGTCGGAACGGTCAGTGGGGCCGCCGACGCGCTGGGCGTACACCATGCAACGGTGATCCGGCATATCGACGCGCTGGAGGGTCGTTTGGGGGTGAAACTGTTCCAGCGCCATGCGCGCGGCTATACGCCGACCGAAGCGGGGGCCGATCTGATGCTGGTGGCGCAGGCGACCGACGACCAGATCACCCAGCTGGTTGGACGGATCAAGGGCCGCGGTGACGATGTGTCGGGCGAGTTGGTGGTGACCTCGCTTGCGTCGATCTCGCCCCTCGTGACGCCGACACTGGTGGCGTTTCAACGGCAGCATCCGGGCCTGATCGTGCGCTATCTGACCGGTGACCGGGTGTTTCGGCTTGAATATGGCGAGGCACATGTGGCGATCCGCGCGGGCAGCGCCCCCGACCAGCCCGACAATGTGGTCCAGCCTTTCGGAAAGCTTGAAATCGGGCTTTACGCAAGCAGGGAATACGTGGCGCGAAAGGGCAAACCGGCGGACGAGACCGATCTTGACGGCCATGAGTTCGTGGGTGGTGACAGCGAGAATTCGCGCGCGCCGTTCAATGCGTGGCTGCGCAATACGGTTGCCAAGGATCAGATCGTGTTCCGGCTGGCCGACAATATCATGTTCCGCGACGCGATCCTGGCCGGGGCGGGCATCGGGTTCATGTCGAAGTGGGATGCCGACCGCTGCGACGGGCTGGTCGAGATATTTCCGCCGCGCGACGAATGGTCGGCGCCGTTCTGGCTCGTCACCCATGTGGACCTGCACCGGACGACCAAGGTGCAGACTTTCCTGCGGTTTCTGAAGGAAGAAGCGAAGGGGTGGCATATTGGTCTTTGACGAAGGTCAAGTTGGTTTTTTTGCCCGCGTGATAGGCAGGTGGCAGAGGGACAGATGCCAGCTGCAACAACAAAAGCCGAACTGCTTGCCGTTTGCGAGAAGGAATACAACAAGCTCCGCACCACGATCGACTGGGTCGAGGGGGCGTTGGCGCGGCGTCCATTCGAGGACGGCATCACGATCAAGGACATCGTTGTTCACCGGGTCCACTGGATCGACCTTTTCCTGAAATGGTGGAAGGACGGACAGGCAGGCTTGCCCGTCCATATGCCTGCCGAGGGGTATAGCTGGGGCGATCTGAAAGCCTATAATGCGGATCTGAGGGCACGCACGAAGTCGGTGTCATGGCGGGACGCGCAGATGCAGCTAGCCGAGCGCCATAAGGCGTTGATGGACCTTCTGAACAGTCTGGACGACAAGGCGCTTTATGGCGGGCCCATGAAGGGCGGGAACGGCAAATGGACGACCGGCCGCTATGCCGAAGCATCCGGGTCCAGCCATTACCGGTCGGCCAACAAGTTCATTCGGAAGTGCCTGCGCGAGGCTTAGGCACTGCTATTCCTGCAGCCCAGCCAGATACTCCGTGAGTGCAAGAACGCGGAACCTGACAAAGACATCCGACTCTTCGTCACGAAAGTCCGGGTTGGCGCCGCGCTGGCCGCGCATCTTGTAGCGGTTTCCCCAGACCGGCATTTCACGGCTGCCATGCGGCCCGGTCGTCATTGTCCCGTCGATCGTCGAATAGACGGCGGTGACGGGAAACACCCCATCATTGCCCGCCGAAAGCTGTGTCAGATCCGGCAGGGAGCCAACGAGGAAACCCGCCATCGGGCCACCGCCCTTTCCGTCGGCGCCGTGGCATGACGCACAGCTGTTCATGTATTCGGTTTCGCCAACCGACTGGGCGCCTGCGGCGACCGGAGCAAGCGTCAATGCGAGAATGCATGCGATAACGTTCCGTCTCATACCGTCCTCCATCATTCTGTTGGTACGGTAAGGGTCCGGTAAGGATCGCCATCCCGCAATGATAAATATCAATTTCAGAATGTATTTCTGATGGGCCCGGAGGCGTGATCAGCCTTGGTTCGTCGCAGGCCTGTCGCGACCTTCGGTCAGCTCCGCCTCCAGAAACCGCTCGAAGGCGTCAAGGTTGACCGCCTCGAACTGACCAAAGCTTTGCATCCAGATCGACGCATCGCGGAGCGCGTCCGGTTCCAGTTTGCACCACTTCACGCGGCCCCGCTTTTCCTGACTGATCAGCCCCGCGCGGGTCAGGATGCCCAAGTGTTTCGAAATTGCCGCCAGCGACATCTCGAACGGTTCGGCGACGTCCGTGACCGCCATGTCATCCTCCAG
This sequence comes from uncultured Paracoccaceae bacterium, assembly GCA_947503175.1. Classification (GTDB taxonomy): domain Bacteria; phylum Pseudomonadota; class Alphaproteobacteria; order Rhodobacterales; family Rhodobacteraceae; genus Ovoidimarina. The sequence continues at coordinate 1,006,516 of CANNCO010000001.1, forward strand.
AAGCATCACGAGGATCGCCCGGCGGGTGGGATCGGCAAGGGCCGAGAAGACGGTATCGAGCGCGTGGTCCATGCCCCTGCCCTACGCCTTGGCCGCCCGAAGGGTCAACCACCTGGTTGACTGTCGGAGTGCCACCGGCCAGCGTGAATCGGGTTGAAGGAGGCACAGATGGCGAAGTTCACGAAGTCCGATACGAAGGCGGGAAGCATCTATGACGACACCGCTCAGCTTGGGTCGGAAAAGGTCTATGACGACTGGGCCGAGGGCTATGACCGGGATACGGCAGTCCTTGGGTTCCGTCTTCCGGGCCTTGCGGCCGGGTTCGTCGCGCGCCATGTGCCGAAAGGGTCCGGTCCGATCCTCGATGCCGCTGCGGGGACGGGCTTGATCGGCGGCTATCTTCAGGGGTTGGGATATGGCGATGTGCATGGGCTGGATGTTAGCGCGGGCATGTTGCGGGTCGCGAAATCTACGGGAGCTTATGGCGGGGTCACGCAGCACGACCTGTCCGATCCACTGCCCTTTGACGATGACAGCTTTGCCGCGGCCCTGATCATTGGCGCGCTGGGTCCGGGGCACGCGCCGCCGGAATGCCTGACCGAACTGGCCCGCGTGGTGCGTCCGGGCGGTGTCGTCATCTTCAACGTGGTTGCGGCATCGCAGGCCGAACAGGGGTTCCCCGCGTTGATTGCGGGTCTGGAGACAGCGGGGCGATGGGCCAAGGTCGACGAGAGCCCGGAATGGGACTGCTATAACAGCCCGGACGAAAGCGTCGGGACCATTGCCTATGTCTTTGAGGTGACCTAGCAATCCGCCCTGGGAGGGCCGTTCATGACATTGCGCGACTGGCTGCTGATCACCGTGATCGGGATCGGCTGGGGATCCTCGTTTCTGTTCAATGCCATCCTGTTGCAGGATATGGGGCCCTTGAGCATCTCTGCCGGGCGCATCCTGTTCGGGGCGCTCGCGTGCTGGGTCTATGTCATTGCGACGGGCCGGATGACCCGGATCGACGCGGTTCTGCTGGGCAATCTTCTGGTACTGGGCGTGGTGATGTATGCCGTTCCGTTTTCGCTTTATCCCATCGCGCAAGAGCATATTGCGAGCGGTGTGACCGGTATCGTGAACGCAATGACACCGATCATGGTGGTGATCGTGTCGCATCTGTGGCCAGGCGGCGAACGAGCAACCGTACTGAAGTCGTTGGGGGTCGTCTGCGGGTTTACGGGGATCGTTTTGCTGGCATGGCCCGCACTGGGACAAGGGTCGGAGCTTTGGGCGATCGTGACCGCGTGGAGTGCGACGCTGTGCTATGCCCTTGCGCTGAACTGGTCGCGGCGGGTGCGGAATCTGCATAGCTCGGTTCAGGCGGCTATGGGATTGAGTCTGGCCTTTGCCGTGATCGGGCCCGTCGCCCTGCAGATGGAGGGCGTGCCCCATGTGGTCGGGTTCAGCCACTGGGCCGCGCTGATCTTTATGGGGAGCGTTCTGACCGGTGTTTCCTTCCTGATCATGTGGTCGATCATTCCGCGGGTCGGGGCGACGAATGCCTCGACGGTGACGTTCATCGCGCCTGTTTCCGCCGTCCTATTGGGGGCGGTCGTGCTGGGCGAACAGATCCTGCCCGCGCATCTTCTGGGCGGGCTGACGATCTTTCTCGGGCTCTTGCTGGTGGACGGGCGGCTGTTCCGCAGGATTAAACTCAACTGATTGGTTGAATTTCGGATTTCGTGGCCTGCGCCCGCCCTGGTTCAGTTTGCGGGGTTCCGCCGCCAATATTATTATTATTTTTCAATACACTATTGCGCAGATTGCATCGCTTGACTCTATGCCCCCCCATTCCTAGGTTGCGCGCGATTGTCCGAGGGGGCCCACGCCCATGTCAGAGGACCGTGATGCCGCGCTGAAGGCGCTGGACGAACGGATTGCCGAGGCGAAGAAGCGGCAGAAACCGCTGCCGCCCAAGGACGAACATTATTCGCAGGCCCAGCAGGGCTGGCGGATGGTGACAGAGCTTGTTGCCGGTCTTCTGATCGGTTTCGGCATCGGATACGGGATCGACGTTCTTCTGGGAACGCTGCCCATCTTTCTGGTGCTGTTCACATTGCTGGGTTTCGCCGCGGGGGTGAAGACGATGGTCCGCACCGCGAAAGAGATCCAGGACAAGAAGATGGCCGACGAGGCCTTGAAGAAGAGGGAATAGCGTGGCGGACGAGGCGAAAGAAGGCGGCCTTTCATTTCACCCGATGGATCAGTTCATCGTCGAACCCCTGTTCGGCGGTGACGTCATTCACTGGTACACGCCCACCAATGTGACGCTGTGGATGGCGCTGACGGTTCTGGCAATCGTTGCCCTGTTCGTTCTGGGCACGCGCGGACGGGCGATCGTGCCGTCGCGCATCCAGTCCGTCGCCGAGCTGTTCTATGGCCTTGTCCACAAGATGGTCGAGGATGTGGCGGGCAAGGACGCGTTGAAGTTCTTCCCCTACATCTTCACGCTGTTCCTGTTCATCTTCTTCGCGAACTTCCTGGGCCTGATCCCCACCAGCTTTTCGACCACATCCCATATCGCGGTGACGGCGGTGATGGCGATCGGGGTCTTCCTGACCGTGACCATCGTGGGCTTCGTCAAGAACGGTGCCGGGTTCCTGAGCCTGTTCTGGGTCTCGTCCGCGCCCATGGCGATCCGCCCGGTTCTGGCGGTGATCGAGCTGATTTCCTACTTCGTGCGGCCCCTGAGCCATTCGGTGCGTCTTGCCGGTGCGATGATGGCCGGTCACGCTGTTCTGAAAGTGTTCGCAGGCTTTGCCGCCATTGCGGTTCTGTCGCCGCTTGCGATCTTCGGCGTCGTCGCGATCTACGGGCTTGAGGTGCTGGTCGCCGCGATCCAGGCCTACGTCTTTACCATTCTGACCTGTGTCTATCTGAAGGATGCGCTGCATCCGCACCACTAGGTCATCCCGCAACAACCACTCAAATTTAGCCAATTCCAACGTAAGGAGAAAACGGACATGGAAGGCGATATCGCACAAATGGGTCAGTTCATCGGCGCAGGCCTGGCCGCAATCGGTTCGGGCGCAGCTGCCATCGGTGTGGGCCATGTTGCCGGCAACTTCCTTGCCGGTGCCCTGCGCAACCCATCGGCGGCCGGCGGTCAGACCGCCACGCTGTTTATCGGCATCGCGTTTGCGGAAGCTCTGGGGATCTTCGCGTTCCTGGTAGCACTTCTGCTGATGTTCGCCGTCTAAGCCTTTTCTCGATCCTTACGGCCGGGTGCAGCGATGCGCCCGGCGTCCAACGAAGGTACGAGGGGCGCACAGATGGCAACCGAACCCACAGGGGCCGAGGACGCAGGCGTCGGACTTCCGCAGCTTGATTTCTCGACATTCCCGAACCAGATTTTCTGGCTTCTTGTCACGCTGGTGGTGATCTATCTGATCCTGTCCAGAGTGGCGCTGCCCAGAATTGCGAGCGTGCTGGCCGAGCGTCAGGACACGATCACGAACGACATTGCAGCCGCCGAAGAGCTGAAGCTGAAGGCCGAAGAGGCCGAGGCCGCCTATGACAAGGCGCTGGCCGACGCGCGCGCCGAGGCGCAGCGGATCATCGGCGAGGCGAAGGCCGAAATGCAGGCCGATCTCGATCTGGCCAGTCAGAAGGCGGATGCCGAGATTGCCGCGCAACTGGCCGAAAGCGAAGGCAAGATCGCGGAGATCCGTGACGGGGCCATTGCCGCGATCAGGGACGTGTCGAAGGACACGGCAGGCGAGATCGTACAGGCGCTGGGCGCATCCGCAGATGCCAAGGCCATCGAAGCGGCGGTTGCCGCGCGGATCAAGGGGTAAGCGGCATGATACGACTGACCATAGCCCTCACCCTTGTCGCCACGCCTGCCCTGGCGGCGGACAAGCCGTTCTTCTCGCTTGCCAATACCGACTTCGTGGTGCTGATCGGCTTTGTCGTGTTCATCGGCATCCTGGTGTATTTTCAGGTGCCGCAGTTGATCACGGGGATGCTGGACAAGCGGGCCGAAGACATCACGAGCGATCTGAACGAGGCGCGCAAGCTGCGGGAAGAGGCCCAGACCATTCTGGCATCCTATGAACGCAAGGCCCGCGAAGTTCAGGGTCAGGCGGACCAGATCGTCGAGCACGCCAAGACCGAGGCGGCGGAAGCCGCCGACGCCGCGAAGAAGGACATCGAGGCCTCCATTGCCCGGCGCCTGCAGGCCGCGACCGACAAGATCGCATCGGCCGAAGCGGCAGCGATCAAGAATGTGCGCGACAAGGCCGCCGATATCGCCGTGGCCGCAGCTGCGGATGTGATCGCCAAGCAGATGAGCGCGAAAGAGCGTGACAAGATGATCGACGACGCGATCAGCACGGTGGATGCGAAGCTGCACTAGCGTTTTCGGAGACGACCTTGAAAAACCCGGCTCTGGCCGGGTTTTTCGTTACTTGGGTCAGGTTGACGTATTTCCTTGCATCTTTCCGCTCTGAAGCGGGCCAAGTGACACTTTTTTCACATACGGACTTTTCAGAGGGCCCAAAATCGCGGTTAAGTGCATTCGTACAGGAAGAGGAGGCCAATTACATGGCAGGCAAGTTCGAAGTTTATACAGACAAGGCCGGGGAATACCGGTTCCGGCTCAAGGCCGGTAATGGCGAGATCATTCTGGCCAGCGAGGGCTATAAGCAAAAGGCCAGCGCGATGAACGGCATCGAGTCGGTGCGCAAGAATTCGGCGGACGACGCCCGTTTTGAGCGCAAGGACACCTCGAACGGCAAGCACCGGTTCAACCTGAAGGCGGGCAATGGAGAGGTCATCGGTACCAGCGAGTCCTACGAAAGTGCCGCGTCACGTGAGAACGGGATTGCTTCTGTCGCGAAGAACGCCCCCGACGCGAAGGTCGTCGAAGTCTAGGGATTCCGCTTCAGGACGTCAGACGCTGCCGCCCGTCCTACGACCGGCGGCAGTTCTTATTTGATCAGCCCGTGTTCGCGGAACAGGGTTTTGAGGTCAGCCTCGGGCCGTGCCCCGATATGGCTTATCACCTCTGACGCGGCGAGATTGCCCATACGGGCGCAGCTTTCCAGATCGCGCCCCTGTGTCAGGCCCCAGAGGAATGCGCCTGCGAACAGGTCCCCTGCCCCGGTCGCATCGACGATGTCGGTCGGCACGGCGGGCACGTGGACGTGCTTTCCGTCGCACAGGACATGGGCGCCGTTTTCCCCATCCGTGCAGGCGAGGATCGCGACGTCATCGGCACCCTGCTGCATGGCGTTCGTGAAGTCGTCCGTTTGGTACATCGATGTGATCTCGGCCCGGTTGGCAAAGAGAAGATCGACGCTTTCGGCGATCATCCGGCGGAACGCGTCCCGGTGGCGTTCGACGCAGAACGGGTCGGACAGGGTCAGGGCCACCCGGCCATGGGACTGCTTGGCTTCCGCAATTGCCACGGCGAAAGCCTCGTGGCTTTCGGGCCCGTCGAACCTGTAACCCTCAAGGTAGATCCATTCGGATTGGGCAATCTGCTCGGGGTCGATATCGCTCGGGGACAGATGCTCAGTCACGCCGAGATAGGTGTTCATCGACCGTTCACCATCGGGCGTCACGATCACGATGCAGCGCCCGGTTTCGGCAAGGGCCGAGGCCGGGGCCATATGGGTTTCATAGACCGCGCCCTGCGCACGCAGATCGTGTGCGAAGATCGCGCCAAGCTGGTCGTCGCGCACCTTGCCCACATAGGCCGTGCTGCCACCAAGATGCGCGATACCCGCAATCGTGTTGGCCGCCGATCCGCCCGAGATTTCCTTGGCCGGGCCGATGGCGGCATAGAGTTCGATGGCACGGGGCATGTCGATCAGTTGCATGATCCCCTTCTCGACCCCGTTTTGCGCGAGAAACCCGTCGTCAGCGCGGGCCAGCACGTCGACCATGGCATTGCCGATACCGGTAACGTCGAACTCTTTCATGTGGTCTTCTCCTCATAGGCGCAGAGATCGCTGATCGGGCAGACAAGGCAGTTGGGTTTGCGCGCCTTGCAGATGTAGCGGCCGTGCAGGATCAGCCAGTGATGTGCATGTTGCTGATACTCGGCGGGAATGTTGTCTTCGATGGCGCGTTCGACCGCGTCCACATCCTTGCCCGGCGCGATGCCGGTGCGGTTGCCGACACGAAAGATATGCGTATCGACGGCCTGCGCGGGCTGGCGAAACCACATGTTCAGAACGACATTCGCGGTCTTGCGCCCGACACCCGGCAGCGATTGCAGTGCAGCGCGCGAGGACGGGACCTGACTGCCGTATTCATCGATCAGGATGCGGCAGAGCTTCATCACGTTCCTGGCCTTGTTGCGGTAAAGGCCGATGGTCTTGATGTACCCGATCAGCCCCTCTTCGCCCAAGGCCAGCATCTTTTCCGGCGTGTCGGCGATCCTGAAGAGCTCTTTCGTGGCCTTGTTCACGCCCACATCCGTGGCCTGCGCCGAAAGCGCTACCGCGACGACAAGGGTAAAGGCGTTCACGTGATCCAGCTCGCCCTTGGGCTCGGGGTCGAGTGCGTGAAAACGCTCAAAGATCTCGCGGATCACGTTATAGGGCAGCTGTTTCGCCATTGATCGCCTTATGGCGCTAAGGTTGCGGGTGCACAAGCGTCCGGACGCCATGCGGGTTGCGCAGGAAACGGGTCGCACCGGACGTTTGGCTGGCATAGATGCCTGGGGTAAGGAGAGATACTATGACCGTTACCCTAACCGAACCTGAACAAAGCTATTACTATCGCCTGATGCGGCGGGCCATCGACCGGATCGATGCCGATGACGGACGCAGCCTGACGCTGGAGGAGATCGCGGCTGAGATGAACCTGAGCCCCGCGCATTTCCAGCGCGTGTTCAGCCGCTGGGCCGGGGTCAGCCCGAAACGCTTTCAGCAATGGCTGACGCTGGACCATGCAAAGCAGCTTCTGGCCGACCGCCATACGACGCTGGAAACCGCGGATGCGGTTGGCCTGTCGGGTTCGGGCCGGTTGCATGACCTGTTCGTCCGGTGGGAGGCAATGAGCCCGGGAGACTACGCCCAAGGCGCCGAAGGTCTGACGATTCTCTGGGGCTGGTTCGAAAGCCCCTTTGGGCCCGCCCTAGTGATGGGAACGGAGAAAGGCATCTGCGGCATCGGATTTGCCGCCGAAACAGGGCCCGAGTCGGCGATGGAAGACCTGACCTCGCGCTGGCCCAAGGCGCGGTTCGTCGAGAAACCGGAGGCGCTTGAGCCGTTCGTCGCCTTGGCCTTTCCCAAGGCCGGCGAGACTGCATCCGAAAAGACGCCCCTGTTCCTGATCGGCGCGCCCTTTCAGATCAAGGTGTGGGAGGCGCTCCTCCAGATCCCCACGGGCCATGTCACCACCTATTCCGACATCGCTAATGCCATCGGTCATCCACGCGCCGTGAGAGCGGTGGGGACCGCCGTGGGGCGCAACCCCATCTCGTGGCTGATCCCCTGTCACCGGGCGCTGCGCAAGTCGGGTGGTCTTGGCGGATATCACTGGGGTCTGCCCGTGAAACGCGCCATGCTCGCCTGGGAAGCCGCTGAAACCGCATAGCGGCGGCATGTTATTGCCTAACACGAGGTTGATTTGCATTGTTGCTCGGAACCCGACTGCTATTTCGGGCATTGAACCAGAGCAGTGATACAATCAAGGACCTCAATACGATGACCATCACAAACAAGATCAGCCTTCTCGCGGTGGCAAGCGTTGTTGCCGTTGCCGGGTGTACGGACCCGCAGTTCCAGCAGGGTGGCGACCGGCAGCGGACAGGTCAGGGTGCCGCCATCGGCGCAGTGCTGGGCGGATTGGCAGGGGCAACCAAGGAAAGCGGCAGCGACCGGGTCGAGAACGCGATTCTGGGTGCGGCCATCGGTGGGGCTATCGGAGCCGGTGTGGGTACGCTTCTGGACCGCCAGGCGCGCGAGCTTCGCGGATCTCTCGACAGTGATATTGGCGTGATCCGGTCCGGCGACGAGTTGATCGTGCGGATGCCGCAGGACATTCTGTTCAACGTCGACAGTGCGGCGGTACAGCCGGCCCTGCGGTCCGATCTGGGCACGCTGGCCGCCAGCCTGAACCGCTATCCGGACTCGACCGTGACGATTGTCGGGCATACCGATTCAACCGGTGCGGCATCCTATAACCAGAACCTGAGCGAACGGCGCGCGATTTCGGTGGCCAATGTCCTGATCAACAATGGCGTTTCGTCGTCCCGTCTGCGGACATTCGGCGCCGGTGAGGATCAGCCGATCGCATCGAACCTGACACCGGAAGGCAGGGCTCAGAACAGGCGGGTGGATATCACGATCCGTCCGAACTGAGGGGTGGGGTAACGAGTTTCTGGGCCGGGCCATGCGCCCGGCCTTTTTTGTCCGGGGCGGGGCTTGATCCGAATCCGAAAGACGTCGATCCTTGATTCATGGATCGCGCAGCAGTGAACAGGATGTGCGCCGCCCTGCCCGGCGCGGCGTGTTCGGACCCCTGGGGTGGCGGGCATGATGCGTGGAAGGTCGGCGACAAGCTGTTTGCGGTGGTCGGCGCAATGGATACCGGTGTTTCGGTCAAGACCCCGGATATCGAGACCGCGACGATGCTGATCGAGGCGGGTGCGGCGGAACGGGCGCCCTATTTTCACAGAAGCTGGGTTCTGTTGCCATGGAGCGCGGATGAGGGTGAATTCGCACACCGCATTCAGGCCTCTTACGATCTGATCCGGTCGAAACTGCCGCGCAAGGTTCAGGCGACGCTTTGATCTTGCCAAGGGGCCGGGCCATGTGTTTGGTCGCGCCATGACGGACAGCATTCATAACCCGAAAGCCTCGGCACGGATCGCGCAAATCGCGGGCGATTCCGATGGCTGGGAGGTGTTCAACCGTTCGCGCGAGATGATCGCTGCGGGCCGGTCGGTGGTCGAGTTGACGCAGGGCGAGCATGACATTCTGACCGATCCGTCCATCATCGACGCGATGGAAGCGTCGGCACGGGCCGGGGCCACGGGCTATGCGCCTGTGCCGGGCGTGATGCGGCTGCGGCAGGTCGTGGCAGATCGCCTGACGGAGCGCACCGGTGTCACCACCGGCCCCGAGAACGTGATGATCACACCGGGCGGGCAATCGGCGCTTTTCGCTGCGCATATGGCCGCCTGCGATCCCGGCGACAGGGCGCTGTTCATCGACCCCTATTACGCGACCTACCCCGGAACGATCCGGGCCACGGGCGCGAACGCCGTGCCGGTCGTGACCCGGCCCGAAGACGGGTTTCAGCCGCGCCCTGCCGATATCGCTGGTTTGGCGACGGGCGCGCGCTCGCTTCTGATCAATTCGCCCAATAATCCCACGGGCGGCGTCTATGGGCGCACGGTGCTGGAAGGCATCGCAGAGATCGTGACGCGGAACGGCATGTGGCTGATCTCGGACGAGGTTTATGACACGCAGGTCTGGGACGGGTCGCATCTGAGCTCCCGCGCTCTGCCGGGTATGACCGAGCGAACGCTTGTCGTGGGGTCGATGTCGAAAAGCCATGCGATGACCGGCAGCCGCGTGGGCTGGATCGTCGGGCCTGCGCCTGTGATCGCGAATCTCATCGATCTGGCCACAGTGACGACCTATGGCGTGCCGGGGTTCCTGCAGGATGCAGCGGTTTTCGCGCTCACGCAGGACCGGAGTTTCGAAGAGACCATTGCCGCGCCGTTTCGCAGGCGGCGCGAGATCGCGACGCGCATTCTCGGCCAGCGGCAGGGGCTGCGTCTGCACAAAGCCTCGGCGGCCATGTATGTGATGGTGGATGTCCGCGCGACGGGGCTGTCGGGCGAGGATTTTGCCAACCGGCTGCTGGATGATCATGGCATCGCGGTGATGCCGGGCGAGAGCTTTGGACTGGCGACCGCGGGACATCTGCGGATTGCCCTGACGGTCGATGACGCGCGGCTTGAGGCGGCCTTGACGACACTGGCCGAGATGGCCGATGCGCTTGCGCGCGAGGCCCGGGCGGTTCCCGGCTGATGGACCATGACGATCTGGCGTATTGGTCCAAGCGTGCCGCCGACTGGGCGCGGGACTATCATCGGACCCTGCGTGACAGGCCCGTGCGTGCGCAGGTCAGGATCGGCGAGACGGCGGCGAAACTGCCCGCCCACGCCCCGGAAACGCCCGATCCGGTGGAGGCGATTTTCGACGATTTCTGCCGGATCGTGCCCGATGCGATGACCCATTGGCAGCATCCGCGGTTCTTTGCGTATTTTCCGGCCAATGCCGCGCCTGCCTCGATGCTGGCAGAGCAACTGGCCAATGCCATCGCGGCGCAGGGGATGCTGTGGCAGACGGCCCCGGCGGCAAACGAGATCGAAGGCGTGATGATCGGCTGGCTGCGTCAGGCGCTGGGTCTTGCGAGGCATTTCACAGGCACGATCCATGACAGTGCGACGACGGCGACGCTTGCGGCAGTGCTGACGATGCGCGAGCGGGCGTTGGGCTGGGCAGGGAATGAGAGCGGTCTGGCCGGGCAGCCCGTGTTGCGGCTCTATGCCAGCGATCAGGGGCATTCTTCCATCGACAAGGCCGCGCGGATCGCGGGAATCGGGCAGGCAAACCTGGTGAAAGTGCCGGTGGATGACACGCTGGCGTTGAGGCCAGATGCGCTGGACGCGCTGATCCGGGCCGATCTGGCGGCAGGGTTGCGCCCCGCCGGTGTCATCCTGTCGGTCGGCGGGACATCGGTTGGGGGAACGGACCGTATCGCCGAAAGCATCGCCGTGGCAAAGTCCCACGATCTGCCGGTTCATGTGGATGCGGCATGGGCCGGATCGGCCATGATATGTCCGGAATTCAGGATGTTATGGGACGGGGTTGATAAGGCCGACAGCATCGTCTTCAACCCGCATAAGTGGCTGGGCGCGCAGTTCGATTGTGCGGTGCAGTTCCTCGCCGATCCGCGCGATCAGATCCGAACGCTGGGGTTGCGGCCCGACTACCTTGCCACATCGGGCGAGGATCGCCCGACGGATTATCAGGAATGGACGGTTCCGCTGGGACGCCGGTTTCGGGCGCTCAAGCTATGGTTAGTCATGCGGGCCTACGGGCTTGACGGCCTGCGCAGCCGGATCAGGAACCATGTGAACTGGGCCGTCGAACTCTCGGAAGTCATTGGCGGAATGGATGGGTTGCGCATCACGACACCGCCGATGCTGTCGCTGTTCACCTTCGCCGCCGAGGATGATGCCCGCACAACCGCGCTTCTGGACACGATCAATGATGACGGGCGGGTGTATCTGACCCCGACGCGCCATGCCGGTGGGCAGGTGATCCGGGTACAGGTCGGACAGTTCGATTGCACGCGTGACGATGTGATGATGGTGGCCGACGTTCTGCGCGACCTGCGTGCCTGAGACGTCCCGCCTTGAACAAGAATTGCCTGTTTGCGGCCTTTCGGCTGCGCCACAGACGCGAAAAGAGATCAGAGTGTATCAGATCAAAGGCGGGACGCTTTAGAACCGCAGGTTAGAACCGCAGGCCGGCACGGAAGGACAGGCCGGTCAGGTTCAATCCGCGACCCGACGATCCGATCTCACCGAAATGCTCATGCGTCAGTTCGATCCCGACCGAGCGCCCGTCACCCAGGTCGATCTCTCCCCCCGCGCCGATCATCCCGCCACGCGCATTGCCCAGACCGCTATCGAGCATTGAGACCCCGCCCAGGCCGTATAGCAATGTGTCACCGGCCCTGCCGCCTGCGCGCAGCTTGAGGCGGGCCAGACTGTCCACACGCTGATCCGTTCCATCCAGACGCCGGTCGGTCGCATCGAGTTCGAGTTCGACGCCCAGAACGAGCGGCGCGCCCGGAGATGCGCTATAGCCGAGATGGAGTCCGACCGTGCCAGCATCGCCATCCCCCAACAGGTAACCGGCCTGACCGCCCAGATACGCGCCGGTGAAAGCGCCGTCTTGCGTGTCGGCAGAGCCTTGAGCCGCAAGGGCAAACGAGAACAGACAGACCAGAAAGCAGCAGCGCATCGGGCACCTTCAAAAAGGGGTCATGAGGTCGTCAGGTATCGGGGCCTGTTGGCAAGGGTGTGCAGAAACAGCGATGCCGGCCCGTTTGACAGCCTGCCACAGCTTCCCTACGCCAAGGTTAACGGAAGGAAAAAGTACGCATGGATATCGAAAGAACCTGCGCCGTCGTGACCGGTGGCGCCTCGGGCCTTGGAGCGGCCACAGCGCGCCTGCTGCGTCAGGCGGGGGCGGCGGTGACGATCTTTGATCTCGATGCGGGCGGCGAAGACCATGCGCGCACCATCGGTGCCAGCTTTGCGAAAGTCGACGTGGCCGACGAAGCGTCGGTTGCCGACGGTCTCGACGCGGCCATGGCGGCCATGGGCCGGATCACGGCGTTGGTGAACTGCGCCGGGATCGCGACCGGGGCCAAGCTGACCGGGCGCGACGGACCCCATGATCTGGACCTGTTCCGGCGGACGCTGGACATCAACCTGACCGGAACCTTCAACACGATGCGCCTTGCCGCCCTCCATATGGCAGGGAACGCACCCGATGCGGATGGCGCGCGGGGTGTGATCGTCAATACCGCGTCCGTCGCGGCATTCGAGGGCCAGAAGGGTCAGACGGCCTATGCTGCGTCCAAGGCCGGGATTGCCGGTCTGTGCCTGCCTGCCGGACGCGATCTGGCGCGGGACGGGATCCGGGTGATGGCGATCGCGCCGGGAATTTTTCGCACGCCGATGCTCGAAGCGTTGGGCGAAGAGATCATGGACGGGCTGGCCCGCGATGTCCTGTGTCCGCCACGGCTGGGCGATCCGGCGGAGTTCGCGGCGACGGTGCGGTTCATCATCGAATGCGGCTATCTGAACGGCAGCGTGATCCGGCTGGACGGCGGATTGCGAATGCCGTGATCAGGAGGCGGCCTTTTCCTCCAGCATCAACCAGTCTTCTTCGGCGGCTTCAAGGGCCTGTTGCCGTTCGGCCAACGCTTCGGTCGCCTTGCGGAACTTGACCGGTTCGCGGGTAAAGAGTTCCGGATCGGCTAGAAGTTTGGAGAGTTTCGCAATCTCGGCTTCCAGCCGTTCGATCCGTGCCGGAAGCTCTTTCAGCCGGTGTTGTTCAGTGAAACTCAGACCCCCTGAAGATTCTGGTTTCGGCTGTTGTTTCGGCCTGTCCGAACCTGCCTGTTTCGCGGTCCGCGACTTGGCGGCAGCGTCTTGGTCCTTTCGTTGCGCCATGTAGTCGGTCCAGCCGCCCGCATAGGCCGTGACACGGCCATTGCCCTCAAGCGCGACGGTCACACTCGCAACCCGGTCCAGAAAGTCACGGTCGTGGCTGACGACGATAACCGTACCGTCATAATCGCCGATCAACTCTTGCAGCAGGTCGAGCGTTTCCACGTCCAGATCGTTTGTCGGTTCATCGAGGATCAGAAGGTTCGAGGGCTGCGCCATAAGCCGCGCCAGAAGAAGCCGCGCCTTCTCGCCACCCGACAGCGAACGAACCGGCGCGCGGGCCTGTGCCTCGTGAAACAGGAACTCTTTCAGGTAGCCCACCACATGGCGCGGCTGGCCGCGCACCATCACCTGATCGGCCCGGCCCGAAACACGCATGTCGGGGCTGCCGGTCAGGCTGTCCCAAAGGGTCATATCGGGATCGAGCGCAGCGCGGGCCTGATCGAACACCGCAAGTTCCAGGTTCGTGCCCAGCCGAACGGTGCCCGCATCGGGAGCAAGTTCGCCAGTGATGATTTTCAGAAGCGTGGTCTTGCCCGCCCCGTTCGGGCCGACAAGGGCCAGCCGGTCGCCGCGCATCAGGCGTAGAGACACGTCCCGCAGGATCGTCTTGCCGCCGAAGCTTTTCGAGATGCCTGTCAGTTCGCTGACCAGCCGCCCGCTTTTGGGACCGCCGTCAAAGGCCATCGCCGCAGTGCCCTGACGCGCGATCATGTCGCGCCGTTCCGAGCGCAGCGCCTGAAGCGCGCGGACCCTGCCTTGATTGCGCTTGCGGCGCGCAGAGATCCCCTCGACGGCCCATTTCGCCTCGGCCTTGATCTTGCGGTCGAGCTTGTGGCGGGCAAGGTCTTCTTCCGCCCAGACCGTATCGCGCCACTCCTCGAAGGCCGCAAAGCCCTTGTCCATCCGCCGCATCACGCCCCGGTCAAGCCAGAGCGTCGCGCGGGCCAATGCCCGCAGAAAGGCGCGGTCGTGGCTGATCAGAACGAAAGCCTGACGGGTGTCCGACAGTTCTTTCTCAAGCCAGAGCGTGGCTTCGATATCCAGATGGTTGGTGGGTTCGTCCAGCAGCATCAGATCGGGCGCCTCGGCCATCAGCCGCGCCAGCGCGGCGCGTCTGCGCTCACCGCCCGAGGCGGTCGCGGTGCTGACGGAAGGGTCGAATTTCAACCCCGTTGCCGCCGCCTCGACCCTGTAATCCTGCCCCGGCTCCAGCCCCGCCATGGCAAAATCGCCGAGGGTGGCGTGGCCGGACATATCCGGCTCCTGTTCCATGTACCCCACCGAGGTGCCCGGCGGCATAGAACGTGTGCCGTGGTCGGGGGCGACAAGGCCCGCCATCAGCTTCAGCAGTGTCGATTTTCCCGAACCGTTGCGGCCCACAAGCGCCAAACGATCACCGGGCTGCACCACCAGATCGAGCCCGTCGAACACGGGATCGCCGCCGAAGGTCAGCGAGATGCCGGAGAGTTGGAGAAGCGGGGGACGGGCCATGGGCGGCAGGTAAGCCCGAGCCGGGGGGAGGTCAAGCGCCCTGCCCCGCCGGATCTCGGGTCACGACCGCACCGCGCGGCTCAGGCCGCGTTGCCACGGGTTCGCTAGACAACCCATTCGAATGCATAGCCGGCCGCGAGCGAACCCAGGACGGCCAGGGCGAGGTAGAGCAGGAACGGCTTCGGTTTGAGCACCGGCGCGATGGCCATGGCGCCCCAGATGCTCACGACGCCACCGGCGACGAGAAACGCCATGGCCGCGCCTTCCGACATACCATTGTCGATCAGCCCTCGTGTCAGGGGAAGCGCCGCATACCCGTCGATATAGGCGGGCGCACCGACAAGAACCGCGGCGGGGATGGCCCACCACTGATCCTCGCCGACATAGGCCGCAAGCGCGCCCGGCGTCAGGGCGGCGTTCAATGCGTATTCGGCGCCGAAGGCGGGGATCAAACAGATCAGGATCAGCCGCGCGGTTGCCCGGAACTGGCTGATGAATGACTGCCTGCGCGCCGCGCTTTTCCAGACTCGGGGATCGAAGGACTTGCTGTCGCCGCAGCGGGCAGCGGCGAGCTGGCGTGCCAGGCCGTTGTCCCGAAGCGCATTCAGGGCCCAGGGCCGGGTCGCGACAAAGGCCGTCACCCCGCCGCCCAGAACACCGATGCCGAATGCCGCAACGGTCTTTCCTAGGGCAAAGCTCAGGCCAAGGGTCGCGGCGGTCGTCGCCAGCATCGCAGGGTCGGTCACCGGGGAGGACAGCCAGAAGGCCATGATCGGCGCCAGCGGCACTCCCGCCGCCAGAAGACCCGCCATCATCGGCAGGACCGTTACGCCGCAAACCGGGGTGATCGCCCCTATCAGCGAGGCGGCGAGTACGGTTTGAAGCGTGCGGCCCTCGAATGCGCCCGCGATATGCCCGTCGGCGCCGCTTGCGATGATCCAGGCCGCAAGAACGATACCGGGAATGACGATCGGGGCGACGGTGACAAGGCCCCAGAACACGAACAGGGCCGCATCGACGGCATGGGCGGGCCACGCGACGACAACGGATATCAGAAGAGCAAACCCCGTGACCCAAAGCGCCAGGCGTCTGGTCGGGCGTTTTTCCATATGTGCCTGATCGGTCATGGCGATCCCCTTCCGGCTTGCAGGCTAGAGCCCGCCGAGGCATACATGAAACGAATAGTTTGCATTTCAGATATCGGAATTTTGAATGAATCATCTGGACAGCGATCTGCTGCGAACCTTCATCGCCGTCGCTCAGGCGGGCAGCGTCACGGATGGGGCGGCCCTGATAAACCGGTCACAATCCGCGACCAGCATTCAGATCAAGCGTCTGGAAACCATACTCGGAGAGCCCGTTTTCGAGCGGCACGGGCGCGGGGTGGTGCCAAGCGAAACGGGCCGGAGACTGCTTCCCATCGCGAATGAGGTGACCGCGCGGCTTGACGCGGCCCTTCGCGATATTTCGAGGGACGCCGTGCGCGGGCGATTGCGGCTTGGCATCCCCGACGATCATGGCCGGGCCAAGCTCGCACAGATCGTGGCCGCATTCTCGCGTCTGCACCCGCAGGTCGAGCTTGATGTGACATGCGCGCTGAGCACCGGATTTCCCGGCGCACTTGAGAAAGGCGAACTGGACCTCGCCGTCTATGAGGTGGAAACGCCCCGACCGGTCGAGGACCTGCTGTTCGAAGACCCGACATGCTGGGTGTCGTCGGCGGAACAGGATTTCTCGACCGCCCGGACCCTTCCGGTCGCCCTGTTCGATCACGCCTGCTGGTGGCGGGACGCGGCACTCGGGTCCCTTGAGGCAAGGCGACGGCCCTACCGCATTGTCTATTCCAGCCAAAGCGTGTCAGGCGTGATCGCGGCGGTCGATGCCGGGATCGCCGTCGGGCTTGTGGGACGATCATCGGTTCATTCAGGCCATGCCATCGTGGGCGCGGAGCTTGATCTGGGCGCGACGCCGACATCCAAGCTCGTGCTTGCGGCCAACGGCTCCGCGGACGGCGGGCCATTGATCGCGATGAAAGAGACGATCAGGGCGGCGTTCCTGTCCACCAAGGGCGGGGCGACCAGTCGGTAAGGCGCTGCGCTCAGGTTTTGCAAGCGCCTTTTGCACCCCCGGCAAACGGCGGATCACCCGCCGGCAATGGCCCGCAGGCGCGCCGCGCGCCCCGGCGGAATATCCGCAATCTCGAGCCCCGTGAACACATGCAAGGTGCCCAGATCGCGGTCGACGACGGCGTGATCGCTGACCCAACCGCCCATGGCCAGATAGGACCGCAGCAGGGGCGGCATGGTCAGCATCGCACGCTTGGCGTCCGGGGCGCGCCGCAGGCGGCGGGCAAAGCGGAACACATCAGGCGCCTTGACGCGCGGCAGCCAGCGTTTGGGCGCAAGGTGGCGGTCCCGCAGCATCGCGAACGCATCGGCATAGGCGTCTGCGTCGACACCGTGAAACGACGCGCAGCCAAACAGCATATCCACGCCGTTTTCGTCGACGAACCGCGCCATTTCCGACCATGCAAGACGCAGGATATCCGCATCGCGCAGACCGGGCAGGATACAGAACCGGCCCATTTCGACCATCCGGCCCGGATAGTCGTGGAGACGGGACAGTTCGTAATACTGGGCAGAATAGCTTTTCGGCAGATCCTGTCCGCAATCCAGCGGCAGAAGCCGGAAACAGCAGACAAGCCGCCCGCCGCGCACCTCTTCGATCAGGATATGGCGGCAGATGGGATCGAACGCATCGCAATCCCGTCCGTCCGGGTCCGCCGCATCGACGAATGCAAGATAGCGCAGCCGCTGGGCCGCCTTGATATCCTCGGCATTTCTCGCCAAGCGCGCGCGGTATTTCGGCTTTCTCAGCCCGACCATGCCTGCCCTCCTTTTCAGGGGTTGGAGACGGCGCATCCTCCCCTAGATATGGTGAAAATGGTTGTTGCACACAATATGTGTCAGAGCGATGATGGCATTTCAGGAGGACGTTCGTGGAAAAAGTGGTGAAATCCGATGCCGAATGGCGGGCTCAGCTTTCGGACGAGGCCTATCGCGTGACGCGCAAGCATGGCACCGAACGCGCCGGCACACACGACGATTTTCCAAAGGATGCCGGCACGTTCATGTGCACCTGCTGCGGCGCGCCCCTGTTCGATCAGGCGCATAAGTTCGAGTCGGGCACCGGATGGCCGTCCTTCTATCAGCCGCTCGATTCCGAAATGGTGGGCGAGAAGGACGATCGCAGTTTCTTCATGCGGCGGACCGAGGTGCATTGCAACCGCTGCGAGGCGCATCTTGGCCATGTCTTTCCCGACGGGCCGCAGCCCACAGGTCTGCGGTACTGCATCAACGGCGTCGCGCTGGAGTTCGAGCCGGAGGATGGCTGATATCTGAGCCGTCCGGCTGTCTGCCGACGCGCCCGTTGCGTTTTAGACGACGGGTTTCGTGCAACGGATTGCGATACCCGTTGTCGACCGACAGAAACCCCGCGCGTGATCTCGACCTGCGCGATCACCGCGGCGGCAGAAAACCTATGCCGCTGCATATGCGACGATGAACCGGACGAAATCGACGAAAAAGTGATAGCCCACGGCGTATTCAAATCCGAACCGGATGAAGATCAGGCCCATGGGCACGCCGAAAAGCAGAGCTGACAGTCCCAACGACAGGGCGGCGGGGCTGAACACCATCTCGGCCGGAAGATGCACCAATGCATGAACGAGGGCAGCGATCAGAAGGGCGGCCACCACCGCGCGAGCAGGACGGTCCCCGGAAGGCCCGCGCAGCAACGCAAAACGAGCGTCAGCATGAACAGGCGCGCCCATGTCTCTTCGGCGATGCCGGGAACGAGCGCCACCGCGGGCTCCCAGATCTGATCGATCCAGACATCACCGGAATGGGCGCCATGGCTCACGTTCAGCAATGCCGCCGGAACGGCCAGAACGGAACCCGCGACAAGGCCCGCAGCCGCCCGTCCCCACGATCCGTCGACGCTGTCGACCCGCGCCAGCCCCGTGGATCGCGCCAGAAGCGCACCCCCCAGGAACAAGGGCGGAATGCATATCAGGTAAAAGGCCTGAAACCCGTCGAGGCGGCCCGCGAGATGCGACAGGGCAAGGCAGATACCGCCCAGGGCCAAAGCGACACCGACGGCCCGATGGGTTATGTCTTTGCGATGGACGGCGATCTGCCAGGCCGACAACGGCGTCAGGGCGGCCACCACAACGAGCCACGGATGGGCGGCGAATGAAATCACAAAAAGCGCAATTAGACCCCCGGTGATCGTTGCAAGCGCCCGGCCGAACCCCAGACCCGACAAGGGCAAAGGCGGCCCGGCCGGACGCGGCGGCAGGGCGGGCCGGGTGCGCCAAAGCCAGACCGCCAAAGCCGCCACGAACGCAATCGCCGCGATCTGTCCGTAGAGATCAAGCGTGGCCGGACCGGCGGTTCGCGCGGCCACCATGGCCGCACATGAGGCAAGCCAGAGGACGGCGAGCCCTGCCGGAAACGCAAGATGTGGCAGGTTGTTCGGTCGCTTGAGCAGTTGCCACAACACCCTTTCGCCAAAGCTGGGCGGCAGGGACCGGCTTACCGGGGCCTTGCCAGTACCCCACCGAACGCATGATGAGCCCGGCGGTCCTGCGCCTGCCGCGCCTAAGCCCCCATCGCCTGATGCACCCGGGCGCGGGTCTCGTCACTCAGGCCCAGTGCGGATGCGAGATTGTCCAGATAGGCCGCCTCCCCGGCCGTATCCACGCGCACCGCCGAGACGGCCATGGCATAGACCTGCGCCTTGGCCTGATCGCCCGTATCGGCGGCCAGACGCACCGGGTCGACGGGGGCTTCAAGTTCGGCCTCGATGAACGCGCGTTCTTCGGCGTCGATCTCGCCCAGATGATCCATGAGCTTCGCGCGTTCCTCGTCATCGATCTCGCCATCGGCGCGCGCGGCCTGGATCATCGCGCGGATCATCAGCTTGGCATTATCCTCGATCGCCGTGCTGGCGGCCTTGTTTCCGGTCAGCGCGTCCATCATCTGCCCTGCCTGCTCGGCCCCCGCAGCCCCGGCCCCGCCCAGTGCCGAAACCACACCACTGAGCCCCGCCATGGCATTTGCGCCGCCGGCCTGTCCGCCGCCCGCCCACCGATCCATCATGTTCTGCAACCCGTCCGCCCCGCCGGGCATGCCGAACTTCTCCATCATCTCGCCCATCTGCGCCTGCATGCCCGCCAGCGTGGGATTGTCCTTCATCGCGTCCTGAAGGCCGGCCATGCCGCCCATCTTCTTGAACTTCTGATGGCCCTTGGCCGCTGCAAAACCGGCCGCGAGCGCCGCGAGCGTTCTGATGAAACTCATGGATGTCCTCCCTTGGGGTGCCGCGCACCCGGATCTGTTGTCGAAGCCTAGCATGGTGCGCGCCGCGAGGGGAGATTTCCCGAACACATTCAAGACCCATCGGCAGCTTGACTTTTTGTTCACGAATTGTTCACATTCACCCCATGCCAGACGATCACGCCCCGACACCCCAGAGACCCGGCCAGCTTCTGGCCCGCGGCGTCTGCCGTCATCTTCTGGCCCATGATTTCGTGACGGTCGAAGAGCTGACCCCCACCCGGGGTCTGCGTGTCGATGTCATGGCGCTTGGCCCAAGGGGCGAGATCTGGGTGGTGGAATGCAAATCCAGCCGCGCCGATTTCACCTCGGACAGCAAGTGGCAGGGCTATCTCGAATGGTGCGACCGGTTCTTCTGGGCGGTGGACGAGGCCTTTCCCACCGACCTTCTGCCGTCAGAGACGGGGCTGATCATCGCCGATGCCTATGATGCGGAAATCCTGCGTGTCGGCCCCGAGAGCAAACTGGCCCCGGCCCGGCGCAAGGTCATGGTTCAGAAATTCGCCCGCCATGCCGCCCTGCGCCAGCAGGCCGCCCGCGATCCGGGCGTTACCTTTTCCCTTTAGACGCCGCCCGCGCGCGTCCGGCAGCCGCGCGGATTTCCTCGGCGATCTCTTCGGCCTCGTCAGGGTCGAAATCCAGCGGCACCTCGAAGCCGTCGCCCTCGATGAACAGCCGCACCATGCCCGCCGATGTGGGGCCGATCTGAAGGTTCGCGGTCGTATCGCTTTCGTCGTTGATGCCCATGGCAGGTCTCCGGATCTGATGGCAGCGTCAGGTAGCCGGTTGCGCGGTTTCGTGCAATAGGGCTAGGTCCGTTGAATGGCAGAGATCGAATTGCGGGACCTCGAAGACGGCGATCTGGACTGGTGCGTCGCCCAGCACGCGGCGCATTACACGCAACATGCGGGCTTCAACGCCGAGTTCGGGCCGTGGATTGGCGAAATCCTTCGGGAGTTCGACCGGGATCGCGACCCCGCGCGGGAGCGCGCCTTTATCGCGGTCGATGGCGAGACGCGGCTTGGCTCGATCTTCTGCGCCGCCTCGGGCACTCCGGGCCTCGCGAAACTGCGGTGCTTCTTCGTCGTCCCGGAAGCACGCGGGCGCGGGCTGGGCCAGACGTTGACCCGCGCCTGCCTGAATTTCGCACGGGACGCGGGCTATACCCGGATCGAACTTCATACCCATGAAGGCCAGACCACCGCCCGCGCGATTTATGCCGCGTCGGGCTTTGTCAGGGTCTCGGCCCGCCCCAGCCACTTTTTCGGTGTCGATGCGGTGGAAGAACACTGGACGCGCGTGCTCTGACCCTCTTGCAATCGCAAGGGGCCGTGGGTAAGGAACGCATCGCGTGCCGCCTTAGCTCAGTTGGTTAGAGCGCTGGATTGTGGATCCAGAGGTCCCCTGTTCAAGCCAGGGAGGCGGTACCATCCCTCCTTTACCTTTCCCCGACCCGGTTTCAGAGTGCCGCCCATGCAGATTGCGGTCATCGCGGATATTCACGGCAACTCGGCAGCACTCGACGCAGTGCTGGCGGATATCGAACGCCGGGGGATTGCCGAGGTTCTGAACCTTGGCGACAGCATTTCCGGGCCGCTCGACCCGGTGGGTACGGCGGACCGCCTGATGGCCCGGGATTTCCCGACGATCGCGGGCAATCACGACCGGTTTCTGGTGGACCGCCCGCCCGAGGATCAGCCGCTTTGGGAGCAATGGACCTATCCCCTGCTTGCGCCCACCCATCTTGACTGGGTGCGCGCGATGCCCGCGACGCTGGAGGTGCATGGTTTGCTCATGACACATGGCACGCCCACATCGGATACCCGGAACTGGCTGGATCAGCGCGGCAATGACGCCATGCGCGCCGCGACGCTTTCCGAATGCGAAGGCCCGGCGCGCGGTCTCGACCATCCGGTGATCCTGTCGGGTCATACCCATATACCCCGCATCGTCCGCCTGCCGGACGGGCCGCTTCTGGTGAACCCCGGCTCGATCGGATGTCCGGCCTATCTGGACACCCGCACAGATCCGCCCTTTGCCTGCGAAACGGGATCGCCCGATGCGCAATACGGGGTGTTGGAGCTGACGGGCGGCGTCTGGCGGGCCAGCCTGCATCAGGTGCCCTATGATCCGGGCGAAATGATCGCGCGAGCGCGGGCATTGGGGGCGGAAAGCTGGGCGGATGCTTTGGCGACGGGGTGGATTCGCGCCTGACCTGAGTTCGTGAGCCGGGCGTGCGCCTGCGGTGCCATTCGTGCGAAGGCGGGACCAGACTCCAAAAACACCCGAGCCAATCATCAAGATGATGGCACGCCTACTCGCCCAATATCCGCACTTCCTGCATCAGCGCCCCGTCCAGCCGGTTGAAAATCAGAATACGGTCATCCGCCGTAACAACCGCAAACCATCCCTCCCCTTGGGTGAATGCCTGAACCTCGGTCCCGTCGGGCAGCGCGATACTCTCCGGCAGGGCCAATGGCGCGGGCGTCTGCAACCGGATGACAAGCAGCGCCACGATGGCTAGAACGCCCAGAATCATGCTGGCGGTCAGAACCGTCACCAGCCCCCTGAGAAAGCGCAGGTTGCGCGCATCGGCGGGGTCTAGCGGAGCGTCTTTGTCCATGCCGTCCTCGATTGTCACAGTTACCATCGGCGCCGAACCGCCCGACCGGCTTGATAAGGCACTGGCGCGCTTCGTACCAGAGGAAGCGCATCTGTCACGCTCGCGCCTGGTCCGCCTGATCGCCGAGGGGCAGGTCAGCCGGGATGGCGCAGCGGTCACCGATGCCAAGGCGCGCGTGACCGAGGGCGAGGTTTTCGCCATCACGGTCGAAGAGGCCACGGAGGTTGAAACCGTGGCCGAGGATATCCCCCTTGATATCGTCTTCGAGGATGCGGACGTTCTGGTTGTGAACAAACCCGCCGGGATGGTCGTCCACCCTGCCCCGGGCAGTCCGACAGGCACGCTTGTCAACGCGCTCCTTCACCATTTCGGCGGGAAGCTTTCGGGCGTCGGCGGCGAGAAACGCCCGGGCATCTTGCACCGGATCGACAAGGACACGTCCGGCCTTCTGGTCGTCGCCAAATCCGACGCCGCCCACCATGGCCTCGCCGCCCAGTTCGAGGCCCATAGTGCCAAGCGCAGCTATCTGGCGCTGTGCCACGGGGTTCCCGACACCGCCGACCCGCGCCTGCGCGGCATCCGGGGGGTCAGTGTCGAGCCGGGAAACACCATCAAGATCACCACCGGCCTTGCCCGCCACAGGACCGACCGCCAGCGTCAGGCCGTCACCTTCACCGGCGGGCGGCACGCGATCACACGCGTGCACCTGCTTGAACGGTTCGCGGGTCAGGCGGCACTTGTGGAATGCCGCCTCGAAACCGGCCGCACCCACCAGATCCGTGTGCATCTGGCCCATGCCGGTCACGGGCTGATCGGCGATCCGGTCTATGGCGGGCGGCGCAAGGCAACCGCCCGGGCCATCGGCGCAGAGGCGGCCGAAGCCGTCGCCGCCTTCCCGCGGCAGGCGCTCCACGCCGCAACGCTTGGGTTTGCCCACCCGGTCAGCGATGCGCAGATGCGGTTCGAAGCACCCCTGCCTGATGACATGGCCCAACTCCTCGCGATCCTTCGCGGCTAAACACGGCCCCGGATCAGCAGCCACAGGCAAAACGCACTTTCCGCCAAAAGCGGAACGGCATAGGCGGGCTCGAAGGCAGGATACAGATCAGGGGCAATCAGGCGCAGGTAACTTCCCGCCAGATAGACCAGCCCGGCCGCCCCGATCCCATAGGCTATCGCGCCAGGCACCCCGCCTGACCTACGCAACAGAACAGCCATCAAAAGGCAATTCACGCCAAAGAAGATCAATCCGATATCGTAACCCGTCCCGTGAAGCGCCGTCATCATCAACGCCAGATCAGCCTGTCCCGCCTCTGCCAGGTCCGGGACCAGTGCCAGCGCAATCAGACTAGCCCCAATCAGAGTTGCCTGAACCAGACGAAACGCCAGTGCCGCCAGCGCCAGACCCGGACCGGCATTCCACAGCAGGCGAAACAGAAGGACCGCAAGCGTTACATCGGCGAGCGCCATGACTGTATCGGCAACAAGGCTTGCTCGAAACATAACGAGACTGCCCAACACAGCCGCCGATGTCTCAACTGCATCGCCCGCGATGATCAACCCCGGCCGCGCGACCCCTTCGGCCCAGACACCGCAGAGAATGATCACCAGATAGGCCAGTCCCGCGAGGCGCGCCTCGTTGATGCGCGACGATCCGGCCATTTGACTGTCAGACGCAAGCATGTCCCATATCCTCCGATCTTGGTTTCCATGGGAATGGCGTCATATACCTTGGCGGCGCCGTCTGGAATTCCCTGATTGGGCACAAGGTCCATGCAAAATCGCAGGACAGACGGTCTTTTCCATTATCTGCGCAAATGCACACGCTAACCGCATTTATCGCACCAACACTGTCGTATTCTGCACATAGGCGTGAGTTTCCTGACATATTTGCCGGTTCCACAGGACAACCTGTTCACCGGGACGTAAGACACCGCTGTTAGCGCAACCCTTGAACTGAACTGATGGGTTCACTATTTAATGTTAAGCTTCGATACATTCGGGGCGGATACAGGGAAATTGAAACATGTCGAATTATGCAAAGCTTCCGGCGCCAAGTCCCGAACAGGGTCTGAACCGCTATTTGCAGGAAATCCGGAAATTCCCGATGCTGGAGCCGGAACAGGAATACATGCTGGCCAAACGCTGGGTCGAAGACCAGGACACCGAGGCCGCCCATCAGATGGTCACCTCGCACCTGCGTCTGGCGGCCAAGATCGCCATGGGCTATCGCGGCTACGGCCTGCCCCAGGCCGAAGTCATTTCCGAGGCCAATGTAGGCCTGATGCAGGCCGTAAAACGCTTTGACCCCGAACGCGGCTTCCGTCTCGCGACCTATGCCATGTGGTGGATCCGCGCCTCGATCCAGGAGTACATCCTGCGGTCCTGGAGCCTTGTGAAGCTGGGCACGACCAGCGCGCAGAAGAAGCTGTTCTTCAACCTGCGCAAGGCCAAGGCCCGGATCGGTGCGCTGGAAGACGGTGATCTGCGCCCCGAGCACGTGGAAAAGATCGCGACCGATCTGGGTGTCTCCGAACAGGAAGTGGTGAATATGAACCGCCGTCTGTCCGGTGGCGACGCCTCGCTCAACGCCACGGTCTCCACCGATGGCGAGGGCACGGCCCAATGGCAGGACTGGTTGGAAGACGAAGATGCCGACCAGGCCGCCGAATACGAGGAACGCGACGAGCTTGAAACCCGCCGTGCCCTTCTGGCCGAGGCGATGGATGTGCTGAACGACCGCGAAAAGGACATCCTCGTGCAGCGCCGCCTGCAGGACAACCCGGTCACGCTGGAAGACCTCTCGGGCGTCTATGACGTCAGCCGCGAACGCATCCGCCAGATCGAGGTGCGCGCGTTCGAGAAGCTGCAAAAGCGCATGACCGAACTTGCCAAGGAAAAGGGCGTTCTTGAACACGCCTGACCCTTCCTGACCGTTTCCCTCCCTGATAGCCTCCCTTCGGATACCGAAGGGGGGCTTTTTTCATGACCGATCCGATCCGCTGGGGCATTCTGGGCGCCTCGAAATTCGCCTCCGAACAGATGGGCCCGGCAATACACGAGGCGAAAGGCGCGACACTCGCGGGCCTTGCCACGTCCTCGCCCGACAAGGCCGCGCGGTTTCAGACCTTCGCCCCCGGCCTGACGCTATATGACAGTTACGACGCACTACTCGCAGCGGACGAGATCGACGCGGTCTATATCCCGCTTCCCAACCACCTGCATATCGAATGGTCCCTGAAAGCCCTCGCGGCGGGCAAGCCTGTGCTGTGCGAAAAACCCATTGCGCTCAAGGCCGATCAGATCGACCCGCTGATCGCGGCCCGCGACGCAACCGGCCTCCTTGCCGCCGAGGCCTACATGATCGCCCATCATCCCCAATGGCACCGCACCCGCGCACTGATCGCCGAGGGCGCAATCGGGGATCTCGTTCATGTGGAAGGCAACTTCACCTATGACAATCGCGACGACAGCGCCAATATCCGCAACCGGGCCGAAACGGGTGGCGGCGCGCTGCCCGATATCGGCGTATATCCCATCGGGGCGACACGGCTTGCCACCGGGCAGGAGCCGAAAGACGTCCGCGCGCGCATCGAGTGGGAGGATGGGGTGGATGCCACATCACGGGTCGACGCGACCTTCCCGGGCTTCACCATGTCGGTCCTCGTCTCCATGCGCATGGCAAAGCGGCAGGAGATGACATTTCACGGCACGGATGGCCACCTGCGCCTGACCGCGCCGTTTAATGCGGGCACGTTCGGCGAGGCCGGGATCGAGCTGACGAACGACGACGGCGAACGCATTCTCCGCTTCCCCGATGCGCGCCAGTACGCGCTTCAGGTAGAGGCGTTCGGGCAGACCGTCCGCACCGGCGCGCCCTATCCCTGGACGCTGGAAGACGCCAAAGGCACCCAGGCCGTCCTTGATGCGGCCCTCGCCGCAGGGCGTTGAACGCCGCGCCGCAAGATCCTAGCCCAAGGCGCGCAGGCGTTTGATCAGGCTCGACGTGTCCCAACGCCCACCGCCAAGGTTCTGCACATCCTTGTAGAACTGGTCGACCAGCGCGGTGACCGGCAGGGCCGCCCCGGTTTCTTCGCCCGTTCGCAGGCAGATATCCAGATCCTTCCGCATCCAGTCCACGGCGAATCCGTGGTCGAACTTGTCGTCCACCATGGTCTCGTACCGGTTCGCCATCTGCCAAGACCCCGCGGCGCCCTGACTGATCACTTCGACCACGGCCTTCACATCCAGCCCGGCCTTCTCACCGAAATGCAGCCCTTCGCTCAGGCCCTGCACCAGCCCCGCGATGCAGATCTGGTTCACCATCTTGGTCAATTGCCCCGCACCGCTTTCGCCCAGGCGTTTACAGGCCTTCGCATAAACCTCCATCACCGGCTCGGCCTGCGCATAGATGTCTTCATCTCCACCGCACATGATGCCCAGCTGGCCATTCTCGGCCCCCGCCTGACCGCCAGAAACGGGCGCATCGACAAAGCCCACGCCCTGATCCTTCGCCGCGGCATAAAGCTCGCGCGTCACCGCAGCCGAAACCGTTGTGTGATCGACAAAGACCGCGCCGGACGCCATCCCAGCCAGCGCGCCATCCTCGCCCAGCACCACCGAGCGCAGATCGTCATCATTGCCCACGCAGGCCATGACGAAATCCTTGCCCTCCGCCGCTTCGCGTGGCGTTGCGGCATGGCCGCCGCCATGTTTTGCCGCCCATTTCTCGGCCTTGGCCGATGTGCGGTTGTAAACGGTCACGGAATGCCCGGCGGCGGCAAGGTGCCCGGCCATCGGATACCCCATCACACCCAGTCCCAGAAATGCAACACGCGCCATGGCTTCCCTCCTCCTCTGAAATCGCTTAACTCTGGCCCTAACTAAACGACCCCAACGCCCCGTCAACTCGAGCAGAACATTGGGACGAATATTTCGCTGGCTGATGCGGAGCTTCTCCGCCGTCCTTGTTCTGGGCACGGTGTCCATTGTGCTGCTGTACTGGTTCGCCAGCCGGTCGATCCCCGACTATGCCGTGACGCTTGAAGTGCCGGGCATCACGGATGAGGTCGAGATCGTGCGGGACAATGCCAATGTCCCCCATATCTTCGGTGCCACCGACACGGATGTGTACTACGCGCTCGGCTTTGCCCATGCGCAGGACCGCCTGTGGCAGATGATGACGTTGCGGCGGACGGTACAGGGGCGGCTGTCGGAGATTTTCGGACCCCGCACTTTCCGGGTCGATGATCTGATGCGGCGGCTCGACCTTTATGCGCTGGCAACACAATCCGTTCCGGTGCAGGACGACTACACCACCGCCGCCCTGCGGGCCTATTCGAACGGCATCAACGCATGGCTGGAAGAGGTGAATGCAGGCGCGCGCGGGCGCGGAGCACCCGAATTCTGGCTGTTTCCGCCACAGATCGCGCCGTGGCAGCCCGCCGACAGTATCGCCATCGGCAAGCTCATGGCCTACCGGCTGTCCGACAAGGCCGCGGCAGAGGTTCTGCGGGCCCGTGTCTCGCTCCTTCTGAGCGATGAGCGTCTTCGCGATATTCTGCCCGACGCCCCCGGCGCGGGCGTGGCCGCCCTGCCCGAGTTCGCAGCACTTTTTCCCGATGCGCCCCGCCATGCCGAAGCCGACCCGGCGCCGGTGGACCCGCTGGACCCGACACCCCGCCCCGGCTTTGGCGGCGCATCGAACGCCTGGGCCGCCGCGCCGTCGCGCTCGGCCACCAGCGGCACCCTTCTGGCCAATGACCCGCATCTGGGCCTTACGGCGCCCGGCCCGTGGTATCTGGCGCGGCTCGACCTTGAAACCGGCGGCGTGATCGGCGGCACCATTCCCGGCATCCCCGCCGTTCTCGTGGGCCGCAGCGAACGGCTTGGCTGGGGCCTGACCTCGACCAATCTCGACGATCAGGACGTGGTGATCGAACGGCTGAACCCCGACAACCCCGAAGAGGTGCTGACGCCCGACGGGTTTCGCCCGCTCACGACGCGCCAGTCGATCATCCGGATCAGGGACGAGGAACCGCAGACCATCATCCTGCGCTGGTCTGAAAACGGCCCGGTCCTGCCCGGGGCGCAATACGACCTGTCGACGATCACCCCGCCCGGCCACGTGGCGGCAATGTCGTGGAGCGCGCTTTCGGGCGAAGACACCTCGATGGGCGCGGCGTTCGGCATCATGCGCGCCGGCACCGTCGAAGAGGCGATAGAAGCCGCGCGTGTGCACGTCGCTCCCGCCCAGAACCTGACCCTGATCGACCAGAACACCATCGCGATGAAGGTGATCGGCGCCCTGCCCCGGCGCGCCAACCGGCATCAAAGCCAGGGCCGGATACCCTCGCAGGGCTGGCTGGCCCAGAACCGCTGGGTCGGGACGCTGCCCTATTCCGACAATCCCGAGTTCGTATCCCCCCGGGGCGGCATCCTTGGCAACACCAACAACAAGGTGATCGACCGCCCGTTTCCCTTTCACCTGAGCTATGACTGGGGCGACACCCAGAGGGTGCAACGCTGGGAACGGCTGATGCAGGGGCGCGAGGTGCATACCCGCGACAGTTTCGTCGAGGCTCAACTTGACACCGTCTCGATCACCGCGCGCACGCTGCTGCCGCTGATTGCCGCGGAGTTGTGGTTCACCGGCGAAGCGGCCCCCGAGGGCACGCCCGAACGCCGCCGCCAGCGCGCGCTGGAGCTTTTGGCGGACTGGAACGGCGAAATGAACGAACACCTGCCCGAACCCCTGCTTTACGCCGCATGGGTCCGTGCCTTGCAGGACAGGCTGATCCGCGACGAGTTGGGCGGTGCGCTGACTGCCAAGTTCACCCATGTGGAGCCCCTGTTCATCGAACGGGTGTTCCGCGATGTGGACGGTGCTTCGGACTGGTGCGACGTGATCCGGTCCTCCGAGCGCGAAACCTGCGCCCAGATGGCGCGTCAGGCGCTGGACGACGCGCTTGTCTGGATCGGCGACCGCTATGGCGATCAGGTCGAGTCGCTGCGCTGGGGCGATGCCCACGAGGCCCGGCACGACCACCCCGTACTGGGCGACACGCCGGGCCTGCAGTGGGTGGTCAACATCCGTCAGTCCACCTCGGGCGGGGACAACACCCTGATGCGCGGGCTGACATCGGGTACCGACCCCGAGCCGTTCCTGAACGTCCATGGTGCGGGCTATCGCGGGGTCTATGACCTTGCCGATCCCGACAGTTCGGTCTTCATCACCTCGACCGGGCAGTCGGGCCACCCCCTGTCGCGCCATTACGACGATCTGGGCGAGTTGTGGCGGCGCGGCGAATACATCCCGATGTCACTCGATCCCGATCTTGCGCGCGCCGCGGCGGTGGGCGTTACGCGCCTGTTACCTGCAAACCGCTGAGCGGCGAAAACCGGCTGCAACAGATTTTTAACCTTGTCCGGACTGAAGCCCCCTCAATAGAACAAGGCAGGCTGGAGGCTTGAGACCATGTTTCAGAAACTGATCCTGTTCGTCGCCGCATTGGCCCTCGTGGGCTGTACGACGATCCGTGTCGATTATGCCGACGGGGTTTCGGCGGATGTAAGCCGGTCATGGAACGTGACGGATGTCACCGTGACCATCCCCGATACGTTGACGGTTTCGGAACGCAACAGCTATGCACCCGATGCAGATATCGTCTGGTACGGCGATCCGCCGGGGGACCGGCGCGCGCAGGTCGAACAGGTGCTGAAAGACGGCCTTCTTGCCGGAACATCCGTGCTGATGGGCAACAGGCCGGTCGTGCTGCGCACCCAGTTGATCGAGTTTCACGCCGTTACCCCCCGCTCGGTCGCCCGCGCTCCGGGGGCGATCCACAATATCAGCTTCTTCGCCTGGATCGAGGATGCCGGAACCGGCGAACGGATCACCGAGCCAGAGGTGATCAATGCCGATCTGGAGGCGTTCGTGGGTGCGGCGGCGATCATCGCCGTGCAGCAGGGCCAGACCCAGAAGGTGCGGATCGAGGCGCATCTGGCCGAGGTCATTCAGGGCTGGCTGGGCGCAGGCCCCGACCCGCGCAAGGCGGTCCGGGCGATCGGACGCTAGCCACCGTGGCTCTCGCCGGACGATCCCGGGGAAAGCGCCGCGAAACGCGCCCGCTGGCGCGCGGTCCATGAGACATTCAGGTGCCAGCTGTCGTCATCCTGTGTCTCTGACGTGACAACGCCCTGTTCGAACAGCCACGCCCGTGCGCGGCCCGCGCTGAACGGCACATCGACGGTCTGGTCCAGACGCGCCCCATCGAGAATCCGCGCGATCTCGTCGACAAGCGGTTCGACCCCCTCGCCCGTAAGCGCCGAAAGCGTCAGCACGCCGTCGCTGCGCTCCGCCACCGTTTCGCGCGCGGCGCGGGTCTCCGGATCAAGCATGTCGAGCTTGTTCCACAACTCAAGAACCGGCACATCCTCATCCACCCCAAGCTCGGCCATGATCGTCTGCACATCCGCCGCCTGATCTTCGGTCTGCGGGTGCGAGATATCGCGCACATGACAGATCAGGTCCGCCGACAGGACCTCTTCCAGCGTCGCCCGGAACGCGGCGACCAGTTGCGTCGGCAGGTCCGAGATGAACCCCACCGTATCGGACAGGATCACCTCCGATCCCGAGGGCAGCTTCACCGCCCGCATGGTCGGGTCGAGCGTGGCAAAGAGCATGTCCTTGGCCATCACCCCCGCCCCGGTCAGCCGGTTGAACAAGGTCGATTTGCCCGCGTTCGTATAGCCCACGAGTGCTACGACCGGATAGGGCACCTTGGCACGCGCCGCGCGGTGCAGGCTGCGGGTCTTGGCGACCTTGGCAAGTTGCCGCTTCAGCCGGGTGATCGCCTCGTCGATCGCCCTGCGGTCGGCCTCGATCTGGGTCTCGCCCGGACCGCCCACGAAACCCAGACCGCCCCGCTGGCGTTCAAGGTGGGTCCAGGCGCGTACCAGCCGCGTCCGCTGATAGCTGAGCGCGGCAAGCTCCACCTGCAACACGCCTTCGCGGGTCCGCGCGCGGTCGGCGAAAATCTCGAGGATCAGCCCGGTCCGGTCCAGCAGTTTGACGCCCCACGCCTTCTCCAGATTGCGCTGCTGGACCGGCGTCACCGGACCATCGACCAGCACGAGTCCAACATCCAGCGCCGCAAACTGCGCCTTCAGCGCGTCGATCTTGCCAGAACCGAACAACAGCCCGGCGCGCGCCTTCGGAAGCCGGACAACCTCCGACCCGACGATTTCCAGATCCGGCAGCGCCTCTGCCAGTGCCACGGCCTCCTCAAGCCCCGCGTCAGGGTCGCGGCGGTCAGCATCGGTCTGAATATCCGGATGCAGAACGAAGGCGCGCATGGCCCCCGCGCCCACGTCGCTCAAAGGATCACTCTTCGCCTTCGTAAAGGCTGATCGGCTGCGACGGCATTATCGTGGAAATCGCATGCTTGTAGACAAGCTGGGACTGCCCGTCCCGGCGCAAGAGCACGCAGAAGTTATCAAACCAGGTGATCACGCCCTGAAGCTTGACACCGTTGATAAGGAATATGGTCACCGGAACCTTTGTTTTCCTGACGTGGTTCAGGAAGGCATCCTGCAAATTCTGTCTGTCCGAAGCCATGGTTTGTCGTGCCTTTTTTCTTGGCGCCGCCGGAATAGGCGGGCATATAGACGCCACTATGGTGCGGATGTGGCAGAGATTCCACCCCTAAATCAGACTGTTACCGGGGCGCGGGGTCGCAGTCCGGCTATCCGCGCCAGAAGTCGGGATTGAGAAGCGCGATGATCGCCAGCGTTTCAAGCCGGCCCACCACCATGGCCGCGGCAAAGATCATCCGCGCGGTATCGCCCAGACCGGCAAGGTTTATGGGGGTCTCGCCCGCAACCTGCGTCAGCGGGCCGGTCGTTGTCAGCCCGGCGATCGTCAGGACAAGCGCATCCTCGAAACTCGCCCCGGCGGCTGCGAAAGCCGCCATCACAACCGCGATGGCCATGGCAAACAGCATGAAGAATATCCATGCCAGATAGGCCCCCTGCCGCCGCAAGGCCCGGGCGGCCTTGCCGGATCCCCCGACCGAACTGGGATGGACCAGCTTCTCCATCTCGCGCAGCCCGTGCTTGTAAAGCGCGTGCACCCGCAACAGCTTGACGCCACCCGCCGTTGTCGCCACGCCGCCGCCGAACACCGCAAGCCCCATCAGGACAAGGCCCGGCGTCGGCAGACCGGACCAGGCCCGCGCCTCTTCCCACCACGCGCTTTCGAACCCGGTGGTCGTCAGAAAAGACATCACCGTGAACACCGCCCCCCAAAACGTCCGCAACATCGCCGCGAAATTACTCTCCGCCGACACCTCATAGGCCCCCAGCCAATGCCGCAAGACCAGAAGGACCGGGACCAGAAGCACCAGACCGATCCCAAGCCGCAGTTCCGGGTCCTCTCGCAACGACCGCCAGCCCCGGGGCCGCTCGTCCGATGCAAAAGTCAGGCGCGACAGGGCAAAAGTCAGGAACAGAAGGGCGAGCACTTCGCCCCCCAGACCGGACGAGCCGCCCGAAAACCCGCCCACGGGCGAGATACCCGAAGTCGCAAGGATCGACATGGCATGACAAAGCGCGACCAGGGGCGCATCGCCCGCGATGAACAGCGTCGCCCATAGGATACCGGTCAGCACCGCGTAGATCGGAAAAAGCCGCGCGGCAAACCGCGCCAGCCGCTCGGATGTGTCCGCGACCCGGGTGATCGGCGTCTCGCCCGCTGCGCCCTGCCCGATTTCGGCGCCAAGCCCCCGCACCTCGAACCCGCCAAGGTTCAGTGGGGCCAGAATGGCCACCGCCGTGACCCAGACAAAGAACCCGCCCATCCAGCCGACCTGCGCCCGCCAGAGATGAACCGATGGCGGCAGGCGTTCGGGCGCGAACAGCGTCGCCCCCGTCGTGGTCAAGGACGAGACCATCTCGAAATAGGCATTGAGAAAGCTCGTGGTGCGCACCGCCTCGTAGAACGGCACCGCCAGCATGACCGGCAGGACCGTGAAGGTGGCCACAAGCGCGATCAGATGGCTGCGCCCCTGACGGCGGATCGTGTAGCCCGAGGTCGCGATGGCGATCAGCAGGAACAGGATCGAGAACAGCACCGCGCCGTAAAAGAACACCCGCGCCGAATGGTGATCGTTCACCGCCGCCGCATGGATCGCGGGTCCCAGCATCGAAACCGCGCCAAGTCCCAGAATCAGGACGATCAGCGGCAGCGACAACAGCCTGTCGATCATCAGAAATAGTCGATCGAGACCTGAAACAGGCGTTCGACCTCCGGAACATCCGCCGCCATCGAGAACAGGACGATCACATCGCCCTCGTCGATCCGCGTGCCGCCGACCGGCCGGATCACCTCGTTCCCCTTCATCACCGCACCGACCAGAACGCCTTCGGGAAAGTCGATGTCACGGATCGCCTTGCCCGAGATGGGCGAGGTCGACAGGACCTGCGCCTCGATCACCTCGGCCTCGGCATCGCCGATGGAATAGACGCCGCGCACCCGGCCATGGCGCACATGACGCAGGATCGACGACACGGTGGTCGCGCGCGGAATGATATAGGCGTCGATCTCCAGCGGTGACATCAAGGGGATCAGCGTCGGATCGTTGATCAGACAGATCGCATAGGGACAGCCCGCCGACTTCGCGCGTACGGCCGCCAGCATGTTGGTCTTGTCGTCATCGGTGACTGCCAGAACCGCATCGGCCCGGTCGACGCCCGCTTCGGACAAAAGCTCCATCGACAGCCCGTCGCCGTTCAGCACGATCGTGCGTTCAAGCTCATCGGCCGCACGCTCGGCACAGGCCCGGTTCCGCTCGATCACCTTGACCCGCACACGGTCGCGGCGTCCCTCCAGGTCCTGCGCTACCGCAAGCCCGACATTGCCGCCGCCGATGATCACGATACGGTCTTGTTTACGCACGGTTTTTCCGAAAATCTCCACTGTGCGGTTCACATCCTCGGTATGAGCAAAGACGTAAATCTCGTCGCCCGCGAACAACTGATCCCCCGGTTCGGGCGCGAACAGGCGCGACCCCCTGCGAATGCCCACCACAAGGGCCCGCAGCGTGGAAAAGAGATCGGTCAACTGCCTGAGCGGCGTATCCAGAACCGGGCAGTCCTCGTCCAGCATCAGGCCCAGAAGCTGCGCCTTTCCGTCCAGAAAGCTCTGGGTGTCGAAGGCGGCGGGGGCCGCCAGACGCCGCAAAGCCGCCTCGGCCACTTCGCGTTCGGGGCTGATGATCACGTCGATCGGCATGTGATCGCGGCGGTAAAGGTCGGAGTAAAGCGCGTTCAGATAGCTCTGCGACCGGATCCGCGCGATTTTCCGGGTGATCCCGAACACCGAATGGCCGACCTGACAGGTCACCATGTTGACCTCGTCGGAATAGGTCGCGGCGATCAGCATATCTGCATCCCGCGCCCCCGCCCGGTCAAGAACCTCGGGATAGGATGCAAAGCCCGAGATACCCTGCACATCCAGCGTATCTGTGGCCCGCCGCACCAGATCGGGGTTGTTGTCGACGACCGTTACGTCGTTCGCCTCGCGCGACAAATGGCGCGCGATCTGCCAGCCGACCTGGCCCGCACCGCAAATGATGACCTTCATCCCGCCTCCGGCCCCGGTTCGTCACCCGAAGGGATGGCAGGTTGCGCTGCGGGCGTCAATTCGGCGGCACAGGCGCTGGAAGACCGTGTCATATTCCGGACCTTCGGGTTCAATCGGCCTTCTCGTGCTCTTCCTCCACATGGGCGACCCGGGCGCCGGACTTGTTCGACGTGACCACGTTCAGGCTCTTCAGCTTGCGGTGCAGCGCCGAACGCTCCATGCCCACGAATGCCGCCGTCCGGCTGATATTGCCGCCGAACCGGTTGATCTGGGTCAGCAGGTATTCACGCTCGAACAGTTCCCGCGCCTCGCGCAAGGGCAGCGTGGCAAGACCGCCCTGAAGCACCATCCGCCCCTCTTCCTGTTCCAGCGGTTCGGCTTTAGGCAACTCATCCGCGCCAATCTCGCCCTTCTCGGAGCCGAGGATCAGCACCCGTTCGATCACGTTGCGCAACTGCCGCAGGTTTCCCGGCCAGGGCATCGTCTGCAACAGCGCCTGCGCCTCGTCCGACAACTCACGCGCCGCCAATCCCTGTTCGCGGTTCAGACTGTCGATGAAATAGGCCGCCAGTTCGGGGATATCCTCGCGCCGCTCCTCCAGCGACGGAACCGAAATCGGCACGACATTCAGACGGTGATACAGTTCCTGCCGGAAATCGCCCGCCGCCACGCTGGCCTCCAGATCGCGGTTGGTGGATGACAGAACGCGGATGTCGACCCGCACCTTGTCGACCCCACCCACGCGGCTGAACTGCTGTTCCGTCAGAACCCGCAGGATCTTGGACTGCGTGCCAAGCGGCATATCGGCCACTTCGTCGAAATAGAGAACACCCCCATGGGCCTGCTCCAGAAGGCCGGATTCGACGCCGCGTTCCGGCGTCTCGCGCCCGAACAGCACCTCCTCCATCCGCTCCGGCGCAATCGAGGCCGAACTGACCGTGACGAAGGGCGCGCCCGCCCGGGGCGAATTGGCGTGGATGTACCGCGCGGCGGTCTCCTTGCCCGCGCCTGCCGGGCCCGTTAGCATCACGCGGCCGTTCGAGTTGGTCACCTTGTCGAGGTTCGATTTCAGCGCCTTGAACGCCGCCGACGCTCCGGCCATCTCCGACGAGGACGAATCCTGGCGCCGGAGCGACAGGTTTTCACGCCGAAGCCGCGAGGTTTCCATGGCCCGGCTGATCACCACCATCAGCTGGTCGATGTTGAAGGGTTTTTCGATAAAGTCATAGGCACCCTGCTTGATCGCCGCGACCGCGATTTCGATGTTCCCGTGCCCGGAAATGATCACCACGGGGATTTCCGGATTGTCGCGCTTCACCGCCTTCAGAATGTCGATTCCGTCCATCTCGCTGTCTTTCAGCCAGATATCGAGGATCATCAGTTCCGGCGGTTCGGCATTGATCGCAGCCATGCATTGATCGGAACTGCCCGCCAGCCGCGGTGTATGGCCCTCATCGCGTAGAATATCCCCGATAAGCTCGCGAATGTCGCGTTCGTCGTCTACGATCAGAATGTCGCCCATGATGCCACCTTTGATTGCGTCTCTTGTTTCATGCCGCCCCCTGCAGTGGCAGACGGATTTCGGCCCGCGCCCCCACCTGCCCGGAGGCATCCAGCGGGTCCGCGTCGTCCAGACGCAGCGTGCCGCCATGTTCTTCGATGATTTTCTTGACGATCGGCAGGCCCAGCCCGGTGCCCTTCTCGCGCGTCGTCACATAGGGTTCGAACAGCCGCGCCCGGTCTGCCGGCAGGCCAATCCCATTGTCAGAGATACGGATGACCGCCGCGTCGTCGGAGGTCTCGAGAACCACCAGAACCTGCGCATCATGCCCGGCAGGGACGCCTTTTTCGCGAAGACTTTCAATGGCCTCACAGGCGTTCTTGATCATGTTCGTCATCGCCTGGCCGATCATCGTCGCATCGATCTGGACCATCAGCGGCGGTTCGGGCAGCAGCGCCGTCACCCGGATGTCATCATAGGCCGTGTCCTGAAGAACAGTCGCGTCGCGAACCAGCGCGACCAGATCCTGCGCGCGCCGTTCCGGCTCGGGCATCCGTGCGAACTTCGAGAACTCGTCGACGATCCGCCGCAAGTCCCCGGTCTGCCGCACGATCACATCCGTGTACTGCTCCAGCGCCTCGGTATCCGTCACCTCATCCGCGAACTTGCGCTTGATCCGTTCCGCCGAAAGCTGGATCGGGGTCAGCGGGTTCTTGATCTCATGGGCGATACGGCGCGCGACGTCGCCCCACGCGGCCATTCTCTGCGCGCTGACCAAATCGGTCACGTCGTCGAAGGCCACCACATAACCTTCCAGCCGCCCGTCCTCGCCCCGCCGGGTCGCCATGCGGACAAGTAGATTTTCCAGCTGCCCCTCACGGGTGACGCGGATCTCCTCCTGCGCCATCTCGCTGCGCGAGGATTTGAGTTTCTCGAAAAGTGCACCGAATTCCGGGATCGCGACGGAAATCGGCTTGGCCTGACTGTCCAGCCCGTCCGATTGCAGAATCCGTTCGGCAGACCGGTTCGCGAATGTCACTTTTCCCGCATCATCCAGCCCGACCACCCCCGATGTGACCGAGGACAGCACCGAATCGAACAGGCGCCGCCGCCGCTCGATCTTCTGGTTGTTGTCCAAAAGCGTGTCGCGCTGCGCCTTCAACTGCCGGGTCATCTGGTTGAACACGCGACCCAGCATCGCGATTTCGTCATCGCCCCGCTCTTCGCGCACCTGCACATCCAGATCGCCCGCGCCCACGCGCTGCGCCGCGCCTGCAAGCCGGCCCACCGGTTGCGACAGCCGCTCGGCAAACCACATGCCCAGCCAGATCGCCGCAAGGATCAGGATCACCGCAAAGCCCAGGTACAAAAGCCCGAACTCGAACACCAATCGCCCGCGTTCGCTCTCAAGCTGCTGGTAAAAGCGCGCGGTTTCCTCGGCATCGTCGAGAAGCCCCAGAATGCGCGCATCCACATCGCGCGAGACGTAGAGGTACCGGTCGGAATAGTTGTCCAGAGCCACGAGTGCACGATATTCACTGTGGGGCAAATCCTCGATGATCACCGTCTCTCCGACCCGCGCAGCCTCGATATCTGCCGGGGTCGGTGTCTCGAAATCGAACAGGTAGGACCGTTCGCCCCGCGCCCTGATCTCGCCCGCGCCGTCGATCACGTAAGCCTCGCGCAGCCCCCGCTGCACCAGCGACTGACCTTGTGTAAGAAGGCGGCGCAAATCACTGTCAGACAGGAAAAAATCATTCTCGCGCGCGCGTTCAAGGAAATCTGCAAGCGCCTCTGAATCTTCGGTCAGATCGCGCCGCTGATCTTCCTGATAGGCCTCTGCCGCGGCAAGCGAGGCCCCAACCACGCTGCGCACCCGGTCGGAAAACCAGCCCTCGAGACCGACATTCACGGTCAGCCCGGCGAACACCGCCACCGTCACCGACGGGATCAGCGCGATCAGCGCGAAAACACCCGTCAGGCGCAGGTGCAGCCGCGACCCCGCGGACCGCGCCCGGCGGGCCGCAATCATCCGCGCAACGGTGCCGAAAACCAGCGTCGCGACCACAAGGACATAGACAAGGTCGGCCAGCAGGACGAGGCGCAGGGAAAGCGCCGACGCCCCCTGATCAAGGGGGCCTAGAACGAGGAAGGTGAAGAACGCGAGAATGGGACCAAGGCCCACCAGCCCGATCGTCGCGACGTTCTGGAACCGTTGCAGCCTTCGCAAGCGAAGGATGCGCTCCATTGTTGCTCTGCGCGCGGCACCTGCCACTGCGAACCCTCAACCTGATGTGCCGTCAAAGACGGCTACCGCCAAATCTGGATGCCGTTTCCCGCATATGTGCGGATCGGCAACTCTGCTGTTGCGGTTTTACATCAATTTGCGGCGCCGTGTCACGCGAATATCCAGATCGGTGATTTTCTTTCGAAGGGTATTCCGGTTGATCCCCAGAAGATCGGCGCATTTCGCCTGGTTTCCGCCCGTCGCCTCCAGCGCGATCTCGATCAGCGGCGTCTCCACTTCGCGCAGAATCCGCTGATAGAGGCCCGGCGGCGGCAGGACCCCGCCATGGAGGTCAAAATAACGCCGCAGATGCTTGCCCACGGAGACGGACAGCTTCTCGCCGTCGCCGCCGCCCACCAGCGGCTCCATCGCGGGCTGGTTGCCCAGAACCTGCTCGGTCTCGGCGCGCGAGATCTCTTCCTCGACACCGGTGACGACCAGACGCCGGATCGTATTCTCAAGCTGGCGCACGTTCCCCGGCCAGCTATAGGCGCGGATCAGATCCATCGCACCCTCGTCGAACCTGCGCGACGCAAGCCCCTCGCGTTCCGCCCGCGCCAGAAAGTGATCGGCCAGAAGCGGGATGTCATCCACCCGCTCGCGCAAGGACGGCACCGTGATCGTCACCCCACCCAGCCGATAAAACAGGTCCTGCCGGAACACGCCCTGCTCCATCTTGCGGGCCAGATCGGCCTGGCTCGTCGCCATGATGCGGGGCGCATTGTCGGTGAAACTGTCCAGCATCCGCACGATCCGCGCCTGCGCGTCGTCATCCAGATCGCCCACCTCGTCGAACAGGATAGAGCCGCCCTTGGCGCGGCTGAGGATCGCCGCCGGCCCGTCCATCGCCGCCAGTTCGGCGGCGCTCGCCACCGTAAACGGCAAGGTGCGGCGGTCCGACAGATCATGCACGGCCCGCGCGATCAGGGATTTCCCCGTCCCGCTTTCGCCGGTAATCAGAACCGCCAGATCGGTGTTCATCACCCGTGCCACCAACCGGTACAACGCCTGCATCGCCGGTGTCCGTCCCACGAGCGGCAGATCGCCCTCGGCCCCGTCCGCCGCCTGCCCCGACCGGGCCACGGGCACGCGCCGCTTCACTTCCAGCGCCCGCGCCGCGCGCTTCATCAGGTCCGGCAGGTCAAAGGGCTTCGGCAGATAATCGAACGCATCGGCCTCGGCGGCCTGTATCGCGGTCATGATCGTATTCTGCGCCGAGATGACGATCACCGGCAGGCCCGGACGTTCATCGGCTATCTTCGGAAGCTGATCCAGCCCGTTTCCGTCCGGCATCATCACATCGGAGATCACCAAATCGCCCTTGCCCTCCTCGACCCACCGCATCAGTGTCACAAGGCTGGAGGTCGCATGAACCTTGCAGCCCGCCCGCGTCAGCGCCTGTGTCAGGACCGTGCGGATCGTGCGGTCGTCATCGGCGACGAGAACCGTGCCATCCATACCTATTCTCCCGTGTCTTTCGGTGCCACCGGCAGAGAGATCCGGAACACGGTGCGCCCGGGCACCGAATCTACGGAAATCCAGCCGTCATGGTCGGAAATGATCTTGGACACCAGGGCAAGGCCAAGCCCGGTACCGTTCTCGCGCCCAGATACGAAGGGCTCGAAGATATTGCCCGCGATTTCCGGCGGCAGGCCTTTGCCGTCATCGATAATCTCGACCTGCAGGGGCAAAGTGCCCGTCCCGTCAGTGCGCCGCAGCCGCAGGGACATATCGTAAAACGTCCGGATCGTGATCGTGCCGCCCTCCGGCCCCGCGGCCTCTGCCGCGTTCTTCAGAAGGTTCTGGAACACCTGCATCAGCTGATCGCCATCGACCCATGTGGAGGGCAGCGACGGGTCGTAATTCTCGTGAATGCGCATCTGCGCGGCAAAACCCACGGTCGCCGATTTCCGTGCCCGCTCCAGCAGATCGTGGACGTTCCACGCCTTCCGCGCGGGCGGGCGCAGGTTGCCGAACTGCTCCACCTGTTCCAGAAGGGCAAGGATCCGCCGCGCCTCGGCGACGATCAGATCGGTCATCTCCTGATCTTCGCCCGACAGGTTCATCGACAAAAGCTGTGCGGCCCCGGTGATCCCCGCCAGGGGGTTCTTGATCTCATGGGCCAGCATCTCGGACATGCCGATGGCGGATTTCGCCGCGGCCTTGACCGAATGCGCGCGCCCCAGCCGGTCGGCCAGTTGCCGGGGCTCCATCAGCACCAGAACAAAACCCGGCATCGCCAGCATCGGTGCGATCTGAACGTTGCATTGCTGGGGTTTGCGTTCGCCCGTGCCCACATCCACATCGTTGATCGACAGTGACGCCTGATCGCTGCGCACCCGCCGCAACGCGTCGTCCAGCGGCGCATCGATCATCATCCTGTCAAAGAAGGGCGCGCCTTGAAGCGACCGGGCCGAGGCGTTCAGAAACAGCTCTGCCGCCGGGTTGGCTTCGGAGATCATGTCACCGGGATCAAGGAGGAGCGCGGGGCTGGGCAGCGACGCCCATATCGCCTCGCCATAGGCTGCGGGCTTCATGCGGCCAGCTCCGTCATACTCAAAGCCTCGGGCAGAAGCGACCGCACAGTGCCCGCCTCCCCGGTCAGGATACGCTTGCGCATGTCCTTCGGCGTCCCAACCCGATCCATGTACCAGCCAAGATGCTTGCGGATCACCCGCCCGCCCAGCTCCGTGCCGTAAAACGACAGGGTATCCTCGAAATGCTCTGCCACGATCCGGGCCAGCACCTGTCCTTTCGGCGGCTCCGCCGGAACCCGGCCCGCCAGCCGCGCGGCGATCTCCGACAGGATCCACGGCTGCCCCTGCACCCCCCGGCCCACCATCACGCCATCGGCATCCGAGGCCGCCAGCGCCGCCTTTGCCGTCGCCACATCCACGATATCGCCATTGGCCACGACCGGGATACCGACCGCTGCCTTGACCGCCGCAATCGCCGCCCAGTCCGCGCGGCCCTTGTAGAACTGGCACCGCGTCCGCCCGTGGATCGTGATCATCCGGATCCCTTCGGCCTCGGCGCGCCGCGCCAGCGTCGGGGCCGTTTCCCGGTCGTCCCAGCCCAGCCGCGTCTTGAGCGTCACCGGCAGGTCCACCGCTGCCACGACCGCCGCGATCAGACGCAGCGCATGGTCCAGATCGCGCAACAGGGCCGACCCCGACAGACCGCCCGTCACCTTCTTCGCCGGACAGCCCATGTTGATATCGATGATCTGCGCGCCCCGGTCAGCCACCAGACGCGCCGCCTCGGCCATCCAATAGGGATCACGCCCCGCCAGCTGAACGGCGGTGCCTTCGGTCCGCAAACCAAGCTCGGCGCGTTCGCGCACGCCCGGCTTCGCCTGAACCATTTCCTGACTGGCCACCATCTCACTCACCACAAGGCCCGCACCGAACCGCGCCACCAATCGCCGGAACGGCAAATCGGAGATACCGGCCATCGGGGCCAGAAGAACGGGGTATTCTGACGGGAAAACCGCCCGATCCTTGAACAAACGCTCAATCCTTGTGCACTTACCGTGGAGCTA
Source organism: uncultured Paracoccaceae bacterium (assembly GCA_947503175.1). Taxonomy (GTDB): domain Bacteria; phylum Pseudomonadota; class Alphaproteobacteria; order Rhodobacterales; family Rhodobacteraceae; genus Ovoidimarina. The sequence continues at coordinate 1,049,274 of CANNCO010000001.1, forward strand.
AGGCGACTTACACAAAAAGGCAAACCATCACGGCGGGTTATTACATCCCCGCTCAGTATTGCCCAATTTTTAAGCAGGCGCGCCTCGAAAATGGCACCCATTGTCACCGAACCGGTCAGACCCTAGACAGGAGCGCGAATGGAAGGCCCAGACAGAAGCACCGCTTGATGCCCGATCACGCCACAAATCCCAGAACTGCCGTATCCCCGAAAACCGCCGCGATCATCGTTGCGGCGGGACGCGGAACGCGGGCGGGCGGCAATCTGCCAAAGCAGTGGCAGAAGCTTGGGGGGCAAACGGTCGCGTGGCACACGATGCAGGTCTTTGGCCGCCATCCCCGCATCGATCGGATCGTCCTCGTCCTCCACCCCGATGACATCGACAGCAATCTCTGGCCCTCCGATCCTCCCGCCGACATCGTCGCGGGTGGCGCGACCCGCGCGGCCTCGGTCCTTGCCGGGTTGCAGGTTGTCGAGGGCGCCGCGGACCGCGTGCTGATCCATGATGTGGCCCGCCCTCTTGTGACGCCTGCGGTGATCGACGGCGTACTGGGCGCACTCGATGATACCGCCGCCGCAGCGGCCCCGGCCCTCGCGGTTTCCGATGCGCTCTGGCAAGGCCGGAACGGCGAAGTCGCTGGCCTTCAGGACCGGACGAACCTTTTCCGCGCGCAGACGCCGCAAGGGTTTCACACCGACGCGATCCTCGCCGCCCACCGCGCTCATCCCGGCGGTGCCGCCGACGATGTGGCGGTCGCCCGCGCCGCGGGGCTTGCAGTGCGGATCACACCGGGCGATGAGGACAATATCAAGATCACCACGCCGGGCGACTTCGCCCGCGCCGAACGCATTCTGAAGGACCGCATGACCCGCACCTCTCCCGATATCCGGCTTGGCAACGGCTTTGACGTGCACCGTTTCGGCCCCGGCGATCACGTGATCCTTTGTGGCCATAAAATCCCGCATGATCAGGGGCTTGACGGGCACTCCGACGCCGATGTGGGGATGCATGCCGTCACCGACGCGATCTATGGCGCGCTGGCCCAGGGCGATATCGGGCGGCACTTCCCGCCCTCCGACCCGCAATGGAAGGGTACCGACAGCGCGGTGTTTCTGGCCCATGCGGTGGGCCTCGCCGTCCAGCATGGTTTCCGGATCACGAATATCGACTGCACGCTGATCTGCGAAGAGCCCAAGATCGGCCCGCATGCACCGGCGATGACCGCCCGCATGGCCGACCTGACCGGCATTGCCGCCGACCGGATCTCGATCAAGGCCACCACATCCGAACAACTGGGGTTCACGGGCCGGGGCGAAGGCATCGCCGCGCTGGCCACCGTCAGCCTGGTGTCCCCATGATCCGCGCGATTGCCACTTTCGGATATGTGGGCCATATGCGCCCCGCCTCCGGCACATGGGGCTCGGCGGCGGCGATCCCGTTCGCGTGGCTCCTCCATCTGGCCGGCGGGCCGCTTCTTCTGGTCATCGCCACGGTCCTGCTGTTTGTCGCGGGTCTCTGGGCCTCGGCCGGTTTCATGCGCGCCACCGGCACCCACGACCCATCCGAGATTGTGGTGGACGAGGCCGTGGGGCAATGGATCGCCCTTCTGCCCATCTCGGTCGGCGCGGCCCATGCGGGCGTCGATTTCACCGCGCTCTGGCCGGGGATCGTGGCGGCATTCTTTCTGTTCCGCGGGTTCGACATCTGGAAACCGGGGCCGATCGGCTGGGCCGACCGGCAGCCGGGTGCCATGGGCGTGATGCTGGACGACGTATTGGCGGGCATCGCCACGGCGCTTTGCGTCATGGTGCTGGCCTGGTTGGCCCACGGACCGTTGGGCCTGTGAATGTCGCGGATCTTCTGGACCGGGCCCGCACCGCCCGCGTGACGATCGCCACCGCCGAAAGCTGTACCGGCGGGATGATCGCCGCCGCCCTGACCGACATCCCCGGATCATCCGATGTGTTCGACCGGGGCTTTATCACCTATTCCAATGACGCAAAGCGCGACATGCTGGGCGTCCGGGCCGAAACGCTCGACGCCCATGGCGCGGTGTCCGAGGATGTGGCGCGCGAGATGGCGGAAGGTGCGCTGGCGCAGTCGGCGGCCACGCTCGCCGTGTCGGTCACCGGCATCGCGGGTCCGGGTGGGTCGGAACACAAACCCGAGGGGCGCGTCTGTTTCGGCCTTGCGCAGACCGGCCACCAGACCCGGACCGAGACGGTGGATTTCGGAGCCTTGGGGCGCGATGCGGTTCGCGCACTCTCCCGCGATCACGCGCTCAGGCTTCTTCAGACGGCGCTCGATGTGTAACGGTCATGCGCATGCTATGCGCATAACATGCGCATGGTTTCCGCATCGGCGTTTTCAGCCGTGAAGATCCGCTGCCCGACGCTCGAACGCCCGCACGACCCGCTGCATCGCATCGTTGAACACAAGCCCGATCACCGATTGCAGCACCGCGTTCCGAAACTCGAAATCCACATGAAACTCCACCTCGCATCCACCCGGCGCATCGTGGAACAGCCAGGTCGAATGCATGTGCTTGAACGGCCCGTCCAGATAATCGGTGACGATCTTGCGCTGGCTCGGCCACAGCACCACGCGGCTTGTGAACTTCTCACGGAACACCCTGAAAGATATGACCAAATCCGCCGTCATGATCCGATGATCGCCCATCTCGTCGATCCCGCGCACCCGCGCCGCGGCACACCACGGCAGAAACTCCGGATAGCGCGCGACATCGGCCACCAGATCGTACATCTGCTGAGCGGAATACGGCAGCGGGCGGGTTTCGGAATGGCTTGGCATCGCATAGGGTCTCACTCGGTTGGGTCGTGAAATCGTCAAATGACCCGGAAAGTCAAGTGGATGAGTGCCGATGACGCAGCCCTACGTAATCGATCCGATGATCTCGGCCAAAACCATCGCCGCCCGGATCGAAACCCTGGCCCGCGAAATACGCGCCTCGTTTTCGGACACGGACAAGCTCGTTGTCGTGGGTCTCTTGCGCGGATCGTTCGTGTTCATCGCCGATCTGGTGCGCGAGCTGGACATGAACGTCGAGGTCGATTTTCTCGAGGCGTCAAGCTATGGCAACTCGATGGAATCCTCGCGCGAAGTGCGCATTCTCAAGGACCTGCGGGGCGAGATCGCGGGACGCGATGTGCTGGTCGTCGAGGATATCGTGGATACCGGTCACACACTGGCGCATGTGGTCAAGTTCCTGTCGAACCGCAACCCGAAACGGCTTGAAACCATCGCACTTCTCGACAAACCGACCCGGCGCGAGGTCGATGTGAAAGCGACCTGGACCGGGTTCGAAATTCCCGATGAATTCGTCGTGGGATACGGGATCGACTATGCCCAGAGGAACCGCAATCTGCCCTATATCGGCAAAGTGCGGTTCACCTGATACGGGGCTACTCGGTTTCGTCCATGGTCGATGCGTTAAGCTGGCGATAACGTTCGTCGCCCAGTGTCGTGTGCAGTTCCAATTGGGTTTCCAGAAAGTCGATATGACCCTCTTCATCGGCCATCAGCGTTTCGAAGATCTTCATGGTCACGTAATCGCCCACGGACTGGCAGTATTCGCGTGCCTCCTTGTAAAGCTCGCGCGCCTCGTGTTCGGCCGCAAGATCGCATTCAAGCGTTTCGCGCACCGTCTGACCGATCCGCAGGGGATCGAGCTTTTGCAGGTTCGGGTGCCCCTCAAGAAAAATGATCCGCTCGATCAGCTTGTCGGCGTGGTTCATCTCTTCGATGCTTTCCTCACGGCTTTTCTTCGCCATGTGGCCAAGGCCCCAGTCCTCCTGCAGGCGGTAATGCAGCCAGTACTGGCTGACCGCCGTCAACTCGCTCCGCAATGCGCGGTTCAGATATTCGATGACCTTCTTGTCGCCCTTCATGTTCAGGAGTCCTTTCTGGCTACTCCGCGAAGCTGAACGCTTCGCTGTCCCTTAAGCTAGGGGGTTTTGGCTGGTGATTGTGAGGAATGGCCGCATGCGAAACCGATCCACGCTCCGCCCGCGCCGGATTCGACGCGCGGATCAGGTCAAACGGATCAGGTTCGGGGATCAAGCTTTCAGTCTTACTTTCTTCCGAAGTCCCTGAAGCTCGCTTGGAATCTCGGTATTCGGGTTCGCGCGCATGGTCGACAGAAACAGCGTCATGCAGCCACCGCAATCCGCTGACTTTCCAAGTGCACGATAGACTTTGCCGGGCGTGATCAGAGTGTCCGCATCGGCAGATCGCATCCAGTCGACAGCACTGTGAATGTCTGTATCCGAGATGTTCTGGCAGTGGCAGATAATCATAGCGACCTACGGGACTGTTCGTAAGATTATCCTGCGCCGAAAACCTGAATCTGTAAACCCGATTCTTTTCGTTGGTTATTATGTCGCAGCCGGTCAGGCCTGAAGTTCGGCATCCCAGTAAAGGAAATCCAGCCATGTCTCGTGCAGGTGGTTCGGCGGGAACTTCCGCCCCTGATTGCGCAACTCTTCCGCCCCCGGCTGACGCGGCGGCTTGCGCAGGTTCAGACCGGAATGATGCAGTGATTTGGACCCTTTACGCAGGTTACAGCGCGAACAGGCCGCCACGACGTTTTCCCAGCTTGTCACACCACCCCGCGCCCGGGGCACCACATGGTCAAAGGTCAGATCGCCCTTTTCGCCGCAATACTGGCAGGCAAATTCATCCCGCAGGAACAGGTTGAACCGCGTGAACGCCACACGCCGCTGTGGTTTCACATAGTCCTTCAGCACCACGACCGACGGGATCCGGATCTCGGTCGACGGCGACCGGACCACCTCGTCATATTCCGCGAGGATCGTCACCCGGTCGAGCCACGCCGCCTTGATCGCCTCCTGCCAGGGCCAGAGCGACAGGGGGTAGTAGGACAAAGGACGGTAGTCGGCGTTCAGAACCAGCGCGGGGTTGTGCCGCAGACTGTTTGGTTCGCGTACGAAACTTGTCCTGAACTCACCTTGCATCTGCGACTCCGTCCTCGCTCTGTGACCCCGGTTTGCGGCGCAGAGCGGGGGAACCCGCCCCGGCTTGAAACGGACTATATATGGCGGTATCCGCCTGACAACCCCCATCATTTGCGCGGGGCTTGCCCAAACCCATAGGTCCGTCCCGTAACGTTACCATGACAGTTATCCACAGGCACCGCTTTGCGCCGCCACTCTGTCAGGTTAGGCTACACCATGACCGATCCCGAAACACCCCCCGCCCCGTCCGTTCCCGGGATTCTGGAGGCAGCCATCTATGCCGAAGACCTGGACGCCGCCGAAATGTTCTATGGCACGATTCTTTGGCTTGAGGTGATCCAAAAGGTTCCGGGCCGGCATGTCTTCTTTCGTGCCGGACCCTCGGTCGTCCTGGTCTTCAACCCGTCCGCGACCGAGCAACCCTCCCGCAATCCGAACCAGCCCGTCCCGCCCCATGGTGCGCGCGGCGCGGGCCATATCTGCCTGATGGCGACGGCAGAGGACCTTGACCGTTGGACATCGCGGCTGACCCGCGACGGGGTCGAGATCGAAGCGGATTTCAGATGGCCGAACGGGGCGCGGTCGATCTATGTCCGCGATCCTGCCGGGAACTCCGTGGAACTCGCCGAACCGCACCTCTGGGACTAGGCAACCCCCAGCTTGTCCCGCATGAACGCCAGCGCAACCGACAGCCCGTCGGGCGCGATACCGTGGCCCGTGCCTTTCATGACGTGGGCGTAAACCTCGAACCCAGCCTGCGTCAGCGCCTGCCCGGCCTCGTTCAGCGACGAGAACGGCACCACGTCATCGGCATCTCCATGAACCAGCAGGACCGGCGGTTTCGAGATCGTTTCGGCCTCCAACGCCTCGGGCACCAGAAGACGCCCGGAGATCCCCACGACGCCCGCAACCGGAACTTCGCGGCGCGGTGCCACATGCAGCGAAATCATGCAGCCCTGTGAGAACCCCAGAAGGATCAACCTGTCTGGTGTCAGCTCCAGCCGCGCCAGCTCTGCGTCCAGCATCGCATTCACATCGGCTATCGAGGCCAGCATGCCACGGGCCGCGTCTTCTTCCGATGACCCGTCCAGCCACGGGATCGGCGCCCACTGAAATCCCATCGGGTTGTTGGTGCAGGGATCGGGCGCATCCGGCGCGACAAAGGCCGTGTCAGGCAAGTGTGGCGCCAGAGGATCGGCCAGACCCAGAAGGTCGTTCCCGTCCGCGCCATAGCCATGCACGAACACCACGAGCGAGCCTGCGTTGCCCGAGGCCGCATCCTTGCGGTGAACCGTCAATTCCCGTGTCATCTCGTGCCTTCCCGTTCCTTTGCCACCCGGTAGTAGGCCCAGAGCAGCCGGGCCGCAACGCCCCGCCATGGCGACCATTCCACCGACATCTCGCGCAGCGCCTTTTCGGACGGTCGACCCTCCATCTCGAACAGGATGCGCGCGGCCTCCTGCAACGCCAGATCGCCGGGTGCGAAGACATCCGCGCGGCCCAGCGAAAACATCGCATAGATCTCGGCCGTCCAGCGCCCGATGCCGGGCACGGTCACAAGCGTCTCGATCACCTCGTCGGTATGGCAGTTGCGCAGGTCGGCATAGCGGATGCCCGAGCGGGCCAGTTCGCGGGCGTAACGGATCTTCTGCCGCGACAACCCGCAGGTGCGCAGTTCCTCGTCCGAGGCCCGGATGATCTTGCGCGGGCCGATCAGACCCGCCGCCTTCAGCCGTCCCCAGATCGCATCGGCGGCGGCGACCGAGACCTGCTGGCTGACGATGGCATCCAGAAGCGCTGCGAACCCGTCGCGCTTCAGCCGAAGCGGCAACGGCCCGGTCAGGTCCAGCGCCTGCGCGAAACGCGGCTCGCGGCCTGCAAGATAGGCCGCCCCCTCGGCCACGCAGTCCGGGGTCTCGATGATCCGGCCGATACTCATGGGCCGGTTCTACAGGCGGCGACGCACCCATGCCAGAGCTTCCGTGACGGTCCGGATGCGCGCCGCCTGGGGTTGCTGGGGTCTGCGGATCATGCCCACCGGAAGCCCAAGCTGCCGCGCCGCTTCGATGATCGGCATCCCGGCCCCGCCGCCCGAGTTCCGCGCGATGATCCAATCGATCCGAAGGCTGTGAAGCAGCGCCATCTCGGCCTCGGATGACAAGTGACCCGGGCGGTGCAGGAACCGGCCATGCGCAAATGGAAAGACATCATGGCCCCGCTCCCGCACCCGGACGTAAATCGTGCGCCCCTCAAAACCGTTGAACGCATCCATCCCGCGGCGGCCCGTTGCCAGCAGAACCCGCGCACCGGGCGGGATATACGAAGCGGCCTCGGCGCCGGAGTTCAGAAACGTCCAGTTGTCCGCCGGCCGGGGCACCCAGGGCGGGCGCAGAAACTGAACATAGTCGATATCGTTTTCGGCGCAGGCCTGCGCCGTACGTGCCGACACCCGCGCTGCGAACGGGTGGGTCGCATCGAGGACCGCGTCGATGTTTTCGCTCCGCAGCCATTCTGCGAATGCGGCGTCGCTGCCCCAGCCGCCGATGCGTGTGGGCACATTGAACGATTCCGGCGCCCGGGACGCCCGGGCCAGGGATGCGATCGGAACGACCTGATCGAAGCGCGCGAGCGCCTGACCGATCTGAACCGCTTCCGGCGTCCCCGCCAGCAGCAACAGCTTCATCTTTGCATCCGTCCGGACCTTCTCGTCCCGTGTGGTTCCGATGGAAACCAGTCGCCGAAACGCCTCCCAGTGAGGGCTGACTTAGATCGAAAACCGGTTTGGGCGAGACCCAGGGTAAATTTCAAGTCCAGAACCGCAAACTCCCATCCCCGTGCGGCGTGCCCGCCACGTGATGCCGCACCCACTTGCCGTCGCCCCTGACGGAAGATAGCAGAGATCCCATGACATCCATGCCCCTTGATGACACACGCGCGAAACGCAACGTTGCCGTCCTGGTCGCGGCACAGGCGATTCTGGGAAGCCAGTTGCCGATGGTCTTTGTCATCGGCGGGCTTGCCGGACAGCAGCTGGCGCCGATCGCCTGTCTGGCGACCCTGCCGATCTCGATGATCGTGTTCGGGTCGATGACAACCGCGCCGTGGATTTCGCCTTTCATGCAGAAACACGGGCGGCGCGCGGGGTTCATGGTGGGCGCTGTCGGCGGGCTTGCGGGCGCGGTGGTCGCTGCCTTCGGCATCGCGCTCGAAAACTTCTGGCTGTTCCTTCTGGGGTCCTACCTGACGGGCATCTACATGTCGGCGCAGGGCTTTTACCGGTTTGCTGCCGCCGATACGGCCTCTGAGGCCTACCGGCCAAAGGCGATATCATACGTGCTGGCCGGCGGATTGCTTTCCGCGCTGATCGGGCCGCAGATCGTCGCTGTCCTGACGAACACGCCCATTGCCACGGTGGACCGGTTCCTGCCCGTCTATTACGCACTGATCGTGATAAACCTCGTGGGTATGGCGATTTTCTTTGCCCTTGACATTCCCAAGCCGCCTGCCCCGGCCATCGACGCACCTGCGGGCCGGTCGCGCAGGGCGCTTCTGACAGAACCCGCCATCCTCGTGGCCGTCATCTGCGGAATGGTTTCCTATGCGCTGATGAACCTAGTGATGACCTCGACACCGCTCGCCGTCGTCGGCTGCGGCTTCAGCGTGGCGGATGCGTCCAACGTCGTTTCGGCCCATGTGCTTGCGATGTTCGCGCCATCGTTCTTCACCGGCCACCTGATCGCCCGGTTCGGGTCCGAACGCATCGTTGCGACCGGGCTGGTGATCCTCGCGCTGGCGGGCGTCGTGGCCTTGAGTGGCGTTACGCTTGGCAACTTCTTCGTGGCGTTGATCCTACTGGGGGTCGGCTGGAATTTCGGTTTCATCGGCGCCACGACGATGCTGACCTCTGCCCATGAACCCCACGAGCGGGGCCGCGTGCAGGGGCTGAACGACGCTATCGTCATGGGCTGCGTCACCTTCGCCTCGCTCGCCTCGGGCGGGCTGATGAACTGCGCCGGCGGCGATGTGGTCGAAGGCTGGAACGCGGTCAACATCGCCATGGCGCCGTTCCTCGCGCTGGCGGGCGGTGCGCTGATCTGGCTGGCGCTGCGCCCTGCCCGGATGGCGTGACGGCTGAACATCCGGGAGGTTTTGCGTATTTGGGACAAGACGAAGGGGCAGAGATGGCCCCCCTTCTTCATTGTTTCCTAAATACTCCCGCCGGAGGCATGAAACCGTTCAGAACATCGCACCCACGAGCCAGAGTGTGATCCCCGGAAACAGAACGAGGATCACGACGCGGATCAGATCGGACAGGACAAAGGGCGTGACACCGGCATAGGTCCGCGAGATGGGCACGTTGCGCGCCACCTGGTTGATAATGAACAGGTTGAGCCCCACGGGCGGCGTGATCAGCCCGACCTCGACCACGATCAGCGCGAGAATCCCGAACCAGATCGCGGTTTCCTCGGGCGACAGGCCGAAATCCAGCGCCATGACGATCGGAAAGAAGATCGGGATGGTGAGCAGGATCATCGACAGGGAATCCATCACGCAGCCGAAGATCAGGTAGGCCACGAGCATCAGCGACAGAACCAGAAACGGCGCAAGCCCCTGTGCCGTGACCCAGTCGGCCAGTTGCTGCGGCGCCTGGGTGAAGGCGAGAAAGGAATTGAAAAGCTGCGCGCCGAAGAGGATCAGAAAGATCATCGCCGTGGCCTGCGCCGTCTCAAGGATCGAGGCCCGGAAGGTCGTCCAGTTCAGCCCGCCGGTGAACAGCCCGTAAAGCCCCGTCGCAACCGCGCCCACCGCCGCGCCCTCGGTCGGCGTGAAGAGCGCCTGCACCCCGTCCCTGCTCCAGTTCCAGTCCCCGGCGATCCCGCCCATGACAAGACCGAAGATCACCACGACCGGCCAGACCCGAAGGAGCGTCCGAAAGCGATGCGCATAGGGTTTTCGGGGCGCGGGCGGCGCCGCACCCGGGCGCACCCGCACATAGATCGCGACGGTGAGCATATAGCCAAGTGCGGCGAGAATCCCCGGAACCAGTGCCGCCAGGAACATCTTGACGATATTCTGCTCGGTCAGGATCGCATAGATCACCAGGATCACCGAGGGCGGGATCAGGATGCCCAGCGTTCCGCCCGCCGCCAGCACCCCCGTCGACAACGCGTCGGAATAGCCCCGCCTGCGCATCTCGGGCAGCGCCACCTGCCCCATGGTCGAGGCGGTGGCCAGTGACGAGCCACAAACAGCACCGAACCCCGCACAGGCTCCGACGGCCGCCATGGCCACCCCGCCCTTTCGGTGCCCGAGCCAGTCCGATGCGGCCTCGAACAGCGCCGCCGACATGCCCGATTTCGTCGCGAACTGCCCCATCAGCAGGAACAGCGGCACGATCGACAGCGAATAGCTCGCAAAAGCGTCATATGTCAGGGTCTTCATCTGGGCGAGCGTCGCATTGGGATGGCCCAGCACGATCCATGTTCCGAAGAACCCGGTCAGCCCCATGGCCAGCGCGATGGGCACCCTGAGGAAGATCGCCAGCAGCATCAGGCCGAAGGCGGCAAGCGCCAGTTCCAGTCCCGTCATGGCACGGCTTCCGCGCCGCGGGCGACCCAGAGACCGGCCCGGACCATGGTGAAGAGCGACACGGCGAAGAACAGGATCGCCCCCAGCGTTGCGAGGGCGAACGGGATCCAGACTGGCATAGCCAGTTCATAGGTCGTTTCGGGAAAGAACGGCGGCGCCCCAAACCCCAGGGCGGCGCGAAACGCCTCGCTGCCGTAGGGAAATTTCTCGCCCAGCCCCAACCACAGTCGCCAGAGGATCACCCCGGACGCAAGCGTCATCAGCGCATCGCCGACAAGGCCCAGGATCGCCTGAAACCGAAGCGGCAAACGCGAGGTGAAGATATCCACCGTCACATGGCCCCGGCGCAGCTGACACCATGGCAGAAACCAGAAGACCGCAATGGCGGTGCCCGCCTCGACCAGTTCGAAATCCCCGCGAATGGGCGACAGGCCGAACGGGATCAGCGCACGGCCCGAAATCGAGAGCACCGTGAGCACCGCGATGGCCACCAGGATCAGCCCGCCGGCCCAGGCAAAGATGCGGGCCAGCCTGTCCAGCACTGTCTCGATCCGTGCAATCACCCCGGACCCGCCAGCATCGGCAGGCTGGCATTCAGCGCCGCCACATCCATTCCCGCGATCTCCTTATAGCCGTCTGCGAAGGCCTGCCGCTCCGCAAGGGGCATCACCTCGTCGATATCCTCGAACCCATCCGGCGCCCGGTCATCGACGATATCAAGGATCCTGTCCGGCCCGTCGCCGCGATTGGCAAGGACGACAGCGTTCACGGCCTCGCGCCGGATGTCGTCATAGGCCTCAAGGGCGTCCGAACTCACGCCCCTGTCGCGGAACTCCCGCGCCAGAACGCGCGCATCCAGGATGCCCTGCGACGCACCGTTGGACCCGATCGGATACATCGCATGGGCCGCATCGCCCAAAAGCGTGACCGGGCCATGGGTCCAGCGCGGCAGCGGATCACGGTCGACCATCGGAAACTCATAGACGGCCTCTGCGGCCCGGATCACTGCGGGAACATCCAGCCAGTCGAACGACCAATCGGCAAAGGCGGGCAGGAAATCCTCCAGCACCCCGTCACGGTTCCAGTCCTGTGCGCGCCACTGGTATCCCTCGGGCATGGCGAGATCGGCGATCCAGTTGATCAGGCTGCCCCCATCCGGGGTGTCGGCAATCGGGTAGGCCGCGAATTTCACGTTTTTGCGGCCGGTCATCGACACGGTGCGCCCGGTCAGGAAACGCGGCCCGACGGTCGTGCCGCGCCACATCATCGTCCCGCCCCACTGGGCGGGGCCCTCGTCGGGGTAAAGGTTGGCACGCACCGATGAGTTGATGCCATCGGCGCCGACAAGCACGGCCCCCTCCACGGTCCCATGGGACACCCCCGTTCGCCTGTCCGTCAGATCGACGCAAACGCCATCGTTCGCGTCACGCCAGCCCGACACGGCGTGACCCGGAACGATCACGTCGCCGCAGCGCTTCAGAAGCGTGCGATAGAGAAGCATCTGGAACCGGCCGCGATGGATCGAGTATTGCGGCCAGCGATAGCCTGCAAGCCGGCCCCTCGGTTCACTCCAGATCAGACGCCCGTGCCGCGAGAAATAGGCGACCTCTTCGGTTCGAAGACCAGTGCGGTCCAACCCCGTCTCCAGCCCCAGCTCGAACAACTCGCGTACCGCGTGCGGTTGCAGGTTGATGCCCACGCCAAGGGGCCGGACCTCGCGCACCGCCTCGAAGATGCGGAACGGGATACCCACCTGATGCAGCGATAGACCAAGGGCAAGGCCGGTGATGCCCGCGCCTGCGATAAGAACTGTCATGACCCCCCGGATGTCGTCGGGGCACGCATCGCCGCGCGCCCCGTTTGCTTCAACTGCCGCCGGTGTGTTTGGCGATCAACGCCTGGGCATCGTCGACCATCTGCCGGCCAGCCAGCCCCTTGCTCTCCATCTCGGCGATCCAGGCCTCGGTCTGCGCCGCACCGATCGCGCGCAGCTCATCGACTACCGCCTCGTCAAGCGTCACGACGGCATTGTCTGTGCCGTTCACCAGCTCTTCGCCGACCGTATCGCCCTTGTCCATGGCGGCCCCCGCCATACCCGAGACTTCAAGCCCGGAATTGGCGTCGATCACCGCCTTGAGATCATCCGGCAGCCGGTTGTAGCTGTCGAGGTTCATGCCCCAGACGAATACGGTGTTGTAAAGCGCGCGGTCGCCGCCGATCTGCGTGTGGCTGTCGGCCAGTTCATGCACCTTCAGGGGCGGCACGATCTCCCACGGGATCACACCGCCATCGACGACGCCCTTCGACAGGGCTTCGGGGAAGGCCGGGACCGGCATGCCCACGGTCGTGGCGCCAAGCGATTCCAGCAGCGCGTTCGCCTGACGCGACGGCCCGCGCAGTTTCAAACCCTCGAAATCGGCGGTCGAGGTGATCGGATCGCCCTTCTTGTGGATCACGCCGGGGCCATGGACATGGATCGCGATCGGCTTGATATCTCCGAACCGCTCGGTCAGATAGGTCTCGCCGAACTCCCAAAGCGCCTTCGACGTGGCCTCGGCGCTCATCGAGGACATGAAGGGCAGCTCGAACGCCTCGGCTTCCGGGAAACGGCCCGGGTTATAGGATGGCAGCGCCCAGCCGCAATCGATCACCCCGTCCCGGATCTGATCATAAAGCGCGGGCGGGCTGCCGCCCAATTGCATCGCCGGATAGATCTCGACCTTGATCCGGCCATCTGAATCCGCTTCGACCTTGCGGGCCCAGGGTTCGATGAAAAACCGCGGGATCGAGGCCATGGGACTCAGGAAATGCTGGCACCGCAGGGTCACGTCCTGCGCCATCGGTGCAGTGGCCGACAGCGTGACCGCAACCGCGCCCGCGAGGGCTGATATCAGCAATCGTTTCATGGGTGTTCCTCCCTGACTGGGTGTTGTCATGCGCATTTGGGCAGAGCGCAGCGCGTGTTGCAAGCCAAATGCAAGAGGGGGCCAGCCCCCGTCGCCCTGTCGGGCGCCTCCCCCGGAGTATTTGCCGAACAATGAAACCGGCTCTCGCCAACGCGCTTCATTGTTCCCGAAATACTCCCGCCGGAGGCGGCGCGCCTGCTAAGGGCAGGCGCAACTCCAGCCGAATGCACGGCAATTTCTGGCGTCCGGGGAACTCAGGTCTCGGTCTGTTGCCAATTCCGGCACAATTACGCCAAAGTTTGTGGCTAGTGCGGCAGCGATGGCGCGGGGTTACCCGCATAGAGAGAGCCTTGCCCATGAGTCTGACCGATTACAGCCCTGCCCTCCCACGCAAGATCACGGTACCGGTTTTGTTCACCGCCACAATCTTTCTGTCGGCGACACTTTTGTTTTTCGTTCAGCCTCTTTTTGCCAAGCTGATCCTGCCCAAGATCGGCGGAGCACCCGCCGTCTGGACGACAGCGATGCTGTTTTTTCAGACAGTGCTGATCGCAGGTTACGTCTATGCCCATCTGCTTATTCGCTACCTGCCGGTCCGTGGTCAGATCGGCGTGCATCTGGCGCTTTGGACCGCCGCACTGACATTTCTGCCGCTATCGGTAAGTGCAGGCTGGCAGTACGACCCTGAGACATCGACTGCAGTGCAGGCTCTTGCACTGCTCGCGATGGGCGTGGGCGTGCCCTTTGCAATGCTCTCGGCAAATGCGCCCCTGATCCAAGCATGGTATGCGCGTTCCGGCGGACCTTCAGCCGAGGACCCCTATTTCCTGTATGGTGCGTCGAACCTTGGTTCACTGATCGCGTTGCTTGCCTTTCCCTTGCTCGCCGAGCCGTTTTTCGGTGCCGGCACGATCGGTATTGCGTGGTCGCTGGGGGTCGTCCTTCTTGGTGCGGGCCTCGCCCTCTGTGGCTTCAGCCTGATACGGACGGGTCCGGAGATGCAGACGCCGAAACCGCTTCGGGCCACTGCCCCGTTACAGGCGCGCGATCTCCTGACCTGGGTATTTATCGCATTTGTGCCCTCGTCGCTCATGCTCTCGATCACTACCGAGATCAGCACCGACCTGGGATCGTTCCCGCTGATATGGGTGGTCCCGTTGGCGCTTTACATCCTGTCCTTCGTCATCACGTTCCGGCAGAAAGCCCTGCCAGAGGGGCCGTCACGGATGGCCGCGCTTCTGGCGATCTGTCTGATGGCGGTTCTCGTATCGAACCATACCAATGGTTCCCCCTCCTGGCTGAAAGCTCTGCTTTTTGCACCGGCCCTGTTTGCGGTGGCTGTGGAGGCGCATCGGATGCTTTATGCCCGCCGCCCGGAGGCCGCGCATCTTACCGTGTTCTACATTACCATGTCCGTGGGCGGCGCCTTGGGCGGACTTGCAAACTCAATTGTCGCGCCATGGGCTTTTGCAGGTGTCTACGAGGGGGTGGCGTCCGTAGTTCTGGCAGCGCTGCTGATGCTGCTCGGTACACGCACCATCGGCGTCCGCGCCCTGAGCCGCGCCCTTGTTACGGCAGCCCTTGCCATCGCTCTGCTCCTTGGCTGGGCAGGTGCGTTGATCATACCGCTTCCTGACAGCGTAATCCTGGCCCTCGCCGTCTTTGTTTCGATGCTTGCGGCAATCTGGTGGCGAGCGCCACTGGCGGTCTTTGCCGGGGTTGCGGCCTTTCTGGCGATCGACGCCGCCGCCGGGCAGAAACCACATCTGTTCAAGGACCGCAGCTTCTTTGGTGCGCATGCTGTCACCGAAGACGAGGATCTGCGCGTCTACAAGAACGGCACGACGATACACGGGCTGCAACGGGTGGACGAGACAGGACGACCGACACCCCTTTCCTATTACCACCCCGAGGGTCCGTTGGCACAAATCCTGACGTCCGACGCCGGGCGCTCGGCGCAGGATATCGGCATCGTGGGTCTCGGTGTGGGATCTTTGGCCTGTTATGCCCTACCCGGGCAACGCTGGGCGTTTTACGAGATCGATGTGATGGTTGACCGGGTGGCCCGCGATCCCAACCTGTTCACTTTCATGTCCGAGTGTGCGGGCGATGCCCCGACGCATCTCGGGGACGCGCGGATCGTGCTGGAGCAACAGGATGTGACCTATGACATTCTGGTGCTGGATGCGTACTCCTCGGACGCGATCCCCGTGCATCTTGTGACGCGCGAGGCGCTCAACATGTACCGCGACCGGCTTGCCGACGATGGCGTGATGGTGTTCCACATCTCCAACCGCTACTACGACATCCGCCAGCCACTGGCCCGCATCGGTGCGGAACTGGGGTTGACCATGGCGGTTCGCAGTCACGTTCCGGCGCGGGATGATCCGTCTTCGAAGGGGAATCATCCATCAACCGTGGTAGTGATGTCGCCTGATGCCGCGCGGATCGCGGACGTCCGAGAGGACACGCGCTGGAAGGCCCTCGTCTCGGATAGCGGAGCCGTTTGGACCGACGACTTCGCCAATCTTCTTTCCACGCTAAAGTAACCTTACGTTCTGATGTCTTGCCGTCCCAAACCTGTCGCGAACATCGATCTGGCGGATCTCACAGCCGTGCGGGAACCTGCGTTCAAGCTGATCCGATCTGCCCTGGCTAAACCCATACGGCTGCGGCACGCGTCCTCCGTTGCGGTGAAACGTATCGTCACCGATCCGGCGGCAAATCCCGATGCTCAGGCTTCCGCGCGACCGCCGCTTGCCTGAGTTCCGCTCCGCGTCCGGGTCCGGTGGACTTGACCTTGGCCGCTTCGCGTGACTTGTGGTTCCAAAATTACAGGCCCCCGATGATCCGACGCCTCTACGATTGGACCATGTCTCTGGCCGGCACCCGCTATGCGATGTGGGCGCTGGCGATTGTCGCATTCGTGGAATCCTCGTTCTTCCCGATCCCGCCCGATGTGCTGATGATCCCGATGATCCTTGCCGCACCCCGCCGCGCGTTTCAGATCGCGGCGCTTGCAACGGTCTGTTCGGTTCTGGGCGGTCTTCTGGGCTATTGGATCGGTGCGATCGCGTTTGAGACGGTCGGCCAGCCGATCCTCCAGACGCTTGGCAAGGCCGATGCCATGGCGGCGTTCAACGACCGGTTCAACGATTTCGGCTTCTGGCCGGTGCTGATCGCGGGCATCACGCCGTTTCCCTACAAGGTCATCACGATCATGTCGGGCTGGACCGGGCTGCCCCTTGGCACCTTCGTCGTGACCTCGATCATCGCGCGGGGGTTCCGCTTCTTCCTCGTCGCCGCACTTCTCTGGAAATTCGGCGCACCGATCCGTGATTTCATAGAACAGCGTCTGGGACTTATGTTCACCCTGTTCATGCTGCTTCTGGTCGGCGGCGTCTATGCGGTGAGGTTCCTGTGACCCGAAACACGATGATCGCGATCGCCGCCGGCGGATCTCTGGCGCTGCTGCTCGCGGCCTGGGGATTTCAGCATCTGGGCGGGCTTGCGCCCTGCAAGCTCTGCGTCTGGCAGCGCTGGCCCCATGGCGGCGCCGTTCTGGCCGGTATCGGCGCACTGGCGATCACCGGGCCGCTGATGCCGCTTCTGGGGGCGCTAATGGCCGCCCTGACCGGCGCCATCGGCATTTATCACACTGGGGTGGAACAGGCCTGGTGGGAAGGCCCGGCGGCCTGCTCGTCCGGTCCGATCGACACGCTGACGCCGGAGCAGCTGATGGATCAGATCCTCAATGCGCCGTTGGTTCAATGCGATCAGGTCGCATGGGAATTCATCGGACTTTCCATGGCAAGCTGGAACGCGGTCATTGCCTTTTCACTGATGGCGCTGTGGCTGATTGCCGCCAAGAAATCTGGCCGGTGATACCAAATTAACGCCTTATTCACCCTGTTGACTGCTCAGGTGTAAGAGTAGGAGACGCCTGTAATGAGTAGGAAACGCCGGAGATCCGCGAACAAGGCCAAGACGCGGCGCGCGAACCAGACGACCATGGCAGAGTTCCGATCACAGTTGCAGGCTGCCGGATCAGATCTCCTTGACGCTTCTGAAACACACCCATCCCCGACACCCCGCGGGTCGGCACCGGACGGGTCCCCGCATCGCGAACCGGATGCTGCACCGGCAGAACGGCAGAACAGCGCGAACCCGGAGATGGTCGTTACTGCGATCCGTGAGCTTGTGGCCACGAGTTCCGTTGAAGTCGACGAACTGCCCGAAGACCCGGTGGTCGAACCGATCCCCGTCGCGCAGCCGGACAAGACGTATTGCGATGATCGCTGGGCCGAATTGCGCGTCCCCCGGGAGGATATCGAGATCTACTCGGCTGATCCCGAGGCCGCAGATGCGACGGCCCCCGACATGCAGCCGGATGATGAAGCAGGCATGGAGCATCCTGCGGATGAGCTGAACGGCACGGCGTCAACACCAATGCCGACCCAACCCGAGGCGCAGGATGCCACCCACGACGCTCAGAACCTGGACCAGCCGACCGCGCCGGAAGGGATCGTTCCAGAGATCGTTCCCCCGCAAATGCGCCAGCGCTGGGATCAGCCCGACAATCACACGATGTCGAAAAGCGGCAGGGTTCTTTGGAATGCCGGGATTTTCGGGGTGCTGCTGATCGTTCCCATCTCGCTTTTTGGAACCAGCCCGTTTCCGGCAACCGAAACCGCGAAGCACTATGTCGCTCTCGGCGGTTGCCAGTTTGGCGACATGTTTCGGCTGAACCCGGCCCCCGAGGGAGCCCCCGGCTATCACGGCGTTCTGGACGAGGACGGTGACGGGCTTGCCTGCGAGCCGGAACAAAGCGAACCGTCGGTCACGGTCGGTGCGGGCGGCGCCCGGTTCATCCGGCCCTAGCCCCGTGACCGGCCCTAGTGCAGGGTGAACTCACCGGTAACGTTGCGCCACTCTCCCGGTGAAATCATCTTGCGATGGACGAACCGGATCGAATGCAGCGGTCCTTCAATCTCGTCCTGCCAGAATTCGATGAATTCAAAAAGCCGGGGATGATCGGGCGCCAGATCGTATTCCTGCCACACGAACGTGTTCAGGACGTTCTGGAAATCCGGCATCCGATAATAGATTTCCGCTGTCGTCAGCCCATATCCGGACAGCATGAGTTCTGTTTCACTTTTTGCCATGTTTCGCCTCTTGGTCGTTTCTTTTGACAATTGAGGCATGGAAATTATGGCTATTCAATGAAAACAGGCTGTTAGCACTCTCCTACGAGTGCTGCCGAAATGGCGGGCATTCGACATTGCACCCCATATCCGCCATCTGCTAGAGTGCGGACAACAATATCTAGAGCAGCCTCGGAAAGACGCACAACCTCGTGAGCGATACGCCCGAACCCCCTGAAAACGATAGCGAATTGCCACCAGAACGTCCCGTCTATGACGGACCGTCGATTTCTATCGAACAGGAAATGTCGACCTCGTTCATGGATTACGCCATGAGCGTGATCGTGAGCCGCGCGATTCCCGATCTGCGCGACGGGTTAAAACCTGTGCACCGGCGCATCCTTTATACGCTGTGGGAAAACGGCCAGACCCAGAACAAATCCTATCGCAAATGCGCCACCGCGGTGGGCGACGTGATGGGCCGCTACCACCCCCATGGCGACGGCGCGGTCTATGAGGCCCTTGTGCGGATGGCCCAGGACTTTTCCATGTCCGTGCCGCTGATCGACGGTCAGGGCAATTTCGGCTCGATGGATGGCGATCCGGCAGCGGCCTATCGCTATACCGAAAGCCGTCTTCAGAAGGTCTCGGAAGAACTGCTTGTCGATATCGACAAGGACACGGTGGATTTCGTTCCGAACTATGCCAACGAACGGAAGGAACCGACGGTTCTGCCCGCGCGCTTCCCGAACATGCTGGTCAACGGCGCCGAAGGTATCGCGGTCGGCATGGCGACGCGCATTCCGCCCCACAATCTGGGCGAGGTGATCGACGGCACGCTGGCGCTGATCGAGGACCCGGACCTGACCTCCGAGGGGTTGATGGAGTACATCCCCGCCCCGGATTTCCCCACGGGCGGCGTGATCCTTGGCCGATCCGGTGCGCGCAAGGCCTATCTTGAGGGCCGCGGCAGCGTCATCATCCGCGCGAAAACCCGGATCGAAGAGATCCGGAAGGATCGCTTCGCCATCATCCTCGACGAGATTCCCTATCAGGTGAACAAGGCCACGATGATCGAAAAGGTCGTCGAACTGGTCCGCGACAAGAAACTCGAAGGCATCTCCGGTATTCAGGACGAAAGCGACCGGCTGGGCGTCCGCGTCGTCATCGAGTTGAAGCGCGACGCCACGCCCGAGGTGGTGCTGAACCAGCTTTACCGCTTTACCCCGATGCAGATCTCGTTCGCCTGCAACATGCTGGCGTTGAATGGCGGACGTCCCGAGCAACTGACCCTGCGCGATTTTCTGACCGCCTTCGTCGATTTCCGCGAAGAGGTCGTGGCCCGGCGCACCGCGTATCTTCTGCGCAAGGCCCGTGAACGCAGCCATGTCCTGTGCGGTCTGGCCGTTGCCGTGGCGAATGTGGATGAGGTGGTGGCGACAATCCGCGCCTCTGCCGATGCAGCCGAAGCCCGCGAAAAGCTGATGACGCGGCGCTGGCCCGCAGGCGAAATCGCCCCGTTCATTCAGTTGATCGACGATCCGACCCACACGATGAACGATGACGGCACCTATAACCTGTCGGAAATTCAGGCCCGCGCGATCCTAGATCTGCGTCTTCAGCGCCTGACGCAATTGGGGGTCAAGGAGGTCACCGACGAGCTGGAAGACCTTGCAGGCAAGATAAAAGATTACCTCGCAATCCTGCGCTCGCGCGAGCGGATCATGGAGATCATCGCAGACGAGCTGAAAGCGGTGCGTGAACAGTTTGCCGTTCCCCGCCGGACCGAGATCATCGAATGGTCGGGCGACATGGAAGACGAAGACCTAATTGAGCGCGAGGATATGGTCGTCACGATCACCCAGTCGGGCTGGGCCAAGCGCACGCCACTGGCCGAGTTCCGCAGCCAGCGGCGCGGCGGCAAGGGTCTGTCGGGAATGGCCACCAAAGAAGAGGACGTGGTCACCACCCTCTTCGTGGCCAACACGCACACACAGCTTTTGTTCTTCACCACCGACGGGATGGTCTACAAGCTCAAGACATGGCGTCTTCCGCAGGGCGGACGGACGTCGAAGGGCAAGGCCATCGTCAACATCCTGCCGATCCCGACCGGCGTGTCCATCGCCGCGATCATGCCGGTCGATGTACCCGACGAGGAATGGGACAACCTTCAGATCTTCTTTGCCACCTCGGAAGGCGACGTGCGCCGCAATGCGCTGTCGGATTTCACCAATGTGAAGTCGAACGGCAAGATCGCGATGAAACTCCCCGAAGGCGTAAGCCTTGTGAATGCGCGTATCTGTACAGAGGACGACGATGTGATGCTGGTGACGGCCCTGGGCCGCGCGATCCGGTTCCGCACCACGGATGTCCGGGTGTTCAAGGGCCGCGATTCGACCGGTGTCCGGGGGATTCGGCTGGCCGCTGGCGACCGGGTCGTCTCCATGGCCGTCATCCGGCATTTCGAGGCGACGCCAGCCGAACGGGCTGCGTATCTGAAAATGCGCCGCGCCGTTGCGGGTCTGGCCGACGATGCCGAGCTTGATGAAGACGAGGATGCGGCGACGGAAGACACGCCGTTCACCCAGGACGACTATGCGCGGATGTCGGCGGTCGAGGATCTGATCCTGACGATCGCCGCAAAAGGATCGGGCAAACTGTCCTCCAGCCATGACTATCCGGTGCGCGGACGTGGCGGTCAGGGCGTGATGGCGATGGACAAGGCGATGCGCGGCGGTCCTCTGGTGGCGTCCTTCCCTGTCCAGATCGACGATCAGATCATGCTGGCCACGTCGAAGGGGCAGTCGATCCGCGTTCCCGTAGAAGGGATATCCTTCCGCTCGCGGGCCGCTGGCGGCGTCAAGGTTTTCGACACCGGCGCGGGGGAAGAGGTCGTGTCGGTCGCATGGATCGCCGAGCAGGACGAAGACGGCGAACATCACGACCTTTCCGAGGCCGGTGAGGGGTCGGACCCGGAAAAAGGCAACTGAGAAAGACGTTTGGCCGGGCGGTTTTGCCGGTTGCGGACAGGGCGCAAAACCGCTCTGTCGAGATGCCTCAAGAATGCCGTCTTGGTTAACAGAAACACACGTTAACCAATTGGTAACGTTACCCTTTCATTAATAACGCGGATCGGGCAAGCCTCCTCCTATCGCCGGGGGTGGCCGGCGGTACGGTTTTGTAACGAGTGACACTGTACCCGGAGGTTCTGCCCGATGTTCCGCCCCCTTGCCATTGCCGCTGTCGTTCTGATTTCGGCTGTACCCGCCCTTGCGCAATCAAGCCTTGGCCTGACCGGCGGAGAATTGCGCCTTGGCTATAGCGATCTTGACGGCGCTTCCGGTTTTGTAAGCCTGAAAGCAGATGTGGCAGTGACCGAGTTTCACGGGCTTCAGGGGGATCTGCACCTGAGCGACACGGTTTCGGGGACGATCGGGACATTGGCGGCCCACGCTTATCTGACGCCACATGAAGGTCAGAAATACGGGCTTTTTACGTTCGTGGGGGATGTGGGCGGTCGATCCGCCACATATGGCGGCGGCGGGATCGAAGGGCTGTTCGCCCTGTCGCCGCAGACCGCGGTCGAGGCGCGGGCGGGGCTGGGGCTGACCCATCGCACCGGGTTCGACTTTCTCTTTGCCGAGATCGGACTGTCCCACGACATTGCTCCGTGGCTCAGCGTGCATACCGGCATCGGTCTGGCCGAATATGATGAAGCGGGGTTCAGTGCCATGGCATATCAGATAAGCGCCGGCATCGACTATCGGCCGCAGGGCCAGCCGTTCGGCGTCTTTGCAGAACTGACCCATGACCGGCTAACCGGTCAGAATGCACAACCCGGCCAGACCGAATTTCGGGCGGGCCTGAGCCTCTCGTTCGGCACAACCCGACGCGGCGGACCCGAAACCCGCAGCTTCACGATGCCCGATCCTCTGGACCCCCTGACCCGGCGCGGCCTGTTCTGAACCACCCTTCCGTTTCAGCCGCCAATCGCCTAGAGACAGCGGCATGAGCGAGCTTCACATCATAGGCGGCGGCATGGCCGGGTCAGAAGCGGCATGGCAGGCCGCGAATGCGGGCCTGTCGGTCACAATCCACGAGATGCGGCCCAAGGTCGGCACCTTTGCCCACCGCACCGGCCACCTGGCGGAAATGGTCTGTTCCAACTCGTTCCGATCCGATGACAGCGAACAGAACGCCGTGGGTCTGTTGCATTGGGAGATGCGCGCGGCAGATGGCCTTGTCATCGCCATGGCCGACAGGCATCGCCTGCCTGCGGGCGGCGCGCTGGCGGTTGACCGCGATCCCTTCGCCGAAGCTGTGACCGAAGCCCTGCACGCCCATCCCAATGTCAGCGTCAGCCATGAGGAAATCATCGAACTGCCAACCGAAGGTCAGTGGATCAGCGCCACCGGCCCGCTGACCTCGCCCGGTCTGGCAGAGGCGATTCGTGTTGCGACCGGGGCCGACCAACTGGCCTTCTTCGATGCCATCGCGCCCATCGTCTATGCCGATACCATCGACATGGATATCGCCTGGCGTCAGTCGCGCTATGACAAGGGTGAAACCGAAGACGAACGCACCGCTTACATCAACTGCCCGATGACAAAGGCGCAGTACGAGGCGTTCATCGACGCCCTTCTGGCCTCTGACAAGACCGCCTTCAAGGAAGGTGAGACTGCCGGCTACTTCGACGGCTGCCTGCCGATCGAGGTGATGGCCGAACGCGGACGCGAGACCCTGCGGTTCGGCCCAATGAAACCCGTGGGCCTGACAAACCCGCACGCGCCCGAAGACAAGCCCTATGCGGTCGTCCAACTGCGGCGCGACAACAAGCTGGGCACGCTCTACAACATCGTGGGCTTCCAGACAAAGATGAAGTACGGCGCACAAACTGATGTTTTCCGAATGATTCCCGGCCTTCACGATGCCAGTTTCGCCCGGCTCGGCGGCATCCACCGCAATACATTCATCCACTCGCCAGTGCTGCTCGACGACCAGATGCGCCTGAAATCGCAACCCAATATCCGCTTCGCCGGTCAGATCACCGGGGTCGAGGGCTATGTGGAATCGGCGGCCATGGGGATGCTGGCGGGCCGTCTGGCTGCGGCAGAGGCAATGGGGCGGACCCTACCCTCCGTCCCCGAGACAACCGCCACCGGCGCGCTTGTCACCCACATCACCGGCGGCGCCGAGGCCAAGACGTTTCAGCCGATGAACGTGAATTTCGGACTGTTCCCGCCTGTCGACGCCAAGGGCGGGCGTCGCGGGCGCAAGGACCGCTACCGTGCCTATACCGACCGGGCCAAGGCCGACTGGGCCGAGTGGCTCGCGGCGCAGGCTCTGGACGGCGCGCGAGGCGCGGCTTAACCTTCACCGATGGCGGACAAGTTCCTCGACAAGGTCTATGAGGCGCGCAGCAGCGAAGAGCAGCGCGCCCTTTATGACGACTGGGCAAAGAGTTACGATGACGAGGTGGCAGAGAACGGCTATGCGACGCCGGGTCGGACGGCGGCCCTTCTGGCAGGCGTCCTGACACCGCACGATGCCCCGATCCTTGATTTCGGCTGCGGCACCGGGTTGTCGGGCGCAGCGATGGCGGGTGTCGGCTTTGCCGTGATCGACGGTGTGGATGTCTCGGACGGGATGCTCGCCACGGCGCGGGCGCGGGGCGTCTATCGCGACCTTCGGACCATCCCCCTCGGCGCGCCGCTCGATGTTCCGGTCGGCGCCTACCGGGCGATCACCGCGGTGGGCGTCATCGGCTCGGGCGCGGCACCTTTGGATACTCTCGACGACCTTCTCTCGCGCCTCGCAAAAGGCGGGCTGTTGGCCTTTTCCTTCAACGATCACACGCTGGAAGATCCGACCTTCGAGGAACGGGTCACCGAGCACATTTCGGCAGGTACCGTAAGGCAGGTCGTGCACGATTACGGCGACCACCTCCCCGGCCGGGACATGAAATCCCTGATCTATATCCTTGAAAAAAAGTGATTTCTGCACGCGCTTCGCGCCATCGCCGACTGGCCCCCTGCATCTGGGCCATGCCTATTCGGCAATGCTCGCCCATGACGTGGCGTTGGCGCAGGGCGGATCGTTCCTCCTCAGGATCGAAGACATCGACCAGAGCCGGGCCCGACCGGGATGGGAGGCGTTGATCTTCGAAGACCTGGCCTGGCTCGGCCTTTCATGGGAGATGCCGGTCATGCGTCAATCCGAACGTGGCGCGGCCTATGACGCTGCACTCACTTCCCTCTGGGACGGAACCCTTCTCTACCCCTGCACCTGCACCCGCGCCGATATCGCCGCCGCGCTGTCCGCCCCGCAGGAAGGCGCGGCCCTTGGCCCGGACGGCCCCGTCTATCCCGGTACCTGTCGTCACAAGGGTGATCGATCCGGACCCCTCCCGTCGGACGCGGTCCTTCGGCTCGACATGGGCGCAGCTTTGGCCGTGATCTGCGATCTGCCCTCATGGATCGAAGAAGGGGCCGGTCCGAACGGCGAAACCGGGCGCATTGCGACCAGCCGCACCGATGCCCTCGAAGGGATCGGAGATGTCGTCCTTGCGCGGCGCGATATGGGCACGTCCTATCACCTGTCGGTTGTCGTCGACGATACCGACCAGCAAATCACGCAAGTGGTTCGGGGACAGGATCTGTTCGACGCAACGCGCATCCATGTGGTGCTGCAACGCCTGCTCGACCTGCCCACACCCGCCTATCGCCACCACCGCCTGATCCGCGACGAGACCGGCAAGCGGCTGGCGAAACGCGACGATGCCCGCGCGATCCGCACCTATCGGGAAGCCGGCGCGTCACCGGACGATATCCGTCAGATGGTCGGCCTCTAGGTCTCCGGCCCCATCAATTCGACCTCGGCCCCGTCTTCCACCGCCGTATAGAAACAGACCCGGCGGTTCGTGTGACAAGCCGGTCCGGTCTGGCGCACCTTCATCAGGATCGTATCGCGGTCGCAATCGACGCGAAACTCCACCAGTTCCTGCGTGTGGCCCGAGCTTTCGCCCTTGACCCAGAAGGCCTGTCGCGACCGCGACCAATAGGTGACCCGCCCGGTCTCAAGCGTCCGCGCCACGGCATCGGCGTTCATCCAGGCCAGCATCAGGACCTCGCCGGTCGCCGCCTCCTGTGCGATGGCGGGAATCAGCCCGTTTGCATCGTATTTCAGACCTGCCGGATCAAATGTCATCCCATGTCCTTTGCCTTGGCCGTTGGGATGTCCTATCTAGGCTCTTGGACCGCGAAGGAAAAGCCATGGCCGAGACCGATCTGATCAAGCTCTATTCCGGCAGGATTCTGGAATTGGCCTCCGACATCCCGCGGACCGGCAGGCTCGATCAGCCGCAGGCGACGGTCACGCGGCGCTCGCCGCTATGCGGATCGAACGTCACGGTCGATATCGTGGTCGAGGGCGACAGGGTGGCGGAGTTCGCCCAGGACGTGCGCGCCTGCGCCTTGGGTCAGGCGGCGGCAAGCGTCGTGGGGGCCAATGTGATCGGACGGACGCGCAGCGAGATCGCGGTGGCCCGGGATCAGCTTGAGGCGATGCTGACGGCGGACGGGCCGGCGCCGGATGCACCGTTTGATGACCTGCAAGTCCTTGTTCCTGCAAAGGAATTCAAGAACCGGCACAAATCGATCCTGCTTGCGCTTGAGGCCACGGGCGAGGCGATGGACCGGGCTGCGGAATCCGCCTGCGCCTGATCAGGCGACCGCGACCAGATCGATTTCAACCGATGCGCCGACGGCGAGACCGGTGACGCCGATGCAGGTGCGCGCGGGCATCCTGTCGGGATCGAAATAGCTGGAATAGACCGCGTTCATCCGGTCGAAATCGCCGAAATTCACCAGATAAACCCGAGCGAAAACAACACGTTCCAGGCCTGACCCAGCCTCGGCCAGCACTGTCTTGAGGTTTTCCATGACCTGCCGGGTCTGCGCCTCGATACCGCCTGCGACAAGACGGGTCGGGTCTTCTGGAAGCGTCGGCATCTGGCCCGTGACGAACAGGAAATCGCCGGCGCGGACGGCATGGCTGAAAGGACCGACACGCTCCGGCCCGTCGCCGAAAACGAGGTGTTCGATGTTCATGAAATGGCTCCCGGGCGGCTATGCGCAAACCATGCGCATATCATGTGTATGCCATGCGCATGATCTGCGGTAGCGCCATCAGCCGGGTGTCATCCGGTAGGCCGCGCCCTGCCCCACGGACAGGAACCAGATTGACCCGTCAGGTGCCTCGCGGATGTCGCGGACGCGTTCGGTTTCGATCCCTTCGATCCGTTCGGCCTCGGTGATCCGGTCGCCCGACCGTTCAAGCCGCGAGATCAGGCCGAATTTGAGCGAGCCCACGAACAGGTCCCCTTCCCATTCCGGCCAGAGCCTGCCCGAATAGATCGCCATGCCCGACGGCGCGATGGACGGGTCCCAATAGAACAGCGGCTGTTCCATCCCCTCCTTCTCGGTGCCTTCTCCGATCTTCCGGCCTGAATACTGCACACCGTAAGAGATCACCGGCCAGCCGTAGTTCAGGCCCGGTTCGACCCTGTTGATCTCGTCGCCGCCGCGCGCGCCGTGTTCGTTGATCCACAACTGACCATCAGCGTCGAGCGTGGCCCCTTGCGGGTTCCGGTGACCGACCGACCAAAGTTCGGGTCGCGCGCCATCCACGCCGACAAACGGATTGTCGGCGGGCACGGTCCCGTCGCGGTTGATCCGCAGGACCGATCCGTTGTGCCGCGCGAGGTCTTGTGCCGACGGATCATCGCCCCGGTCGCCTATGGTCAGAAAGAGCGTACCGTCAGGAGCCTCCACGATCCGGCTGCCGAAATGGCGGCCACCGGTTGAACCGGGCGACATGGTGAAGACCAGCCGCGTGCCTTCCAGCCGGGTTCCATCCTCGGACAGACGCCCCGCCGCGAGCGATGTGCCGACGCCGCCGTTCTGACGGGCGGCATATGACAGGAACACTTCGCGGGTCTCGGCGAAATCGCGCGGCACCATCACGTCGAGAAGCCCGCCCTGCCCGTTCGCCGCGACCCCGGGCAGGCCGGAAACCGGGTTTCGGTTTCCGTCGGCATCGAAGTGAAGGAGCGTGCCGTCGCGTTCTGTGATCAGCCAGCCGCCCGACGGCAGGAAGGCCAGCCCCCAGGGTTCCACCAGCCCGTCCGCCATTTCGGTGACGGTGACCGGACCGGACGCCGTTTCAAGCGCCTGAGCGGACAGGGGCATGGCGAAAAGAGACAGGGCTAAAAGGGCGGCGCGCATGGATATTTCTCCGTAACTGCTCGAACTGTCCACGAGATAGGGCGTTTGCCTGCACGCTTCCATCGCAGCAGGGTTCAATTCTCTGTGGTTCTGCCGTTGACGCAGGGTAAATCCGTCCGAATCGGCCCTTTTCAATCAGTGCGGATGCAATTAACGTCCCGCGTCAGTCATGAAACAATGGCAATCAGGGAGACGACCATGAAAAACCTACTTACGGCGACCGCCGCAACTGCGTTGATGGCCGGCGCCGCGTTCGCGCAAGGCGACGAAATCAAGATCGGTGTGATCCTGGGCTTTACGGGTCCACTGGAATCGATCACCCCCGATATGGCCGCTGGCGCCGAGCTTGCCATGGCCGAAGTCAGCGAATCCGGTGCCCTTCTGGGCGGTTCGACTGTGACGCCGGTCCGCGGCGACTCGACCTGCATCGACGCCGGTGCTGCGACAGCAGCCGCAGAACGTCTGATCACGTCCGATGGCGTGAAGGCGATCATGGGCGCGGATTGCTCGGGCGTGACCGGCGCGATCCTTGCAAACGTGGCGCTGGCGAACGGCATCGTCATGATCTCGCCCTCGGCCACTTCGCCGGGTCTGTCGACCGCCGAAGATAACGGCCTGTTCTTCCGCACCGCACCGTCGGATGCCCGACAGGGTGTCGTGATGACCGAAGTGCTGCTGGAAGAGGGCATCGACACGGTGGCCGTGTCCTATGTCAACAACGACTATGGCAAGGGTCTGGCCGATGCGTTCCAGGCGGCCTTCGAGGCAGCCGGCGGCACGGTGACGATCTCGGCCGCGCATGAAGACCAGAAGGCCGACTATTCGGCCGAAGTCGGGGCGCTGGCGGCGGCAGGCGGTGATCGCCTTGTGGTTGCGGGCTATGTCGATGGCGGCGGGTCGGGCATCGTGCGAGCATCGATCGACTCCGGGGCGTTCGACACGTTCCACTTCCCCGACGGGATGCTGGGTCAGGCGCTGGTCGACAATTTCGGCACCGAAATCGACGGCTCGACCGGCCAGAACCCGGGCACCGACAGCCCCGGTGCTGCGCTGTTCAAGGATCTTGCGGGTGACTCGTTCGATCCGACCGGACCCTTCGCTCCGGAAAGCTATGACGCCGCGGCGCTCATCATGCTTGCGATGCAGGCTGCCGGTTCCGCCGAATCGGGCGACTTCAAGGATCACGTGATGGACGTGGCGAACACGCCGGGCGAACAGATCTTCCCCGGAGAGCTTGCCAAGGGTCTCGAGATCCTCGCGAATGGCGGTGACGTCGATTATGTCGGCGCCTCGGCGGTCGAACTGATCGGCCCCGGCGAAAGCGCGGGGAACTACCGTCAGTACGTGATCGAAGACGGCGATTACAAGACGGTCAAGTTCCGCTGAAGCGGGCGTTCGTGACACGTAGCTGAACACATGGAAACACCCCGGATTAACCCCCGGGGTGTTTTCGCAAGACGCGCCGATCCGGGAAGCGGGACAGACCGGGGCGCGCCTGCCGGGGACGGGACATGATCAGGGTCGAGAACCTTCACAAGCATTTTGGCGGATTCCGTGCGGTCGACGGGTCGTCTATCGAAATCGAAACGGGGTCGATCACCGGGCTGATCGGGCCCAACGGCGCGGGCAAGACGACGCTGTTCAACGTGATTGCCGGGCGTCTGCCGCCCACCTCGGGCAAGGTCTTCATGGATGGTGAGGACATCACCGGCCTGACCCCCCATGAACTGTTCCACAAGGGGCTTCTCAGGACCTTCCAGATCGCACATGAGTTCAGCTCGATGACCGTGCGCGAGAACCTGATGATGGTGCCGGGCGGACAGTCGGGTGAAACGATCTGGAACGCGTGGATCAATCGCAGGCGGATCGCCGAGGAAGAGGCGGCCTTGTTGAAGAAGGCCGATGAAGTTCTTGAATTCCTTACAATCGATCATCTGAAGGACGAAAAGGCCGGGAACCTGTCCGGCGGCCAGAAGAAGCTGCTGGAACTGGGCCGGACGATGATGGTCGATGCGCGGATCGTGTTTCTGGACGAAGTGGGCGCGGGTGTGAACCGCACGCTTCTGAACACGATCGGCGATGCGATCATCCGGCTGAACAAGGAGCGCGGATACACCTTCTGCATGATCGAGCATGACATGGATTTCATCGGGCGGCTCTGCGACCCGGTGATCGTGATGGCCGAAGGCAAGGTCCTGGCCCAGGGTCCGGCCACCGAGATCATGCAGAACGAGGCGGTGATCGAGGCGTATCTGGGCACCGGCCTGAAGAACAAGGTCAAGGCCGAAGCGGAGGCCGGGGCATGAGCGACAACCCCTATCAGAACGCACGCGGCAACAAGGATCGCTCGATCGTCAATCCGCACGGACAAGGCACTTTACAGCCCGGGTCGGGCGGAACGCCGCGACCGGCCAAGGAGGGCGAGCCGTTCCTGATCGGCGAGGCGATGACCGGCGGGTATGGCAAAGGCCCGGCGATCATCCATGACTGCACGATTGCCGCCGGTCAAGGCGAGATCGCTGTGATCGTGGGGCCGAACGGCGCAGGCAAGTCGACGGCGATGAAAGCGGTCTTCGGGATGCTGAACATGCACGAAGGCTCGGTCCGGCTGGGCGGCAAGGACATCACGCATCTCAGCCCGCAGGCGCGGGTGGCCGAGGGGATGGCCTTTGTCCCGCAGACCTCGAACATCTTCACCTCGATGACCGTGGAAGAGAACCTTGAGATGGGCGCTTTCCTGCGCCGGGACGACATTCGCGCGACCATAGAACAGGTCTATGAGCTGTTCCCGATCCTGCGCGACAAGCGGTATCAGGCGGCGGGCGAGTTATCGGGCGGGCAACGGCAGCAGGTGGCGGTCGGACGCGCCCTGATGACGAAACCGCAGGTTCTGATGCTGGATGAACCCACAGCCGGCGTGTCGCCCATCGTGATGGACGAGCTTTTCGACCGGATCATCGAAGTGGCGCGCACCGGCATTTCGATCCTGATGGTGGAACAGAACGCCCGTCAGGCGCTGGAGATCGCCGATACGGGCTATGTGCTGGTGCAGGGTGCAAATGGGTTTACCGGGACGGGTCAGGAGCTTTTGGCCGATCCCGAAGTGCGCCGCAGCTTTCTGGGAGGATAGCGCATGCTGGAGGCGCAGATCGCGACCATGCTTCTGGAAGGGTTCAACCTTGGCCAACGCCCGCTTGCCTGCAGTTTTCCTCCGCCCGAGCCCACGCATTCGGCGATTACCCTGAAGGTCGTCGCGCGGCCCAGCCTGAAAGACAGTCCGGGCCATCACCGGGCAAGGATGGAAGTGAACGACACGATCACCATGAACGCGACAGCGCAGCCTTTGGTGGCTGAGGGCACGCGGGGCGCGCTTGTGCGTGCGCAGGCCAACCGCACCACCCATTACGTGCTGGGGTTCGACGACACCGGCAAGGCCGCGCTGAGCGTGACCTGGGACGAAACCCCGCCCCGTCAGATGACGCGGACCGGGCATTGCAGGAATTTTGAGAGGTATATCCGCAGATGGTCGACTTCCTGAACGCCTTTGTGGCGCTGTCGAACTTTGTTCTGATCCCGGCGATATCCTATGGCAGCCAGCTGGCGCTGGGCGCGCTTGGGGTGACGCTGATCTATGGCATCCTGCGATTCTCGAACTTCGCCCATGGCGACACGATGGCCTTTGGCGCGATGGCGACGATCCTGTGTACATGGGCGTTGCAGGCCGCCGGCGTCAGCCTTGGCCCCCTGCCCACCGCCCTTCTGGCGCTGCCCGTGGGAATTGCGGCGACGGCGCTTTTGCTTCTTGGCACCGACAAGCTGGTCTACCAGTTCTATCGGCGGCAACGTGCGAAACCGGTGATCCTTGTCATCGTGTCCATGGGCGTCATGTTCGTGATGAACGGCATCGTCCGGTTCATCATCGGCGTGGACGATCAACGCTTTGCCGATGGCGAGCGGTTCGTCATTTCGGCCCGGACGTTTCGAGAAATGACGGGGCTGAGCGAGGGTCTGGCCCTGCGGACATCGACCGTCATCACCGTCGTGACCGCCGTGATCGTCGTGGCGGCGCTGTTCTGGTTCCTGAACAAGACCCGGACGGGCAAGTCAATGCGGGCGTTTTCTGATAACGAGGATCTGGCCCTTCTATCAGGCATCAACCCCGATAGGGTCGTGATGATCACATGGATTATCGTCGCGGGTCTGGCGACGATTGCGGGCACGCTTTACGGACTTGATAAGTCGTTCAAGCCTTTCACCTATTTCCAGCTTCTCCTGCCGATCTTCGCCGCCGCCATCGTGGGCGGTCTGGGCAGTCCGGTGGGCGCGATTGCGGGCGGGTTCGTCATCGCGTTTTCCGAGGTCACGATCACCTATGCCTTCAAGAAGGTGCTGGGATACCTCTTGCCCGAGAGCCTTGAGCCGGACGGCCTCGTCCAGCTTCTGTCCACCGATTACAAGTTCGCGGTCTCCTTCGCGATCCTGATCATCGTTCTGTTGTTCCGACCTACGGGGCTTTTCCGGGGGAAAGCGGTATGAGCGCGCCTGTCAAAAACACCCTTATGTTCCTGTTCGTCTTCGGGCTGATCGTCCATACCGGCTTTTCGTCAAGCTGGAACGTGGCGCTGGCCATCGTGAATATGGGGCTGATCAGCGCGATCATGGCGCTGGGCGTAAACATGCAATGGGGCTATGCGGGCCTCTTCAACGTGGGTGTCATGGGGTTCGTGGCGCTGGGCGGGCTTGGCGCCGTGCTGGTATCGATGCCGCCGGTGGGCGAAGCGTGGGCCGCAGGCGGTATCCGAGTGC
Organism: uncultured Paracoccaceae bacterium; assembly: GCA_947503175.1. Classification (GTDB taxonomy): domain Bacteria; phylum Pseudomonadota; class Alphaproteobacteria; order Rhodobacterales; family Rhodobacteraceae; genus Ovoidimarina. The sequence continues at coordinate 1,081,997 of CANNCO010000001.1, forward strand.
TTCTGGGCCTTGTGATGGGCGCCGCCACCATCGTGGGGTCGATCCTGTTCTGGTCGCGGATGCCCGCCGGGAACATGCGCACGCTGGGGATCATGGCGATCCTTGTCGTGGGCTTCTTCCTGTTCCGCTGGGTGTTTGACGGCGGCGTACAGGCGGTCGAGGCGGTCAATCCAGCCTCCACCGGCTATCTGGGCGGGCTGGGCCTGCCGGTGGTCCTGTCATGGCCCGTGGGCGGCGCATTGGCTGCGGGCGCGGCCTGGATCGTGGGCAAGACCGCGCTTGGCCTGCGGTCGGACTATCTGGCGATTGCGACGCTGGGCATTGCCGAGATCATCATCGCGATCCTGAAGAACGAGGACTGGATGTCGCGCGGCGTTAAGAACGTGATCGGCATTCCGCGCCCTGCCGTCGTACCCTACGAGATCGACCTTCAGAACGACCCGGCCTTCGTCGAACGGATGACGGGATGGGGGTTCGACCCGGTGACCGCATCCTCGATCACGGTGAAGCTGCTTTATGGCGGGTTGTTCCTCGCCGTCCTTCTGATCCTGTTGTGGATGGCGCAGGCGGCGCTGAACTCGCCATGGGGCCGGATGATGCGGGCCATTCGCGACAACGAGGTCTCGGCCGAGGCGATGGGCAAGGATGTGACGGGTCGGCATTTGCAGATCTTTATTCTGGGCTCGGCGATCTGTGGTCTGGCCGGTGCGATGATGACGACGCTGGACGGGCAGTTGACGCCCGGCACCTATCAGCCCTTGCGCTTTACCTTCCTGATCTGGGTGATGGTGATCGTCGGCGGGTCCGGGAACAATTTCGGTGCGGTGCTGGGCGGGTTCCTGATCTGGTACTTGTGGGTACAGGTGGAACCGGCCGGGCTGTGGCTTATGGATACGATTACCGCGGGGATGGCCGATGGCACGTGGCTCAAGGTGCATCTTCAGGATGCGGCGGCGCATATGCGCCTTCTGACGATGGGTGTGATCCTGCTTCTGGTTCTGCGGTTCAGCCCCCGCGGCCTGATACCCGAGCGGTGACCGGAAGCCCGCGGTCAAGGTCGCGGGTGGCAATCGCGGCCTCACGCGCGTCGAGCACCGGCAGGTCGCGCTGATATCCGGCCTCGAGCGAGACCGGCGACAGGCATGGCAGCGACCGGTGCAGATCGGCCCTGGCCGATGGCGGCAGGGCGGAGAGCGTCGCGGCGGTCATCGGGAACCCCTCGACCAGCAGACCCCCTGCCCGGATCAGCGTGAACTCGCGGAAGAGCAGCAGGATAGCTGGGGATGCGGCGCGCCGGACATGGACGCCCGGCAGATGGCTCAGGTCCCCTGCCCGCACCAGCGCCGCGCTCGATCCGGTGAGACGCGAAAGGACCGGACGATCGAGGCGCAGATGCTGATCGGGTACCAGCGTGACCGATCGGTCTGGCCCCGCATCGCCCAGTGCATAAGCCTCGATCAAAAGCGTCTCGGGTGCCGTCACCTGCGCGATACCCGAAACGGGTGCGATGCGGCCGTCGGCCAAGCGGAACTGCATTCCCGGCGTGATCCGGTCGGCGCGACAGGTGCCGCTGCAAACCGTTTCGACGCCGGTGGCCGCGGCAAGCCCCGGAAGCCCCCGCCCGGGGCCCGACTGGCCGGTATCGCCGTGATCCAGAACAATCGGCACGCAATGTCCGCCTTTGCTACTTCCGGTTGATCTATCGCATGCAGGTATTCAGACCAGATTTACGTAACGGCGCGAAATGTGGCAGCTTTGATTTAACTTGGATCTGCCTAAAGCTTCGGCGGTCGTGCCGGTTGCCGGCGCCTGAGCACAGGGGCCAAGAGCAGCGACTGGACCGAAAACCAATGGGTCCGCCCACGGGAAGCAACAAGGTGCCCCCCGGAGCGGCGAAGGCGGGGGTGATGATGGGTGGCGCGGCCGGTGCGGGTGGTTCCCGTCACACCGTTGTGCAACTCTCGCGCGTGGAAGCGTTCAGATGCGCAGGCCGGCCACCGGTGACGACAAGCCGAACCTATCGGGAGGCCGGATGGGTTTCGGCATTGAGTTCCGGGAAAATCTCAAGAACTTCCGCCCGCCGGGCCACATCGCCGCTTTGACGCAGCATCTCGCCGGGATGGAAGGCTTCGGTCCAGACCCCGTTGGCCTCGATCATCTCGTGCTGGTCGAAGAGCAGGTGCACATAGGTGACGCCCAGTGCGTCGACTTCGAACACGCCGCGCGACCCCAGAAGGCTGCGCGCGCTGACAAGCCGGTCTTCCGCCGGGATCTCCTCGATCGGAGCGTCCCTGCCGACCATCAGCCGGTGGTTCGGCGCAAGCGCCAGATCGGCCTCTGGCAGCCCGTGGCCCAACGCACCCTTGCGGATGACGATCGGGCGGAGCTGCGGGCGGTCGCGCAGCGTCGACCAGTCCAGATCGACCCGGGCGATCCAGCGGATCTTTTGCAGGCCGTTGTTGCGGGTCATCACCTCGTCGCCGACCTGAAGCGTTTCGGCGGGGCGCAGCCCGTCGGCGGTGGTCACCGCCATCCGGCCCACCGAGTTCCTGGGCTCCGGCATCCGTGGTTGCACCGGTAGAGGGGTGCGCGAAGCGACACGGCGCGGGGCAACGGCGGTTTTCGCGCCAAAGGCCGGACGCAGAATCCGGGCCGTGGGCGGCGCGATGGTCGGCGCATCCGCCGTGTCCGACAGCGTCACCCGGTGAATGTCGCCCTCAAAGAACGGGGCCACGCCCCCTTCGGCGGCGCCAAAGGTCAGCGATGTGCCGCCGGTCGCCCCGATGCTGGCCCGAAGCGGCACCGGCGCGACGAACGCATGATCGGGATTGCCGGGTTCTTTCCGGAGCCGGTCGCAATTGACCACGGAGAAGCGCCCGCCCTCGCCCATCATCCAGGAGATCGTGATCTGGACACGCTCGCCCGCGCTGACCAGCCCGTCGCGCGACGACAGGCGCAGCGGCATTCCCGATCTGTCGGTGCCGCACAGGCGGATCGCGCCGGATTGCCCCATGGCAATCGTGAACCCGCTGGCATCCCGCCCCGGCACGCCGTGGCTGAGGATCGTTGCGCGATGCATCGCCGTCGGCGTGACGACCAGTTCCAGCGCCCCGATGCGCAAGGCACGCTCTGCTTCGGGTACAGCCTCGGCGAAAAGGCTTCGTCCGTCGAATTTGGCCTCGTCGCCGAATTCCCAAGCCGCAAATCTTGGCATGCGTATGCCCCCGTTTAACTGCGCCGCCCGGCAGAGCCGGGCTGGCGCATACTCGTTACTGTCGGACGTGACCGCCCGTTACTCGCAGTGAGCGAGACCGACGCGGGGCGAGAGACATCGCCATCGCCCGCTGCGCCGGTCTTGTCGGGCACCAGACTCTCCCCCACGAAGAGACTGCTGCCCGAAACGACCCCGGACCCAGTTGCCGGGATCACCCCCACAAGACGCAGCGTAAGGAACAGAGCCGTGACACGGAACGAAAAAAGGCAGGAATGTGTTCCGAACCGGGCGGGAGGATGGCACGAAAGACGGTTCGAGACGGGCTGGAGTTGCTGATCCGGGCGATTATTGTCGCGATTTTGTCAACGGTAGCATTTGAATAATCTCACTGTTCACAAAATCGACGTCATCCGAAGCCCCTCCGGAAAATCATTTGGTCCCGATGGCTGTTTGCGGCGGCGCGGCCGCTCTGGCGGTGCCGTTTCGGCCTTAGCGACAGTCACGGGTCAAATCTGGGGCTGCACCATGCTTTCGAACAGTGACGCGCCCGGAGTGATTCGAATGGTTAACGGAGATGGGCGGAGAGAATCGACAGCCACAGGCGGTCTCCGGTGCCCGGCAGATGGGTTGCGAGCGGGCTTCCGGGATCGAGGCGCTGGCTGATCCGCTGGCCCGCGATCTCCAGCACCAGATCGGGGCCGGAGGGACGCGGCGCTACGGAAATCACCGTCGCCGGTAGGACCGCCAGCGCCCCGCTTGGCCCCGGCGCGTCGCGGGACAGAAGCACGCCGCCCGCAGGCAGCGAGATACCCCGCGCATCGCCCGCCCGGCCCTGCCCCGGCAGCACAAGCTGCACCCCGCCAAGATCGAGCGTCACCTGGCCCGCATGGGCCGTTCCAGTCACAGAAACCGACAGGCGCGCCGGCGGAACGCCCCATCCCGCAACGGACCCGCCCGCCACGTTCAGCACCCGGTCGGCCAGTTGCGTGACCTCGGACATGGAATGGGTGACGTAGAGCACCGGAATGCCCGACCCGGACACGGCCCGCGCGAGATAGGGCAGAACCTGCGCCTTCGATGCATCGTCCAACCCCGAGACAGGTTCGTCCATGAACAGGATGTCCGGCCCCGACGCCAGGGCGCGGGCGACAGCGACGCGCCGCGCCTCGCCGCCCGAAAGCGTCGTGGGGTGGCGGTGCAGAAGCGGCTCCAGCCCCAATGCGTCCGTGATCCCGTGAATCGCGGCAGGCGCGATGCCCCGGCGGTTCGCGCCATAGGCGATGTTATCGGCCACGTTCATGTGCCGGAACAGACGCCCTTCCTGAAAGACCATGCCGACACGCCGCGCTTCGGGCCGCAGCCCCCGGCGGCCTTCGCACCAGACCCTGTCGGCAAAGCGCACGGTGCCGCTGGCGCGGGGTTCGAGCCCGGCCAGCATCATCAGAAGCGTGGTCTTGCCGGACCCGGAGGGGCCCATGATCGCGGTCACACCCTCCAGGGGAATGGCGCCCGCCATGGCGTATTCGTCCCCGGCCCGCGCCATTTTCAGGTCGAAGCTCAACTCAGCCAAGGGGGCGCACCCCCCTGCCATTGAGCACATAGACCGCTAGCAGGACGATGAACGAGAACACCAAAAGCCCCGCCGACAGGACGTGGGCGGTGCTGTAGTCGAGCGTCTCCACGGCGGTGAATATCTCGATCGCGATGACGCGGGTTTCGCCGGGGATGTTGCCGCCGACCATGAGGACCACGCCGAACTCGCCCATCGTATGTGCGAAGCTCAGGACCGCCGCCGTCAGGACGCCCCGCCGGGCCAGCGGAAGGGCAATGGTGCGGAACGCGTCCCACCCCGATGCGCCCAGCGTGCGCGCGGCCTGAAGCGCGCCGTGGCCGAGGCTGGAAAAGGCGGTTTGCATCGGCTGCACCGCGAAGGGCAGCGAGTAGAGGCAGGAGGCAATCACCAGACCGGTGAAGTTGAAGGTCAGCGTCTCGCCCGTGAGGTTCAGCCAGAACGCGCCGATCGGCGCTGAGGGCGAGAGCAGGATCAGAAGGTAGAAGCCGAGAACCGTCGGCGGCAGGACAAGGGGAAGCGTCGTGACCGCCTCGATCACCGGGCGCAGGGGCGAACGGGTCGTGGCCAGCCACCATGCCAGCGGCATCCCGAGGACCAGAAGGATCAGGGTCGTAAGGCCCGCCAGTTGCAGGGTCAGCCAGATCGCGGGCCAGATGGTCATTCCGGCACCTCGTAGCCTGCGGCGGCGATCAGAGCGCGGGCCTCGGCGCTGGCGAGATAGGCATAGAACCCTTCGGCGGCTGCGTTGCCTTCGGCGCGGGTCAGAATGACCGCGTCCTGCTGTACGGGGTCGTGGCGGCCCGCCATAGGCGTCACGGTGATGTCTTCGCCCAGATTGGGAACCTGGGAAAGAGCCAGAAAAGCCAGATCGGCATTGCCGGTGAAAAAGATGCTGGCGACCTGCCCGACGCTATCGCCAAAGACCGGGTCGATGCGGGTTTCATCGACCTCCAGATCCGCGAGCGCTTGCTTTGCAGCGAGGCCATAGGGCGCGACCGCCGGGTCGGCCATGGCGATGCGTTGGTCGTACAGGTCATCGGGAAGCGAAACCGCGCTGCGCGACACCAGCACAAGCTGGCCCAGCGCGTAGGAGCGTCTGTCCGATGTCAGCCCCCGCGCCTCAAGCTCGGCGGGACGGGCCACATCCGCGGCAAGGAACAGATCGAACGGCGCGCCGGTTACGATCTGCGCGAAAAGCCTGCCGGTCGAGCCATGGGCAAGGCGGATGTCATAGTCGCTTTCTGCCTCGAACGCCGCTTCGAGCGCCCGCGCGGTCGTCAGGAAATTCGCGGCAACCGCCACGGTCGCATCCGCCGCTTGCGCGGGTCCAGCGACCAGTGCGGCGCCGGTGAGAAGCTTCAGATATGTCGCGATGCGCCGCATGGGCGGCATATGACCCCTGCCCTTGCATATTTGCAAGCACAGGTGGGGTTTACCGGCTCTAACGCACCGTCAGGACACTGCATTCGGCGTTCTGGACGACCTTGCTGGACACGCTTCCCATCACCAGGCGGCGCATACGGCCAAGACCACGGCGTCCGACGACAATCAGATCGGCACCGATGTCTTCGGCGGCGTCCAGAATGCCATCGCCATAATCACCGTCACGGACCATGGTCTTGACGTTCTTCGCCCCCGCCTCCTTGGCCGTGCTGGAGGACGTCCGCAGCACGTAGTCACCGATCTCCGCCACCGCGCGGGCCCGGTCGGCCTCGGGGTGGCTGAGGTATTCGACCATCGAAGGCGGCATGTTCAGACTGTCCGGCATGACCCGCTGCGCCGTTTCCGAGATGATGTGTTCCACCTCCGCCATGCGCTCCAGCTCCTCTGCCGGTCCACCATGCATCAGAACGTGGACGATGGTCAGATCCCACCCAAGTTTGGCCGACAGTTCCGCGCCGAAATCGAGCGCCTTGCGGCCGTTATCCGATCCGTCCTGCGCCACGAGAATCATTTGTGCCATGATCATCCCCTCTGAACATCCGCACCCCACTCTAGTTGAGGTCGGAGCGGGCGTTTTGACGGACGTCAATTGGGTGGGTTGTCGGGGTCCGGGTGGTCTTGTTTGTTGTGTAGAGGGAGGCCGCGGCTTGCCTGCGTGAGGCGACGTTGGATTGCCGGAAGAAAGGGACGGGGCACTGCCAGCTCTCATCGTTTCTTCGAAACGACTGCCGCTCGGTTCCCTGAAGAGAGGGAGGCCGTCGTTTCCCTGCGTGAAGCGACGTTGGTGCCCGAGGAGAGACTCGAACTCTCACGATGTTGCCATCGGGGGATTTTGAATCCCCTGCGTCTACCATTCCGCCACTCGGGCGACACCGGAGGCTGGAATAGCGCGGTGCGCGGTCGGGTCCAAGAGGAAATCGGGGGAAACGGCGATAATCGCCGCCTACCAGCGCCCCGTCGCAGCCCGCAGGACCAGGGTCGCGCGTTTGCGGAACTCGGACGGCTCGAGCGTGCCCCCGGCCACGCGGGTTGGGTCGGCCGCGGCGCGCGACAGGACCGGGCCTGCCAGCCATATGGCGAACAGTGCCGGGCGGGCGGTCTGTGGCAGGGCATGGCGTGACGCCCGGGCGGCACCGAGCCGCGCAAGCCCCTCGCGGGCCAGCGTCTGAACCGTACCGGGGCGGCCATCGGGGAGCGGTTTGCGCCCCCGCGCCTCAAGCTCGGGGATCGCGCGGAACCAGTTCGCGAGGCCCATGGCGTAGCCCGCGTTACGGATCACAGGCTGAAGCCCATCCCCTGCCCCGAGCGCCCGGGCAGCAACCCAGAGAAGGCCGCCCGCGGTCGCGTCGATATGCGCCTCGAACGCTGTCTGATCTTCGAACGGGTCTTTGCGGGCGTCCCAGCGGCGGGCGGCTGTGGCGGTGTCGAGAATGGAGGCCGCGGTGGCATCGATCACCTCCGAAAGCGGCGTTGCAACCTCGTGACGGCGGACATCACCGCCCGTGCGGATTTCTTCCAGCACGTCGCGCCACCATTGCAGGCGCATCTCGGCGATCATCGGCTCTTCGGTGAGCCACGGGGCGCGCGAAACCTCGACATTGAAGGCGTAGATCGGGAACAGGATCGCGCGGGCGTCGGGCGGTGCTGCCATGGTGGCCGCGAACCGATCCGGATCGCCCCGGGCGACGAGATCGGCGCAGGCCTGAAGGGTCATTTCGGGCACACCACGAAAAGCTCATAGGCGATCTCGTCCGGGGCGGCGCGCCAGAGCGAAATCTCACGCTCTGCTTCGGCAATGGCGGCCTCAAGCGCGGCATCCACCGCGCCTGTCCGCAACTCCGCGATACGGTCGGTCATGGGTGTGTAATAAGCCTCCCACGCCGCGCCGATCACCGTGCGTTGACTAAGGATCTGCCAGCCCCTGTCATCGAGCCGGGCAACGATGGACGACAGATCCTCGATCCCCGGATATTCTTCCCAGAACGCGCGCGCCTCGGGACTGCGGTCGTCGCCGAGCCAGACCGGTTCGCTGAAGGCGACGGCGCCGTCCGGGGCCAGTTGCGGGCGCCAGATGTCGAGAAGCTCTGGATAGCCCACGAAATAGGCCGCGCCCGCGCACCAGATCAGATCATAAGGCCCCGAAATCTCGCGGTAATCGCGAAAGTCCACCTGCACGCGGTCGCCGAGCTCCCGGGTCGCCGCGCGGGCGGCGTCGACAAAGGACTGGTGGAGTTCGCAGGCGTCGATCCGGGCCTTTGGCCGGGCATGGGCCAGCACCACGGTGTCGGCCCCCGGGCCACAGGCGGCATCGCAGATGCGCGCCTCTTCCGGAGTCTGCGCGACTTCAAGCGCCCATTCCACGTCTTCGGGCAGTCCCGGCCCTTCCCGCGGCAGGCCCTGATGGACCGTGAAGAACGGATCCATGGTCATGACGACGGCGCCCCGTCGCGCAGGAGTTTCCACGTAATCGCATCGAGAAGCGCCTCGAAGGACGCATCGACGATGTTCGGGCTGACGCCGACGGTGGCCCAGCGGCGGCCCTGCGCGTCCTCGCTGTCGATCACGACGCGGGTGACGGCCTCGGTCCCGCCCTGGGTGATGCGGACCTTGAAATCGACGAGGCGGAGGTCGTCGATATAGCTTTGATAGGGACCCAGATCCTTGGCGAGCGCCTTGGCCAGTGCGTTGACGGGGCCCCGATCCGAACCGGTCTCGTCCATGGACTCTGACACCGACAGCATCTTGCTGTCGCCGATCTTCACGACGACCACGGCTTCGGACAGGCTGACCACCTTGTTATACTTGTTCTTGCGGCGCTCGACGGTGACCTTGTAGCGCTTGACCTCGAAATAGGTCGGCAATTGCCCCAGCTCGGCGCGGGCAAGCAGTTCGAACGACGCCTGCGCGGTGTCGTAGCTGTAGCCTTCGTTCTCGCGCGCCTTGACGGTTTCGAGGATGCGCGATAGCGCCGGATCGCCCTTTTCGGCGGTGATGCCCATCTCTCCCAGACGGCGGATCAGGTTCGACTGGCCTGCCTGATTTGACATGGGCACGATGCGGGTGTTTCCGACGACGCCTGGATCGATATGTTCGTAGGTCGTGGGATCCTTCTGGATCGCGGAGGCATGAAGCCCGGCCTTATGCGCGAAGGCCGAGGCACCGACATAGGGTGCCGAGCGCAGAGGCACGCGGTTCAGGATATCGTCAAGCTGGCGCGAGACGCGGGTGAGGTCTTTCAGGGCCTCCGTTGAAATGCCGGTCTCGCAGGTGCTGGCATAGGGTTCCTTGAGCAGCAGTGTAGGGATCAAAGTGGTTAGGTTCGCGTTACCGCAGCGTTCGCCGAGGCCGTTGAGCGTGCCCTGAATCTGGCGCGCGCCTGCATCGACGGCCGCAAGGCTTCCCGCGACCGCGTTGCCGGTGTCGTCATGGGTGTGGATGCCAAGGTGGTCGCCGGGGATACCGCCCGCGATGACCTCGGCGGTGATCCGGCCGATATCGTGGGGGAGCGTTCCGCCATTCGTATCGCAGAGCACGATCCAGCGCGCACCCGCGTCATGGGCGGCCTTCAGGCAGTCGAGCGCGTAGCCGGGATTGGCGGCGTATCCGTCGAAGAAGTGTTCGGCGTCGAACAGCGCCTCGCGCCCCTGCGCCACCAGATGCGCGATGGAACTGCGAATGTTTTCAAGGTTTTCGTCCAGCGTGACCCCGAGCGCTCGGGTCACATGGAATTCATGGGTCTTGCCCACAAGGCAGACCGATCCGGTGCCTGCATTCAGCACTCCGGCGAGGGTTTCGTCGTTTTCCGCCGAACGGCCCGCGCGCTTGGTCATCCCGAAGGCGGTGAAGCGGGCGCGGGTTTCGGGGGGGGTGGCGAAGAAGGCGTCATCCGTGGGGTTGGCACCGGGCCAGCCGCCTTCGATGTAGTCGAGGCCGAGCGTGTCGAGCATCGCCGCGATCTGGTGTTTCTCGGGGGTCGAGAACTGGACGCCCTGGGTCTGTTGACCGTCGCGAAGCGTGGTGTCGTAGAGGGTGAGGCGGTGTTTGCTCATGACTGGTTACCCCGGCGTTCGGGGTATGCGGAAACCATGCGGAAACCATGTGTATCGGATGCGCATGGTTGGTGTGATTCGGGTGTGGCCCGGACGTGATCCGGAGCCTGTTGGTTGCTGGCGTGGAGGTCCCGGATCAGGTCCGGGACTGCGTTATCTGTGAAGGCAACCGCCCGGCGGTACCGCCGGGCAGCACCGCATTCCGGGGTGACTTGCAAGCCGGTCGAAAACCACACCGCCCGGGACATCGTCCCGGGCAGCGCCCGTCCGCCCCCCCGGGCGGGCGCTTCTCGCCCACCCGGCGGACCGGCGCAGCCCTCTGTGGGGAGCGGAGTCATTTGAGGGCCTCCAACTTCATAGGGTCAAACGACGACAGAAGGCGCCATTCGGGACCAGATGGCGTATCTTCAACCTCAACGCCGGCGTGCACCAGCCCATCGCGGATTTGATCTGCGCGTGCAAAGTCGCGGCTCTTTCTAGCATCTGTTCTTTCAGACAGCAGATGATTGATAAGCCGCTCTATATCGGGGTCAGTCGAGTTAGACCGCGAGACGCCCGATGCGCTCAGTTCGGCCAGCCTTTCTGGGCTACCCAGAAGACCGAGCAGCCTTACCGAACCCAGAAGAGCGTTCGCTGCCTCCACCGAAGGGTCCTTTGCCAGCCGGTGCATAACAGCAATGGCGAGCGGCGTGTTGAGATCATCCGAAAGTGCTTCAATGACTTCCGGATGGGGAAGATAGGCTTCATGCGTCTGGTAGGTTTCCCAATTCTGCGAGTCAAAGCGCAGGTGAGAGTCTCCCATGTGGCGAAACCAGCCTAGGATGGTTTTCTCTGCCTCCCTTACCTTCTCCTCCGTCCAGTCCATCGGCTTGCGATAATGCGTCGAGAGCATCACGAAGCGGATCACCTCGCCCGGGACGCCCTGATCCAGCAAATCCCGCACGGTGAAGAAGTTGCCCAGGGATTTGGACATCTTCTTGCCCTCGACCTGCAGCATCTCGTTATGCATCCAGACCTTCGCAAACCCGTGCCCCATGCAGCGGGACTGGGCGATTTCGTTCTCGTGGTGCGGAAAGATCAGGTCGTTGCCGCCGCCGTGGATGTCGAATTGCGGGCCCAGAAGCTCGGCTGCCATGGCGGAGCACTCGATATGCCAGCCGGGGCGGCCCCGGCCCCATGGGCTGTCCCAGCCGGGGGTTTCGTCGTCCGATGGCTTCCACAGGACGAAATCCATCGGGTCTTCCTTGAAGGGCGCGACCTCGACCCGGGCACCGGCGATCATATCGTCGACCGAGCGGCCCGAGAGCTTGCCGTAGTCTTCATAAGAACGGACGCGGAACAGGACGTGACCCTCTTTCGCATAGGCGTGGCCCTTCTCGATTAGACCTTCGATCATCGCGATCATGGGCGCGATATATTCGGTCGCGCGCGGCATATGGGTGGGTTCAAGCGTGCCCAAGGCGGCCATGTCTTCGAGATACCACGCGGTCGTCTCGTCCGAGCGTTCGCGGATCAGGTCCTCCAGCGTGCCCGGGCGTCCTTCGGCGCGGCGGCGGTGCGCCTCGGCGTTGATCTTGTCATCGACGTCCGTGATGTTGCGCACATAAGTGACGTTTTCCCCCCCGTATTCGTGACGCAGAAGCCGGTAGAGCGTGTCGAACACCACCGCGGCCCGGCCATTGCCCAGATGCGCCCGGTCATAGACCGTTGGTCCGCAGACATACATCGACACCTTGCCCGGAACGATGGGGTTCAGCACCTCTTTCGAGCGTGTCGCGGTGTTGTAAAGCCTGATCTCGGTCATGGAAGTCCCTTCAAGGCGGCGTCCCTGGCGGTTCGCGCCCGCGGGCTTTAGCAACTTCTTATAACAGAGAAAAGTGGACCGGCCCGCGAACTGATGTCAGCAGGGAATGCAGCAGATAATGATCTTGGTCCGTGTCATGGGCGCCGTGATAGCGGAAACGTGGCTTTGTGCCAAGCCCCGGCTATTTTATTCTAAGGGCGCGAAACAGAGGCAGGCGAATTGATGAAACGGCTCATTCTGACGGCGGTTTGTGCGGTGCTTGCCGCGTCACCCCTTCCGGCGCAGGATCCGCGTGAGGTGCCTGCGGGCACATATGTGCTGGACCCCGCCCATACGAGCGTGACGTTTTCGGTGGATCATCTGGGGCTGGCGATGTTCACGGCGGGGTTCGACGAGGTGTCGGGGGTGCTGGAGCTCGATCCTGCCGATCCGGGTGCCGCGCGGGTCGCGGGCGAGGTCGTCGTGGCCTCGCTCGACCTGCCCGATCCGGGGAACGGGTTCTACGATGCGATGATGAGCGAGACGTTTTTCAGCGCCGAGGCCCATCCGGTGATGGTGTTCACCACCGGCAGCATCACCCTGACCGGCGACGCGACGGCCGAGGTGGCGGGCGATCTGACGATCCGGGGAGAGACGGTGCCGGTCGTGTTCGAGGTGCGTGTCGGTACGGGCTATGCGCCCGGGGTGCTTGAGCCGAACGGGCGGATCGGGTTTTCGGCTGAGACGCAGATCCTGCGCTCGGACTTCGGCATGAGTTTCGGCATTCCCGCGCCCGGCACCGTGCTGGGGGTCGGGGATGCGGTGACGATCCGGATCGAGACGGAGTTCACGGGGCCGGGCTAGCTGCGGTTTACATGGGTGTCGAAGGCGTCATGGGCAGCGGTCATTTTTCAAAGGCTCCGCAAACGGGCCGATATGTCGAGAACCGTTTGATTTGTGCTGCGCCGCCTCCAACTCTGAACTCTTCTGAAGCACCAAGCAGTGCCGCGATTTCACAAGGAATGTCTGTCAAGAAACGTCCGAGGTCTCTGACTCTCGAACCGCCAATGTCGGCTGTGGCGGGACAAAGCGGGCTTTTGCTGCACCAGCGTCAACGACTGGTCTCGGCGTTTGACTTCAGGAACTAACTTGATGGACTACCGCCGGATTTGCTCATTGCAAGCCGCCGCGTTCCTCACCTTTTTTGCGTAGTCCGTAACGCTCTTCATCGATCTTGTCGGCGGCGAAGTCCATGAAACTGCGCACGCGAAGCAAGCTGTGCGCCTCTTGCGATGCAACCAACCACCACGGCGTGTCGAGTTCCGGGGGTGGCGGGAAGCAGCGGACAAGATCTGGTAACGGGTCGCCGCTCCCGGTCCACAGCAGCCCGACTCCGACGCCGGCTCGGATCATACCGGCCATGTTGGGCACAGAATTGCAGGTGGCTGCGATCTTGTCTTCGCTGGTATGCGATACGAACCATTTGACGAACCCCAAATGCGCAATTTCCTTGCCGAAGCTGACAATCGCGTGGCTTCGAAGGTCTTCCATTTTCTCCGGCATACCATGGCTTGCGATATAGTCTTTGGAGCAATAGGCAGACCAGGTGATATCGGGCAGGCGACGGGCGATCAGCGTATCGCCGACCACTGCATCTGTCGCCCGAAAGGCAATGTCCGCATCCCCGCGTTCGAGACTGACCTGCGTTTCTGCTGAGAGGTTCTCGAACCTCACCTCGGGGTGGAGCGTCCGGTACGCCATCATAATTGGACTGATAATATGCGTCATCAGCGCCTCGGGTGCAGTCACGCGGATGGCACCGGACAGATCGCGATTGAGACGCTCGGCTTCGGCTGCAATGTCGAGAGAGGCCTGTTCCAGCGTCTCCGCCCTTGCCAGCAATGCCTTGCCTTGCGGCGTTAGGGAATATCCGCGGGTGTCACGCATGAACAGGGTCAGTTGCAACCCATGCTCCAGCGCCTGAATACGTCGGCTGACGGTTGTGTTGTTGATATTCAGCTGCCGGGACGCAGCCAGTGTTGAGCCTTCGCGCGCCACTGCCAGGAAGATGCGGATGTCACTCCAGTCATACATGACCCAAGAATAGCATGGCTCTGCAAAAATGCAGAATGGTTCTCGATCTTGATGGATAGGCCGCAGGTGGCCCGCTCAATATCGTAGTGGTCATTCCTCGGAATTCCAAAAACAGGGAGAAGGAAGATGGACACAATAACCACACAAAAAGCCCCACACAAAACCCGCGATATTCAAAATCACCATATGGATTCAACAATCTGGGACAGTTTCACTTTTCGTGATGACGATATCATCGTGGCAAGCTACGCCAAGGCAGGCACGACTTGGACACAGCAGATCATCGGCCAGCTCATTTTCGATGGGCGCACCGAACCTGTGGTGGGACAAGTCAGTCCTTGGGTCGATCTGCGTGTGGCTCCGCCAGAAGTGAAGTTGCCGATGCTTGAGGCACAGACGCATCGGCGGTTTCTCAAAACACATCTGCCCGTCGATGCGCTCGTCTTCTCGCCCAAGGTCAAATACGTTTATGTCGCCCGCGACGGTCGTGACTTGATGTGGAGCCTGCACAACCATCATTACAACGCGAATGACCAGTTCTTTTCCGTCATCAACGACACGCCCGGCCGCGTCGGCCCTGCGTTGGACCGCGCGCCCGAAGATCCGGTCGCCTACTTCCGCGAATGGCTTGATGGGGATGGCTATCCGTTCTGGTCCCTTTGGGAGAACATGCGTAGCTGGTGGGCGATCCGTGACTTGCCCAACGTACTGATGGTACATTTCAACGACCTGAAGGCCGACATGGACGGCGAGATCCGGCGCATCGCCGACTTCCTGGACATAGCCCCGACCAACTGGGACGCGATCCTTGATCATTGCTCATTCGATCATATGAAGGCGAACGCCGATGCCATGGCCCCGATGGGAGGGGCACTTTGGGAGGGCGGCGGGGCGACCTTCATCAACAAGGGCACGAATGGCCGTTGGCAAGCAAGCCTGCCTGCCGCCGACAGTGCCGCCTACGAGGCCCGGGCCGTTGCCGAATTGGGCGAGGAATGCGCCGCGTGGATGATGAACGGTCGTCGTTGATCTGAACGGTCAGTGGCCCCCGGGTCACCGGCCATCCCACTCGTCCAAAAGGCATAGTCCAATGACCCCCCATTTTTTGACATCTGCGCAGCGGGCGTTTTGACGGTGGCTGTCGCTTCGAGCTCTTATTCTGAAGCACAAGAAACAATCATGATCGTCACCCACGAAGTCGAAGACTTTGATCGCTGGAAAGAGGTATTCGACGGCGCAATCGCGACACGACGCAGTGTCGGTGAGATGAGCGCGCACGCACGTTTGCGCACGGACCGGCCCTTGCCAACGGCATGGTTGCAGCGGGCGTCATCTCAACACCAACCTTTACGTTCGTTCCGGTGGAGCGAAGCAACTGACGGCATACGGATCCGCAGGGACACATCTAGGTCTCAGAAATACCTTGGCCCAACTTAGCGAAGGCATAAAGCAGACATTGGTGCAGCGCGCAGCATCCGTCGAAGAAGGCTCAGAGCGGATATCTTAGCTTTGCAGGACGAACGGACCGACGCGTCCCATTTCAGACTTTGACCGGAGCGACCGGCCAGGACATTGCCCGACCCTCTCAATGGGAGGCGTCGGGCTGGCGACCCGTCACTGCCAAAGGCACAGGCGCCCTGCCGGGACAAGGCCGGATATGCGCGGAAGGCCTGTAAGCCGGATTCTGTCCCGGGGGTTGCCCCCCTTGGATGACCATTCCTCTAGGCGCGTCATTGCTGATGCGCTCAAGCTGCCTACCCGGGGTCCGGGCCGAAGCTGCCCTGCCCCTTGCGGGACGGCGGACCCCCTATTCGGCATTGCTCCCGGCGGGGCTTGCCATGCCGGACCGGTTGCCCGGCCCGCGGTGGGCTCTTACCCCACCGTTTCACCTTTTCCCCCGGGCGGACCCGGAGGTAGTCTGATCTCTGTGGCGCTTTCCCTCGGGTTGCCCCGGCCGGGGATTACCCGGCACCGTGTCTTCGTGGAGTCCGGACTTTCCTCTCCCGCCAGTGCTGGCGGCAGCGGCCATCCGGCCTTCCGCGCAAGGGGGGAGTTATGCAGTGAGGGGCTTCACGTCAACGGGAAAGCGTCTGGCGAGGTCCGCGGCAAGCCCCCGGTCGGCCGCATCGGGCGGGCCTGTCCGGCCGGGACGAAAGCGGTCGCGAAAGGCCTGAACCAGCGCCGCGTCGTCGGCATTTTCAGGATAGCCGAACCGCGTGAGCGAGGCGCGGAAATCTTCGCCGGGATCACCCGCATCGGGCCAGAGCGACCGGTCCCCGAGGGCCAGACGGCGCCAGTCGAAGCGCGGACCGGGATCGGTCTTGCGTCCGGGCGCCATATCGGAATGGCCGATGATCCGGGGCGCGGGGATGGCCCAGCGGTCCATCAGCCCGTCAAGGAGCGCCTCGAGCGAGGTCATCAGCGCGTCGGAAAAGGGCGAAAACCCGTCATTGTCCAACTCGATCCCGATGGAGTTGGAGTTGATATCCGTGAGCGGCCCCCATGACCCCGCCCCCGCGTGCCAGGCCCGCTGATCCTCGGCGACGAGGCTGTGGAGCGTGCCGTCACTGGCGATCAGGTAATGGGCCGATACTTCGGTTTCGGGGTCACAGAGCCTGTCGAGCGCGGACTGTGCATCGGCCATCGCCGTGTAGTGGATGACGATGAGCGAGGGGACCGCACCGTCGCGGCGGGGCCCGAAATTGGGGGATGGGTCGGTCAGGGGCGCGTCGGCCATGGCCCGGCCCCGTTCGCCTAGCGCGCCGCGCGGAAGGGCGTCGGATCCCACGAACAGGCGAAGCCGTCGCCGTCCGGATCAAGCCCGCGACGGTCCCGCTCCGGGCCGCCTGCGGCAAGAAACGCCTCTTGCGCCAGACCGGGTGAGCCGTAGGAGGCACAGTTGCGCTGGGTACGGGCCGCATTCCCGCCCGAGCGCGGATAGACCTGCTGACCCACGGCGTTGGTGGTCGCCAGCGCGTATTCGACGATATTCGGAATCTCGCCGGAGTAATCCGGCAGCGCCTCGGGCTGAATCACCTTGTAGGCCGCACGCTGACGCGCCAGACGTTCGGCATCGCTTTCGATGGTTTCGCGCCCCGACACGGCCTCGAAATCCTGTTCGTCGGAAATGCCGGGGTTGTTGGCACTGACCGCCGCGGTCCGTATGGGCGCAGAGCCGGTCGTTTCGCCCGAGATGACCGGGCCGGGCACGATGGAGCCGCCCGCCAGTTCGGCGTCGCGACCTGCGCGCGCGGCCTGATAGCTGGTATAGTCATCGAACCCCACCCCCTGACTGGCGGAGTTGGGCACGGATGGCCCACAGGCCGCAAGCGCCAGAAGTGCGGTGCCAAGAAGGGAGCCGGAATACCGTTTCTGCATTGAATTCGCCCTAGTCTGCCCTGTTTTTACGGGACGCTACCACCATTTCACGGGTTTGGAAACAAAGCCCGCGGCCTGTTCCAGCGCATAGGCGGTGTTGAGAAGATCGCCTTCTTCCCACGGACGGCCGATAAGTTGCAGCGCCAGCGGCAGGCCCTGACGGTCCAGCCCCGTGGGCACGGCGATGCCGGGGAGGCCCGCAAGGTTCACGGTCACGGTGAAGACGTCGTTGAGATACATCTGCACCGGATCGGCATCGGTCATCTCGCCCAGCCCGAACGCCGCCGACGGCGTCGCCGGTGTCAGGATCGCATCGATGCCCGTCGCGAAGACATCGTCGAAATCCTTCTTGATCATCGCGCGGACCCGGCGGGCGCGGTTGTAATAGGCGTCATAGAAGCCTGCGGACAGGACGTAGGTGCCGATCATCACGCGGCGCTTGACCTCGGCCCCGAACCCTTCGGCGCGGGTTTTCTCGTACATCTCGGTGATGCCGTCGCCCTGAGACAGCTTCGCGCGGTGGCCGTAGCGGACGCCATCGTACCGGGCGAGGTTCGACGAGGCTTCGGCCGGGGCGATCACATAATAGGCGGGAAGCGCGTATTTCGTGTGCGGCAGCGAGATATCGACGATTTTCGCGCCCGCGTCTTCGAGCATCTGGCGGCCCTCGGCCCAGAGCGTCTCGATCTCTTCAGGCATGCCGTCCATGCGGTATTCCTTGGGGATGCCGATGGTCTTGCCGCGGATATCGCCCGTCAGCATCGCCTCGAAATCCGGAACGGGAAGGTCGGCGGAGGTCGAATCCATCGGATCGTGGCCCGCCATGGCGCCCAGCATGATGGCGGCGTCGCGCACATCCTTGGTCATCGGTCCCGCCTGATCGAGCGAGGACGCGAAGGCCACGATGCCCCAGCGGGACACCCGGCCATAGGTGGGTTTCATGCCGGTGATGCCGACGAAGCCCGCAGGCTGGCGGATCGAGCCGCCGGTATCGGTGCCGGTCGCGGCAAGGCACAGATCGGCGGCGACCGCGGAGGCGGACCCGCCGGAGGAGCCGCCGGGTGTCAGCGCCGCGTCGTCATTGCCGCGCCGCCAGGGGTTGACCACATCGCCGTAGCACGAGGTTTCGTTACTGCTCCCCATGGCGAACTCGTCCATGTTGAGCTTGCCCAGCATGACCGCGCCCTGATCGAAAAGCTGGCGGGTGACGGTGGATTCGTATTCCGGCCTGAAGCCTTCGAGGATACGGCTTGCGGCCTGCGAGGGCACGCCCTTGGTGCAGAACAGATCCTTGATGCCAAGCGGGATGCCGCACATGGGCGGCGCGTCGCCCTTGGCGATGCGGGCATCGGCGGCCTTGGCCTGTTCGCGGGCGATCTCGGGCGTGTGGTGGACGAAGGCGTTCAGCGCCCCGGACCCGTCGATCGCGGTCAGGCAGGCCTCGGTCAGGTCGGAAGACGTCACCTCGCCCTTCGACAGAAGATCGCGGGCGGCACCGATGGTGAGAGCGTTCAGATCGGTCATTCCACCACCTTAGGGACGGCAAAGAAGCCTTCGCGCGCATCGGGCGCGTTCGACAGGATCTTGTCGGGCATGTTGCCGGAGGTCACCACATCCTCACGCCGTTTCAGGCGCTGGGGCGTGACGCTGGTCATCGGCTCGACGCCTTCGATATCGACCTCGTTCAGTTGTTCGATGAAGATCAGGATGTCGTTGAATTCGCCCGCCAGCGCAGGCAGGTCGTCTTCCTCGACCTTGATGCGGGCAAGCTTGGCGACGCGGCGCGCCGTTTCGATGTCGATGGACATGGGGCCTCCGGGGTTCTGTCCGTGCTGCGCACGCGTTTAGCGCCCGTCCGCGCGGGCTTCAAGCACATGCCTGCGATAGACCTCGATCATCCAGCCAAGCATCAGGCCGTTGAGGATGTGCCACCAGAGATGGGTGCCGACAGGGATCGCTTCGCACAGTGTTTCGTCAAGCGAGCGGAGGGTGAGCGACAGGACAAGGATTGCAGCGCCGATGGCAAGGCCGCGCGCGGTGGCGGAGGCGCGGGTTCGCAGGAAGACGGCATAGGCGGCGATCAGCAGCGGGACGGGCCAGTAGGCAGCCGAGATCACGAAGAAGGGCAGCGACTGGAATACCGGGACGAGCGCCGCGGCATAGGGGAAGAAGGCCAGCGTTCCAAGGGCCGCGCCCCAGACCGGCCAGCCCCAGAAATCGCGGTTCGCTGCATAAAGGTAGGTCAGGATGAAAAGCGCAATGGGGATCACATCGGCCAGCGCCGCCCAGGCGGTGGCAAACGTGTGGAACAGGAACGACCCGATGCCGATGGCGGCAAGCAGGATAACAAGGATCATCGCAAGCGGCATCCCCTGCCCGCGCACCCGGCGCCACATGATGAAGGCGGCGATCAGGAAGGCCAGATTGGTGATCGCGTTTATGGGCTCGGCCCAGTAGCCCGGCCCCATCCGTTCGCAATATCCGTCGATCTGGGCTGTCCAGTCCAAGCGTTCTCTCCCTGTCAGTTCAGTGGGATGTGGGGTGCCTGTGGCGTTTATGGAAGCTGCGGCAGATGGTCCGACCGGACAGGCACTGTCAATCACATGCGAAAGCTATCCTGCCCGCGATGCGATGGAACTGCGCACCGCCCGCCGGTAGGCGCGCCCGACCGGCACAAGGGCGCCGTTTGTCAGGACAAGCCTTGGCGAGCCGTCGCGATAGACCATGCGGTCGATATGGTCATGGGCGACCCACCATGACCGGTGCACGCGCAGGCCCCGTCCGCCCAGGCCGTCTTCGGCCTCTGAAACCGAACTTCGGACCAGCGCCTGACCCGCGACCGTCTGGGCGAGAACATAGTGATCCTGTGCCTGAAGCAGCACGAGATCGGTGCCAATTTCCGGCGGCAGCTTCGACAGCCAGCCAGCGCCGTCTTCGGGCGGGCGCAGGTCGGGTTCCGTCGCCGCCCGCGCCTCGACCACCTCATAAAGCAGCGCCACAATCGGAGCGATAACGCAGGTATAGGGCAGAATCGCCCGGAAACCGGCAAGGAAGGTGATCTCGAAGAACAGCGCGTCGAGCGCGCCAAGAAAGACCGCGACGGGAACACTGGCGGCAAGGCCCCCAAGCGCCGTGGCGGGCCATGGCGTCACCTCCCTGTCTTCGGCCATGCCCGCCACCGTCATGGATGTGAAGAAGCCCAGCCAGAAGCTTCCGAGAGTCGCAAGCACCCAGTAAAGTGCGCGGTCGGCAAGGGTCATCGCCCCATAGGTGCCGAACGGGCCGGTCAGAACGATCAATGCCGTGACACCCGCGAAGACAAGCCAGAAGCGCGGGCGGCGGATCAGGCCCCGCGCCTCGGCCAGCGTGAAGGCAAACGGCGTGTCGTTCACGAAATTTCACCTGTCATTGACGACTCGCCGCTTTCGGAGGGGGCGGCCAGATCATACCCACCCCGTCGAAATCGTCAAAAGCAGGATGAACAAGATCGATGAGCGCGAAACGTCTGATAGGTCGCATTGGCCTCGTTGTTTTTCTGGTGGTCGTCATCGCCGGTATCGGCGGCGCCGTCTGGCTGCGAAACTCGCCCTACTGGGCCGGGATCACGCTGTTCAGCGAAGCGAACCGGGTCGAGAATTTCCGGGCGATGGACGAGGTCTTTCCCTATCGGGAGGTGGCCGCGGGCGGACCGGTCTGGGCATTCGACGAGGCGCCCGAAGCCCTGCCCGAGACCTATACCCATGGGGGCGAGGTTCGCCGGATCGACCGGTTTCTGGACGAAACCGCCACGACCGGGCTGATCGTCATCCGCGATGGCGCGATCACCCATGAGGACTATCGTCTGGGTGCCGACGAGACGTCGCGTTTCACGTCATGGTCCGTGGCCAAGTCGGTTCTGTCGGCGCTGATCGGCATTGCGGTGGCGGACGGCGATATCGAAAGCATCGACGATCCGCTGGACCGCTATGTGCCGGCGCTTCAGGGCTCGGGCTATGCCGGGGTCACCGTCGAACAGGCGCTCACCATGTCGTCGGGCGTCCTCTTCGACGAGGATTACAACGACCCGATGTCGGATGTGAACCAGTTGTTCATGACGCTGGCCACCGGCTTGCCGATGGAAGAGGCGCTTGCGGATCTGGAGCGCGAGCGCGCGCCGGGCACCTATAACAACTATATCAGTTCCGACAGTATCGCCCTTGGTCTCGTGCTTGAGGCCGCCACGGGGGTGCCGCTCGAAACCTATCTGGAAACCCGCCTGTGGGGGCCGATGGGGGCGGAGGCCGGGGCCTTCTGGAACACCGGACGCGAGGGGCTGGTCCTGCCCTTCTGCTGCCTGAACGCGACCTTGCGCGATTACGCGCGCTTCGGCCGCCTGTTCCTTGAAGGCGGCGCGCGGGACGGGGTGCAGATCGTACCGCGCGACTGGGTTGCCGCCTCGACCGTACCCACCGCCCCGCATCTGGAACCCGGCGACAACCCCGCCTCTTTCTGGACCTTCGGCTATGGCTATCACTGGTGGATTCCAGAAGACCCGCAGGACGAGTTCCTCGCCATCGGAATCTGGGGGCAGTACATCTATGTCGACCGGGCGCGCGACGTGGTGATCGTGAAGACCAGCGCCGATTACGACTTTGATATCCGCGACCATGAAAGTGTTGCGGTGTTCCGGGCGATTGCCCGCGCGGGAGAGCCGGAAAGCTGAGCGACCTATTCCAGAGGGCACAGGACATCGCGACCGACGGCACTGACATATCTCAATGCCCGTCCCGGAAGACCCGTTTAACTCGGGGGCTAAAAACGTCGGTTGATCTGGTTGGAGACAGGACCTTGTACAAGAATATCCTCATTCCCGTGGTGTTTGACGACGAGTACGATACCGAAGCGTCCTATCAGGTGGCGCGCGCGTTGGCGGATGAGGATGCGAAAGTCACCATCACCCATGTGCTCGAAGCGGTTCCCAACTACATCAGGGCCGAAATTCCCGGCGAACGGCTGGAGGCGACCCGCAAGGATGTCGAAAAGGCGCTGGAGGCGTCGGCCACTGCCTATCCGGGCGCGGTGACGGAACTGACAACCGGCCATCCGGGACGGGCAATCGTCAGCTATGCGGAAGGGCATGACATCGACTGTATCGTCCTGGCGTCGCACAGGCCGGGGCTTGAGGATTACTTCCTTGGATCTACCGCGTCCCGTGTAGTCCGCCATGCCAAGTGCGCGGTTCATGTTCTGCGCTAGAAGCGCGATGACGGCGAAACCATTGGTCGTGCCGCTGCCTGACCGCTAGCGGCAAAAGCCGCATCGCCGCGGGTGCCGGACAGATATGCCGCGCTTTCATGGAACTTTTACCAAACCGTTATCCCCCGGTCATATGCGCCGGTCTATGTCGCCCCGTTTATCAACATTCGGGGGACAGGCACTTATGTCATTCAAACTCGCCGGCATGACTTCGGCACTTGCGATCACCGCGACGGCGGCGGCCGCGGACATGAACTTTAACCGGATCAGAAGTTTTGCGACTATCGGGAACAATGCCGATCCGACTGCGGAATCCTCGGCCGAGATCATCAGCGCCTCGGGCGATGGTATGGTCCTGGCCTATTCCGACAGCCCGCTGGGCGTCGTGGGCTTCATCGACATCACCGATCCGCGGGCACCGACGGCAAAGGGAAGCGTCGATGTGGGCGGCGAACCCACTGCGGTGTCGATCGTGGGCACGACGGCACTCGTGGGTGTGAACACGTCAGAGAGCTATACCGAACCGTCGGGCCTGTTGAAGGCGTTTGATATCAATACGATGGCCGAACGTGCCGCCTGCGACCTTGGCGGCCAGCCGGACAGCACGGCAACCGCGCCCGACGGCAGCTTTGTCGCCGTCGCGATTGAAAACGAGCGGGACGAGGATGCGGGCGACGGACGGACCGGACAGATGCCGGGCGGCTACCTCGTGGCGCTCGATCTTACCGATGGTGTGCCCGCCTGTGACAGCATGGTGCGGATCGACGTGACCGGTCTGGCCGACGTATCCCCCGAAGACCCGGAGCCGGAGTTCGTCGACGTCAACGCAATGGGCGAGATCGTCGTGACCCTGCAGGAAAACAACCACATCGTCGTGGCGTCGAAAACGGGTGAGATCCTCAGCCATTTCCCGGCCGGGTCGGTCGATCTGGACCAGATCGACGCCACCGACGAGCGTGGCGCGCTGATCTTTACCGAAAGCCAGACCCGTCTGCGCGAACCGGACGGCGTGCAGTGGATCGACGACATGCATTTCGCCATCGCCAACGAGGGCGACATGGATGGCGGTGCGCGCGGCTGGACGATCTTCCACAAGGACGGCACGGAAATCTATGAATCGGGCAACAGCTTTGAACATGCGATCATTCAGGCCGGGCACTATCCCGACAAACGCTCGGACGCGAAGGGTGCCGAGCCGGAGGGGATGGAATTCGCGCGGTTCGGCGACACGCCTTACGCGTTCATTCTGGCCGAGCGCGCCTCTGCCGTGGGTGTCTATGACGTGAGCGACCCGGCGGCCCCGGTGCTGCGTCAGATCCTGCCATCGGGGATTGCGCCGGAAGGTGCGGTTGCGATCCCGTCGCGGAACCTCTTCGTGACGGCGAATGAGGCGGACCTGATCGAGGATGGCGGCGTGCGCAGCCATGTCATGATCTTCGAATATCAGGACGCGCCTGCCGCCTATCCTCACCTGACATCCGCCGGTGCGGACCGGCTGATCGGCTGGGGTGCGATTTCCGGCATGGTCGCCGGGGACGACGGGATCGTCTATGCGGTGAATGACAGCTTCTATGGCTATCAGCCGACGATTTTTACCATCGACACCACCGTATCGCCCGCGCAGATCACCGATGCACTGCCGGTGACGCGGGCCGGGTATCCTGCTCAGAAGCTGGACCTTGAAGGGATCACGCTGGATGGCGAAGGCGGGTTCTGGGTGGCGTCCGAGGGGCGCACGGGCCGGCTTGTTCCCCACGCGATCTATCACGTGAACGCGGATGGCGGGATCGAGCGCGAGATCGGCCTGCCTGCCGAATTGTTGGCGGTTGAGCGGCGGTTCGGGTTCGAAGGGATCACCCGTGTGGGCAATACGCTGTGGATGGCGGTGCAGCGCGAATGGGCCGACGATCCTGCCGATCACGTAAAGCTGGTGGCCTATGACCTTGAGACCGGGGAATGGGGCGCGGTGCATTACCCCAAGGCGTCTGCGGATAAGGGCTGGGTCGGCCTGTCCGAAATCGTTGCCCATGGCGACCATGTCTATGTCATCGAACGGGACAATCGGATCGGGGCGGATGCCGCCGTGAAGAAGATCTATCGCGTCCCGGCAGATCAGATGGTGGCCGCACCTTTGGGCGAGACCCTGCCCGTCGTCACCAAGGAAGAGGTGCGCGATCTGATCCCCGATCTTGCTGCGCAAGGCGGCTATATAGTGGACAAGGTCGAGGGTCTGGCGATCTTCCCCGACGGGTCCGCATGGGCCAGCACCGATAATGACGGCGTCGATGACAGCGCTGGCGAGACGTTCTTTTGGTCGCTCGGCCAGTTCTGATCCGGTGACCCCGGGCGATGCGCGGGTGATCCCCGCGCATCGCGAACCTTGTGTGCCCTGCCCCCGAAAGTGATAGGCTCGGGACGACAAACAGGGAGGCATCCATGAAAATCATCTGGCTTGGGCATTCGGGATTTCGGATCGAGATCGGCGATCAGATTCTCTTGGTGGATCCGTGGCTGTCTGGGAACCCGATGTTTCCCGAGGATCGGCGGGCCGAGGCGCTGAAGGGCGCGACCCATATCCTGTTGACCCATGGGCATGGGGATCACGCCTCGAACGCCGTGTCGATTGCCGCCGAGACCGGCGCGCCCATCGCCTGCATTCACGAAATGTCGGAACGGCTGGGGGCCGAGGACGGCGTCAGCGCCATCGGGTTTGGCAAGGGCGGCACGGTGTCCCTGGGCGATGTGCAGGTGAGCATGGTCAATGCCAGCCACTCCTCCAGCATCGACTATACCGGTGACGGGTTGGCGGTCGCGGGGTCCGAAGCCGGGTTCATGATCCGGGGCGAGGGCCACACGATCTATGTGACCGGCGACACCGATATCATGGCGGACATGGCGTGGTTCGGAGAGTATTATGCGCCCGATATCGGCATTCTGTGTGCTGGCGGGCACTATACGATGGATATGAAGGCGGCGGCCTGGGCGTCGAAGAAGTACTTTAACTTCCGGACAGTAATCCCCTGCCATTACAAGACATTTCCGATTCTCGAACAAGATGCGGAGGATCTGAAAGCCGGATTGCCGGGCGTCGATGTGATCGAACCGGAGGTTTTGACGGCGATCGAGATCTGAGGCCATCCGCCCCATTGAGGTTCGACGCAATCCGCCCTAGATTGGTCAGGTATTAGGAAAGGATCGCCTCCGATGTTCGGCATTCCCGGCAAACAGGCCGTCACCATCACCCCGCGCGCCGCGGCGCATATCGCGAAGCTCATGGCCCGTGACGGGCATGAGGGTCTGCGGATCGGCGTGAAGAAGGGCGGCTGCGCGGGCATGGAATACACCATGGATTACGCGGCCGAAGTGGACCCCCATGACGAGATCGTCGAGGCGGATGGCGCGCGGGTGATGATCGCGCCCATGGCGCAGATGTTCCTGTTCGGCACCGAGATCGACTATGAAGTGTCGCTTCTGGAATCGGGCTTCAAGTTCAACAATCCGAACGTGACCGATGCCTGTGGCTGTGGCGAATCCATCAAGTTCAAGGATGCCGATGAGCTGGCCGCGGAGCAGAACGGCTGATCGGCAGGATCTGTGGCCAGCCTGCATTGGCCTTTTCCCATGAGTTTCAACACGAGAAGACTGCCACCCGGGCTTGACCTTATGCGGTGGCGTTGCGACAGGTGACGGGTATCTGAGAGGGGTTGGCGATGCGGCGGAAACTGGCAGCAGGCAATTGGAAAATGCATGGCGGTGCGGGCGATCTGGCAGAGATCGCGGCCCTTGCGGCGGCCCATCCGTCGCCGGTTTCGGAGGTGCTGATCTGCCCCCCCGCCACGCTGATTTCACGAATGGCCGAGGCTGCGGCGGACACGCCCGTGGAAGTGGGCGGGCAGGATTGCCATGCCGAGACCAAAGGCGCCCATACCGGCGATGTGGCCGCTGGCATGCTGGCCGAGGCCGGGGCGCGTTTCGTGATCCTTGGCCATTCGGAACGCCGCGCCGATCACGGCGAGAGCGACGCGGATGTCCACGCCAAGACGCGCGCGGCGTGGGATGCCGGGCTGACGGCGGTCGTCTGTGTCGGTGAAACGCTGGAGGAGCGCGAGGCCGGGCGGACCCTGGAGATCGTCGGCGGGCAGATCGACGGCTCTGTCCCGAACGGGGCAAGCCCGGAGCGGCTGGTCGTGGCCTATGAGCCTGTCTGGGCCATCGGGACCGGCAAGGTGCCGACGCTGGACCAGATCGGCGAGGTTCACGGGTTCATCCGAGCGCAACTGGTCGACCGGTTCGGGGCCGGCGCGGCGGATGGTATCCGCATCCTCTACGGCGGCTCGGTGAAACCCGGAAATGCCGCCGAGATTTTCGGTGTGGCGGATGTGGACGGCGCGCTGGTGGGCGGAGCTTCGCTGAAAGCCGCCGATTTCGGGCCGATCGTGACCGCGCTCGATGCCGCAGGGGCCTGAAACGACCCGCTTTCAGCAATGGCTTCCGGCGCTGTTGCGCGGGGGCGCGCTTCTGGCCGCCGCGCTGTGCCTTCTGCCCATGCTCGCCGTGGTTCTGGCCGCCATGTTCGGCGGGACCGAGACCCTTGCCCATCTGAGCGAAACCGTCCTGCCCCGCTATACCTGGACAACGGTGCAGCTTGTGGTGCTGGTCTCCATCGGCACCGGGATGATCGGCACGGGGGCCGCGTGGCTGGTGACGATGACGCGGTTTCCCGGCGTGCGGGTGTTCGAGATCGCACTTGCCCTGCCGCTCGCCTTTCCGGCCTATGTGCTGGCCTATGCCTATACCGACCTGCTGGACCATCCCGGCTTCGTCCAGACCACCTTGCGCGACCTGACAGGCTGGGGGCCGCGCGACTATTGGTTCCCCGAGGTGCGCAGTCTGGGCGGCGCGGCGGCGATGCTGACGCTGGTTCTCTATCCTTACGTCTATCTTCTGGCGCGGGCCGCGTTCCTGCAGCAATCGGCGACGGCCTATCTGGCTGCCCGGGCGCTCGGCCAATCGGCCTGGGGCGCGTTCCGGCGGGTCAGCCTGCCCATGGCGCGGCCCGCGATTGCGGCGGGCATCCTGCTGGCGGTGATGGAAACCATCGCCGATTTCGGCACGGTCGCCTATTTCGGGGTCCAGACCTTCGCGACCGGCATCTACACCTCGTGGTTTGCCATGGCCGACCGCGCGGCGGCGGCACAGCTTGCCATGGGGCTTTTGGCCTTTGCGCTGTTGATCGCCGTACTCGAACGAATCAGCCGGGGCGCGGCCCGCCATCATGGCACGGGCGCGCGGTTCGAACGGATGCGGGCCACCGACCTGACCGGCTGGAAGGCCAGCGCCGCCATTTTCATGTGCGGCGTTCCGGTGTTCCTTGGCTTCGTCCTGCCGGTGGTTGTGCTGTCCGAAATGGCCATCGGCTCCGGACAGGACCTGCTGTCTGACCGGTATCTGGGCTTTGTCCGCAACTCCGTGACACTGGCCGGGATCGCGGCCTGCGTCACCGTGGCGGCGGCCATCCTGATCGGCTTCAATCAGCGGCTGGCCCCGGGGCGGATTTCGAACGCGGCGGCCCATATCGCACGCGTGGGCTATGCCGTGCCGGGCGGCGTGATCGCCGTGGGCCTGATGGTGCCCTTTGCGGCGTTCGACAATGCGCTGGACGGGTTCATGAGGGCGCAGTTCGGGATTTCGACCGGGCTGATCGTCACCGGGACGATCTGGCTTCTGATCCTCGCCTATATGGTGCGGTTCATGGCCGCGGCGCTGGGCGCCTATGACGGGGGTCAGGCGACGATCCACAGCAACATGGATGCGGTGGCGCGCACGCTGGGCTCCTCGCCCGGCGCGATGCTGCGGCGGGTGCATCTGCCGATCCTGCGGCCTTCGGTGCTGACGGCGGCGCTGATCGTCTTCGTCGACGTGATGAAGGAGCTGCCCGCCACCCTGATCATGCGGCCCTTCAACTATGACACACTGGCGGTTCAGGCCTACAGGCTCGCCTCGGACGAACGGCTTTCCGGGGCGGCGGTGCCCAGCCTCGTGATCGTCACGGTCGGGCTTTTGCCGGTGATCCTGGTCTGCCGGGGGCTTGGCGCGCGGCGAGCCGAGCCCGATCCCGCGATGGTGCCCGACACGCTCTAGAACCGGTAATCGAGCCGGGTGATGCCCTTTTCGAAGGTCTCGCAGGTTTCTAGGCGCATTGGGATCAGCCGGCCCTGCCCCGTGAAAAGCGGCACACCGCCGCCCAGAAGCATCGGGATGACGAAGAGTTCCAGCCGGTCGAGCGCCCCCATTTCGATGAAGGTCGCCTGAAGCCGCGGCCCGCCGACGATCCAGCTGTCGCCCTTCTCCGCACGCAGGTGATCAACAAGCGCGGGCACGCCCTGGTCCCACACCGTCACATCGCCAAGGACCTTGGTCAGCGGGCGCGATGTCACGACGATGCCCGGCGTGTCCGGATAGGGCCAGCCCAGATCGAATTCCAACACTTGATCATAGGTTGTCCGGCCCATCACGACCCGGTCGATCTGGTCGATAAACGCCTGATAGCCGTAATCCACATCGTCGAACCGGTCGAGCCAGTCGACCTTGTGATCGGCATCGGCCACATAGCCATCGGCGCTGGCCGCCATATATCCGCGTATCATCCGAATCCCCCCGAAAGAAAAAGCCCCGATGCATCAGCACCGGGGCAAGTCTAGGGTGCGGGTCCCCAGAAGGGGAAGAGAGAGATTGGGACACCGCAGTCCGAAGAAGATGAGGACGAAACCCGAGGTCAAACAGGGCATCGACCTAAATTCTGAGTATATTAGTCGGATAAATTCCAACGCGCGTCAAGCAAAATCTTGATTATTTTAGTCGGAATATTTGTCAAGTGTTTTCAAAGGCTTTTGTCACGTCATGGCCATAGAGCCAGTCGAACCGGCGCAGCATCGCATCGGGTGCGACCCGGCCGAGAACGCGAAGCGCGCCATGGGCCACGATCCGCCCGATGCCGCCCAGATGATAGTTCCGCGCATTGGCGGTCGCGGCGTCGATGGCGCGGATCACCCGCGGACGGCGGGCGGCCTGCCAGGCGGGAAGCGCGTCGTCGCCGGACGACAATGCCCGGGCCAGCGACCATGCATCTTCGAGGGCGAGGTTCGCGCCCTGGGCCAGAAACGGCAGGGTCGGATGGGCGGCGTCGCCGATGATGGCCATGGCATCCCCGTGCCAGTTCGCGGCGACGGGGTGCCGGAACAGGCCCCAAAGACCGGCCGCCTGCACCCGTGCCAGCCAGTCCGGCACGGGGCCGCCGAAACCGGCGAAGGCGGCGCGCAGCTCCTCCGGGTTGCCGGCATGGTGCCAGCCTTCCTCGGCCCAGTCCTCGCGCTCTTCCACCGCCACGATGTTCCGCAACCCATCCGCCAGCGGGTAGCTGACCAGATGACGGCCCGGCCCCATGAAGACCTCTGTCACGGGTGCGGCCTCCGGATCGGCGATCACCGCGCGCCAGGCCACCTGACCGGTGAAAAATGGCTGTTCCGCACCGTTCAGCGCCGCCCGGAACGCCGAATGCAAGCCATCGGCCCCGATCGTGAAACCGCCGCCCGTATCCGGGCCGATCCGGCTGCCCAGCCGGATATCGACCCCCGCCCCACGCGCGCCCGCCTCCAGCACGTCGACCAGGCGCGCCCGGTGGACCAGCAGGTAATCACCTTTCGCGCGCGTCAGGTCGAGCCGGGTCACCGCCCGGCCCGAGGCCCCATCCCGCAAGATGACGCCATCGGCCGTGACCGACACCGCGCGCAACGCCGCCCCCAGCCCGAGCGCGTCGATGACCCGCATGCCGTTCGGGCTGATCTGCAGCCCCGCGCCCACTTCCGAGATTTCCGCCGCCTGTTCATGCAGCACAACCTGCGCACCGCGCGCGGCCAGCGCCTGCGCCACCGCAAGCCCGGCAATCCCGCCGCCCGCGACGGTGATATCGCGTCCCCTGATCGTCATCGCCCCCTCCTAGCGGCGATACCGGCGCGGCAAAAGCCCGGCCCGCTTCATTGTTCCCAAAATACTCCCGCCGGAGGCGGTCCCGCGCCTGCCCCAAGAAAAAACGCCGGAACCTCTCGGTCCCGGCGCCCCTCCTCCTCCCAAAGGCGGGTCAACCACGAATGTTTCGCGAACTTAGTCGTCGCGATGCACCTTTTCCCGGCGCTCGTGGCGTTCCTGAGCTTCGAGGCTCAGCGTCGTTGTGGGGCGCGCGACCAGTCGCTTCAGCGAGATCGGCTCGCCCGTATCCTTGCAATATCCGAAATCCCCCTCTTCGATCCGGCGCAGAGCGGCGTCGATCTTGGCCACCAGCTTGCGCTGCCGGTCCCGGATGCGCAGTTCCAGCGCCCGGTCGGTCTCTTCGCTCGCGCGGTCGGCAATGTCGGGGATGTTGCGTGTTCCGTCCTGCAATCCGGCGATCGTCGTCTTCGACTCGCTCAGCAGTTCGTTCTTTTGCCGGTTCAATTCGCGGCGGAACCACTCCAGCTGTCGTTCGTTCATGAATGGTTCGTCTTCGGCTGGACGGTAATCGTCGGACAGAAAAACTTCGGCCTTCATTCCGCTTCCCTTTTTTGTGGCGGCGTCCGTGTCGTTCCCAGTTTCACTCATTCACGCCTCCCTCTGAGGCGGGGACATACCGCAAGGCAAACCGCTTGTCACTACACGATCTCGGCTTATTGAAGCTCGCCAATTGTCCCTGTATCGTTCCGACAGGAAATTGCCCGAACACCTTGGAAACTTCATGAAATTTACCGGTACCGATGCCTATGTGGCGACCCGCGACCTGACTGTTGCGGTGAATGCGACAGTCACGCTGGAACGCCCGTTACTGGTGAAAGGCGAGCCCGGCACCGGCAAGACAGAGCTTGCCCGCCAGGTGGCAGAATCGCTCGGTCTGCCGCTGATTGAATGGCATGTGAAATCCACAACCCGCGCGCAGCAGGGATTGTACGAATACGATGCGGTCAGCCGGCTCCGCGACAGCCAGCTGGGCGACGAACGGGTGCATGATGTCGCGAACTACATCCGCAAGGGCAAGCTGTGGCAGGCCTTCGCCGCCAAGGGCAAATGCGTGCTTTTGATCGACGAGATCGACAAGGCGGATATCGAGTTTCCGAACGATCTTCTGCAGGAACTCGACCGGATGGAGTTCTTTGTCTACGAGACGGGCGAAACGATCCGGGCAGAGAACCGGCCCATCGTGATCATCACGTCGAATAACGAAAAAGAGCTGCCCGATGCGTTCCTGCGGCGCTGCTTTTTCCACTACATCCGCTTTCCCGACATGGACACGATGCGCCGGATCGTCGAAGTGCATCACCCCGGCATCAAGGAAGCGCTTCTGACGGTGGCGCTGACGCAGTTCTATGAGATCCGCGAAGTTCAGGGGCTGAAGAAGAAACCCTCGACCTCGGAAGTGCTCGACTGGCTGAAGCTGCTTCTTGCCGAGGATCTGACGGCGGAGGATCTGAAATCCGATGGCGCGTCGATGCTGCCGAAGCTGCATGGCGCGCTTCTGAAGAACGAGCAGGACGTGCACCTGTTCGAAAAGCTGGCCTTCATGGCGCGCCGCGAGCGCTAGGATTTGCTTCAGGTCCTGACCCACAACATCCTGCCGGTCTTCGCGATGCTGGCGCTTGGCTTTGCCATCGGGCGCGCGGGCAAGACGACCCACCCCGAGGCCGCGGCGGTCAACCGTGTGGCGTTCCTGATCCTGCAGCCCGCGCTGATCTTTCCGCTGATGGCGGGGATCGATCTGGGGCAGTTCGACGCCTGGGCGCTGGCGATCTATGCGGCCTGCGAATTCGCGGCGTTCGGGATCGCCTATGGGGTGGCAAGGCTGGTGTTCGGGCGCGAGCATCTTGAGGCGTGGCTGTTGGCCATGGCCGTCGTTTTCGTCAATTCGCTGCTTTACATCTGGCCGATCTCCTACCTGATCTATGGCGAAGAGGCCGCGTTGCCGATCACCGCGATCGTCGCGTGGGACGCCTCGGTGATGTTCGGTTTCTTCATCATCTCGATGGAGCTGATGGCCGGTGACCGGTCGGGCGGCGGCGCGGTGCGGCGGATCGGGACGAACCCGGTCATCGTCGCGATTGCGCTGGGGCTTCTGATCAACCTTTCGGGCCTGGCCGTTCCGGAACCGATCCTGACGGCGGCGGAGTTTGCCGGGGCGGGCGCCGCGCCCTTGACGCTGTTCGCGCTGGGCGTGATTCTGTCGGGAACCGCCCTTGTCCCCTCGCCCACCGTGATCGGCATTTCGGCGCTGAAACTTCTGGTCTTTCCGCTGATGGTCTGGGCGGCGCTGTCGCTGGGAAGCCCCGGCAACCCGTGGTCGCCCTTCTTCATTCTGAATGCCGCAGGGCCGTCGGGGGCGATGGCCTTTGCCCTTGCGATGCTTTACAGAGTGCGGACCGATACGATTGCCCCCGTCATCATCTGGACAAGTACCCTGTCACTGTTTTCCCTGGCTTTGCTTGCATGAGCGTTCTGATCCGCCCTCTGGCCGAAAGTGATTCCGTCGACTGGCGCAGGCTTTGGCGCGCCTATCTGGCCTATTACCAGACCGCGCTGCCGGATGCGGTCTATGACACCTATTTCGCCCGGCTTCTGGGCGATGATCCGCAGGACTATCACGGGCTGATCGCCGAAGTGGAGGGTCGGGCCGTGGGCCTTGCGCATTTCCTGTTTCACCGCCATGGCTGGTCGGTCGAAAACGTGTGCTATCTGCAGGACCTGTACGCCGATCCCGAGGTGCGGGGCACCGGCGTGGGACGGGCGCTGATCGAAGCGGTCTACGCAGCGGCGGATGCTGCGGGATCGCCCCGGGTCTATTGGCTGACACAGGACTTCAACGAAACGGCGCGGGTTCTCTACGACCGGGTCGGGCGGCTGACGCCGTTCATCAAATACGAGCGTGCCCCATGATACGTGCCCTTGCGATCTGTGCGCTTCTTGCGCTTGCGGCCTGTGCGCCCGGCAGCCTGCCCGATACCGCCGACCGGCGCGTACCGACAGAGGTTGCGTTGCCGCCGATGAAATCCTTCGGCCCGACCACCGTGACCCGCCCCACGCGGTCGAACCGCTCGATCGCGGCGGATATTCTGGACCTGACCTTCCGGCTTGAAAGCGGGCGGGAACTGCCGGTTCTGACGCGGTTCGAGGGGCCGATCACGGTGCGGCTGACCGGCCCCGCGCCCGCCAATGTGGGGCGCGATCTGGATCGGCTGATCACGCGGCTGAGGCGCGAGGTCGGCCTGTCGATTTCACGGGTTCCGGCGACCAGCAAAGCCTCGATCACCGTCGAGGTCGTGACCCGGCAGGCCTTGCAGCGGGCGGTGCCGCAAGCCGCCTGTTTCGTGGTGCCGCGCCTCTCGTCCTGGGACGAGTTCCGGCGCAATCGCCGGTCGGGCGCGCTGGACTGGGCCACGCTGGAGGTGCGCGAAACCATGGCGGTGTTCCTGCCGGGCGATGTCAGCCCGCAGGAAGTGCGCGATTGCCTGCACGAGGAACTGGCGCAGGCGATCGGGCCGCTCAATGACCTGTACCGGCTGTCCGACAGCGTCTTTAACGACGACAATTTCCACACCGTCCTGACCGGGTTCGATATGCTGGTGCTGCGCACGCTTTATGCCCCGGAACTGCGGTCGGGCATGACCCGCGAACAGGTCGCCGCACGTCTGCCCGCGATCCTGAACCGGCTGAACCCACGCGGGCGCCGTGCGCCCGACGGGACGGCCGGCGACACGCCCCGGCGCTGGATCGATGCGATCGAGACCGCGCTCGGCCCCCGCGCCTCGCCGCTGCGGCGGCGCGCCGCGGCACGCGATGCGGTGGAGATCGCGCGGGCGCGCGGCTGGACCGATACGCGCGCGGCCTTCAGCCTTTACGTGCTGGGCCGGCTAAGCATCGCGGCAGATCCGGAACTGGCGATGGCCGCGTTCCTGCAATCGGGCACGCTCTACCGCGCCGCCGGCGATACCGACCTGCAAGCCGCCCATGTGGCGATGCAACTGGCCGCCTTCGCGCTGTCGGCCGGTCAGTCGGACATCGCGCTTGAGATCGTGAACCGCAACCTGACCCCCGTGGCCGAGGCCGAGAATGCGGCACTTCTGTCCACATTGCTGATGGTCAAGGCCGAGGCGCTTGAACTGGAAGGCCGCGCATCCGAAGCGCGCGCGGTGCGGCTCGACAGCCTTGGATGGGCGCGATATGGCTTCGGTTCGGAAAGCGAGGTGCGGGCGCGTCTGGGCGAGATCGCCCTTCTCAGCCCGAACAGGGCCCGTTCGGGCGAAGACGAGGAAGGGGGCGCGTCGTGATCGTGATTGCAGGGGTTCTGGGCGGCGCCGGGTGGGGTGCCTATCTTGCGAAATCACGCGGCGGCACGCGGGCCGACATGGCCCAATACGCCGCCGGTTTCGGCATCGCCTTCGGGCTTCTGGGCCTGTTCCTGACGATCTTTGTCGAGCGGATGGCCTGAGC
The DNA here is from genome assembly GCA_947503175.1 of uncultured Paracoccaceae bacterium. Classification (GTDB taxonomy): domain Bacteria; phylum Pseudomonadota; class Alphaproteobacteria; order Rhodobacterales; family Rhodobacteraceae; genus Ovoidimarina. The sequence continues at coordinate 1,117,273 of CANNCO010000001.1, forward strand.
CAACCCTAGTAGATATAGCGGATCTGGTCGGTCCAGTACCGTTCCACCCGGTACAGCGCCCCGTTCACCGCCGTCATCCCGTCGCGCCCCAGAACACCGTTCGCGGTCAGCCCTTCCGCATGACGCTCGAACAGCCCCGCCACGATATCGCGGATGTTCCGCCCCTTTTCGGTCAGGCGCACCCGAACCGAGCGGCGATCGATCTCGCATCGCTGGTGATGCATATAGCCCATTTCGACCAGTTTCTTGAGGTTGTAGGACACGTTCGAGCCCTGGTAATAGCCGCGCGTTTTCAACTCACCCGCCGTAACCTCGTTATCGCCGATGTTGAACAGCAAGAGCGCCTGAACCGCATTCAGTTCGAGCACGCCCAACCGTTCGAATTCATCCTTTATCACATCGAGCAACAGCCGGTGCAGCCGTTCGACAAGGGCAAGGCTTTCCAGATAGTCCGAAATGAATTCCCGCTGCTGGGTCTGGGGAATGGCTTCTTGAACACTCATCAAATCTCTCCGGCGGCTCACCCGTAAGGCGCACCATCGAAGCAATTCGGAAATATTCGGTTAAACTTGATCAGACCTGTTTTTCGCGGGCCGTGTATTCGGCCGCGATGCGCGCAATCAGGGACGCAAACGGGTCGGGTGGCGTGCCCTGCCCCGACACCCATTGATAAAGGTCGTGATCGTTCTCGGACAGAAGCCTGTCATAGAGGTCAAGCTCATCGCGCGAAAGATCGGTCAGGTGGCGGTCGCTCCAGCCGCCGAGGATCAGGTCCATCTCCTTGATCCCACGCCGCCACGACCGGATTTTCAGCCGCTTCAGCCGGGCGTCCGCGTCTTCGGTCATGCCGCGTCCCGCAGGGCGGCGGCAAGGCGTTTTTCCAGCCGCCCCAGACGCTCGGTCTGCGACAGCATCTCGCTGCGCAGCTGGCGCAGCTCGGTCAGAAGCCGCGTCGTATCCTCGGTGATCGCAGGCGCGCCCGGGGCATCGACGCCGTCACCCTCGCCGGTCAGAAGCCAGCGGAAGGATACATTCAGAACACCCGCCAGCCTGTTGAGTTTATTGGCCCTTGGCTCGGCAACGTCCTGCTCCCAGTTGCGCACGGTCTTGAGCTTGACCCCGATCCGCCGGGCCAGTTCCGCATCGCTCATCCCAAGCACATCGCGGGCCGCGGCAAGCCGGTCGCCGAACGTGGCGGCTTCGTTGGAAAACCAGTCGCGATCAGTGGGCGTCATTTGGGACTCCGTGGCATGCTTTCGGGTTGAACGGCTGCTGAGCCACCACCATAAGAGGTTGCACCGCCCAAATACAACCGGAGACGACCATGTCCCTGCTATCCGCGACACTGAACCGCGTGAAGCCCTCGCCCACCGTCGCCATGACCCAGCTTGCCGCCGAGATGCGCGCGGCGGGCCGCGATGTGATCGGGCTGAGTGCGGGGGAGCCGGATTTCGACACGCCGGAGAATATCCGCGAGGCCGGGAAACGGGCGATCGATGTGGGTCACACGCGGTATACGGCGGTCGATGGGATCCCCGAGCTGAAAGACGCGATCTGCGCCAAGTTCGCCCGCGATAACGGGCTGACATATACGCCATCACAGGTCACCGTGGGAACAGGCGGCAAGCAGGTGCTCTATAACGCGCTGATGGCGACCCTGAACCCGGGCGACGAGGTGATCATCCCGGCGCCCTACTGGGTAAGTTACCCCGATATGGTGCTGCTTGCCGGCGGCACGCCGGTGATCGTGTCCTGCCCGATCGAAACGGCGTTCAAGATGACGCCGGAGGCACTTGAGGCGGCGATCACCCCCCGGACCCGCTGGCTGATCTTCAACTCACCATCGAACCCCACCGGGGCAGGCTACGGGCGGGCGGAGCTCAAAGCGCTGACCGACGTCCTGATGCGCCACCCCCATGTCTGGGTGCTGACGGATGATATGTATGAACATATCGCGTTCGACGATTTCACCTTTTGCACACCGGCAGAGGTCGAGCCGGGGCTCTACGACCGGACGCTGACCATGAACGGGGTGTCGAAGGCCTATGCGATGACCGGCTGGCGGATCGGCTATGCGGCGGGGCCGGACAAACTGATCGGCGGGATGCGCAAGCTGCAATCGCAATCCACCTCGAACCCGTCCTCGATCAGCCAGTGGGCGGCGGTGGAGGCCTTGTCGGGTCCGCAGGATTTTCTCGCACCCAATGCCGCCCTGTTCCAGGGGCGGCGCGATGGGGTGCTGGCGGCGCTGAATGCCTGTCCCGGGATCACTTGCCCGGTCCCGGACGGCGCGTTCTATGTCTACCCGTCGATTGCCGGATGCATCGGAAAAACGTCGGCGGGCGGCGCGGCGATCACCGATGACGAGGCGTTCTGCATGGCGCTTCTGGAGGAACAGGAGGTCGCCGTGGTCTTTGGCGCGGCCTTCGGCCTCTCGCCACATTTCCGGGTCAGCTACGCCGCCTCGGACACGCAGTTGACAGAGGCCTGCGCCCGGATTCGCACCTTCTGCGAAGGTCTGAGGTGACCCGGTTCCTTTTTGCGCCCGCCTTCGGCGGTCGCGGAGCCTCCGGCGGGAGTATTTCGGGAACAATGAAGGCCCGCCGCGTTTCGTTTCATTGTTCCGAAAATACTCCGGGGGAGTCGGCCAGAGGCCGACGGGGGCAGCGCCCCCAGCCACCGCGATGCGCGTCAGCGCAGCGCAATCCGGTCAGCTTCCCTCGCTCTCGGCCTTTTTCGCCCAGTTCCCGCTTTCCTGGCTCCAGTACTGGGCGGCGCATCCCGCTTCGGTGAGCGCGCGCCATTGACCGCGGGCAGCCTCCACCGCGCCCGGGTCGTTTCCGTCGAACAGGATGCAGACCCGTTTGAGCGCGGTAACTTCCTCCGGCGCTACGTCCGCACCGTCGATGGCCATGAGGCAGGCGGCATTGTTCGGTGCATCGGTCCGATCGGTCAGCAGAACCGGCTGATCGGCGTCATGGGGTCCGCCTGCCCGGCCATGGGGCAGAAAGCCCTCGCCCAGCCACAGTTTATCGTCGAGCCAGTCGAGCCGCGCGGCGTCCGTCCCGCGCACCGCCACCCGCCAGCCCGCACCCCGCGCCTTGCCCAGAAGCATCGGCAGGGTCGCCTCCAGCGGGCTGCGGGTCAGGTGATAGAAATAGACCGCGCCCATCAGCCCCCGTCTTTGGTTTCGAACCTGTCGGCGATCAGGCGGTTCAGCGCCAGAACGCCCCATCCGGTCGCCCCTTTCGGCGCATAGGGGCTTTCGGCCTTCACGCTGGCCACGCCGGCCACGTCGAGATGGATCCAGGGCGTGTCTTCCTTCACGAAGCGTTGCAGGAACTGCGCCGCCGTGATCGAGCCTGCGGGCCGCCCACCCACATTCTTCATATCCGCGATCTGGCTTTTGAGCTGCCGGTCATAGGCCTCTCCCAAGGGCATCCGCCATGCGCCTTCGCCCTCGGCCCGCGCGGCGTCGAGGAAGTCGTCGCAGAGGCTGTCATCGTTCGAGAAGACGCCCGCATTCTCATGGCCCAGACCGATGATGATCGCGCCGGTGAGCGTCGCGAGGTCGATCATCGCCACGGGGCTGAACTCGTCCTGTGCATACCACATCACATCACACAGAACGAGGCGGCCTTCGGCGTCGGTATTGATCACCTCGACCGTGTCGCCCTTCATGGATTTCACCACATCGCCGGGCCGCTGCGCGCGCGCATCGGGCATGTTTTCCACAAGACCCACAAGGCCCACCACATTGGCCTTGGCCTTGCGCAGCGCCAGCGCCTTCATCACGCCCGCGACCGTGCCCGCGCCGCCCATATCCATGGTCATGTCTTCCATACCGCCCGCGGGTTTGAGCGAGATGCCGCCCGTGTCGAACACCACGCCTTTGCCGACAAGCGCAATCGGATGCTCCTTGCCGCCGCCATTCCATTCGATTACCACGACCTTCGACGGGCTGTCGGAGCCCTGCCCCACGGCCAGAAGCGTGCGCATGCCCAACTTTTCCAGCTCGGGTTCGTCCATCACCCGGACCTTGGCGCCGAGTTTCGAAAGCGCCGAAAGCTGGTCGGCGAAAGCCGTCGTGGTCAGCACATTGGCCGGGGCCGAAACCAGATCACGGGCGAAGAACACCCCTTCGGCCAGTGCGGAGACATGGGCGGCGGCTTTCCGCGCCTCGTCGGGCCGGGTGCCCATGATCGTGATCCTGCCCGGGCCCTTGTCCTCGTCCTCCCCATTATCGTCGTCCCGGGACGTCTTCTGGTCGGTATAGGCATAGGCCCGCAGGACTGCGCCCAGGGCCAGTTCGGCCCCGTTTTTCTGAAGGTTTCCAAGGACAAGCACATCCTTACCCCGCGCCGCACGCCCGATCGCCACGCCCGCGCGGCGGGCCAGATCGGCATCGGGGCGGCGGTCGAGCTTGACGACCTGTACCGCTTCGGCGGCAAGCCCCGTGGGATAGGCGAGATCGCGGGCGTCGCCCTCTTTCATCTTCGCGAAATCCTCGCTTTCAGCAAACCGCTCCAGCGCGCCGCGGGTCAGCCGGTTCACCCGGCGCGCGCCCTGATCGAGCTTGCCCGACGGTGTGACGATCACCACCACCCGTCCGGTCGCGGCGGGCAGAAGATCAAGGTCGGTCTCGGCAAATTCAAGCGTGGCGGGGCTGGTCATCGGGGCGTCCTTTCTGAGTGTTCCCCTTACCTAGTCCCGGCACGGCGCATTGACCAGATGGGAGTTTTCCCTGCCGAATGGATAGGATAGACTGCCTGCAAACATGGGGCGCAGAGCGGGGCCTGGGACTTGGCGAGATTCGACAGATACATGCTGTCGCAGCTGATGGTGATCTTCGGCTTCTCTTCGGTCGTGCTTGTGCTGATCTACTGGATCAACCGCGCGGTGCGGCTGTTCGACTGGCTGATCGCGTCGGGTCAGTCGGCAACGGTGTTTCTCGAATTCACCGCCCTGACCCTGCCCAACGTGATCCGGGTCGTCCTGCCGGTCTCGGCTTTCGTGGCGACGGTTTACACGACGAACCGGCTGTCTTCGGAAAGCGAGCTTGTGGTGGTGCAGGCCACGGGATACGGGCCGTTCCGGATGGCGCGCCCGGTGCTGGCCTTCGGGCTGATCGTGGGCGGGTTCGTAGGGCTTCTGGTGCATTTCGCCGTACCGGCCAGTTTCGCGCAACTGGCCGACCGGCAGATCGAAGTGGCCGAGAACGTCACCGCGCGGCTTCTGGTCGAGGGCCGGTTCGTTCATCCCGATGACGGCATGACGCTTTACATCCGCGCGATCACCGGCGCCGGGGAGTTGCAGGATATCTATCTGCGCGATGCGCGGAACGCCGAGCGGCAGGTGACCTATACGGCGACCCGCGCACTGCTGGCCCGGACCGACACCGGGCCCCGGCTGGTCATGTATGACGGGATGGCGCAGTCCTTCGAGCCGGAAACCCGGCGGTTGTCGCTGACCCGGTTCGACGAGTTCGCCTTTGACGTCGGCGGGCTGATCGACTCAGGCAGCGGCGGCCGGGGGACGCGGAACATCCGCGAGCTTTCGACGGTCGAGCTCTTGTCCGGCGACCCCGCGCTCGCCGGTGAAGTGGGTGTCGAGCCCTGGCGGCTCCGGGTCGAAGGGCATCAGAGGTTCTCGCAACCGTTGATGGCGGCGGCGGCGCCGCTGATCGGCTTCGCAGCACTTCTTCTGGGCGGGTTTTCCCGGTTCGGTATCTGGAACCAGATCTTCCTTGCCATCGGGCTGGTGATCGCGCTCTACACGCTGGACAACGCGCTTCAGGATCAGGCGCTGAAATCCGCTGGCGGCTGGGCTCTGGTCTATGTCCCGCCGGCGGTGGGCTTTGCCACAACAACCGTCCTGCTTTGGTTCGCGGCCAATCCGGGGCTGTTTCGGCGCCGCCCGCCCGTGGGTGACGGGGGGCCCGGTACATGACCCTGCATTTCTACCTCGCGCGGCGGTTTCTCATGTCCTTTCTGGGCGTCTTCATGGCGCTTTTCGTGATGCTGGCGCTGATCGACATGGTCGAACAGATCCGTCGGTTCGATACCGACGCGGTGGGGTTCGGCGCCATCGTCGCCCTGACCCTTCTGAACGTGCCCGAGTCGATCTACCGGATCCTGCCGCTGATCACGATCCTTGCCGCGCTGGCCCTGTTCGTCGCGATGTCGAAGTCGTCGGAACTGGTCATCGCGCGCGCCGCCGGGCGGTCGGCCCTGTCCAGCCTGGCCGCGCCCGTCCTTGTGGCCATCCTGATCGGCGGCACGAGCATCGCGGTGCTGAACCCGATCGTCGCCGCCACGTCGAAGCAGTATGAGCTTCTGGCGGACCGCTACCTCCAGACCTCGACCTCGGTTCTGTCGATCAGCCCCGAGGGGCTGTGGCTGCGGCAGGGCAGCGCAGAGGGTCAGACGGTGATCCGGGCGGCGCGGGCCAATCTCGACGGAACCGAGCTGTTCGATACGACATTCATGGATTTCACGCCGGGCGGCTTGCCGAACCGGCGGATCGAGGCCGCCTCGGCGCAGCTGACGCCGGGCGAATGGGTCTTGTCCGGCGCGAAGGAATGGACGATCGCGCCGGGTGTGATCCCGGAGGCCGGTGCGGTCGAGCATGACACACTGCAGATCCCGACCGACCTGACCCGCGACGAGATCGCCGACAGCTTTGGAACGCCCGGCGCGATTCCGATCTGGGAACTGCCCGCATTCATCGAGCGTCTGGAAACCGCCGGGTTTTCGGCGCGCCAGCATCGGGTCTGGTACCAGATGGAGCTGGCGCTGCCGCTTCTGCTGGGGGCGATGGTGCTGGTGGCGGCCGGGTTCACACTGCGCCCGGCGCGGTTCGGACAGACCGGGCTGATGGTGGTGATGGCCCTCGCGCTTGGATTCACGCTCTATTTCATCCGCAACTTCGCGCAGATCCTGGGCGAGAACGGACAGGTTCCCGTTCTCTTGGCGGCCTGGGGTCCGCCCGCGGCGGCGGTGCTGTTGCCGCTGGGCCTGCTGCTGCATCTGGAGGACGGATGACGCGAACTCTTGCCCTTGCGCTCTCGCTGATCCTCGCGCCGCTTCTGGCGCTGGCCCAGACACCGCCGGCCAGCCTTGTGGCCGACCGGATCGCGATCGAGGCCGATGCGACGCTGGTCGCCGAGGGCAATGTCGAGGTCCGCTATGGCGATGCGCGGCTGACCGCAAGCCGGGTGGCCTATGACCGGCGGAACGGCAGCCTGACCATCGACGGGCCGTTGCTCCTGTCCGAACCCGATGGCGCGATTATCCTTGCCGACGCGGCAGAGCTTGACCCGGAACTGCGCGAAGGCATCCTGACCAGCGCGCGGCTGGTTCTGGACCGGCAGTTGCAGCTTGCCGCGGCAGAGATCGCGCGGCGCGGCGGGCGTTACACGCGGCTCAGCCGGGTGATCGCGTCGTCCTGCGAGATCTGCGACACCAGCGACGTGCCGATCTGGGAGATCCGGGCGGCGCAGGTCGTGCGCGACGAGGAAGAGCGCCAGTTGTATTTCGACGAGGCGCAGCTGCGCCTCTTCGGCGTGCCGGTTTTCTATCTGCCGCGTCTGCGCCTTCCCGATCCGACGCTGGACCGGGCAACCGGGTTTCTGGCACCGTCGATCCGGAACCGGTCGCAATTGGGAACCGGACTGGTGATCCCCTACTTCATCCGGATCGGCGACCATGCGGACCTGACCCTCGCACCCTACCTGTCCAGCGCGACCCGGACACTGGAGGCGCGTTACCGGCAGGAATTGCGGAACGGATCCCTGACCTTCGAGGGCGCGGTATCCAATGACGACATCCGGCCCGACAAGACCCGGGCCTATCTGTTTGCCGAAGGCGAGTTCACCCTGCCCCACGATTTCCAGCTGAGTTTCGATCTCGAGCTCGTGTCGGACGAATCCTACCTGTTCGATTACGGCTATTCCGAGAAGGACCGGCTCGACAGCGCGATCTCGGCAAGCCGTGTGCGCGATGACCAGACGTTCCGGGCTGCGGCCACATCCTTCCGGACCCTGCGGGCGTCGGACGCGACGATCATCGACGAGTTGCCGAATGCGCTGCTGGAGTTCGATGTCTCGCAGCGGCTTGCCCGCGACCCGGCCTGGGGGCAGGTCTGGGTATCGGCGGATCTGACGGCGCTGTCGCGGCCCGCCAGCACGCCCGGCACCGGGCGGGACATGGCGCGGCTCGGAGCCGCGGTGGAATGGCGGCATTCGGGGACGCTGCCCCTGGGCTTCGTGGCCGAAGCCGAGGCCCGGCTGGCCTATGCGGCCTATTACGTGGAACAGGATCCGTCCTTTCCCGATACGATCCACCGGGTGACGCCCGCGGCCGCCGTCGCGCTGCGATGGCCCCTCGAACGGATTGGCGCAACCGGCGCCCGGCACCTGCTGGAACCGGTCGTGCAACTGGCCTGGGCCGAGACGTCGGGCGGACCGGTTCCCAACGAGGACTCTACGGTGGTCGAGTTCGACGAGGGCAATCTGATTTCCCTGTCGCGGTTTCCCGGCGACGACGCTGTGGAGGAAGGTCTGCGCGCGAATCTCGGCCTTGGCTGGACCCGGTACGATCCCGATGGCTGGTCGGTGGGCGCGACCGTGGGCCGGATCTACCGCTTCGAGACGCAGAATCAGTTCAGCCCGCGCTCGGGCCTTGCCGGCACGGCGTCGGACTGGCTGTTCGCCGCGCATTACCGGCTGGACGACCGGCTGGAGGTGACAAGCCGGACCCTGATCGATGACAATTTCGACGTGTCGACTTCCGAGACGCGGCTGGGCTGGCGGAACGACCGCCTCGCCCTTGCGGGCACCCATGTGTGGCGGTCGGCAGATCCCGACGCCCCGGAATTCGGCGATCTGTCGGAACTGACGCTGGATGGCGACCTGCAACTGACCGATTTCTGGTCGACGAACGCCGAATGGCGGCTGGATGCCGATACCGGTTCCACCACGCGGGCCGGTGTCGGCCTGCGCTATGAAAACGAGTGTATCGGCATCGACCTTTCCCTCTCGCGCCGCTTTACCAGTTCGACTAGTATCGAGCCCGCAACGGAATTCGATCTGCGGATCTACCTTGTCGGTTTCGGCGCCGGCGGAGAGGGTCGCAGGACACCGTCAAGATGCAGAGGATGAGCCCCAGCGTGACAAAGATTGCGATTTCCCGCCTGACCCGCCTCATTTCAGTCGTTGCCCTCGTGGTCATGGGCACGGGGCCGGCACTGGCCCAGGGCCAGTTCGAACCGGTGATCCGGGTCAATGACAAGTCGATCACGGCCTACGAGCTTGAACAGCGTCTTCTGCTGTTGCAGGCGCTTGGCGCGCCGGGCAACCTGGCCGAAGAAGCGCGCCAGCGGCTGATCGACGAGCGGCTTCAGGTTCAGGCCGCGGATGCCCTGGGCCTGACGGCAACCGAGGAGGGGCTGCAGGAGGGCGTTGCGGAATTCGCCGCCCGCACCAACACCGATGCCGACAACTTTCTTGCGACACTGGCCGCGCGCGGCGTGGCGCCCGAAAGCTTCGTCGATTTCGTCGAAGCCGGGCTTTTGTGGCGGGAAGTCATTCGAATCCGGTTCGCTCCCCGCGCCCAGATTTCCGAGGACGATGTGGACCGGGCGGTCGCGCTGGCCGGTCAGCAGGGCGGCGCACGGGTGCTCTTGTCCGAGATCATCCTGCCCGCACGCAGCCCCGAAGAGCTTGCCGCCGCCGAGGCGCGCGCGGCGGAAGTGGTGCAGATCAACGGCTTCGAGGCGTTTTCCGCCGCGGCCCGCAATATCTCGGCCTCAAGCAGCCGGCCACGGGGGGGGCGGATCGACTGGCTTCCGCTGAACAACCTGCCGCCGCCGTTGCGGGCCCAGCTTCTGACCCTGCCGCCCGGCGGGATCACCGAGCCTCTGCGCCTGCCCAACGCGATCGCGATTTTCCAGTTGCGGGCGCTCGAGGAACTGCCGCCCGAGCAATCCGAGGTCGTGGCCGTGGATTACGCGCGCTTCCTGATCCCCGGCGGCGATGCCGGTGATGCCGCGCGCGTGGCCGCGCGGCTCGACACCTGCGACGACCTTTACGGTGTGGCGCAAGGGCTGCCCGAGGAGTTGCTGACCCGCGACGTCTTGCCCCCGTCGGACGTTCCCGCCGACATCGCCCGCGAGTTGGAGACGATGGACGACAACGAGGTCTCGACCCGGCTGACCAGCGGCAATGCCCGGGTCGTGCTGATGCTCTGCGGCCGCAGCAACGCGGTGTCGGCCGAACTGGACCGGTCCGAGATCCGCAGGCAGCTTCTGAATCAGCGTCTGGCGGGGTTTGCCGAGGCCTATCTTGCAGAACTGCGCGCGGATGCGGTGATCGTCGAGCTGGAATGACCCGGCCCCTTGCGCTGACCTGTGGCGAACCTTCCGGGATCGGCCCGGAAACCGCCATGGGCGCGTGGGCCGCGCTGAAAGACGAGTTGGCGTTCTTCTGGATCGGCGATCCGACGCATCTGCCCGAGGGCCCGCGGGTCATCATCGAGACATCGGACAAGGCCCGTGGCGCCATGGCAGAGGGCCTGCCGGTCCTGCCCCATGCGTTTCACGCCCCGGCGCGTCCGGGCCGTCCCGACCCTCTCAATGCCCAGAGTGTCATCGAGGTCATCGCCCGCGCCGTGGCGCTGGTCGAAGAGGGCCATGCCGCCGCGGTGACGACCTGTCCGATCTCGAAAAAGGCACTGATCGACGGGGCGGGGTTCGGGTTTCCGGGACATACGGAGTATCTGGCGCATCTGGCGGGCGATGTGCCCGTCGTGATGATGCTCGCCTGCCCCGAATTACGGGTCGTGCCCGCGACGATCCATATCCCCCTATCGGACGTCCCAACGGCACTGACCCCCGACGCGCTGACCGAGACGATCCGCATCACCCATGCCGCCCTGATCCGCGACTTTGGCGTCACATCCCCCCGGATCGCGGTGGCCGGACTGAACCCCCATGCGGGCGAAGGCGGCGCGATGGGACACGAAGAGATCGAGATCATCGCGCCCGTGCTGGAGCGGTTGCGGAAGGACGGGCTGGACCTGATCGGCCCCCTGCCCGGCGATACGATGTTCCACGCGGCCGCGCGGCGCGGCTATGACGCGGCGGTCGCGATGTATCACGATCAGGCGCTGATCCCGATCAAGACCATTGATTTCGCGGGCGGCGTGAACGTGACGCTGGGCCTGCCCTTCATCCGCACCTCGCCCGATCACGGCACCGCGTTCGATATCGCGGGACAGGGTAAGGCCGACCCCACGTCCCTGATCGCCGCCCTTCGGATGGCCGATGCGATGGCGCGGGCACGGGGCGCTGCGTGAGCGCCATCGACGATCTGCCGCCGCTGCGTGCCGTGATCGCGACCCACGGGCTGTCAGCGAAAAAGGCCCTGGGCCAGAATTTCCTCCTGGACCTGAACCTGACGGCAAAGATCGCGCGGGCGGCAGGTGATCTCGCAGGATCGGACGTGCTGGAAATCGGGCCGGGACCGGGCGGGCTGACACGCGGATTGCTGGCCGAAGGCGCGCGCCATGTGGTGGCGGTCGAAAAGGACCCGCGCTGTCTGCCTGCGCTGGACGAGATCGCGGCGGCTTATCCCGGACGGCTGACGGTGATCGAGGGCGACGCGCTGTCGCTGGACCTGACGCAATACCTGACGCCACCGGTGCGGATCGCGGCGAACCTGCCCTACAATGTCGGGACCGAGCTTCTGACCCGCTGGCTGGACCCGCCGGACTGGCCGCCCTTCTGGGAGAGTATGACGCTGATGTTCCAGCGCGAGGTGGCGGAGCGGATTACCGCCGGACCGGGATCGAAGGCCTATGGGCGGTTGTCGGTACTGGCGAACTGGCGGACGGATGCGCGGATCGTCATGGACCTGCCGCCCGAGGCCTTTACCCCGCCGCCCAAGGTGCGTTCGGCGGTGGTGCGGCTGACCCGGCTGGAGGCCCCCCGTTTTCCGGCGGATGCGAAAGTGCTGACAGGTGTCGTGAAAGCCGCGTTCGGGCAGCGGCGCAAGATGCTGCGCGCCGCGTTGAAGGGGTTGGCCCCCGACATAGAGGATCGGATCACCGCCGCGGGGCTGAAGCCCACGGCGCGTGCCGAAGAGATATCCGTCGAAGGATTTTGCGCCCTGGCCCGGGAAATGACGCGCTGACCCCGGTCACGCGGCCCGGGCGTGACCTCGCGCGTTACTCCGCCGCTTCGGGCGTGTCCGCGGGACCGTCGTTGGGTGCCGCGTCGGTTGGCGCATCCGCCTGAGGCTGGGGCTTGGGCTTGCGCGGTCGGCGCTGACGGGCCGGTTTGCTTTCCGGCGTCTCGACAAGGTTGTCATCGGCAGAGGCGTCGGTATCGATCACATCGGACGCGGTATCCCGATCGGCGCTGGGCTGTTCGGTTTGCGCAGGCTCGCCACTGTCCTTGCGGTCGCCGCGCGGACGGCGGTCATCGCGATTGTCACGGCTGTCGCCCCGACTGTCGCGCTCGCTGCGCTCCTGCTGCTGCTGCTGTTCGCGCCGCTGGGCCTGTTCGCGTTCCTGCTGTTCGCGCCGCGCTTCCTGTTCGCGCATCGCCTCGCTCAGCATCCGGGTGTAATGCTCGGCATGCTGCTGGAAGTTCTCGAACGCAACGCGGTCATTCGACAGTTGCGCGTCGCGGGCCAGCTGATTGTACTTGTCGATGATCTGTTGGGGGGTGCCGCGCACCTTGCCTTCCGGCCCCGAACTGTCGAATACCCGATTGACGATGTTGCCCATCGAGCGATTGCTGTTGCGGTTCGACTTTGAACGCGAACGTGACTTCGAAGATCTCATATGGTCTGGTTTCCGGCCTTTATGGCTTTTGGGTGCAGCGTCGCCCTTACCCCTGTACGGATCGGTTAGAGACCCCTGGGACGCTGCGATGTTCTGGCGAGTGGCGTGGGGGAATGCAGAGCAATCCCGCCGTTTACGCAAGTGTCAGTAAGCATGGGTCACTGCAGTTGACAAGTGGAAAGTGCCGGTGGCACGGCAAAAACCGGAAGATGTCGCGTAAATCGTAATGTGATTAACGCGCGGGCGCACGGGCACTGACCACCCGGTCTCTTCCATCCATATCGGGATGGATGGCCACGGAAACAAGGCCCGCCGCCCGAAAGAGGCCCGTGACATCGACGCCCTGCGTCGGGCCGATTTCGACCAGAAGCCGGCCATCCGGGGTCAGATGCGCCCCCGCACCCCCTGCAATCGCGCGATAGGCGGTCAGCCCGTCCGCTTCGTCGGTCAGCGCGCCGCGGGGTTCCCAGTCACGCACCTCCGGGTCAAGATCGGTCATTTCGGCAGCCGCGACATAGGGCGGATTCGACACGATCAGGTCGAAACGGCCCGAGATGCCGTCGAACCAGTTCGAAACGCAGAACTGCGCGCGGTCCGAGACGTCAAGCGCGGTGGCGTTTGCCATCGCCATGACCTGCGCCGAAGGAGAGATATCGGTGCCCGTTCCGATGGCCCGGGGCCGTTCGGCCAGAAGGGTGATCAGGATGCAACCCGAGCCGGTTCCAAGATCGAGAACCGACTCGAACGGCTGCGACAGGGCCTCGGCCACCAGCGTTTCGGTTTCGGGCCGGGGGTCGAGCACGGTGCCGTCGATATGAAACTCGCGCCCCCAGAAAAGGCGCCGCCCGGTGATATGGCTCACGGGAATGCGCTGGATGCGCTTGGCGATGGCGGCGTTGTAAAGCTCGGCCGCCTCCTCATCGATCTGTTCCGGCAGGGCAAGGGCAAGCCGTTCGGCGGGTTCGTTGATCGCCCAGGACAGAAGCCTGCGGGCATCGCGCTCCGGTGTCGCCACCTCGGCCACGCGCAGGGCATGGACGGCCTGCCGCAGCGCCTCGGCGCCGGTCATGCCCGGCGAGATGATCACAGCCCCGCCTCGGACAGGCGCGCGGCCTGATCGTCTTCGGTCAGCGCATCCACGATCTCGTCCAGATCGCCCTGCATGATCTGGTCCAGCCGGTAGAGGGTCAGGTTGATCCGGTGATCGGTCATCCGCCCCTGCGGAAAGTTGTAGGTCCGGATGCGTTCCGAGCGGTCGCCGGAGCCCACCTGGCTTTTCCGGGTCGCGGCGCGTTCCTCGTCGGCCTTCTGGCGCTCCATGTCATAAAGCCGCGCGCGCAGAACCTGCATGGCGATAGCCCGGTTCTGATGCTGGGACTTCTCGGAACTGGTGACCACGATCCCGGAAGGGATATGGGTGATCCGGACGGCGGAATCGGTGGTGTTGACGTGCTGGCCGCCTGCCCCGCTGGCGCGCATCGTGTCGATCCGGATGTCGGTGGCTGGGATGTCGATATCCACTTCCTCCGCCTCGGGCAAGACCGCGACGGTTGCCGCGGATGTGTGGATGCGTCCGCCCGATTCGGTGGTGGGCACCCGTTGAACCCGGTGCACGCCGGATTCGTATTTCAGCCGGGCAAAGACCCCCTGCCCGCGCACGTTCGCCACGACCTCGCGGATGCCGCCCAACTCGCTTTCCGACATCTCGATGATCTCGAAGGTCCAGCCCTTGGCCTCGGCATAGCGCTGATACATCCGTAGAAGATCGCCCGCGAACAACGCGGCCTCGTCGCCCCCGGTGCCGGGGCGGATTTCCAGGATCGCGGGGCGCGCGTCGGCGGCATCCTTGGGCAGGAGTGCGAGGCGCAACTCCTGTTCCACCTCCGGCAGGCGGGCGCGGAGGGTGGGAAGTTCTTCCTCGGCCAGCTCCTTCATCTCGGGATCGGCCAGCATCGCCTCGGCCTCGTCGATATCCGATAGCGTCTTGCGGTACTCTTGGACCGTGGCCACGACCGGTTTCAGTTCCGCATATTCGCGCGCCAGCGCGGCGATTTCGTCACCGCTCGTACCCGTCGCCATCTTGGCTTCGAGAAACTCGAAACGCTCGGTAATCTGCGAAAGCTTGTCCAAGGGCACCATGGCGCTGCTGTTGCCCCCTGCGGCGCGCGGCGTCAAGCGTGGCGCGGGATTATGCGCCGCGGACCGCCGCGATCCAGTCCGCGACGCGGGCGGCGTTCACCCCCAGATCGGACCTGCCATAGCGGGCGCGTGCATAAACCGAGATGCGGGACCCCTCGGCTTCCGGCACCACTTCGACGGTGGTGTAATCCGGGAAGCCCCAGAAGGCCGAGCGGGTGACATAGGTGATGCGGCCCGATCCCAAGTCGCCCGCGATCCGGGTTGTCCGGGGCGTCGCGAGGATCGTTTCATCAAGCAGGGCGAATGCATCCGCAAGCGCCCGGTCGGTGTCGAACACCTCGGTATGGCTGTTGGTGCCGGTCCACTGGCCGGTCCCGGCTTCAGGCGGCGTGATGGCGGTGTGAAACGTCTCCGGCTCGAGCGGCGCAAGGCGCATCCACGCCTGCAGACCGGCCAGGCCGATGACGGCGACGAGGGCGATAATGGTCAGGGTTTTCATACCCTTCCAGATAAGCACCGCTCCGGGCCAGACAAGTCATCCGTTGCGTTTGTTCCACGCCCAGAGGCAAAGAATCTCATAGGCGACATGGGCGCCTGCCACGGCGGTGATCCCCGCCGGATCGAAGGGCGGCGAAACCTCGACGACATCGCCGCCGAGGATGTTGATCCCGGCGATATCGCGCAGCAGCCGGGCGGCCTGCGCCGAGGTCAGGCCACCCCAGACCGGCGTACCGGTTCCCGGCGCATAGGCCGGGTCGAGGCAGTCGATATCGAAAGTCAGGTAAGTCGGCCTGTCCCCCAGAAACTCGCGTATTTCGGCGGCGACCGAGGCGGGCCCGCGCTCATGCACCGCGCGGGCGTCGATGATGTGGAACCCAAGCGGGTCGGGATTGTCGGTCCGGATACCCACCTGAACACTGGTCTTGTCGTCGATCAGCCCCTCTTTCACCGCCTTGTAAAAGATCGTGCCATGGTCGATGCGGGTCTTGTCATCGTCTTCCCATGTATCCGTATGGGCGTCGAACTGAAGAAGCGAAACGGGGCCGAACTTCGCCACGTAAGCCCTCAGGATCGGAAGGGAAATCGAATGATCCCCGCCAAGGCACAGACTGGCCGCGCCGGAGGCGAGGATGGTTTCGATATGCGCCGTCAGGGCCGCCGGGAAATCGGGCACCTGCGCGTAATCGAAGGCCATGTCGCCGTAATCGACCACGGTGAACTCCGAAACAGGATCGAAGCCCCAGCCATAGGGCGCATCGAACGCCTGAAGCGTCGCGGCCTCGCGGATCGCGCGGGGGCCAAGCCGCG
This sequence comes from uncultured Paracoccaceae bacterium, assembly GCA_947503175.1. Taxonomy (GTDB): domain Bacteria; phylum Pseudomonadota; class Alphaproteobacteria; order Rhodobacterales; family Rhodobacteraceae; genus Ovoidimarina. The sequence goes on from CANNCO010000001.1 coordinate 1,133,565, forward strand.
TGCCGGGCCGGTTGGTCACCGCCTGATCGAAGGGGATGCCGGTGACGGCAAGATCAACGCCGGTCAGGTCCTTCGTGTAGCGGCGGCGCAGAAACGACGTTGCGCCCGCAAAGGCGTTCTCATAGGCCAGCCCGCGCGGGTCGGACCGGGTGAAGGCGGCATCGATTTCGCGTTTTGCGTCTTCCAGAGCCATTGGGTTCGCCTTTCAGTCTTTACAGGGCATTACGCCCGGACGTTCATGTAAGCGCCCCCGAAGGCGGCGATTTGACGTTGCCCGAACACAAGCCCGCCAAGGGACCGGGGTCAAGGCCCCGGTGGACTCTGACTGCATGCGCATGGCACATCGCGCGAAACTCAAACGCAGGTGGCGCGACATGTCCGATCCCGATCTGATCCACGACCCTGACGGCGGCCTGCCCCGGCTTCTGGAGATTATGCGGCGGCTGCGCGACCCGGACACGGGCTGCCCATGGGATATCGAGCAGGACTTCGCCTCCATCGCGCCCTACACGATCGAAGAGGCGCATGAGGTGGCCGATGCCATCGAGCGCGAGGACTGGGACGACCTGAAAGGCGAGTTGGGCGATCTTCTGCTCCAGGCCGTCTATCACAGCCAGATGGCCGACGAAGCGGGATTGTTCGACTTTCAGGACGTGGCCCGGTCGATCTCGGACAAGATGGTGACGCGCCACCCCCATGTGTTCGGCGATGACAGCCGCGACAAGAGCGCCGAACAGCAGACCCGCGACTGGGAGGCTGCGAAGGCCGCCGAGCGGGGCAAGGCCGGAACGCTCGACGGCGTGGCGCGGGGCCTGCCCGCGCTTCTCAGGGCCGTCAAGCTTCAGAAACGCGCCGCGCGGGTGGGGTTCGACTGGCCGTCGACCGACGAGGTTCTGGACAAGGTGGCCGAGGAAATGGCCGAGTTGCGGGGTGCCACCGATCCGGCGCACCGGGCCGAGGAGTTCGGTGACCTGCTGTTCGTCATGGCCAACCTGGCCCGGCATCTGGAGATCGACCCCGAGGCCGCCCTGCGCGCCGCCAATGCCAAGTTCACGCGGCGTTTCGCGGCGATCGAAGCGGCGCTCGCGGCAAAAGGAAAGCGCCCCGAAGACAGCGATCTGGCCGAGATGGACGCGCTTTGGGACGCCGCCAAAACCGCCGAAAAGGACGGCTAGCATCCTCTGCGGCAAGATGGCTGGCCAAACCCCTGAGCGACCGCTAAGAACCGGCCTCAGGCGTCCGGGATCCGGTCGGACCGCATGTCAGCGGCACGGGTTCCGGAATGTGGGGTCATGCCGTCATTCGAAGAGATCGGAGAGTTGCATGTCGATTGAAACAGACGAAGACGCACTGGTCAGGGAGAGTTTCGAGCGGTTGCGCGCCGATTTCGACCAGTTTTCCATATTCTTCTACGAAGCCCTCTTTCGCCGCGCGCCGGAGCTTCGCGATCTGTTTCGGGGCGATCTGTCGGGACAGGGCATGAAGTTCATGGCAACCCTGCGGGAGATCCTGAAAGCGAGGGAAGCCGGCGAGGCCTCCGGCAGGTTGAAGGAACTCGGAACCTATCACGCCAATCTCGGTATCACGGCGGAAAGCTTTGAACCCATGGAAGAAGCACTGATCGACACGCTCCGCTACCATCTCCGCGACGCGGTGACGCCGGAACTAGAAGCGGCGTGGCGCAAGGCCTATGCGGATATCGCGTCGAAAATGATCCGTGACGGCGGGATGACCTGATCCGGCCTTTCGCCGCCGCGGCGTCACGCACCGTTGCGGACCGGTCCGCTCAACGGCCGGATATTCGGGCCGCGCCCCGTGGCGACCGGGGCCTTGGCTCTTGCTAGCGTGTTTTCTGCCAATATCGCGGGAGCGCCGGAGCCATGCCAAAGATCGAAACAAGCGCGTGGCAGGACCATGCCGGCTGCGCGAGCCCGGTTTTCGGGCAAAGCAACGGCCCCTATGCCGAAATACCCCTGGGCGATGTCGTGGGGCTGTCGCGCTTCGGCGTGCATCTGGAACGGCTTCCGCCCGGTTCCCGCTCGTCCCACCGCCACTGGCACGAGACCGAGGACGAGTTCGTCTATCTGATCTCGGGCGAGTTGGTGCTGATCGAAGACGGGGAAACCCCGCTTCAGGCGGAGGATGCGGCCGGATCGAGGGCGGATGAGCCGACCGGGCATTGCCTTGAAAACCGGTCGGCCGCCCATGCGGTGATGTCGGTCGTCGGCTCACGGGCCGACACGGGCGTTGTCCATTACCCGAACCATGACGTGATCCTGCGACACGGCAATGACGGAGCCGTTTCACGCGCTCCGACGGATCGCCCATCGATCGCGAAAGCTGATGGAAGGGAACCGGTCCCTCACCCGAAGACCCGCACCCCCGCCTCGGTCACGATCGCATCCAGCGGCTGATCCGTGGGTTCCAGCGGCAACGCGTCGGTCTCCTGCGCGGCATAGGCATAACCCACGGCCAGAACCGGCCCCCGCGCCCGCAGCCCCTCCAGCGTCCGGTCATAAAACCCCCCGCCATAGCCAAGCCGGTAGCCGAGCCCGTCGAACGCCACCAGGGGCACGATCAGCACCTCGGGGATCACATCCTCGCCGCTCTCGGGGATCATCGCCTTGAACGGCCCCTCGATCATCCGCCCGCCGGGCGTCCAGCGCCGAAAGGTCAGTGGCAATCCCGCCCCCGCAATCACGGGCACGCCGACAGGCCCCGACCAACCCGCCATCACCGGCACCGGATCGATCTCGCTTCGGATCGGCATGTACCCGGCCAGCGGCTTGCCCGCATAATCGGCCAGAAACGCCGTCAAAACTTCCTGCGCCGCCTCATCAAGCCCCGACTGAAACGCGGCTTTCCGGCGCGCGAACGCCGCCTTCCGCGCCGCGGCCTTGGCCGCATTCATAGCAGGAACACCACCGCAAGGCCGAGAAACGCAAAGAAACCCACCACATCCGTCACCGTCGTCACGAACGCGCCCGAGGCCAGCGCCGGATCGATCCCCAGCTTCTCCAGCACTACGGGTATCCCGATCCCGGCCAATGCCGCGGCCAACAGGTTGATCACCATCGCCGCCGCAATCACCACGCCCAGCATCGGCAACCCGAACCACAGAACGCCGACGACCCCCATGATAACCGCAAACGCCGCCCCATTGATCAGACCCACCATCAACTCGCGCCGTATCACCCGCCAGACGTTCGATCCGGTCAGATCCTTGGTCGCAATGGCGCGCACCGCCACGGTCAGGCTTTGCGTCCCCGCATTCCCGCCCATGGACGCCACGATGGGCATCAGGACGGCCAGTGCCACGATCTGCGCAATCGCCGCCTCGAACTGCGCGATCACGAGGCTCGCCAGGATCGAGGTCAGAAGGTTGACCCCCAGCCACGGGAAACGCCCCTTGACGATCTCGCGCACGCTTGACGACATCCGCCCGCCCTCGTCTCCGACACCGGCCAGGCGCAGGATGTCCTCTTCGTGCTCCTCGTCTAGCACGATCATCGCGTCGTCGATGGTGATTACACCCACCAGCCGCCCGTCTTCATTCACCACGGGGGCCGAAATCAGGTGATATTGGTTGAACGCATAGGCCACGTCGCCCTCATCCTGCAGCGCAGGGATCACCTGAAAGTTTTCTTCGACCAGCGTGTTCAGCGCCACCTCGCGCCGCGCCCCCATGATCCTGCCCAGCGTCACGTAACCCGTGGGCCGGTGCCGCGCATCGACAAGGATCACGTGATAGAAGTCATCCGGCAGGTCATCCTCGCCGCGCATGTAATCGATGGCGTCGCCCACATTCCAGTGCTGCGGAACCGCCACGACCTCGCGCTGCATCATCCGGCCCGCGGAGAACTCCGGAAAGGCCAGCGCCTGTTCGACCGCAACCCGGTCGGCATCTTCCAGCGCGTCCAGAAGCGCTTCCTGATCATGCGCCTCAAGGTCTTCCAGAAGGTCGACGACATCGTCGCTTTCCAGCGCGCGCAAGGCCTCGCCCACCGCCTCGCGCGGCAGAAACGCGATCACCTCTTCGCGCAGCCCCTCTTCCAGATCCGACAGTACCTCGCCATCGACGATCCCCGGGGCCAGAAGCAGCATCTCACGCCGCTCTCCGCCTGAAACCTGCTCCAGAAGGTCGGCGATATCGGCCGAATGCAGCGGCACCATCAGGTCAGACAGACGCGCCCCGTCGCCCGCCGCCAGCGCCAGCCGGACATCCGCCACCAGACGGTTGTCCAGCGCGTAATCCACCTCGTCGGGGGAGGTCTCTTCTGCCTCGACTACATCGGCCATCTGGTCTCCGAAACCGGCCCTAACCGGGAAAATTCCGCGGGCGTTGGGCCGGACAATAGGCGAAGGAGTTTCAAAGAAACAGGGGGGCATGTGGCGATTTACCCAAAGCCCGCGCGCGCCTAGTCTGCCCCCATGAACACGACGCGGATCCTTCTGGGCCAGACCCTGCAATTCACCGACAGCCCCCTGACCCACGGGGCCGAGGCGGCGATCCATCACCGCCATGGCGCGGTGGCGGTGGCCGAGGGCCGGATCCTGATGACCGGCACCGCAGAGGTCGTGCGTGCTGCCCACCCGCAGGCCGAGATCACCGATTACGGCCCGTCGCTGATCCTGCCGGGCTTTGTCGATGCCCATGCCCATTATCCCCAGACCGCGATCATCGCGTCATGGGGCAAACGCCTGATCGACTGGCTGAACAGCTATACATTCCCCGAGGAAATGCGCCTCGCCGACCCCGCCTATGCCGCCCAGATCGCGAACCGTTACCTCGATCTCCTCCTCGCCCATGGCACGACGACCGTGGCCAGCTACTGCACCATCCATCCCGAAAGCGTCACCGCCTTTTTCGAAGCCGCAGAAGCCCGGGGCATGCGCGTCGCCGCGGGCAAGACCTGCATGGACCGCAACGCCCCCGATGGCCTCTGCGACACGCCGCAAACGGCCTATGACGACTCCAAGGCCCTTCTGGAGACATGGCATGGGCGGGGCCGCGCCGAATACGTCATCACCCCCCGCTTCTCGCCCACCTCGACGCCCGAACAACTGGCCGCCCTGGGCGCGCTCTGGGCCGAACACCCCGATTGCCTGATGCAAACCCATCTCTCGGAACAGACCGACGAGATTGCATGGGTCAAATCCCTCTTCCCCGAGGCCCGGGATTACCTCGACACCTACGAGGCCCACGGCCTTCTGAGCGAACGCGGCATGTATGGCCACGCGATCCATCTGGAGCCGCGCGAGATCGACCGGCTGTCCGAGACAGGCGCGGCGCTGATCCATTGCCCCACCTCGAACACCTTCATCGGCTCGGGCCTCTTCGACATGACCCTCGCGGCCAGCCTGCCCGTGGGCCTTGCCACCGATACCGGCGGCGGGTCGTCCTTTTCGATGCTGCGCACCATGGCTGCGGCCTATGAGATCGCGCAGCTTCGCGGCAACCCGCTTCACCCCTCGGCCCTGCTCTGGCTCGCCACCGAAGGTTCCGCCCGCGCCATGCACATGGCCGACCGCGTGGGCACCCTTGACGCGGGTACCGAAGCCGACCTTGTGATCCTCGATCTCGCCTCGACACCCGCCATCGCACAGGCCGCCGCCCGCGCCGAAGACATCTGGCAGGCGGTCTTTCCGACGATCATGCTGGGCGACGACCGCGCCGTCCGCGCCGTCTGGGTCGCAGGACGGCAACTCTGACGGGACTTCCCGCAGTAAAGCTCCCGCGCGACCTCGACCCCTAACTCCTGTATGCTTCGACCCGTGTCTTCAGGCGCATTCCGCGTTTGGGGGCGCCAATTCAGACATTTTCGAGGGGAGTTCTTTCATGTCGTTCTATCTGTTCAAAGCCCGCTATACCGCCAAGGCCATCAAAGCGATGGTCGACAATCCGCAGGATCGCGAAGCACCGGCCCGCAAGCTGATCGAGGCTGTGGGCGGCAAGCTCCACCACCTGTTCTTCAGTTTCGGCGAGGAAGACATCTATGCCCTGATCGAAGCGCCCGACGATTCCGCCATGGCGGCGGGCGCGCTCGCGGTCGGGGCCTCGGGCGCCTTTGCTGGCGGGGCAACAGTCAAGCTGATGACGCCAAAAGACGCCGTAAAAGCCATGAAGGCGGCCAAAAAGGCGTCGAAATCCTACATTCCGGCAACGGGCTGAGAAACGCAATCGGGCCGCGCGGCGGGGTCATTCACGCGCCTGCGGCCCGCAACCGGTTTGCGCATGGCATACACATGGTTTCCGCATGGTTTCCGCATACTGCGCGCGCTCCGGTAACGGAGCCCCGGTTAACCCCGCCGCGCGCCGTCAGCCGCCGCCGCAAACCCCTTGCCCGCAAGGCGCCGCGGTCCCGGACCCGATCCGGGACCTCCCCGGTTAACACCCGTTAACTATGCCATCAGCCGCGCGACCAGTTCTTCGGCCCGCCGCAGCACCCGACCCGTATCCACCGTCACGATCTCTCCGTCCCGCACGATCCGCCGCCCCTCGACAAACAGATCCCGGACCCGGCGCGGGCCGGCCAGAAGAAGCGCCGCCTTGTCCCAGCTTCCCGCCGCCTCGATCCCCGACACGTCCCAAACCGCAATATCCGCGCGGAACCCGTCCGCAATCTGACCCACATCGTCACGCCCCAGAACCGCCGCCCCGCCCCGCGTGGCAATCTCCAGCGCCTCCATCGACGCCATCGCATCGGCCCCCTTCGCGACCCGCTGCAACAGCATCGCCATGCGCGCCTCGCCGATCATGTCGGCGGCATCGTTCGAGGCCGATCCGTCGACCCCCAGCCCCACCCGAACGCCCGCATCCCGCATCGCCCGGACCGGCGCGATGCCCGACCCCAGACGACAATTCGAACAGGGACAATGCGCAACCCCCGTTCCGGTTTGCGCAAACAGGTCAATCTCTTGCGCGTCCAGCTTCACGCAATGGGCATGCCAGACATCGTCACCGGTCCAGCCCAGATCCTCGGCATATTGCCCCGGGCGGCAGCCGAACATCTCCTCGCTATAGGCGATGTCCTCGTCATTCTCCGCCAGATGCGTATGCAGCCGCACGCCCTTGTCCCGCGCCAGCACGGCCGCATCCCGCATCAACTCGCGGCTGACCGAAAACGGCGAACAGGGCGCCAGCCCGACCTGCACCATCGCGCCCGGACCCGTTGCATGAAAAGCATCCACCACCCGTATGGAATCATTCAGAATATCCTCTTCCCGCTCCACCAGACTATCGGGCGGCAGCCCCCCGTCGCTTTCACCGATGCTCATCGCGCCCCGCGTCGGATGAAACCGCAAGCCCACCTCGCCCGCCGCCGCAATCGTATCGTCCAGCCGTGACCCGTTCGGGAACAGGTACAGATGATCGGCACTCAGCGTGCAGCCCGACAGTGCCAGTTCCGCCAGCCCAACTTGGGTCGCCACGAACATCTCCTCCGGTCCGAACCGGGCCCAGATCGGATAGAGCGTCTGAAGCCAGCCGAACAGCAGCGCATCCTGCCCGCCGGGCACGGACCGCGTCAGTGTCTGGTACAGATGATGATGCGTGTTGATCAGACCGGGGGTCACAACGCATCCCCGCCCCTCTACGACCTCGGCCCCGGGCGCATCCAGCCCCGTGCCGATCCCGGCGATCATGCCGTTTTCCATCAGGATATCGACGCCCGTCAAAACGCGGTGGGCGTCATCCATCGTCACGACCGTGTCGATGTTGCGAATAAGGGTTCTGGCCATGGTTTGCTCCGTTCGGTCCAGCCATCCCTTTCGGACCGATATGCGGAACTGCGGGCGACAGAAAGGGATGTGAAGGACTCGCCCGTGCGCCCCTCGATAGCAAAGTTAACCGTTATCCGGCAAGCTTCGCCAGGGCTTCGGCATGAATCTCGGGATTCGCGGCGGCCAGCACCTGCCCCCCGTCATGGGCCGGACCGCCACGCCAGTCGGTGACAATGCCGCCCGCGGCTTCGATCACCGCCAAAGGTGCCGCGATATCATAGGCTTGCAGGCCCGCTTCGATCACCAGATCGACCTGCCCCGCGGCCACGAGCGCATAGGCATAGCAATCCATGCCATAGCGGGTCAGTTGCGCCGCGTGCGACACGCGCTCGAACGCCGCCCGCTCCTCGGCGGCGCCCACTTCCGGAAATGTCGTGAACAAAACCGCTTCCGACAGGGCGCGGGGCGGCCGAGTTTTCAGCGCCGCGACACCGTGCGGTCCGTTAACCTCGGCCTTACCAAATCCGCCGAAAAACCGCTCGCCGATAAACGGCTGGTCGATTACCCCCATCCGCGGCCCGCTCTCATCCGCCACCGCGATCAGCACCCCCCATGTGGGCGTTCCGCTCAGAAACGCGCGGGTTCCGTCGATCGGATCAAGGAGCCAAGTGAACCCGCTGGTCCCGTCTTTGGCCCCGTATTCCTCGCCCAGAATCCCGTCTTCGGGCCGCATCTCCTCCAGCACCGCGCGCATCGCACGCTCTGCCGCCCGATCCGCTTCGGTGACCGGATCGAAATCGGACCGTTTGCTTTCGACGGCGAGCCCCGGCGCGCGAAAATGCGGCAGAATAGCCGCCCGCGCGACATCGGCCAGCGCATGGGCCACCTGCGCCAGACGCGCAGCAAGGGGATCGGGGATATCAGACATGAAACGGCACCGAAGATCGCTCTCCGGTGCCGCTATCTTTGCGCGCGCAGGTCGTCAAGACCGCGCGGTATCAGTCGGTATCGCTCAGGACCCGGGCCAGCTCGAAAAGCCGGCGCCGCTGCGTCTCGGGAATGGCGTAATAGGACCGCACCAGTTCAAGGGCCTCCTTGTCCGCCATCAGATCGGCCGGCACCGCCGAATCGCCGTGGTTCGATTCCTCCAGACCGTCGAAGAAGAACGAAACCGACACTTCCAGTGCATCCGCAATGTCCCAAAGACGCGATGCGCTGACCCGGTTCATACCCGTCTCGTATTTCTGAATCTGCTGAAACTTGATTCCAACACGCTCGGCCAGTTGCTGTTGCGTCATACCGATCATCCACCGACGGTGACGAACGCGCTTTCCCACATGGACGTCGACCGGATGTTTCATGATCATTACTCCTTGTGCCGTCTACCGCGTGTGCCGGTGGTATGCCACTTCTCGCTTGAGTTGCACAACCTGTCCTTTAGGCTAGGTCGGTAGAGGCGGTTACAGGATCACCCACTTGAATTCCGCCGAAAGGCGGCCTGGGCATGAATACTATCGTTAAGGTAGCAAAAGTATCTGTAAAATTACCGTAAGAGATGTATTACACATAAGTGTCAGATTTGTAAAACACTTCGTTGCATTGTGGTACGCCATTCGTCAGGGTGACCCCGTTCAACTGGGACCCGAACGGATGAAAGCCTATCAGATCAACGACTTCGAAAGCGGCCCGAGGCTGGTCGATATCCCCCGCCCTGTTCCCGGACAGGGCGAGATCGGAGTCGAAATCGCGGCCTGCGGGCTGAACTTCGCCGACCTTCTGATGGTCAAAGGCCAGTATCAGGAGAAACCGCCTTTGCCCTTCACCCTCGGCCTCGAACTGGCCGGAACGGTGACCGAGACCGGTCCGGGCGCCGCCGGATTCGCGCCGGGCGACCGGGTCGCGGTTTATTCCGGTCAGGGCGGGCTGGCCGAGTTTGGCGCATTCCCGGCGGATCGCGCCCAGCAAATCCCTGATAAAATGCCCTTTTCCGACGCCGCCGCGTTTCTGGTCGCCTATGGAACCAGCCACCTGGCGCTAGCCATCCGAGCCAGCCTTCAGCCCGGCGAAACGCTGCTTGTTCTGGGTGCTGCGGGCGGCGTGGGCCTGACTGCGGTCGAAATCGGCAAGCGAATGGGCGCCCGCGTCATCGCATGTGCGCGCGGTCCGGAGAAGCTGGCCATCGCACAGGCCGCCGGGGCCGACATTCTGATCGACAGCGACACCGAAGACCTTCGGAAGGTCGTCAGATCGCTGGGCGGGGCGGATGTGGTCTATGACCCGGTGGGCGGCGATCTCTTCGCCGCCGCCCTGCGCGCCACGAGGCCGGGCGGACGCGTTCTGGTTGTCGGCTTCGCCAGCGGGACCGTCCCGCCGATCCCCGCCAACTACCTTCTGGTCAAGAATATCAGCGTTCTGGGGTTCTACCTCGGCGGCTACCTGGCCATCGCGCCACGGTTACTGACCGACAGCCTGACGACCCTCTTTGGCTGGTATGCCACGGGGGCGCTGAAACCCCATATCAGCCACACCCTTCCGCTCGACCGCGCAGAGGAAGGGCTTGAGCTTCTACGCAGCCGACGCTCGACCGGGAAGGTGATAATCACGCCCTGACGCCATCCGGAAAGCGTGCCGCAGCATATCGGTCAGCATATCGATCGCCGATGTCCGCGCCACGGCCGAGCAATACATGTTGATCTTCATCGTCCCCAGATCGGGAAGCGCACCGCCATGGGGCACCGCCGCCGTATAGGGCGACAGCGTGCCATCCAGCACCGCGTTGATCGCCAGATCCGCACTGATCATCGCATCGACCGAGATATCGCGCTCTGACGATACCGCCATCTCCCAGGGAATACCGGCCTTATCCAGCGCCGACTGCGCCTGCCCCCGAAACAGGCAGTTCGAACAAAAGCCGAGCCGCAAAGGCCGCTCGCGCCAAACCGTTCCGCCAATCGCCCCGGCCCAGATCAGCGGACGCTCCGACAGCGTCTCGCCCTCCTCCGTCAGCCGGTCCTCGGTCGTCAGGATCACCTGCACCTCGCCGCGCCCGAACCGCTCTTTCAGATCGCGGGTGTTGGTCGAGACAAGGTTCACGCGCATCCGCGGAAACTCGGCGTGGAACTGGCGCAGAACTTCGGGGACCGCCGGGTAAACGATATCGTGGGGAACGCCCAGTATGATCTCTCCCTCATGGGCCGGATCGGTCATCCGGGCGATCATCCGGTCGTTCAATTCGATCATCCGGCGCGCCTCGCTCATCAGCTGCTCGCCCGTGGTGGTCAGCGCAATCGTCCGCCCCGACCGGTCCAGAAGGGGCACGCCAAGCGTCTCTTCCAGCCGTTTGAGCTGCATCGAGACCGCCGATTGCGTGAGGTTCAGAAACCCTGCGGCGCGGGTCACGCCACCGGCATCGGCGACCGCGACAAAAGACCGGAGGGCGGTGATATCGAGATTTCGGGGCATATCAATATTCCTGATATGAGATGTCAAAAACATTCGTTTCACAGATGCATCGTAACGGGTGTAATCCATCGGTGTCAACGATTGATGGGCTCCGACTCATCAGCAAACCGAAAGGAACGCACCCATGTCCTGCACAGAGACACGCGCCCTGCCCCAGGCTTTTCAACCGCCCGCCCGCACCCGCCGCGGCCTGCTGCACTGGTTTCGGACGATGGCGGCGATCCGCAAGCAACGGCGCGATCTGTCCCATCTCGACGCCCATCTGCGCCGCGATATCGGGCTGAGCGAATCCGACGTTCAGAAAGAAATCCAACGCCAACCCTGGGATATTCCGAGCTGGTGGCGCTAAAGCGGCGCAAACCCGACAAAAACAGTCCGTTCAGACCCTCAAAACCCTTGAAACGACGGGAATTGACGCCAATATCAACCCCAAGGCTGTGCGTCCTCCGGGCGCGCACCCATTCAGGGAACTTTTTGGAGGCTTGAAATGGCAGAGTATCAGACGGTCCGGACGCAGACAGGCGCCCGCTCCGCCGCCCAGATTGACGCGGGTCTTCGGACCCACATGAACAAGGTCTACGGGACCATGTCCGTTGGCATGGTCATCACCGCGCTTGCGGCCTGGGCCATTGCCGGGCTTGCCGTGACGGCTGATCCGTCCGCAACCGGCATCGCAATCCGTGAAGGCGAATACCTGTCATCGCTTGGCGCCGTGCTTTACACCACGCCGCTCCGCTGGGTTGTCATGCTGGCACCCTTGGCCTTTATCTTCTTCGGCTGGGGCCGGATGCTGCAGAACGCCTCGGCTGCTGCAGTGCAATTGGCATTCTTCGTCTTTGCCGCCGCCATCGGCCTGTCGCTCAGCTCGATCTTCCTGATCTACACCGACTTCTCGATCGTGCAGACGTTCCTTATCACCGCGATTGCCTTCGCTGGTCTGAGCCTTTGGGGCTACACCACGAAAAAGGACATCTCGGGTTGGGGATCGTTCCTGATCATGGGTGTGATCGGCGTTCTGGTGGCCCTCGTGATCAACATCTTCCTGCAGTCGCCTGCACTGATGTTCGCGATCTCGATCATCGGCCTTCTGGTGTTTGCCGCTTTGACGGCATTCCACACGCAGGAGATCAAGAACCAGTATGTGGCGCATGCCGCCCATGGAGATCAGGAATGGCTGGACAAGGCCGCCTATGACGGCGCGCTGAGCCTCTACATCAGCTTCCTGAACATGTTCCAGTTCCTGCTGATGTTCCTTGGCAATCAGGAATAACCAGACCTGACATTGACGACGAAGGGCCGGTGGAAACACCGGCCCTTTAGTTTTTTGTGGGTGTGGGGTTGGGAATGCTATGGAAACAGAGAGGTCTTGGTTCGGGGTTGTCCGCTTTGAGCCAAAGCGGTCGTGCAAATGTTTGAACACTTTCGCAAAAAGTGAAAACTAGCCTGTAGTTCTGACTGTTTGTTTGCATTCGGAGCCGGACACGTTTGCCAAGCTTACAAGAATTGTGTTTGCATGTTTCTCGTAACCCTTGAGATGAGAAACAGAAGCATGAGTAACCGGCGCAGGATGCAGCTTGGCGATTGGCTCAACGGCGCTGCGTTATTGGCGGTCGGGGTGTTCCTTGGCCTGGCAATTCACAACATGGCTCAGTTGGTCGGCACCGCGTTCTGGCCTATGATAATAATCATCCCGGTGCTATTCGGCGGAGTTTTTCTTCTTGTTTTGGTATTCGACGGACTGATCGATCGGATTTTTCCAAGCGGGATCGTGCCTGCAACCCAACAGAAAACGAAAGAACGCAGACCGCTTGCCCTTCTTTCAAGCCTGCCCACAGGTATCATCATTGGCGTGATCGGGGCGCATTTTGGTCTGGGGGAGATCATGCTTTAAGTGATTTTCTTCCTCATGAAGCACATGTTGCGGCGCTCTGTTGAATCCCTACCCGCAAAGCCGACGTTCAAACGTCAAGTAAACCGATAGCAACTGCCATAGGAGCTCTTCGCCCCTAAAGATCCCGCACCATGCGTACCGCAGGGAACTCGATCCCGGGCCGCAGGCCGATCGTCACATTCACTTGCGAGGCAAAGCCCATCGCTTCGTAGAACGGCACCGCCATCCGCGTCGACAGGCAGTCGAGCCGCCGAACGCCCGCAAGCCGCGCCTCGGCGATGATACCCATGACGATACGTCGGGCGATGCCCTTCCGCAGATACCGGTGATCCGTCACCATGTGGCGTACATCGGCGATTTCGGGCCCTTTCACGGACCGGGTCCAACCACCGGCGCCCACAATCTGTTCTTCGCGGTCCACAGCCACGTAATAGGTTCCGCTCGTCAGAAGTGTCGGATTCGCCTTGGCGATCAGTGGAATCGCCGTGACCTGAACCGAGGGCGGGTAAGAGCCGCGCAACAGCTTGGTGTAGCTTTGCTGCAAAAGCCGATCCACCGCGGGAATATCCGAGCCGATGGATGTGCGAAGGGTGATGACCTGCGTCTGCATGTCGCATGAGTTAGGGCCGCGATCCGAAAGGAAAAGACCGGAAATGCAAAAAGAAAAGGGCCGCCCGGCAATCGCCTGCGACCCCTTAGGAATGGTTCAGCCTTATCAGGGGCTTACTTGATCTTGCCTTCTTTATACTCGACATGCTTGCGCGCGACCGGATCGTACTTCCGCACGGTCATCTTCTCGGTCATCGTGCGGGCATTCTTCTTGGTCACGTAGAAGTGGCCCGTGTCGGCGGTCGAGTTCAGGCGGATTTTGATCGTTGTCGGTTTCGCCATCGTCGGTCTCCTCGCATGGCAGGGAAGCTGACCCGTGCCCGGAATTCGTTGAAGCCCGCCTTTTACCCGCGCGCGCGGCCAAGTCAACCGGGATTAATGATCAGGCTGCCACGTGAGCCGCTATGCCGCGAATGCGTTCGATCATCGCGCGCAGACCGTTCGAACGCTGTGCCGAGAGATGATCGTTGAGACCCAGGCGCCCAAGCTCGGTCGCGGCATCGACCTTGCCGACCTCGGATACCCTGAGACCGTTATAAAGCCCCGACAGAATGGCGATCAGCCCCCGCACGATCATCGCGTCGCTTTCGCCGCGGAACCGGAACACCGCGTCTGGCCCCTCGCCTTCGATTTCGGGCACCAGCCAGACCTGGCTCGCGCATCCATCGACTTTGGTTGCGGGCACGCGCAGCGCCTCTTCCAGAGGCGGCATCGCCTTGCCCAGTTCGATCACATAGCGATAGCGTTCTTCCCAGTCCTCCAGGAACTCGAACGTATCGGCAATCTCTTCGAAGGCTTCGCTCATCGGATGCCCCTCCTTTCAGACATCAGGTAGAACCCGCAAAGCGAAAGGTCCAGCCCGCGCGGCCTTTTCAGATGCTGCACAATGGGATATCCGCAAAGTGACGGGCAAGGGAACGGGGATCATGGGCACACGGGCGCTTCTTCTGATCATGGTGCTGGCGACAGCCGCGGGCTGCGGGCGGATTGCCGAGAGCCGGTTGAATCCGTTCAACTGGTTCGGCGGAGATCGGGAAATCCAGACAACCGCGCCAGAGGTGCGCGTGGCCGTTGACCCCCGTCCACTGGTGGATCAGGTCGTTTCGGTTTCGATCGAACAGGCCCCGGGCGGCGCGATACTGCGCGCCATCGGACTACCCCCGACCCAGGGGCATTGGGGCGCGGCGCTGGTTCCAGACAACGCCCGGCCGGGTATTCTGGTCTATCAGTTCCGGCTGGTGCCCCCGCCGACGCGAACCCGCGTATCGACCCCGCAATCCCGTCAGGTCATCGTGGCAGCATTCGTGAGCGATCAGACGCTCGCCGGGATCCGCGAAATTCAGGTGCTTGGTGCGCAGTCGTCGCGCGCGGTACGCCGTTAAAGCTCGATCAGCCTGATCGACCTGTCCTTGGAGGTCAGAGCGATTTCTCCGTCGCACAGCCGGAGCGCATCGCGCCCGAAAACGGTCTTGCGCCAGCCGCGCAGCGCCTGGACATCGCGGACACCCGCGGCGATTTCATCAAGATCGGATGATGTCGCGATCAGCTTTTGAGCAACGCCTGCATCTTCCGACTTGGCTTTGAGGAGGACACGCAGAAGATCGGCGAGGGCCGGATTGACCTGAAGCTTTTCACGGGACCGGTCGAGTTGTGGAAAGGTGGACGGGTCGGCGCTCAGACCGGCCTCTATCGCGGCCAGAATGCCTTCGGCGATCTCGCCTTTCCGCGCCTCGCGCAAGAGAAGCCGGGACCGGGCCAGATCCTGTGGCGTCCGGGGCTTGGTCGAAGCCAGTTCCAGCAACGCGTCATCCTTGTAGACACGCGACCGGGGGATGTTCCGCGCCTGCGCATAGCCTTCGCGGAACCGGGCGAGTTCGCGCGCAATCGCGAGGAACCGGCCTGAATTCGTCCGTGTCTTCAGGCGCTTCCATGCCTCTTCGGGATGCGTGATGTATGTATCGGGATCGGTCAGAACCGACAGTTCCTCTTCAACCCATTCCCGGCGGCCGGTTTTTTCGAGTTCGGTTTCAAGATACTCGTAGATCACCCGCAGATGGGTCACGTCGGCAAGCGCGTATGTCTTTTGCGCATCCGTCAGGGGCCGGCGCGACCAGTCGGTGAAACGCGATGTCTTGTCGAGCGAGGACTGTGCAATCTTCCGCACCAGCGTCTCGTACCCCACCTGATCGCCGAACCCCGCGACCATCGCCGCGACCTGCGTGTCGAACAGGGGTTTCGGAAACACCTCTGCCTCGACAAAGAAAATCTCGAGGTCCTGCCGGGCCGCGTGGAACACCTTCACCACTTTCTCGTCCCGGAACAGATCATAGAGCGGTTCCTGCGACAGATCGGGAGACAGCGGATCGACCAGCACCGCATCTTCGGGCGCATCGCCCGGAAGGGCCAGCTGGATCAGGCACAGCTTGGCGTAATAGGTCCGTTCGCGCAGAAACTCTGTATCGACCGTCACATAGGGCGCGGACTTCGCACGGTCGCAGAAGGCCGCAAGCCCCTCGGTGGTCGTGATCGTGATCATTCTTCGGATATGTCCATGCTCGATTATACGCGCCGTGATAGGCTCTTGCCCCGGTCAGGGCAAGTGGACGGGCGTCCTGTCGCCCATGGCGAAGCGTCTGAGGACCGCCGGATAAAGCGCGTGTTCCTGCACCAGAACGCGGGCCGCAAGCGTTTCGGGCGTGTCGCCGGGCATCACGGGAACGCGCGCCTGACCCAGGACCGGACCCCCGTCCAGTTCCGCCGTAACCTCGTGCACGCTGCACCCTGCGTCGGCATCTCCCGCCGCAATGGCGCGCGCATGGGTGTGAAGACCGGGATACTTCGGCAAAAGCGAGGGATGAATGTTCAGCATCCGACCGGACCAGCGGCCGGTGAACGCCGGTGTCAGAATGCGCATGAAACCGGCAAGGCAGATGATGTCCGGGCGGGCCGTCTCAAGCGCCCCGGTCAGACGTGCCTCGAAGGCTTCGCGG
This sequence comes from uncultured Paracoccaceae bacterium, assembly GCA_947503175.1. GTDB lineage: Bacteria > Pseudomonadota > Alphaproteobacteria > Rhodobacterales > Rhodobacteraceae > Ovoidimarina. The sequence continues at coordinate 1,150,239 of CANNCO010000001.1, forward strand.
TCCGTCCCGAAGGGGCGATGATCGACCACTGCCGTGGCAATGCCCCGTTCCGCGGCGCGTTCCAGACCGCCCGCCCCCGGAACGTTCGAGAGAACCAGAACAGGCCGCGCCGGATGATCGCCGGTCATGCTGTCCACCAACGCGACCATGTTCGAGCCGCCGCCGGAGATCAGGATCGCGACACGCTTCACGCCAATGTGCCGGTGTAGCGGACCCCCTGCCCGCCCGTGACATGGCCGATGCGCGAGACATGTTCACCCGCCTCCGTCAGCACGTCCACAATCGTCGCCGCGCGCTCCGCCGCGACCACCAGCACCATCCCGATCCCGGCATTGAAGGTCTTGAGCATCTCGGACGTTTCCATTCCGCCCGCCTGCGCCAGCCACCGGAACACCGGGGGCAGCGACCATGCGGACAGATCGATCTCGACCCCGAGGTCCTTTGGCAGGACGCGGGGGATGTTCTCTGTCAGACCGCCACCGGTGATATGCGCCAGCCCGTGCACGCCCCCTTCCCGGATCGCGGTAAGGGCCGGGCGGACATAGACCCGTGTCGGTGTCAGCAAGGCCGCGCCAAGACTGCCTTCGCCGAACGGGCAGTCCGACGCCCAGTTCAGTCCCGCCACCTCGACGATACGGCGGACCAGCGAGTAGCCGTTGGAATGCACCCCGTCCGAGGCCAGCCCCAACAGAACATCCCCCGCAGCCACACCGTCAGGCAAGGCCGTACCGCGCTCCATCGCCCCCACAGCGAACCCGGCCAGATCGAAATCTCCAGGCGGATACATACCCGGCATTTCCGCCGTCTCGCCGCCGATCAGCGCGCAGCCCGCCGCACTGCAACCGGCTGCGATCCCCTCGACCACGCGGGCTGCGTGATCGACACTCAGCTTTCCGGTCGCGAAGTAGTCCAGAAAGAACAAAGGCTCCGCGCCCTGACAGACCAGATCGTTGACGCACATGGCAACAAGGTCTTGTCCCACACCGTCCACTTGGCCCGTATCAATCGCAATGCGCAGCTTCGTGCCCACGCCATCGGTGGCCGCGACGAGCACGGGGTCGGTAAACCCGGCTGCCTTGAGATCGAAAAGGGCGCCGAACCCGCCCAGACCCGCCACCACACCGGGGCGGTTCGTGGCCTTTGCCGCGGGTTTGATCCGGTCGACCAACGCGTTGCCTGCATCGATATCGACGCCCGCCTCTGCATAGGTCAGCCCGTTCTTGCCTTCTGCCATGGCACTCCCCGCAATCCGTTCGCCCCGCGATTAGACGATCCACCCGTGGCTGGCAATCGGCTTGACCGGTTCTGCCTGTCTGGTAAGGCAGGCACAGGCGGGCCTGTAGCTCAATTGGTTAGAGCAGAGCGCTCATAACGCTTTGGTTGGGGGTTCGAGTCCCTCCGGGCCTACCATTGGCTCCGCATCTCCGCCTTGAAGGATAAGAGGCAGGATTTCATGATCTTACAGGTCTCATGATCACACGGGCGCGCAGATGGGCCGTTCTGGGTCTTGCGGTACTGGCCGCGCTGATCGCGGTGGCGCAGCTGGAGCGGTACCGGGCGGGTATCACGCTGACGCCGTTTTCCGCCGGAACGACGCCTGCGACGCTCTATCAGGGGGCCGGGGATGGGCCCCTGGTCGTGATCGCGCATGGCTTTGCCGGATCGCGGCAGTTGATGGAGGCCTTGTCCCTGACGCTGGCCGGCGCGGGCTTTCGCGTCGCGGCCTTCGATTTCGAGGGTCACGGCAAGAACCCCGTTCCCATGTCGGGCGATGTGACGGTTATCGAGGGGACGACCGCCCGGCTGGTCGATGAGACCACGCGTGTCACTGCCGCCGCGCGCGCGATGACGGGGTATGACGGGCCGGTCGGTCTTGTGGGTCATTCCATGGCCTCCGATATCGTGATCCGCGCCGGGCTGAGAGATCCTTCGACCGGCGCCATTGTCGCGATTTCAATGTATTCCGAGGCTGTGACGGCCGACGCGCCAGAGAACCTTCTGATCGTCACCGGTGCGTGGGAGCCGCCCTTGCGCCGCGTCGGATTGGAAGCGTTGCAACTGGTCGATCCCGACGCCCAAGAAAACCAGACGGTGCAATCGGGCAACGTGCTGCGTCGGGCCGTGGTCTCGCCCTATGTGGAGCATCTGGGCGTCCTCTATAGCCCCACGACGCTGGCCGAGACGCGGGACTGGCTGCGCACGGCGCTGAACCATGCCGGCACGTCGGAACCGGCGGCGACCGGCCCCTGGGTGCTTTTGCTCATGGGTGCGCTTGTTCTTCTGATCCGGCCCGTGTCGCGGCTTCTGCCACTGCAGAGACCGTCTCTGGAACCGATCGGGACCCGGCCGTTCGTGATGGCCCTTATTGTGCCCGGGTTGATCGCCGCCACCGTTACGGCATTCGTTCCTGTCGCCTTCCTGCCGGTTCTGGTGGCCGATGCGCTTGCCCTGCATCTGGCCGTCATGGGCGGCTTGCAACTGGCCTATCTGGCCTGGCTAGGGCATCGCCCCCGTTGGCAGGGTTGGGCCGGGATTGCCGTCCTTCTGATCCTTGGTCTGGTCGTTTTCGGCCTTGCTATGGATCGATATGTGGCGAGCTTCCTGCCCACGCCCGAGCGCCTTGCGGTCATCGCCGTTCTGGCGCTTGGCACACTGCCCTTCATGCTGGCGGATGCGATGCTGAGCGATGCGGGACACGCACGGCTGTGGCGGCGTCTTGCCCTGCGCGCCGCCCTTTTCATCTCGCTGACTCTCGCCATTCTGGTCGACCCGGAACGGCTTTTCTTCATCGCCCTGATCTTTCCGGTGCTCCTTCTGTTCTACCTCGTTCACGGGCTGATGGGCCGCTGGATCGGGCAGCGCAGCGGGCCACTGGCCCCCGGTGTGTCGCTGGGCCTGATCCTCGCCTGGGCGCTTGGCGTCAGCTTCCCGATGTTCGCAGGCTAGCGCGCCAGCAGAAGATCGGCCTGCAGCCCGCCCAGATCGGCGCTGTCTCCAAGCCGCAAGGTACCGCCATGCTGACGGGCGATGTCGCGGACGATCGAGAGGCCAAGGCCCACGCTGCCGCCCTTGTCGAGATTGCGCGCCGCATCAAGGCGCGAGAACGGCTTGACCGCATCGGCACGCTGATCTTCGGGAATGCCGGGGCCGTTATCCTCGACGCTGAACCGGACGGAGTTATCGAGCACCGTCACACCGACCCGCACCACCGTGCCGTAGCGCAACGCATTTCCGATGAGGTTGTCCAACGCGCGCTCCACAGCCATCGGGCGCAAATCGACCATGACCTCGCCCAGTGGCGGCGCATCCAGCGAGATGTTCCAACCGCCCTGCGCCGCACGGTCGACGATTGTCGCCGCCATCGCGACCGGATCGACCGGTTCGCGTGTCTCGGTCGCGTCGATCCGCGCGAAGCCAAGGAACGTGTCCAGCATCCGCTCCATCTCTGCGACATCATGGGTCAGGGCCTGTACGTCGTCATCCTGAGGCAACATCGACAGGCCCAGCTTCAGCCGCGTCAATGGCGTGCGAAGATCGTGGCTGACCCCCGACAGCATGAGCGTGCGCTGTTCGATATGCCGCTCGATCCGGGCGCGCATCTCCAGAAAAGCCGCGCCCGCCTGCCGCACCTCGGTGGCCCCGGAGGGGCGGTAGGGCACGACCTGCCCTTTGCCGAACGCAGCCGCGGCCTCTGCCAGACGCCTGATCGGCCGGACCTGGTTTTTCAGGAACAGGAACGATACGAGCGTCACGACCGCAGACACAAAGACCATCAGCACGAGAAGCTGGTGCGGGTTTGACGCCGAAACCCGGTTTCGGGAGAAGCCCACCACGACCGGGCCGTTGGATGTGTCGACGGCAAACCGCACCCGGCGGTCATTGGTCACCAGATCCACCGCGCCGGCCCCCTCCACCTCGCCGGCCAGAACGCGTGTGACCACCCGCCCCGACAGATCGTACCAGAAGCGCCGTCCTGACAGCTGATCCCCGGCCTCGGCGCGCAGGGTCATGCCAAGCGGGGTTGCCAGTCGTTCCCCGCGTGCAATCGCATCTTCGATATCTGCCCCCGCCTCGACCTCTTCCAGCACCAGCCGCACCACCGGGATCAGCGAGCGGGTCATCTGTTCGGTGACGTTTTCATAAAGCCGCTGGATGAAAACGTAGGATACGACAAGCTGAATGGTCAGGATCGGCACCAGAAGGATCAGCGCCGTCCGCCCGAACAAAGAGCGTGGAGAAAGGGATTTAAGCCAGCGGAAAGCCATGGCAGAACCCTAAGCATCCCAAGGGCGAAAGCGAAAGCAGGAATGACACAGACCCGCCCCGTTGCCGGTATTGCCGAAGAAGTTCACCCCGGTATTCGCCGCATCGTCGCGCCGAACCCGTCGCCGATGACCCATTGGGGCACGAACACCTATCTTGTGGGCACCGGCGAGATCACGGTGATCGATCCCGGCCCCGACGATCCGGCCCATCTTGCCGCGCTTTGTGCCGGGATCGGCGCGGCGCGGGTCCGGCAGATCCTGATCACCCATGCGCATCGGGACCACAGCCTCGGCGCCCCGGCACTGTCGGCGGCAACCGGCGCGCCCGTTCTGGCGTTCGGACCGCCGGATGCCGGGCGCAGTGCGGTTATGCGCGCCCTTGCCCGGCGGGGCGGTCTCGGCGGTGGCGAAGGTGTGGACACCGGATTTGCGCCGGACGCGTTGCTGGGCGACGGGGACGAGATCAAGCTGGAGGAAGAAACACTGACCGCCCTTCACACCCCCGGACACTTCGCAGGTCATCTGGCTTTCATGCTGGGCGATGCGGTCTTTACCGGCGATCTGGTGATGGGCTGGGCCTCGACCCTGATCTCGCCACCCGATGGCGACCTTGGTGCGTTCATGGCGTCCTGTGCGCGGCTGAGGTCGCTTGGCGCGCGCGTTTTCCTTCCCGGGCATGGCGCCCCCGTGACGGCAGCAGAAGACCGCATCGACTGGCTGGTCGCCCATCGCAGGACGCGCGAGGCGCAGATCCTGTCAGCCCTCGCCGACGGGTCCGCGACGCCCGCCAAGCTGGCCGCGCGCATCTACCACGACCAGCCGCCTGCTCTCCTGCCCGCAGCGGCCCGTAACGTTCTGGCGCATCTCATTGATCTGGCGGAAAGAAACGTTGTTGCCAGCGATGGCCCGATCTCTCCGACGGCACGGTTCTCGGCCCGTTAGACAGGTGGCAGAAAGAGCGAATTACCCACTGGACGCGCGTCCGGCGCCTTGTTATATCGCGCACCGGTATTCCGGCGTAGCTCAGCGGTAGAGCAGTTGACTGTTAATCAATTGGTCGTAGGTTCGATCCCTACCGCCGGAGCCAAACTTCTCAAAGACTTAGGAGAGATTACGCTGGCGACCTGCTGGGGTGGTGGGCTCAGAGTATGCATAGAACCCAAAGGCTCCGCAGTTAAACTGCTATTTGCGGGCCATGGGCTCTGCCGATCTATTTCGCCAAGAATGGCAACGCATGTCCAAGAGCGGTGTCAGGCGACTCCAGTTGAGGCAGGTGCCCCGTGCCCTTCAGGGTTTCAAACGCCGCCGCAGGCATCAATCCGTGCAATTCGCAGCCACGCTCGAGCGGGATCCATGGATCGTCCTCGCCCCAAAGGATAAGCGTCGGGCAACGCAAGTTGCCAAACTTCGGTTCAATCTCCGCGGTAAAGCGTTCGTCGGCCTGAGCAAACTGGCGATAAAAGCTGCCTCGCCCTTCATCCGACAACCACGGCCCGACAAGCGCCTCCAGATCCTCCGGATCAAGTTCGTTTACGAGCGCGCCGCGGATATAGGCCCTCACCACGGCTTCGTGGATGTGAGGCGGCAGCCCGACGAAAGCGTCCAAGTGCCGCCCGACATGATCAAAGAACTCCGACCCCCAGGGGCGCATGGCGACCACGTTCATCAGCACGTAGCAGTCGTAATCGCAGCCTTGAAGCAAATGAGCGCGCAGCGTCGTCGCCCCGCCGAAGTCATGTGCGATAACGGATGGTCGGTCCATTCTCCAGTGGTCCAACATGAACGCAAAAATCTCACCCTGAACGTCAAGACCGGTACGCTGATCTGCCCACTTCTCGGAACGTCCGTAGCCGGGCATGTCGTACCAGTGCACGGCAAAGCGTTTGGCCAGTGCAGGTATCACGCGATGCCACGAAAAGGATGACCAAGGCCAGCCATGGGCGAGCACGAGCGGCGGTCCGGCGCCTGCCGAACCCCAGGCGACCCGACCAGCAGGTGTCTCGGCAACCTTGTTCAATCTCCAGCTCATCCAATCCGGAGTAGCACCTACGGCCGCGCAGTGCACAGCCTTTTCCCCTTATCTGTGAACTGAACACTCAAAGCCTGCGGCATTGGCAATGCCGCAGGGGACCGGCGCCCGGAGGGCCGTATATCGCCCAGATCGTTCTTACTGGCCCGGCGCAACCACGTTTCGCGTGCGGAGGTATTCGAAACCCAACAATGCGCAGACAACGAGGGCGGCCACCGCTGTCGTCCAGAGCGCCGGCGCCACGACCAGGATGACGGCGACAAGCAACACTCCCAGCTTGGGCGGGGACAACGCACGGAAGGCATAGCGTTCGCCCAGAACGGCCATGCAGATGACGGCCACGAGCCCGCCCGCCGCGGCGACCGCCACCTGCCATGGCGGCGCGCTTTGCCACAGGACCAGCGCCGGGGCATAGACGAAGACAAACGGCACGATATAGGCAGCCATCCCGAGCCGCATTGCCGTGAAGCCCGACCTCATCACCGAGGCATTCGCGATCCCCGCCCCGACATAGGCCGCAAGCGCCACCGGCGGTGTGATCGCTGACACTCCGCCCCAGTAATAGCAGAAGAGATGCGCCACGAGCGGCGGCACACCCATCTCCACGAGGCTGGGCGCCACGAGGGTCGCAGTGATGATGTATACCGATGTCGTTGGAAGTCCGAAGCTGAGAAAGAGCGAGGCCGCCGCCGCCAGCAGGAGCGCCGGCAAAAGGTTGCCGTCAGCGATGCTGATGATCGATTGCGTCATCAGAAGGCCGATACCTGACAGTGCAACGGCACCCACGATGAAACCCACCGCCGCACAGGCGATCGCGGTCGAGACCGTGTTGCGTGCGCCCAGCACCAGCGCATCGATGATGTCCGGAATGCTCATCCGTGTATGGGGGCGCAGGGCGCTGATCACGATAACGCCGATGATCGAGAAAAACGCCGCAAAGAGCGGTGTGAAGCCGAAAACCAACATGCCGATAAGCAGAAAGATCGGCAGCACCAGATGACCATGCGAAAGCACGACCGAGCGCACAATAGGCAGCCTGTCGCGCGGCAACCCCTCCATCCCAAGCTTGCGCGCCCTGAGATGCACCTGAAGATAGACGGCCGCGTAGTACAGAACTGCCGGCAGGATCGCGCCCAGCGCGACCTGCGCGTAGGGCATCTGCAGGTATTCGGCCATGATGAAGGCCGAGGCCCCCATGACGGGCGGCAGGAACTGGCCGCCGCAGGACGCGACGGCCTCGACCGCGGCGGCGAAGTATCCCTTGAAGCCCAGCCGCTTCATCAGCGGGATGGTGAACACGCCGGTAGAGGCCACATTGGCTGCCGACGAGCCCTGGATCATGCCCATCATGCCGCTGGCGAGAATGCCCACCTTGGCCGGCCCGCCGGGGCTGTGACCAGCCGCAGCAAAAGCCAGATTGGTGAAGAACGTCGTTGTGCCGGATTTCTGAAGAAAGGCCCCGAAGAGGATGAACAGATAGACATATGTCGCCGAAACGCCCACCGCGACGCCGAAGATGCCCTCTGTCGACATATACATCTGGCGGACAATCCGGTCATAGCCAAAGCCACCATGTGCAAGGACACCCGGCAGGCTTGGCCCAAAGAACAGATAGGCGAGGAAAATCGCCGACAAAATCACCAGGAACATGCCGATGGTCCGGCGCGCGGCCTCGAGCACGACAAGGCAGAAGATCGTTCCCATGACAATATCGAGCTGCGTGGGAAAGCCGCCCCGCATGATGATATCGAGGTAGTTATACGCGAGATAATACGCCGATCCGGCGCCGACCACCGCAAGGGTCACGTCGATGATGCCGGGATTTCCGGCAAGACGCGATTTCGTTGCCGGATAGATCAGAAAGCCCAGAAACAGCATGAACGCCATGTGGATCGGGCGCTGCTCCATCGCCGGAAGTGGCCGATAGCCGGCAGTGTAGAAGTGAAACAGCGAGGCCAGGACAGCGACGACAGTGAAGATAATTGCCCAATACCCGGTCAATTGCCGTGTTGTTGAGGGCGTCTCGCTCTGGCTCTGCAGCGCATCGATGTCGATGATGCCGTCGCCCTCGAGTTCAGGGCGTTGCCAGTCATGTGTACCGTCTTGCCCTGATCGAGACTTTTTCTGAGCCATTTAAACCGTCCGGAGATGTCATAGCCGACAGAGGGCCGCCGAGAAACGGCCCTCTGTTTGGGGATCGAAAGGGATGTGTCCTACATCAGACCCAGTTCGCGGTAATAACGCTCTGCCCCCGGATGCAACGGAAACGGCAGCCCGCTCGTGGCGTTTTCCAGCGTCATGAACTCGGCCAGCGGATGCACCCCTATCAGCCGCTCCTGGTTCTCGAACATGGATTTGGTTAGTTCATATATCATGTCATCGGACATGCCGGTATGCGTCGCGAACGTGATCGGTGAGGCGAAAGACTCCACCGCGAAATCTCCAAACGGGTTGGCCGAGGCCGGGATCGTATATGGATAGTCGAGCCCCTCTGCCGTCATGAACTCGATAACGTCGGCGTCTATGTCGAGAGGACGGGCAAGTCCGGTATCGGCGACCTGCTGGATCGAGGCCGAACCCGGTGCATCGGGCCACATCATCGCATCGATCTGACGGTTGCGAATCTGGTCGATCGCGGCCTGATGCACGGTGAACTCGGGCTGGATATCGGCATAGGTCCAGCCCTTGTACTCCATGATCATCCGCCACCACGCCTCGGCGGCGCCACCCTGGCTTCCGACCGATACCCGCATGCCCTGAAGGTCATCGATGGACTGAATGTCCTCGTTGACCACAATGAACCACTGCGGATTGGGATAGACTGTCGCGATGGCGCGCAGGCCCTCGTAGCGGCCCGCTGGGCGATCCTCGAACCGACCGGTATTCGTATAGGCCTGCTGGCCGACGCTTCCCGACAGATAGGAGACCTCCACTTGCTGATCGGCGAGCAGATCGAGGTTTTCCACAGATCCGCCGGTGGCCTGAATCGAGGCCTGAACACCGTCGACCGTGTCGTTATAGATCGCAGCCAGACCGCCACCCAAACGGTAATAGTTGCCACCCGATCCACCGGTTGCAATCCGGATAAAGCTGTCATCGGCCATGGCCGATTGCGGTGCGCCGAGCGTGAACGTTGCAGCGGCAAGCCCTGCGATAAGTAATCTCTGGATCATCTGTTTCCTCCCCGGAAGTGTTGCTGTTGGTCATTTATGTCCTATGCATACACTAGACATTATGAGCGCATCATGACCTCGGGCAAGGCTTTTTTGCGCTTTTTCTGCATAAATGCGGTGCGTCTCCGATCATCCCTTTGAAAAACCGCTGTACGGCGCAGCTTGAGGCCGGGTTTGCGCCCGCTCATGCCTGCGGCGTTTCGCGGGTTGGCGCGCCGAACGCGGGCAGGTCGAACCGCTGGCGCAGCGCGGCAAAGCGACGGATCGTCTGCGGATCGAGTGGAATGCCTCCACGGCGGCGTCGCTCAGCTTCCGCCCATTCGCGATCACCCGGGGCCATCACGGTTTGACCATCCGCACTGGCCGAACTGCGCAGAGAGTCGACATAGTTTTTCATTCTCCTGGCGAAATCCTCGCGTCCGACGAAGGCCTCTGGATCGAAGGCCATGACAAACGCACCCATACATCGCGGGGTCGTCACGTCCTCGCCCTCCATCGGCAGGATCGCCGCGCTCAGCGTCATGCCAGTGAGCATGGCACTAAATATCTCCACCAGACCGGCAAGCCCCGCGCCCTTGTAGGAAAAGGCGCCCCCAAGCGGCACCAACATCGAGGCGCGCATCGCATCGGTTGTGTCGGCACCTGTCTCGGCCGAAGCGACGTCTGCGGGCAATGCTGTGCCGAGGCTCCGATGCAGCATGATGCGGTTGTAGGGGATTGCGCTTGTCGCCATGTCAAGAAGCCAGGGCCGCTGGCCGTCAACCGGTGCGGCCATGGCAATGGGGTTGGTACCGTGAAACGGCGTGGCCCCGCCATGCAGCCGGACAAAGGCGTCGGAATTGCAGACGGCAAGACCGATGAGACCCGCCTCGGCGGCCTGCAAGGCATAGAAACCCGCCGGGCCAAAATGCGACGAATTCCGGATCGCGACCGAACCCGTTCCAGCCTCCTTGGCCAAGGCAATCGCACGCTCCATCGCGACCGAGGTCGCCAGCGCGCCATGGCCGTGGTCACCGTTGAGGGTTGCGACCGCGACCCGTCCGGGATCGAAGCTCATATGAGGAGCCGGGTTGACGCGCCCGCCTTCGATCACGCGCACGTAATGGTTCAAAAGACGCACCCCATGGCTGTCGATGCCATGGATTGAGCCGTGAATCATCGCCCGCGTCGCGGCTTCGGCGGTCGCCTTGTCCGCGCCCGCGCGCGAAAGCGCGGCGAAGCAGAACGCTGCAAGCTCTGCCTCGCTGACCCGGGTCGCTTGCGCATCGGTTTTTGCCCTCGTGTCGCTCACAATGTCTGCCCCCCGTCGATGACAAGGGCTATCCCGGTGGCGAAGGCACTCTCGTCACTTGCAAGATAAAGACAGGCCGCCGCCATTTCTTCGGGCGTGCCGAGCCGCCCCATGGGTTGGCGTGCAATGAACCGCGCGCGGGTCTCTTCCGGCGCGCCGCTTTCGTTGATACGCTCGTCAAGCGATGGCGAGGCCGTCGTTCCCGGGCAGAGCGCGTTGCAGCGCACGCCCGTGCCGACATAATCCTGTGCCACCGATTTGGTGAGCCCGATCAGGGCCGCCTTGCTGGCACCGTAAGCAGCGCGCGATCCAACACCGGTTACCGAGGACGCTACCGAGGCCACATTGACGATAGACCCCCCACCGGACTCCAACATACCCGGCAGCGTCGCCTTTATGACGTGAAAGACCGACGTCACGTTCTGTTGCAGGCTGCGTTCCCAGTCCGCCTCCGAGCAGTCCAGAATGCTGCCCTGCGCGACCCATCCCGCGCCATTGACAAGAACATCGAATGGCGGCGCATCCGCCACGAGGGCCGCGACCGCCTCAGGGTCCGTCACATCAATTCCGATCGGAACAATACCGGGCTGGAGATCGCTCAGATCCGCCATTTTCGCCTCTGTCCGGCTGGCGGCCACAACGCTGGCCCCTTCGGCCGCAAAGGCGAGCGCCACCGCGCGGCCGATCCCCTGCCCCGCCCCGGTCACCAGCGCCCGCTTATTCATCAACCGCCCTGCCATTCGAACGACGTCTCCCCTTAACCTGCTTGCACGCAGCCGTTATCTGCGCAATAACGTTTAATGTCGACACTAGACATTTCTAATGCCAAGGCAAGGGGTCAGATGCGGCAAAACCTGGCGGCGCTTTCGAGAGTGGCCTCTCGCAGGATCGCGAGTTATGATCGCGCGCGGCGCGGGACGGGTCCGTGCCAGGAGGGTCGAATCATCGCGAGGAACAAGGTGTCCGGCAGCTCAAGGCACGACCTGCCCGGCGTTTCGGGCACCGGGCCACGGCTCTACGAGCAGGCCCATGCCATCATTGCGGCCCAGATCCACGATGGCACCTTCGGCCCCGGCGACCGTCTGAGCGAGACACAGATCGCCGACCGGTTCGGCATCAGCCGCGCACCTGCACGGCAGGCCTTGGCGCGGCTTGTCGAAGACGGCCTGATCGCGAAAGCCGATGGACGCGGTTACGTCGTTGCCGACATCCAGAGGAAGACCCCCCCATCTCCCGCCGCCCAAAGCCCGGCGCCCCAAAGGCTGCGGACGCTGCCCGGCTGGCAGCGTATCTATCAGGAGGTCGAAAGCGAGATCGTGCAACGCGCCATGGTCTCGGATCTGCGGGTGATCGAGGCAGAACTGGCCCGCTATTTCAACGTCAGCCGCACCATCGCCCGTGACGTGCTTGGCCGGTTGCAACAGGCCGGCTTGATCACCAAGGACAATCGATCACGCTGGCATGTGCCGGCCCTGACACCGGACTATGTGGCAGAGCTTTATGAACTGCGCGCAATTCTTGAGCCGGAAGCGCTTGGTAAGGCGGCCGGGCGGGTGCCGGAGGATTTTCTCGCGCACATGGCCGAGAACCTTCGACAGGCACTTGCGTCGCCGGAACAGAACAGTTGGGACCGTCTCGATCAGCTTGAGGACGAAATGCACAGCCAGTTGCTGGGCTATTGCGACAGCAGGGCGATGCTACAGGCGATCCGGCTGCACCATGCGTTGCTCATCGCGCATCGGTTCCTCTATCGCAACACGGCAAAGATGTTCGAGATCGAGCCCTTTCTGGCCGAGCATCTGGCCGTGGTCGAGGCCCTGCAAAGCGGTGACATTGAAACCGCAAAGGACCGCCTGCGCCGACATCTGATGGGGTCAGGCGCGCGTGCGATGGACCGCATCGCGCATATCCTCAAAACCTACGATCCGGTCGACCTTCCTTACCTGGAATTTGTCTGCGCTCAGGGTGAACCGGGGTGAAGACGGCGGTCATCACTGGTGGGAACAAAGGGCTTGGCCTCGCGCAGACCCGGTGTTTCGCGGCACATGGCTTTGCTGTCCATGTCGTTGCGCGAACTAAGGGCGACTTGGAGACTGGGGCAAAGATCCAGTTCCATCAGCATGACCTCGGCGACTGGCGCGATACCGGCTATCTCGACCGCATCCACGCCGCAGCAGGCGGCATCGACGTACTGGTCAACAATGCGGGCGTTCACCTGAAAAAGGCAATCTGGGACGTCGGGCCGGACGCGTTGGAGCACTTGCTCGACATCAACGTCAAGGCGATGATGATGGCCTGCGGACGCTATTGCGCTCTGCAGCGCGACAGCGGCGGCGCCATTGTCAACATCTCGTCGATGGGGGGGCTTATGGCGCTGAAATCCTCTGCCGCCTACGTCACCAGCAAGACCGCCGTCATAGGCCTCACGCGGTCGGTCGCCGTCGATGCGGCCCCTTTCGGCATTCGTTGCAATGCGGTCTGCCCCGGCTTTATCGACACCGACATGACCAGAGCGGCCCTTGCAAACGACGCCGAACGTCGGGCCAATATCGAGCGCCGCATTCCGACGCATGAGTTCGGCACTGCCGAGAACGTGGCCGACGCCGTGCATTTCCTTGCCAGTGATGCCGCGAGCTATATCAATGGCGTGGCGCTGCCGGTCGATGGCGGATACGCGATCGGCTTCTGATCAGGGCCGCCTTTCTCCCCCGAACCGAGCCGCGGCCCAAGTCCCGGTCATCGCCTCCGGCCCTTCACAACCCCAAAGCGTCCCGCGCGGCGCATTTCAGCCCCTCGGTCAGGTAGGGCTTTCTGAGAACCGGAGAGGACGGATAGGTCTCCTCAACATCGTCGAGCGTGTCATAGCCGGTCGCGAGGATGAACGGAATGCGGAGATCCTTGAGCCGATGCGCGACCCTGACCGATGTCTCATCGCCAAGATTGATATCCAGGGCCGCGAACCGGATCGGAACACTGTCGATGATATCGAGTGCGGCAGAAACCGAGCTTGCCGTATGAACCGTCTCTGCGCCGAGTTCCATGAGTTTGTCCTGCGCATCCATCGCGATGATCAGGCTGTCCTCCAGCAGCAATACATGGCCTTCGAGGATGGTGTCATCAGCCTTTACATCGGGTTTTGCCGGTTGCGGCGAAGCGGCGAAAACGGGTGCGGGATTATGATACCTTTCCGGGATCGTCATATCCACTTCTACGCCGGTCATCCGATAGCGAACTTCCGTCTGCCCCTTCAGTTCATAGGGTATGGAATGTTCGATGATCCTTGTCCCGAAACCCTGCTGCGCGGGGACCTGTACCGCCGGTCCCCCGCTTTCGCGCCACCGGATTTCCAGCGCACCCGTATGCGGATCACGAGACAGGCCTATGTCGATACGTCCGCTCGGGCCGGACAGCGCACCGTATTTGACGGAATTCGCGACAAGTTCATGGACGACAAGCGCCACGACCGAAAAGGCCTCGGGCACAAGAAGGGCATCCTCGCCCGTCAGGACGACGCGTTCATCCTGCGCGCCGGAATATGCGTCGATCTCGACACCGATAAGGCTTTTCAGCGATGCAGGCGACCACGCTTCCGAGGTTAACTGATCATGGGCGCGCGCCAGCGATTGAATACGGCCATCGAGAACGGAGGTGAAACTCCCGATCGTGTCGGCTTCGGTACGGCCTTGGGAAATGATCCCCCGGATCAGGTTCAGGATGTTTCTTACCCTGTGGTTCAGTTCGGCGACCAGCAGTTCCTGCTTCTCTTGGGCGCGGGCAAGGTCTTTGTTGGAAAGGTCCATGATCTTCAGGACAACCTCGATCAGTGTCGCGCGCAGCGCGTTCGCGGCCTCGATTTCGCCCTGGGTCCATTCGGCGCATTTTCCCTCGACGATCTCGCGCCACGCCTCGAAGCTTTTTCTTGGAGACAGGCGAACCTCGCCTGCCTCTCCCGTGGCGGGTTTCGCCGGTTGTCCCGCCCATTTCACGATCTGGGCAATCTCGCGCCGGAACAGAACGATGTAGTCGCGCGGCTGGCGCGAGATCGGCAGCGCCATCAGACCGGCAATACGGTCGGCAAACTCACCGGCCCGTTCATAGCGGGCCGCCAGGTGGTCAGTGGCGAACACCGCGCCTTCGGCAGTCGTGTTCAGATGCCGGACCAGCGGCAGAAACTCCTCTTCCGTAGGTGCCGCGCCAAGAGCGCGATAGCGGCCCTCGGAAAACAGTGCGATCCCGTCGAAATTGATGACATCCCAGATCTCGTCGGCGAGCGTATCGAAATCCGAGTGCAGGCTGTTCCCGCTTGAAAAGCGGTTCATCACGCGATCATGCAGAATCCGCGCTTCGACCGCCTCGCTTTGTTCGATACTGTGCAGTTTTTCGGCCAGCTCGTACGTGAAGAGCTGTGCAAAAAGCTCCAGAGCCGTGCGTTTCTCGTAATCCACGTAAAGCGGTGTACGGTGATGGCAGGCGAACAGACCCCAAAGCTCGCCGCGCCGGTATATCGACAGGGTCAGCGATGCGGCGACGCCCATGTTGCGCAAGTATTCAAGATGCACTTTCGAATGGGCACGGGTCACCGCGAGGGAAAGATCGAGCGGTTCACCTTCGGGGCTTTCCAGCGGTACGATCGGAAAATCCTCGCCTCCCACATCCACGTTCAGGCGCAGGGGGCTTCGCCGGAAAAGTTCGCGGGCCTGTTTCGGAACATCGCTGGCCGGAAACCGCAGGCCGAGGAATCTTTCCATTTCGTGATCGCAGGCTTCGGCAATCACCGTTCCCGTACCGTCCCTCGCAAACTGGTAGACCATGACACGGTCAAAGCCGGACAGGGCCCTTACTGCACGGGCGCCATCCGCCGTCAGGCCGGCCAGATCGGATTGCGACCTCACTCTGGAAATGAGCGGCTGAACAAGGGCAAGGTCGTCACGATCGGGTTCTTCGGTTTTTCTTTCGAACTCGTAAGTGAACCCTCGCTGTGTCTGATGAACCGAGATGTCGAACTGGCGCCCATCTTCGAACAGGTCAAACGCGAAGACACGCACGACAGAATCGGGCGCGTCAATTGCCTGGGTCTTGCCGCGAAGCGCATGAGCGGCCCGCTCGGGAAAATGCCCGGAAAACCGGGTGCCAACTATGCTTTCGGCTTCGAGGTTCAGGATCTGCCCGGTGTTGAATGACGCGTGCATGATCAGCCAGTCGGAAGAGACGGCGATCAGGCATCCGAAGGACTGGACCTTCCCCAGAAGGTGAACTGGCTCACGGTCGCAGGCCGTCAGTTCGTACCGGTCAGCGTTCTGCTGTGCAGACGTCTTTTGCATGGGCTTCTCCAGATGATTGCCTGGTTTCGCGGAGCGCCGATTGCGCATAGAAGGCAAAAACGGCTTGCGCGTCCGCAACCGCCGTATCGGCGCGGGTGCCGGTCGCGGGTATGGTGGACAGAGTTTCGCAGAATGCCTGCCAGCGCCGGGGTTCAGGCGGTGTCGACAGGAACTCTCCCGTCGTCAGCACGGCTGGATCGGTGGATTGGCGCCATGTTTTGCGAAGAACCGACATCCCCAGACGAGATCCCAGCAGCACATATTCCAGTGCCGTCGGATCATAGCGCCGTGACTTCGGCTGCGCCTCGCCATCGGGACATATGCCGAGACACGCAAGATCGGTCTGCACGTGACGAAGAAGGACCTCGATGTCACCCGACAGCCGGCCCGGATACAGGGCGTGGCCCGATTGCGAAAGAGAGTGAAGGACGCAACTATGCGCCAGAAGAAACCCGATGTACCCATCCAGAGACGTGATGTCATGGGCGTGAAACGCGGCATCCACGGCCTCATGCGATCGGCGCGTCTCACCGCGAATCCGCTCTCTCAACGAGGCCCAGGTTCTTTCCATCGCACCCCATCCGTTGCCGTTAAGACGAATGGCAGAAATAGGGCGGAAACCCCTAAGCACTCATTAACCGTACTCGGCCCGGATCTTCGGCTTTTTTCGATAATTGCGATCTTTGATGAGCTTTCGTCGGAACAGAGCTTGTCACGCGGTCAGCCCTGATGATGCAGGAAGCGAACGGGCTTTGGACAAGTCTGGTCGGTGTCGCAGGGGCACTCCCCCGTCGATACGGCCACTTTCCGGGTCGGTCAGTTCCGCATCGGAAACAAACCTACCGCCGAGGCGCAGTTTCTCCCGAGAATGAACATATTCTTTTCTTCATTAGTCTTACTGATGCCACATTAACCATGTTAATTCAAATTCAAGGTAAAGAGTGACCTTCGGGTTGGTGAACGAGTTCTGGTAGTTTTTGTAAAGGTGAATGAGATGAATACGAGTAAGAAAGCTTTCGTCGGTGGGTTGCGTCTGACGGGTATCGTTCTGGGTCTGGCCCTCGCCGTTCCCCAGGTCGCCGTGGCGCAGTCCGCCGCAAAAGATCGCGCGGTCCTCAAGGACGGCACGACACTTTCCGAGTTCCGGAGCAAGTACTTCTCCGATGGTGACCGGGCGAATCGGAGCGAGCGCAAGTCCAGCGCAGCAAAGTCTGCGACAAAGGACACGGATACGAAAACCGCTGACAAAGGCACCGGAAAAGACGCCGGCAGGGACAAATCCGACAAGTCGGGTAAAGCCGATAGAACGGACAAGGCCGAAAAGAAGGCCAACAAACTGGCATCGAAAGCCCAGAAGGCCCAGAAGGCCGCACAGAAGACTGCGGAACGGGCCGAGAAGGCGAAGAACCGCGCAGAGAAAACCACCAAGGCCGCCGAGAAGGCCAAGAAGGCTGCAAAGACCCGCGCGGCCAAGGCCAAGGCGACTGCCGAGAAGGCCCGGAAGGCCGAGAACAAGGCCAAGGAATCCGGTAAAGCCAAAGACGCGAAACGGGCCGAAAAGCTGGCCAAGAGAGCCGAGAAGCAGGCAAACGCTTCGAAGAAGGCTCAGGAAAACGCCAAGAAGCGGGCCGAGAACGCAAAAAAGGCGGAAAACCGGGCCGAGAAGACTGCCAACCGTGCTGAAAAGACCAAAGCCAGGGCAGAGAAGCTTGACAACCGGGCCGAGAAAGCCGGTAAGTCCGACGCTCCCGCAAAGGAAGAAAAGTCGGCTGCCAAAGAGAAGTCGTCAGACCACAGCGGTTCCAAGGAAAAGGGTTCCAGCAAGTCGGAAGAAGCTTCCGGTGACAGCAAGGACAAGGCCAAAGACGACTCGAAAGAGGAAAAGGAAGACAACTCGAAAGAAGCTTCCGGCCACGAAGGCACAGAGACGGCTGCCGGTTAACCCTTCCGTAAGGGATCGGCACAAAATCATCACATCACTGTGCGGCCTTTGCCATCACGCGACCACGGTTGCGTGATGGTCTCTTTTTATTGGGCGATGACAAATCACGTTCTGCCCATCACCTGTGTTGTACGAGGACCGCAAGATGACCAAGGAACAACCTGCCGCCGCAGATCCGCAACCTCCCCAGAAAGAGGTTGATAAGTCCGGAGATGACAAGCGCCGCGACGACGAGGTGCGTCAGGCCCCGGCCCCGGCCTATCGGATCACCGACTGGGCCGCGTTCTAGAAGCTTAAGCTTCACCCATGGGTTGATGCCCGCTAGGATCGCCCCATGACGCCCGTCGCTGCGATCCGCAACCTTGGCCCCGCAATGGAGGCCGCCTTTGCCCACGTTGGGGTCACAAGCGCCGAGGCGCTCCGTGAACTGGGCACAGATGCCGCCTATGCGAAACTGCTGGCGGCCGGGCAACGCCCCCACTTCATCGCATATTACGTAATCGAGATGGGCCTTCAGGGCCGTCCATGGAACGATTGCAAGGGCGACGAGAAGAAAGCGCTGCGCACCCGATTCGACGCTTTGGTAGCGTCCCATCACGATACCGGTCGGTCGGAACTGGAGCGAATGCTGAATCAGATCGGCGTCGTATCCGCCGGGCCGAAAGCCTGACCCGCCTGTCAGCAAAACCCGTTAACCGCCGATCAACCCCCTGAGAAACGGCAGAGCAAGCGCCGCCACTGTTCCCACGACGGCTCCCACCGCAAGGCGTGGCAGCGTCCCGCCCAGATTTGGCGCAACAAGGCTGAGAAGCCCGCAAATGACGGCATAGAAGGTAAGCGAAATCGGATCCATGCCTATCTCTTAGCATGGATTTGGCGATTCACGATCCTTGCTTTGCCGACCCCCGTACCCAGCGGGTAAACTCGGTGCCCTGTGCATTCAGGACGCGGTGCTCCCGCCGTTCAAAACCCAAACTCTCGAAAACCGCCTTGGGGGCGAGGCCGCCCTGCCCCGTGAAAATCGGAAGGCCGCCCCCGAATGTAACAGGCTCCACCGTAAGGTGGAGGTGATTGATGGCATTATGGGCCAGAAACCAGTCATGGACCGCCGTCCCGCCCAGGATTAGACCATGCTTCAATGGGTGGACATCCTCGACAAGCCCCGGCAACGCATCCGGGGTCAGGCCTTCGGGATGAAGCCAAAGCTGCGTCGGTCGCCGCCATCCGCCCCCAGCGGAAGAAAACACGACCCGGTGCCGGTCGGGGCGATCGGCGGCCTCGTGGGTGTGCCGGCCCATGACGCCCCAGTCTGCAGCCTCCACATCAGCAAAGAACAGCTCCTGCTCCTCGGCGCTGACCCATTCGGCAGGTGAATGGTCGGGCGCGCGGGCGATATAGCCGTCAAGCGTCGCGGCAACGGTGAGGGTGAACGTGGTCATCGCCGCGCGGCATGGAGCGCGCAAGGGAAGCTGTCAACCCTCGACCAGACCCTTCAGGTTGCCCAGACCCTTCTAAAATCCGCGCCGACCCAGCGGTCCATCATCAGGCCCATCCAGCGGCCCATCGGGTTCATTCCCATATCGGTTTCAAAACCCCATGACACGATCGTGGTCCCGCCCCTCTCGGCAAGATCATAGGTCGCCGTCGCGACGCCCATCGGTCCGAAATCCAGCGCGGTCGTGACGCTCTTGTCCGGCTCGGTCGCGATGATCTCCTGTGTGCCGTTGCCGACCTCGGGATGATCCGACGCCCAGGCCAGCTTCGCCCCCACGCCTTCATCCGGCCCGGTATAGGTCAGCGCGACGTCCGGATCGCGATCCAGCCACGGCGACCATTCGGCGGCAGCCTTGAGGCTGTTCAGATGTGGAAAGACTTCGGACGCGGGGGCATCGATTTCAACCGAACGGGCGACAGAGATATCGCGGGGGAGCAGATAAGCTATGCCAACCAACACAATGAGTACGAAAACAATAAGTCCAACGATACGTTTGACAATTCGCATTTCGGCCCCCTTCGCGACTTAATAAAGAATTCTACCGCGAAACACGCATTGACACCAACTCGCCGAGGACGGTTTGGTTCTGGCAGAACACCTTGGCACAGTCATAAGTTGGAACTCTTTTTCGTCGTCCGCATACTAAACCAATCGACAAGATCATTGAAGCTCACCTCTCCAGTTGCCACCGCAACAACCGTATCATCGATCATCTCGCCCTGTGTTGGCTCGAAGACATACCCAGAGCGCTCAATAAGAGTTTCAGCGAGAATCCATGCACATCGTTTGTTGCCATCGACAAATGCATGGTTCTGAATAACCGCTTCGAGTAATGCAGCGGATTTTCTGTGAATAGACCGATGATAGCCAGAGTATGGCCTGAATATCGCTGACTGAGTGCCGTCGACCGACAGCACGCCTGGTCGCCCTCCGTATCGCAATGCTTCATCGTGAGTGCTGATCGCATCCGCTAGCGAAATGCGGTGGTGGCGGCTCAACGGTTAACAAGTCTTTTGAGTACGTCCTGCCGACGTTTGGAAACCGACGTGACTGTCTCGATAGTTCGCTGCGAAGACTTTCCGAAATGTACTTGCTGTTCTTTTTCAGAGCCAACTATCTTGGCAACAGGGGCATTTTTCGCAACCAACGCGATCCCGTTCTCGCGCAACGCCGCACTTTCGTAGGACTCGCTGGTACCGATGACCTCTCCATTGCCCGCCTTCAGGTTGAACCGGTGCTTGCCGTTCGAGGTTTCCTTGCGCTCGAACCGGGCGTCGTCCGCAGAGTTCTTGCGCACCGACTCGATACCGTTCATCGCGCTGGCCTTTTGCTTATAGCCCTCGCTGGCCAGAATGATCTCGCCATTCCCGGCCTTGAGCCGGAACCGGTATTCCCCGGCCTTGTCTATGTAGACTTCAAACGTGCTTGCCATTCTTCGAACCCTACTGATCCAAGAAACTCCGCAGCTTCCGTGACCGGCTCGGGTGTTTCAGCTTCCGCAGGGCCTTTGCCTCGATCTGACGGATACGTTCGCGGGTCACGCTGAACTGCTGACCCACCTCTTCCAGCGTGTGGTCGGTATTCATGCCGATGCCGAAGCGCATCCGCAGCACACGCTCTTCGCGCGGCGTCAGAGAGGCCAGAACCCGGGTCGTCGTCTCTTTCAGGTTCTCCTGAATGGCAGAATCCAAGGGCAGAACCGCGTTCTTGTCCTCGATGAAATCACCAAGCTGGCTGTCTTCCTCGTCGCCAATGGGCGTCTCAAGGCTGATCGGCTCCTTGGCGATCTTCATCACCTTGCGAACCTTCTCCAGCGGCATCTGCAGCTTCTCGGCCAGTTCTTCCGGCGTCGGCTCGCGGCCGATCTCGTGCAGCATCTGGCGGCCGGTCCGGACCAGCTTGTTGATCGTCTCGATCATATGGACCGGAATACGGATCGTGCGGGCCTGATCGGCAATCGACCGGGTGATCGCCTGACGGATCCACCACGTTGCGTAGGTCGAGAACTTGTAGCCACGGCGGTACTCGAACTTGTCCACGGCCTTCATCAGGCCGATATTGCCTTCCTGAATGAGATCAAGGAATTGAAGGCCACGGTTCGTGTACTTCTTGGCAATCGAAATCACCAGACGCAGGTTCGCCTCGACCATTTCCTTCTTGGCCTGACGCGCCTCTTTCTCGCCCTTCTGGACCTGCTGCACGATGCGGCGGAATTCGGGAATGTCGACGCCCACATACTGCCCAACCTGCGCCATCTCGCCACGCAGATCGACGATCTTGTCGGTCGATCGCTCGATAAAGGCCTGCCAGCCGCGGCCGGACTTCTCGCCCATCCGCTCCAGCCATGTCGGGTCAAGCTCGTAGCCACGATACTCCTCGATGAACTCGCGCCGATTGATGCGGGCCTGGTCGGCCAGCTTCACCATCGAGCTGTCGATCGACATGATCCGGCGGTTGATCCCATAAAGCTGGTCGATCAGCGCCTCGATCCGGTTGTTGTGCAGGTGAAGCTCGTTCACCAGTTCCACAATCTCGGTGCGGGTCTTCTGGTAGTTCTTTTCGTCCTTGTCGCTGAACGAGCCATCCTCGTTCAGCGTGGCCGACATCCGCAGGTCCTGCATCTCGGACAGCTTGGTATAGTCGGCCGCGATTCGGTCGAGCGTCTCAAGGACACGCGGCTTCAGCGCCGCTTCCATCGCTGCGAGCGACATGTTGGCCTGCTCGTCGTCATCCTCGTCGTCATCGTCGGATTTGATCGGATTGCCATCGGCATCCAGTTCCGGCTCGGCCTCGGCGCTGGTCTTCTTTTCTTCGCCACCAGCACCAGCGACGGCCAGCCCCTCGACGACGGGCTCATCGCTTTCCTCGTCGCCCATCTGGCGGCCAAAGGTCGTCTCAAGGTCGATCACATCGCGCAGAAGAATGTCTTCGTTCAGAAGTTCGTCGCGCCAGATCGTGATCGCCTGAAAGGTCAGCGGGCTTTCGCACAGACCCAGGATCATCGTGTTCCGACCGGCTTCGATCCGCTTGGCGATGGCAATCTCGCCCTCGCGGCTCAGAAGTTCGACAGACCCCATCTCGCGAAGATACATGCGCACCGGATCGTCGGTACGGTCCAGCTTCTCGGTCTCGGTCTGGGCCACCGCCACTTCGCGCGAGTTCGAGACCTCGACCAGATCGCCGGCCTTCTTATCTTCGCCGTCGTCCTCGGCCTCGTCATCCTCGATGATGTTGATGCCCATCTCGGACAGCATCGACATCACATCTTCGATCTGCTCCGAAGACACCTGTTCGGGTGGCAGGACCTGATTCAGCTGATCATAGGTGATGTAGCCGCGCTCACGCGCCTCGGCGATCATCTTTTTGACGGCCGTCTGGCTCATGTCGAGCATCGCGTCTCCGTCGGCATCGTCCTGTTTACGGTCGTCGTTGGTGTCCTTGGCGGCCATGGGCACTCCTGCAGATCGGATGTGGTGATTCGACTTACCGAATCATTTAGGGCGAATCAGTGATTCGCAACCCGTTTACGTTGAATTCTTTGAAAGAGTGTCACTTCTCCGCACGTTCGCCAGCGTCCGAAAGACCGGCATCCCGCAGCAGTTTGTCAAATGCATCTCTTTCCTCCCGGTTGATTCGCACGCCATTCGGGGCAACCTCGAATTCCGTGCGATCTTCCTGCCCGCTGCGGCCTGCTTTCTCACGGGCCGCGGCAGCTTGCGCCAGCCGCCAGGTCACGCCCTCGTCGGCCAGTTCCGTCAGATCTTCCATGGCTTCCCGGATCTCCCGGTCGGCCCCTCTGCGGGCAGAGAGTTTTGCCAGACCTTCCACAATGCATTGGGCAGCAAGGTCATCGCCGTCGGCTTCGCGCGCGCCCGGCGCGTTTCGCACATGGCGAGGGGCAAAGAGCTTTTCAAGGGTTTCAGTCCCTGCCGCGGCGTCGATTTCTTCGCGGGTGTTACAGCGAAGCAGCGCATTGCGCACTTCGTTATGCTCATGCGTCGTCAGGTCCAGAGTTTCCAGCGCGCTTTCGAACCGCTCGATCAGGCTCGGATGGGTGACCAGCGCCGCCAGAATGACCGCCTCGCGCAGCACATCGGTCGTCGCATCGTCTCCAGCTGCCAACATCGTGGCCTTTGTCGCCGGCTGAACGACCGGCCCCTTCGGCGGCCATGTGCGCCCGCGGGAAAAGTTCGGTCGGTTCTGCCCGAAAAGCTCTGCCCGAAGTCTGCGGATCTCGTCGCCGTAATGCGACCGGACAGACGGATCGGCGATTGTCCGAAGCGACTGGCGCAAATCGGCATCAAGCGCCGCCTTGCGCTCCGGGCTGTCAAACACCTTCCCCTCGGTCTCGCGTCGCCACAGAAGCTGCACCATGGGCAGCGAGGCATCCAGAAGTTCCTGCATCGCACCCGGCCCCCGGGCTTTCAAAAGGTCGTCGGGATCCTGACCTTCCGGAAGCAGACAGAACCGCAGGGAATGGCCCGCCTCCAACAAGGGGAATGCGACATCGATCAGCCGCATCGCCGCACGCAGCCCCGCCGTGTCACCATCGAGCGCGATCACCGGCTCGGGGTGAATCCGCCACATCAGGCGCAATTGGTCTTCGGTAATCGCAGTGCCCAAGGGCGCGACGGTGGCCGTGAACCCGGCCTCGGCCAACGCGATCACATCCATGTACCCCTCGGCCACGATCAACTGCTGATCCTTCCCCGCCGCCTCCCGCGCCGGGGCGTGATTGTAAAGACTGCGGCCCTTGTCGAAGAGTGGCGTTTCCGGCGAATTCAGGTACTTGGCCCGCGCATTGGGGTCCATCGCACGGCCACCCAGACCGATGGCCCGCCCCCGCGCATCGCGGATCGGAAAGATGATCCGCCCCCGGAACCGGTCATAGGCCGCGCCGCCATCATCGGGTTTTGCGGCAAGCCCTGCCTCGATTACTTGCTCTTCCGGAACATCCTTTTCTTTCAGATGCGCGAGAAGCCCTTGCCGGTTATCCGGCGCAAAACCGATCTCCCAGCGATCCTGCGCCTCGCCGGTCAGCCCGCGCCCGGCAAGGTAGTCGCGGGCCGCCGATCCCGCCGCGGTCTTGAGTTGCAGCCGGTAATGCTGCACCGCCATCTCCATGACCTCGGCCAGTCCTGCGCGCTTGTCGGCCTTTTCCTGTGCCCTCGGGTCGCGCGCGGGCATGGTCATCCCGGCCTCGCGCGCGAGGATTTCGACCGCCTCCATGAAGCCCACATTCTCGGTCTCGCGGACAAAGCTGATCGCATCGCCCTTGGCATGACAGCCAAAGCAGTAATAGAATCCCTTGCGGTCATCCACATGAAAAGAAGCGGTTTTTTCCTGGTGAAAGGGGCATGGCGCCCACATGTCGCCCTTACCCTGATTGGACTTGCGCGTGTCCCACAAGACCTTGCGCCCGGCCACCTGCGCCATGGACAGGCGGGTGCGCAGTTCGTCAAGAAAGCCGGGGGGCAGCGACATCGCGGCTAGTATCCTTCGGCAGCATGAGAGACTCGGTCAGCGACCAGACCTTATCAGCGTCCCGCCTGCGCCGCCACCGACCGCATCGCCTCTTCCAGATCATGCACCGCCGTCTTCGCCATCGACCGGAACACGAGGATCTCCCATCGCTCCGCGCCTGTCCGAATCAGCGTCGCCGTCATATGGAACAACAGCGTCCGGGCCGCATGGCCCACCTCGAAAACACTGTCCCGCAGATCGACCGGCGTCAGCCGCGCCAGCACCGCCGCCGCATCCGTCCCCTCCAGCACCAGCCAGGTCCAAGCGTCCGACTGATCGGTCAGCGCGGCACCCTTCAAGGCGACCTCCGGCCCCAGAACCATCGCCTGCCCCGGCCCTGTCCAGACCACGCGGGCCCCGTCCTTGCCGGTCATCCGGTTGGGGTCCGGAAACTCCGCACCTATGGCTTTCTTCAAAGCTGCTGAGACCGATTTGGCTTTCCCGTCAAGCGGCGCAACGGAAGTGATATGCGTGGCCTCGACCTCGCTCAGCATAACCGACCCATGTCGCAGCGGAACCAACCCGGCAGCGGGTGATGTTGCGACAAGCTTAACCACGAACGCGCCCTCCCTCGGGATCGAAAAACACGGGATCGCAGACCTCACAGATCACGTCTACATCCCGCACATGATCCTTTACCCGGATCTTTTCACCTGTCCGGTCCGGCCCGTACTTGAGGAAACCAAGTGCCAGATGCGTCTTCAGGGTCGGCGACCAACAGACAGAGGTGAGATATCCCTGATCGTTCGCGGGCGTCAGCATGGCCCCGGGGCCGAAAAGATGCGCCCCAGCCGTCAGGCCGTTCTCCGGCTCGACCGGCTTCAATCCGACCAGACGTTCGCGCGCTTCATCGATCAGCCCAGGACGCCGCGACGCGGTGTTCCCGATACAGTCTTTCTTCGGCGACACCATTCGGCCCATACCGATATCGAAAGCCGTGACCCGTCCGTGGATCTCGGCGTGCGTGATGAACCCCTTCTCGATCCGCAGGACGTTCAGAGCCTCCATCCCATAGGGTCCCCCGCCCGATGCTTCGGCGGCAGTCACGAGATGCTCCCACAATGACGCCCCGAACCGTGCCGGAACCGCAACTTCATAGGCATGCTCACCCGAGAACGAGATGCGGAACAAGCGCCCGGGAACGCCCGCCACACTGACAGAGCCGCAGGACATGAAAGGCCAGCTTTCCCCATCGATCGGCTTATCCAGCAGTCGGTTCAGAAGATCGCGCGACTTCGGCCCCGCCACCGCGAACTGCGCCCATTGCTCGGTCGTGGAGATAAATCGCACGTTCAGCTCGGGTCGCAGGCACTGATGCACGAAATCCAGATGCTGCATCACCTCGCCCGCCGCCGCGGTGGTCGTGGTCATCAGGAAATGATCCTCGGCCATCCGCGCGGTTGTGCCGTCATCCATCACATGCCCGTCTTCACGCAGCATAAGGCCATACCGGACCCGCCCGACCTTCAGGGTTGAGAAAGTGTTGGCGTAGACAAAATCCAGAAAAGCCGCCGCATCAGGCCCTTGAATGTCGATCTTGCCAAGAGTCGAGACGTCGCAAACACCCACCGCCTTGCGAACATAGCCCACCTCGCGGTCGCAGGAGGTCCGCCAAGCGGCCTCGCCGCCTTTCGGGAAGTAGGACGGCCGGTACCAGAGCCCGGCTTCGACCATCACCGCGCGCCGGTCGACGCTGTCCCGATGAGAAGTGGTGAACCGCTGCGGGGCAAAACCCGCGCCGCGCGCACCGGCACCCAGCGCCGACAGGGACACCGGTACAAAGGGCGGGCGAAAAGTTGTCGTGCCGGTCTCCGGGATCGCGCGCCCCGTGACATCGGCAAGAATGGCCAAAGCACCCATGTTCGAGCTTTTGCCCTGATCGGTCGCCATCCCTTGCGTCGTGTAGCGTTTCATATGCTCCACCGACCGGAAATTCTCCTTCGCAGCCAGTGTGATATCCTTCACCGTTACATCATTCTGGAAATCCAGCCAGGCCCGGCCTTTGCCGGGCACATGCCAAACGGGCTCCATGTTAGAAGACGCCTCGGAAGCCGTTGGCAAAGATAATTTTTTCGGCTTCACACCCAACGCCTCGAGCACCGTTTCCGCCGCCCTTACCCCGTCCGCCAAACACGCCGCAGTCAGAAACACGCCATTGGCCGCACCGCACGGGATCAGTCCGGGGACGGCGCCTTCGGCAGGCACGAAGGCCGCGATGTCCTCGCGCCAGACCGGGCGTCCGTTCATATGGCAGGTCAGATGCACCGACGGGTTCCAGCCGCCCGACACGGCCAGACAGTCGCTTGCAATCGTCCGCTCCCCGCCCTCATGACGGACCTTAACGTCACTCAGCCCTAAACGCCCCATCGTCCCGATCACCGCGCCTTCGGTGAAAACGGGGTAGTCATCCGATCCCGGTGCCTCGGCCCGCGTGTCGATCACGCCCGCAACCGTCACGCCCGCCGCCACCATATCGCGCGCCGTCCGATGCGCGTCGTCATTATTGGTGAACACCGTAACCCGCCTGCCCGGCGCCACGCCCCAGCGGTTCAGATAGGCCCGCACGGCCCCGGCCGTCATGATCCCCGGACGGTCATTGTCCCGAAACGCTATCGGCCGCTCCAGCGCACCCGCCGCTAATACGGCCTGCTTCGCAACGATATGCCAAAACGTCTCCAGCGGCGCATCACCCGCCGCAGCCACGTGATGCGAAACGCGCTCAAGCGCACCGTAGGTGCCACCGTCATAAGCGCCTGTAACTGTTGTCCGCAGCATCACCTGGACATTCGCCATGCTGTCCAGTTCGACCATGACATCCGCAACCCAGTCAGGGCCCGGCCTGCCATCCACATCCTCGATCTCGGCCAGAAGACGCCCGCCCGCCCGCGCCTCTTCGGTCGCGAGGATCACATCCGCCCCGGCCCGGCCCGCAGCGAGTGCCGCCATAAGCCCCGCCGGACCCGCCCCGATCACCAGAACGTCGCAATGGGCATAGGCTCGGTCATAGCGATCCGTATCCGACTGGCCCGACAGCGCGCCCAGCCCCGCCGCCCGCCGGATCAACGGCTCGTACAGCTTCTCCCAAAAGCTGCGCGGCCACATGAATGTCTTGTAATAGAACCCCGCCGACAGGAAGGGCGACACCAGATCGTTAACCTGCATCGCGTCCCATTTAAGCGAGGGCCAGGCATTCTGACTATGGGCCTCAAGCCCGTCATATATCTCCTGCACCGTGGCCCGCGTATTGGGCGTCTGCACGGCCCCCCGTCCGATGCTGACAAGAGCATTCGGCTCTTCCGACCCGGCTGTCAGCGCGCCCCGGGGCCGGTGATACTTGAACGAGCGAGCCATCAACCGCACATCCGCCGCCAAGAGCGCCGAGGCCAGCGTATCGCCCGGATGCCCGCGATAGGTTTTGCCGTCAAACCGGAACGAAATCGTCTGTGACCGGTCGATCAGACCCTTTCCCTCGACCCTCATTTGCCGCGCTCCGCCGCCGTGCGCGTCGCGCGGAACGCATGGGTCTCCGTATTCCGCTCCGCCACCAGCCATGTGGCGCAGGGCCCATGATACCAAAGCTCCTCGGTCCAGCCTGCCGGGTTCTCGCGATTGTGCAGGTACTCATCCCACGCGGCACCGCCCGCCTCCGGCGCAGGGCGGTCACACAAAAGCGCATGTCCGCGATAGGTGAACTCGCGGCTGTCCCGCGGCCCGCACTGGGGACAGGTCACTTGCATTCCATCAGTCCTTCGTCTTGTCCGAAATACGCACAATCCGACATCTCAATCCCTCAATGCAGATTATGCTGAGAGCCTTTGCCCTCTTCATCCATCAGCCCTGCACCGGTCCGGAACCGGTCGAGCCGGAACCGCGCCGCGCTTTCATGGGGCCGGTCCTGCGCCAGAAGATGCGCGAAGGCATAACCTGATCCCGGCACCGCCTTGAAGCCGCCATAGCACCAGCCGCAATTCAGATAGAGCCCTTCGATATGGGTCCGGTCGATCACCGGCGACCCGTCGGGCGACATATCCATGATCCCGCCCCAACTGCGCAGCATCCGCGCCTTGCCGATGGCAGGCATCAGCGTCATCGCCGCCTCCACCACGTGTTCCGCAGTAGGCAGGTTCCCCCGGGCGGCGTAAGAGGCATAGAAATCCAGATCGCCGCCAAAAACCAGACCGCCCTTGTCCGACTGGCTGATATAGAAATGCCCCATCCCGAATGTCACGACTGTATCGATGATCGGCTTCAGACCCTCGGTCACGAAGGCCTGCAAGACGTGGCTTTCGATCGGCAGGCGCATGCTGGCCATTGCCGCCACCTGGCTTGACCGCCCGGCAACGACGATGCCCACCTTCTTGGCCCGGATCGCCCCGCGCGAGGTCTGAACTCCCGTTACACGACCGTTTTCGATATCGATGCCGGTCACTTCGCAATTCTGGATCAGGTCCACCCCACGGCTATCGGCGGCCCGCGCAAAGCCCCAAGCCACCGCATCGTGCCGCGCCGTCCCGCCCCGCGGGTGATAGAGGCCGCCATAGACCGGAAAGCGCACGTTCTCGAAGTCGATGATCGGCACCATCTTCCGAACCCCGTCCGGGTCCAGAATGATCGCGTCATCTCCCTGATTGATCATCGAATTGGCCCGCCGGATCGCGTAATCGCGCTGACCGTCCGAATGGAACAGGTTGATGATCCCCCGCTGCGAATGCATCACGTTGTAATTCAGGTCCTGCTCCAGTCCCTCCCACAACTTCAGGGAATGGCTGTAAAACTCTGAGTTTCCAGGAAGATTATAGTTGGCGCGCACAATGGTCGTGTTCCGCCCGACATTGCCACCGCCCAGATACCCCTTCTCAAGAACGGCGATATTCCGAAGCCCGTGCTCTTTGGCCAAGTAATGTGCCGTGGCGAGGCCGTGGCCGCCACCGCCGATTATGATGATGTCATATTCGGGCCTGGGATCGGGATTGCGCCAGACGGGATGCCAGCCCTTGTTGCCGGTCAACCCTTGGGCAATGACCCTCAGTCCCGAATAACGCATGTCATGAACTCCACATCTTCCGGCCAGCATAACGGTCGGGCTTCGCGACACAATTCAACGTTCTGAAACCGAAACCGCGCCCGGTGCCGACATGCTCTTGCCTGTCAGCGACCGGGTAAGGCCTTGGAGTGTTCTAGGATATCACAGCCCCTTGGCGCGGTAACTCGACGCGATCCGCTGGATCGCCACGACATAGGCCGCGACGCGCAGATCGGTCACGTCATCACGCCCGTGCCAGACCTCGCGCATGGACTGGTATGCCGCGCGCATCGTGTCGTCGAGACCCGACCGTACAAGCTCCAACTCACCCGCGCCGCGAAGGTACTTGTCCTTGAAACCCGGGCTCAGTGTCCAGCCGGTGCCGGTATCCTTCGACAGGCGCTCAAGCTCATCGACGATCAACTGGTGCCGCGCCTCTTCCTGACGGCGCTGCATCCGGCCAAACCGGATATGGCTCAGGTTCTTGACCCACTCGAAATACGACACAGTGACACCGCCGGCATTCGCGTACATATCGGGGATGATCACCACACCCTTCTGGCGCAGGATATCATCAGCCCCGGCGGTGACCGGGCCGTTTGCCGCCTCGATGATCAGCGGCGCCTTGATCCGGGCCGCATTACCGAGGTTGATCACACCTTCGACCGCCGCGGGGATCAGGATGTCGCACTCGGCCTCCAGCACCGACAGGCCGTTCTCGACATAGGTCGCATCGGCATAACCCTTGACGCCGCCATGGGCGGTGATCCAGTGATGCACGGCCTCCACATCAAGGCCCTTGTCGCTGACCAGCGCGCCATCCCGTTCGATAATCCCGGTGACCAGCGCCCCGTCTTCTTCGTTCAGAAACTTGGCCGCGTGGTACCCCACGTTACCAAGACCCTGAACGACAACGCGTTTGCCGTCCAGCTTACCCTTCAGGTTCGCCAGAGCCACGTCTTCGGGATTGCGGAAGAACTCGTGAAGCGCGTATTGAACGCCGCGCCCCGTCGCCTCAACCCGGCCCTGAATACCGCCCGCATGGGCTGGCTTGCCCGTGACACAGGCATTGGCATTTATATCGGTCGTGTTCATCCGCCTGTATTGATCGGCGATCCACGACATCTCGCGCTCACCCGTTCCCATATCCGGCGCCGGCACGTTCTGCGACGGATGGATCAGATCGCGCTTGGCCAATTCATAGGCAAAACGGCGCGTTATCTGTTCAAGTTCATGTTCTTCATACTCGCGCGGATCAATGCAAAGCCCACCTTTCGACCCGCCAAAGGGCGTTTCGACCAAGGCGCACTTATAGGTCATCAGCGCCGCCAGCGCCTCGACCTCGTTCTGGTTCACGGTCGTGGCAAATCGGATACCGCCCTTGACCGGCTCCATATGCTCCGAATGCACGCTGCGATAGCCGGTGAATGTCCGGATCCCGCCGCGCAGCCGAACCCCGAACCGGACCGTATAGGTCGCGTTGCAAACCCTGATCTTCTCCTCAAGCCCCGGCGAGAGGTCCAGAAGCCCCACGGCGCGGTTGAACATCAGATCCACGGATTCGCGGAATCCCGGTTCCTTGAGAGCAGAATGATCGGTCATGGAAGTCCTCCCTTTACGGCCCGTCCTGCGAATCGGCGGCGGGTATTCTGTTTCGGGCAGCCTACTCCGCTGACCCATCATTGCACCTGAATTATCCCCGCCGGATCTGATTCGCCGCCGGTCACGCGGCGAAACCCGTGTCCGGAAAGACGGCTTCAGATTGGAAACGATCCTGCCCGTTTGCAGCTCAGTATGCGCTCTCAAGCAAACAATAGGGCCCTTAAAATAGGGAAAACGCCCAAATTCTGCCGCATCTCGATATCACAATCGATCCCAAATCACCTTTTCGCCCGAGCGAAAGGGGCTGTTTGCGAACGACGGTCGCGTGCCGCGGCCCGGCAGGCTGCGGATTGTTGAAGGAGTACGGAAGTTGGAAAGCGATTTTCTGAAGAACGACGTAACGCCGCGTATCCTCTTGCCCGAGATGGTGGAGGAGCCCCGCGTAACAAAGATCGGTCTCTTCCGTCGGGACGAGGACGGATCGCTGATCATTTTCAGCCTGTTCATTTTCGTCATGATTCTGTTCGTCGCCGGCATGGCCGTCGATCTGATGCGGTTCGAAACGGATCGGACCGCCCTGCAGAACTCCCTAGACGGTGCTTCGCTCGCCGCGACGAACCTCGATCAGGAACGTGACCCCGTCGATCTCGTGAAGGACATTATGGAGAAACGCGGCTATGATCGTGACCTGGTCAACGTGGTTCCGGTCGAAAGCTACTCGGGCGACATCGCATCTCCGGATCCCGGCACGCTCATGTCGCGCCGGGTCACGGCCTCGTATGACCTGACCGTCAACACGTTCTTCATGCCGCTTCTCGGGATCGACACCCTTGGGACCAATACCGCGGGCGAGGCGTTCGAGCGCGTGCAGAACGTCGAGGTCTCGCTGGTTCTCGACATTTCCGGCTCAATGAGCGGAACAAAACTCTCGGACCTCAAGGAATCGGCCAAGAAATTCTTCAGGGAAGTGATCAACGAAGAGGCCGAAGAAGGTGCGGTTTCTGTATCGCTGATCCCTTACAATCACACGGTTGTCGTGCCTGACATCATCTTTGACCAACTGACGACCAACGCTGCGGTGCCGGTTCTGAGCCCGGCCGCGTATACTGGCGCGCTTGAATTCACGCCGCTCAATCATCCCCGGTCACGGTGCGTCCGCTGGCGCGACAGCGAAATGACAGTCAACGCATCCCAGCTGAGGTCCGACGTAACTGTCGGCGGTGTGACAAAGAAGAACTACGAACTTCTGCGCGCGGTGACGACCTCGCAAGTGCTCGATATGATGGCTTACTACGATCCGGGCAACAAAAGCGCGGGCGACGGCGGCACCTATGGTTGGCCAGCCCATGAGTCGAACCGTCGCTGTGATCCGACCCGTAGTCCGATCCTGCCATATCAAACAACGCTGCAGCCTCTGGAAGATCACGTCGATGCTTTCTATGCGGCGGGCAACACGGCGATCGATCATGGGATGAAGTGGGGCGTCGCCCTTCTCGACCCGGCGTTTCGTACTGTCGTGGATGATTTGATCGACAATCACGATTTCCCAGAGAAACTGCGGGATCGTCCCTATGACTACGACTCCGCAAACTCGCTGAAAGTGGTCGTTCTGATGACGGACGGCAGGAATACCGGGCAGTACGACCTGAAGCCCGATTTCAAGCGCGGCCCAAGCCGCTTCTGGTATTCCGAAAAGGCGGGCAGCGAACAAGTCCGGAATCCGAACTATCCGACGGAACCAAACGAGTTTATCGACGTGTCTGGCGAATACATCGTCGACATCAACGAAAACGGGAACCCGGACCGAGAAAAGGACTGGTATGACGGCTACTACATTCTCATGCCAGACAACGGTGAAGAAACCCGTTTCATGCGCCCGCACAGACCGTGGGATAACACGAGCGATGCGCGCCTCTACTCGGTCGCTGAACTGCCGGACGACGCGCGTCAGATGGATTACTCCGAACTGTACGACCGGTTCTCGGAGAACGCTCTGGCCGAGTTCTTCCGCGACGACCAAGTCGGTGACTGGGGTGCGCGCCAAGCCCACCGCGAGGCGGACTACCAGCCTATCAGCGGTGCCGAGGGCGACGAACGCCTCAATGGCGATGACTCGCTGGCCGGCATCTGCGCCGCAGCCAAGGTGGACGCAGAGATTCTGGTTTACACGATCGCCTTTGGTTCTGGTGCCGACACCACCGAGATGGGCAAGTGTTCGTCGGGTGAAGGCTATGCATTCACCGCCGCGGATGGTGAGCAGCTAACGGCAGCGTTCGAAGCGATTGCGTCTTCGATCACCAGACTGAGGCTGACACAATGAGAATGCGTTTGATTCCCAGGCTGCGCCGCTTTCGGCGCCGCGAAGATGGTCAGGCGACAATCGAGTTCGTCATTCTGTTTCCGGCCTTCGTTATGATCATGCTTAGCTCGATCGAAGCGGGTTTGATGATGGCCCGGAACGTGATGCTGGAACGCGGCGTCGACATCGCCGTGCGCGAGTTGCGTCTTGGCACGCCCACACCACCGACTTACGAAGAGTTCAAGCAGTCGATCTGTGACAACGCGATTATCTTTAGTGATTGCGATGATCTTCTTCAGGTGGCGCTTGAGCCGGTTGACACCGGAACATGGACCGGCTTCCCGACGCAATTGGCCTGCATCAACGAGCAAACCCACCTGTCGGAGACCAACCCGATCAACCCGATCGACGACACGACCTTTGTCGGAGGCGGCAACAACGAACTGATGATCGTACAGGCATGCGGTTTGTTCGACCCGTTCTTCCCAACCACGCGGTTTGGCATGCAAATGCCACGCTACGATGCCGATCCCGACGACGACTTCGTGTCAGAGAAGTTTGCACTTGTCGTGACATCGGCCTTCGTCAACGAGCCCTCGAGGTAGGCATCATGCGCAGACTTCTTTCCCCCCTTTCGCGCTTCCGTGCATCCGAGCATGGCGGCCTGTCAGTCGAGGCGGTGATCATCTTTCCGATACTGCTTTGGGCTTATGGTACGATGTTCGTCTACTGGGATGCGTTCAAGGCCCAGAACCTGAACCTCAAGGCCGCCTACACCGTCGCCGACTATATCTCGCGCGAGGACGGTCTTTTGACCCCGACAGATATAGAAGGGTTGAATGACACTTATACCTACCTGATCCGGAACGATGATGGGAACGACCTGCGCGTTACGGTCGTGCGTTACATCGTCGATCCTGCCGATCCGACAGGTGATCCGCTCATGGAGCTCAGCTGGTCTGATGGCGCAGGTGGGTACGAGGCCTACACTGATCTGACAGAAATCGAAGATCAGCTTCCGCTTCTGACCGTTGGTGACGAGCTGATCTTTGTCGAAACCCAGATGTGGTGGACGCCACCCCTGACCTTGAACCTCGGCTTCGTCGGCCTGGATCGACAGCAGTTCAGAAACACTGTCTTCACGGCCCCGCGGTTTTCACCAAGGGTTGCCTGGGATGGCAACGAGGATGGCGAAGACGACGAGTTGTCGTCCTAACCCTTCTTTCTCTCCGCAATGAGAAGCGCGATGATCTCGGCCATGGCTTTCGCCTCATTGGCCGAGGTCACGCCGCCCACTCCGACAAAACGGCCCACCCGCCACCAGAGCCCCGGAACCCAGATCCGGGGCGCGCGTGCGGACAGATGAACCAGAAACCCGTTTGACGGTTTGAAGGCGAACGCCCCGCGGTCGATGCCAGTGATGTCGTCGATCCGGGCAAGGACACGACCCTGACTGTCGCTCAGCGCCTCGCGCGTCAGCTCGATCCGGTTCGCAGTGGCATAGAACATCCGCACGGCACCGATAAGGGTCAGGGTACCAAGTCCCGCCAGAAGCAGCCGCAGCACCACCGGCCCCTCCGGCATCACGACCCCCAGCCAGACCAGGAGAATACCAAGCGCACCTTGGATGATCACGGCCACCCAACGGCGGGCCGGGCGTGGGGTCAGTGTCGCGAGTATCTCCATCCGTATCTCATCCATTCGGCGTGCCCTGCCCTAACCGGAAACGCGGGATTTGGCGAGAGCGCACAACGCCTCTTTTCCTGCGCACAGAACGCGCTCTGGGCAGCGGCAACGGGACGTTCTATCTGTTCCACAAGATATCGGAGACCATGCCATGTCCATTCGACCGATCCTGTCACAGACACCGGCCCAGCCGACGATGGAGGGCGCCGGGGTCAAGCTGCACCGGGCCTTCGGGTTTCAGGACCCGACGATGCTGGACCCGTTCCTCTTGTTCGACGACTTCCGAAATGACCGGCCCGAGGATTTTCTGCGCGGTTTTCCATGGCACCCGCACCGGGGGATCGAGACGATCACCTATGTGTTGTCGGGCACGGTCGATCATGGCGATTCCCTCGGCAATACCGGCTCCCTCGGCGCCGGCGACGTGCAATGGATGACGGCAGGTTCCGGTATCCTTCATCAGGAAATGCCAAAGGGAAACGCCAGCGGCCAGATGCACGGATTTCAGCTCTGGGGAAATCTTCCCTCATCGCTCAAGATGACCGCGCCGCGCTATCAGGACGTAAGCGGAACCGAGGTCCCGGAAGTTATCGATGACGACGGGACACGGGTGAAAGTCATCGTCGGCGAGTTCTGGGGCCAGCGCGGCCCGGTCGATGGAATCGCCGCCGATCCGCAGTATCTCGACATTCATGTCCCGGCGGGTCTGGCCAAGACATTCCGGATCGACACGTACCGCCGCGCCTTCGCCTATGTGTTCGAAGGGGCTGGCCAATTTGCCGACGCCTCTGATCCCACCGGCATCCGCCTTGAGAAGGAAGTAATGGGAAACGAAGTTAACATTCGTGACCTCTCCGGTAACCGGACCCTGATCCGCTTCGGGACCGGCGATGAGGTCACCGTGACCGCCGGACCGGACGGCATACGATTCCTGCTGATCTCGGGCGCGCCGATCGAAGAGCCAGTCGCCTGGCACGGTCCGATCGTGATGAACACGCAAGAGGAACTGCACCAGGCCGTCCGCGATCTTCAGAACGGAACCTTCATCAGGCCCCAACACTAGATAGGCGACGCCACATCACGTCCAATGCATCATCTCGCCCCCGGGCAGCGCAGCCCGGGCCTGCATCGGTGCCTCATACGGCAAGGCATGGGCATCGCAAAAGGCGATGACCCACGCATCATCCATCGTCAGAAACTCCAGGGCAGACCCCAGAAACGCCGGGTCGCGCGCCTGCACCGGAAGGTCCGCGGCACTGGCCCCGGTCGAGCCCAGAAAGACCGGCATCAGTTCTTCATCTGCCGCCAGCCAGGCCAGTGCATTCAGGCCGAGTGTCTCGGCGGAATTCCGCTCCATCATGTGCAATCCTTAACCCAGTGAAAGGCTTTGTTAATATCTGAGGCCATATCGTGAAGCCAACGTTCTAACTCAGTTTTGCACCACGAGGAAAGCATGGCGGCGCGGATATTGATAGCAGATGGCACGGCCACGAACAGGATCGCGTTGAGTTCTGTTCTGAAGGCGGTCCGCCACGAAACGCTCGCTGCCGATCATGGCGATGCGGTGCTCAAAAACGCCCTCTCCCACCAGCCCGCGCTGATCCTTCTCGACCGAGACCTGCCGGGCGGCGGGCTTGCGGCCCTCGCCAGGCTCAAGGCCGATCCGGGCACACGGGCCATTCCCGTCATCATGACGCTTCCCGAAAACACCTCTGCCGCCCGGCTTGAGGCATTGCGTGCCGGGGCCGACGATGTCGTGCCGCGCCCCGTGGCGCCACTGCCGCTGATGGCCCGTATCCGAAGCCTCCTGCGGTTCCGCGAAACGGCCGAAGCTCTTCACGCACGCGCCATTACCGTTCGCGAACTCGGATTTGCCGAAGCAGCGCCGGCATTCGCACCTCCGGGCCGTGCTGCCCTTGTGTCCGCCTCCCAAACCAAAGCGGAAGGCTGGAAGCAAGGGCTGCTCGCCCATACCGGCCACGCTGTCGCGGCCATGGACAGAGAACAGGCGCTCGCCGCGGCGGAGGGCAATGCTGTTCCCGACGTCTTTGTCATCTGCACAGGCAGCGGCGCGCCAGCCTATACTTTGCGCCTGCTCGCAGATCTGCGGTCCATGGCCGCGGCCCGCCATGCCGCGATCATCATCGTTCACGATCCGGCGGATACCGAAACAGCGGCCATGGCACTGGACCTCGGGGCAAGCGATCTTCTGGAGTCCGGCTTCGACCCCGAAGAACTCGGGCTTCGGATCGATGTCCAGCTACGCCGCAAGCGCGAGGCTGACAGCCTGCGCGCCGCTGTCGAGGAACGGTTGCGCCTGGCCGTCGAGGACCCGCTGACCGGGCTATTCAACCGCCGCTACGCGATGGCGCATCTTCAGCGCATTGTCGAACAGGACCTCGCGGGCGAGGACATCTGCGTGCTTCTGGTCGATATCGACCGCTTCAAGGCGGTCAATGACCGCTTCGGCCATCCGGCAGGCGATGCAGTCCTCACCGAAGTCGCCCACCGCCTGCGCGACAACCTGCGCGGGATGGACATGGTCGCCCGCATCGGCGGTGAGGAGTTTCTGATCGTTCTGCGCGACACCGACCCCGAGGCCGCGCTCGCAGCCGCCCAAAGGCTATGCGCCGTGATCAGCGACCGCCCCGTGGCCTGCCCCGGCCGCGCAATGTGCGTGCCGGTAACGG
Source organism: uncultured Paracoccaceae bacterium (assembly GCA_947503175.1). Taxonomy (GTDB): domain Bacteria; phylum Pseudomonadota; class Alphaproteobacteria; order Rhodobacterales; family Rhodobacteraceae; genus Ovoidimarina. Next base: position 1,188,578 of record CANNCO010000001.1, read on the forward strand.
TCAGCATCGGCATGGCGATGGCCGCCCAGCAAGACACAGCCGAAGGCGCCATAGAACGGGCCGACAATGCGCTCTACGACTCGAAAGCCGGAGGGCGCAACATGGTCTCGGTCTCACCACCCCAATACGCGGCCTGACACGGCGATCAGCGCCGCGCTGCGCGCCGCAGCGACTTGTCCAGCCGATCGGCATAGGCGCGCCGTTCCTCTGCGCTCAGACCCGCAAGGTGATCCAGCAGCACGCGCTCGCCCAGAGCGGCGCGCGAGGATGCCGCCGCACGCTGCTCGGCTAAAAGCGCCTCCACGGCGTCACGGTCGAAATCGTCGGCCCGAAGCGCGCTCAGCAGGGCCTCGAACCGTTGACGTAGCGCCCTGCGACTTTCCCGCAGGGGCTCTTCCGCCTCGCCGCGCGCGCGCATCGCCAGTTCGCGCCGCTCCGACGGCTCAAGTGCCATGAAAAACGGCGCGCCGCCCAGATCGCGCACCGACCGGTCCAGACCGCCACGCCGGTCTCCAAACACGGCTCCCGCGACGATCCCCGCGATCAAGAGGTTCACCGCCAGAGACAGGATCAGAGTGACACGCAACCAGACCGGTGTCCCGCCCTTGGGTTTTTGCTCATCCGACATCAGCCCTGATCATCCTCGAACACATAGACCCCATATCCCGCGCCAAGATCCGTCAGATCATAATCTGAACTCGTCAGATCGGGCACATAATCCGTCAGGGCCGCAGGCTGCACGTAGCCGATCACAAGGCCCGTCAGAGCCACCGCAGCCAGGCCTGCCCCGCCGCGCCATCCGCCAAGTACCGACGACAGCGACACGCGCGGGCGACGCACGGGCGTCACACGCCGCTCCGCCTCCGCCACGGCATCCGCCTGAACCCGTGCAAGAAGCGCGTCCGACGGTTTCGGCGCCGCATTGCGCGCCGCGTCGAAGAAATCGTCCAGTGGGTCTTTGTCAGCCATCTTCATACCCCAGTTCGTCGCGTCGCCCCGACAGATCCGCCGTCAGTGCCCGTTTGCCCCTGGCGGTCAGACTTTCCACCGCCTCGACGCCGATGTCCATCACCGCGGCTATCTCGGGGTTCGACAGGCCCTCGATATGGCGCAGGACAACCGCCTGCCTCTGCCGCTCCGGAAGCCGGCCCAACGCCGCCTGCAAGGCTTTTGCGCGGTCGACGTCCATCATCTGGTCCTCGCGCCCCGGCGCCCCGTCGCTCGGGTCGCCCGCCGCCTCCAGCGGCGCCATGCACCTGCCCTTGCGCAGACGGTCGGTGCAGAGGTTGGTCACCACCCGGTAAAGCCAAGTCGACACCTTCGCCTCGCCCTGCCGCCAGTCGGGCGCGATCCGCCACAGGCGCAACATCGCCTCCTGCGCCACGTCCTCTGCCTCGCTCCTGTCGCTCAGAAGCCGGGCCGCATAGGCCAGCACCTTCGGCACCAGCCGCCGCGTCAGTTCCAAAGACGCCGCCCGGTCGCCATTGGCATAGGCGATCAGCAGCGCGTCGTCCGGCACCTCGGTCATGGCGTCGTCTGGCAAAGTCATTGTCCGTCACGGCTATCCTGTCCGAAGGCCCCGGGCAATTGGCGCGGGGGCGGTATTCTCTACCGCCCCCGCGCCGGTCACTCAGTTCGACCGATTGCCGAACCAGCCGCCACCATGGCGCCCTTTGCCACCGCGCCGCTCGGCCATCCGGTCGCGCATCTCCTCGAACTCCGCCTCGCTCACCGCACCGTCCCCGTCTGTATCAAGGCGGGTCACGATATCGCGCCCCGGTGCCCGCTGCTCGGCCAAATCCCGCGACAAAAGCCCGTCGCCATCGGCATCCAGGCGGTCGAACATCCGTCCGGCCCGGTCGCCTGCCTGCCGTGCGGAATGGGACAGAAACTCATCGCGACTGACCTGATTGTCGCCATCCGTATCAACCTCGGCGAAACGCGCCTGCCTATGGGCATCGACCTCCGCCTGCGTGATCTGCCCATCTCCATCGGTATCGAAGGTCTCAAACGACATCCGCTCTCGTCCCGGACCATCGGAGGCCTGCGCAAACGCAGCGCTGGCGGCACCAGTGAGCACGACAAGTGCGATGAGGGTTGGTCTGATCATGGGTCTTCTCCATTCGTTTTCATACTGGCGCATTGCATTTCGCCCGCCTTCTGATCATCAAACGGCGCATCCGACCGATTCCGTCGCAGTCGGCCGAAAATAATCGCGACATCCCGACGCAAGGACTTTGTGCGACATTCCATTCCACGGCGCATCGGATAGGAGTGGCCCGAATACACAACTCAGGATTGCCGCAAATGCCGGGTACCACCCCAGAGCTTCGAGCCGGGATCGACGATACCGATCCAGAGATCGAAGAACGCCCGCTGAAACAGTCGCTCTCTCGCGGCTGGCGTCGGCGTTGCCCCCATTGCGGGGCGGGTCAGATGCTCAAGGGGTATCTGACGATGCGCGAAGCCTGCCCCGTTTGTAACGAAGACCTGAGGCCCGCCCGCGCCGATGACGGCCCCGCCTATCTGACGATCCTGATCGTCGGGAAAATCATGGCGCCCGCGATCATCTGGGCCTTTACGACCTTCCGCCCCGACCCGATGGTCCTGGCAAGCACCTTCACGGTCGGATGCACGGCGCTGTCGCTCTACCTCTTGCCGCGCCTCAAGGGCCTGATCGTGGCCTTTCAGTGGGCCAAGCGCATGCACGGGTTCGGAGCGGCCTGACCGGGATGACCGAGGTTCCGATACGCGACGCAGCAACCGTGATCGCGCTCCGGGATCCCGGCGGTCGGGCCTCTGTCCTGATGGGCCAACGCGGTGCGCGGGCGGTTTTCATGCCTATGAAATACGTCTTTCCCGGCGGAGCGGTGGATCAAAACGATGCGCGCATCCCGCTGTCGAGCGCCTTGCCCGCAGCGTGCACGACCCGTCTTGCTGAAGCCTCCGAAGGACCGACCCCCGAAGCTCTCGCCGCCGCCGCGATCCGCGAGCTCTGGGAAGAAACGGGCCTGATTCTCGGTCGTCGCGGCACGTGGGACGCGGCTCCGCCCGACTGGACCGGATTCGCCGCCACAGGCCACGTCCCCGACGCAGCAGCCCTTAGGTTCGTCTTTCGCGCCATTACGCCCCCGGGGCGGCCCCGCCGGTTCGACGCCCGGTTCTTTCTTGTGGATGCGGCCCGTCTTCAGGGCGATATCGACGATTTCACTCATGCGACCGACGAGCTGTCACATCTCCAATGGGTCCCGCTCGAAGAGGTTCGCAAGATCGACCTGCCGTTCATCACCGAGGTCGTGCTGGCCGAGATCGCGGCCCGCCTGCCCGATTTGGGCGCCCCGGAAAGCGTGCCATTCTTCCGCAACGATGACGAAGAGGCTGCGTTTCTGCGCCTGCGCGGCACGGCCTAGCCCAACATCACCACCAGAATGATCGACACGGTCAGGATGGCCATCCCCGTCATTTCGCGCGCCGAAATCCGCTCTCGAAAAACAAGGACCGAAGCGAACAGGGAAAAGATCAGTTCAACCTGCCCAACGGCAAAGACATAGGCCGCGTTCTGCAGGCTGAACGCCGCAAACCAGCAGAAACTGCCGATCATCGACAAAAGTCCGACCATGCCGGCAACGCGCCACGCGCGCAGGGTCGCGACGATCTGCCCCGGTTCCCGGAAGGCCAGCCACCCACCAAGCGCAAGCGTCTGAAATGCCGTTACAATCGCCAGCGTCAGGCCTGCCCGCAGGCCGGTATCGCCACCCTCCAGCGCCAGCACCGCCCCGCGATACCCCACCGCGGACACCGCGAAAAACACGCCCGACAACAGGCCCAGCCCCGCCGCGCGGTTGAAAACCCGCGTCCACCCCGCGCCCGTACGCTCGGGCGGATCCGACAGCCATAGAACACCGAAAAGCCCGATCAGAAGCGCCAACCCGCCCCAGACCGAAACGGTGTCCCCGAGGATCAGGAACCCCACGACCGCGGTCAGGACAACCTCGGTCTTCTTGAACGTGATCCCCACGGCAAAGTTCCGATGCGCAAACAGCGCCACCACGCACATGGTCGCAAGGATCTGGGCCAGACCACCCGTCAGCGCGTAAGCCCAGAACCCCGTCCCGATCATCGGCATCGCCTGACCCGAAACCTGCCCATATACAACGATCAAAACCGCCACCAGCGGGGCCGAGTACAGGAAGCGCGCCAGCGTCGCTCCGCCTGTCGACAGTGCCGAGGACTTCAGATGCTTCTGCGCCATGAAGCGCAGCGTCTGGGCTGCGGCTGCGGCGATCGTTATGGGAATCCAGGCGTCCATGCCCGCTTATTGGCACGCCGCCCCACCGTGCGCGAGGGGGTGGGCTTACGACCTATCCCAAAGCGGATGGGGCACCGGGTCCTTGCGCCGCAGGAAATGCGCGCGAAACACCTGCGCATATGAGCGATAGACATAGTTCCCGTTCCGCCGGCGGTAGTGATCTGCATTCTCGGAATAAAGGCCCCAAAGCCGGTACCACGGGACTGTCGGATGCATATGATGCACCACATGCAGGTTGTTGTTCAGAAACATCCACGCCAACGGCCCGCGATCCTCGATGATCACCGTCCGCCCACTGGCCCGCTCATGGGCCTGATGCTCCAGAAACGTGCGGATCTTAACGATTCCCATCGCCATATAGGCCGCGATTGCATAGGCCCAGAACGGCATCGCCGCGACCCAGACAAACCACGCCACGACCAGCCCGACTGCCGGAACATGCAACAGCCAGTCCCGCAGAGCCTGACGATCTCCGCCGCGGATCATCCGAATATCGTCGCGAATGAAGACGAACAGGCTGATCGCAGGGCCAAGAACGATACGCCCGGCCAGCGTGTTGTTGATCGATAGGAACCAGCGTGCGACTGGCGACAGCCGCGCCCAGACCTCCGGGTCCAGATAGTTCGACTCCGGATCGTCATAGGGATCGGTCAGGATGGAATCGTTGTGATGGGCAAGGTGCGTGTCTCGGAACCGGCCAAAGGGAATGGCAAGGGTCAGCGGCGGCGCGACCAATGCCGCATTCAGACGCGGATGCCCCGGAAACGGGTGCCCGTGGGTCACCTCATGGGTCAGCGAGGCGTGAAGTGCGGTGGCAAATCCGGCCACAAGCACCGCCAGAATCGGCGACACGCCGTACCCCACCGTCGTGGCAACACCCCAGACGGCATAACACAGTACCAACATGGCCAGTGTCGGCCATTCAACCTTCATTTTCAAAGCTTTCCCCAGACGGTGGCCCCTGTCACCTCCTGACAGTTTCGCACTTGCCATGGGGTTTGAAAATTCTGTATGTTGGCAACATTAATTCCCAACTGCTGAATATATTAAACATAGATGACAAAAACAGACAAAAGAGACCGCGCATTTTCCTTCCGTCGCCGCCTTGAGCGCGCGATGCAGGATCGGGGCGCGAGTCAAAGCGGCCTTGCCCGGCAGGTCGGCGTGGATCGTTCGACCATTTCTCAGCTCTTGTCCCGCGATACCGCCCGCCTGCCGAATGCACAGGTCGTGGCCGAATGCGCCGTCGCGCTCGGCGTTTCCGCCGACTGGCTTCTGGGCCTCTCCGACCGCCCCGAAAAGGCCGCCGATCTTCTGGCGGCGTCGATGGAGATGCCCACCGCCGACCGCGCGGTGGCCGACGCCCAGCTTTACGCATGGCACCGCGAGGCCGAAGGCTACAAGATCCGCCACGTCCCTGCCCGCCTGCCCGACATGCTGAAAACCCCCGAGATGCTCCGCTGGGAATACGCGCCCCATCTGGGCAAGACCACGGCGCAGGCGATCGGTGCGTCCGGAGACCGGCTGGATCTTCTGCGCGACACCCGCTCCGACCATGAACTCGCGATCCCGCTCTTCGAGGTCGAGAGTCTTGTCAGGGGCGACGGATACTACGCGGGCCTGCCCGAAGAGACCCGCAAAGGCCAGGTCGTCCGGCTTTTCGAACTGCATGAACAGCTTTATCCGACGCTCCGCATCTTTCTGTTCGATGCGCGCCGCCTGCATTCAGCGCCGCTGACTGTGTTCGGCCCGCTTCTGGCCGCGCTCTATCTGGGCCAGCATTATCTGGTGTTCCGGGACAGCGCCCGGATCACCGCCTTCACCCGTCACTTCGATCTTCTGGTGCGCGAGGCCGAGGTGTCGGCACGCGACTTCCCGAACTACGTCGAAGATCTGATGTCCTAAGGGGCCGGCGGTTGCGCCGTCCTTCGCAGTCTCGACGTGTCGTACCCATTGAAATCAAGCACTTCCAAAGCGGCTTTCAATCGATCCGACGGAATGTCGGGCGTCCGGTTCAGAATCCAACCCGCCCGGCCCGACGGCACACCCACCACGGCAGTCCTGTATCCCTCGTCCACCCAAAGCACCCAGTAGGGCCCCCTGATGAACGGCACGCCCTGAAACCCGACGGACAGGCGTCCGGGGCCGGTCACCGTCGCCGCACCCTGTATCTGGCGTACAGGACCACCCGGCCCACCCTCGCGGCAGGTATTCAGAACTCCGACCGTACCGTCCGAATTGATCGAATACCGCGCCGTCACGCCCTCGCAGCCCGCCTGAAACGGCACCGGAAAGCGCGCAATCTCGTACCACAGCCCGGCATAGCGCTGCACATCGAACGCCGCCACCGAAGAGATCGGCACATCCGTATCGCGATACCCGCCCGAAGGCAGCACGGCGCAGCCAGCCAGAAGCGCCGAAAACATTGCGGCTAAAGCTACTCGAGACACAGCGTCGTCCGCCCGCCCGCCGATCCCAGCACCTCATGGCACCCCAGAAGCGGGGTCACCGGCGCGCAGGTCCGCGACCGCGCAAGGCAAGACCCCTCGCAATCCGTCGACGCGGCGCACATCTCTCCGCCATCCCGTGTGGTCCGGTAACAGACCATCGTGCCCTCGCGCACGCCCGCACCCCAGCGGCCGCCATCGGCGACACAGGCCAGTTCCAGATCATCTGCGAAATCGGGGCCGAACTCGTCATTGGCCACCCCATCCTGTCGGCACGCAGCCAAAGCCAGAACAGCAAGAAAGGCCAGGACAACCGGACGTGGGGGAATCCGTTTGATCATGGCTCTACCTGCCCGTATCGCGCCCGTCCGGTCAATAGGGCAAAGGATGCGCCCGGTGGATCCTGTCGATTTCAACCAGCAAATCATCCGACAGGCTGACATCACCCGACCCAAGCGCCAGTTCTAGCTGCGCGGGCGTCGTCGCGCCAAAGATCGGAACGGTCGGGAAGGGCCGCGTCAGACACCACGCAATTGCCATCTGCGACGGGTCCAGCCCATGATCCCGCGCCAGATCCAGATAGGCCTGCACCGCCGGAAACACCCGAGGCGTCACCCGGTCGCCCAGCGTCTCGGCATAGGTCATCCGCGATCCCGGCGGCACCGCGCCATGCTGGTACTTGCCCGTCAGCAACCCCGCGGCCAGCGGCGAGAATGCCAGAAGCGTCACATCCTCATGCACCGCCATCTCGCCCAGATCGGTGTCGTAATGCCGGCACAGAAGCGAATACTCGTTCTGGACCGACGCGATCCGCGGCCCGCCCGTGGCCGCCCCGGCCGCCAGCCATTGCATCGTCCCCCATGTGCTTTCATTGGACAGGCCGAAGGCCCGGATCTTGCCCTCCGCAACCAACTCTTTCAGCCGCTCCATCACTGCGGCCATGTTCTCGACTTCCGCCACCCCGTCCTGTTGCGACGGGTCGAACCGCCACATCTGCCGGAAATGAAACGATCCGCGATTGGGCCAGTGCAGCTGATAAAGATCGATATAGTCGGTCTGAAGCCGCCTCAGCGAGCCTTCGAGCGCATCCGTCAGCGTCTCGGGCGTCACCAGCTGACCCTTGCGCACGAACCGCTCGTTATGACCCGATACCTTCGTCGCCAGAACGATATCCTTGCGCCGCCCGGTCTTCGCGATCCACGTCCCGATGATCTTTTCGGTCCCGCCAACGGTCTCGGTGCTGACCGGATTGACCGGATACATCTCGGCGGTGTCGATGAAATCGACGCCATGATCCAATGCCATGTCGATCTGTCCATGACCCTCGGCTTCGGTGTTCTGCGTGCCCCATGTCATGGAACCGAGGCACAGCTCGCTGACCTCGATGCCGGTGCGTCCCAGCGTCGTGCGTTTCATACCCGTCCCCTGTCCGGAAGTGGTTTTGCGCAAGACTAACCCCTCGGCCATTGGGAGCAACCGGTTTCCCGAGCGCCATCCGGGGCGTTCACCAAGAAATGTCCCCGGGGTGACCATTCCCGCGCTAGACTTGCCCCATGCGCCTCATCCTCCTGATCCTCGCACTCATCATCGCGGCCCCCGCACTGGCCGATCCCGAACCCTACCGGCTCGACCGCGAAAACTCCTTCGTGGGCTTCGGCTATACGTTCTCCGGCAATCCGGCCCGCGGCACCATGCCGGTCGTGGCGGCCCGCATCATGCTCGATCTGGACAACCCGGCGCGCAGTCAGGTCGCCGCCACCCTCGACCCCGCCCGGGCCAGCGCCGGCCTGTTTCTCGCCACGAGTGCCATGAAAGGCCCGCAGGTCCTTGACACCAGACGCTTCCCGAGGATCACCTTCCAAAGCACGCGGGTCATCCCGGACGGGTGGACCGCAAGGATCGAGGGCAAGATCACCATCAAGGGCATCACCCGCCCGATCACGCTTGATGCACAGCTCTTCCGGCAGCAAGGCACCGACCCCGGTGAACGCGACCGGCTATCCATGCGCCTCAAGGGGGCCATCAGCCGCGCGGCCTTCGGGGCCGGAGGCTTTCCCGATCTGGTGGGTGACACGATCACCCTCGATATCGTGGCGCGGGTCGACCGGGTGCGCTAACCCCCTTCGTCTTGTCCCAAATACGCAAATCCGCAACTGTGCAACCCCCGGCGACGCCCGCCATTCCGGGCCTTGCCCCTGCCGCGGGCCTTGCGTAAACCCCGCCCGAACCGACACCACCACGCAAGGGACAGCACATGTCCGTCCTCGTGATGAAATTCGGCGGCACCTCCGTCGCCACGCCCGACCGGATCCGGCGCGCCGCCAAGCGCGTGGGCCGCGAGGTCGCCAATGGCCATGACGTGATCGTCATCGTCTCGGCCATGGCGGGCAAGACGAACGAGCTTGTGGGCTGGGTGGGCGAGACATCTCCCATGTTCGACGCGCGCGAATACGATGCCGTCGTGTCCTCGGGCGAACAGGTCACCGCAGGTCTCATGGCGCTCACCCTGCAGGAAATGGACGTTCCCGCCCGCTCCTGGCAGGGTTGGCAGGTGCCGCTTAAGACAACATCCGCCCACTCCACCGCGCGGATCACCGAGATCCCGACCGACAATATCAATGCGAAATTCGCCGAAGGGATGAAGGTCGCGGTGGTAGCGGGCTTTCAGGGGATCAGCCCCGAAGGTCGGATCACCACACTCGGCCGGGGCGGCTCCGACACCACGGCCGTGGCCTTTGCCGCCGCTTTCGGTGCGATCCGCTGCGACATCTACACCGATGTGGACGGGGTCTACACGACCGACCCCCGGATCAGCGCCAAGGCCCGCAAGCTCGAAAAGATTGCATTCGAAGAGATGCTGGAACTGGCCTCGCTCGGCGCCAAGGTGCTGCAGACCCGGTCCGTCGAACTGGCCATGCGCTACAAGGTCCGGCTCCGGGTTCTGTCGAGCTTCGAGGACAACAACGAGAACGCGGGCACGCTTGTCTGCGACGAGGAGGATATTGTGGAATCCAATGTGATCTCAGGCGTCGCCTATAGCCGCGACGAAGCCAAGATGACCCTGATCTCGGTGGCCGACCGTCCCGGCATCGCGGCGGCGATCTTCGGCCCCCTCGCCGACGCGGGCGTGAATGTCGATATGATCGTCCAGAACATCTCGGAAGAGGGCCGGACCGACATGACCTTTTCCTGCCCCACCGATCAGGTCTCGCGCGCCGAAAAGGCGATGCAGGGCGCCAAGGACGCGGGCGAGATCAATTTCCACGATCTCGTCGCCGACACGGATGTGGCCAAGGTTTCGGTCGTGGGCATCGGCATGCGCAGCCACGCAGGCGTCGCGGCCCAGATGTTCAAGGCGCTCCGCGACGAGGGGATCAACATCAAGGTCATCACCACCTCCGAGATCAAGATCTCTGTGCTGATCGACCGGAAATACATGGAACTCGCCGTTCAGGCGCTCCACGATACGTTCGGACTGGATCGCGCGGCCTGAAACCTTCAGCCCCGCGACCGGATGCTGTGTTAAGGCAGATGGCCTGCTTTGGTCTTTTGGAATCTGTTTCATTCAGCTCGAAGTTTGGTTTTCAAGACTTGGGTAAACCGTTTCAGGACACCGTCTCCATAGCCTGACCGGCAGTAGACAGAGACGGGCATCGTCCCCAATGCCGGGAGACCCAGACGAGCTCCGACATCCGTAAGTGGGGTTGCGATAGAGACCTTGGGAAGGACCGTAACGGCCAGTCCTGCGAGTATGACGGCCCGCAAACCTATCGGATCGGGGTGGGTCGAAAGCGAAGGTGTCGTCGCTCCGGTTTCATCAAGCGCGCCAAACGCGTGCCTGCGAAGATCCCGTGCATCATCCAGAAATGCGAGAGGCAGTGCTGCGTTCGGGGATAGATCAAACCCCTCTGCTGCGACCCAGACGAGCCCGATTTCCAAGGTCGTTCGCAGCATTGGTTTCGCCCCTTGGTCAAAGACAAGCGCAACGTCGATTTGCCCGCCTTCGAGAAGCTCCATCAATTCGTGGCTGCGGGCAGTTCTGACAGTCACAGGTATCGCATCGGTCTGCGAAGCGAAGGAGGACAAGGCCGATGGAACTACCGACAGTGCGAAGGTCATCGTCGTCCCTAGGCGGATAGGTTCGGCATCCGTGGCATTACCTGATTGGTGGATCATCTGATCCGCAAGCATGAGCATACGACGCGCCTGTACCAGAAACGCGGCCCCCTCTGCTGTCAGCGCAACAGGTCGCCCGCGACCACGCTTGACCAAAGACCGGTTCGCCTGCCGTTCCAGCAGCTTGATATGCGAGCTGACGGCCGACTGAACCGTGTTGGTTCGCTCCGCAGCAATTGAAAAACTAAGCGTCTCGGCAACGGCGACGAAACTCTCGACGTGTCTCAGATCAAAAGGCATAAAATCTCAATAGCAGATTTTTATGATATATATAAACTGTTTTACTGATTAATAACTGCGATGTAACTGGGGCTATGACCCTCGAATCCTATCTTGTTGCAGCGTTCGCAGTCGTTCTGACAGGCATCTCCAAAAGCGGTTTCGCAGGTGGTCTGGGTATCCTGGGGGGTACCTCTTGTCGCTTTGACGATGTCGCCGCAGGCCGCCGCCGTCCTTTTGCTCCCGATCCTCATCGGGATAGATATCCTATCGGTCTGGCGATATCGGAACGCGTGGAAAGCGCGCATGATCGCTGCGTTATTGCCCGGGGCCCTGATCGGCGTCGCGTTGGGCATGATGAGCTTCGCCAAGATCAACCCGGACATGTTGCGTGTTGCAATCGGCGTGATGGCGATAGGGTTCGTTGTCCGCTACGCTTGGCAACGCAGAAAACCGGAAGCTTTCAAAGCAAATGCAAAATGGGGCACGGTCCTGGTTGCAAGCGCGGTGTCTGGCTTTGCTGGCTTTGTCGCGCATGCTGGTGGTCCCCCGATCAAAGGCACATTGCTGAAGATGGGTCTCGACAAGTCTGCATTCGTCGGCACGAACGCCGTCTTCTTCTTCACACTCAATCTGGCAAAGGGCCTGGGGTACGCGGCGCTTGGCCTGTTCTCGCCCGGCACGCTTGTTGCATCCCTCTCGCTTGCGCCGTTCTTGTTTCTCGGTGTCGGGCTTGGTTTCGCTCTGCACAATCGCATTCCGCAAAAAACGTTCGGCGTATTGGCGCATGCTCTTTTGGCGATTGCAGGCGTCAACCTGCTGTTCATTGGCCTGGCCTCCCTTGAGATGAGACCGGGCTGACCGCATGATCGTCAAAGAAGAGCAGATATCAGGGTCGTATCGGGGAAGGACCGCTTTGTCCCGCAACAACACCGGCCATAAGTCTTGGTCGTTCAATCCTTCGATTGAATCCCCTCCAGAACCGCCCGCGCGGCACGCAGACCCGGCGCATCGCCACCCCGGCCCAGACGTTCCATCGTCAGCGTCAACGCCTCGGCCTGCCCTTCAGGGTCGGCCAAGAGCTTGACCAGCGCCTCTCCGATCGGCCCGGGCCGGCAATCCGCCCCCAGAAACTCCGGCACCGCGCGCGTTTCTGACACGAGGTTCACCAAGGTCACCGTATCCACCCGCAGCATCGATTTGATGATCTGGCGCGAAATCCACGCCATGTCATAGGCGATGACCATCGGCGTATCGGCCGCCGCCAGTTCCAGCGAAACGGTCCCCGATGCCGCAAGCGCCACATCCGCCGCCCGGAAGGCCGCCCGTTTCTCGGCATCCGCCTCGGTCAACGGACGCCCGCGCGGATCGATCACCACCGGATCGCCCGGCCAGTTCTCCGCGGCCTGCATCACCATCGAGGCCACGGGATCCGCCGCCGCGATCACGACGCGGGCGTCAGGTGTTGCCGTGAGAACGGGCCGCAAAGCCTCTCCAAAGACCGGAGCCAGCCGCCCGACCTCGCCGCGCCGCGATCCCGGCAGCACCAGCACCAAAGGCGCGGCCCCGATCCCGCGCACCTCGCGAAACGCCTGTGCCTCCGCGGCGCTCGCTTGCGGCTCCGCCACGACCGGATGGCCCACGAAATCGGCCCGCATCCCGGCTTCTTCCATGTAAGGCGGCTCGAACGGAAAGAGCGTCAGCACCTGATCCACAAGCCCCGCCATCTTCGCCGCCCGATGCGGACGCCATGCCCAGACCGTGGGGGCCACGTAATGCACCGTCCGGATGTCCGGCGCCTCGGCCCTGACCCGCCGCAATACCCGCAAGCAGAAATCCGGACTGTCGATCGTGACGATCACATCGGGTTTCGTATCGATGGCGGCCTGCGCCGTCTGCTTCATCCGCCGGACAAGCTGCGGATAGCGCGGCAGGACCTCTGCGATGCCCATCACGCTGAGTTCAGACATCTCGAACAGGCTGGTCAGCCCCTCGGCCTGCATCGACGCGCCGCCGATGCCCGCAAACTGAACTCCGGGCACGAGGTCCCGCAACCCGGCCATCAACGCGCCACCCAACCTGTCGCCCGATGGCTCGCCCGCGATCAGGAACACCTTCACGACGCGCGAACCCAGAGAAACACTCCGGCCTCGTCTGCGGCAGCAACCGTTGCCCTAAGGTCCAGCACCATCACACCCCCCGTGGCGATTACGATACCCGACAGGCCCGCTGCCTGCGCCGCCATGACCGTTCCGGGGCCGATGACAGGCAAGTCAATCCGCCGGTCCTGCTGTGGCTTGGGCGCCTTGAACAGGATGCCGCCGCCCGGCCCCTCCGGTCGCCGGTCGCCGGCCAGCGTGCCCAGCATCCAGTCGGTACCACCGAGCGTTTCCACGGCAAGCGCCTGACCGGCCGCCACCACACACCCCTGCCCCACATCGGCGCATGCCAATGCGGCATGGATGGCCTCGGCGCGCTCGGCATCCGCACGATCCCGGTCGCGCGGCTGTACCGCGGTCAGCACCCCCGGATCGGGGAGAAGTTCCGGCATCAACGCCTCCGCGCCGACAACCGCGATCCCCGCCTCTTCGAAAAACGCGATCACGGTTCGCAATGCCGCATCGTCGCCCTGCTGCAAGGCCGCCATCATCCGGGGGACAAGCGGCATCGTCGCCTTATCGACCTTGGCCGGATCAAGCGGCGGGCGACGCACCGCACCGGCGAAGCAGACCTCCGTCACTCCCCGCGCGCGCAAGGTTCCGATCAGCGTCCCAAGCGTCTCGATGCGAAACACCACGGAGTCCGGCAGCCCGCTTGGAAAGCCCTCCATCTCGCAGACAATCGCACCCTCAAGAGCTTCGGCCAGCACCACCGGCAGCGCCCCCTGCCCCGCGATCAGCGCCCGCACCGTTCAGCCCGGGGTCAGGAAATGACGATCGGAGGCCGCCAGAACGAACTCCACGATCTCGCGGACATATTCGCTCTCGGTTTCATCCGACAGCCGCTGCGCACGGTCCTGAAACGTCCCCTCGCCCTGTGCCAGCATCTGATAGGCCGCCCGCAGCGCCGTGATGTCGGACCGGGCCACTCCGCGCCGCTTGAGACCGACTAGGTTCAGGCCGTGGAGATCCCCCCGGGGACCCTGGACAAGCCCATAGGGAATCACATCATTCGTCACCATCGTGATCGCTCCGATGATCGCGCCACGCCCGACACGCACCCACTGGTGAATGCCCGACAGACCGCCGATGATCACGTCGTCCTCGATCACGCAATGCCCCGCGATGGCCGCCTGATTGGCGACGATCACCCGGTCACCCACAACCGCATCATGGGCCACATGGGCACCGGTCATGAACAACCCGCCGTCGCCCACGCGTGTTAATCCGCCGCCGCCCTCGGTCCCGGTGTTCATCGTCACACCTTCGCGAATCCGGTTGCCCTTGCCCACGACCAACCGTGTCGGCTCGCCCTTGAACTTCTTGTCCTGCGGTATCTCCCCGATTACCGAATGGGGGAAGATCTCGGTCTCGTCGCCGATCTCGGTCATCCCGGTCACGACCACATGGGACTTCAGAATCACGTCGGCCCCGAGCGTTGCCTCCGGCCCCACAATGCAGAAGGGCCCGATCCGACAGCCAGCACCTATCGTGGCCCCATCCTCGACAATGGCGCTTGGATGCACGTCTGCTGTCGCGTCAATGCCCATGATCAGCCCTTCGGCAGGTCCATCATCGCGGTGAATGCGCATTCGCAGGCAAGCTCTCCGTCCACCTCCACCCGGCCCTCGAACTTCCAGACCTTGCCACCGCCGCGCTTGGTCTCCACGTGCAGTTTCAGCACATCGCCGGGCCCCACCTTGCGCCGGAACTTCGCGCTGTCGATCGCCATGAAATAGACAAGGAAGTTCTTGTCGACCAGATTCTGCGCCACGCCGACCATCACCGCGGCGGTCTGGGCCAGCGCCTCGACCATCAGGACGCCGGGCATGATCGGTTGCGCCGGGAAATGGCCCTGAAACTGTGGCTCGTTGAACGTCACGTTCTTGATGCCGGTGGCCCGTTCTGTTCCCTCGATCCCTTCGACCCGGTCCACAAGAAGGAACGGATAACGATGCGGAATGATCCTCTGGATCAGGTCGATATCGGCAGTCTGTGTCTCTGTCATGGGCTTCCCTAGCAATCGCAACCGGCACTGACAAGCGCGTCACTCGCCGTCGCGCGGCGTCTGGCCGTCACCAAGCTCCTCGTTGATCCGGGCAATGGCCTCGTCGGTGATATCGCTGATCTCAAAAGACAGGAACACGGCGCGCCGATCCAGCAGAACCGCGCTGTCGCGCTCCCGCATCATGTCGGAGAGCAACGGCACGACCTGACCCAGAAACGACTGCGGACCGGTCTCCTGAAGCCGTTGTATATCGCGGGTCTTGGCGTCCTGCTCTTCGCGGATCCGGCTGACTTTCGCATCGAACGCATCTGCGAGCTGCCGGAACGCCTCGACCGAGAGAGTGGCGCGGCGCTCGGTCAGTTCACGCTCCTCCGCGATCAGTTCCGCCTCGATCCGACGATTCTCGCGCGACAGTTCCGCAGCGCGCGCTTCCAGATTGGCGCGAATTCTCTGACCAAGCAGCGTCTCGGCGTAAAGCCGGTCGGGATCGACTGTCCAGACACCGGCCGGGGGCGCAGACGGCTGTATGCCCGACTGCGCCGATGCGCCGGTCGCGATCCCAATCGAAAGGGCCAGAAGAAAGGCGGCGGGCCAGGCCCGAAACAGGCCGACCAGCCGCATCATCTTCAGAACCTGGCCGTCAGCGACACATCGAAGCTGCGCGTCTGGTCATAGACTTCCTGTTGGATCGGTTCGCTGAAGTTGAAGGTGAGCGGGCCGAACGGAGTGTCCCAGAACAGCGACAGGCCCACCGACGATCTCAGATTGAAACCGTCATCGACAATCGCGCCGCCTGCACCGACCACATCCTCAAGCCCCCAGACCGAGCCCATATCGAAGAACAGACCACCGCTGACACCGATGTCTTCCACGAAACCGATGGGGAAACCGAACTCGAACCGTGCAACGGCATAGTTGTTCCCGCCCAAGGGCGTGTTGCCGACAGCATTCGTGTCACGGGGACCGACGCCCCTAAAATCGAAGCCACGAAGCTGGCTGGAAGACAGGAAAAAACGGTCGCTCACCTTCGTCGAATACCCGCCGAAACTCGATATGTTGCCAGCTTCAAACACGGCTCGAAGCGTATAGTCTTCGTTGCGCAAGCGTCGCTGCGCAGTGCCGGTCGCAACGGTGCGAACGTATTTCACATCACCGCCAAGCCCCGCGAATTCCTGCGAGAATGTCAGCAGAACGCCGGCATTCGGATCAAGGCCGCGCCTCCGGGTGTCGTAACGATAGTCATATCCCAAGCTGCTGCGGGTGCGCTTCCCGGACTCACGCTGAACGATCGGCGACGCGTTCGTGTTGATGTTCAATACTTCGTCCTGAGAGAAGGTGTATTGAAGCCTCAGGCTGCTGAATTCGCCAATTGGAAACCCTAGTCCGAGTGACAAGCCGACCGAACTCGTATCGAAATCGGCATTATTGTTGTTCGTCTCGGTCAGAAAAAGTCCAAACGACAGAGCCAGGTTACGTCCAAGCAGTGCCGGCTCGGTAAACCGGAACCGCCCAGTGCTCGTGTTGCTTGACGTGTTCAACTCAAAGGACAGTGCCTGACCGCGTCCCAGAAAGTTGGTCTCTTCAAATGACAGAAGTACACCCACACCGTTATCCGACGAATAGGACGCGCCGATCCCCAAAGATCCGGTGGGGCGCTCCTCGACATCCACGTCGACAATCACCTGATCGGGGCCGGATCCCTCGCGCGGGTTGACCTGCACATTCTCGAAAAAGTTCAGCGCCTCGATCCGCGCCGCCGAGTTTCGGATCTGACGCGGGTTGAACGGGTCGCCTTCGGCAATGCGGAACTGCCGTCGGATCACCCGGTCCAGTGTGGTTGCGTTGCCCTCGATATCGATCCGCTCGACAAAGACCCGCGGCCCGCGTGTAATCGCGAATTCGATGTTCAGCTCCAGCGCGCGGTCATCCCGCGTAACCCGTGGTTCGATCCGAACGAAATCCAGGCTCTTCTGGTTCGCCAGGCCCTCCATCCGCACAATCGCATTGTCGATCAGTGTGGGCGAATAGACCACGCCGCTGCGCAGGCGGGCGGCCTGCAGAAACTCGTCGGGATCCACGTTCGGCAGATCGGTCGAGGCGGTCAGCTCGCCAAACCGGAACCTCTGGCCTTCGCGGATCTGAAAGGTGATGAAGGTCGCGTTCCGCTCGCGCGACAGTTCTGCCGAGACGTCCACGACCTCGAAATCCACGTAGCCACGGCTCAGATAGAAGTCCCGCAACACCTGCTGATCGAACTCCAGCCGGTCGGTGATCAGCGTATCGGTTCTGAAAAAGGCCCGGAACAGCCCGGCCTGTTTCGTCTCCAGAACCCGGCGCAGACGCCGGTCGGTAAAGGCGCGATTGCCTACGAACGAGATGCGCTGGTTCTCGACGGTCCGCCCTTCGCTAACTTCAAAGACCAGATCCACCCGGTTCTCCGAGCGGCGGATGATCCGGGGGTCGACTGTCGCAGCCAGCAACCCGCGCTGCTCAAGCGCCTCGACGATCGTGGCCGCATCCTGCTCCGCCACCGTCGGCGAATAGACCCGCCTCGGGGTCGAGCGCAAAAGCGGCAGCAGGTCATCGTCATCCAGCCGCCGATTTCCCTCGATGGCGATCCGGTTGATCGTCGGCCATTCCTGAACCACGACCCGAAGCGTTCCGCCCTGCGGGACAAGCTCCACACGCTCGAACAGGCCCGATGCCATGATCGACTGGAACGCCTCGTTCAGACCTGCAGAACCAATCGCCTGTCCCGGCACAAGATCGGCATAGGACAGAACCGTGGCGGCATCGACCCGCTGATTGCCTTCGACAACAAAGTTGGAAAACCGAAAGCTCTGTGCCTGCGCCGTCCCGGGGGCCGACATCAACGCCAGCACAAGCGCGATCAGTATCGCCGCAGTGGCCTGTGTTAATCCACGTATCGCGCGGCACCCTGAAAGGGCACCTCCCCACCACATATTGGTCATTGCTGCCCGTTCCGCATAAACCTCGTATGCAGACTGCGTAATCACATTGCCCGGGCTTGTCAAAATCCCAAGGGACTGACGGGCAAAAAAAATCGGCGCCTGTGCAAGGCGCCGACACTCGGTCTTGTCAGGCGACTACCCGGACATCAGGGGTGGAGAAGGTAACCACCTGCAAATAACGCCCCGCCGATCAGAAGGGCAAAGATCAGATGATCCTTGTAAAGGTCTGAAATTACGGACAACCCGTCCGGTATGATCCTGTTCAGCATGTCGGCCCCTTCTCGGACGCTGGAACTCGCTGAATGGTTTACAGACCGATTATGGCGAATTTGGGACCGTTTTGCCTTAATTCATGGACAGAAGAAGTCATTGGTCAGCGCGAAGGCCATGAATGACAACAGAACGACCAGCCCCCCTCCCATCAAAACCCGAAGGGCCCGGTCGCTGGGCGGGCGGCCGGTGACCGCCTCGAATGCGTGAAAGATCAGATGGCCCCCGTCAAGAACCGGGATCGGAAACAAGTTGATCAACCCCACCGCGGTCGACAGCATCGCGATAAAAAAGATAAAACTCACAGCCCCCTGGCTGGCGGTGTCGCCCGACATCTCGGCGATACCCACCGGACCCGAAAGGTTGCAGGACGAAATCGCGCCGACCGCGATATTGTAAAGCGCGGATAGGCTGGATCGGATGATTGCGCCGGTCTGCTCCACACCATAGCTCAAAGCCTCGAAAGCGCCGGGTGTTTCCGTCCTCGGCTCGATGAACATGCCGCCAGTGACCCCGATCAGCCACCGGGTTTCGAACCCGCCCTCGGGCAAGGGAAGATCGACGCGGCGTGGCGAGAGCGCGAATTTCAGTGTCTCTCCACCGCGCCAGACATCGAGCTCCAATACGCGCCCGTCAGAGTCACCCACCGCATCGCGCAACTGTTCGAACCGCGTAATCGGCGCACCGTCGATCGCGACGATCACATCACCGACTTCCAGATCGATATCGATCGCGGCCGATTTCGGCTGCAACGCCACGATCAGCCCCGGCATCGGATGCGGCGCCTGCACCGTTGTCAGCGATCCGTCGCGCCGAACTACATAGTCCAGAATGGGCTCGAACGGCAGACTGTCCAGATACCCCTCGAACTCTCCGACCCTCGGGGTTTCGACCCCGCCGATCGACACGATCTCATCGCCGGGAAGAAGCTCCATCGGCGCGAAAGGCACCGGCGTCAGTTCCTCGACCGTATAGGGATTCTTCGGCACGCCCTGATAGACCATGAGCGCCGCGAAAACGATGATCGACAGCATGAAGTTGAAGGCCGGCCCCGCCGCAACGGTCAGCGCCCGCGCCCAAAGCGGCGCGCCCTGCATCGTCATCCGCCGCTCATCGGGCGTCAGCCCTGAAACCGCGCTGCTGTCAGGCGAACTCGCCGCATCGGCATCGCCCTTGAACTTCACGAAACCGCCAAGCGGCAAGGCCGCGAACTGCCACTTTGTGCCATGCCGGTCGACCCGGCTGAACAGCACCGGGCCGAAGCCCAGCGAAAACACATCCGCCTTGATCCCCGTCCAGCGTCCCACGATGTAATGGCCGTATTCATGGATCGCCACGATCACCGACAGCGCCAGCACGAAGGCCGCGATTGTCCAGAGTACATTGCCAAATGACGGGATCAGCCCGACCAGATCCATATGCCTATCCCTGCCGTCTGTTCATCTCTTCGCCCGCCAGACGCCGGGCCTCGGCATCGGCTGCCAGCACCGCATCCAGCGTGATCTCTCTCCCCATGTGGCTGCCGGCGCCCGTCTTTGCAAGCACTGTGTCCACCACATTGGCCATATCCAGAAAGCCGATCCGGCCTTCGATGAAGCCATCAAGCGCCCGTTCCTTCGACCCGTTGAAGATCGCGCCCGCCAACCCGCGCGCCGACATCACCTCGCGCGCGAGCCTTAGCGCGGGGTAACGATCCTCATCGGGTTCCCGGAACGTCAACTGTCCAAGCGCCGCCAGATCCAGCCGCTCGACTGGCAGCGTTTTCCGCGTAGGCCAGTTCAGAGCGAACCCGATGGCGTGGCGCATATCGGGTGGCCCCAGATGCGCCATGATCCCCCCATCCCGGAACCCGACCATCGCATGGATCAGGGACTCGGGATGCACAATCGCCTCAATCATTGCGGGGTCAACGCCGAAATATTCACGGGTTTCAATAAGTTCCAATGCCTTGTTGAACAAGCTGGCGCTGTCGATCGTAATCCTTTGCCCCATCGCCCAGTTCGGATGCGCGGACGCTTCGGCAAGCGTCGCACTTGCCAGTTTTTCCTCCGGCCAGTCACGGAAGGCACCCCCCGAAGCAGTAATGATTACCCGCTCGACAGTCGAGATATCTTCACCGATCAGCGCCTGAAACACCGCCGAATGCTCGCTGTCCACCGGCAGGATCGTCGCTCCGTGGCGCCGCGCTGTCTCCATCAGCAAAGGTCCGGCCGTCACGAGGCTTTCCTTATTGGCCAGAGCCAGCGTCTGACCCTGTTCCAGAGCCTTAAGCCCCGGCGGCAGACCAGCAGCGCCCACGATCGCCGACATCACCCAGTCCGCAGGCCGTTCCGCCGCCTCCAGAATGGCGTTGGAACCCGCCGCGACTTCGACACCGCTGCCGGACAGGGCCGCTCTCAGGTCCTGGTAGCACGCCTCATGCGCGGTCACCGCAATCTCTGCGTTCAACTCACGTGCCTGCCGCGCAAGTTTCGCAACGTTGCGCCCGCCGGTCAGGGCCACAACCTCAAAAGCGTCGCGATCTGCCGTGATCAGATCGACCGTGTTGCATCCGACCGACCCGGTAGACCCGAAAATGGTGACCCGCCGCACCATCTAAAACACCGGCGGCGGCGGAAAGTCGACAACCTGCTCGATCAGCAACAGAAACACCGACGCGCCCAGCATCGAATCGAACCGGTCCAGAAGCCCGCCATGCCCGGGGATCAGTGTCGAGGCATCCTTGACCCCAACGCGGCGCTTGACCGCGCTTTCCGACACATCGCCCAGCTGGCTTGCCATGGATATCGCCACTGCTATTCCCAAAAGCTCCCACCCCGTGCCGGTTTCGGTGACGAACGGGATCGATATGGCGGCGGCCCCGATCCAACCGGCAACCGTGCCCGACCACGTCTTCTTAGGACTAACCTTAGGCCAGATTTTCGGCCCGCCCACCATCCGCCCCGCGAAATACCCGCAGATATCCGTCGCAATCACCACCGCGGCCAGCCAGACCATCCAGATAAATCCGAAATCGTCCCGCAGGCTGGTCAGCCCGTAACCGGCGATCAGGATGGCGACCGTCAGAATTGCAAATCGCGTCCGGTGGCCCCGCATGCTTTCGGTCCTGAACAGCGCGGGTGCGATGATCAACGGCAGGGCGAACCCTTCGGGGATTTCGATCGCCGCGATCAGCGCCAGCCCGGCGCCAAGCGCGGGCCAATGGGCCAAGGGCCCGGCTCCCAGCATCCGAGCCAGTTCCCATATCATCGCCGCACAGACGATCGCGATGAAGCCGTGAAACCAGTAACCGCCCAGCCAGACCGCCAGAATTCCGATACCGGCCATGACGCCGCCCGACAGAACCCGGGTCAGAAGGTCATCCCACCGGCCCGGAACCGAACTCATCCCGGAACAGCACCGTACCGGCGATCGCGCACCGCGTAGTCGCCGACCACGCGGGCGAACTCATCACCCGTGAAGTCGGGCCAGAGCGTGTCGATGAACTCATACTCCGCATAGGCCGACTGCCACAGGAGAAAGTTCGAAATCCGCGCCTCGCCGCTGGTCCGGATCACCAGATCAGGATCGGGTAAAACGTATGTATCCAGATACTTGGCCAGTGTTTCCGCATCAACGGCTTCGGGATCAAGCCGGCCTGCCGCGACGTCGCGCGCTAGCCGCTTGGTGGCGCGCGCAACCTCGTCGCGGCCACCGTAATTCAGCGCGATGGTCAGATGTACCCGATCGTTATCCGCGGTCATCAGTTCCAGATCGTCCATCAAGCGCACAAGGGTTTCATCCAGCCGGATCCGGTCGCCGATGAAGCGAACACGGATGCCGTTCTCGACCAGCGCGCGGGATTCCCGGCTGATATAGCGCCGGAACAGCGTCATCAGGCCCGAAACCTCGGCCTGGGTCCGCTTCCAGTTCTCGGTCGAGAAGGCAAAGACCGTCAGGTATTTGACCCCGAGATCGGGACAGGCCTCGACGATTTCTCGCACGCGCTTGGCACCCGCGTGGTGGCCGTAAAGCCGGGGACGTCCCCGCGCCTGGGCCCACCGGCCATTGCCATCCATGATGATGGCCACATGGCTCGGGCCGATAGAGTCAGAATTCGATTGGGGCACCGTTCACTCCTTTACAGGATCACAGCGGGTCGCTCAGACCTGCATGATCTCCTCTTGCTTCGCCTCAAGAGCAGCATCGATCTTCGCGATATGGGCGTCGGTCAGTTCCTGAACCTCATCCGACCATATCTTGTGATCGTCCTCACTCATCCCCCCAGCCTTCATCTTCTTCAACTGATCCATCCCGTCCCTCCGGACGTTCCGGATCGCAACACGCGCGCTCTCTGAATACTGCGCGGCAACTTTCGACAATTCGCGCCTGCGTTCCTCGTTCAACTCCGGGATCGGCAAGCGGATGATCGTGCCATCGACAACCGGATTGATTCCCAGCCCGGACTCGCGAATGGCTTTTTCTGCTTTGGAAACAAGTCCCTTGTCCCAGATGTTGATGGTCACCATCCGCGGTTCTGGCACATTGACCGTTCCCACCTGGTTAATCGGTGTCATGGCGCCATAGGCATCGACCATCACCGGCTCGACCATCGACGCCGAGGCGCGCCCCGTCCGCAACGTCGCAAACTCGTGGCGCAACGCCGACATGGCCCCGTCCATCCGCCGCTGAAGATCGTCGATATCCAGTTCGAAGTCGTCTGCCACCAGGTCACCTCACAGATTTCTCGCACGGCTCGTACTGGCCGTTTTCCGCCTTATAGCTCTATTTCAGGCGGATAGTACATATTCGGGAAAGCGATTGGCCAGCGGATTGCGCGAACGCGGCGCGGTCCGTGACCAAATCGCCGCATAAGAAACGTTTCGTTTCGCAATCAAGGACAATGGCCGGCGGCAAGGGCATCAGCCATGCACCTCGGTATAAGTGCCTTCGCCCGCAAGGATGCCTTTGAACCCGCCGGGTTCATCCAGCGAGAACACGATGATCGGCAGATCGTTATCCCGTGCCAACGCAATGGCACTCGCATCCATCACGCCCAGATGCTTTTGCAGAACGTCGTCATAGCTGATTTTGTCGTACCGCACCGCGTCGGGATGCTTCTCCGGATCCTTGTCATAGACCCCGTCCACCTTGGTCCCCTTGAAGATCGCTTCACAGCTCATCTCGTTGGCTCTGAGCGTCGCCGCCGTATCGGTCGTAAAGTAAGGGTTGCCGGTGCCCGCGGCAAAGATACAGACCCGCTTTTTCTCAAGGTGCCGCACGGCCCGCCGCCGGATATAGGGCTCTGCCACCTCGTCCATCCGGATCGCGCTGATCACACGGGTATGGATCTTCAACGCCTCAAGCGCCGCCTGCATCGCCAGCGCATTCATCACCGTGGCGAGCATCCCCATGTAATCCGCCGTCGTCCGCTCCATCCCCTGCGCGGAGCCCTGCAATCCGCGAAAGATGTTACCGCCGCCGATCACCATGCAGATCTCGACGCCCATATCGTGCACCGATTTCACTTCCTCGGCGATCCGCGCGACCGTAGGTGGATGCAGGCCATAGCCCTGATCGCCCATCAGCGCCTCGCCCGAGATTTTCAGAAGCACCCGTTTATAGGTCGTATCCTGGTCCGCCATTCGCCTGTCCTCACAGATGCCCTTTGCTCGCGGCGCAAAATGTCGCAAAACCCCGGCGGCTTCAACGACGAACGGTGACATTCCCCATGCCCGACTGGATCGCGCCCATCCTGAACGATCTCGACCCGGAAAAACCGGTCCTGATCGCGGGTCCGACGGCTTCGGGAAAATCGGCCCTCGCCCTGCGCATCGCCGAAGGATCAGGCGGCACCGTGATCAATGCCGATGCGCTTCAGGTCTTTTCCGACTGGCGCATTCTCACCGCCCGGCCGTCGGTCGAAGACGAAACCCGTACCCCCCACGCGCTTTATGGCCACATCCCCGGCACACAGGCCTATTCCGTGGGCGACTGGCTGCGCGACCTGCCCCCGCACCTCACCGGCCCCCGCCCGATCATCGTCGGCGGCACGGGGCTCTACTTCACGGCGCTCACCGAAGGTCTGGCCGACATTCCGCCGTCCCCGCCCGGGATCCGGGCGCGCGCCGATGCCCGCATCGCCGCCGAAGGCGCAGACGCACTGCTGGCCGAGATCGACCCGGTCACCGCCGCCCGCATCGACCGCGACAACCCCGTCCGCATCCAGCGCGCATGGGAGGTTCAGGAAACCACCGGCACCGGGCTTGCCCAGTGGCAGGACCGGACCGGCCCGCCCCTTCTGCCATTGGGAGAGGCACAGCCCATCGTGCTGGACGCCAAGCGCGACTGGACAGCCGCCCGCGCCACCGCCCGCTTCGATACAATGCTTGAACAGGGCGTCCTCGACGAAGCCCGCGCCAATCGCGATGGCTGGCACCCCGCCCTGCCCTCGGCCAAGGCCATCGGCGCCGCCGAACTCATGGCCCATCTGGACGGTACCTTGCCACTTCATGCTCTGCGCGAACGCGTTGCGATCCTCACCCGGCAATACGCCAAGCGCCAGCGCACATGGTTTCGCGCCCGCATGCGCAATTGGCAGTGGTTCGCCTGCGCCTGACCCCGCCATTGACGTGGAAGGCAAATTAACCATGATTAACAGAGTGAGTGTGTAAGAGGCCGGTAGGCCTCGTTTTCTTGGGCCTGTGGGGGGCTGTCCATGCTGCAATTAAGGGATCCGAACGCGGAGTTCCGCATCGAATCGCTCGCGCGCCTCGCCATGGGCGGCCGCTGGCGCACCGAGGCGCAGCGCAGCCATGTGCGCCCCTGCCTTCTATGGTTCACGCGCGGCCAGGGCCGCGTCACGATCAACGGCTCGACCCGGGGCTACGGCGCCCATAACGCGGTGTTCCTGCCCGGCGGCACGATGCACGGTTTCACCATGATGGGTCAGGTTCAGGGCACCGCCGTCTTCTTTCCCGAAGCCCTCGCGTCCGAGTTTCCCGACAACCCACTGCACCTGCGCCTGCGCGACGGCTTCCGTCAGGCCGAACTGACCGGGCTTGTCACATCGCTGGAACGCGAGGCCGAACGCGACCTGCCCGGCGCGACCCGTGCGATGCATCATTATGGCGGGCTGATCGCCGTCTGGCTCGAACGCCATGCCGATCTGGCCGATCGCTCAGAGGCGCCGACCGCGGCCCAGCGTCTGACCAATGCCTATACCGCGCTGATCGAACGCCGGTTCCGCACCGGTGCCAATGTGTCGCACTACGCCACGAACCTTGGCGTGACGCCGACGCACCTGAACCGCGTCTGCCGGGCAACGGCGGGCCAAAGCGCATCGCGCCTTCTGGCCGACCGCGTGCATTACGAGGCGCGCAGGATGCTGGTTGAAACCGACATGCCGATCAAAGAGGTCGCGGAGCGCCTCGGGTTTACGTCACCCGCCTATTTCAGCCGCGCCTTCCAGAACGAGACCGGCAAAAGCCCCTCGGCCTTCCGCGCCGCCCGATAGGGCGCGACGCGCACCAAAACCGCCATCAATGCCGCTATTGTGATCTTCGCGCGGATAATTATGGCCTTCCCGCGGCCCGGTCCGTTGACCTCGGGGGCCATAAGATGCGCAAATAGGGGCCTGCCTCCCTGAGTCCGACCCGCACGCAGATCAAGGCGCCATTCAGCATATCGGCCAAGGGCTCCGCCCCCCAGCCAGCGAAAGAAAGACAGGTTGGTATGAGTGACCAGACCCTCACCGGAAAACCCGTTCACTGGGCCGCGGAAATGCATGCCCGCGAGTATCACGAGGGTAAACTCAGCCGGCGGGAGTTCCTCAGCCGCGCCACGTCCTTCGGGGTCACGGCGGCGGCGGCCTACGGAATGATCGGGGCGGCCCGCCCTGCCGAGGCGCAGACCAGCCCCATCGCCGGCGGCACGCTACGGGTTCAGATGAATGTCCGCGACCTGACCGAGCCGCGCCTCTACGAGTGGCCGGAACACGGCAACCAGACACGCGGCACGCTCGAATATCTGATCGAATACAATTCCGACGGTGTTTTTCGCGGCATGTTGCTTGAGACCTGGGAGGTCAATGACGACGCCACGACCTACACCCTGAACGTCCGCCCCGGCGTGAAATGGTCGAATGGCGACGACTTCACCGCCGAGGATGTGGCCAGAAACATCCGGCTCTGGTGCGACCGCACGGTCGAGAACAATTCCGCCGCCTCGCGCTTTGCGGTGCTGGTCGACCCCGCCACCAATCAGGCGATCGAAGGCGGGATCGAGGTCGTCGATCGGCTCACCGTCCGACTGAACCTGCCCGCCCCCGATATCTCGCTGATCGCGGTGATGTCCGACTACCCGATGGCCATCGTCCATGCCGATTTCGACCCCTCCGATCCAACAAGCTATATCGGCACCGGCCCCTACCGGATCGATGAACTTGCCGTGGGCGCCCGCTGCACGCTCCAGCAGATCGACGGCCATACCTGGTGGGGCACCGGGGTCTATGGCGGCCCCAATCTCGAACGGATCGAATACATCGACCTTGGCACCGACCCCGCCAGTTGGCTGCGCGCCATCCGCGACGGCGAGGTCGACATGCTGCATGAATCCGTGGGCGTGTTCATCGACGCATTGGACAGCATGGGCCTGAAACGATCCGAGGTCGGCTCGGCGGCGACCATCGTCGTCCGCCCGAACCAGAAGGCCGAGGTCGAGGGCATGCGCCCCTATGACGATGTGCGCGTGCGCAAGGCGCTGCAACTTGCCGTGGACAATGCGATCTGCCTTGAACTGGGCTATGGCAACCACGGCAGTCCCGCCGAAAACCACCACGTCGCCCCCCTTCATCCGGAATATGCGGAACTCCCGCCGCTGCCATACGATCCCGAAGCCGGTCGCACACTGATGGAAGAGGCCGGAATGGGCGATTTCACCCATGAACTTGTCTCGCTCGACGACGACTGGGAACGCAACACCGCCGATGCGGTCGCCGTGCAGCTTCGCGATGCGGGCATCTCCGTCGAACGCACGATCCTGCCGGGAGAGCAGTTCTGGGGTGGCTGGAACACCTTTCCCTTTTCCTGCACCGCATGGATCCACCGCCCCCTCGGGGTCCAGATCCTTGCACTGGCCTACCGCTCGGGCGAGGCGTGGAACGAATTTGGCTGGGAGAACGCCGAGTTCGACGCGCTCCTCTCGGAAGCGGTCTCGATCGCCGACGCCGACGAGCGGCGCGCGGTGATGGCAAGGATACAGAAACTGATCCAGGACGAAGGCGTCACGATCCAGCCTTTCTGGCGCTCCCTCTTCCGCCACATGATGCCCAATGTAGTAGGGGCCGATCAGCATGTCTCGTTCGAGCATCATCATTACAAATGGGGCCTGCTGGCTTAGGGTCAGACCGATGCAGGGCGGGAATGTCCGTTTCAGGCACACCATCGCATCGCGTCGACATTCGCTGGAAACGGCGTGGCCTTGCGGACGATCCCGTTTGAGGTCATCGTCGGTCTGACTGAACTACAGGGCATATCCCGTGAGCTTTAACCTACAACATCTTCCCGCTCACATCAGGATCGCGGACGGCTTTGCAGCCTGGCTTCGCTCCGCGCTTTTCGGCGGGCCAAACGGCAGAGCCTTCGCACTTGTCGGCGGGGCGATCGTGCTTTGGGCCAGTTGGCCAGCGCTCGCGACAATTGCCCATCCGGCGCCTCCGTTTATGGTTCTGGGCCTGTCGGCCCTCGTGGGTTTTGTCTTCTCATTCCTCGTCGCGTTCAGGCAGAACCAGACGACCACTTTCTTTGCCGTTCGCTTCAGGACGATGGCCTTCGTTGCGTTCGGGCTGATGGGAAACAACGCATTCTACCTTGCCGCAATATCGCGCATCGGCCCGGCCGAAGCCAATGTCGTGCACTACCTCTGGCCCGTCTTCCTTGTTGCGCTCGCATCGCTCCTTCACCGGCGGGTCCCAACCTGGATTCAGACAATCGGGATTGCATCGGGGTTTTGCGGCGTGGCCGTCGCCCTGTCGCCGCAGATGGGTCACGGGCTGGATCTGTTCGGGCTCGCCCTCGGTGTCTGCGGCGCCCTCACCTTCGCGATCTATTCAATCGGAAGGTCACTTGCGCGGGTCGAGACCAACGTGATCGGACCTTCGCTCGGACTGGCAGGGATCGCCGCCTTGTCCGCCCATTTCGCGCTGGAGCCGTTTCACTGGCCGACCCTCTCCCAATGGGCCGCGATTTTCCTCATGGGCATCGGGCCGTTCACGGTCGCCAACATGCTTTGGGACAAGGCGACGCGCCAGGGATCGGCGGCCACGATCTCAAGCCTCGCCTTCCTGACACCTCTTGTCGCGATAGCCCTCCTCGCGCTGTTCGGTCTCGGCGCGGTGACGGCGGCAACCGTCCTCGGCGCTCTGCTCGCGATCACCGGGGCGGTTCTGAGTTCGCGATCATGATCGCGGGGCCTTTTGGTGGTTTCCGAAATCCGCCTTAAATCTCACCAAACACTTTCCCTGTTCGCCTCCGCACAGCGACGGTGCAGAAACCGCGGCAGGATGTCGCGCATTTTACTTCCCATCGGCCTGCAAGGCACTATGGTTAAAGCATGTTCTCGCGAAAGGAACTTATGCTGATGTCAAAATTTCCCAAAATCCTTATCGCAGCCACGTTGGCTGCAGCCGTGTCCGCCCCCGCATTCGCCGAAAGCCATTCCGCCGATCTGCCCCCGGCGGTGAAGGCCCGTCAGGCGCATATGCAGCTTTATGCCCACAATATCGGCATTCTGGCCGGTATGGCGCGTGGCACTGCCGAGTATAATGCCGAGGCCGCGTCGGCCGCCGCATCGAATATTGCTGCACTGTCCTCCCTCAATCAGTCGACCTATTGGGCGCCGGGCACCGACAGCGACGCCGTGGAAGGCTCCCGTGCCCTTCCGGCACTCTGGGAAAACATTCCCGACGCCATCGCGAAAGGCGAAGCGCTGACCACAGCCGCAGCCGCCCTTGCCGGGACCGCGGGCGACGGGCTCGAGGCCGTTCAGGCCGGGCTGGGCCCGGTTGGCCGCGCTTGCGGGGCCTGCCACGAGGACTATCAACTCAGCGACGAGTAAACCCGTGAAGCGCTTTGGCCTGATAATCCTCGGCCTTGGCGCGCTGGCGCTTGTTGCGGGCTGGGCGCTGACCCGGCCCGCAACCATCCCGGCCGACGAGGTCGCGGCGATCACCCCAGATCTCGCCCGGGGCGAACTGGTCTTTCACGCCGCGGGCTGCGCCTCCTGCCATGCCGCCCCCGATGCCGAGGACAAAACGATCCTCGCAGGCGGCTACCGGCTCGACACACCCGCGGGCGTGTTCGTCGCCCCGAATATCTCGCAGGATCCCGAATACGGAATCGGTAACTGGACCCGCGCCGAGGTTGTGACCGCGATCATCAAGGGCACCTCACCCGATGGCCGCCACTACTACCCGGCGTTCCCCTATCCCGCCTATAACAAGGCAGAATTGTCGGATATCGTCTCGCTTGCCGCATATCTCGAAACCCTGCCCGCCGATCCGACCCCCAGCCAGCCGCACGAGCTTGGGTTCCCCTATTCGATCCGCGTCGGTATCGGGCTTTGGAAACTTGTGGGCGTCACCGACGGCTATGCGATAGACCTCCCCGACGATCCGCAACTGGCCCGGGGTCAGTACCTGTCCGAAGCGTTGGCCCATTGCGGCGAATGCCACACACCGCGCAACATGCAGCAGGCGCTGGACACCACCCGCTGGTTTGCCGGCGCGCCGAACCCGTCAGGTCGGGGCACGATCCCCAACATCACACCGGCCAAGCTCGACTGGAGCCTTGATGACATCGCCGCCTATCTGGAAACCGGCTTCACCCCGGATTTCGATGTGGCAGGCGGCACGATGGCGGCGGTTGTCCAAGGCCTGGGGAACCTGCCCAAGGAAGACCTCGAAGCCATCGCGGCTTACGTAAAAGCGGTCCCGGCAGCAGAATAGGAGGGCCGGCTCAGCCCTGTCCGAGCTTCTTCAGCCGTGCGTCACGCAACTGCGCGAAGTCGTCGCCTGCATGATAGGATGAACGGGTCAGCGGCGTCGCGGACACCATAAGGAACCCCTTGCCATAGGCGGATTTCTCGTAAGCCTTGAACTCGTCAGGCGTCACGAACCGGTCGACCCTGTGATGCTTGGGTGTCGGCTGCAGATACTGGCCGATGGTCAGGAAATCCACATCCGCCGAACGCATGTCATCCATCACCTGCAACACGCCCTGCCGTTCCTCGCCCAGACCCACCATGATCCCCGATTTCGTGAACATGGCCGGATCAAGCTCCTTGACCCGCTGCAACAGTCGCAGACTGTGGAAATATCGCGCCCCGGGCCGCACCGTCGGATACAGCCCCGGCACGGTTTCAAGGTTGTGGTTGAACACGTCGGGCCGCGCCTCGACCACCGCTTCCAGTGCCAAAGGCGGACATTTCAGGAAATCCGGCGTCAGAACCTCGATCGTCGTCCCGGGCGCGCGATGACGCACCGCGCGGATCGTCTGGGCGATATGCCCCGCCCCGCCATCGTCCAGATCGTCCCGGTCCACGCTGGTGATCACCACATGGTTCAATCCCAGCGTCTCGACAGCATGGGCCACCCGCCCGGGCTCGAACGCGTCAAGGGCATCGGGACGCCCCGTCGCCACGTTGCAGAACGTGCAGCCCCGGGTACAGATCTCACCCATGATCATCATGGTGGCGTGACCCTGGCTCCAGCACTCGCCCACATTCGGGCATCCGGCCTCTTCGCAGACCGTCACCAGCTTGTTCTCGCGCAGGATATCGCGGGTCTTCTTGTACCCCTCGCTCGTCGGCGCCTTGACCCGAATCCAGTCGGGCTTTTTCGGCTGGGCATTATCCGGGCGATGCGCCTTCTCGGGATGGCGCTCATCAGGGATCGTCAGGTCGCGCGTAGCCATTCGGGGTCTCCTTAACTGACAGACACTTAGGCCAGATACGCTCCCATGTCCAACGGCCAAGGGGTTGCGCATGCCGGGCTTGCAGCACGCGCAACCCGATCTCCCCCGCCCACCGCACTGCCCGTGGAAGGCACGCTGCGGGAACGGTGCGGGGCCGGTACAGACCAAACACCCCGCACCCAGTCAGGCCGTTCAGCTCTTGCCGGACTTCGCCGTCTTTTCGTCTACCTCTTCAACGATTTCAATCTTCACCTTGGCCACAAGTGCTGCCAGCGTTCCGATGATCGCAAGAACCGGCACGGCAATCACCACAGCGCCACCGGCAATCGCGCCATATGCCAGCGGGATTTCCAGGGCGATGTCGCCGTCGGGCTCGATCACCCGGATCCGCTTGACCCGGCTGTCGGCGGCCAACTGCTTGACCCGGGCAAGAAGGTCTTCACCCGCCACCTCGATTTCCTTGGTCCAGTGGTGGCCGGTACCCGGGCCGGCACTCGCCTTCTCCTGGGTCTTTTTTGCTTTCGGTTTCTTCTCTTTGATCTTCTGATCCTTTGCCATCGCGTCCTCCGTTGGCTTTGCGAACGCCAGATCATACCGCCGCTTGGGATATCCGCCTTGACGAACGTCAACCGGCGCACCGATCGCGACGGCGATGGGCCGGATTTTGCGGATCAGACCAGTAGTCTCGTTCGAAATGTCCAGCGAAAGCCCGGCGCGGCCCACCCCTAGAGGTCAGCCAAGCGCATATCCCGCGCCACGCACCGTGCGCACGGGGTCGGATCCGTCATACTGGCACAGCGCCTTGCGCAACCGGCCAATATGAACATCCACGGTCCGCGTATCCACATAGATATCGCGCCCCCAGACCCGGTCCAGAAGCTGTTCCCGGCTCCAGACACGGCCCGGCTTTTCCATGAAGGTCGACAGAAGCCGGAACTCGGTTGGCCCCAGCTTCAGCGCCCTGCCGTCCCGTGTGACCCGATGGGTCTCGGCATCCAGTATGATATCTTCGTATTCCAGCCGCTCGCCCACCGCGCCCGGCCGCGTCCGGCGCAACTGGCTGCGGACCCGCGCCATAAGCTCGATCACCGAATAGGGCTTGATCACGTAGTCATCGGCCCCGGTTTCAAGGCCCCGCACCCGGTCCACCTCTTCGGACCGGGCCGACAGCATGATCACCGGGATACCACGCGTCTCGGCACGCGATTTCACCTGACGGCACACCTCGATGCCCGACACGCCCGGCAGCATCCAGTCCAGCACGATGATGTCGGGCGTATCCTCACGCACCAGCAACAGCGCCTCGTCACCGGTTTCGGCACGCGACACCGCAAACCCCTCGGCCTCAAGGTTATAGGCCAGAACCTCGCGCTGGGCGGGCTCGTCTTCGACCACAAGAACTGTCGGCTGGTCAGGTGACATCAGGTCTGTCCGCTTTCATAGCTGGTATAGGGGGTCCGGTCCTCTTTGGGCCGGGTCTCCTCCGGCATTTCGCCGGTGA
This sequence comes from uncultured Paracoccaceae bacterium, assembly GCA_947503175.1. GTDB lineage: Bacteria > Pseudomonadota > Alphaproteobacteria > Rhodobacterales > Rhodobacteraceae > Ovoidimarina. The sequence continues at coordinate 1,221,589 of CANNCO010000001.1, forward strand.
CCAGATAGATCACCTGCTCGGCAATGGACGTCACGTGATCGCCCACACGTTCGATGTTCTTGGCGATGAAATGCAGGTGCATGCAGCTTGTGATGTTGCGCGGGTCTTCCATCATGAAGGTCAGGAACTCGCGGAACAGCGCGTTATACATCTGGTCCACATCCCGGTCGCGCTGACGCACCTGTTCGGCCAGATCGGCGTCGCGCTGGATATAGGCGTCCAGCGCATCCTTCATCATCAACTCGACCTCGCGCGCCATCCGGCGGATCGACGTCGCGGCGCCGCCGGGCGGCTGCATCTGAACCAGAACGCTGGTCCGTTTGGCAAGGTTCTTGGCATAGTCGCCGCAGCGTTCGAGATTGCCCGAGATCTTCATCACCGACAAAACCGTGCGCAAGTCCGATGCCGTGGGCGCACGCAGGGCGATCAGCCGGGCGGCCTCTTCGTTCACCTGCTCTTCCAGCGCGTCGATCGCCTTGTCGTTCTCACGCACCTTCGCCGCCAGTTCCTCGTCGCGGGTTTCCAGCGACTTGGCGGCATCGACGATCGCGGCCTCGACCAGTCCGCCCATTTTCATGATCATCGCCTGGATCGCTTCCAGATCCCGGTCGAAGGCCGTGACGATATGTTGGGTATTGCTCATATTTTATTGCTCTCTTACCCGATCCGACCGGTGATATAGGATTCCGTTCTTGGATCTTCGGGGTTGGTGAAGATGTGGCCGGTTTCGCCATACTCCACAAGGTATCCAAGGTGGAAGAACGCCGTCTTCTGGCTCACCCGTGCCGCCTGCTGCATCGAGTGGGTGACGATCACCACAGAATAGTTCTGCTTCAACTCGTCGATCAGCTCCTCGATCTGCGCCGTGGCAATCGGGTCAAGCGCCGAACAGGGCTCGTCCATCAACAGAACCTCCGGCTCCGTCGCGACGGCGCGCGCGATGCACAAACGCTGCTGCTGACCGCCGGACAGGCCGGTGCCAGGTTCCGTCAACCGGTCCTTGACCTCGTCCCAGATCGCACCCCGGCGCAACGCGCGTTCAACGATCTCGTCCAGTTCCGCCTTGTTGCGGGCCAGCCCGTGGATCTTCGGGCCATAGGCCACATTGTCATAGATCGACTTCGGGAACGGGTTGGGTTTCTGAAACACCATGCCGACCTTGGCGCGCAACTGCACGGGATCGACCCGCTTGTCATAGATATCCTCACCGTCGATCGCGATATCGCCCTCGACACGGCAGATGTCGATCGTGTCGTTCATCCGGTTGAGACAGCGCAGGAAGGTCGACTTGCCACAGCCCGACGGACCGATAAACGCCGTCACCGTCTTGTCCTTGATGTCCACGCTCACATCGCGGATTGCATGGTTATCTCCATAATAGACCTGCACATCCCGCGCGGCGATCTTCACATCGGTCATCTCGACGCCTCTATCCAGTAGTCTCATATCGTTCATCGGATCGTTCCCCTACCAGCGGCGTTCAAACCGGCGGCGTAACATGATGGCCACCGCGTTCATTATAAGCAAAAAGATCAGCAGCACGATGATCGCCCCCGAGGCCCGTTCGACAAAAGCCGGGTCGGACCGCTGGGTCCAGTTGAAGACCTGCACCGGCAGAGCCGAGGCCGGGTCGAACAACCCTTCCGGCGGTCCGTCCGGAAACTCGCGGACAAAGGCCACCATCCCGATCAGGAGAAGCGGCGCGGTCTCGCCCAATGCCTGCGCCAGCCCGATGATCGTGCCGGTCAGAATACCGGGGGCGGCGAGCGGCAGCACATGGTGAAACACCGTCTGCATCTTCGATGCGCCCACGCCCAGAGCCGCTTCGCGGATCGACGGCGGCACCGATTTCAACGACGCGCGCGTCGCGATGATGATCGTTGGCAAGGTCATCAGCGTCAGCACCAGACCGCCCACAATGGGCGCAGATTGCGGCAGCCCCGCAAAGTTGATGAAGATTGCAAGACCCAGAATACCGAACACGATCGACGGCACGGCGGCAAGGTTCGAGATATTCACCTCGATAATGTCCGTGACCCGGTTCTTCGGCGCAAATTCTTCAAGATAGATCGACGCGGCCACACCGATCGGCAGCGCCAGCACCAGCACCACCAGCATCATGTAGAACGACCCGATGATCGCCACGCCCAGACCCGCGGCCTCGGGCCGCTGGCCCGACGCATCGGGTGCGGTCAGAAACAGCCAGTTGAACCGTTTCTCGACAACTCCCGCTTCGACAAAGGCATCGGTCAGCATCAACTGTTCGGGGCTGACATTGCTATCGCGCACCGCACTTTCCATCGAAACCCGGCCTTTCAGATAGCCGTCGATACGGCCACCTGCAAGGAACTCGAACGTCACCGTCTCACCGATCTGGTCGGGATTGGCCAAAACGAAGTTCCGCAGCTGCGCAGGCGATTCCTTGGACACAAGCGCGGCCGCGTCTTTCGCCGACAGCCCCTCGACGGCGATGCCCGTCTCGGTCATCTTGGCCTCCATCGCCTCTGCGATCAGCGGCGCATAGCCAAAGGTCGACACCTTGCGCAGGTCATCGGGGTCGCGGTTGCCGTTCTTGTCCAGCCGCTCCTCGGCCAACGTCACATCCAGCGTCACGAAGGTCTGCTGAAAGGCGCCTGCCCCGTTCGAGATGATCGAGGTGACCAGCCATACCAGCGCCAGAAGACCCAGACAGATGGCAAACAGCCCGTAGATCTTGAACCGCGCCTCGGCCGCGTTCCGCTTCTTCGTCCGCGTGTCCTGCGCTAGCAAAGATCCCTTATGCCGACCCGCGGGCGCACCGTCTGCAATCACATCGGTCATTCATACTGCTCCCGGTACCGGCGCACAATCCAAAGGGCCAGAACGTTTAGCCCCAGAGTGATAACGAACAGGGTCAGGCCCAGCGCAAAGGCCACAAGCGTCTCAGGCGCCGCAAAATCCGTGTCACCGGTCAACTGGCTCACGATCTTCACCGTCACGGTGGTCATCGCCTCGAACGGGTTGACCAGCTCGCCCAGACCCCGGTTGAACTGCGCCGCAGCAGCCCCGGCGCCCAGCACGACGATCATCGTCTCGCCGATCGCGCGGCTCGCGGCCAGGAGGATCGCACCCACGATCCCCGGCAGGGCCGCCGGGATCACCACCTGACGGATCGTCTCGGAATGCGTGGCCCCGATGGCAAACGACCCGTCCCGCATCGCCTGCGGCACCGCATTGATGATGTCATCGGACAGCGATGACACGAACGGGATCAGCATGACCCCCATTACGACACCTGCGGTCGCAACCGAAGATGCGCTTTCGCCCAGCCCCATGGGCATGGCGAAATAGTCGCGCAGCAAGGGGCCAACGGTGATAAGCGCAAACAGGCCGTAAACGATGGTCGGGATGCCGGCCAGAATCTCGATCAGGGGCTTCGCGACAGAGCGCATCTTCGGCCCGGCATATTCGCTCATGTAAATCGCCGCGAACAGGCCGATCGGCACCGCGACGAGCAGCGCGATGAACGAGATGTAAAGCGTGCCCCACAGCAACGGAATGATGCTCAGAGACGAATTGCCCCGGAAATCCGGCGCCCATTCAAACCCGAAGAAAAACGAGGTCCAAGGGTATTGCGAAAAGAAGTTCCGGGTCTCGAACAGCATCGACAGGACGATGCCAAGCGTCGTCAGGATTGCGATGCTCGCCGCCGCGATCAGAATGACCAGCACGCCGCGCTCGACGACATTGCGCGCCCGGTAATCCTTGTTCGTCAGAACAAGGGCCCCGGCAAATCCGACCATGGCAACCGCGAGAACCGCCACGGTCATCCACAGATTGCCGGTGGCGCTCATCTGCCGGTATTGCTGCGCCGCAAACAGGATCGGCGCCTCGACATTCGACCCAAGCGCGACACCGACCTCGCCCAGCCGGTCACGCACATTGGTGAACTCGGTACGCATCTCGCGTGCCTCGTCCTCGCCGATCACGCCCTCGGCAACGGCCCGATCAAGCCCGTCTGCGATCCGGCGCACATCGCTCATCACAAGGCCAAGCGTGCTGCTTTCGCCGATGGCACTTTCGGGTATATCGCTTGAGACGCGGTTTTCGATCCACGCTGGCTGCACCAGAAGCCACAGGAGCAAAAGCCCGAGTGCCGGGGTGATCACGAACAGCGCGACATTGGTTCCGTAATAGACCGGCAGCGAATGCATCCGGCGCGCGTCGCCACCCGCCGATGCCATGGCGCGCCCGCGACCCATGGCAAAGCCCGCGGCAGCCAGCACCAGCACGGTCAGAACAAGCCAAAGAAGCGGCATGGATCCCCCTAACTCCCGCAGGTCCGCCCGACGGGACAGACCGGAATGGAAACGGCGGCACCGGACCGCCGTTCCCGTCCATGCATTACATGGCCGAGTTCATCGTGTCTTCGTTCATGACACCGGCTTGCGTATCGCCCAGCTCGGGGTCGGACACCAGACCATAGGCGGCCAGCGGTCCGTCGGGGCCGGCAATCTCGTCCGAGACAAAGAACTCAGCGAATTCCTTGAGGCCGGGGATCACGCCGATATGCGCCTTCTTGATGTAGAAATACAGCGGACGCGACACCGGATATTCGCCGCTCGAGATCGTCTCGGTCGTCGGAACGACATCGGACATGGTCGCAACCTGCAGCTTGTCGGTATTGTTCTCGTAGAAGGCCAGACCGAACACGCCGATTCCGTCCTTGTTCGAGTCGATGCGCGCGAGCGTCTCGGTATAGTCGCCATCGATATCGACCGAAACGCCGTCGGTGCGGATCGCCATGCACTTCTCTTCGGCGGTGTCTTCGTCGACACCGGCATCCAGCATCGCCTGGAAGAACCCGCCCTGCTCGCAACCGGCAAGGATCACCTTCTCTTCGAACACTTCGCGGGTCCCGTGTTTGGTGCCGGGGATGAAGGCCGCGATCTGCTGATCGGGAAGCGACGGGTCGACCTCGGACCAGTTGGTCAGCGTGTTGGGCACCAGTTCACCGTCGATGAAATGCTCGGCGGCCAGCGCCTTGTACCAATGCTCGGGCGTGTACTCGAACGAGTTGCCGTCGATATCGCTGGCAAAGACGATCCCGTCATAGCCGATGCGCACTTCGATGATGTCGGTCACACCGGCTTCGGCGCAGGCGGCCACTTCGCCTTCGCGGATCGGGCGCGAGGAATTGGCAATGTCTATCGTGTTGGGGCCGACGCCTTCACAAAAGCGCTTCAGACCGGCTGAGGAACCACCCGATTCCACGACCGGTGTGGGGAAGTCAAAGTTTTCGCCGAATGCTTCGGCCACGATGGTGGCATAGGGCAGAACGGTGGACGAACCGGCGATCTGTACGTTGTCGCGCGCTGCGGCGGCCGTGGCGGATACGGCTGCAATCGCCAGCGTCGATGCAGTCAGTTTCATAAAGGACATGTGGTTGCTCCTGGATTTTCACGGGCGCATTCACATGCCCCCTTCGCGCCTCGTAAGACCCGCGCGTTAGTCTTTTGTGACAGGAACGTAACAGTTTTATGAAGGTGTCCGGCCGGGCAGACTTCGATCCGTACGACGCATTTCATCCTTCAGTCGGGGAACATCAGCCTCTCGTACCGGTCCACAATCCGCTCAACATCAAAGCGCTCAAGATGGCTCCGATCGCCTTCTATCCTGGGCTCAGCCAATGCAGCGAGAATGGCCTCCGCCATTGCATCTGGATCACTCACAGGAACAAGCCGCCCGTGTTTTCCACCTTCAAGGATCTCACGCGGCCCAAACGGACAATCCGTGCTGACCACCGGACAGCCCTCCGCCAGCGCTTCGATCAGCGCATTGCCCAACCCCTCGCGCAGCGACGACATCACGAACAGATCTGCCGCCGCTATCTCTGAACGTACGTACCAGGAAAACCCGGGCATGTTGACTGCATCCGTTAAGCCAAGCGCCGCGATCTGCTGGGTGAGATTGGGCCGGTCCTTGCCTTCCCCGAACAGGATCAGGCGGGCATCGGTCCGCACGGCCCTGACCTTGCCGAAGGCAGCAATCAGCGTCCCATAGTCCTTGATCGCATGAAACCGTCCGACCGAAATTACGACTGGTCCGGACCGTCCGGCCTGAAGCCAGGGGTGAACTGGTGAGTCAAGCTGGCCTACCGGCCTCACGTCAATCGGGTTATAAACCGTCTCAACCGTTTCCCGAGCAATCCCTGGGATGATCGCCATCGCATCGGCCACCCCATCTGACACTGCGACACGGGCCGCCGCACCGGGATACAAAAATCGTGCCGCAACTGGCAGAAGAAAGCTCCGGAATCGGCTGTCTTCAGGGTGATAAACCCGCGCCGGATCGGTCGCGTCCGTCGTCACCACCCGCACCGGCACTCGCGCAAGTCGGACCGCGAGCAAGGCCGCCAGATTCCCAAGCGGCGTGGCCGCGATGAACCCGTCGGGTTGCATCTGCCGCAGGTAACGGACAAAGGGCAGCAAGCCGTCTGGATAGCCACGCGCGCCCAGTTCAATCAGATTGATCTCCCTCGGCATCTCGCGCACCAGTTCCCCCTCACTCCGGAGAACCAGAAGATCGACATCATGGCCCCGCCGCGCAAATTCCTTGCCCAGAACCAGCGCGGTTCGTTGAATGCCGCCCCCGGCCAGTGTCCCAATCATCAGAGCGATCCGCCGCCTCATGTCGCCACCGGCAGCACTACCGTGAACCGGCTGCCCTCCCCTAGCTCGGTCTCGATCCTCAGCCTGCCGCGATGGCGGTTCACGATGTGTTTCACGATGGCCAGTCCCAGACCCGTTCCGCCCATCTCCCGCGACCGGTGATCGTCGACCCGGTAAAACCGCTCGGTCAGCCGCGGAATATGCACCGGATCGAACCCGTCACCGTCATCGGCGACCGTTACCGTCACCGCCTCGCCCTGAATGAACGGCTGATTGTCCGACCGGGTCAGCGACACCTCGACCCGTGTTCCGGACCGCCCGTATTTGATCGCGTTCTCGATCAGGTTCGAAATGATCTGCAACAGCTGGTCCGCGTCCCCCGGTACGATCGCCGGCGCATCCGTGCCGCTCAGGATCAGCGCCATCCCGGCCTCTTCCGCCAGCGGACGCAGCGATGACGCGGCCGAACGGGCAAGAGCCGCCAGATCGACGGGCTTCTGGGGCCGCACGCGCTCTTCGCTTTCGACCCGGCTCAGCGACAGAAGGTCCCGCACCAGCCGGTTCATCCGGCCCGCCTCCCGTTCCATGATCGTCAGGAACCTGTCCCGCGCAGCGCTATCATCGCGCGCCGCACCGCGCAGCGTTTCGATGAAGCCGAGAAGCGCGGTCAGGGGCGTGCGCAACTCATGGCTGACATTCGCCACGAAATCCCGGCGCATCTGACCCGCCTCCTGCAGGTCGGTGGTATCGGTGAAACTGACCAGAATGGCGGGGCCCGTTTCAAGCGTGATTCGCGCCGCAAGCACCTGATATGTCGTGTCGCGCAGGGCCTCGGTGGCAAGAAAAATCGTTTCGGCATGGTCCGCGCGACCCGTCAGAACCCGCTCGATGGCATCCAGAAGATTCGGTTGCCGCAGCGCGGAAATGTAATGCCGCCCGGTTATTCCCGCCCCCAGAAGATCATCCGCCAGACCGTTCTGCGCGATGATACGTTCGTCGACTCCCACAAGGATCACGGGCAGCGGCGTCGCATTAATGATGGACTGGTAATGACTTAGCATATCTTAATCGTCTGCATCCGGGCGCTCCGGTTGGCAACCCTCTCCGTTAACCTGAGTTAACGATCTATAGGTGAACATTGCGACAATTACTCCCCCTAGACGTGTGCAATTTTCAGTGTAAAGATTAATACGGGTTAACGGGAGTGAACCCAGTGCAAATAAAAATGAAACAGCAACCATCGATTTCGGCTTGCCCGCTGTTATATGGTCGCCGTCACTGGGGCGTGGAATATGGGGAAGTACATGGACGACCGCACAACATATTTGCTGGCATGCAAATTGTCGGACAACTTCGAGTCGTCCGAAAAGCCGACGATCATCGCCATTGGCGATGTTGATCAGTGGCGCCAGAACTTCGGTGGAAAACAAGGCCACAAGGATCTGCATTTCTCCGATCTGGCCAGCATCTGCGCAGAAACGCTGCATATGATCAAACCCGATCTCGTGGTCTCGCCGGTCGTCACCCCGTCGTTCGACTGTATCGATGTGGGCGCATTGCTTGCCAGTTCCGGGTTCCGCGGCTCGTACCGCGCGCTCAGCGCGAACCTGCCCAACCCCTCGATCATCCGCCGCGAAGTCAGAAACTACTTCCCCAGGCTCGATTTCGACATCTGTGAAATTCACGGCAGCGGCGTCCGTATCATGTAACCGCACGGGCGGAGCCTAACAGGTCTCCGCCAGCGCCCTCCCGAAGGCGTCGATCAGCGCCTCGGGTTCGTCGCAGCCTACTGACACGCGAAAGAACCCCTCGCTCACTCCGATCCCGGCCCGCTCCGCCGCGCTCAGCCCCCGATGGGATGATGACGCCGGATGGCTGATCGTCGTGCCGATATCGCCAAGGGTCGGCGCAAACGGAATGCTGCCCAGCGCCGCGACAAAGCGGTTTGCCGCCTCCCGCCCCCCGGCAATCTCAAAGCTCAGCATATGCGATCCGCGCCCGCCCAGAAGCGCCCGCGCCCGGTTGTGATCGGGATGATCGGGCCGCTGCGGATAAAGAACCCGCAGAACACCCGGCATCTCTGCCAACGCATCCGCGAGAGCCCCGGCATTCGCTTCCGACCGGTCGTAGCGCAGCGCGAAACTCAGCATCCCCCGCTCGGCCAGCCAGCAGTCGAACGGGCTCGCCGTCAGCCCCATGGTCACGGCCAGCGTGGTGATCTTCTCCTGAACATCCGCATCTGTCGCCGCCACATAGCCCAGCGTCGCATCCGAATGCCCGGCCAGCAGTTTCGTCACCGAGTGGATCACCATATCGGCCCCGTGATCCACCGCCCGAAACCCGCGCGGCGTGGCAAAGGTGTTGTCGATGGCCAGCAGGATCCCGCGCTCCCGGCACGCCGCGGCAATTCCCGCCACATCGGCAACCCGGATCGTCGGATTGGATACGGTCTCGATCAGCACCAGCCGCGTCTCGGGCCGCATCGCAGCCGCCATCGCGCCCGCATCGGTGAAATCCGCCGTGCTCGCCTCGATGCCTAGCGCGGGCAGGGTCTCCGACATCAGGCGCAGCGACCGACCGTATAGCTGATCGCCCCCCAGCACATGCTCCCCGGCCCGGACACGGCCCAGTATGGCCGCGGTCACCGCCGCCATGCCCGATCCCGTGACGATACCGCCCGAGACGCCTTCCAGCGCGTCGATCATCCCGGCCAGAGCGTCGGCATTGGGATGCCCCTCGCGTGCATAGGTGTATCCCGGCAACTCGCCGTCATATTGCGCGTCCAGCATGTCCGGGCCGTCCGAGGCATAGACGACCGCGGGCTGGATCGGGCTGACCAGCGGCCGCGACGCGCTTTCGGGCCAGGCAGGACGCTTGATCGTATCCGCGCACATCGCCGCTATGCCTCCAACACGGACAGCCCGGCCTTATAGCGCAGATAGTTTCTCTGATACCCCTCGGCTGTCGCGCCCAGCCCGGCAATCTGTTCTGCCGTCAACGCCCGTGCGACCTTGCCCGGCGCGCCGATCACAAGGCTGCCTTCGGGGATCTCCTTGCCCTCGGTCACCAGCGCCCCTGCCCCGATCAGGCAGTTGGGTCCGATCACCGCGCCGTTCAGGATCGTCGCACCCATGCCGATCAGGCTGTTATCTCCAATCGTGCAGCCATGCAGCATCGCCTTGTGCCCCACAGTCACGTTGCGCCCCAGGGTCAGCGGAAATCCCATATCCGTATGACAAACGACGTGTTCCTGCAGGTTCGACCCTTCGCCGATGACAATCGGCTCGTTATCCCCGCGCAGGACGCATCCGAACCAGATCGACGCCTTCTCGGACAGCACAACCTTGCCGATCACCTGCGCATCGGGCGCGATCCAGCTGTCGGAATGAACGTCGGGTGCAACCCCGTCTAGCGTATAGATCGTCATTTGGGCTCCTCGAACTCCTTCTGCAGCTTGCGCACATGCTCCAGCAGCCCGGGCTGCTGGCTCCGCCGGAGCCGCTCGGATGATACGATGGTCTTCAGCTTGTCTTCCGTGGCATCCAGATCGTCGTTCACCAGCACGTAGTGATAACTGTTCCAGTGACTGATCTCGTCCCAGCTGCGCTGCATCCGCCGGGCAATCGTCTCGGGCGTATCCTGTCCACGGCTTTCCAGCCGGCGCCGCAACTCCCCGATGCTGGGCGGCAAAAGAAAGATCGACAGAACGTGACTCGCCAGGTCGCTTTCCTGGATCTGCTGCGCCCCCTGCCAGTCGATGTCGAACAGCACGTCCGACCCGGCCTCTATCGCCTCCGAGACCGGCCCCTTGGGCGAGCCGTAGAAATTGCCGAACACATGGGCATGTTCCAGCATCTCGCCATCCCTCACCATCGCCTTGAACGCGGCCTCGTCGGTGAAATGATAATCGGCGCCGTCCACCTCACCGGGGCGCGGCGGGCGCGTCGTGGCCGACACTGAAAATCGGATCGTCTCGTCCCAGTCCCTGAGCCGCCGCGCCAGCGTGGATTTACCCGCACCCGAAGGCGACGAAAGGATGATCAATAACCCGCGCCGCGCCATGCCTACTCCACGTTCTGAACTTGCTCGCGCATCTGATCGATGGCGTGCTTCAGGTCAAGCCCGACCCGCGTCAGCGCCGCATACTGCGCCTTGGAGGCAAGCGTATTGGCCTCGCGATTGAACTCCTGCGTCAGGAAATCGAGCTTCCGGCCCTTGGGGCCTTCGCCCGCCAACAACTTCCGCGCCGCCGCCACATGGGCCACCAGCCGGTCGATCTCCTCCGTTACATCGGTCTTGACCGCGATCACGGCCAGTTCCTGCGCCACCCGCTCGGGGTCGATCCCGTCCGCCGAGGCCGAGATCCGCGCCAATGCATCCTGCAACGCCGCCGCCATATGTGCGGTCCGTTCCGGCGCCATGTCCCGCGCGGCCTCAACCGCCGTCTCCACATCGTCGACCTGTGCGGCAATCACCGCCTCAAGCGCCGCGCCCTCCGCAGCCCGCATCTCGTCAAACGCATCGATCAGCGGATCGATATCGGCCAGAAGCGCTGCCCGCAGCGGGCCCGGGTCGATCTCCGCGCTGCCGGTCTCAAGCACGCCGCGCATCCCCAGAACCTCCACCGCAGTTGTCGCCCGCAGTTCGAGATCCTGCTCCAGCGCGGCCTCTTCGGCCCGCGCGATCAGCGCAAGGGCGGCGTCCAACGCGGGCGCGTTCAGCCCCGCAGCCCCGGTCGTCTCATCGCGCTGAAGCCGCAGAGAAACCGAAACGTTCCCCCGTCCGACCCGCGCCTGCAACGCCGCGCGCAACGGCGTCTCGATCCCGTCTATCGTGTCGGGCAGCCGCAGCCGGATATCCAGCCCCCGCCCGTTCACGCTGCGCAACTCCCACGTCCAGCGCCAGCCCTCGATCGCCCCCTCGTGCGAGGCGAAACCCGTCATCGACCGCGTCACCGGATCATCCTTTCGCCATCCCTCAAATTCGCCTCATCTCATCGACCCGCGTTAACCATTTGTTCACTTTAACCATTACGTAACCAGTAATCCGTGCGAAAACCGGTCCCGGGTCGGCAAGACAGTTGATCGTTGCGTTAGCAGAGCGACGGGCCTGTCACAAGCAAGGGGCGATGCGAACGGAGCCACAGAATGGACGCTGAAATCATCTGTTTCACGGAGCGGCGCAACAGACGCCACCATCCGATCCTCGACCGGGTCCATGCCTACTGGGACGGGCTCAGAAACGGCCGCGACGCGCCGTCTCGGGCCGAGGTCAACCCCCGTGGCCTGCCCGAGGTTCTGCGCCACTGCTTCATCCTCGAACGGATCGCGCCAGGGCTGGGACGGTTCCGTGTCGCGGGTCAGCATCTGTCCGATCTCATGGGGCTGGACCTTGTGGGTCTGCCGATCAGCGCGGTCATCCTACCGGAATCGCGCGACAGTTTCGAAGCCTCGCTGGAAAAGGTCTTCGCGGAACAATGCACCGCCCGCCTGACCGTTGTCAGCCCCAAGGGCATCGGTCGAAATGCGATCGAAGGTCAGATCCTGCTCCTGCCGCTGCGCGACGATCTGGGCCATATCACGCGGGTTCTGGGCTGTCTTGCGATGGATGGCAATCCGGGCCGCCCGCCGCGCAGGCTCGAGATCACGCAAACCACGTTCCGCGACACCACCCGGTACCGCGCGCCGATGCCGGATGCAAACGGTGAAGTCCCCGACCACCCATCCCCGGAAGACCGACACTTCCCCGAAAGGCGCGTGCCGAATGCACAGGTGATCGAGCTTCCGATGACGACCGAATAATGGCGCGGACCGGCTCCCCGGTCCGCCCGTTTCCCGCTCTCAGACGGCCGCAGCCGCCAAGCCGTTCTCCCGCCGCGCCGAAAGTTCCTCGGCCACCAGAAACGCCAGTTCCAGCGACTGGCTGGCATTCAGGCGCGGGTCGCACGCCGTGTGGTACCGATCCGACAGGTCCTCGTCGGACACCGCACGCATCCCGCCGGTGCATTCGGTCACGTCCTGACCGGTCATCTCGAAATGCACACCGCCGGGAACCGTGCCCTCGGCATTATGGATCGCAAAGAACTCCTGCACCTCGCGCAGTACGCTGTCGAACGGACGGGTCTTGTATCCCGTCGACGACTTGATCGTGTTGCCATGCATCGGGTCACAGGACCACACGACATTGGCCCCTTCCTCGCGCACCGCCTTGACCAGACGCGGCAGATGCTCGCCCACGCTGCCGGCCCCGAACCGCGCGATCAGCGTCAGACGCCCTGCCTCGTTCTCGGGGTTCAGCTTCGCCATCAGCACCTTCAGATCGTCTGCCGTGGTCGACGGCCCGCATTTCAAACCGATCGGGTTCTGAACGCCGCGCGCAAACTCCACATGCGCGCCATCGGGCTGCCGCGTGCGGTCACCGATCCAGATCATGTGACCCGATCCCGCGACCCACTTGCCGGTGGTGGAATCGATCCGCGTCAGCGCCTCTTCATACTCCAGCAGAAGCGCCTCGTGGCTCGTGTAGAAGTCCACCGTCCCTAGGTCATGCTGGGTTTCGGCGGTCATTCCGGCGGCCGCCATGAAATCCAGCGTATCCTGAATCCGGTTTGCCATATCGCGATACTTCTCGGCCTCTTCCCGGTCTGTAAAGCCCAGCGTCCAGGAATGCACATGGTGCACATCCGCGAAACCACCCGTTGAAAAAGCCCGCAAAAGGTTCAGCGTGCCCGCCGCCTGCGTATAGGCCTGCAACATCTTCTTGGGGTTCGGGACGCGCGCCTCGGGCGTGAACTCCAACTCGTTGATGATGTCGCCGCGGTAGCTGGGCAGTTCGACCCCATCCTTCACCTCGGTCGGCGCCGAACGCGGCTTGGCGAACTGACCGGCCATCCGGCCCACCTTCACCACCGGCACCTTGGCGCCATAGGTGAGGATCATCGCCATCTGCAGCATCACCTTGAACGTGTCGCGGATCGGGTCGGCCTGGAACGCAGCAAAGCTCTCGGCACAATCGCCGCCCTGCAGCAGAAACGCCTCGCCCCGCGCCGCCTTGCCAAGCTTCGCCTTCAGCGTCCGCGCCTCGCCTGCAAAGACAAGCGGAGGATACTCGGCAAGCTGCGCTTCCACCTTTTTCAAGGCTTCGGCATCCACATAATCCGGCATCTGGACCCGCGGTTTCGCGCGCCATCCGGTCTTCTGCCAATCGCTCATCGTCCCTAAACCTTCGCCAGTCACATCGAAGGGGGCTTATAGACCCGCCCGTGGCGCTTGAAAACCGGCAAACTTGCCGCTACGGGGCGGGAAATTGACTTACGCGGCAATTTCCCGTTGCCTGTCCGGCATCGAGACGATCTGACCCGCAGGGACACCACAGAAGAGACGCGCACCGTGACGGCCAGCCCAATCCAGAATGCCGAGATCCGGGATGCGGTGAAACCACGCCGCTTCTTTTTCGTCCTGATGAAGGATTTCACGCTTCTCTCCTTCGCCAGCGCGATCGAGGCGCTCCGGATCGCAAATCGTGTCAGCGCACACCAGCTTTACGACTGGGTCGTGGTCAGCGATGGCGGCGAAAGAATGATGTCATCGGCGGGCGCGACCTTCCATGTGGACAGCGATCTGCCCGAGGTGGGCCGCGACGACACCATCATCCTCTGCGGCGGCATCGACATTGCCTGCGCCACCACCAAGCGCCTTCTGAACTGGCTGCGCCGCGAGGCCCGGCGCGGGATGCCCATCGGCGGCCTGTGTACGGCGGCCTATACGCTTGCCCGCGCGGGTCTCCTTGACGGGAAGAAGGCCACGATCCACTGGGAAAACCAGGACAGCTTCGTGGAGGAATTCGAAGAGGTCACCCTGACCAAGTCGGTCTTCGTGGTCGACGGAAACCGGATCACCACAGCCGGCGGCACCTCGTCCATCGACCTGATGCTGAAACTCATCGCCGATGACCATGGCGAGGAACTGGCGGGCACCGTCGCCGATCAGCTGATCTATTCCGCGATCCGCACCGATCAGGACACCCAGCGCCTGTCGGTGCCCACACGCATCGGTGTGCGCCACCCGAAACTCAGCCGCGTCATCCAGATCATGGAAACCAATATCGAGGAACCGATCAGCCCGGCCATCCTCGCCCGTGACGTGGGCATGTCCACCCGGCAGCTCGAACGCCTGTTCCGCCGCTATCTCAACCGCTCGCCAAAGCGATATTACATGGAACTCCGGCTCCAGAAGGCCCGCAACCTCCTGATGCAGACGGATATGAGCGTGATCAACGTCGCACTCGCCTGCGGGTTCGCCTCGCCCTCGCATTTCTCCAAGTGCTACCGCGCGCAATACCACACGACGCCCTACCGCGAACGCGGCGCACAGGCGGCGCGCCTGTCCATATGACGGCGGGCTTCCGCGCGCGCGCCGAGGACGCCCCCCATGCCCGCACCTGGATGTGCTGGCCCACGACGCAGGCGATCTACGGGCCGGACCGCGCCTATTTCGAGGATGTGCAGGAAACCGTCGGACGCCTCGCCTCTGCCATTGCCGAAAACGAACCCGTCACCATGGCCGCAGCGAAAGACCAGCACGCGCTGGCCGCCCGGCTCTGCGGGCCCGACGTGACCCTCGCCGATATCCCCACCAACGACATGTGGGCGCGCGATACCGGGCCGGTCTTCCTACGCAACGGCGCGGGCGAGAAGGCGGCGGTGGACTACAATTTCAACGGCTGGGGCGGCAAGAAACGCCATGACATCGACAAAACCGTGGCCGCGGCCATTGCCGACCATGCAGGCTGCCCCCTGATCACATCGAAAGTCGTGGGCGAAGGCGGCGGCCTTGAGTATGACGGCGAAGGCACGCTTCTTCTGACCGACAGCTGCTGGATCAACGACAACCGCAACCCCGGTAAATCCCGGGACGACATCGAAACCGAACTCAAATCCAACCTCGGCGTCGAGAAAGTCATCTGGCTGCCCGGTATCCGCGACCAGGACGATACCGACGGCCATATCGATGGCGTGATCCGCGTCATCCGGCCGGGCCTTGTGCTGATGAGCGGCGTTGCAAACGACGACAGCGACTGGGGCGAGGCCTATCGCGCCTCAAAGGCCATCCTCGAACTCACAACCGACGCCGATGGCCGCCCCTTCGAGATCGTCGAACTCCCTTTTGCCGAGGATTGGCGCTCGACCGAATCCGATTTCTTCTCGGGATACGCTAACTACTATGTGGGCAACGGCGCGCTCTACTCCCCGCAATTCGGCGACGCGCGCGCCGATGCGAAGGCCAAAACCACCTTCGAGCGCCTGTTCCCGGGGCGCAGGATCGTCATGCTGAACGTGGACCGGATCTACGAAAACGGCGGCGGCATCCATTGCGTCACGCAACAGGAACCGGCCTGACCGGTTCCGGGATGCTATGATCCGCGCCGTTTCTCAGAACGGGATATCGAGGGTGACATTCGCGCTGAACGTGTCTGCGTCGGTGCCGATGCCGCCAAGACCGGCTTCCGCCGACCAGGTAACGCCGTTGCCGCCCGCGAATGCCGCCCCAAGTCTAACCTGACCGCTCCATCCGTCGATCGCCTCGGCAAACGACCCCGCGACCGGCGCACCGCCGCTGATCTCGGCATAGGAGGCGCCCAGATCGACATACGGCGTGACGACCCCTCCCCACCGGCTCAGCGGATGCGAGATCTGCGCGCCCAGCAGCGCCTGCCGCACAGTGACCTCGGTCGCGCCGACCGGACCCAGCGTCACCGAGTTGTAGGGGTCAGAGCTTTCGCGGTACCATCCCAACTCGCCCCGCGGTGCGATGGTAAAGCGGCCCCGCGACAAGTCACCGGTCAGGCCAAGCTGCACCAGCGTACGCTCGCTGTCATAGCTGTCATTGCCGCCGCCCGCGCGGGCCACATCCGTTTCGACCTCGCCAAAGGCGATGCGGCCGTCGAAGAACAGGTTTTCATCCACCCGATAGGTCAGAAGCGGCCCGATCATCCAGCCGGTGCCGTCGAACCCGTCGCCGGTGGCCGTGTCGGTCAGATCAAGCCGGTCCAGTTGCAGCCCGAGGCCCAGAAGCAACCGGTCACCGATCACCGTATCGATCCCGGCATGAAGGATGCCGAAAGTCTGGTCATCGCTCGCGGCATCGTCGATGAAGGCCACGGTGCCTTCCGCCCAGACAGCCAGCGGACCTACGCCCGTGTCGCCCGCAAAGTCCAACTTCCCCCGCGAGACATCAAGCGCGAAAGGCGCATCCGCGGCCAGCGGGATGCCGTCAAAGCGGATCCCACGGGTAACGCCGCTGCCCGCTCCCCGCAGCCGGGCGATGCGCGCCGTATGCGACGGGCTGTTCTGAAGGATCAGTCTGCCGCGCGTCGCCGCGATCGTCTCCTGTTGCGCCTCAGCCGAGGACGCCACAACAGGAGCACCCGGCGAAGTGGTCAGGCTGCCCTGCACCGCGAAGGAGGAATTAATGCCGTTGAATGCCGTGAACGGCGCCGAAAAGGGGAAAGTAACGCCACAACTGGTATCCACGTTACCCGGGGAAGCGCCTGCATCGAACACGACCGTGACGGTTCCGTCGGCGGCGGCAGCGGTATAAACACCATCGGGGATCGTGATGGTCTCGGAGGCCGTGTCGCAGTCACTGCTAGAGCCGCTGACGGTGCTCAGCGTCCCGACATCTGTGCCCTCAATTCTGACCACGGCGAATTCAGTCGCACCAGCAAAATCGCCCGCGAAGTCGACACTCAGGGTCTGTTCGCCGGTACCGCCCGACGGTACCGTCAGGTTCACGGTGATGCTGCCGTTGGTCACCGTACTCCGCTGCGCCGGGAACGTGACGGACTGCGCCGCGGCTGACAGCGGTGCCAGCCCAGCAATACCCAGAAATGCTGCCGCAAGAAGACGCCCGGTGACCATTTACTATTCCTCGCTGATTCTGGATGCTGATAACCTCGCCAAATCCTGCGGACATGTCAGCGAAAATCCGCCGATTCAATCGGCCTGTTGCCGCTGCGTCACAAAGCACGTTCCGGGCCGGACCAATGGCCCCGGAACCCTAGGCCCCAAGCACCGGAAACCAATCCTCACGCAGCCGCTCCCCGGCCCGCATCCCGTGCCCCGGAAACGGCGGTGACGTCCGCCCCGGCCGCTCCACATACACCGCGTCATCGCCCACCAGCCGGAGTGAAAACGCCCGCCTACGACCCGCGCTCTCGTTCCCCCGCGCGCCGTGCAGGGTCCGGTAGTCAAACGCCACCGCATCACCCGGTTCCATCTCCCATTCCAGCACCCGCATGCCCTCGGCATCGGGGTCCGGCACCGGGATATAGGCGTCTTCCTCGGCATAAAACGCATCCTCGTTCAGCCAGCGCGTGGGAAGAACCGGCTTCGGCCACAGATGCGACCCCGCCACGCAGCGCAGGGACGCCTCGCGCACCGGATCAAGCGGCACCCAGAAACTCAACGTCTGCCGACCCTCGACGAAGTAGTAGGGCGCATCCTGATGCCATGGCGTGGGCTTCGCCGTCCCCGCCTCTTTCACCAGCACATGGTCGTGGAACAACTGCACCCGCTCCGAGTCCATCAACTGCCCCGCCGCATCCGCCAGCGGCGATTGCCGGATCACCGTCTCGAACTCCGGGATCCGGTCCCAGTTGCAATAGTCGTCGAAAAACCGCCCCGCCTCGCCCGGTTTCAGGTTCTCGGCCGCGTAAGGCCCCGGCGCGGCCATGTTCCGCTCCACACCCTCGCGCAAGAGATCGACCCAATCGGCGCAAATCCCCTTCAAAAGCACGGCACCATCGGCCCGGTAGGCCGCGACCTGTTCAGGCGTCACTGCAAATGCGTCTGACATCACCACCTCCCCGGACAGGCATCGCATCCACTAGACTATGCCCACGCGCCGCGGGCGACAATCTGGCACCTTGGCCAGCCCGCGCCGCCACCTAGTTCTCAACCCATGAAATTGCCCGACCGCGCCCCTTTCTCCTACCGGGACGACCCGAATGTGCCCGAGTTCGATGACCGGGGGCTGCGCACCGTGATGGATGCCCAATGCGGGCTCTGCGCCCGCGGCGCGCGGTGGATCGCCCGGAACGACCACGCCCGCGCCTTCCGGATCATCCCGATGCAGACCGATCTGGGCCGCGCACTCTTTCAGCACTACGACCTCGATCCCGAAGACCCCGCTTCCTGGCTCTTTCTCGATCAGGGACAGGGCTACACGTCCCTCGATGCGATCATCCGCGTCGGCAGACACCTTGGCGGCGCATCGAAACTGCTCTCCGCCCTGCGCGTCCTGCCCCGCCCGGTCCAGGACGCCCTCTACGGCGCCATCGCACGCAACCGCTACCGCCTCTCACCCCGCGTCGACATGTGCACCCTGCCCGACGCGGACATTCAGGCCCGCCTGTTGATATGAAGATCCTCATCCTAGGCGGCTACGGCGTGTTCGGCGGACGGTTGGCACGTATGCTGATCGAAGATGGGCATGACGTTGTCATCGCGGGCCGAAACCTCGACAAGGCGAGGGCATTCAGTGACCGGTACGGCGGGCGTCCGGCTTATCTGGACGCCCAAAAGCCAAAGGCATTACAGGCCCTCCTGAAAATCGAAACTCCGTGGGCTGTCGTCGATGCGGCTGGACCGTTTCAGAACTACGGAGACGACCCCTACAGAGTTGCCCGCACAGCGCTGGAAGCAGGGTCGCATTACCTCGACCTTTCCGGTGATGGAACATTTACCGAAGGTATTGCTGAGCTCGATAAACAAGCACATAAACTGGGTCTGGTCGCACTCTCCGGCGTATCCTCCGTCCCGGCCCTGTCGTCAGCGGCCGTTTCGGATCTGCGGAAAGGTATCGATTGCATAGCAGTTATCTCAACCGCTATTCTGCCGGGCAACCGCGCACCGCGCGGACGATCTGTCATGTCATCGATCCTCGGACAATCTGGCGCACCGATGCAGATCTGGCGCGGCGCCGAATGGACCAAAGCGACTGGCTGGTCGGGCAGCACCACCGTCAACCTTGAACCTGGCCTGCGCCGCCCGGCAGCATTTATCGGCGCACCAGACCTGATGCTATTTCCCAAAGCGTTCGGCGCAAGCTCCGTTCTTTTTCGCGCCGGTCTCGAACTGAAAGTTCTACACTACGGACTCGCCACACTGGCAAAACTGCGAAAACGCGGCGTCCTGCCCAATCTCACGCGCTTCACTCGTCCGATGCTCTGGCTCGCACGCCAATTTGAAAGCTTCGGGACAGATCGCGGCGGCATGCAGGTTACGATCTCCGGGCGGAGTAGTAAGGATGGACGACCCCGCACGAACCAATGGACCCTGATTGCCGAAGCCGGTGACGGCCCGTTCGTCCCCGCTATCGCCGCGGTCGTTATCCTAAACCGCGTTGCAAACGGCGCCATCGTCCCAGGCGCGCGGCCCTGCATGTCGGAATTCACACTGGACGAGGCCGAAACCGCCCTGAGCCGCCTCAGCATCAGAACCGAAAAAACCAGCGACCCCGCGCCCCGCCTGTTCGAAACGGCCCTTGGCGACCGCTGGCAAACTCTTGCCCCCGAGCTCCGCGCGCTTCACGATGTCTGGGATATCACGACCGCCAAAGGCGAGGCCCGCGTCACCCGAGCCCGCAACCCGCTGGCCCGAATGATCGCCATCGCATTTGGGTTTCCGCCGTCGGCAGAAAATGTCCCCGTTACCGTAAGGATGGAGCGTATCGGAACCACAGAACGTTGGACCCGCAACTTTGATGGCTCGGTCTTCAACTCTTCCCTCTCTTCGGGCGCTAACGGTCAACTACGCGAACGCTTCGGCCCGGTCACCGTCGAGATGGAACCTGTAGTCAAAAACGGCACCCTCGGCCTGGTCCTTCATCGAGGCTGGTGTCTTGGCATACCGCTACCGCGCGCATTCCTGCCCCGCTCTGATGTCACTGAAAGCGGTAACGACGGTCGCTTCCACTTCGACATCACGGTTTCTCTTCCGGGCTTGGGTCTGCTGGTTGGATACAAGGGCTGGCTGGCCCTCCCGTCCGACCCGCTTGAACAGCATCGCCGAATTGCCCTATAGCTCCCCCCGATCTTCAACGTTGCAGGGCGCATCTCCATGGCAGGCCATTCCAAATGGGCGAACATCCAGCACCGCAAGGGGCGGCAGGACGCCGCGCGGTCCAAGCTGTTCTCGAAACTCGCCAAGGAAATCACCGTCGCCGCCAAGATGGGCGACCCTGACCCCGACAAGAACCCGCGCCTGCGTCTTGCAGTGAAAGAGGCCAAATCGCAGTCGGTGCCAAAGGATGTGATCCAGCGCGCCATTGACAAATCACAGGCCGCGGGCGGCGAGGATTTCAAGGAAATCCGGTATGAGGGCTATGGCCCGGGTGGCGTCGCTGTGATCGTCGAGGCGATGACCGACAACCTCAACCGCACCGCCTCTACCGTGCGCTCGACCTTCGGCAAACATGGCGGCAACCTCGGCGAAACCGGCTCGGTCAGCTTCATGTTCGAGCGCAAGGGCGAGATCACCTATCCCGCTGATGCAGGCGACGAAGACACCGTGATGATGGCGGCGATCGAGGCAGGCGCCGAAGACGTGGAAAGCTCCGGGGACGGCCACGTGATCTATTGCGCCGACACCGATCTGAACGACGTGTCAAACGCGCTCGAAGCGGAACTGGGCGAAAGCGAAAGCACCAAACTGATCTGGAAGCCGTCCACCACCACCGAGCTTGATCTCGAAGGTGCGCAGAAACTCATGCGCCTGATCGAAACACTGGAAGACGACGACGACATCCAGCGCGTTACCGCCAATTTCGACATCTCGGACGAAGTCATGGCGGCGCTTTAGGCCGCATCGGCTTGGCTTCCTTCAAACCCAAATGCAGAGCTGCCGACTTCGGCACAGGGCACCTGTGCCAAAGAAGAGCGCCCTCCGCGTTCAAGAAGTCATCACGAACCGATTCACGCTCTAGCCCAACCCAAATGCGGGCGTTGTCAGCATTAACCATACAATCACCAGAATTGCTGCAAATGCAGGGATGCCGCAGGCAAACCAGATTCCATAAAGCCTGTGATAGCGGGGGCTTAACTCAGACCCCTCGTCAACCGCGCGAAATGCTTCGTCTCTCAGTTGAATCTGGATAAAGACCACCGGTACCCAAAACAGCCCGATGAACACGTAAAGGGCCAGCGACAGCAGGATCCACGCCTCTATCAGCGACCACCCCAGGCCCCACACAAGAAGCAGGCCGGTGACCGGTTGAACTACAACGGCAGAGGCCGTGAAGACCAAATCTGCAGTTACGACGACTGAGGCAGTATGCGCGATATACGCCGCGTTCCGTGTCCGGTGCGCCATCACCATGAAGAATGCGATGCCAGAGCCCGTACCAACCAGAACGCAGGCACCCAGCACATGCAGCCACAGCACCAGATCGATCCACTCCACTACCGGCTCTCCAGCGAAACGCGGGCCACAAGCGCAAGAAGGGTTGCCGGCACGGCCTTTACCAATGGCCCCAAGGGATCAAGCCACAAATGGGGTACGAAGACGCTGGAGGCTGCCAGATAAAAGACCGACGTCCCGATCATCGCCCAGCAGGCCAATATCGCGAGTTTTCGGACGAGAATTGCCCCCGCAAGCACGAAATCGATGATCGACCAGAAGACAACACTGAGCATCGCCATCGGTCGGGACCAGCCTACGTCCGTCAGCACGCCCGCCGCGAGGTCCAGACGAACAAGACCAATCAAGCCCGACAGGAACCAAAACGCTGCCAGCGTGACGATCATCACTGGCATCAGCAATGCCATTCGTGCCGCAAGCCGATCTTCGGAGGTGGCATGCATCTTTTCGAGTGTTTGGTTGATCGACGACATCTTCGGCAGATTCAACGCGTCCCATCGGGAGGGATCACCTGTGACCCCATCACGCAGAACGCGAAGACCGGTCGAGCGCAAAGGCGAACGCCAACCCAACCAGGATAATGCATCCGCGCCCTTCGCAACCACCATGGCCATCGGCTCTGAAACGGTCAGGTAGAATCTGGCCCTCCCAAAACCAAGCCATTTCCGCAAAGCAGTTAAAACGTCGCGCAAGCTATGCGCCTGCGGTTCAACGAGGTCACACTCAAACCGGTCGGGCACCTCGCCGATAACTGCCAACATCACCGCCCCGCTCACATCCGAAAGCGACACTGTCTGGATTCGGGCATCCGGGTATGCGACCGGCTGCACTACCGGGATGGCCGTCAGCATACGCAGCAGCGCGGTTCCGCCATAGGCGTGCGGCGCCAAAATTAGACCGGGCCGAAAGATGTTGTATCGGCCGCCTGAAACCCTGATCGCGGCATCCCCACGTGCCTTCGAGGACAAGAACTCGGTACTTGCATCGATCGAAGCCCCGACAGCCGATATCTGGATCAGCAGGATATCTCGTTCAGCGCACGCCGTTGCAAGCGCTGCCACCATATGGTGATGGATGATTTCAAGATCGTCTTCAGGACCGTCCTGAAGAGCACCCGAACAGTTGATTACTGTCGTGATACCCCCGAGGGCTTCGTGCCAATTCTCGCTTTGAGAATACGATCTCAGATCATCGGTGATCCAAGTTACGCGAGGCAAAACACGGTGCGCTGTCTCGGTGCTCCGACCGAAGCCGGTGACCTTGATGCCTTGCATAGAAAGCTGCGTTGCAATGCCAAATCCCACAAGGCCATAGGCCCCGAGGATCAGAACGTGTTGCTCTTCCTCATTTGCCTGAGCCATCAAGATCCAAACTGAAGGTGTAGCTGCCGCGTGACGTTCGCGCAGAAATCCCGAAAGCTCAAGGGTGCTGGACCCGGCACTCTCCATAGGATCGAGACGCGGCTGCAGCCTCTAGCAGCGATGTCGCCAGCACTCCGAAATCAAACGACGATCTCCGAAACAGGCCTGCGCAGCGACATGGGCAAGGTCGGCCCGCGCCCGAACCGCACCACAAGATCGGGCCGCGCATCCGGCATTCCCAGCCAGCGCGCGAACTCTCCCCGAAGTGCCGGAACCTCGATGGGCTGATTGATATGCGCGTTACGAATGCCCAGCGCGGTGGACTGAAGCGCGAACCGCTGGAAACTCCGCCCGACCCTGACCCAGTGTTCGGGGTCTGCCCCGTCCCCGACAAAGACCGCGATACCGGCAGATGACCGGATATGGCTGCGATACTTGTCGTTCTCGCTATCCTTCTGAAAAAACACCCCGAACAGGCGCTCTGCGATCCAGCCGGGAACGACGGGATTGCCCGAGGTCGCGGCAAACAGCCCGTCCCGCGTTGCAAGCGCGTCGTCCGGCGTAAACCTGATCCAGTGGCGCAACTCCGCGACAAAGGCCGGATCGTCCATCTGCCGGCTGTTGCCCTCGATCACATATTCAAGGATCGCATCACGGTCGGATGCCTCTGTGAAAACAAGGACCGACACGCCCTCTTCCCGCGCCGCTGCCTCCAACAGGCCGATATCCGACGCCGAAATCTGCTGCCCGTCATACACCGCCCGCGTCGTCTGGCGCAGGGGGATCGCCCGGTACAGCTCCGTCTCGCCAGCGGACCCGTTCCCGACCGAAACGTCGACCTCCGCCCCCGGCCCGATTTCAACGCCCAGATCAGCGGACAGGCCATTTGCCCGCGCGGCAAGCGCCATGTTTTCGGCGGCACATCCGAGGCTGACATAAAGATGGTGGTCGTCGGGATCGACCACCTCGGTCCGCCGTGAAAAGTCCGGCAGAATGGTCACCCTCGCCGGGTCCAGCCGAAATCGCCAAGGCTGGGTGTTATGGCTGTTGGCCGCGAGCGTCGCCATGCGGGCCAAATCCATCATCTGCGGATCGGAAGACAGGCTTTGGCGCAGGCGGGCCGCCTCTTCGTCATAGCGATCCATCCGCGGCCAAAGCGCATATCCAAGCGCACCAAGCGCCGCAACGGAAACCCCCGAAGCAATCAGGGTTCGGCGCGAAGGCATGGCTATATCCAATCTGCGTCAGCGATCCTGCCGAAACTGACTAAACGGTTTTGCCCCCCGCCCATTGATACATATCAACACTCGTGGGGCGACGCCTGCCTTCCGTGCCCACGTACCGCAACGGACCCGGCGCGGCCAGGACAACCGGGGAGACGTCTGTTTCCGAGCCCGGACCGCCAACTGCTGCACCCGTCACAAACGACCGCGATCCGCAGGTTGCGCGGTTTGTAATACCCCATCGGATCTTCAGTGGCACGGGGCGCCTCTCGTATGTGTCTCTGTCGCGCCGCACGGACGAAGCCTTTCGAATGCATTCCGGCGGTTATCCGACACGGCGTCCTCCTTTCGGTGCAGACCATATCACATTCGAGAGTGGAGGATCTCCTGAGTCTTCCGGAGTTGCTCTCTTGTAATCGGAAGGAACGAATGACGCTTGTGTCCCGCGATGTATGAGTTCGGCTGGCATCAAGTCTCGCAGCTGCCGCGAATGGCAACTATGACGGGCCACGCTGCAGCATTTTGAAGCCGGGTCGAAGGTCCGGATTGGGTCGCGACGGGTTGTGGCGCGCATGGAGACGAGAATCCGTCTATGTTGGCAATGTCCGCGAGAGGATAAATCGTCGGCATTGGGCATCGGGGAGTACATTCCGTCCAGGGCCCGAGTACTATGCTCTCTCGTGTCACCAGAGCGCACTGGCACACTTAACGCCGAAATCGCGGACATATGTTTACGTTCGCTGCGCCGCGGCCTCGGCGATCTTTTGCAGGTCTTGGCGTCCGGCATCACCCACGACAACGAAATTCGCGGCATCCCCGCCCCACGATACCAGTTCGAAGTCATCGATCTGCTGACGTCCAAATCCGTCTCGTGGTGCGTCGCTCTGGATAGCGCAGAGCGCCACGACGCGGCCTTGAGCATCGGTGAACACAAGCTGGGCCACGGGTTCACCGGCCGCAACCAGCAGTCTGGCGCCTTCGAACGACAGGCCCAGATCTGCCAGATCGGGGATCACGATCTCGGCCCCTACCGTCGCGGTCAGCCAGGTTTGAATGTGTTCAGCCTCATCCGCCGGAACCTCAACCAGATGGCGGACCTGAGTGGAGTAGACCCGGTGATAGTCCGCGATATCCTCAAGCCAACCCGAGCCTGCTGCGACCTGAAGGGCACCCTTATCGGTTGTGAGCAGATGGCCCCCAACACCGCCTGCCAGCAACGCCAGCGCCGTACAGGCCGCCGCGATCCAACGCCGCACCACAGGCGGCCCGGGATCATTTCCGGGACGCCCCGGCGCCGCATTGCGAACGGTCGCTGCCAGCGATGCAGGAACAGGCTCTTCCAACATGGCCGCGAACGCCCGTCCTGCGGCCGCATCGACCGCCATCAGGGACTCCAGCTCGGCCTGCAGTTCCGGATTGCGTTCCAATGCGCTTTCGATCTCGCGCGCCCGCTCCGGGGGAAGCTCGCCGTCGAGATAGGCGCTCAATTCTTCCGGCTGCCAACTCATGTGTCTGCTCCCGTTGTCTCGGACATTCGCAGGGACAATAGCTTGCGCGCCCGGTGGATCCGGCTCATCACAGTGCCGAGCGGAATGTCGAACAACGCAGCGGCCTCCGCATAACTATACCCTTCGACCGAAACGGCCAGCAGAAGCGCCGACAACTCCTCGGGAAGGTCCATGATCTGCTGCAGGAGGTCCTTCTCCAAGGCCGCGTCCTCTCCGGTCTCTGATGAAGTCAGTTCGTGCGTCTCATCGGCAGGCACCAGCCCTTGCCCGATCCGCACACTACGCTTCCGGACTTCACTGATCCATGTGTTGCGCACGATCCGGAACATCCAGCGGTCAAGTGGCTGCGCAGGGTCCCACTGGTCCGACCGGCTGAGCGCGCGAAGGCAGGACTCTTGCACCAGGTCATCCGCATCGGTAACGGATCTTGTCAGTGACCGCGCGAAACGTCTGAGCCGTGGCAGCATCGCGATCAGGTCGTTTTTGAAGTCCGCCGCCATCTCAGCCCTTCGGGAAGCCACGCGATCCCACCAGTTCGCACATGCCCTTAGTGCATTGTCCCGCGGACCAAAACAACGCGATCCCGGCAGTACTGTGAAAAAAAGTGCTTCACTCAAAACCAACTACCTTTACTTTTTTCAAGGGGTATACGCGCGATCCCCCAAAAAAATTCGCAGGGCCGTGAATAATCCCGCGACCTGCCGCGTAGTGGTTGGCAGTGAGGCACCTGATGCCCACGCAGATTACCAAACGGAAAGAGGATGCATTTCAATGACACGAACCCTTATCGCTGCGCTAGCCTTGGCTACCATGAGCACCGCCGCCGCCGCGCAGCCGCTGGCCGCCATCAACTCAGACATCGGCTCCGTCATAGCCTCGAAAGAGAACGGCATGACGCTCTACACCTTCCGCAAGGATGCGCAGAACCGGTCGAATTGCTACAACGACTGCGCACAAGCGTGGCCGCCGTTCACCGCCGCCTCGTCGGACAAGGCGTCCGGCGCGCTTGGGATCATCGATCGCAAGGACGGCGCACGGCAATGGACGCTGAACGGCAAGCCCCTCTACTTCTGGGCTGGCGATCAGCGGCGGGGCGACGTGACCGGCGATGGTGTCGGCGGCGTCTGGGATGCAGTTCGCAACTGATCGGAAGGACAATCGCGATGACACGGATTCTCTTCGTCCTTCTCACGCTGACGGCGCTGGCCGCGTGCGACTACGGCAGCGGCACCAGCGGCAGCTACGACACCGGCTACGGCGCTTCGGCAGGCGGCGCAGACAGGTCGGGCGGATACTGATCTCCAGGCCCGCTTGATTGTGACAGTAACGAGTGATGGCGGCCACAGTCCTGGACTGTGGCCGTCTTTGCTGCTGCGATGCTCGCCATCCTGACCTTCGGCTGGCTTGGGGCCGATCCCGTGCAGCTAAGGTCCGCTTCGCCGAACGCTCGGGTCAATACCAGGATGCTCAGGAACCCCTGAACCAAAAGCGTTTTGACAAGCGTTCTTTACGCCCAGCAGGTCGACAAAGTTCCGCGCCGCCCCTCAATCCGGCAACTGTGTGCGCCCGTCAAGCGTCAGGAGCGGGCGGTAGAGGTCAGGCCTGCGGTCACGGAAAAAGGCCCCAGTGGGCGCGTATCTCGCGCATATCGTCGAGATCAAAGGTATGCGCGACGAACATCTCCGATGTGGAGGCTGCACGTTGTACGACCTCACCCCGCGGCCCTGCGATAAAGGCCTGGCCAAAGAAGGTCACCTCGCCCAATGTGCCTTTCTCAAGCCCCACGCGGTTGGAGCACACCAGCGGCATGATCCGCGCGGCCTCCGGAAATCACTGGTCCCAGCAGACGCCCATTCCGATAGTGCCATAGGCCGTCTCAAAAGCGAGAAAGCCGGTATCGCCTGGGTTGGAATAGACCTTCTCATAGCAGCCGGGCAAGCCGAGCGGGATGTGGGATTTGCGGCAATGCCCGCGTACCAACCCGTCAGCGTCAATGATAACGTTGGTGTTGAAATACGCATTGTTGGCGCGCTCAAAGATATTGGTCGGGATGACGATGGCCAACTCGCGAGCTAAAGCCCGCATGTGGCATACCGTTGGCCCATCCATCGCCTCGGCCAGTTTGAAGGACGCAGCGTCCATTTCTATGAACTGGAACTCGTGTGAGGAGAACATCTCGCCGGGCAGCACCAACTGCGGCAGCGGCCCGGATAACTCGTTCCGCCGTGGCCATGTTGATGTCGTAGTCGTCTGTGCTTGCCATTTGCATGGCGGCAACGGTCACCTCTCCCATTCCCGATCTCCTCGAAACGTTCGCCTAAGGCAAATACGCTATGCGCAGGAAATCTGCTGCTTGTTTGGCGATGCCTTGAGTAATGAAGTGGATGTCCTAAAGCACTGGGTCAGCACTTGCTTCGCCGATCCTTCCGGAATCGCGCCGCGAGTCCAACTTCGGTCAGTGTTGAAACGCATGCTTACATATGCATCGGCAAGCACATTGTTGTTTCGCCGAAGCAGCACCGAGGCGGTCAGGAGTTTTGCGGTCGCTTCCACGAACCAGCGTGCCTCGCATTCGGAAACCTCGCCCGGCCATCTTTGCATGTGCGCTTTTAGTGCCGCGTCGTAATGCCGGTCCAGACCGCGGGCCGCCGCCAGTTCACTTGTCAGCATTTTGGCTGACAGGGGCTCGCGCATAACTGTGCGCAGCGCGTCGAAACAGACGACGTTGGCCGAACCCTCCCATATCCCGTTCAACGGAGCCTCGCGGTAGAGTATCGGGAGCGGGTTGTCCTCAATGTATCCCATACCACCTATTGCTTCCATCGCCTCGGAGACCACAAGCGGGCAGAGCTTGTTGGCGGCGTATCTGGCGATCGCTACTGCGATGCGCGCATATGCACGATCTTCGTTACTGGTTCGGTCAAACGTGCCGGCAATGTGCAAGCCTGAAGCCAATGTCCCAGCCCAATCGAGCGCGATGGCCGTGCCAAGCCGTATATGGTGCACCATCTCGACAATCGTTCGAACCCCGTCACCCTGTGGACCGAAACTATGCGCCAACGCGCCTCGGTACTCAATCTCGGCCGATGCGTTGGAGCGATTTCCGAGCTTGTCTTTCAATCTTTGAATTTCGATGGTATTTCGCTCGCCGTCCAATCAGCGCTGGACCAGGAAACAGGTCAATCCCTCCGGACCCTGCGCCAGGGTGACAGACCCGTCCGACATCGGCGCGGAGCAAAACCATTGTGACCGGTCAGTCGCCAGGCATCTCCGTCGAACTCGGCGCGCGTAGTGTTGCTGCGCACATCCGATCCGCCCTGCTTCTCAGTGATCGCCATACCCAGAGTCGCTCCTCGCTTGGCCTTCAAGGGACGCAACGATGGGTCGTATTCGCGCGACAGAAGCTTCGCTGGCCAATGATCCAGGTTCGCCCCGGCGTTCAGGAGAACCGGAATGGCGGCGTTAGTCATCGTCAACGTGCAGCAATCGTCCGGCTCGACTTGGCTGGCGAGATAGACCATGCACGCTTGGGCTAGGTGACGGTCGCGACCGCCTTCCCATGCAATGGAATGACATCCGGCCGCAATCGAGGTTGCCATGAACTGGCGATACGCTGGATGGAACCGTACCTCATCGAGACGCCGCCCGCCGGCGTCGAACTGCTGTAGTTCGGACATATTGCGGTTCGCGTCCCGCGCTGCCTCCCGCATTCCAAAGCTGCCCAGTATTCCGCCATAGGCGTCGAGCGGAGAGGTTTCGAGTTCGCTGGCCGAAACAAGGCTTCTTAGAAGAGGATCGTCCTGCCAGAGATTCCGGTCGCTGGCAGTCGGAGGCTGATTTGTCACCTCATGCGCTCCCAGACCGGTCAGCTAACCCAGTTTTGCAGGCTTCGGCAGATCCTTTGCTGAACACACGCGTTGTGGTCCTGCCAAGCTAACATAGATCTCTGTGCCTGGGGCCGAGGTCTGATTTGGCGAGGCCGCGCCACAGCTCCACATCGGTCGGTGAACCGCAGTGCGGGCCGTGAGTGAAGTTGCCACAACTCCGTCAGTAGGCCTGTCGCTGAACCGCTCCAAGGTCGGCTTTGAGCCCGAAGCGGTCGTCACCTGCACTGCCTAATTTCTCGCGCGACTGACGATCAGCCCAAGAGTCACCAGCGCGGCAGAGATAAAGCGCCACACACCGAATCCTTCCTTAAGTATGAACGTCGAAATGAGCGCTGCGAATAGCACGCTTGTTTCCCGCAAGCCGGAAACCATGCCCATTGGCGCAACCGCCAATGCATATACAATGATCCAATAGGCCCCGATCTGCATCGCGCCACCGGCGAACCCGACCAACGCACTGTTCCTGATGACCCCAACGATCTCTCGACGTTTCCAGGTGAGCGCGATCAGAAAAGTCAGAACGCCATTCCCAATTGTGAGCCACACCGCGAAACCCAACACGGAACCCGCTTGTCGCGCGCCCAATCCGTCGACGACCGTATAGGCAGCAATGCAAACTCCGGTCGCAAGCGCAAAGAAGACAGCTTTCGGTTTGATCGCACTGGCTTTTCCGCCATCAAAGGTGAGTGCCATGACCCCCACGGCAAGGCACCCAATGCCAACGAGTGCAAACCCGCTGACATGTTCACCGGCAAAAACGAATGCGCCCACTGTCACGAGAATCGGTGCGGAACCCCGGGCGATGGGATACACCTGTCCAAGGTCGCCGTGGTCGTAGGCGACAGGAAGAAAGAAATGATATCCGGTGTGAATGAGGATGCTCAACGCCAATAGCGGCCAGCTTGCCGGTGCTGGGCTGTCCACAAAAGGCAGGGCAAACAGCGACAGAACACTGCCGGCCAACGTGACAACTGCCATGACGGCGATACGGTCACCGCTGATCTTAATTAGTGCATTCCAGCCCGCGTGCAAAGCGGCTGCGATCAGTATCAGCAGTGTTATCTCAAGGCTCATGATCAAGAAGACTAACTGTTGACCAGAGAATTGCTACCGTTCGTTGAATTCGACCAAAGACAACTTCGTCCCGCAAAGCGGCCATCGAACCGGCGTAGTCTAACGTGGCATAATCAGCGGCGAATGGCGGAGAGACAGGGATTCGAACCCTGGGACCGCTCTCACGGTCAACGGTTTTCAAGACCGCCGCATTCGACCACTCTGCCACCTCTCCGCTGGCCGTCCTCTAACGCGACCGGGGGCGCTAGGGCAAGGGGCCGCAGCTATTCGATGTGGATATTGACGCGGCGGTTGCGGGCGCCCTTCTTTTCGATCTTGCCGATCCGCAGGGGGCCGATTTCGCCGGTGCGCGCCACATGGGTGCCGCCGCAGGGCTGCAGATCGACCTGCCCCGCCCCCTGCCCGATCCGGATCAGGCGGATGCGGCCTGCCCCGCGCGGGGGCTGGACCGACATGGTCTTGACGAGCGAGGGGTTCGCGTCGAGTTCATCCTCGGTGATCCAGTCCTCAGTGACCGTCAGGTCATCAGCCACCAGATCGTTCAGCGCCGCCTCCAGCGCCTCGCGGTTGTGCGGCGCTTCGGGCATGTCGAAATCAAGCCGCCCCTTTTCAGTGCCGATCGACCCACCCGTCACCGGAAGCGGGATCACCACCGACAGAAGATGAAGTGCGGTATGCACGCGCATATGCCGGAGGCGGCGGTCCCAGTCGAGCGTCTGCATCACGGTCGCGCCGATCGGCGGCAGGGGTTCGGGCTCGCCCGGGATCAGGACGATATCGTCGCCCGCGCCCTTCAGCGTCGTGGCCACGGGGATGCGGCCGCCCTCCCATGTCACCGCGCCGGAATCGCCCGGCTGACCGCCGCCTGTCGCATAGAACAGGGTCGCGTCGAGGATCAGCCCGCCTTCGTCGGTGTGGCCTGTCACGAACGCCTCGGCCTCGGTCAGGTAAGGATCGTTGCGAAAGAGTTGTTCGGTCATCAGCCCTGCCCCCCACAATCCGATGAGGCCGCACCAGACCCCAGCGCCTCGGGGTTGCGCAGCCAGACATCGCGCTGTGCGAAGGGTATTTCGATCCCTTCCTCGGCAAACCGCCGCGCGATTTCGTGGTTCATATCCGATTTCACGCCCAGAACCCAGTTCACGTCGCGCAGGATCGCCCGGATTTCGAAATCGAGGCTGTCGGCGCCGAACCCGCGGAACAGGACGGCGGGCGGCGGGTTCAGAAGCACCATGGGGTGCGCTTCGGCAATCTCGCGCAGGATCTTTTCCACCAGCCTGGTATCGGTGCCATAGGCCACGCCCACCGGCACGATCGCGCGCCCGATGGAGTTGCCGCGCGTGTAGTTGATCACGGTGCCCGAGACGAAATCGGCATTGGGCACGATTACGTCGGTGCGGTCGAAGGTCTCGATCCGGGTCGAGCGGACCGAGATGTCGCGGACATAGCCCATCTGGCCCCCGACCTCGACCCAGTCGCCTTCGGAGATCGGGCGTTCGATCAGAAGGATGATGCCCGAGACGAAGTTCGACACGATGTTCTGAAGGCCGAACCCCACGCCGACGGCAAGGGCGCTGGCAAAGATCGCAAGCGAGGCAAGGTTGATACCGGCCGCCGTGATCGCGATGAGGCCCGCCAGGAATATCCCCACATAGCCCACGCCCGAGACGATGGCGTTCCGCCCGCCCACATCCAGCCTTGTGCGTGGAAGAACGCTGGTCCGCAGGGTACTCTGGACAAACCGCGTCACCCCGTAGCCGAGGCCGAAGATGATGGCGACCACCAGAAAATCAGCAGGGGAAATCCGGGTCTCGCCCAACGTGATCCCGGCCAGAAAACGGGACCAGAGCTCGCTCAGTTCGGCGGGCCGCACACCCCAGATCAGCGCAAAGAGCGGCAGCGAGGCAAGAACGAAACAGAAGCTGATCAGGACCGGAACCAGCGCATCGCCCACTTCGGCGGCCTTGTGCCCCTTGATCGCGGCATAGACGTCGCGGATCGGCCCGTGCAGGATCACCAGCGCACCGATGAGCGCCAGCGACATCGCCGTGGGAAAGACCATGGAGGCCGACAGGTTCTGATAGCCCAGCGCGGCTGCGATGGGACCGATCACACCGACAAGCATCGCACCGCGGCCCAGAAGGCGCATCATCTGGGCGCGGAACCCGCTTTCGGGCGCGGCTTCGGTCGAGTTCCGGGCGGATTGCGTCAGGAAACGGCCCATGCGGAACAGGCTGAGCCCCACCAGCACCAGAAGCGGGAAACTCCAGATCACCGCCGCGGCATCGGCCTTGGAATCGAAGTCGAAGAGCGTTCCGACGATGATCGACGCCCCGAGCAAAAGACCCAGCCCGGCACTGTAGCGCCGGCCACGGGCATTCTCTGCTTCGTCCAGGTCCAGCGGTCCCGTCATATGCGACCCTGCCGGAAAGACACGCGCGCCAAGCCAGAGCGACCCAAAGACAAAGATGCCCGCGACCGGCAGGCTTTCGATGATCGCCGTTCCCCGGAGCCCGAGAAGACCGGTCGACGTCGCCGCAGCCGCGACGAACGTAAGCCCGAGCACCGGCAACAGCACCTGACCGAGCGAGACGACGAAGCCCAGCGCCAGACGCCCGGCCCGGCCCTTGCGCGCCTGCACGGCCCGCGTGACCGCCTGCATCCAGCGGCGTCCGCGGGCAAAGAGCAAGAGACCGATTGCCGTCAGCCCGATGGTCAGCGGCAAGGCATCGCGCGCCTCGGCCATCTGTGCGTCGCTCGACCAGCTTCGCGTGATTTCGCGCCAGATGCTCAGCAACCGGTCGCGGGCCAGCCGGACGCCATGTTCCAGCGTCGTGGGCGACAGGGGCGACAGTTCGACCTCCAGAAGCTGCTCTGTCTGGCGTTCGCGGATCACCTGATCCAACTCGCCGATGACCCCATCGGCGCGGTTATAGGCCTCGGTCGCCGCGACCTGCGGGGCCAGAAGCCGGGCAAGCTGGTCGTTGAGCTGGGTGCGCCGCGACGCGATATCCTCGGGTTCGCTTTCACCTTCCGCAGGCGCCGCGCCAAGGGCCGAAAGCTGGCTTTGAAGCGTGTCGATCCGGGTCTGGTTCGCGGTCTCCGCCCCAAGGAACTCGGCACGCCAGCCGGCGATCTCGTTGCGCAGTGCTTCGAGCGTATCGCTGGAAGCGCCACCGGCCTGCAAGGCCCGTTCGGCCCGTTCCGCCACGCGTTCCCACTGAACATAGTCGATCGGGGCTTCGCTCGTCTGCGCCGATGCCGTGACCAGCGCGGCCAGCAACAGGGCTGCGACGACGGCGAGAAGACCCCGGACGCGGATCATTGATCCAGAAACACCGATGGCAGAATGCGATCCTCGGCCTCAAGCCATGCGGGCACGGGCAGGTCCTTGCTGCGCAGAAACTCGGGGCTGAAGAGCTTGGACTGATAGCGGGTGCCATAGTCGCAGAGGATCGTCACGATGGTGTGGCCCGGTCCCATCTCGCGCGCCAGGCGCATGGCGCCTGCGATGTTGATGCCGGACGAACCGCCCAGACACAGCCCCTCATGCGCCAGAAGATCGAACACGATCGGCAGGGCCTCGCTGTCGGGGATCTTGAAGCTGACATCCGGTTTGAAGCCTTCGAGGTTCGCCGTCTCGCGCCCCTGCCCGATCCCTTCGGTGATCGAGCTGCCCTCGGCCTTGAACTCGCCGGTCGTATAGAAGGAATGGATGGCGGAGCCTTCGGGATCAGCCAGACCGATCTTCACGCCCTTGGGCTGCAGCGCCATGCCGACGCCCGCAAGCGTCCCACCGGTGCCGACCGAACAGACGAACCCGTTGACCTTGCCCCCGGTCTGATCCCAGATCTCCGGCCCGGTGCCGTCGATATGGGCCTGCCGGTTGGCCACGTTGTCGAACTGATTGGCCCAGATCGCGCCATTGCGTTCGGATTGCGCCAACCGCTCGGCCAGACGCTGGGAGTAGCGGACATAGTTGTTGGGGTTCTTGTAGGGAACCGCCGGAACCTGAACCAGTTCGGCCCCCGCAAGCCGCAGCATGTCCTTTTTTTCCTGACTCTGGGTTTCGGGAATGACAATGACGGTGCGAAACCCCAGCGACGCGCCCACCAGCGCGAGGCCGATGCCGGTATTGCCCGCCGTCCCTTCGACGATGGTACCACCCGGTTGCAGGCGGCCCGAAGCCACCGCGTCACGGATGATGAACAGCGCCGCACGGTCCTTGACCGACTGGCCGGGGTTCATGAACTCCGCCTTGCCCAGGATCTCGCATCCCGTCGCCTCAGAGGCGGCGGCGAGCCGGATCAGGGGAGTGTTGCCAACGGCATCGGAAAGAGAGGTTCGAATGGTCATGGTGCGCCCCTTGTTTACCGCCCTCTCTAGGCCGGGGCGCGGACAAACTCAAGCAAACCGCGAGCGGTTCTGCGCCAGCCACAGGGCGGTCAGGACAAGGGGGCCTGTCTGGGCCTCTTCCGTATCCAGAAGCCCCATGAGCGTGTCGAACGGAACGATATGGCTCTGGATATCCTCGGCCTCATGGTCGACCCCGCCCACGCCCGCGGCGTCATCGGGAAGATCGGCAATGCCCACATAGCTGATCAGCCACTCGGACACCGCGCCGGGAGAGGGGTAGTAGGCCGCGATGCGGTGCAAGTCGCCAATGGTGATCCCCGCCTCTTCGATGGCCTCGCGGCGGGCGGTCTGTTCCGGCGTCTCGCCGGGATCGATACGGCCCGCGACGGGTTCCAGCACCCAGGGGCGCGGGTCGCCGCGCATATGGACGCCGAACCGGTACTGCTCGATCAGAAGAACGCGATCGCGTTTCGGGTCATACGGCAGGACCGTCACCGCATCGCCCGAGCGGAACGCCGCGCGGGTGACGGGATCGCTGAGGCTGCCGTCGAATTTCGGAAAGCGCAGCTCCTGTTCGGTCAGCGCGAAGAACTCGGTATAGGGCTGGCGGTCGTCCAGCACCTCGATCCCGTCGGCGGACATGCCGCGCCGGACGGTTGCGGGCACCGGTTCATTCGCGGCGCGCACGGCAGAAGACGCGCGGACAAGCATCTGGCCATAGCGCGCCTTGATCTGGTCGGGAGACAGCCTACCCATCCGGCCCATGACCTCGCGCGCCGCAAGAACTGTCATCTCGCCGTGATCGCGCACCCATTGGGCCAGATCCCATGGCCCGGTGGGCGGGTCCTGCGTTCCGGTCGGGAAATAGACCTCGGTCAGGCGCGGACCTGCGGCGGTCTCGATCTCGACCAGTTGCATGGCATAGTGATAGGCACCTTCGTAATAGTCGAGCCGCGCGATATCGCCTGGTTCGACGCCTGTCATCAGGATACCTTCGGCAGTGGCCCCCGGCCGGGGGATGATCGTGGGATGGGTACCGCCCCTGACCCCCAGAACCGCATGATCGGGCAGATGCGCAGGCTGGATCTGCGGATCGCGCCCCAGCACGGTCTGCAACAGGGGAACGTGCCGTAACGTCCCGTAGAAGAACAGCGATTTGGCCGCGGTCATGACCAGCGATGCGAGATGTACTCGGTGATCAGGCCGCAGATCAGGCTGCCGAATACCGCGGCCCCAATGACCGGCGGCGTCACGATCATCGCGGAATACTCGATCATCAGGTCGCCCATGCCGCCAAGCGCATCGCCCGGGCCGCCGTAAAATCCGCGAACCGAGCGCTCGACCATTTCATAGGCCGACCAGATCAGGAGGCACCAGAAGGTGATGGCGAAAACGGTTGTCAGCCCATAGCCGATGGCGGGGACGAACCCGTCACCGGCGCGCGCGCCCATAACGCGCCATCCCATGGCCGCGCCGACGATGGCATTGAGCGGCGCAAGAAGCCCCGTACCGCCCGGTTCCGGCATCGCCTCGATGATCCGGACAGACACAAACCACGCAAGCGCCGCGAACAGAACTGCGCCGATAAGCTTTGCGGCGGTAGGCATTTTTCAGGCGGGCCTTCTTACCGTTATCTGTGTCACGTCGCAGTTTCGGCTGTGAAACGCGCTCGCGCAAGAGGTCAGGTACATATTCCACATGCGCCGGAAACGGTCGTCGAATCCCATGGCCGAAATCTCGGCCCAGCGGGCATTGAAGCTGTCATGCCAACGGCGCAGGGTCTGAGAATAGCTTTCGGCGAACTCGATGGATCCGGCAACGTCCAGCCCCGCGCGCCGCACCTCGTCGCGCAAGACGGCGGGGGATGGCAGCATACCGCCCGGAAAGATGAATTTCTGAATGAAATCAACGCCCTTTCTATAAGCATCCCAGCGTTCGTCGGCGATGGTAATGATCTGAAGCGTCGCGGCGCGACCGGGTTTCAGACAGGATTTCAGCGTCTCGAAATAGGTGGGCCAGTATTTCTGCCCCACCGCCTCGAACATCTCGATCGAGGCCACCCCGTCATACGTGCCTTTTTCGTCACGGTAGTCCTGCAATTTGATCTCGACCCTGTCCGACAGGCCCGCGCGGGCCATCCGTTCGACCGCGTAATCGCGCTGTTCGGTGCTGATCGTAAGACCGGTGACCTTAAGACCGCGTTGACCGGCGGCATATTCGGCAAATCCGCCCCAGCCGCAGCCGATCTCCAGCACGTGATCGCCCTCGCCCACGCCCATCTGGTCGACCATCGCCGCGTATTTCTGTTCCTGTGCCTTCTCAAGGCTTTCCTGACCGGTTTGAAAGTAGGCCGAGGAATAGGTCATCGTATCGTCCAGCCAGAGGCCGTAGAAATCGTTGCCCAGATCGTAGTGATAGGAGATGTTCTTGGGTGCCTGACCGCGCGAGTTCGATTGCAGCCAGAACCGCATCCGTTCATAAGCGCGCACCAGTCCCATGCCGGGAAACCCGCCATATATGTCGTCATTGTCCTGATTGAGGAGGTCCATGAAGGATTGCAGGTCGGGCGTCGACCACCAACCGTCCAGATAGGCCTCGGAAAACCCCAGATCGCCCTCGCGGATCAGCCGCGAAAACAGATCGTCGTTGTGAACCACGACTTCAGCCACCGGGCCCGGATGCTTGCCGTCGACCCGGAACCGCCGGCCGTCATCCAGAACGATGTCCAGACGCCCGTTCTTGAGGTTTCGCGATGTATCGAAGACAGGCGCGAAGTAGCGCGGCAGGTTGGCCTGCCCCTTGGTTGTTGTCAGTACGGTCATATCACTCCCCAGACCCCTGCCGTCAGATTAACCTTTGTCGCGGGCCGCAAACAACGGGATTTGTTCATTTTCCTCAGAAACCCCGGTTCTGATAGGCGTCGAGTGCCCGGGCGCGCCCCTCTTCGGCCGTCACCACCGGTGCCGGATAGTCGGCATCGGGCGAGAGCGCCCAGGATTTGGGGACGGCATCGAAGTAGCTCAGGGCCTCGGGCGCCGGGTTCGACTTGCCTTCGGCGATCCAGCGGTCGGCATAGGCGCGATCGGAGTCGAACTTGTCAAGCTGGCTGACCGGGTTGAAGACGCGGAAATAAGGCGTCGCATCCGGCCCCGAGCCTGCCGACCATTGCCATCCCATGGCGTTCGACGCCGGATCCCAGTCGATCAGGCAATCGGCGAACCAATCCAGCCCGATTTTCCAATGGCACATCAGATGCTTGGTCAGGTAACTTGCCACGATCATCCGGGCGCGGTTGTGCATGTAGCCCGTCACATAAAGCTCACGCATCGCCGCGTCGACAAAGCGGATGCCGGTGCGCCCCTCTTTCCACGCCTTCACCTCGGCGCGGCGCTCGTCTTCGTTCCAGGGGAACGCATCCCATTCCTCGCGCCAGTTGCCGCTGGTGATGTGCGGGGTGTGGTAGACAAGGTGATAGGCGAACTCGCGCCAGACCAGCTCCTTCAGAAAGGTCTCGGCCCCCGGTTTGCCTTCTTGTAGCGCCCGAAGCCCCGCGTGCCAGCACGAACGCGGAGAGATTTCGCCATGGGTCAGGTTTTCGGACAGGCGCGACGTGCCGGTGATCCCGGGGATATCGCGCGCCGAGGCATAATCGGCGATCTTGCTGCCGGTGAACTGCGCAAGACGTCCGGAGGCCGCAGCCTCGCCGATGTTCAGATGCGGGCGCACGATCTCTGCGCCCCGCCGCATCGCGCGGGCAAGGTTCCAGTCGGCGGGGTCGTCGCTGGCAGGCCATGTGCCGGGTGCTGCAAGCTCCTTCACGGCGGGCAATGGCGCGGGCACGTCGCGATCCTTCACCGATTTCCAGAACGGCGTGTAAACCTTGTAGAACGCGCCGGTTTTCGTCTCGACCTCCCACGGTTCGAACATGATGTGGCCGGCGAAACTGCGCGCCTCGATCCCGTCCTCGCCCAGCGCCGACTTGACGGCCTTGTCGCGGGCAATGCTGTCGGGATCGTAGAGACGCGACCACCATACGGCGGTCGCCCCCGTCTCGCCGATCAGGTCGCGCAGGGTGTCAAGCGCCCTGCCCCGGCGAAAGATCAGCCGCGACCCGATGTCTCTCAGCGCCTCGCCGAACGCCTCGGCCCCGAGGCCCAGCCGCCAGCGGGGACACGCCCCGTGATTGTCGGCCACCTCGTCTAGAATGAAAACCGGAATGACTGTACAGCCGCTCTCCGCCGCCGCCGTCAGACCGGGGTTATCGCCCAGACGGAAATCCCGCCGGACCCAATAGAGAATTATGCCGCTCATCGCCTGCCTTCGTCTTACAAGACGTGATCTAGGGCGCGGATCAGCCGGTCAACCTCCTTGCGGCGCGTGTAATGGACAAAACTGACGCGCAAAACGCCGCGGTTCATATCGACGCCCAAGGCTTCGAGCGCGCGGACGGCGTAAAAGTCGCCGCCATCCGCCATGACCCCCTCTTTCGCGAGCTTTCGGGCCAGCTCAAGCCCGGGGCTTTGGGTCTCGATCGCGATTGTCGGCGCGCGGTGCTTGGCTTTGCGCGGCCCC
The DNA here is from genome assembly GCA_947503175.1 of uncultured Paracoccaceae bacterium. GTDB lineage: Bacteria > Pseudomonadota > Alphaproteobacteria > Rhodobacterales > Rhodobacteraceae > Ovoidimarina. The sequence goes on from CANNCO010000001.1 coordinate 1,261,638, forward strand.
AGGAGGCGGATGTCGTTGCGCTGGCGCAGGTACTTCAGAAGCGGCTTCTGAAGCTTGGTCTCGCGTTTGCGCATCAGGTCGTGAACGCGGGACGCGCGGGCCAGCGCCGTGCCGTTCTTGCCGCCGTGATGGGCGTCGAGCGCGTCGATATAGTCGGCAATCCCCGCGCAGGCGGCAATCTGGGCATGATCGGGACCGGCGGGCGTGAACCGCTTGGTCAGAACATCGGCGTTGAAATAATGCCCCTGCTCCGGCAAAGCCTCGGCCAGATCGCGGCGGATCGTCATCAGGCCCTGATGCGGCCCATAGGTCTTGTAGGTCGAGAAAAGGTAGATATCGGCCCCCAGCGACGGCACATCCGGAAGCCCGTGGGGCGCATAGCTGACCCCGTCGACACAGGTGACCGCACCGGCCTCGTGGGCGATGGCGCTGATCAGCGCGACATCGTTGATCTCGCCGATCACGTTCGAGCAATGGGGGAAGCAGACAAGGCGCACCTTGTCGTCCAGAAGGTTCGCCAGATCGCGCGGATCAAGATGGCCGGTATCGGGATCAAGCTTCCATTCGCGCACTTCGACCCCTTCCCAGGTCAGCCTGCGCCACGGCCCGGAATTGGCCTCGTGATCCTGATCGGTGACGATGATCGCGTGGCCGGGGCCCAACGCCTCGCGGAAGGCCTGTGACAGGGTGTATGTGTTGGCGGTGGTCGAGGGCCCGAAATGCAGCTCGTCTTCGCCCACCCCCAGCATGGCCGACAGACGCGACCGCGCCTCGTCCATCTCGGCCCCGGCCAGTTGCGCGGGCGCCGACGGCGCATAGGGCTGAACCTTGCGCTGCCGGTAGAACCGGGTCAGGCGGTCAATCACCGGCGCACAGGCATAGGACCCGGCGGCATTGTCGAAATGCGCCAGCTTTCTGAGCGACGGCTCGGAAAACGCGGGGAACTGCGCCCGCACGAACTTGGTATCCAGTTTCATGACGGGCGAGAGTGGCGGCGAAGCCCGGCAGGGTCAAGCGCCCGGATACGGCTGCGATGGGGTAAAATCGCGCGATTTCGTAGTGGAATGCCGCCGTAAGACATGGCCTTTCGGCCCCTCACCCCACAACCCCGAGTGGTCCGAAAAGGTCGTTTTGAAGCTCTGGACCGTCCATAAACAGCAATAATGGGCCCAGAACTGTGTCATTGTACTGTTACAGGGATGCGCACCGCAGATGGTCAGAGCACGCATAACGTGCCGGGTAATTCTTGTCTGCGGTCTTAAATCCCTGCGCAACAAGGACAGGGAATTATGGCTATCAAACCTCCTTTCACGGCTCTCGATATCAAGAGAGCCGACGGTGGATTCTATCATGGCAACAGCGTGCCGATCGCGCTTTTGTCGAAGTCGATCATGGTGGGCCTCGTCATCTGGGCGCTGGTCTGGCCCGGCAATGCGAACTCGACCCTCGGCAGTTGGAACGGGCGTCTTCTGGAAAATTTCAACAGTTTCTACATCATCATTGTCGGGGCTTTCGTCGTCCTGCTGGCCGTCATCGCTGTTCTGCCGTCGACCGGACGCAGAATCATGGGGCGGCCCGGGGAAAAACCCGAGTTCTCGAATTTTTCCTGGTTTTCCATGATGTTCGGTGCCGGTCTTGGTGTCGGCCTTATGGTCTTTGCGACGGCTGAACCCTTGGGCTTATGGGGATCGAACCCCGTTGTTCTTGCAGGTGATGTCGCACCGAATACCGAAGAGTCGCTGCAATCGGCCTATCGCTATACATTCGCCCATTACGGCTTTCACGCATGGGCGATCTATGTGGTAACGGGGCTGTCGCTGGCCTATTACGCCTATACCCGCGACATGCCGCTGACGATCCGCTCGGCCCTGACGCCCTTGTTCGGCAAACTGATGAACGGCTTTCTGGGCCATGTGGTCGATGTTCTCGGGGTCGTTGCAACCATTCTGGGCGTCAGCGTCACGATCGGGTTCGGCGTCAGCCAGTTCATCGACGGTCTCTATTCCATCACCGGGATGGAGTGGATGATGAACATGTCCGGCGACGCGCCCGCCCCCAACAAGGTGGGCCTGATCGCCGGTCTCGCGATGATCATGGCGCTGTCGATCCTGTCGGCGGTCTCGGGCGTGGGGCGCGGGGTGAAATACCTGTCGAACCTGAACCTCGTCCTGTCGATCATCCTCCTGGGAACTTTCATCATCTTCGGTTCGTTCCTGTTCGCCATGACGACCTATGCGACGGCGCTGATCGATTACCTTCTGAACTTCTTCTCGATCAGCTTCGGTGCCTATGGCCCGCAATCGGGCGCGGCATTCGCCGCCGCCCTGCCCGACGCCGCAGTCCCCTTTGCCGACGCATTGCGCGGCGGGGCCACCAATGCCTGGGGATCGTTCGAAGGGTTCAAGGCGGGCCTCGAAGGCGAGGCCGCGGCCCTGCCCGACGACGTTCTGCAGGCGGCCTATGCCGCAGGCGAGGCCGGGCGTCAGTTCGGCTGGCAGTCGGGCTGGACGACCTTCTACTGGGCGTGGTGGATCGCGTTCTCGCCCTTCGTGGGGCTGTTCCTCGCCCGCATCTCGAAGGGCCGTTCGGTGCGCGAGTTCATCCTGGGCTGCGTGGTTGCCCCGGCGCTAGTCTGTTTCGCATGGATGACCATCCTCGGCGGCACTGCGATCGATCTGGAACTGACCGGCGGCGCGGAGGGTGCGATCATCGGAGCGTCCAACACCGCGAAGCTGTTCGTCACGCTGGGCGAAATGATCTCGGGCGGTTTCCTGACCGGGATCACCATCATGTGCGTGGTCCTGATCCTGACCTTCCTCGTCACCTCGGCAGACTCGGGCATCCTTGTGATGAACACGATCATGTCGGGCGGCGATCAGGAAACCGGGATCAAGCACCGCATCGTCTGGGGGATCATCCTGACGCTGGTGATCGGCACCCTGCTGATCGCGGGCGGGACGGATGGCGACGCCCTTGGCGCGCTGCGAAACGCGATGATCATCGGCGCCCTGCCGTTTACCATCGTGATGGGGCTTATGTGCCTCGCGCTGATCAAGGCGCTTTACCGTGACGGGCTGCGTGAAAAGCACGGATTGGCCCCGGAGACCCAAGCGGCCGAATAGGCGCAATGCGATGAAAAGAAGAAGGCCCCGGAGTTTTCCGGGGCCTTTTAGTGTCTGTCGAGATCAGGCGTTGACGTCGACGACGGCCCTACCCTTGACCTGACCTTTCAGAATGGCTGCCCCGAGATCCGGCAGATCGGCCAGCGTGGCGGGTTGGATCATCGCCTCAAGCTTCTGCATCGGCAGGTCGCGGGCCACACGCTCCCAGGCGCGCAGGCGGTTCTCGTAGGGCTGCATCACGCTGTCGATACCCAGAAGGTTCACGCCGCGCAGCAGGAACGGGATCACGGTCGCCGGCAAACCGGCACCGCCCGCCAGCCCCACCGCGGCGACGGATGCGCCATAGCGCATCTGCCCCAGCACCCGGGCCAGCATCGCGCCGCCCACGGCATCGACACAGCCCGCCCATGTCTCGGCCTCAAGCGGGCGCTTGACGGTTTCGGCAAGCTCTTCGCGGGGAACAACCTGCGTCGCCCCCAGATCGCGCAGGTAGGCTTCGGTTTCGGGGCGTCCGGTGACGCCTGCCACCTCGTGTCCCAGATTGGCGAGGATCGCCGTGGCGACCGAACCGACGCCGCCCGCGGCACCGGTGACAAGCACCGGTCCGGCCCCGGGTTTCAACCCGTGATCTTCCAGCGCCATGACGGCCAGCATCGCGGTGAAACCGGCTGTGCCCACGGCCATCGCGGCGTGTGTGGTCAGGCCCTCGGGCAGCGGCACCAGCCAATCCGCCTTGACCCGCGCCTTTTGCGCATAACCACCCCAATGGGCCTCGCCCACACGCCAGCCGGTCAGAACGACCTTGTCACCGGGCTTGTAGCGGTCGTCCTGCGAGGTCTCGACCGTGCCCGCAAAATCGATGCCGGGCACATGGGGGTAATTGCGCACAAGGCCGCCCCCCGGCCCGATGCAAAGCCCGTCCTTGTAATTGACCGTCGAGTACTCGACCGCGACGGTCACATCGCCCTCGGGCAGCCTGTCCTCCGAGAGATCCTGAACCGAAGCGTGGGTTTTCCCCTCACCGTCTTTCTCGACCAGCAATGCCTTGAACATGTCACTCTCCCGGTTGTCGCGGCGTCACACCCGCGTTGCCGGTTCTCTGGCAGAAGCGCAGACACGTCAAGCAGATCGGGCGGATCGGGCGTTGCGAACCACGCCCGATCCCCGCGCGCAAGCGACGAGGCAGACGCGACCACGAACAGGATCGTGACCCTGACAGCGGTGCGTGATCTTGGGACGGCGCTTTCCGCCCATGAGTCTCGGTAGTTCAACTCAGAAAACCCCGCCCGTTCCGCTGTATAGGCTGTCGCAATACGTACTCACGTTGGGAGGCTCGTTTGCAGCCTTGGCCGGTCGCCCGGTCAAAGCGCGAACTTCCCTTTCTTCCCAAAAGACTGGCATGTCGGCTTTGAGCCCCAAGTGCTGAACGCTGCAAGATGTTCGAATGGCCGCTTAGCCGATGGCGGACGGTTCAACGGCAGTGGTTTCCTTATAGGTCTCAACCGCAAACAGCGTCGTGTAGCGCGCCACGTCTGGGTCGCTATCAAAAAGCCGATCACAAAGTCCCTGATACTCTTCCATATCGGTGAAATGGCCGATCAGAACCGCGTCAAGCTCACCTGTCACGCCATAGGCTTGCGTGATTGCTGGTTCTTCTGAGATGCGGGATGAGAAAGAGGTCCGCAGGTCTTTTGTGTGGTTCCGGGTTGTGACTGTTATGATCGCTCGGATACCCCGCCCGAGTTTGACAGGATCGGCCAGATAGACACAGTTTATGAGCACCCCGGCGCGGCGTAGCTCGGCGACGCGCCGCAGACAGGTCGATGGTGTTGACCCGACCGCCTCCGCCAGTTCTGCCTTCGTCAGGGAGCCGTCCGCTTGAAGAGCAGCGACGATCCGAAGATCCAGAGCATCCATGGTCATGTCCGCCTTCCGTGGTCCATAACTCCAAAATATCGGAGATTTTGACCACACTTTCCATTGCTTTCGTCGTAGGTCTACGAAAAAGCGACGGAACCTCGACATGAGCAACACTACCCTCGGCCTCATCTGGGCCTTCTCCTTTGTCATTCTGGAAGCGGCGCAGGCCGTGTTCTTCGGGGGTGTGTTTCAGGGCTACGATTCCTTTCTGATCGGAGCAGCCGTCTTCGGCTTCACCGCCTTGGGCGCTCTTACATGGACAGGTATCCGTGCCGCAGATGAACTGCGTACCGCATGGGGTAACGGCGCTGCTCTCTTTGGCCTGAACCTGTCGACTGCCTTTGTATGGATCGCCTATTTCTTCGCGCTTCAGATGATCGAACCGGCGGTCGTGTTCACGATCTTCTCAGGGCTGATCCCGGTCGCTATTCTGATCGCCTGGGCCCTTGGCGTCCCGGAACCATCGCCGCTGCGCAACCGCACTGAAGGCGCGGGCTTGCTCATCATTGTGATCGGTGTCGGTTATCTCGCGGCGATCACCATCCTCGGCAGGTCTGGCTTTGTGAGAGGGGACTGGACAGTTGCACTGACTGGATTGCTGCTGACCTGTATCTCAGGGGCAAGCCTCGCGGCCATGATGATCTATAGTCAGCGGCTCAACCGTCTGGGTGTCTCTCCCGTCGCGCAATATGGACTGCGGTTCCCGCTCTATGTGGCGGTCGCACTCGCAGGGGCCTCGCTCGGTTTCGATGAGAAAGGCCCCGTCGATCCGGGCGGTTTGATGATCGTGGTTCTGATCGGATTTGTCATCATGGCGTTCCCGGTCTTTGCGATGCAGAAGGCAATCTCGCTGATGTCTACCTTGACCCTCGCCGCGATTACCGCTCTCGGCCCGCTTTTCGTCTTTCTGTTCCAGATCATCGAAGGTCGCGTCGATTATGCCCCCGCAACGATGACCGGCCTTATTATCTACTTCACCGGTGCGATACTTGTGGCCTATGGCGGAGCGAAAAGCAGTGATCGACATGTTGTGCACACATGACAGCGAACACGCGGGTGCGTCGAACCCGGCCATTCGAACGGGGTCGACGGACGGCGGCTAAGTCCCGCAAAGCGCACTTGGGTCGGCGAGTCTCCATTCGCGGATGCAGCGAACGACGGCTTCCCGCTGATTCTGCGGAAAAGCAGCGCGTTATAATCGCGGTGGTTGGGCAGATTGCGCCGCCGCAAGCCTCTCTTCCGTCAGGCTTTTCGCGGATACTGCGGTGCAGGAAAGATCTTCGCCAGTTTGCGGAGGTTCTGGGCGGTTGCGGCGAGGAGGAACTCGTCGTTTGCGCCGAATGGTCCACGTAATCGGAGCCGTCCCAGCCCGAGGATGCGTTTGAGGTGGGCAAACAGCATCTCGACCTTCTTTAGGAGCTTCATCGAGATGTCGTAATGGCCGGTCTTGGCGATGTCGCGGGCGACCTGGCGGGCATCTTCGTGCTCCTCACGGGTGATCTTGCGGGCATCAGCGTTCGGGCAGCACTTGGCTTTGGATGGGCAGGCCTGGCAGACTTCTTTCAATGCGCGGTAGCGGGCTGTACCTTTGCCAGTCGGACCACGGTTTGGATCGGAGTAGTTCCGCCGGAACTGCTTCAACACATGGCCTTCCGGGCAGATACATTGATCTTTCTCCGCATCCCATTCGAAGTCAGCACGAGACCATGTGCCATCGGATCGACCCGCCTTGTCGAAGACCGGGACGTGCGGCGCGATCTTGCGGTCGACCAGCCACCCCAGAAGCGGCGCAGTGCCGTACGCGGTGTCTGCGATCAGCCACTCGGGATGCAGATCGAACTTGTCTTTGACCCGGTTCAGCATCGTTTTTGTCGATCCTACCTCGGCCTGACGGATGGAGCGGGTCGCTTCGACATCGACGATGACACCGTGGTCCGTGTCGATTCGGTAATTGTCGGAATAGTTAAAGAAAGCAGGGCCTTTGCGCGCTGCTGTTCATTGGCTGGCCGGGTCAGAATGGGATGTGAACTTCGGCTGCACCTCGCTCGCCGCGCCGAATGCGGCCTCATCCAGCGTGTCGAGATACTCGCGAACCGCGCGGGGCGCATCTTTCGGGTCGATACTCGCTGCGTCCCAGGCTGCACCTCTGCACCTCACCATATCGAGCCGCGGTCAGCGCGGCAAACTGCAGCGCTCGTGCGGCAATGCCTTCGCGCGCCGATACTGCGACCCACCAGCGCGGGGCGTCAACGAGCGCCAGCGCTCCGTGGCCTTGGCAATCTTGCCCGGAGCGGGCAGCAACTCTTGCGGGTTGCCGCGCCACGCTGCGGGATTGTCACCTTCTCGATAGCCCGCGACGGTGGCCCAACTTAGGACCGCTTCCACCCCCTGCCTCTAAGCTTCTTCGCCGTCATGGTGCGCTCTCGCCAATGGGGCTAGAGCATCCGCAAGATGTCTCGGGTCTTGATGTCCTGCACCGCCACGTTTGCGAATGCAGGGAAAGCGAGCCGCTCGATCGACCTCACCCATTCTCGGCGATGCTTGTCACTGCTGAACTCGCAGAGCTTCACTTCGGCGTAGAACGCTACGCATTCTGCAAAAGTCAGCGGCTTCGCTTTTACCTTTCCGGCGCGCTTCTCAGCCATTGGGTCTCCGTGACGGCACAGCGGCGGTTCCCAAGCGCCATCTCCCGCGCCATGGCAAGCATGATAACCGGATGGCTTCCCAGTCCAAGCTCCCGCGGCTTTCCCCGGATCGTCAAGCGCTGAAGTTATTGCTTCGAGCCCGAGGCGTTTATGCGCAGCATAAGGCCATGGCCGTCATAATATTTGCCCGGCGCCTTGAGGGCATCGACCTGTCGCACCGTCAGACTGTGGCGCGGCTTCCTGATTCTTTTCTCCATTTCCGTCAGTCTCCGTGATCGGCCAGTCCTTAGTTGGTTGCCATCATTTGGCGTCCCCTATCCAGCCCCCAACTTTGGCGTGAAAACCCGTTGATCATAGTGGAACAGCCCCGACAAGGAAAAAGAGAAATCATTATATTTCAGAACCTTCTACAGCATTCGACGGAACACGGCGGAATTGGAGAATTTGACCCTACAGGCTGCCATTAACCCCTCCCAAGGCGCACTAACTTTTGCAACACCGGGGTTGCGCCCTATTCTCCGCATTTTTTCCGGTGTCGTGACTTGACGAACCGGTGCGAGAGGCCCATTCCACCGGTCCACTACCCCTGAAGCCGCTTCGAAAGGATCTCACGTTGACCTTTGACCGCTCCATCAAGATTGCGCCTTCGATCCTCTCGGCCGACTTCGCCGATTTCGGAGCCGAGATTCAGGCGATTGAGGCGCAGGGTGCAGATTGGGTCCATGTGGATGTCATGGACGGGCATTTCGTTCCCAATCTCACATTCGGGCCGCCGCTCTGCGCCGCGATACGCCCACACATCAAGACCGTCATGGATGTCCACCTGATGATCTCGCCTGTCGACCCCTATATCGACGCGTTCGTGAATGCCGGAGCGGATATCGTTACCGCGCATCTCGAAGCCGGACCGCATACCCACCGCACGCTTCAGGCGATCCGCGGCGCCGGAGCCAAGGCGGGGCTGGCGGTCAATCCCGGCACGCCGGTCGATGCCGCGGCGCCGCTTCTGGACCTTTGCGATCTGGTTTGCGTGATGACTGTCAATCCGGGTTTTGGCGGCCAAAGCTTCATCGAAACCCAGGTCGATCAGATCAGACGCCTGCGCGCCCTTATCGGAGACCGTCCGATTCACATCGAGGTTGATGGCGGCGTAACGCCCCAGACCGCACCGCTGGTAACGGCCGCCGGAGCCGATGTCCTGGTGGCAGGATCGGCCGTCTTCAAAGGTGGCAGCGTCGCCAACCCCACAGTGTATGGTGAGAACATTCGCGCAATCAGAACGGCCGCCGAAGCGACGGCCTTTGCCGCACAGTAAAGACGACAATCGACCATGGCCAACGCTCCACCCGCTTGCAAAATGGGCTGGCCCGCCCCGGACTTCAGATTGCCCGCGACCGATGGAGAAACCTACAGCCTGTCGGATGTTGCGGGCAAGAACGGGACTCTGGTCATGTTCATCTGCAACCACTGCCCCTATGTGCTGGCCGTCCTCGACAGGATCAAACGTGATGCAACCGACCTTCTGACGCTCGGCGTCGGCGTTGCAGCGATTTGCGCCAATGACGCAACCACCTATCCTGCCGACAGCTTCGAGAACATGAACAAGATCGCTGAACGCGAAGCCTTCAACTTTCCCTATCTTCATGACGAAACCCAATCCGTTGCCCGCGCCTATCACGCTGTCTGCACACCGGATTTCTTTGGGTTCAACGCGGATCTCAAACTGCAATACCGCGGCAGGCTTGACGCTTCGCGCAACACACCGGGACCGAACGATCTGCGCCGCGACCTCTTCCAGGCGATGCGCCAGATCGCACAGACAGGGAAAGGCCCCAAAGATCAGATCCCGTCAATGGGGTGCTCGATCAAATGGAAGGCCGGATGAAAACCATTGTCTTCGATCTCGACGGAACGCTCGTCGACAGTGCGCCCGACATTCTCGCCGCAGCGAACCGTTTTCTCGACGAACACCAGCGCGCGCCCCTGCCCGCTGCAACCCTCCGCAGCTTCATCGGAAACGGCATCCCGAAACTGACCGAACGGGTTGCAGAGGCGCGGGACCTCGATCCACAAGAACACGCGGCTCACACCGCCCGTCTTCTCGAACTTTACAACAGCGCGCCGACCGAAACCTCGAAGCTCTTTCCGAATGTCGTCGAAACCCTCAAGCAGCTCGCCGGCATGGGCTATCGGCTTTCGGTCTGTACCAACAAACCAGAGAGTACGACCCATGTGATGCTCAAGGCATTTGACATCGCCCATTTCTTCGACATCGTTATTGGCGGTGACACTCTGCCCACCCGAAAACCGGATCCGGCGCCGCTTCGGGCCGCGCTTTCCGGAACAAGGCCCGATGACGGCCTTCTGGTTGGTGACAGCGAGGTCGACGGCCAGACAGCCGCGAATGCCGGGATGCCATTCCTGCTGTTCACCGAAGGCTATCATCGGGGCCCGCTTGCAGAAATTCAATGCAAGGCCCAGTTCTCGAATTTTGCACAGCTGCCGATGATAATTTCCGGTGCCGCCGCGAGGGCATGATCCCATTCATCCCCGCATCAACCCGTGCTCGGGATCATAGGGACCTGCCGTGATCACCGTCGCTGGTGTCGATATGCCGATGATATCGACCATCAGTTCTGCGCCCCGCTCGGCATGGCTCGGATCCACGAAAGCATAGGCAAGGTTCATTCCGACCCGGTGCCCCCAGTCACCCGATGTAACAGTGCCCACAACCTCGCGCTCCCGCATCACCGACGCCCCACCATGGGCCGGGGCCGCCTGCCCCGCGACATGCAGCGTAACAAGACGCCGAACCGGACCATCCGCCCGTCGCCGAACGAGTGCTGCATGACCAACAAATCCTGTCTTCTTCGCAGACACGAAGCGGTCGAGACAGGTCTCGAAAGGGTCGAACTCCGTCAGGATATCGGCCTTCCAATGCAGGAACCCTTTCTCTATTCGCATGGAGTCCACAGCGCGGGCGCCGAAAACCTGCATCCCATGCAGCTCACCAGTGCCCCGCAGCGCAAGGTAAGCCGCATATAGCTGAGAATTCGGAACATGAATCTCATAAGCAAGTTCGCCCGAAAAGCTCACCCCCATGACGACCGCGGGCGCAATTCCGACGAAGCAATGGCGCACGCTCAGCCATGGAAACGCCTCCGCGGACCAATCCTCCCGGCTCACCGACTGCAGGACATCGCGCGCCCTGGGTCCGGCCACAACAAGTATCGTGTAGTCATTCGTCAGTGATCTAATCTGCACATCATCCGCATCCGTCAGATGCATCCGAAGCCAGTCCATGTCGTGATATTCCGACGCCGCCGCCGATCCGTACCACACGCGCCCGTCCGGCAGGTTCGCAATCGTGGCCTCGGCCTTCAGCATCCCCTGGTGGTTCAGAAGATAACACAAACCGACCCGTCCGGATTTCTTCGGCACATGCCCACAAACCATGCGGTCAAGAAACGCATAAACGCCCGATCCGGTCAGCTCGAACCGGTTGAACCCATTGACCTCGCACAGGCCTACCCGGTTCTGAACGGCTTCCACATCCCGCGCGACAACATCGAACACCTCGTTGAACCGAAACGAATGCGTTTCCTGAAACAACGGATCTGGCTTGATGTAATCCACACGCTCCCACCCGTTCACAACGGTGAACTCCGCGCCCTCCGATGCCAGCACCGGCGTCAATGGCGTCGTTTTCATCGGCCGCCCGGCAGGCCGGTGTTCGTGGGGGAAGTGAAACCTGAACTCGTTCTGGTAATCCTCGATGGCTTTCAAAGCCGTGAGTTCAACATTGGCGTGGCCGGTAAAGCGGCGCGGATCAATGACCCAGGTGTCATAACAGGCCTCGCCATGCACGATCTGCTGGGCCAAAAGCCAGCCATGCCCGCCACCTTCCCCAAGACCGGCCCGTAACCCTATGATACAAAATGCATTTCGCTTTCCGGGAACCGGGCCGACAAGTGGCGCACCATCGATTGTGTATGTGATCGGACCGTTCACGACAGTGTGGATGCCCACATCCATCAAAGCAGGCATTCGCGCAAATGCACCCTCCAGTACATCGGTCACGCGGTCCAGATCGTCGGGGCAAAGCGCATTCACGAAATTCGGGTCAATCCCGTCCATGCCCCATGTCCGGCACTCCTGCTCGTAGAAACCGACAAGCAGGCCCTGCTTCTCCTGACGACAGTAATAGTCGCTGATCGGACACCGCAAAAGCGGCATCCGGTGCCCGGCCTGCGCGATTGCGTCGATAGGTTCCGTCAGGAAATACTGGTGTTCCATCGACATGACCGGGTGATGTACCCCCATCATCGCGCCGACTTCGTTCACCCGATAGCCACAGGCATTCACGACGATCTCGCATGTAATGTCGCCATTGTCGGTATGAACCGTCCAACTGTCATCCTTGTGCTGCGTCAGACCGGTCACGGGCATGTTCCGGTAAACCTCGGCCCCGGCCTCCCGCGCCCGTCGCGCCAGTGCCTGACAAAGCTGCGCCGGGTCGATATCGCCATCCAGCGGGTCCCATAATCCGCCGATCAGATTGTCGGTCGAGATCAGGGGATGCCGCCGCGCGCATTCGTCAGCGTCGATTACGTCGAACGCGACACCCATCCCCCGTGCCATCGAGGCAAAGTGGCGATATCCGTCCATCTGGGCCTCGGTATTGGCCAGCCGTATACCGCCATCAGCGTGGTGATAGTTGATCGGGTAGTCCGGATCGTCTGCCAACTCTCTGTAAAGCTTTATCGAATGGCTCTTCAGGCCAACCATTGTCTGATTCATTCCGAAATTCGTGACCTGCGCGGCCGAATGCCATGTGGTTCCGCTGGTCAGCTCGTTCCGTTCAACAAGGACGACATCGGTCCACCCTTCACGCGTCAGGTGATACAGCGTCGAACAGCCGGCGATCCCGCCGCCGATGACAACGACCCGCGTTGTAGATTTCATGGTCGGTCTCCTAACTCTCCAGCCAAGAACCGTTGCTAAGGAAACGCGGTCAACGGCCTGGACCTCTATTCGAATTTTTCCAATCCTTTCGGTGAGAACTTCTCTTTTCTTGAACATCCCTTGTTGCCCGTCACCAGTACGCTTGAAATTCATAAACAGGATCGCTTGGGAGAGAGGCGAAGCGGGTGGACAAGACAGAGGGCCGGTCCAGACGTTCGGGCAGACAGGTCCGTAAGGCCGCACGTGCGGAAGGACCGAAACAGAACCCCGCCGCGCCGGGACAGCCGGGTGGCGTCTATCGCCCGCTTTCAGAGGGTGATCTTAACGCGATCCATGAGACCGCCGTCAGGCTACTCGCCGAACTCGGGATGGGCGAGGTTCCGTCCCGGCTGGCCGCCGATCTCATTGCGGCCGGCGCGACCGAAAATGGAGCGGGTCGTATCCTGATACCCCCGGTCCTGACCGAAACCGCGATCTCACAGGCGGCCAAGACATTTCCCCTCCACGGCCGCGATCCCGCCCGGTCGATCGACGTCGGCGGCGACCGCGTGCATTTCGGAACCGGTGGCGCAGCGGTGCAGACACTCGATCTCGATACGGGTCTCTATCGCCCGTCAACGCTCCGCGATCTGCATGACTTCACCCGGCTTCAGGACACGCTCACCAATGTCAGCTGGTTCACGCGCTGCTGCATCGCCACCGATGTGCCGGACAATTTCGATCTGGACGTGAACACCGCCTACGCGCTTCTCCGGAATACGACCAAACCCGTGGCCACTGCCTTCACACTCGCTAGCCATGTCGCACCGATTGTCGAGATGTTCGACATCGCGGCCGGGGGGACCGGCGCCTTTGCCCAAGCACCCTTCGTCAAGGCGCATATCAGCCCTGTCATTTCGCCCATGCGTTTTGGCGAAGATGCGGTGGACGTCGTCTATGAATGCATTCGCCACAACATTCCGATGTCCTGCATCACGGCGGCACAGTCCGGCGCGACCGCCCCCGCAACTCTCGCTGGGTTTCTGGCCCAGTCTCTGGCCGAAACCCTCGCCAGTCTCGTCATGGTCAATGTGATCAGCCCGGGTTTCCCCATGGTGTTCTCCAACTGGCCGCTTGTCATCGACCTGCGCACCGGGGCCTTCGCGGGCGGCGGCGGCGAAATCGCCGTGCTCAACGCCGCGTCGGCCCAGCTTTCCAACTGGCTCGGCCTTCCTTCCGGGGTGGCCGCCTCGATGACCGACGCGAAAGCCATCGACGCGCAATACGGTGCTGAAAAAGGAATGACGTCCCTGGCCGCCGCCCTTGCCGGGGCCAACCTGATCTACGAAAGTTCCGGGATGACTGCGTCGCTTCTGGGCGCCAGTTTCGAAGCGTTCGTGTTGGACAATGAAATGCACTCCGCATCGTACCGCGCACTTCGCGGCATCGAAGTCACGCAGGAGAACCTCGGCTTCGACGCTATCTGCGAAGCCGTGCTGGGCGAAGGTCACTTCCTGGGCGGGCAACACACCTATGCGGCCATGGAACGCGACTATTTCTACCCGTCACTCGCCGACCGTGATCCCCCGGTGACCTGGGCCGAAAAAGGTGCCCCCGACGCCTGGACCAGCGCGCGCAAGACGGCGCGACAGATCCTCGACACCCATCATCCCGACTACCTTACGCCCGAGCAGGATGCGGCGATCCGGTCGAAATTCTCTATCCTGTTGTGAACTCGGCCTCCGGGACCAGATGAAAAACACCCGCCAGCCAGGGCAACATCTCGGTTGCCGGATCCACCGCGCGCGTCTGGATAAGCCGCCGCATCATTACGGCCACAAGGCTGACCACGTTGGGCGCGTACCCATCCGCAACATAGAGACAAATTGATCGCGAAAACCCCTTGCCCGGAAATGGAAGCATCTTCGTGCGGGGATGAAATCGTTGCGCCCGGATAAAGTTGGTCGGTGTCGAAATGGCCCAGCCGCCGCCCGCGGCCACCATTCCCATCAGCGACTGGTTGCTCTCGAACTCAAACCGGTTCGGCAACGAGACACGCAAACGGCGCAACTGGGTCTCGATCCGCCCGCCGATGATCTGTTGCGGGCTAAACCGCAGGAACGGAAGGCCGGACCGCCCCAGCAGGTATTCATCGGCCTCCACGCCTGCATCCGCTGGGACGACGAGAACGAAGGGGTCGCGAAGAAGCGGTACCTCTCTCAGGCCCTCGACCTCGAACTGCGGACGTGTTGCGACACCAAGATCGATCTCGCGGCGGCGCACGAGTTCCAGAATGTCATGGCTGGGCCGCGTGACGTGCCGGAACTCACAATTCGGCAGGCTGAGCGCAAGACTGCGCGCCATTTCCGGCGCGATCTCGCTGTCGAAGTCTTCGATCAGACCAAGCCTCAGGCTCCGCGTTTCGGCAATCGCACCCGAATGGACTTCGGCTTCGGCCTTGTTCAGCAGATCAAGCACACCGTCCACATAACGAAGGAAGACCGCCCCTTCCGAAGTCAGGACCATCGGACGGTGACCGTGATCAATCAGCGGAATGCCCAAGGCATCGTCCAGACAACGAAGGTGATGAGAGACGGTACTGGCCGACAAACCCGTTTCAGCCGCCACCGCCTTCACCGATCCCGTACGGGCCAAGATCTGAAAGACCTCCAGCCATTTCAGGCTCAGTTTCGAGCGGCGCATCTTCGCCTCCTTCTTTCAGGTCTTCGTCTCATTAGACTCCATATTTCAATCATTGCAATCTCAGGTTCGAATACTTCGAATGTCCACTTGCTCCTTTCCATATAGTGAAACCGGGAGGCCCTCCCTTTGACATTCCGCTCCAGACGGGGTTTCCCTACGCCCTGCGAACGGGAGCATATGCGTGACAACCGAACCTGATCCGGAAATCCGGGACCTCTTCATCATCGGCGGCGGGATCAACGGTGCCGGTATCGCACGCGATGCAGCCGGGCGTGGCCTGACTGTCACCCTTGCCGAGATGAACGATCTCGCATCGGCCACATCGTCGGCCTCGACGAAACTGTTCCATGGCGGGCTGCGCTATCTTGAGTTCTTCGAGATCAATCTCGTTCGCCACGCGCTTGAAGAACGTGAAACATTGCTCCGCGCCATGCCGCATATTTCCTGGCCGATGCGTTTTGTGCTGCCGTTTCACAACGACATGCGTTTCGACGCATCAACCCCGGCCTCGCGGCTCCTGGGGATTTTCATGCCATGGCTGAAAGGGCGCCGGCCCGCCTGGATGATCCGTTTGGGCCTCTACCTCTACGATCATCTCGGCGGTCGGAAGCTCTTGCCCGGCACCGAGACACTCGATCTGACCCGCCACCCGGCGGGCAGACCGCTTCAAGAGAAGTTCCGTCGTGCCTTCGAGTATTCCGACGCATGGGTTCAGGACTCACGCCTTGTCGTCCTGAACGCGCGCGACGCGGAACAGCGCGGGGCCAGTATCCTTACCCGAACCAGTGTTGTTTCCGCCGACCGGCAGGATGATCACTGGCGTATCACATGCGCAGACACCAATACCGGCCGGAAAACCGTGCACCGCGCGCGCTGCCTCATCAATGCCGGCGGTCCGTGGGTGCAGGATGTGATCCAGACCCGCATCCGGCTCAACACCCGCGAAGGTATCCGCCTCGTCCGCGGCAGCCACATCGTGACACGCAAACTCTATGACCACGACAAATGCTACTTCTTTCAGGGCACGGACGGACGGATCATTTTCGCCATTCCCTACGAAGACGACTTCACGCTGATCGGAACCACGGATCAGGATCACGAGGGTGATCCGTCCGAGGCCCATGCGACCGATGCAGAGCAGGATTACCTGTGTGAATTCGCATCCGAGTATTTCAGAACGCCGGTGACCCGTGGCGACATCGTCTGGACCTATTCAGGTGTACGACCGCTCTATGACGATGGCGCAAAATCCGCGACTGCCGCGACCCGGGACTACGTCCTTTCACTTGATGAAAACGGACCGCCGGTCCTCAACGTCTTTGGCGGAAAGATCACCACTTACCGCAAACTTGCCGAAGATGCGCTGGCAAAGATCAACCCCTTCTTCCCGAACAATCCGGGGATTTGGACAGCCGGCGCCCCGCTCCCCGGCGGCGACTTTCCCGTAAGCAGCGTGCAAGAGCTCATCTCCGAACTGCGATCGGACTTCCAGTTTCTGACCGAGGCCTGGGCGCGTCGCCTCATGCGCGCTTATGGAACCGAAGCAAAGGTCATTCTCGAAGGGGCTCGATCCCAAGACGATCTGGGCCACGATTTCGGGGCGACCCTCAGCGAACGCGAGGTCTTGTGGCTGATGGACCGGGAATACGCACAGACGGCCGATGACGTGGTCTGGCGCCGTTCAAAACTCGGTCTGCGCCTGTCCCCCGATCAGATCGAAGCGCTCGATCAGTGGATGTCCGGCCGGACCGGGCACCGCGAAGCCGCGCCCGCCGGCAGTGCAGCCAACAGGAGACCACGATGACCCATATCTTGTCCATCGACCAGGGCACCACTTCAACCCGCGCGATTCTGTTCGACGAAGCGATGGGGATCAAATCCGTGGCACAAGAGGAGTTCGCCCAACACTTTCCGCAATCCGGCTGGGTGGAACATGATCCGGAGGATCTTTGGTCCACGACCGTTGCGACCTGCCGCGCTGCGATCAAGAAGGCCGGGATCGGTCCAAGCGAAATCACTGCAATCGGGATCACCAATCAGCGCGAAACCGTCGTGGTCTGGGATCGTGAAACCGGCCAGCCGGTGCATAACGCAATCGTCTGGCAGGATCGACGAACCGCCCCCATCTGTGCAGACCTCAAGGCTCAGGGCCACGAGGCCATGGTCTCCGGAAAAACGGGCCTTCTTCTCGATCCCTATTTCTCTGCCACCAAGCTGCGCTGGATTCTCGATCACGTCGACGGTCTCCGCGACCGCGCCCTGCGGGGCGAGGTGATGGCGGGAACGGTTGACAGCTACCTGATCTGGCGGCTGACCGGGGGACGATCCCATGTGACCGACGCGACGAACGCTGCGCGCACGCTGCTCTACGATATCCACAAGGGGCGCTGGAGCACGACGATCTGCGACCTTCTCGACATCCCCATGGCGCTTCTCCCCGAGGTTCGCGACTGCGCCGGTGAATTCGGACTGACAAGTGCCGATCTGTTTGGCCGCGAAGTCCCGATTCGCGGCGTCGCCGGTGATCAACAGGCCGCAACACTGGGTCAGGCCTGCTTCAGTCCGGGGATGCTCAAGTCCACATACGGGACCGGATGCTTCGCGCTTTTGAACACCGGAAACGCTCCCGTAACATCCAAGAACCGTCTACTCACAACCATCGCCTATCAGCTTGACGGAACGCCCACCTACGCGCTCGAAGGGTCGATCTTTGTGGCTGGCGCAGTCGTCCAATGGCTGCGCGACGGTCTCAGGATCATCCGCGAAGCCGCGGAATCCCAACCGATGGCGGAAGCTGCAGATGCCGGACAGGAAGTCGTGCTGGTTCCTGCTTTTGTCGGTCTCGGCGCGCCTTACTGGCAACCGGATTGTCGCGGTGCAATCTATGGTCTGACCCGCAACTCCGGCCCCGCCGAGTTCTGCCGCGCCGCGCTTGAAAGCGTCGGTTTCCAGACCCGCGATCTTCTGAAAGCCATGCGCGACGACTGGCCTGACGGCTCCGGCGGAAACGTATTGCGTGTGGATGGCGGAATGTCCGCCAGTGACTGGACGATGCAGTTTCTCTCCGACATCATCGACGCCCCCGTCGACCGCCCGCACGTGACCGAGACCACGGCACTCGGCGCCGCTTGGCTCGCTGGCATGTCGATGGATGTCTATCCCGATACCGAATCATTCGCGGCAAACTGGGCGCTTGAACGCCGCTTCTCGCCATCCATGGACGCCGATACCAGGACCCGCCGCATAGCGGCCTGGGATCGCGCGATCCAGGCGACGATGATGGTTTGACCCGGTGGGAACGCGCCCCAATTCTTGACGCCCGTAAACTGAGAGTTGCGCTTCTTGAAACAATCGAAAGTGGGCGAGATTGCCACATTTGAGACCGGACGGGATTGTACTTGCAGGCACGACAATCAGAGCGATTTTTCAGTGTTATCAGTACAAGGTTTACGATCCAGCCGGCCATTGTGCACGGATCGCGGTGAATTTGATCGAAGTACCCAGCTGGTGCATTCGCTTTATGCAACGAATTGTCTCATTCCGATCAAATGCCGTCTTATTCGCGCCCGCTTCGACTCGTTTAAGTCAGTCTTGTAGCCGATCGTGGCGCAACCGCGATTGGAGTAGTGAGTGACCGAAAGGACCCTTGGGTTCTTTTCGGAGTGTGTAAGTGGGCCGGGCGGATCGCGAGTTCCCTCCGGCCATCCGCAGAGGGGCTTTCCGGAACTCAGTGACCTCTCTGCGAGTGGTCTCCGAGTACTCCGCCCCCCGACACTAGAGCAATGCCTCCCGTGATCGTCGAAACCGACGTGCATCACCTCACAGGCGCGACGCAACGGGTCTTTGCTCCCGCCACCATAGAAGTCTCCCCGCCCCATTCGAATTGGTGCGCTCCCTCGACTGCATTAAGCGATACCAAACTGCGCGCGCCATCTTGCTCCCTTCACGCAACCGTTCCTTGACGCAGCAAGGGATTTCACCGCTATCGGATCAAACGCCCCGCCCCGAAATCGCGTCAAGGCTGGCACCCGATGTCAGAACGTGCCGATGCCACATATCGATCCGGATCCCGCCCGATCTGATGGAACGCAACGATCATCTTGGCCGGAATTGAATCGCAGGACAGCATCCTCTGGCTGTTCGCGGCGCACGGTGCGCTACCTTGCGGAACGCATGTACTCCGTTACCTTTGTCTCGGGCGGGAATTGTATGACAGGCGCATGCCTGGCACGCCCGCGCCCGTCAGCCTTGGCCGCATAAAGCGCACGATCGGCGACGGACAGCGCATCTGCCACCTGTTCGGGCATAAGGCGCTTGTGACGCGCGGTTCCGATACTGGCCGAGATCAGGACGTCGACACCATGCCCGAGGGTCATCGGCTCGTGCAGTTGGTCGAGCAGGCGGTCGGAGATCCCCTGCAGCTTCGCCTGAGATGTGACACCCGGCAGAAGCACCGCGAATTCGTCGCCGCCAATACGCGCGATCGTATCTCCTTCGCGCATGACCTCCGTTAGAAGTGTCGCCATTTGCGCCAGCATGGCATCGCCGATGCTGTGGCCATGCGTATCGTTTACCTCCTTGAAGTAATCAAGATCGATGACCATTGTCGCGAACGGCTCTTCCTGCGCGGCCGCGCGCGCCAGCGCCATGTCGAATCCGCGTCGGTTGAACAGGCCCGTCAGCGGATCTGTAACAGCGTCCCGTTCCGCTTCGCTGCGGGCCATATCCAGCCGGGTGGCCAGATTGCGCCATTCACGCGTGACCGTCGTATTAGCTTCGATCAGAAACAGCATTTCTACGGTCGGGTCCGTTGGCGCAAAGTCCCAGACGTTAAGATCATAGGCGCTGATCGCCTCGCGGAACGAACTGCCGAGCGCGAGATTGACCAAAACCGCATCAGACCCATGGAACTCCACGATCTGTCCACGAAGTATCGTATGGGGCGGATTGCAAAACCGAAGCCGCAGCATCTGACCGACCCGTGCACGCAGTCTGGCCAGTTCCACACGTCCGTCGCGACAGCGTTGTTCGAATACGTCATAAAACTGCATGCCGACAAGGTCGATGCCCGGCCTCAGCTTCTTGAGCGAGGGTCCCACATGCCGGATTGCACCATCGTCGTCCAACTCCAGGTGAAATGGCATAAGAGAATCCATGGCGTCGCGCGACAATGGTTCGGTCAGCTTGACGGTACGGGTCACGAAAAGCCCTCCGCCAGCTTGAACCCCCGATCCTGCGAAAATGACGGATCGTGCAAGGACAGCAGGAGTTGTCCGCTGCCATCTGTTCGAAAGGGACCAACACGTTCCACCGTGACAAGCGCCCCGTAGTCATCCGCCATTGCACGAACCAATCCTGCGAGCAGGTCGGTCACGCCCGGACAGCCAGCGCCGCAATGCAATCCGATCTGGCCGTCATCGGTTTGCATAACTTCAATCGGGGGCACCTCAAGTTCGGGAAGCGCAAGACGGACCCGTTCCGGCAACTCATCCAGCGACAACAGGAACTCCAGAAATGTCGGTCCGGTAAACCGCAACAGACGTCGTGCCACGCCCGATGCTGTACCCGACACCAGAAACGTCCCGACGTCTTCCAGAATGACCTGTTCGGGCTTTCCCAAAACACTGGATGCCGCGGCCAGCAGTTCTTTCACGCAGTCCGGCTCATATACGAGCATGGCATCATACTTGGCGGGATCATGGCCGGCTTCCCGGGCAACATCTCTCCAGGCTGTCGCCCCATAGGTGGCACAGATGAACTCACGGATAGCGCGGTTGACCAGAGCCT
The DNA here is from genome assembly GCA_947503175.1 of uncultured Paracoccaceae bacterium. Lineage (GTDB taxonomy): Bacteria > Pseudomonadota > Alphaproteobacteria > Rhodobacterales > Rhodobacteraceae > Ovoidimarina. The sequence goes on from CANNCO010000001.1 coordinate 1,282,759, forward strand.
GCATGCCGAACCTCGTTAGGTCTAGGCAAATTAGAGGCGGAGTTTTAAAAAACTCCAAATAGTCAGGGAAGAAGCATCATCTCGGCCCCGCCGATACGCAGCGAATTCAGGCGCGACGGTTCAACGCTGAACTCCCCCCGTGCCAGCTGATCGATCAGGCCCGGCGAGGTTGTCAGGCCATAGTCCTCTGTCAGCCAGATCGGACCGTAACGCCCGATCCCCCGCCCGTCAGAGCGGAAAGCCGTCACACGCACAAAGCTGTCACTTTCAAGCGTAAACAGCAAAACCTCCTGCCCGGGGACATCCGGCAGAAGATCCGCCAGAAGCACATGGCACCCGGACCAGCCCTCACCCGTACTCCGGGCGCAGGCATCGTTCCACTGCTGAAGCTGAAGCGGCGCCGACCGATCGAACAGATCTTCCGGTATCGCGCTTCCGGCCGGATGAACCCGCAATGCGGCCCTCAGACGCTCGATCTGCGCGATCCTGTCGCTTGGCGGGGCCCAGTTCTCGAACTCGGCGCGACTCTCGGCCCTGTCCAACGCATCCAGCCGTTCGACAAGCGCGTCGTCCGGTACCGCAACCTCCGCACCCATTGCCGACAGTTGCGCTATTCCCTCCGCGCCCGCATGTCCCCATGTGCGCCCGATTGCCCACAGATCGAGTTCGCCTGCCGTAACCGTACCCTGCGCATAGCGTCCGATCTGACTGGCCGTCGCCAACCGTTGCGGGTTCAGCAACGGGCTCAGCCACGCCGCCGACAGGGCGATGATCGCGATTGCAACCGCGACATTCGCCTGACGAATGCGCCCCATCCAATCCCGCCTGAACGCCACTGCAGCCGCGTAAGTCAAGGCATATGCGGCACCAATCACCGCAACGCTCATCGCGGCAAGCCTATCGGGTGACCAGCCGTATTGGCCAACGCGCTCCGCAACGGCGTAAACGGCAAGAACGGCAAGCACCGGCATCAGAACGATCAATGCCTGGATTGCGCCCCGCAGCATCCGCCCTTTCGGCGCTTCGCTGTCCTCGCGGTCCAGTGCCGCGCTGACCAGCGCAGCTATTGCGGCGATCATCGCAAGGATGACCGCGGCGGTCGATAGCGTCCCGAACAGTCCCGACAAGCCGCGGAACGGAAGCGCCGCGACGAAGAGCGAAATCACCGCAAGGGCTGGCAGCAGAAACAGGCGCAGCAAGCGAAGGGGCAGATGCGGCGACACGAATTCCGGCATCTCGCCGGCCACTGAAAGCCCCAACCCAAACACAACGCCGCTGAGAACGAAAGGCAGCATCGCAACTTCGGCGAACCAGTCCAGAAGGTTCAGACCGACGAGACTCAAGAGCGCGTCGCTCAAGAAAAGAAATAGCCAGAAAGCACCCAGAAACAAAGCTGCGGCAGTGGCCCGGACCGCAGCTGCCCATGCCGCATCGAACAGAATGGCATAGTCGAGCCAGCGCCCATCGCGTCCAAGTCCGGCAATCAGGAACGGCACAGGCAACAGCGTCAGACACAGAATTGCGAAGATCGGATGGCCGGTTTCAACGAACTGATCGACTGAAGCGAAGCGATAGCTCGCACTCGCGGCAAGCCCAGTGACGATAACCGACAACGCGAGCGACCCGAGGGCGGCGCGTAAGGGCGGCAAAGCGCCCGCGCTCAATAGAAAAGGCACGAAAAGGCTGACTGAGAACACCGAGAGGTCAAATACCGTCCGGGCGCTCGCCATCTCCGGCAGCACATCGACCAAAAGCCAGAAAGCCAGACCCGCCAATGCCCCGCACAGGGCATGAGCCAACCGCATTCGCGGCGAAAACGGTTCAGTACGCGATGCTGTCATGGGATCAGTCTAGCCCTGCCCAACGCCAACGGCGAGGGTGGATCACCGGGCCATATCGTCTCAGAAGTCGGTGGGCGCACCGCCTTCCGATTTCCGGCGCGCCACGAAATCGGCAAGCTCCTCCCGGATCGCCGCATCCATCGGCGGCGCCTCGTAATCCTCCAGAATTCGCTTGTAAAGATCGTGGGCGCGCTCGGCTGTCCAGACAGCGCCCGCGAGGTCCCAGCCCTCGTAATTCCGCCAATCCGAAACGAAGGGCTGGTAGAACGCGGTCGTGTAGCGATCCTGCGTGTGCTGAAGGCCAAAAAAGTGACCGGTCCCTACAACTTCCGCCATCGCGTCGAAGGCCAGATCATCCGGCGCGGTCGACGTGATCGCAGGCTCGAAATACCGCTGGATCATCTGGATCACCTCACAATCCATGATGAACTTTTCCGGACTGGCGATCAGCCCACCCTCAAGCCAGCCCGCGGCATGATAGATCATGTTCGTGCCCGATTGCACCGCCGCCCAAAGCGAATTCGATGTTTCCCACATGGCCTGGCCGTCCGGCACATTCGCGGCACACACACCCGAAGACCGCATGGGCAGATCATAGAACCGCGCCAGCTGGCCGGTCATCTGCGTCGCGCGCATGTATTCCGGCGTACCGAATGCCGGTGCGCCGGACTTCATATCCACATTCGAGGTAAACGTACCGATTCCCACGGGGCATCCCGGTGCGGCGTACTGAAACAAAGCGATTGCACACAGGGCTTCAGCGATCGACTGTGCCACGGCACCCGCCATCGTCACCGGCGCCATCGCGCCGGCCAACGTGAACGGCGTGACAATCACGGCCTGCCCCTTGCGCACAAGCCTCAGGCTTCCGTCGATCATCGGAAAGTCGTGCTTGAGGGGCGATGTCGAGTTGATGTTGGTATACATCCGGGGTGCTGCCGCGAATTCCTCCTCGCTCAATCCGCCCGCGATGCGCACCATCTCCATCACATCCTCGACCCGCTCTTTTCCAAGCGAATAGGCATGCATCGCCTTGTCGGTCAGCGTCAGCTTGTCAAAAAGCACGTCCAGATGCCGAACCGACGCATGGATATCCACCGGTTCCACAGGATAGCCGCCCGCGAAATGGATGCAGTTGAAATACTGCGTGAGCTTCAGCAGGTCCTGACAATTCTTGCGCGTCCCGGGCATCTTGCCGGTCTTCAGATCCCAATAGTTCGGCGGCGATGACACATTGCCGAACAGCATGTGTTTTCCGCCGATGACGATCTTGCGGTCGGGATTGCGCGGCGTGATCGTGAACTTACTGGGCGCACGCGTCACCATTTCCATCACCCAGTCGCGCCCCATCCGGACATTCAGCCCATCGACGGTGCACCCTGCCTCACGAAACAGCTCCAATGCCTCGTCATTCAGAAACTCGACACCGATCTCTTCAAGCACCCGCATGGCCGTATCATGGATCGCTGAGACACCTTCCTCGCTCAGGGGTTCGGTCGGTCGATCAGGATTGACCGGAAGCCGCCACGACATCTGTTCTATGACCGCTCCGCCGCGTCTTTCACTGTTCCCGGCCCGTCCTCCGGACCTTCGGCGTCTGGTTGGCGCGTCGCTCATGGCAAACCTCGTGTTGCGGCCCGTCGAATACGGGCTCCCCATGCAAACCATGCGAGCCGCGGTCCCCGGCTTCGGCGCAGAAAGCGACTAAAAATGTCGCGATCGAAGAACGACCCCGATCACACTTGCAAAAATGGAGACAAACGATAGAACAAAAATAGAACAAACCGAGGTGACGGCAATGGCTCTTCTGGACCAGTACAAAGCGGACTCGGGAAGACTCGTTCCGGTCTGGACGATCGAGATTCAGACATTGCCGCAGGATGTCGACCGCATTCTCGACGAAATCATGCGGGTGCATCCGCTTGGCTTCGGCCGATACCAACGCAATGCAAGCGTCTCGGCCGTCGGAAAGGAAACTGCGCAGCCCGAATCCAATTCGACAACAACAACCCATGTTGAGGGGTTCACGGCAGGTTCAACCGAAACCTATCCCATGGTGGAGCTTAAAATCTCGATCGAACGCGATATCGCCGCACTGGAAAAGGTGATGGACGCGGCCATCCACGCACATCACTACGAAGAACCTGTGATTTTCGTTCGCGAAGACTGGGCCAGCCGCGCGGCCTACGATCCACAAAGCGACAACCCGAACCGTTGGTGGAACAACGGCCGGGGCTTGCCCCAACAGGTTCAACTGGTGGAAACCTAGCGATTCAGTACTGGTCCAGCCATTCGGGCAGATGTCCGATATCCGGAACCACCACATCGGCGAACGGGGCGAGATCGTCGGCATCCGCCGGCCCTGTCAGAACCCCCACGGTCCGAAGCCCCGCGGCGCGCCCCGCAACAAGGTCGTGCGTACTGTCTCCCACCATGACCGCATGGTCTGGCACCGTTCCAAGCCGCCGGACTGCCTCCAGTATCGGGTCCGGCCGCGGCTTTGATCCAAAACCCGAATCATATCCGAACACGACGTCAAAAGCCTCCAGAACACCGCTGACACGCAGATGCGCACGCGCAGGCGCCTCCGCATCATTCGTCACGACGCCCAGACCCAGCCCCCGCTCCGTCAATCCGCTGAGATAGGGTACCAGCGGAACCGCCGGGGCCAGTGGTGCATGAACCGCATCCTGATCCATGCGGGCAATCAGGTCGGACCGCACGACCCCCGTAAGATAGGGCAGCATCGCATCCGCCACCTCGGCTTGCGACCCGGCAATCGCAACGCTGTCGCGGTGAAAGCGATGCGCTTCGGTATCGAAACCGATCGCTTCCGCCAAAACGTCAAACAACACCGTGTCCCCTTCGGACAGCCGACCCAGAAATCCGGCGGCCCAGCTCCCCCACGTCGCCTGAAAGTCAAACAGGGTCCCGTCCTTGTCGAAAATGATCGCATGTACCCGCATGCTCGGACCCTGCCCCGATCTCCCCGCCGGGAAAAGCAGATTCGCGATCGATATCGAACGCGGCAGTTTCTTCTTGCCGCACAGCCACCCAGACCCGACACTTGATCGATGACATACCGGCTTCACGACTCTCTCGGGTTTCGCCTCTCCCGCGCCGCCCGCATTCAGGAAAAGCGCCTCGATGCCGGTCTGCGCGCCCTTGGCCTGACCCGTGTCACATGGTGCATCCTTCTTGCCGTCGGGAACGAGGATCTCGGCCGACCGTCAGATATCGCGCGCTTCATCGGTATCGACCGCACGGCAACATCGCGGGCGCTCGGTCAGATGGAGCGTGACGGGCTGATCGCGCGTATTGCGGGGACGGGTGACGGGCGGACCCGCCGTGTCGCGCTTACCGCATCGGGAGAGGACAGGCTCAAACGCGGCGAACCTCTTGCGATGGCAAACAACGCGGCGATGGAAACCCAGCTTTCAGTGTCCGACATCGAGCGGCTCAAAGGTCTGCTCGACACCCTGATCGCCGATGAACCGCCTCTCGACAGGCTCTGAACTCATCTGAACGGGTACATCCACGGACGGTAGTCGTCGATCAAAACATGCGCCTTTTCGATCTGTTCCGGCGTCATCTTCTTGCGCACCTCGTCCTGACTGATCGCAGCATCCGGGTCGCCACCGATCGCAGACAGAACATACCACATATAGGCCCGCACCAGATCGGGCGCGGGCATGCCCCGGCCAACCTCGTAATACCAGCCAACGCCTGACTGCGCGCCGGGATGACCCTTCATCGCAGACCTCAGATACCACTCGAACGCCCGCTGATCATCCCGTTCCACCCCCAGCCCAAGCGCATACATCACGCCGATCAGTTCTTCGGCATCGGCATTGCCCGATCGCGCCGCGGGCAGGAAAACCTCCATCGCTTCCGCGAACCGGCCCGCCTCCATCAGATCGCGACCTTCTTCCACCGCCGCACCTGCAGGGGTTGCCAAGGCCAGCAAAGCCGCGAAGATAACCGCATGAAAACCCGCGCGTTCCTGCACCTGATTTGCCTCCTCTGCGTCACTCTGCCCGCATCCGCCAGCGAGCTTCCCCAACCCTTGACCAGTGCGGATTTTCCGGCAATCGATCCTGCACAGGCCCGGCTCGGGCAGCTTCTGTTTCACGATAAGCTCTTGTCTGGCAACCGCAACATCAGTTGCGGCACCTGCCACCACCCCGATCTTGGCGGAACCGATGGCCTGAGCCTCGGTATCGGCGAAGGCGGAACCGGCCTCGGCCCCTTCCGCCGTCCCGGAACCGGCGATGACCGCATCCGCAAGCGCATTCCCCGCAACGCCCCTGCCCTCTGGAACCTCGGCCACAAGGACATCTCGGTCCTGTTCCACGACGGGCGCCTGTCGCGCTCCGACCTTTATGAGAACGGCTTCGACAGCCCCGCCGAAGAATGGCTTCCGCCGGGGCTCGACAACCTCCTTGCCGCACAGGCCCTGTTCCCGCTCACCGCACAGTTCGAGATGGCGGGCAATCCGCGTGAAAACGAGGTGGCGGGCGCGGTGCATGACCGCATCGACGCCGCATGGCCGATCATCGCCAAACGGGTCCGCACCATTCCCGCATACGGCCGGATGTTCGTCGAGAGTTTCGATCACATCGAAGAACCCGCCGATGTAACCATCACCGAGATCGCAAATGCCATCGCTGCCTATATCGCCGCAGAATGGCGCAACCATGACAGCCCGTTTGACGCCTATCTCGCGGGCGATCACACCGCGTTGTCACCGGACGCCAGGGCGGGCATGAACCTGTTCTATGGCCGCGCCAACTGCTCTTCCTGCCATGCTGGCCCGCTGCTCAGCGATCAGGGCTTCCACGCACTGGCCCTGCCCGATTTCGGCCCGGGACGCACGCGCATGTTCGATCCCTATGCTCGCGACGTGGGCCGGATGGGCGAGTCCGACCGTATCGAAGATGCGTACCGGTTCCGAACACCGTCCCTGCGCAATGTGGCTCTTACGGCACCCTATGGCCATAACGGCGCCTTTCCGACGCTTGAAGGCATCGTGCGCCACCACCTCGATCCTCTCACCTCACGCGCATCCTGGACAGCCGATCTCGCCCGCCTGCCCGATGTGCCCTGGCTCGCGGATGCCGACTTCCTGATCTCGCAAGACGCGCGGGAAATGGCGCGCCAGACCAGACGCGTCGACATCACGCCGGTCCGACTGACCGACGCCGAGATCAATCAAACAGTCGCTTTCCTGCATTCCCTGACGGGACAGACGGCACTGACGCGACCCTTCGGAGCGCCTGAGACCGTCCCAAGCGGTTTGCCGGTGGACTGACGCGCCCCGGCTGCTAAGTGTCCGCACATGCTGGTAAGCCTCAAAGACGTGACTAAAACCTTCCCGGGCGAAGATGGTATCGTGTCCGTCCTGAGCGGCGTTTCCCTTGACCTTGCCGCCGGGCACAGCCTTGCCCTGACAGGCGAAAGCGGCTCGGGCAAAAGCACGCTCCTGCATATCGTCGCCGGGCTGGAACAGGCCGACAGCGGCACGGTCAAGATCGACGGGAACGAAGTCGGACCCATGAACGATGCCGCCCGGGCAGAGCTGCGCCGCAACCGGATCGGCATCGTTTTCCAGCAGTTCAACCTGATCCCTTCGCTGAACGTCACCGCGAACATCTCTTTTCAGGCGCGTCTGGCCGCCAATCATGATCCTGCGCGCACTGCGTCCCTCATTGAACGGCTGGGCCTGTCCGATCAGGCTCATGCTTTCCCCGAACAGCTTTCGGGCGGTCAGCAACAACGCGTCGCCATCGGTCGTGCTCTGGCCGGTCAGCCAGCCCTTCTGCTGGCGGACGAACCCACCGGCAATCTTGACGAGGCGACAGGCGACGCGGTGATCGCCCTCATGCTCGAACTCGCCTCCGAGACGGGCGCGGGTGTCCTGATGGTGACCCATTCCGAACGTCTCGCGGCCCGGCTCGACGCCCGCGCGCACCTGTCCCGCGGACAGATCTCGTCATGAAACGCACCGCATTGGCCGCCCTCCTGTCCCATTGGCGCTATCACCCGCTGCAACTAGTCACACTGGTGCTCGGTCTGGCTCTGGCGACAGCACTCTGGTCCGGCGTGCAGGCGATCAACGCCGAAGCACGGGCAAGCTATGACCGCGCCGCCCAGGCCGTGGGCGGCACCCGGCCCGTTATCACAGGCGAATCCGGTGGGATTACGCGCGACCAGTATGTCTCCCTTCGCCGCGCGGGCTGGCAGGTCACACCGCTGATCGAAGGTTGGATCGACGGCGGTCAGGGCCGTATCCGTCTGATAGGGATCGACCCCTTGACCGCGCCCACCGACATGACGGGGGGCACAACTGTCGCCGAAGGTTTTGACTTGACTGCATTTCTTTCAGGGTCGGGCCAGATCCTGACCTCTCCTGCCACCGCGAACAGGATCACGTCCACGGATCTGCCACCCGTCGTAACGGTCGAAGACCTCGGCCCCGGCCTCGCCCTGACCGATATCGGAACCGCCCAGAGACTTCTGGAGGCCCCCGGACGTATCGACCGCCTTATCGTACGAGACACCCAGCCTCTGACCCGAACGCCCCTGTCCGAGATCGCACCCGACCTTGAACTCAGCGCCTCCGGCGGCACCGCCGATCTCGCCCGCCTGACCGACAGCTTTCACCTGAACCTCACCGCCTTCGGCCTTTTGTCCTTCGCGGTGGGCCTTTTCATCGTCCACGGTGCCATCGGTCTGGCATTCGAGCAACGCCGCGCCCTGTTTCGCACACTCCGCGCGCTTGGCGTCCCCGCGAACTCGCTGACGGGGCTGATGATCATGGAACTCGTCATGCTCGCGCTCCTTTCGGGCCTTCTGGGCGTAATACTTGGCTACGCCATCGCCGCCGCCCTGATCCCCGACGTTGCCGCCACGTTGCGCGGCCTCTACGGCGTACCGGTTGAAGGCGCTCTCAGCCTTCGACCCGTCTGGTGGGCCGCGGGTATCGGCATTTCCATCCTCGGCGCGCTGGCTGCCGCGGCGGGCGTGATCTGGAAGGTTGCACGCCTGCCCGTTCTTGCGCCGGCCCGCCCCCGGGCCTGGGCCATGGCGACGGGAAGCACGATCTTGTACCAAGCCGCCGGCGCGGCGCTTCTCGCCATCATCGCAGTGCTCATGGGCATGTTCGGAACCGGCCTCATCGCCGGGTTCACAATGCTCGGCGCGCTCCTGATCGCCGCGGCGCTGCTTCTCCCCGCAATTCTCAGCCTGATCCTTTCCCTTGCCGCAAGGTTCGCCCAAGGACCTATCGCCGAATGGTTCTGGGCAGACACAAGGCAACAGATTCCCGGGCTTTCATTGGCACTGATGGCGCTTCTCCTGGCGCTCGCCACGAATATCGGCGTCGGAACAATGGTTTCCAGCTTCAGGCTCACGTTCACGGGCTGGCTGGATCAACGCCTGGCGTCCGAGCTTTACGTGACCGCCCGCGACGAAGCCGAAGCCGCCGAATTGATTGAATGGCTTCGGCCCCGCACCGATGCGATACTGCCCATCTGGAACGTCGACGGGCAGGTCGCCGGCGCACCGGCAGAGATTTTCGGCGTCGCAGACCATACCACCTATCGCGACAACTGGCCGCTTCTGTCGTCCCTGCCGGATGTCTGGGACAGGGTTGCGGATGGAACCGGAATTCTGATCAACGAACAACTCGCCCGGCGCGAGGACCTGTCTCCGGGCGACAGTCTCGCCATGCCGGATGGATGGGAACCAACCATAAGCGGCGTCTACAGCGATTACGGCAACCCGCTGGCCCAGGTTTTGATCTCAGTCGAGGAACTGACCATGCGGTTCCCGGATGTCGAACGGCTGAACTTCGGCCTGCGGCTGCCTCCGGATCAAGTCGACCCGCTGACTGAAGCCTTGGTTACAGAGTTCGGGCTCCCGGAAGAAAACACGATAGATCAAATATCTATCAAACGCTTTTCACTTGAAGTCTTTGATCGCACCTTTCTTGTCTCGGGCGCGCTGAATGTCCTGACCCTCGCTGTCGCCGGGTTTGCGATCCTCACATCGCTCCTTACTCTGGCCTCTATGCGCCTGCCGCAACTGGCCCCTGCATGGGCACTGGGAATGACCCGCGCACAACTGGCGGGGCTGGAACTGATCCGCGCGCTTGCCCTCGCGCTTCTGACCGCCCTCCTTGCAATCCCGGTCGGGCTGCTGCTCGCATGGGTTCTTCTCGCCGTCATCAATGTCGAAGCATTCGGCTGGCGCCTGCCAATGCATTTGTTTCCGGCCAACTGGCTCGTACTTGCCCTGCTTGCACTTCTTGCCGCCGGGCTGGCGGGCTTATGGCCCAGTATCCGCCTCTCGCGCCTTCAACCTGCGACACTACTCAAGGTTTTTTCCCATGAGCGTTAGGGCTTGGATAACGATCCTGATGCTCGCTGCAAGTGCGGGAAGTGCCGGCGCACAGGGATTCGCAGACCTTGGAAGTGAGGCCGACGGGTTCGCGATCCCGCAACGCGGCGTCCCGTTCGAGTTTCCCCGCGATCATGGCGCCCATCCAGACTATCGCATTGAATGGTGGTACGTCACCGCCACGTTGACGGGCGAGGATGGCCGCGACTATGGCGTGCAATGGACGCTCTTCCGCTCCGCCCTTGCGCCAGCGGAAACGAACGACTGGAACAGCCCGCAGATCTGGATGGGCCACGCCGGTTTGACCACGCCGGAAGAGCACTTCGTCGCCGAACGCCTCGCCCGAGGCGGCATCGGACAGGCCGGGGTAACGGCCCAGCCCTTTAGTGCATGGATCGATGAGTGGGTCCTTCAGGGTCCGACACTGTCAAACGTCAATATGCGCGCACAAGGCACTGATTTTTCATATGATCTGACTCTTTCGACGGATCGACCGTTCGTGCCACAGGGAGATCGGGGGTACTCGGTCAAATCGCGCGAAGGACAGGCGTCCTATTACTACTCGCAACCCTTCTACGAGGTGACCGGCACTCTCAGCCTCCCCGACGGCCCGATCCGCGTCAGTGGCAACGCCTGGCTGGACCGGGAATGGTCGTCGCAACCCTTGTCGGAAAACCAGACCGGATGGGACTGGTTCAGCCTTGCCTTCGACGACGGTGCGCGCCTGATGGGCTTTCTCCTGCGCGAGCGGGATGGCGCGTCCTTTTCCTCCGCCACATGGATCACGGCAGACGGAACGCCAACCCCCTATCCAGACGGCGCATTTCAGGCCAGACCGCTCACCACCGCCGAAGTCGCGGGTCGCGACATTCCCGTGCGCTGGCAGGTCACATTGCCGGACCGGGATCTCGATGTCACCGTCTCAGCCCTCAATCCGCAATCCTGGATGGATACGAGCTTTGCCTACTGGGAAGGTCCCGTCCGTTTCGAGGGAAGCCATGCCGGCCGGGGCTACCTGGAAATGACTGGCTATGAATGATTTCAGATCCTTGCAGGCAACGCTTGAAGCAGTCTGGACGCGTCTCGTCGACGCGCCCACGAACCCTGCATCGCCCGCCCGCCTCATCACGCTCGCAACGATTGGCCTCTCCGGCAATGCCGAAGCCCGGATGATCGTTCTTCGTGCATCGAACCGTGAACGCGGAGAAATCACCGCCTATACCAATGCAGCGTCATCCAAGACCGCCGAACTGGCCCACGATCCGCGGGCGGCACTTCTGTTCTGGGACCCCGAAATTCGCCTTCAGGTCCGGTTGAGCACCGAAATCTCCCAGCGCCAGGGCCACGACGAAGAGTGGCAGGCCCTCTCCGATTCCGACCGGGTGCTATACGCTCACACGCCACTGCCCGGAGAAGTACTCGCGTCGCCCGACGCCGTGGCACCCTCTCCGGATTCCGCTCTGTTTACCGTCCTGACGGCCCGGATAGACCGCATCGAGACGCTTCACCTTGGGCGTGTCCGGCACCGGCGCGCCGTCTTCCGGCGCGAAAACCGCTTTGCCGGGCAATGGATCGCACCCTGATCCCTCGCTAATGACCCCGCCCTGCGCTAAGCCCCGAACATGACACCCGCATCCATTCCCCTGACACAGGAACTCGTGCTGATCGGCGGCGGCCACGCCCATGCGCTGGTCCTGCGCCGTTGGGGGATGCACCCGCTTCCCGGCGCGCGCCTCACCCTGATCAACCCCGGACCGACGGCACCTTATACCGGCATGCTGCCGGGTCATGTGGCCGGGCACTACCCGCGCGCGGCGCTTGAAATCGACCTCATACGTCTTGCCCGTTTCGCCGGAGCCCGCCTTGTTCTTGACCGCGTAACCGGCATCGACCGCGCACAACGCCGGATACAAACGAAGGCCGGGCGCAAGATCGCCTATGACATTGCCGCGATCGATGTGGGCATCACCTCGGCCATGCCCGATCTGCCCGGGTTCCAAGAATACGGGATCGCCGCCAAGCCGCTCGACCACTTCGCAACCTCATGGGAACGATACCTTGGCAATGACGGTCCCGCCGCCATAGCCGTGATCGGCGGCGGCGTGGCCGGATGTGAACTGGCCCTCGCCATGGCCCATGCGCTGCGTGACCGGGGGCGTCCATCGGAGATACATGTAATCGACGCCGGGCCTGCCCTGGCCGAACTCGGGTACCGAGCGCGCGAAATGCTTCGGTCCGAACTGGCCTCTGCCGGCATCACGGTGATCGATCGCATGGCGGTCACCAGCATAAGCGCAGACTCAGTTTTGATCGCCGATGGCCGCGAGATTCCATCGGACTTCACCGTTGGTGCCGCAGGCGCACGCCCTTGGGATTGGATCTCAGAGACCGGGCTGGCCGCAAGTAACGGCTTCCTCGACGTGAATGATCGCCTGCAAACATCGAACCCCGCCATTTTCGCAAGCGGCGACTGCGCAAACCTCGCATTTGCCCCCCGTCCCAAGGCTGGCGTTTTCGCCGTTCGCGCGGCTCCCGTTCTTGCCCATAACCTGCGCGCCGCCTTGTCACGCGGCACCTTGCGACGGTTCGCGCCGCAACAGGACTACCTCAAGCTCATCTCATTGGGCCGCAAGGCTGCGATGGGCGAAAAGTGGGGCATGGTTTTGCGGGGGCCCTGGATCTGGAACTGGAAGGACCGGATCGACCGGCGTTTCATGAACAAGCTGACCCGGTTTCCGAACATGCCCGCTCCGGTCATACCGCGCGAGACGGCACAAGGCGTTCGGGACATCCTCTCCCAAAGCAAACCGCTCTGTGGCGGGTGCGGTTCCAAGGTCGGTCGTGGGCAGTTGACCCGCGCCCTCGCAACAGTGCCGGTCTCGCATCGGGATGACGTTCAAACGCCTCCCGGCGATGATGCCGCACTTCTGACAATGGGGTCAGTCCGGCAGGTTATCACCACCGACCATCTGCGCGCCTTCATCGATGACCCGCACACCCTGGCCCGCATCGCCGCCCTGCACGCCATGGGCGATATCTGGGCCATGGGCGCCCGCCCGCAAGCCGCGCTGGCACAGATCATCCTGCCACGCATGTCCGGCTCCCTTCAGGAAAACTGGCTGACCGAGATCATGGAAGGCGCCGCCGACGCATTCGGGGCAGCGGGTGCGGCAATCGCCGGCGGCCACACGACTATCGGGTCTGAACTGACCATCGGGTTTACCGTCACCGGCCTTCTCGAACGCGACCCGATAACGCTTGCCGGCGCAAAACCCGGCGACATCCTCCTGCTGACCCGGCCCGTTGGCTCGGGCACGCTTCTCGCCGCTGAAATGTCCCTGCAGGCGCGGGGCGAAGACATCGCAGGCCTGCTGGCAGAAATGCTCCGGCCTCAGGAAAGAGCCGCGGAACTCCTCGCGCCCCATGCCCACGCAATGACCGACGTAACGGGGTTTGGCCTTGCGGGCCATCTCCGGGGTATGCTCGATGCCTCAGACAGCTCCGCCGAGCTCCTCCTCGACAGCATTCCCACCTTTCCCGGGGCCGAAGACCTCGCCAACCGCGGTGTCCGTTCAACGCTCCACCCGGAGAACCGGGCCGCGGCGCCGGTACAGGGACCGGATACGGCCCGCACCGCTCTTCTCCATGACCCTCAGACGGCCGGTGGCCTTCTGGCCGCCGTCCCCGCCGACGTGGGCCCACAGATCCTGAAAGACCTTCTCGCGAACGGTTATCAGGCCGCCCGGATCGGGAAAATCCTGCCGGGCCCGCCTTCCCTTTCCGTCAGGTAAACCGCTTGGCGAGGTCTTCGGCCAGGGCATCCAATGCAGGATCGTCGAGGGCAGAGACCGGAACCACTTCGACCCGATTCTGTTCGGCCCGCGCGCGCGACCGGGCATAGCGCCCGTCGTAATGCCGTTCGATCAGCGACGCTGCCAGCGCCTCGCCAGCTCCGTCCCGCGCCAGCGATTGCCAGGCCTCGACCTGCGCATGACCGTGATACGGCACAAGCCGGTCCAGCAGATCGCACAGGGTATCCGGATCGGCCCCAAGCTCGCGATAGGCCCGCGCAAGATACGCGGCCCGGGCCGCAACGGGCGCCTCTATCACCAGTCTGGGGGCCTGACCCATCGCGGCCCACAGAGACGGCGGCACGATCAGATCGCCGATCTTGCTCGATTCCGCCTCGACGACCACGGGGCGTTCCGGATCGAAACCCGCCAGCGCGGCAGCAATGCCACTTTCGAAACCCTTTTGCGAAGGCTGCCCGGCCGAACGCCCTCCCAGAACAGACCCCCGGTGCCCCGCAAGAGCTTCCAGATCGATAACCTGTATGCCGCGAAAGGCCAGCCGTTCCAGCAACTCGGTCTTCGCCGTGCCGGTATAACCATCGAGAACAGCAAGCCTTCCCGGCCAAGGATCTTCGTAAAGCGCCCTGACCACGGCACGGCGATAACTCCGGTATCCGCCGGTCAGCGTCTCGGTCCGCCAACCGATCTGGCCCAGAATCGCCGCGAAAGACCCGGACCGCTGACCGCCCCGCCAACAGTAGACCAAGGGCCGCCACCCGCCATCCTTCTCTGCAAGCACCGTCTCGATATGGTGCGCCGCGTTGCGGGCCACCAAAGCCGCCCCGATCTTGCGCGCCCGGAACGCGCTCTCTTGTGTATAGATGGTTCCGACTTTCGCGCGCTCTTCGTTCGACAGAACCGGCAGGTTGATCGCACCCGGCAGATGATCTTCTGCAAATTCCGCGGGCGACCTGACATCGATAATCGTATCGAAACCCTGTGCGCGAAGTGCCCGAAGGCTGGTCAGATCATATCCCATGGCGACCGTCTAACGCGGCTGGCGGGCAGGCGAAAGATCAGTTGCCCAGCGCCGCCGCCATGGCCCGTCCCGAGGCGAATGCATCGCCGGCGGTGTCACCAAGCGCCCAGTCCCCTCCCAGCATCAACCGGCCATCGAAGGCGCTCAGGAACGGTGCCCCCAGCGGCCTTGCGACGCGACCGTAGCGCCAGCGATGCGCGGCGGCATAAATCGGCTCCGGCAGGTCGCGACCGCAGGCCATCGCAAAGGCCCGCGTCAACTCCCGGCACACCTGTTCCCGGGACATCTCAAGATGTTCCACCGTCCAGTCGAAACCTGCATGGCAGACCCAGGTTTCGGGCAAAGGTTCCCGTCCCGGGGTCTCGGACGCACAGATGACACTCTCAAACGGAAGGCCGGTCACAGGGCGATCCACATCAAGGCGACGGGGAAGCGCCAGAAGAAGCGTCCAGACCGGTGCCATCGCGACGCGCGCCAGTTGCCCATCCTCCGGACGGTCCCCTGTAAACCGTCGGGCCTGCGGGGCCGGAATCGCCGACACCACCCTCTCGAATACGCCAAGGTTCTCGCCTTCCGCACCGATCAGGATCAGCCCGCCCGGCCCGTCTTCCAGCCTTCCCACTTCAGTTCCCAGCACATGTTCAAGCGGTTCCGCCATCCGCCGCACGATGGCAGACATGCCCGGCTGTCCGATCCAGCCGCCATCACCGGCATCTTGCACCGCACCCGCAGCCTTCATCGCGGCCGTGAACTCCGAAAGTGCTCCATGCGCCGCCCGCGCTCCGTGATCCACCGAGAATCCTTCGCCCCGCCGGGTGGCAAGTCTGCCGCCAAATCCGCGGCTCTTGTCGAAGACGACAACGCGGGCGTCTGCGGCCTGCAGCGCCAGAGCCGCCGTGACCCCGGCCAGACCGGCCCCCACTACCGCGATACGTTGCGTCATCTTCACTCCCTTACCCAGCGTGACCTAGCTCCGGTGCCGCATCACGCAACCTTCAGACTTACTTTCATTGCCCGAACCCCCTAGATATCG
This sequence comes from uncultured Paracoccaceae bacterium, assembly GCA_947503175.1. Classification (GTDB taxonomy): domain Bacteria; phylum Pseudomonadota; class Alphaproteobacteria; order Rhodobacterales; family Rhodobacteraceae; genus Ovoidimarina. The sequence goes on from CANNCO010000001.1 coordinate 1,298,863, forward strand.
GCCATGATCCGAGTCCTGCTTGTTCTTGTCGCAATCGCCTTCGCCACGCCGCTGCGCGCGGATTGCGTTGTGCTGCTACACGGGCTGGCCCGCACATCGGCTTCCCTCGCGGTCATGGAGCAGGCGCTCGAAGCCAGCGGCTTCCGGGTCGTCAACCGGAGTTACCCGTCCACGGACCTGCCCTTCGGGGACCTCGTGGAACAGGCACTGCCGCAATCCGTTGCCCAATGCGGCGCCGAACGCACCCACTTCGTCACCCACTCGATGGGAGGCATACTGGCGCGCGCATGGCTTGAAACACACCGCCCTGCCGAAATGGGGCGCGTGGTGATGCTTGCACCCCCCAATCAGGGCTCCGAGCTTGTCGATACATTCGGAGATCTCGAACCGTTCGAGTGGCTGAACGGTCCTGCCGGGCTCGCCCTCGGCACCGGCCCCGGTAGCCTGCCCAACCGTCTGGGACTCCCATCGGTCGATATCGGCGTGATTGCCGGAAACCGGTCTCTGAACCCGATCTATTCCGAGATCATCGAGGGTCCGGATGATGGCAAGGTCTCGGTCGAAAGCACGCGCCTGCCGGGGCTGACCGATCATATTGTCCTGCCCGTGACACATACTTTCATGATGAACGATCCACTGGTGATCGCTCAGACAGTCAACTTTCTCGAAACCGGTGCCTTCGATCACGATCTGACATTCGGAGATCTCATGCGCGAACTGATCGGGATCGAATAGATCGCAACAATCCCTACAGTTTTGGCGGATTCGTCCACAATCCTGCCACAACCCTGTGCCATCCCGTCACCATGGAAAAGACTGCGCCCCCGTCACGCCTGATGCATGACGCCCTTCCGGTTGCCATTCTGGCATCGCTGCCGCTGGTGCAGGTGTTTTGGGATCTGGTGACCGGTGCGGATCCGAACCTGCACCTCTGGTGGATGCCCGCACCCGTTATCGCGGCTCTCGGCGCAATCGTTCTTCTGGCGGGCCTGACCGGGGCGTTCAAGACTGCGGATTATGGCAACAGGCTTCTCGAACCCCAGACACCGGCGCGCAAACTGACACTGACGCTCATCACGCTTTTTCTTGCGGCGATCGTGCTGACCGCCCTGCGCGCCTCTCATGCTGATTACGGCCTGATCAAGATCGGCGAACTCGGGCTTGTGGCCCTCACATCCCTTGCGCTCGCAGCATTCCTGCTCGGGTCCGGCCAAAGCCTGTCACGGCTTCTTCTCTGGGGCGTGACCGCCGGTGTGGCGACAGCGGCGACGCTGGCAATCCTCCTGGACCGGTTCGGATTGCCGATGGGATACCCCGATCTGTTCCTGCCCGGCTTCATTCACATCCGGGTCATGGGATTCTCGCTGGCCATGGCGCTGATGGCGGCATCCGGCCTCTGGCTGACCGGCAGCGATCGCCGGCAGCGGTTCTCGCTTGCGCTCTGCATGGTGCTGCTCTGGACCGCGCTCTTCTGGTCCGGGGGCCGCGGCGCCTTGATTGCCGTTCTGGCGACCGCGCTGATACTCTCCATTCCTATCGCCGCGCTTCGGAAATTCCTTGCGCCGCTTCTGCTCACTGCCATCGCAGGTGCTGCCTGTGCCACCGCTCTTGGCGGACCCGAAGCCGCAGAGTTCGGTCTCACAACCCGCATGACCGTTTCCCCCATGGCAGACGGCGCAAATGCCCTGACCTCAGGACGGTTGGAGATGTGGCAAGCCCTTTGGGACGCGCTCGCCGACGCGCCGCTCACGGGATATGGTTATGCCCAGGCGCGCTGGCTGTTTCTCGACGCAGGTTTCGCCATCGGGCATCTGCATGCCCATAGCATTATCCTTGACGCAGCACTGGCTTTGGGAATTCTCGGAGCGATTGCCCTTGGCGTCCTGATCGTTGTCGCATGGACCCGCTGGGTCGCCACAACCCGGAAAACACCCGGTCCGGCACAGGTCGCCGGCATCTCGATGGTTACGGTCTTCCTGATCCACGCCCTCGTGGACGGCGTCTATTTCTACGCCCAGGCGCTGGTTCCACTGGCAGTAGCAATTGCGCTGCTGATCGGCCGACAGTCCGATCACCGCTAAAGATAAGCCCGGAACGTCATGCTGATGGTGCCCCCACACGGACTCGAACCGCGGACCTACTGATTACAAATCAGTTGCTCTACCAGCTGAGCTATAGGGGCACTGAGGCGCGAAATACCCGCTTGGCGATCATGGTGCAAGCCCCGGGTTGCTTAAGGTTTTCACCGGGATGAAAGTCACTATACTGCCACAACCCAAGCGTTCGCCGGAACAAAGCCCGCCATGCAGATCCTCTTTCACATTGGCGCCCATTGTACCGGGCACGACACGCTGGTCCGTTCGCTTCTGAAGAACCGCGACATGCTGGCCCATGCGGGGGTCGCGGTTCCCGGACCGGGGCGCTATCGCCGAACACTGGGCGAGGTGCTGGTGAAGCTCCGAGGCGCGCGCGCAACGCCTGAAACCCAGGAGTTGCTGCTTGATACGCTTCTGGACGACGACGACAGCCATCGGCTGATTCTATCGAATGAAAGCTTTCTCTGCATGGCGTCGCGGGTGCTCGATGGCGGCAGGCTCTACCGCAAGATCGACAAAAGCGCCTGGTTGCGGAACGCCTTTCCGGGCGCTCAGGTCGAGTTCGCGGTATCGCTGCGCAACCTCGCGACCTTCCTGCCCGCGCTGTACGAGAAACTCGGCGGTGAGGCCGCCGAAGACCGGAACTTCCTGCAAGGCGCAAAGCCCGACATGCTGTCGTGGTTCAACGTCATCGATGACCTGCGCAAGGCAAACCCCGGATCGAAGATCCTGATCTGGTGCTACGAGGATGCTCCGATTCTCTGGCCGGAAATCATGCGTGGTCTTAGCACGCTGCCACCCGAAACAAGGCTTGAAGGCGCCAACGATCTGGCTCGGAAAGTCCTGACGCCGGAAGGAAGCCGCGCCATGCGCGCCTACCTGAACGAGACCCGGCCCGAAACCGAGATGGAACGGCGCGAGATCGTCGCCGACTTCCTCGCCGGTTTCGCCGAAGAGGATGAGATGGAACAGGAGATCACGCTTCCGGGCTGGACGGAAGAGATCATGGATCGTCTGACAGAAGCCTATGACCGGGATGTCGAGCGGATCGCGGAACTGCCCAATGTGCGCATGATGCTGCCCTGAGGGCCTACATCCCAAGCGCCTCCTTATACATCTCCAGCACCGCCTCCTCCTCGGCGATATCGTTGGCGTCACGCTTGCGAAGCGCGATGACCTTCCGCATCACCTTGGTGTCATAGCCCCGCCCCTTGGCCTCGGCCATCACCTCTTTCTGCTGATCGGCAATGTCCCGCTTCTCGGCCTCCAGCCGCTCGAATCGCTCGATGAACTGCCTCAACTCGTCGGCGGTTACGCGATAGCTGTCTGGCTTGTCGTCGATCACAGAGGCATCGGTCATGGGGGTCTCCTCATCGGGGCATTGCGCCTGCCTACCGCCCCGGCGTGCTGTCTTCAAGGGCTTGCACAGACCCCCCGGCCGGTCTAGGCGAACAGCCATGGAAATGCTTGTCTGGATCGGTACGGGGATTACTGTTCTGGGGCTTTTGGGCCTCGTCTGGTGCATGGTGGACGCCACCCGCGCCCGCAACGCCGGACTTGATGACGCCGAACTGAAAGTCCGCCTTCAACGTCTTCTGACCGTCAACCTCGCCAGCCTCGGGATTGCCGGGATCGGATTGATGAGCGTAATCGTCGGGCTGTTTCTCGGCTAGGCACACCCATGATGGAAAAGATGCTCCCGATTCTCGCCCCGGTTCTCGCGCATCTTGGCGAAACCCCGGTAGATGTACGGTTCCTGTCGCGCGGCGCCACGTGCACCATCTGGCGCGTCCGCTCGAACGCCCGATGCTATGCATTGCGGCTTGTCGGAGACGGCCAACGCGTGCCGGATGGCGACGTGGACGCCTTTCTTCGCAGTTCGGTCCAGAGGGGCGGTGGAAGCGTTGCGGTTCCGATTCTCAATTCAGAGGCATCGGGACACCTGCACGATGGCAAACGCTGGAGCCTCGAACCGCTGATCGACGGAACCCATCCCCAGCGGGGCGCTCTTTCAAGACAAACATGCAAGGCGTTGGGTCAGACGCTGGCCGCGCTGCATGAGGTGCCGGCTCGTCGGTTCGGCCCCGTGTCCGCGATATCCGGACAGGTGATCGCCGGAAAGTTTGCCGATCCGCATTCCGGGGTTGCGGAACGGTTCGAAAACCCGCTTCCCGAAACCTGGGCCGATGATTTCACACATCCCGCCCTCGCGGCGATGCCAGAGCGAAAAGACCAAATCATGGCGCGTCTTCTCGAAGTCTCGGCGCGGGTGAACGCGGGCGGGCATGTCGTGTGTCACACAGACCTTCACGAGCGGCAGTTGATGTGCCGCCAAGACACGCTTGTCGCACTGATCGACTTCGGCGGCGCATCCATACTCGATCGCCACTGGGACCTCGGTTCGGTCCGTTACTTTCACGGAGAGCGCAACTTCACGGACGTCTACGACGCGTACCGAAGCAGCAGCGGCCGCCACCAAAGCTGCCCCGATATGTCAGTGTCCTTCTCCGTTGCGATAGGGCTGCATCACGCCTCACGATCAAGGCTCCCGGGGAAATCGCACAGGTTCGAACGGGCGATCCGATACATCCGCGACGCCGTCTGAACCACATCCCGGTACTCGGGACACACCGCCTTACGGGGACGGCGGAACCCGTTCCCCCCGGTCGAACGCTTCCCAGCCTTCACCGCCGAAAACGTCGACACCGAGCTGTGACAGGACATGGGGGAAATCCACCATAACCCAGTTGTCGACGATCTTGCCGTCCACAACCTTCCAGAAATCCATGTAACGGATCTCCACCCGCTTGCCCGTTGCCGCGACACCCATGAAGTCACCGGAATGCGTCGCTTCCTGCCGTCCGAACGCCGCCGCCCATTCGCCCATGTAAAGCCGCGCTTCATCGACACAGATCTTGCCGGAAAAGGCCGCCTGAAACGGCTTCTGCCAATTCTCCTGAAAGGCGCGAAGTCCGTGTTTTGTCCCACAGCCGCAGTTTCCGAACCAGCTGAAGTTTTCCGAAAAGAACTCGCCGATATCCGCGATCCGGTGATCGTTCAGACCATCCACCATGCCTTCGATAACCGCCCGCGTCGCCTCGGTCTTCGACATGTCCGTAACGCGGCTCAGCACCGCCTGTTCCGGTCTCGATCCCTTCATCACGCCCTCCAGCCGGGTTGGATGCAAAACGCTCTAGACAGCGCCGCTTCAACAGGCAACAGTTTTTGCATTCGTTTGCAAGGATACTCCCATGCCTCCCGGAACCAAAGCCCGCGCCCATGCTCTCCTGACTGAACTGGCCAACGGCGCCGATCCCGGAACGGTCTGGCACCCGGACGCGACGGTCACCTTCTGTCATCCATGGGGCGTGGTGTCGGGACTGGAAGATATTGCACGCATCTGGTCGCTCATCCCGAGGTCGCTGCCCGACATGGAACGGCGCGATCTGATCTTCGTCGGCGGCGACAACCGCGACGACCCGCGGCTGGATCGTCCGCGCGCACCCCATCTGATTGCTGCCATGGGCCATCTTCAGGGTACATTCGCAACCGACCTTCTGGCCATCCCGGCAACTCACGGCGTTGTCCATCTGCGATACGCGGAAGCGCATTGGATCGACGGTGACCGGATTCGCCAAAGCTGGATCTGGCTCGATCTGATCGACCTGATGTTCCAGTCTTCTCAGCACCCGCTGCCCCGATCACTGGGAGCACCGGGAAAATGGCCGGGGCCGGCGCCCCAGGACGGGTTGCGTCTGACCGAGACCGTCTGGAACGGTCCCGACGCGCTCGACACGGTTCTCGCGATGCATGACGCGCTGTTGTCCTTCGACGGGGTATCGCTCGACTCCATGCCCCATGCCGATCACTGGACGCCAAACTTCATGTATTACGCCGCGGCGGGTATCGGCATGACACGCGGCCTGACGGGCTTTCGCGCCCATCACCAGATACCGTTTCTGCGGGCGTTTCCCGATCGCCGCGCCGAGGGCCACTTCATCCGAATTGCGGACGGACCCTACGCGGTCACGGGCGGAACGGTCACCGCCACCCACAAGGGGCCATATCTCGGGATGACGCCCACAGGCCGTTCGATACGAATGCCTGTCATGGACTTCTACCGTCTGGACGGAACGCTGATCGCCGAGAACTGGTTGCCGATGGATGTTGCCTACATGGCCGATCAGATGGGCAATGATCTTTTTGCGCGGCTGCGCCATTATCGAGGAGACCCGGACCTCACGCTCTAGTCCAGGTTCATGTCGGAAAAGCCGCGCCCATTCTTCACCAATTCCGTGATCAGCGGCGCGGGTATCCAGAACGCCGGGTCTTCCCTCGCATAGTCCTCAAGATTTCGCTTCACGCCCAGAAGTCCGGTCAGATCAGCGGCCATCATCGGGCCACCTTTCGACCGCGGAAAACCAAAGCCATGGATCATGCACAGATCGATATCGGCGGGCCGTGCGGCAATCCCCTCTTCCAGAAGCCGTGCCCCTTCGTTGACCATTGCCGCCAGACACCGGTTCCGGATTTCCTCGGCCTTGAACTTTCGCGCAGATACCCCGCGCAAACCCCGCTCTTCGGCCACGATCGCCGTCACCTCGGGATCGGCGACGCCGCGCCGCGCGCCCTGCTCATACCGGTAATAGCCGCGCCCGATCTTTCGGCCCATCCGGCCCAGTTCGCACAGCCGGTCGGCGATCCGCACATACCGTTCCGACGGATCACGATCGGGGGCAAGCCTCTGCCGCCGCGCCCATGCGATATCGAGACCCGACAAATCGGCGACCTCGAACGGCCCCATGGGAAACCCGTAGGCCCGCATCGCAGTATCAATCGCCATGATCGAAGCGCCGTCTTCCAGCAGGAACTCGGCAGCCTTCCGGTACGCCGACAGGCAACGGTTCGCGATAAACCCGTCGGCCACGACAGCGGCGACCGGGATCTTCTTCATCCGGTGGGCAAACTCCCATGCCGATGCGATAACCGCGTCATCGGTATCCATCGCCACGACCACCTCCAAAAGGCGCATCACATGCGCCGGCGCAAAGAAATGCAGCCCCAGCACATCCGGCGACCGCCCCGTCCCTGCCGCCAGCCCGTCGATATCAAGATAGGATGTGTTCGTACCCAGAATGGCACCACGCTTCATCACCGCGTCCAGCGCCGAAAAGACACGCCGCTTCACGGCCGCATCCTCCGTGACCGCTTCGATCACCAGGTCCGCACCGGCCAGCGCGTCAAGCTTGACCGTTCCCTTCAACCGGTCCAGCCGTCCCTGCCGCTGCTCGGGGTCTATCCTGCCCCGCGCTTCCTCCCGTTCGAAGATGTCGATGATCCGCTCAACCCCGGCTTCAAGGCGCTCGATATCCGCCTCGACCAAAGTCACATGAAACCCAGCCGACAGGCAGGCCGCCGCAATCCCGGTGCCCATGGTTCCGGCGCCAACGACGCCGACCGCGTCAATCCGGCGCGGCTCGGTACCGGGCGGCACAGGCGGGCGGCGAACAGCCTGCTCGGCCAGAAAGACATGGCGCAAGGCCCGCGACGTATCCGTCGCCACAAGATCTTCGAAGGCCGTCCTTTCCAAGGCCAGCGCGGCCTCGAATGGCAGCATCAGGGCCGCTTCGACACAGTCCAGAATGCGCGCCGGCGCACTGTCAGGACCTGTCTTCACCCCGTCGCGCCTGTTCTTCAGCCAATCCAGATGTTCTTTCGCGGGCTGCAGCATCACATCCGTCTCGCCCAATCGCCGCGGACCTGTGCCGGATTTCAGCACACGCGCGACATATCCAAGGGTGAACTGCGGCAAACCGGAATCGGCCACGATATCCACCAGACCGAGAGCCTCCGCCCGGGCGACATCGATCTGACGTCCCTCGAGCATCATCTCGGTCGCCGCGGCGGGACCGATCAGACGCGTCAGCCGCTGGCTCCCGCCAGCCCCGGGCAAAAGGCCAAGATTGACATCGGGAAGCCCGAAACGCGTGCGGCGGTCCGCGATCCGGTAATGGGCGGCAAGGGCCAGTTCCAGCCCTGCCGCCAGAACCGTGCCATGCATCGCGGCAAAAACCGGCTTGGGCGACATCTCGACCTTCCGGCACAGGCTCGCCAGATCGGGATCCGCAACTCCGGCATCCAACTCGCGCAAGTCCGCGCCAGCTGGAAAGGTCCGCCCGCGCGCGGCAATCACGATTGCCTGATAGTCGGGGTCGGCGATGGCCTCGTCGACGGCCTCCGCCAGCGCGCTGCGTACAGTATGATCCAAAGCATTCACAGGCGGTTTGTCGATCGTCAGCACCGCAACACCCCGTGCGGACTGAACCGTTACCGGCTTGTGCATGTTTCCCCCGTGTCGGCCCTCAGATAGACCGAATTGGCCGGAACATTCCGCGCCAAAACCCATACCAATATCAAAACTCTACCCCGCCCCTGTGAAAAGGCAAGGGACCCAACTCAGACCGAGCGTCCTCTGAACCTGCGGAATGACCGGGTGCGCAACGGCTTGACGCGGCACGCGAGACGAACCAGCGGCGCCGGCGCCGCAATACCCGTCAGTTCCATCGTCGTGATCATCTCGATCAGAAGCGCGATCGCCGCATCGCGCTCGCCCTTTGGCCGCTTTCTGACATCCGAGGTCAACGGGCACAGTTCCGGCAATAGGGCGTCGCCGGAAGCACATCCAACCGCTCTTCCGAGATGTCCTCGCCACAGGTCACGCAGACGCCGTAACTGCCATCCTCGATGCGGGCCAGGGCCGCGCGGATCATCGCGATCTCGGCAACGCCCTGGTCGCCCAGATCTTCGAGAACCTCTTCACCCTCGCGTTCGATGGCCTGCTCTTCCCAGCCCTTGGAATGCGGCATCTCCAACGTGTCTTCGATCTTCTCGATCCGTCCGGTGAGTTCCCCAAGCCGATCGACAAGGGCCTGGCGTCTGGTCTCTAATGCCATGTTCCGCTTTCCTTTCTTACTGCTCATTACGGCGATCGGGAGAAGCCTAAGTCACGTAGAAATGCGCCGTCCTTGATATCCATCAACGGCCGAACAGAAACACCACGAGGTAAATGTGACGTCGGGTGTATCAGACTGGGCGCGGACAGAACTGCGCGTAAATCGTCTGTACCACCGGGGTCACCCTCGGGTCATCCAGACGATACCGCATCTGCCTGCCCTGCCGCGTCGCCGCAACCAGCCCTTCTTCGCGCAACCGCGCAAGCTGCTGGCTGACATAGGCCTGCCCCAGACCAAGCGCGGTTTCAAGCTCACCCACCGTACGCTCTTTCTCGACTAACTGACACAGAATCAAAAGCCGCGACGGATTTGACAACGCGCGCATAACTCCGGCTGCGTCTTCCGCCGCGACCGCCATCTGATCTTGCGAGATTTGATACGAGCCTTCCATGACGTCTCTTCTCTTGCTTATCCGTTACAACACACACATATTAATATTGCAATACGTCGATGACGCAGGTTATGTATGCAACACATCCATAAAGGACAAAGCAATGCAACCTTATGTGAAGGCATTTTTTGACAACACAACCAATACGGTCAGCTATGTTCTGCGCGAGCCCGAAGGCAGCGCTGCGGCGGTTATCGACAGTGTCCTCGACTTCGATCAGGCCTCGGGCCGGACAGATACCGCCTCCGCAGACACGATCATTGCCTATGTGCGCGAGCATGATCTGCGAATCGAATGGATCCTAGAAACCCACGTCCATGCCGATCACCTTTCGGCCGCGCCCTATCTTCAGGAACGGCTTGGCGGAAAGATCGGCATCGGCAGCAATATCACGACCGTTCAGGACACCTTCGGCAAGATCTTCAATGAAGGCACGGAGTTCCAGCGCGACGGTTCGCAGTTCGACCAATTGTTCAAGGATGGCGACAGCTTCCACGTCGGCCAGATGCGCGGAGATGTTCTTCACACTCCAGGTCATACGCCGGCCTGCATGACCTATGTCGTGGGTGACGCGGCTTTCGTGGGCGACACGCTTTTCATGCCGGATTTCGGGACGGCGCGCTGCGATTTTCCGGGCGGCTCCGCTAGCGATCTCTACAACTCGATCCAGCGCATCCTGTCCCTGCCGGACGACACCCGGATCTTCGTCGGTCATGACTACAAGGCCCCCGGTCGCGATACCTATGCATGGGAAACCACGGTGGGCGAGCAAAAGGCGAAGAACGTTCATGTGGGCGGAAATCGCGCCGCCGAAGAGTTCGTGGAAATGCGCGAGACACGTGATGCCTCTCTCGATATGCCGAAACTGATCCTGCCGTCGCTTCAGGTCAACATGCGGGCCGGCAACATGCCCGATCCCGATCCCCAAGGCGACGTTTTCCTGAAACTCCCCGTGAACAAGCTATAGGGAACTCGACATGCAACCTGACTGGATATTTGGCGCCCTTGGCGGGCTCATGATCGGCACCGCGGCCGCACTTTTCCTGCTTGTGAACGGCAGGGTGATGGGTGCGTCCGGCATTCTCGGCGGCCTTCTCGATGGGTCCGGCCGCACGAACCGGGCCGAGCGCTTGGCCTTCCTTGCCGGTCTCGTCATCATCCCGGCGCTCCTTGCCCTGGGCATGGGCGGGGCGCAAACCCATGCAACGACCAACATCACCGTTCTGATCTCTGCCGGCCTCCTTGTGGGGATCGGCACCCGGCTCGCCAATGGCTGCACCTCGGGGCATGGCGTTTGCGGCATATCGCGCCTGTCCCTGCGCGGCCTTGTCGCGACGATGTTCTATCTCTTCGCAGGCGGCATTTCGGTGCTCGTGTTCCGACATCTTCTGGGGGTGATCTGATGCGTGGGATTTTCGCTTTTCTCGCCGGTGGCCTGTTCGGGGCCGGCCTTCTGGTCTCCGGCATGACCGATACGCGGAAGGTACAGGGCTGGCTCGATATCTTTGGCGATTGGGATCCGACGCTGGCCTTCGTTCTGGGCGGCGCGATCCTGCCCATGGGCATCGCATGGACCTTCACCCACAAACGCACCCCGGTTCTGGGCGGCACGTTCCCCTCGCGCCCCGAGCGCCGGGTCGACTGGCCCCTCGCGGGCGGATCGCTGTTGTTTGGTGCCGGGTGGGGCCTTGTGGGCCTCTGCCCCGGTCCCGCGATTGCATCTCTCAGCTACGGAGGCCTCTCCGGCGCGGTCTTTTTCATCGCGATGATCGCCGGTATGGTGGCAGCCGCGCCGATGCGGCGCAGACTGATCCCCTCCGGCATGCCCGGCTGACCCGTAAAGGATCCGAGAATGGACATCCGCGAGATCGACCCGACCTATGCCGTGTCGCCCCAGATCGAACCTGCCGACTGCGCCGCGATTGCCGAGGCCGGGTACAAGACCCTGATCTGCAATCGTCCCGATGTCGAAGTGTCGCCGGATCTGTCAGCAGCGGCAATCGCCAAGGCTGCCAAAGCCGCGGGGCTGACCTTCGTGGACAATCCCGTGAACGGCGCGGCGCTGACCATGGATGTCATCGAAAGCCAGGGCAACGCCCTGTCGGAAAGCGCCGGGCCGGTCCTTGCCTATTGTGCGTCAGGGACAAGGTCGACCGTGGTCTGGGCATTGTCCCAGGCCGGGACCGTGCCAACGGATGCGCTGATCGGGGCGGCCGCGCATGCCGGTTACGCTATCGAGGGCATGCGCCCGCAGATCGACGCGCTTGCAGCGCAGAAAGCGGACTGAGAGCCCCACAGGCGGCCAGTTCGAATGCGGTCCGCCCTGTACCGCCTCAATCGATCTCCGGCAGGCCGGGCAGGTCAGGCAACTCCGGCAGATCCGGCAGGGCTTCCGCCTCCGGCAGATCGGGCAGCCCGGCATCGCCGGGTGTTCCCGGCAGATCCAATATGCCGGCCTCACCGATCGGCTCAGGCAGCGCCATGATCCCATCCTGCTCGACAGCCGCGATCCCCGATCCGCTGTCATGCCAGTCATCTGCCGGAGCAACCGACATGTCTCCCTCATCCGGATCCATCCGAAGCGCCTTATGGGCGCCAATCCGGCCCAGCCGCGCCTTGGCGACATGCTTGCCCTCGCCGGTTTCGATCACGACCTGACCAAGTGCCGCGCGCGGAACATGCAGAACCGATCCCGGCTTGGCGCCGCGCAGCCACGCCAGCGGAACAGAGGTCCGGCACAAGACGGCGCGCAGATCGGCCCGCACATTCAGAAGCCGGTCACGCGACGTGTCTGCCGCCACCGCGGCGCCATGGGCCGATGCTGTCAGGCCATCTTCCGGCAGATACAGCCGCAACACCCCGGTCCGCGTCCCATCGCCCAGCGAAAATGTCACGACCTGAACGACATAGGCACCATCATCCAACGCCATCTTGGCCGCCCGCGCGCTTGAAATCACACGCGTATGGGTCCAGTTTCCCGGGTTTTTCGCACCCATCGCAGCGCCGTAAGCCGCAATCCACCGGTCGATCACATGCCCTGCCAAAGCCGCGTCCACAGCGGTTCCGGCCCGCGCCTCAACGGTGCGGTTTGTGACCCGTCCCACGGTCTGCACTTCGATCAATGCGGCCAGCAACTGTGTATCCAGCACAGCCAGCCCCCGCGAACCTTCAGGCCCCGACAGCCCCAGAGACAATGTCGCCTCGTCCCAGTTCTGGAGAATCGCGGTCAGATCGACGCTTTCGGTCTCGAACCCGTCCACTGCCGCGACCAGCCCGACAGCCGTCTCCGAGGTGCGCGGAACCGACATGCGCCACGCACGCGCATCGGTCATCGAGCCGGTCAGCGGCCGCGCAGGCCGCACCATCCGGCGCAGGGCAGACATTTCGGCATCAGCAGGCATGGAACAGAACCTCCGGCTATTCCGCGCCACAATGCCCCAGCGTGGTTACGATTCCCTGACCTGCACTCAGGCCGCAGCCGCCAGCGCCTGGGGCAGTGTCACCCGGAATGCCGCACCCCCCTGCCCCGGAAGATAATCAATCCCGCCGCCAAGCCGCACCATGATCTCCCGGCAGATCGCCAACCCCAGCCCCGCGCCGCCGGCGGCACGCTGATCGCTGAGCCGGGCAAATTTCTCGAAGATCATCGACTGGCTGTCCTTGGGAATGCCGCTGCCATTGTCGATCAGATCGACAACCACCCGGTCGCCCACGGCACTGACCGAAATCCGCAACTCCGGCGTTGCGGCATCACAGTATTTCTGGGCGTTCGAGACAACATTGATAAAGACCTGCGCCAACCGGTCCGGATCGGTCACAAGGGTGACGTCCTCCCGATCACGCTCGCGGATGATGCGCAGGCTGTTCGCCTCATCCCGGCTCTGCGTCGCGCCAATCGCCCGGTCCAACACCGCACTTACCGTCACCGGCTGGGTGTTCAGCGTCACCTGTCCGTTTTCCAGAACGCTCAGATCCAGAAGGTCGTCCAACAGCCGCGTCAGCCGCAAGGTCTCGTCATGGATGATCGAAGAGTACCTCTTGCGCTCGCTTCCGGCCATCTTCTCGCTATCCATCAGGATCTCCGAAAACGCCCGAAGCGATGTCATCGGCGTGCGAAGTTCATGGCTGATCTGGCTCAGAAACGCATCTTTCTGCACCGATAGCTGCGTCAGCTTCTCGTTCGCATCCCGCAACTGGCGCGCGGTGATCTCCAACTCACCGGACTTCGCTTCAAGCTGGATGCGCTGCTCCATCATCTGCGCGGTCTCGTCCGCCACGCGCATGAGGTCCTCGACCGACACCGTGACGCCGCCGGTCAACTGCCCCAGCATCGCATGTGCCGTGGCCGCACCCACGGAACCGGACAACTCGCGCTCCAACAGGTCCAGAAACTCGGGCGTGACATCGGGCAGATATCCCCGTTTCCCCTGCTCGGCGGCCACCCGGACGAACAGCGCCTGCGCGTCCCCCGCCCCCAAGATACGCTGTGCCATGACCAACAGGTCCTCGGCCTCGACAAAGCTCTGCCCCCAACCGCGCGTACTGTCCGAGTAACGGTAGATGTTGACAAAGGTCGCGCCCTGCAGCCGCTCCAGAGGCCGTGGAAAGCTCAGAAGCGATCCGATGAAGAACGCCGCCATGTTCAGCGCAAGGCTCCAGAACACCGCATGCACCAAAGGATCCATCCCCTCGATCCCGAACAGCGCCTGCGGTCGCAAAAGCCAGATGCCCCACGGTCCGACCTCGTAGATGCTGGCCGGGAACACGACGCCCTCGCCGAAACTCGGCAGAAACAGCGTGTAGAGCCAGACCGCAAACCCAATCGCGACGCCGAGCCCCGCGCCGATCCGTGTCGCACCGCGCCAGAAAATCCCGCCGATCAAGGCCGGCAGCACCTGCGACACGCCGACGAACGCGATCAGGCCCATGGCGGCCAGCGCAGCGCCCCCGCCGGAATAGCGGTAATAGATATAGCCAAGCGCCAGAATACCGGCGATCGAGATCCGCCGCGACAACAGCACCACATGCCGGACATCGCCGGAAACCGTCGCGCCGCCGCTTCGCGCATTCAGCCAGATCGGCATGACGATATGGTTCGAAACCATGGTCGATAGCGCAATCGCCGCCACGATCACCATGCTTGTCGCCGCCGAAAACCCGCCCAGAAAGGACAGCATCGCCAGCCCCTCCCGGTCAAAGGCCAGCGGCACCGTCAGAACGAACAGATCGGGGTTCGCACCCGCAGGCATGACCGCAAGCCCCACCACCGCGATCGGCACCACGAACAGCGAGATCAGCAGCAGATACAGTGGAAATGCCCATGATGCGGTCGCAAGATGCCGTTCGTCCGAATTCTCCACCACGAGAACCTGAAACATCCGCGGCAGGCACAGAAACGCCGTCGCAGACAAGAACGTCAGCGTGACCCAGCGGTCGGGCTGCATGTCCCACTGGGAAATGGGCGAGGCTTCGATCAGCTGCGCCGCATCGCCGGGTCCGCCCGCGACCCCCCAGACGACAAACACCCCCAATGCGCAAAGCGCCACAAGCTTGACAACCGCCTCCACCGCGATGGCGATGACCACCCCGTGATGGCGCTCATTGGCATCGAGACTGCGCGTGCCGAAGATCACCGTGAAAAGGGCCAGCCCGATGGCAACCCAGACCGCCGTCGCATTGCCGTCCCGCGACGGTCCCCCGAAAACCCCGAAGGCCAGCGTCACCGACTGAAGCTGCAGCGCGATATAGGGCGTCGTGCCCACGACCGCGAGAAGTGTCACCAGCACCCCAAGCGATGTCGACTTGCCATAACGCGAAGAGATCAGGTCGGCGATCGACGTGATCCTCTGGGTTCGCCCGATCCGCACCAGCTTGCGCAGGATCACCCACCACCCGATCATCACAATCGTCGGGCCCAGATAGATGGTCACGAACTCAAGCCCGGACCGCGCCGCATTCCCGACCGCGCCGTAGAATGTCCAGCCCGTGCAGTAAATCGACAGTGAAAGCGTATAGACCACCGGCGAGCGCAGCCACCCCGCCTTGCCTGCCCGCGCCCGTTTCTCTGCGGCAAAGGCCACGAGGAACAGCAGGCAGACATAGCCAAGACAGACCCCGACCAGAAGGTTGAAGCTCAGCATCAGCCCGGCCCGCTCCGGCCCGGCTCTTTCTCGGCCTCATCGGCCTGACCGGCGGTGGGAAGCCGCCGCGAGATGATGAACGCAAGACAGATCAGACAGATCCACGTCCCGAAGATGTAGATTTTTCCAGCCGCGGTTCCCGTCGCCTGCGCCCACAAGGCCGGAATGATGAAAACGAACGCGCCCAGAAATGGCAGAAACCGCGCCGCGTCCATCAGCCGGCGCCGCCTATAGGTCTCACGCGCAAGGAACATGGGCTCGGGACGATCGTTCATTGCCGGGTTCCCGTCACTGACCTGCCAGTTCGCGCACCGAGTTCAGGACTTCGGCATTCGAAAACGGCTTCGTCATGAACCGGCTCACGCCGATGCGCTCGGCCATCTCGCGATCCTTGCTCTGCCCCCGCGCCGTCAGCATAAGCACCGGCAGGGCTTCGGTCTCCGGGTCTGCCCGCAGATCCGCCAGAATGTCATAGCCCGACTTGTTCGGCAGCATCACGTCGAGGATCACCAGATCGGGATTGCGCTTGGCCACAGCCTCCAGCGCCGTGGCCCCGTCGGAATGCACATCCACAGCCCAACCATCGCGCGACAGGATAAACCGGATCGCTTCGATGATGTTCGGCTCATCTTCGATCAGCAGGACCCTCCCGCCCATGGCCGATCCCTCCCTGAAGTCGTTATTCTTGTTGTTCTTGAGCGAACTATGGCCGATGGGCGGCAAGCTGTCAAAAACACCCTTCCCCTTGCTGGATGGAAAACAGCGACGATGTCCGGAAACTGCCCCAGACACTCCGCGTCCGTTCAGTTCAAACGGGCAATCCGGCACCGGAACAACCTGAAGTCGCGCGCCAGTCGGGCGTCGGCAAGCGCACGCTTCAGCCGATCGCTGACGAAAAACGCTCTTGCAAGACTGGGATCAAACCAAAGATCCGGACCCTTCAGGGCTGACGGCAGAAGTGTCAGGTCATCTTGCTGCACATGGAGGTGCAACTTCCAGACACCCGGCCGGCCGGGGGGCTTTGTCACTCTGGATCGTTCCGGAACAAGCGCCGTCTTCTGCGCGCCGAAGTTCAGGCAGAAATAGTCCCCCTCGATCCGGGTTTTACGGTCGATGTGATACATCTCGACCGGATAGAGCGCGCCATCGCCAAGATCGAATTGACGCAAGACCTCCGCACAGGCCGCCGATACCGTCCAGAACCCACCGCATTTGGCCAGATGGGGTAAGCGTTTCATCGGCTTCTGAATACGCGACTCATACATCGCACGCGGAAACCTGTCCCGGGGCAGCGGTTCCGCCTCATACTCATTGCGGCCCATCGCATCGAGCGCGCGTTCCTCATCCTCTTCGAACACATCCGAGTCGAACCCTTTGATCTTGGCCGCCTCCATCATCGCCCGACTGACCCATGCAATCTTTTCGCTCTCGTCTACGGCACTCATCCCTCACGCCCCGTCCGCTAGGATCGACGGCTCCCGCCGCGCCG
Source organism: uncultured Paracoccaceae bacterium (assembly GCA_947503175.1). Lineage (GTDB taxonomy): Bacteria > Pseudomonadota > Alphaproteobacteria > Rhodobacterales > Rhodobacteraceae > Ovoidimarina. The sequence continues at coordinate 1,315,992 of CANNCO010000001.1, forward strand.
GACATTCCGCCCTCGGGCAAATCCGGCAACTCGTCCCGATCAATGTCGGTTCCGCCGCCGATCGGTCTTCGGGGTCCTCCGGCAGCATCAGCATTGCCGCCTCGAACACCGTCGGCCCGTCAAACCCCGCCGGATGCGCAGGCTGCGCGATGGCATAGGTCAGGAACCGCCGCGGCGTCCTGCCCGGCATCTCGACCATGGCCCGCACGGGGCTCATCGGACGAACCAGCGCCTGATAAAGCGGCAACAAGGGACAGGCCGCCCCGAACCGCGGCAGCGGAAATCCGTCGATGGTTTTCCGGAACGTCAGCGTCCCCGACGCGTCGCACACCGCCAGCCCGATCCGCTCCCGCGCCCCGTCTTCCGGCAGGGCGGCAAGACGCCGGAACACCGCCGTGATATCGGCACCGAACCTGGCGGCAAGCTGCGCGGGATCGGGGCCCAGTTGCTCGAACGCCTCCAGAAAAGGGGCCACCGGCATCCGCTCCGCATCCCGCCGGTAGCGTTCCAGATGCGCCACCGCCAACTCCCGTGCCGCGGCGCTGCCCAATGCCTCCGCCCCTTCCAGTATCTGTTTCGGCGAAAGCGGGATCGACCGTTCCAGCTCCGGCATGTGAAACCCGCGCTCCTCCAGCCAAGCCTCCAGCTCCTCCTGCGGCGCGGCAAAGCTGCGCGCCGCATCGCTCCCCTGATCCAGATACCGAACCAGACCCTCCGCCGCATCCGCCAGCCGCCGGCTGTCCTCATGGATGTTCCGGTTGAACCGTACGCGCCATTCGGAATCCAGATCGGCATCGTCCACAAGGATCGCACTCGATGACCGGATCGCGGTCACCGTCGACAGGACATCGTGCAGCGACGTGGCCAACTGCGGGTCATGGGTCAGCCGGTCGTTCAGCGTTTCGACCAGCCGCTCAAGCGCGTCGATCTTGCGCGCCTGCGCCGCGATCAACCCGGCCCATCCCGGGAAGCGGCCCGACAGTTCCTCGGCCCGTTCCGTCTCGATATCCTCGCGGCCCGACCGCGCCGCCGCATCGCCCAGCCCGTCGAGAAGCCCGGTATCCACCCCTTCGGCCAGCGCCGCGGCCTCAACCCCAAGCGCATCGGCCAGATCGTTCAAAAGCTTGCCGCCGATTCTGCGCCGGTTGTGCTCGATCAGATTCAGATAGCTGGCGGAGATGCCGCAAATTTCGGCCAGTTTCGCCTGACGCAGCCCAAGGTCGAGGCGGCGTTCGCGAATTCGGCTTCCTGTCAATGCGGATCGGGGCAGCGTAAAACTCCTTGGCTTTCAACGATTTTCTGCAAATGCAGGAAAACTTCTTTACAAGATACGGCACAGACTTGTGTATCTGTTTACAAAATTATCCCATGTTTCAAGGGTTTTGTTGCATAATTTTCAGAACCCGCGCGATACTGAGTTAGCCTTTACTACTGGCTTGCCGGTCAGATTACGACCCGGCACTTACATCCATGGGAGGATATTCATGTCAAAATCGACACTGACACGTCGCGGGCTTCTCAAGACCTCTGCCGTCGCAGGCGCAGGCTTGGCCACACCGACTGTCTTCGGCGGTGCCGCATGGTCGGCAGGCCATACCGGTTTCACCAACGCGCCCGAGGGCTCGACGGTCACGCTGGGTTTCAACGTACCCCAGACCGGCCCTTATGCCGATGAGGGTGCCGACGAACTGCGCGCCTATGAGCTTGCGGTCGAACACCTGAACGGTGATGGTGACGGCGGTATGCTGCCCACCTTCTCGTCGAAGGTTCTCGACGGCACCGGCATCATGGGCAAGAAGGTCGAGTACGTCACCGGCGATACGCAGACCAAATCGGACGCCGCACGCGCGTCAGCCCGGTCGATGATCGAAAAAGACGGTGCCATCATGATCACCGGCGGTTCGTCCTCGGGCGTTGCCGTTGCGGTTCAGGCGCTCTGTCAGGAAGCGGGCGTGATCTTCATGGCCGGTCTGACCCACTCGAACGACACCACGGGCAAGGACAAGAAGGCCAATGGCTTCCGCCACTTCTTCAACTCCTACATGTCGGGTGCCGCGCTCGCTCCGGTGCTTGCCGCAAACTACGGCACCGACCGGAAAGCCTATCACCTGACCGCCGACTACAACTGGGGCTACACAACAGAGCAGGCGATCAAGGAATCGACCGAGGCAATCGGCTGGGAAACCGTGAACACGGTTCTGACGCCGCTGACGCAAACGGACTTCTCGTCCTATATCGCGCCGGTTCTTCAGTCGGGCGCCGACGTTCTGGTGCTGAACCACTACGGCGGCAACATGGTGAACTCGCTCACCAACGCGGTTCAGTTCGGTCTTCGCGAAGCTCAGGCCAACGGCAAGAACTTCGAGATCGTCGTACCGCTCTACTCGCGCCTCATGGCGAAGGGTGCGGGCGCCAACGTCAAGGGCATCTTCGGCTCGACGAACTGGCACTGGTCGCTGCCAGATGAGGGCTCTCAGGCCTTCACCCGGTCGTTCGGCACCAAGTACGGCTTCCCGCCGTCGCAGGCCGCACATACCTGCTACGTCCAGACGCTGCTCTATGCAGACGCTGTTCAGCGGGCCGGATCGTTCAACCCATGTGCCGTGGTCGAGGCTCTCGAAGGCTTCGAATTCGACGGTCTGGGCAACGGCCCGACGCTCTACCGCGCCGAGGACCACCAGTGCTTCAAGGACGTGCTGGTCGTGAAGGGTAAAGAGAACCCGACCTCGGAATTCGACCTTCTCGAGATCGTCGAGATCACACCGGTCGAGCAGGTCACCTACGCGCCGGATCACCCGCAATTCGCGGGCGGTGCGCTCGGGACATGCAACCCCGGCGCATAAGCGCGAAACCCTTGAAAACCGGGTCGCACGGGAAGTCCCCCGTGCGATCCACCCCAAGCGGGCCTGACGGGCTCCGTTGTCCCCAATTCATGCGGGGCCAAGACGAGGTGGGAACGAACCTATGGACGCCATAATCCTTCAAATCCTGAACGGTCTCGATAAAGGGTCTGCCTATGCGCTTATCGCGCTCGGCCTGACGCTGATCTTCGGCACGCTCGGCGTTGTTAACTTCGCACATGGTGCCTTGTTCATGATCGGTGCATTCGTCGCCGTGACGGTCAGCCGGCTCCTGACGCTGTCGCATCAGGTCATCGACGAGACGCGCACCGACTTTCTGGGCAACCCGCTCAAGGTAGACGTGCCCTATATTTACGGCTGGTTCGGCGAAAGCACCGGTGCGGCGATCATCGACTGGGCGGTCCCCATCTCGATCCTGATCGCGATCCCCGTGATGATCCTCATCGGAGTGATCATGGAACGCGGGTTGATCAAGCACTTCTACAAGCGCCCCCATGCCGACCAGATCCTCGTGACCTTCGGCCTCGCCATCGTGCTTCAGGAGATCATCAAGTATTTCTATGGCGCCAACCCGATCCCGACACCTGCCCCGCAGGCCTTCGTCGGCTCGTTCGACTTCGGCGCGCTGATCGGGTTCGACGCGAACTCGATCATCTACCCCTACTGGCGGCTGGTTTACTTCGGCTTCTCGATGGTGATCATCACCGCCGTCTTCGCCTTCCTGCAATTCACCACCTTCGGGATGGTTGTCCGCGCAGGCATGGCCGACCGCGAAACCGTGGGCCTTCTGGGCATCAACATCGACAAGCGATTCACCATCATGTTCGGCATCGCAGCCGCCGTCGCGGGCCTTGCGGGCGTGATGTATACGCCGATCAACTCACCCAACTACCACATGGGTATGGACTTCCTTGTTCTCAGTTTCGTGGTGGTGGTTGTGGGCGGGATGGGCTCCCTGCCCGGGGCCGTCGCGGCCGGGTTCCTTCTGGGGATACTCGAAAGCTTCGCCTCGATGGGCGCCGTCATCGACCTGATCCCCGGCATCAACCAGGTGATCATCTACCTCGTCGCAATTGTCATTCTGCTCACCCGTCCGCGTGGCCTTATGGGTCGCAAGGGCGTGATGGAGGAATAAGCCATGCTGGGTCTCAACAAGAAAGACATGAACCTTCTGCTCCTCGTTGCAGGTCTCGTGATCTTCGCACCGTTCATCCTGAACCCCTTCCCCGAAGGCTCGGAACTGGCACAGTTCAACGCGGGCTATCCCGACCTGATGCAGCGTTTCGTGATCTTCGGGATCTTCGCGATCGGGTTCAACATCCTGTTCGGTCTGACCGGATACCTCTCCTTCGGCCATGCGGCCTTCCTCGGGGTGGGCTCCTATGCCGGTGTCTGGATGATGAAGCTTCTGACCATGAACGTGGTTCCGGCCATAATGATCTCGGTCGTCGTCGCCGGTCTCTTCTCGCTGCTGATCGGTTACATCTCGCTCCGGCGCTCGGGGATCTACTTCTCGATCCTGACGCTGGCCTTCGCGCAGATGTCCTTTGCACTCGCCTACTCTGTGCTGACACCGCTCACCGGCGGGGAGACCGGACTGCAACTGTCGCTGAACGACCCCCGTGTTCTGGGGATCAGCGCGACCGAAACGGGATCGATCCCGGTGACCCACTTCTTCGGGCTTGAGATGCGCGACAGTTTCGAACTGGCGCTGGGTTCCTGGCTCTTCACCTTCAACGCGGGCTACTATCTCTGCGCCGCGGTGATGCTGATTGCCTTCTATCTCTCGATCCGGATCTTCCGCTCACCCTTCGGGATGATGCTGCGTGCCGTGAAGTCGAACCAGCAACGTATGAAATATACGGGCCTGAACCCCAAGCCCTACACACTCGCGGCCTTCGTGATTTCCGGCATGTATGCCGGATTGGCTGGCGGCCTGATGGTCTCGATGGACCCGCTGGCCGGTGCCGAACGGATGTTCTGGACGGCGTCTGGCGAGGTCGTGCTGATGGCCATCCTCGGCGGCGCGGGCACACTCATCGGCCCGGTTCTGGGCGCCGGTCTGATCAAGTACATGGAAAACATCCTGTCCAAGATCAACTCGACCATCCTGCACGAGTGGTTCGCATTCATGCCGGACGGGATCGAAGACGTGATGGTTACACTCGTCTATCCGTTCATCGGCAAGGGCTGGCATCTGACGCTCGGCATCATGTTCATGCTGGTGGTGATCTTCCTGCCCGGCGGCCTCGTCGAAGGCGGTCAGCGTATCGCGCGGCTCTTCCGCCGCCGCGGTGCCAAGACCGACGACAGTGGCGCCGAGCAAAGCCAAAATACCCCCGCGGAGTAAGGAGAGAGACCAATGGGAATTCTCGAAGTCAAAGGGGTCGGCAAGCGTTTCGGCGGTCTGCAAGCCCTGGGCGACGTGAACCTGAGCGTTCAGGAAAACAGCGTCCACGCCATCATCGGGCCGAACGGTGCGGGCAAATCCACCCTGCTGAACGTGCTGGTGGGCAAGCTGATCCCCGATACCGGATCGGTGATGTTCGAAGGGCAATCGGTCCTGGGACGCTCGCCGCACGAAATCAACCAGATGGGGATCAGCCGCGTGTTCCAGACGCCCGAGATCTTTGGCGATCTCACGGTTATGGAAAACATCATGATCCCGTGCTTCGCCAAGCGGGACGGCTCGTATCGTCTGCACGCGTTCGAAACCGTGCTCCACGAAAAAGAGCTGGTGGCACAGGCCGAACAGATCCTGATCGATGTGAACATGATCGACAAACGCGAAATGCATGCGGCGTCGATGTCGCGGGGTGACAAGCGGCGGCTGGAGATGGCCATGTGCCTGGTGCAGGAACCGAAGCTCCTGCTTTTGGACGAACCCACCGCCGGCATGGCGCGCGCAGATACCAACAACACGATCGACCTTCTGAAAGAAATCAACGAAAAGCGCGACATCACCATGTGCATCATCGAACACGACATGCATGTGGTGTTCTCGCTCGCCGAACGGATCACGGTTCTGGCACAAGGCACGCCGCTGGTCGAAGACATCCCCGAAAAAATCAAGGGCCACCCGAAGGTACAGGAAGCGTATCTTGGTCAGGCCCATGGCTGAGGAGAAACAGGAAATGAACGAACGTCCCGACTTCTCGGCGCACGCCAACAAGGCGGCCACAGCACCGGCCTATTTCTCGGTCTATGACATCCACGCCTATTACGGCGAGAGCTATATCGTTCAGGGGGTCAGTTTCACCGTTCACGAGGGCGAAATCCTTGCGCTTCTCGGCCGAAACGGCGCGGGCAAGACATCGACCCTGCGCTCGGTCGCGCGGATCGGCGACCCGCAGGTGACCCATGGCGAGATCTGGCTGGACCACCAGCCCCTGCACAAGATGACAAGCTACGAAGCAGCGCAGGCAGGCCTTGGCCTTGTCCCCGAAGACCGTCGCATCATCCAGGGTCTGACGGTTGAAGAGAACCTCAAACTGGCCCAGATCGCCCCCCCGGTCGGCTGGTCGCTTGACCGGATCTACGACCTGTTCCCGCGCCTCGGCGAACGGAAGAACCAGGAAGGTACGACGCTCTCGGGCGGTGAACAGCAGATGCTGTCGATCGCCCGGGCCCTCGCGCGCGACGTCAAGGTTCTGCTTCTGGACGAACCCTATGAGGGTCTGGCACCCGTAATCGTGGATGAGATCGAAAAGACGCTGAGCCACATCAAGGCACAGGGCATGACCACGGTGATCGTCGAGCAAAACGCGGTGCGTGCGCTGCAACTGGCTGACCGCGCCGTGATCCTCGACACCGGGCGGATCGTCTTTGACGGTTCGGCCGAGGAAGTGCTGGATAACGAGGCGCTTCGCGCCGAATATCTCGCGATCTGAAACAGGGTTTTCGACGCCTTCGGCGCCGATCCGCCCCGGGGGCTCTGCCCCCGGGGCTTTTTTGCGTATTTCTGACAAGACGAAAGCAAGGTCGCTTGCGGTGTTGCAACCGTTGCCCGCTGCCATAGGTTTGCTGCCATGGCCATTCCGGTTCTGACCCATACCGATCGCGGGCTCTACTGCCCGGCGGGCGATTTCCACATCGATCCCTGGCGCCCCGTGGACCGGGCGCTGATCACCCATGGCCATGCCGATCATGCCCGTCCCGGTCACGGGGCCTATCTTGCCACCCATACCGCCCTGCCGGTGATGCGCCATAGGCTGGGCGACATCACGGCCGACGGCATCTCTTTCGGCGAAACCCGGCGGATCGGCGATGCGACGGTGTCGTTCCACCCCGCGGGCCATGTCCCCGGCTCCGCCCAGATAAGGGTCGAGGTGGCCGGCGAGGTCTGGGTCGTCTCGGGCGACTACAAGACCGACCGGGATGCCCTGTCGGAACCCTTCGAACCGGTTTCCTGCCACTCGTTCATCACCGAATGCACTTTTGGCCTGCCGGTGTTCAAATGGCCGGATCCATCCCATGTCGCCGAAGAAATCAACGCATGGTGGCGCACCAATGCCGCAGACGGCCGGATCGCGGTTCTGGGGGCTTATTCCCTAGGCAAGGCGCAACGGCTTCTGGCCGCCGTTGACGCCGAGATCGGTCCGATCCTAACCCATGGCGCCGTAGAGGCCACCAACCGGGTCATGCGCGGCCAGGGCATCCCCCTGCCCGACACGATCCCGGTCACACCCGATACCAATCCAAAGGACCATCCCGGCGCGCTTGTCCTCGCCCCGCCCTCTGCGCTCGGAACCCCCTGGATGCGCCGTTTCGGCCCTGTATCGACCGGATTCGCCTCGGGCTGGATGGGCCTGCGCGGTGTCCGCCGCCGCCGCGCCGCCGACCGGGGGTTCGTGATGTCGGATCATGCCGACTGGGATGGCCTCAACAGCGCGATCCGGGAAACCGGCGCCAGCCGTGTCTTCGTGACCCATGGCTATACCGCGATCTTCCGCCGGTGGCTGGAGGAACAGGGTTATGACGCGCATGTCCTAGAAACCGAGTTCGAGGGCGAGACCCTCGACGCTGGCGAGGAGGATGCATGAAACGTTTCGCCGCCCTCTTCACCGCGCTTGACCAGACCACCAAAACCACCGCCAAGGTCACCGCGCTGGCAGAATACTTCACCGATGCCCCCAAGCCCGACCGGCTCTGGACCATCGCCCTTCTGTCGGGTCGCCGTCCGAAACGCACCGTCACCACCACGGCCTTGCGCGAATGGGCGGCAGAGCGCGCCGGTATCCCGCTTTGGCTGTTCGAAGAAAGCTATCCCATCGTCGGCGATCTTGCCGAAACCATCGCCCTTGTCCTGCCCCCGCCCTCCGCAACGTCGGATCGCTCGCTCACCGACTGGATCGGCGACATCCGCGCCCTCGCCACGGCGGACGAACCCGCCCGCAAGGCTGCGATCCTTGCGGCTTGGGACGCGCTGCCCACATCCGAACGCTTCGTCTTCAACAAGCTGATCACCGGCGGCTTCCGGATGGGGGTCTCGCGCAAGCTGATGACCCGGGCCCTGGCCAAGGCGACCGGGGTCGATGAGCCTGCCCTTGCCCACCGGCTGATGGGCGACTGGACGCCGGACAGCACCACCTTCGACGACCTGATCCACACACCCGATCCCACCGCCAATCTGTCGCGCCCCTATCCTTTCTACCTCGCCTATCAGCTTGACGACGGTCCCGACGTGCTTGGCGATCCGGCTGACTGGGCCGCAGAGTTCAAATGGGACGGGATCCGTGGCCAGCTGATCCGGCGCGGCGGTGCGCATCATCTCTGGTCGCGGGGCGAGGACCTGATGACCGACCGCTTTCCGGAACTTGCCGCAGCCCTCGACTTTCTGCCCGACGGAACCGTGCTCGATGGCGAGGTTCTGGCATGGACCGACAACGCCCCCCTGCCCTTCGCCGCCCTTCAAAAACGCATCGGGCGGAAGACGGTGCCAAAGAAGCTTCTGGCCGAAGCCCCGGTGATCCTGCAGGCCTATGATCTGCTGGAAGACGGCGGCACGGACATCCGCGAACGCCCCTTCGCGCACCGCCGCGCCCGGCTTGAGGCGCTCTTGGCCGGGATTCCTCAAAACGCCCCCTTCCGCGCCTCGCCTCTCCTGCCGTTCGACACATGGGACGCGCTTGCCGAAACCCGCGCCACGGCCCGCGCCGAAGGGGCCGAGGGCGTCATGCTGAAACGCCGTGACGCGCCCTATCGCGATGGCCGCAAGAAAGGCGACTGGTGGAAATGGAAGCTTGACCCCCTCGTGATCGACGCAGTGATGATCTATGCCCAATCCGGTCACGGTCGCCGCGCGAACCTGTTCACCGATTTCACCTTCGCGGTCTGGTCCGGCAATGACCTTGTCCCCTTCACCAAGGCCTATTCCGGCCTGACCGATGCCGAGTTCCGCGAAATTACCGCATGGGTCCGCAAGAACACCCTTGAACGCTTCGGCCCGGTCCGCCGCGTCACGCCCGAGCATGTGTTCGAGATCGCTTTCGAGGGCATTCAGGCCAGCACGCGCCATAAATCCGGCATCGCCCTCAGGTTTCCGCGCATGTCCCGCTGGCGGCACGACAAACCGGTACAGGAGGCGAATACACTCAGCGATCTGCAGGCCATGCTTGAAACCTACGGCTAGGACAAAAGCATCCAGACAGCCACGCAGGCCAGAAGCGCACCGAATGCCATGTTCAGCCTGTCCGCACTTTCGGCAGTCCTGAAACACCCGGCAATCCGGTCGCCGATCAGTGTCCAGACACAGAACGCCAACAGGTTGTTGAAGGTAAAGACCGTCGTGATCAGAACGACCGCCGCCACCCGGCCTTCATCGGACGGCTGCAAAAACTGGGTGAACATCAAGGCGATGATGACATAGGCCTTCGGGTTCAGGACCAAGAGCAGACCGCCATCAAGAAACGTCGCAGGCTTTGCCGTCTCATCCCCGTCCATCACACCCGACCGGAACAGCTTCCACGCAAGCCAAAGCACGTAGAGCGACCCGGCGATCTTCAGAACGGCGAAAGCCTGCGGGAACCGCTCCAGCGCCGTGATGAACCCGAACCCGATCGCCGCCGTCACGACCCAAGTCGCGATGTGGTAGCCGGTATTCGCCGGGATCGTCGCCCGAAACCCGAACCGCGCGCCATTCGCGGCAAAGAATATGTTTCCCGGTCCCGGACTATAGGCCAGCGGGAACAGGAACAGGATAAGTGTGATTGCCATCTGGGTCATGGAAGGTCCTCAACTTGGTGAACCAATCCCACCCGATGCCCGCCTCAAACGCGACCCGGTTCTTGCGCTTTCGGCACGACCGGGTCAGGCGATCTGCGCCTGAACCGTCAGCACCATTCCGGCCTCTCCCTTGCTGTCTTCGTCAGACGTCGCCAAGCCGCTCCACCGCCTCAGCAACACGCGCCCGATCGGCATCTGACACGGGCAGAACCGGACGCGGCGGTGTGCAATCGGCAAGGTCCAGAACCTGCGCAATCGCATAGACAACCCGAAACCCGCCAAACTCCTGGAACAGGTCCCATATCGGCTGAAACAGATCGTTGATACGGCGGGTCTCTGACGCATCGCCGGCGATGGCCGCACCGGCCAGTTTCAGGCACGGCTCGGGCAGCAGCCCCGCCGCAACGCTGTACCACGTATCCGCACCGGCCAGCATCGCCCCGGCGCAGCCCCAGTCGCCGCTATAGCCCACCGAAAATCCCTCGGGCAGCGCCGCCCGAAGCGCGGCCAAAGCCGCCGCAACCTCGTCGGCGCCCGGTGCGGGCATCTTGACCGCCCGGATCGTCGGCACCTCCGCCAGTCGCTGGAGAAGGCCGGTACCGAACGTGAAATGCGTCGTGCCCGGATTGTTGTAGATACACAGCGGCAGGTCCGTGGCGCCTGCCACGGCGACAAAGTGCTGAAACACCTCGTCATCGGTCAATGGCGTATAGGATACCGGTGCCAGCAACAGCCCGTCCGCGCCCGCAGCCGCCGCGTCGCGCGCAAGATCAACCGCGTCATCCGTCCGCAACGCGCCGACGCCTACAATCAGGGGCGTCCTGCCATCCACGCATTCAACCGCCGCCGCTACCGCCCTCTGCCGCTCACGGCGTGTCAGAAACATATAGGCCCCGGTGCTGCCCAGCAGACCGATCGACTGCACCTTCGCCGCCACCAGGCGCTCGAGAAGACGACACAACACGTCGGTCTCCACCCGACCTCCCGCATCCGCAGGCGTGATCGGAAAAGCGGAAACCCCATTGAAAAGAGCCATGGCAAACCTCGAAGTCAGCAACATCAACCATCAGCCCACATAGCGACGCCCGCGCTCCGATGACAAGACGCAGCTCAGCGCCACCCCCACCCTCCGAAATCGGCTCCACAGACCTGACGGCCCGCCGGCGGGACGCTCCGGGCGCGTGGCTCGCTCTCTACCGCACCCATCTTGCCACCCTTGGCTGCACACGCGGTGTCATCGTCCACTCGATCCTCTACGGTGGTGACAATACCGTCACGCTGGAGGCCGTCCGCCGCATGGGTCCGGGCTTCGTCGGCGTGGGCCTTGTCCCGGACAATGTGTCCGAGGCTGCGCTCGACCGCCTCGCGGATGCCAATATCCGCGCGATCCGCCTGAATCCGCGCGATCCGCCTGAACTACGTCCATGGCGGCATCCTGTCATGGGAGGGTGCACAGGCGATGGCGCCGATGCTGAAAGAACGCGGGATGCATATCCAGATGCTCATGCATGCCCATCTCCACATGGCCGATCTCGCACCCACCGTCCGCGCCTGCCCGGTGCCCGTTGTCTTCGACCATCTCGGCTGGCCCGATCTCAGCCACGGTCCCGACGCGCCCGGTATCCGCGCGCTTTGCGGCCTGCTCCGCGATGGCGCGGCCTACGTCAAACTCTCGGCCCCCTACCGCAAGTGCACTGCCCCCTACACGGCAGCAGACGAAATCACCGCAGCACTGGCCGAGGCCAATCCCGACCGCTGCCTCTGGGGCTCCGACTGGCCGCACCTGATGCTGGCGGACGCAAATATGCCCGATGCGGGCCACCTGCTCGATGCCTTCACCCGCGCCGTTCCGGACGCCGACACCCGCTGCCGCATCCTGATCGATACGCCCGCACAGCTCTACCGTTTCACGACCCCGTCTTCCCTTTCGTAAATCTCCGCGGGCACAAAACGGCCGCCCCCTTGCGCCTTCCACCCGCACCGCCCTATGTCCTAGGAAACCGCAACAGGAGAATTCATGCCGCTGTCCCTGCCCCGCCCCGTTTTCGATGCGAACGCCACCCAGAAGACCGATTTCGGCGACCTGCCGAACTGGGACCTGACCGATCTCTACCCCGCACCCGATGCGCCCGAGATCAAGCGCGATATGGACTGGCTCGAAGCCGAATGTGCGGCCTTTGCAAAGGACTATCAGGGCAAGCTTGCCGATCTCGATCCGAAAGCGATGCACACCTGCATCCTGCGCAACGAAAAGATCAGCAGCATTGCGGGACGGATCATGTCCTATGCGGGCCTGCGCTATTACCAGAACACGACAGACCCCGAACGGGCCAAGTTCATGTCCGACTGCCAGGACAAGATCACGGGCTACACGACACCGCTTGTCTTTTTCACACTAGAATTCAATGCGATAGAGGACGAAGCTTACAAGAGCCTCTTTGCCGATCCCGACATCGCCCGCTACAAACCCTATTTCGACCGTGTCCGCGCAATGAAGCCCTACCAGCTTTCGGACGAGTTGGAACGCTTCCTCCATGACCAATCCGTCGTCGGCGCCACCGCGTGGAACAAGCTCTTCGATGAAACCATCGCCGGTCTCGCCTTCACCATCGACGGCGAGGAACAGGGGATCGAAGCGACCCTGAACCTCCTGACCGACCACGACCGCGCCACCCGTGAAAAGGGCGCGCGCGAACTCGTCCGTGTCTTCGGCGAAAACACCCCGCTCTTCGCCCGCGTCCACAACACGCTCGCGAAAGAGAAAGAGATCGAGGATCGCTGGCGCGGCATGCCCACGCCGCAGACCGGGCGGCACCTGTCCAACCATGTCGAACCCGAAGTGGTTGAGGCGCTACGGAACGCCGTCGTCGCGGCCTACCCGCGCCTTTCGCACCGCTATTACGAACTGAAACGCAAATGGCTGGGCCTCGACACTCTTGAGGTTTGGGACCGCAACGCCCCCCTGCCGATGGAAGACAAAAGCACCGTCAGCTGGGACACGGCGACCAAGATGGTGCTCGACGCCTATTCCGGCTTCGCGCCCGAGATGGCCGAACTGGCCGAACCGTTCTTCCACAAGGGCTGGATCGATGCGGGCGTGAAACCCGGAAAGGCGCCCGGCGCCTTCGCCCATCCCACCGTCACCGATGTCCACCCCTACGTCATGCTGAACTACCTCGGCAAGCCGCGCGATGTGATGACACTGGCGCACGAGTTAGGCCATGGGGTTCATCAGGTCCTGGCCGCAGATCAGGGTGAACTTCTCTCCTCAACCCCTTTGACTCTCGCAGAAACCGCCTCTGTCTTCGGAGAAATGCTGACCTTCCGGAAACTCCTTGCCGAAGCCAAGGACGACGCCCAGCGCAAGGTAATGCTCGCCGGCAAGGTCGAGGACATGATCAACACCGTGGTCCGCCAGATCGCGTTCTACGACTTCGAATGCAAGCTCCACGATGCCCGCCGCAATGGCGAACTGACCCCCGATGACATCAACGCCCTGTGGATGAGCGTTCAGGGCGAAAGCCTCGGCCCCGCCTTCACCTTCATGGAAGGGTATGAGACGTTCTGGGCCTACATCCCGCACTTCGTCCACTCGCCCTTCTACGTCTACGCCTACGCTTTCGGCGACGGCCTCGTGAACGCGCTTTACGCCGTCTACGAAGAAGGCACACCGGGGTTCCAGGAGAAGTACTTCGAGATGCTCAAGGCCGGCGGCTCAAAACACCACAAGGAACTTCTCGCCCCCTTCGGCCTCGACGCCTCCGACCCGAAATTCTGGGACAAGGGCCTGTCGATGATCGAAGGCTTCATCGACGAGCTGGAGGCCCTGAGCTAGCGCACGCTAACGTTTGCCTCAAGCGCGGCAAAGCTGTGGCGTCCTACAGATCACGTAGACTATTCTCTCGGTCGACTTGAGGCGCCGCAGACTCTCTACAATCGTGAAAGGGTTCAAAGGCGGCTGACGGCCCGCTAAACAAAGCAGTCACCCGTTCTCGGAACGATTCAAAGCTACCCTGGCTGTGTGTTTCTAAAGCAGCCTTACGGTTGGTCGCTGCCTCTACGGCCTTTGCAAGTAGCGGAACGCCTTTAGCATATCGGGAGCGCTGGCGACAAAACGCAAACGCCCTGCGGACCGGCTAACGTCGGCATCTTCTGTCACCCGATGTGCCTGAACAATTTCGGAGGTAGATATCGGCTCTCCCAGCTGTTTTTCCAGTTCGGGTGCCAGATTCTTCAAAATAGTCTCTTTGGCATTGGAATGCTTGTCAGGAGTCGCGGAGCTAAGGCCCGTTCCCCACCGAATATAGAGAGTACCGACCACACCTGACGGAACCCATTCAACACCGAGGACCGCCAGTCGTAGATTGAACTCCCAGTCTTCGTAAAGCGGCGTATCATGGCAAAAGCCACCCGCCCGAAGAAACAGCTCTTTTGACAACAGCATATCCCTCGGATCCGAGTAGCGCCTCTCGATCAGATTCCTCGCGACAGTTTTTGTATCCGAGGGCAGCCCCGGAGCCGGGTCAAGAACCCGTGTACTCCGAAGCTTTGCCGGCTTGACCATCGCGACCAGTGACTATGCAACTCTGTCCTTATGACCATCTATCGCGCGCCATTCTGCGGCTATCTTGCGAGGACCGATTAGGTCGTCTCCATCCAAGTGTGTCACGAATGGTGACGCCGCATCTCTGATCGCAAGATCGCGATTGGCGGCGATGCCGAGGTTCCACTCGCGGAGAACTGGCCGGACAATCGGGTTCTCTCTGGCGAGACCCAAGATGGCCTCGCGCGAACCGTCCTGCGAGCAATCATCCGCTACGATGACTTCCGTAACGCCAGGCACCTGGTCCAAAACCGATCGCGCGGCAGATAAAATCGTCTTTTTATTGTTATAACAGCTAATTACAACACTTATTGGCAGTCTCGGCATTTCCGTTTCCCTGATGGTCGGGCGCGTATGGTATGCCAGCTCTTGAGATAATCGAAGAAAAAGTGCTCCCCGATCCGGTAGTCAAACAGGTTGCCGGAGTTTTGTAATTCTATTCCTCTTAGAAGGTGCGTAGTGCCGCACACTTAATCCTTGGCGCTATGGACTCTAAGCGAGTGTTGCGGGCCACTGATCCTACTCCCACGGCGTCCACGGCCACGGCTTTTCCTCGCTTGCCATCGCCTGATACCGCGCGGCCTTCGCGATCCACGTTCCCAGATCGATCCCGAAATCTGCGATCCGCGCATTTGGTTCATTCTGATTGATCAGCGTCAGCAGGAACTGCACGACCGTGATCAGCGTCAGGATGGTCTGCGCAAAGCTCAGCATGATCGCGATCAGGATCATGTGGATCAATCGCGACCACATGTTTTCCTCGATCTTTTTCGGCAGGCGCGGCTCGGCCTCCGGAAGGTCCGGCATCACATCGTCGAATTCATTCGGGTTGGCCATGAACGCCTCCTTCTGAGTCTTGGTCAGTCTACCGCGATTCCCGCCCCGCATTGAACCTCTAACACAGCCGCGGGCGCGGGCATTGGCCCGATATCGCCGCTTGCCCCCGGCGCATCTAACACCTACATCGCGGGTGTGGCGGGTTCTGCCCCTCTCGTGCGCGGTACAATTCCAGTGGCCTTAAGCAAATCCGAGGGAGCTGGCTCTGTCCGGATCCTGGTCCGATTACCTGGCGCCCACCTGTCTATACAGGTCCTCGGGAATTCAATCCCGACACGGACCGGGCGGTCCCGTCACACCCTTCCCGGTCTATCTAGGGGGCCTAATACCCCCGCGCCCGGTCTACAAACCCCTCCGGCTGTTCGCCGTTCCGGTCCGCCGCAATCGCCCGCATAATCGCGCGCACGACGCCATCGTTCATCGCCGCACTGCCCGCATCCGGCGTCACCATGATCTTCGGATGGGTCCAGAACGGATGATCCTGCGGCAATGGCTCGGTCGCGAACACATCCAGCGCCGCCGCGGCCGGACGCCCCGCATCAAGGGCCGGTATCATATCCGCCTCGACCAGATGCGCGCCCCGTGCCAACTGCACCAACAGCGCGTCGTCCCGCATCTTCGCAAACAACTCTGCATTCAGAATGGCCGTCGTCGCCTCGGTCAGGGGCAGCACGTTCACCAGAACCCGCGCCTCGCGCACCAAAGCATCGAACGCATCTTCGCCGGACATCACCTCAACCCCGTCCTCGACCCGCGCCCGCGATGCCCAGGCCTGCACCGGATAGCCCAGAACCCGCGCCGCCCGACCGATCGCCGCGCCCATCTTGCCATAGCCCAGAATACCGACGGTAACCGCCGCATTCGGCGTCCAGTCGTTTTCGACCCAACGCTTCGCCGCCTGATCGGCGGGATAGCGGAACATCCCCCGATGCCAGCCGGTGACGTAATGTATCGCGAAAGCCGCCATCATCTCGGCCTGGCCCGGATCGGTCATCCGGTTGATCACGACGCCCTCGGGAAGCGCGGGATGCCGCATCAGCGCATCCACACCCGCCCCCCAGGAACAGAGCATCCGCAGGTTCGGAAATGGCTTGAAGTCATCGGGTCCCGGCGCATGAACAAGCGCGTATTCAATCGCCCCCGGGTCGCCGACCTCATCAGGCCGCAAAAGCCGGAGCTCCGGCGCATCCCGGGCGAAATCCTTTTCGAAATACGCCTTCAGATCATGCCCGGGGCTCAGACAGACAATGTCTGTCATACGCGCCGGTCTTCAACCTTCACCGGAATTGCGGAATGATCCAGAACAGGCTCGGGCGCGCGGCGACCGCCATCGGAGTCCTTATCCTCCGGTTCCGCAAGGTTCATCACCGCGATCCCGAACTGGACTCCCGAAAACACGATCCCGTTGAACATCACCAGCAGGAACACTGCCAGATAGCCGCCCTCGGTATGGGTCACCAGATGACGCAGCCCGACCACGTCGAACCACAACAGAAGCGCAACAAAGACCGCCGCGATCACGAAGCCGATGATCGTATGGCGAATGTAAAGCGAAATGAGCTTGGGCATGACATGCCTCCTTTGGCGGTAGAACTAGCGCGTCAGACGCTGCAGCAAAACCCGGTTCGCGACTCTTTCAGCGCCCGTTCCGCTTCCTGTCGCCGAACTTCCGGAAGCTTTCACGGTTCAGATGCAGAAACTCGTCGATCATCCCCGAAAGCCCGCCCACTTCGCGCCCTTTCAGAAACAGAAAACCCACCGTGGCCCCGATGGACGCCCCTATCGCATCCACGATAAGGTCCCCCATCGTATCGTCCAGACCCGATTTCTGCATGTTCATCCCGAAAAACTGATCCATCGCGTATTCGAAGATCTCCCATCCCGTTCCAATCGTCACCGCAAAACAGAAGGCCACAAAGGCCACGGCGATGGGTGGCGCCGCATAGCGGTCGCCTTCGAAAAGGTAGAAGACGAACAGGAAACCGATCAGGCCGAAACCGATCGCGGACCCGCCATGCAAGAGGATGTCCCACCACCAGTATCTTTCATAGAAGTCATACACTTCTCCCAGAAAGAGCGTGCAGAATACGAAAATCGAGATCGCGCCCAGAAAACTGTTCGGCAGGCGGATCTGAAAGCGCGACACGAAAATCGTGGGCAGAAGCGTCAGAAAAAGCGCCGAAATCACAACGAAAAGCACAGACCACCGCTGTGTCGCAGCCGCAAAGATCGCGTCCCCGACAAGGACCAGCCAGATGGCCCACGTGACATATGGTTGCTGCCGCAACATGCCCCAAAGTTAGGAACTCTCCGCCCCGATTGCCAGAGCAGGCCCTGGACCCCATATCTGTCCCATGAATGATTTTCGCGTGGCGACATGGAACATCCGCAAGGCGATCGGCGTCGACAGACGCCGCGACCCAGGCCGCATCCTACGTGGCATCACCGATCTCAGGGCCGACATCCTTGCCCTGCAAGAGGCTGACAGGCGGCTTGGCGATCGCCCCGCCGCCCTTCCCCCCGACCGCATCCATGCGGAAACGGGGATGACACCCGTTACCGCCGATAACGGCCGGTCTCTCGGCTGGCACGGCAATGCGATCCTCATTTCCGACCGGGTCGTGCCGGGCACCATCACCCGGATCGACCTGCCGGGCCTCGAACCGCGCGGCGCCCTCATGGCGGAGTTGACCCACAACGGCAATCCATTGCGCCTCGTCGCCACCCATCTGGGCCTGACCCGGCGGCATCGACGCGAACAGCTTGCCGCCATGACCCGGTTTCTCGACAGCCATCAGGACCGACCGACCCTGATTCTGGGCGATTTCAACGAATGGCATGACAGTCGCGGGCTCGAAGCCCTGACGCCGGAGTTTACCATCCATGCGCCGGGAAAAAGCTACCATGCCGCCCGCCCCATCGTCCCGCTCGATCGGATCGCCGCCGACCCCCGCTTTTCGCTCAGGGATGCGGGCGTTCTGGAAACCGCGCTCACCCGCCGCGCCTCCGATCACCTGCCGGTCTGGGCCGATTTCACCCTGAATGCCGGAGGCGCGAAAACGGGGACTGACGCCGGTCACCTCCAAACGCACGACACCTGATGGCCAACCTCATCCTGATCACCGGCTGCTCCGGCGGCGGGAAATCCACGCTCCTCGCTGAACTGGCCCGGCGCGGGCACCATATCGTCATGGAACCGGGCCGAAGGCTCGTTCAGGCCAGTCTAAAAGGCATGCCCGAGCCGACCCCGTGGGACGCACCCGCCGGTTTCGCCAGACGTGCCCTCGAACTCGCTCTCGAAGACATAAAGGCGGCCAGAGATCTCGACGGTCCGGTTTTCTTCGACCGCGGCGTGGTGGATGCGGCCATCGCCCTCGAACACAGCGACGGCACCCCTGCCGCCGAAACGCTCGGACCCGCCCGGCATTACGAAAACCCGGTGTTTCTCGCGCCGCCCTGGCGTGATCTCTTCCGGAACGATGCCGAACGCCGGCACGGGTTCGAGGCCGCCAGCGACGAGTATGAGAGAATCCAAGATGCGCTTCCGGGATTGGGCTACAGGGTGCAGAACCTGCCGAAATCGGCCGTTGCCGACCGCGCCGATCTCATTCTAGGCATGGTGACCTAGGCCTCAGACAAACGCCTCGGGCTTTGCCTCGCGCGCCATGTGATCCAAGACGGCATTCACGAATTTCGGCTCGCGACCTTCGGGAAAGAACGCCTTCGCGATATCCACGAACTCGCTGATCGCCACCTTGGGCGGCGCATCCCCATGGGTCAGTTCCGCCCCCGCGACCCGGAACAGGGCGCGTATCGTCGGGTCGATCCGGTCGATCGGCCATTTCGCAACCAACGCCCGGTCGGTCATCTGGTCGATCTGCGCCTGATAGTTCACCGCGTCGCCCACCAACTGCCGGAACAGGTTCACATCGCCTTCGGCCAGCTCGTCGCCCTCATACCGTGCGCCGAACCGGTGATCCTCGAACTCGCGGATCACCCCGTCGGCGGACTGGTCGGACTGCTCCATCTGGAACAGCGCCTGCACCGCGTAAAGCCGCGCGGCGGATTTCATCTGACGGCTGGGCTTCATACCGGAAAGGACTCCGGATCGTCGTCATCGTCATCGCCCTCGGCAACCTGATAGCTGCCGGGCACGAACCCCACATCCTTCCGCGTGGATTGCCAATTCCGGGCCAGTGCGATCAGGTGCAACGCTGCCTGCGCCGCCCCTCCGGCAGTGTCCAGCCGCTCGCTATCGGCGCGTTCCTCGGCCTGCTCCATGTTCTCGACCGTGATAATCCCGTTGCCGATGCACAAGCCCTGAAGCCCCAGCAGCATCAGCCCATGGGCGCTCTGTTCCACAACCACGTCGTAATGGCTGGTCCGCCCCCGGATCACGCAGCCAAGCGCCACGAATCCGTCGAAGTTGCTCAGCCGGTTGGCCAGCGTGATCGCCGTCGGAATCTCCAGCGATCCGGGCACTTCGATCGTCTCGTGCTTGGCCCCCGCCGCTTCCAGAACGCCACGCGCCGAGGCCAGCTGCGCTTCCGAAATCTTGGTGTAGTAAGGTGCGATCACCAGCGCGACCTTCACCGGATCGTCAAACTCCGGCAGCCCCAGGTCGTTATCCGAATGTCCCGCCATCAGCCGATCTCCGAGATTTTGTGCGTGCCTACGATCTCAAGCCCATAGGCCTCAAGCCCCACGACCTTGGGTTGCGGCGAGTTGGTCAGAAGGATCATCTTCGAAAGACCCAGCGACGACAGGATCTGCGCCCCCAGTCCGTACTGCCGCAAGGTCTGGGGAGAGACCCCATCGCTCGTCGTGAGCTTCATCGTGGTGTCGCGCAACAGAACCAGCGCCCCGCGACCCTCCTGCGCGATCAGCTCCATCGCATCGCCGAATTCACCGGCCCTGCCCTTGCCGCCCAGGCCCACGATATCCAGCATCGGGTCCAGCGCATGCATCCTGACCAACACAGGCTCATCGCCCGAGATATCGCCCTTGACCAGCGCGATATGCTCATCTCCGTGGGCGGTGTCGGCAAAAATGCGCAGCGTCCACTCGCCCCCGAACTCGGAGGTCACGACCCGCTCTTCCGTCACCGCCACCAGATTGTCGTGCCTGCGGCGATAGGCGATCAGGTCGCTGATCGTCCCGATCTTGATGTTATGCAACTGCGCGAAGGCCACGAGGTCCGGCAACCGGCTCATCGTGCCATCTTCATTCATGATCTCGCAGATCACGCCCGAGGGGTTCAACCCGGCCAGCCGTGCGATATCCACCGCCGCCTCCGTATGGCCGGCGCGCACCAGAACGCCCCCGTCCCGCGCCCGGAGCGGAAAGATATGCCCGGGCGTCGCGATATCGCTTGCGGTCTTGCCGCTATCGATAGCCACCGCCACCGTCCGCGCCCGGTCATGGGCCGAAATCCCGGTGGTCACCCCCTCGCGCGCCTCGATCGATATGGTAAAGGCCGTCTCGTGGCGCGAAGAATTGTAGGACGCCATCAATGGCAGGCCCAAAGCATCAATCCGCTCGCCCGTCAGCGAAAGACAGATCAGCCCCCGCCCATGCTTCGCCATGAAATTGATCGCCTCGGGCGTCGCCATCTGCGCCGGGATCACCAGATCGCCTTCGTTCTCGCGATCTTCGTGATCCACCAGAATGAACATCCGGCCGTTCCGCGCGTCTTCAAGGATTTCCTCGATGGTCGACACAGCATCGCGCCAGTTCTCTTCAACGGGTCCGGGGGATTCAAAGCTCATGGTGCCAGCCTTCGGGATATGCCCGCGCGGGATAGCCCAAGGTCGGACAGAAGGCCAGAGCCTGCAATGCGCAAAACCGCGCATGCCCATGCATCCGGCCATGGGTCTGCGCCCACCTTCAGGCGGGCGCAACAGACCTGCGCCCCGACCCTAGTCGTTCCGCTGTCCGGCCATCCCGCCCGAGATTTCGTCGGTCGCCTCACCCACCAGTTCCATCGGCAGAACAAGGTTCAGCACGATGGCGATCAGCGCCGCAGGCAACAGCCCGCTGGTCATCAGGATCCGCGCCGTATCCGGCAGATGCTGTACTGCGCCCGGCTCCAGTTGCAGCCCCAGCCCCACCGACAGCGCAATCGCAAAGATCACCATGTTCCGACGGTTCCATGTCACATCGGCCAGCATCGAAACGCCCGCCGCCACGACCATCCCGAACATGACGATCACACCGCCGCCCAGCACCTCGATCGGCACCGTCCTGATCACCGCGCCCACCTTGGGCACCAGGCCGCACAGGATCAGGAACAGCGCACCAATCGTCACCACATGGCGGCTCATGACCCCTGTCATCGCGATCAGCCCCACGTTCTGGCTGAACGAAGTGTTCGGAAACCCGCCAAAGATACCTGCCACCGCACTTCCGAAACCATCGGCATAGGTCGCGCCTTCGATCTCCTTGTCGGTCGCCTCGCGCCCGGCACCCCCTTTGGTGATCCCCGATACGTCACCCACCGTCTCGATGGCCGAGATGAACGCCATAAGGCAAAACCCGATGATCGCCGCCGCCGAGAACTCAAACCCGTATTTGAACGGTTGCGGCAGCGCGAAAGCATCCGCCCGGCTCCAGCTTCCGCTGATCGCCTCGACCGTCACCATTCCCATGACCAGCGCATAGACATAGCCCACAAGAATCCCGATCAGCACCGCCGAAACAGACAGCATACCGCGCGCAAAGAACTTCAGCCCCAGCGTGACAAAGACAACGACCAGTGCCGCCGACCAGTTCAGAAGGCTCCCGTATTCCGGCGTGCCAATGGCCGGAACACCGCCAGCCGCATATTGAATACCCACCTTCACCAGCGCCAGGCCGATCATCGTGACGACGAGGCCGGTAACCAGCGGCGGCAGCGCGAACCTGATCCTTCCGATCACCGTTCCCAGCAGCGCGTGAAAAATCCCGCCGACCAGTATGCCGCCAAAAAGAGCAGCCAGACCGTCAACGCCCTTCCCCGCCACCAGCGGGATCATGATCGGAATGAACGCAAAACTCGTACCCTGTACGATGGGAAGCTTCGCGCCCATTGGTCCCACGCCAATGGTCTGAAACAGCGTCGCGACACCGGCAAACAGCATCGACATCTGGATCAGATACAAAAGCTCCGGAAAATCCGGAGAGTTCGATCCGAACCCGAACCCCGCAGCACCCGCAACGATGATCGCGGGCGTCACGTTCGAAACGAACATCGCCAGCACATGCTGGATGCCCAGTGGAACCGCCTTCACCAGCGGCGGTGTATAATCCGGGTCGCGCAGCTGTGCTGCCGTCCCGATGGATGCATCGGCCATGACTTACCCTCTTCCTGTTCGCTCTCCGGCGTCCCGCCGAAGTTGACGCATCGTAAGGCGTCGGGCACACCCGGTCTTTCAGGAAGGGTTTGAAGCTATTTCATAGTTTTTGGCGAAAATTGCCGCTATCCGGCCTCCGCCAACCGCGCGACGTAGCGGGCCAGCGTGTCGATCTCAAGGTTCACCGCATCGCCCACGGCCACATCGCCCCACGTGGTCGCCTCCTTCGTATGCGGAATGAAATTCACGCCGAACACCCGGCCCTCGACCTCGTTCACGGTAAGCGATGTGCCATTCAGCGCAACCGATCCTTTGGGTGCAATGAACCGCGCCAGATCCTCGGGTGCGCGGAACTGAACCCGCGTGCTGTCGCCCTCATCGGTGACCGAGATAACTTCGGCCACACCGTCCACATGACCCGAAACGATATGCCCACCCAGCTCATCACCGACCTTCAGCGCGCGTTCTAGATTGATCCGTTTGCCCGGTCCCCATGCATTCCGACCGATAGATGTCTTCGATACCGTCTCGGCCGAGATATCGACGCTGAACCACGGCTCGGGCGCCGTCCCAAGGTCCACCACCGTCAGACAGACCCCGTCACAGGCAATCGACGCCCCGATATCGATCCCGTCAACGTCATAGCTGCACGCGATCTTTGCCCAAAGATCACCCTTCTGCTCAATTTCCAGAACCCGGCCGATATCGGTGATGATGCCTGTGAACATTTGGGCACTCCTTCGCTTATTCCTGACCTAGCCCCGCGCGGCAGGCGTGACAAGCAGGTGCGCTCAGGTCATTCTTTCCGGGTGTCACGATGTTTTCTGTTTCTTCAGGGTCCCCACGGCCCGTTCTTCCGGCAACTTGCAGCAGGGCTGACGCGCGCAGGCGCGTCCTGCCGACGCGTCGCTTTCAACCGGGGCGACCGCGCGTTCTGGGGCAACGCTTCCACCTGCGAAAGGTTTACGGGTCATCCCGATGACTGGCCTGCCGCCTGCGCCGACCTCCTCGACCGGCACAAGATCACCGATCTGGTTCTTTATGGCGACACACGGCCCATCCACCGAATCGCCATCAAGGCCGCCCGCAACCGCGGCCTCACCGTCCATGTCTTCGAGGAAGGCTACCTGCGGCCATGGTGGGTCACCTACGAACGCGGCGGCGCGAACGCGAACTCGCCCCTGATGTCGATCACGCTCGACCGGATGCGCGCCGCGCTCGAAAGCCCCGATGCGCCACTGGTGGAGGCACCGGGTCACTGGGGCACGCTTCGCCGTCATGCGGTCTACGGTGCGCTCTATCACGGGCTGGTCCTCTCGGGCGGTGCAAAGATCCCGTCGCACCGGGACATTTCCGTCGCCCGTGAAATGGGCCTGCACCTCACCCGCCTTCTGAAAATCCCCGTTACCGCCCTGAACCGTTGGGTCGCCACGACCCGGATCCGGCGGGGCGGCTTTCCCTATCACCTTGTCCTTCTGCAACTCGACCACGATGCCAGCTTCCGGCATCACAGCCCGTTTCCCGACATGCACAGCTTTCTTGAAACCGTCATCCGCGGTTTCGCCGAAGGCGCACCGCCACACCATCACCTCGTCTTCAAGGCCCATCCGCTGGAGGACGGGCGTGTTCCCGTCACCCGCCTGATCCGGACCATCGCCGAAGAACACGGGCTGACGGACCGGGTCCATTACGTCACCGGCGGCAAGCTCGCGCGCCTGCTCGACACAGCCTCTTCTGCCGTCACGGTCAACTCGACGGCGGCGCAACAGGCACTCTGGCGCGGCATCCCGGTCAAGGCATACGGTCAGGGCGTCTATACACGGTCCGAATTCGTCTCGGATCAGTCGACGCCCGCCTTCTTCGCCCGTCCAAGCCCGCCGGATCGTTCGGCCTATGCCGTTTACCGGCAGTTTCTCCTGGAAACCTCACAGCTTCCGGGCAGCTTTTACGCCGCCTACGGACGCCGCCAGCTCTGCCGGAATCTCCCCGATCTGATGCTGTCGGCGGCCGATCCCTATGCCAGATGCGGCGCGGCACAGCCGCAACACCTTCGAATCGTGACCAAAAACTAGGCGAAATTGCTGGTCCAAATGCGGACCCTGCGTTAACTTTTCTCAAAAGAATACCCGAGGCAGATAATAATATTGGTCAAGGAGACCGGGCAGTGGCTTCCAGAATCTCTTTAAAGAGCAAGACTTTGAGTCTTGCTCTGACGGTGTCGTTAGTGGCCGGGTGCGCGCTTCCGCGTTCAGGCCCGAACAAGAACGAAATCTTCAGCGGGTCAGAAATGCGCAATGGCGATACGCTGGTGATCGAGGTCGATGATACCGTCACCCGCGCCACGGCACTCGATCCGGGCCGGACATTCGCCCAAGGTTTCCTGAATGCCGGCGTCACCGGCTCCGACACGATCCGCGCCGGCGACACGCTGGGGCTGACGATCTGGGAAAACGTCGATGACGGGCTTCTGTCCAACGCCGGCATGAATGCCACCGTCCTCGAAGAGGTTCAGGTCGATGGGTCGGGCTTCATCTTCGTGCCCTATGCGGGCCGCATCAAGGCCTCCGGCAATACGCCCGAGGCGATCCGTCGGATCATCACCGAAAAGCTTTCGGCCCAGACGCCCGATCCGCAGGTTCTGGTCCGCAGGCTCGCCGGTGACGGTGCCACGGTGTCGCTGATCGGCGGCATCGGCGGTCAGGGTGTCTATCCGATCGAACGTCCGACCCGCACGCTCACGGCCATGCTGGCCCGCGCGGGCGGCGTCACGATCCCCCCCGAGATCGCGCAGGTCACCGTGATCCGCGGCGCCCATACCGGCACGATCTGGCTCGAAGACCTTTACGAGGATCCCAGTCTCGACATCGCCCTGCGCGGCGGCGACCGGATCCTGGTCGAGGAAGATCAGCGATCCTTCACCGCCCTTGGCGCCACCGGCGCCCAAAGCCGCGTACCCTTTGCGTCGCAGTCGATCACCGCGATCGAGGCGATTGCAACCGTGGGCGGTCTGAACTCGGGCCTTGCCGATCCGACGGGCGTTTTCGTCCTTCGCGAGGAATCCGAAGCATCCGCCGAGGCTCTCACCGGCCGCGAGTTCACGGGTCCGCAACGGGTGGCCTACATCCTCGATCTGACCTCGCCCAACGGCCTTTTCGTGGCCCGCGACTTCCAGATCCGCGACGAAGACACGGTCTACGTGACCGAGGCACCCTACTCGCAATTCGTCAAGATCCTGTCGGC
The DNA here is from genome assembly GCA_947503175.1 of uncultured Paracoccaceae bacterium. Classification (GTDB taxonomy): domain Bacteria; phylum Pseudomonadota; class Alphaproteobacteria; order Rhodobacterales; family Rhodobacteraceae; genus Ovoidimarina. Next base: position 1,342,088 of record CANNCO010000001.1, read on the forward strand.
GGTCATCGCGCCACTCAACTCGGCGAACTCCATCGACCAGCTTGCCAACTGACGGCGGGACCACACGCCTTTGCGTCTATAACGCAGGGTTTCTGACCCAACCGCGCATTCGCCGCATCCTGTCCCTCTCGGGATGGGATGTGGCTATCGGCCTTCCCGGCCCCGACGATGCGGTCGGCGTCTGGGGCCAAAGCCCTACCGCTCCCCGCGGCGAAACCGTCTCCGGCAAAACCGATGCCCCACTGATCCGCGTCGAAGACGCGTTTCTTCGGTCGCTCCATCTCGGCCGCGACGGTGAACCGCCCCTTGGTCTCTCGATAGACACCACCGGCCTTCACTTCGATCCCGGCCGTCCGTCCGATCTCGAAACGCTGCTCGCCACCCACCCGCTCGACGACACAGGGCTTCTCACCCGCGCGCGGGATGCAATCGCCTTTATGGCCCGCCATCACCTATCGAAATACGCCGCCACCGACCCCGACCTGCCAGTCCCCGACCCCGGTTATGTCGTCGTCATCGACCAGACACTGAGCGACGCCTCCGTCACCGCCTCGGGCGCAACAGTCGCCACGTTCCGCGACATGCTGGTACAGGCCCGTATCAACCATCCCGGCGCGCGCATCCTGATCAAAACCCATCCCGAAACCGATGCGGGCCACCGCAAAGGCCATTTCGACGATCTGGACCTGACCGATGGCGTCACCTTCCTCTCCGGCCCTGTCAGCCCGTGGAGGCTCTTCGAGGGCGCCACCGCCGTCTACACGGTCTCCTCCGGCCTCGGCTTCGAAGCGATCTTCGCAGGCCACAAGCCGCGGGTCTTCGGCGGCCCGTTCTACGCGGGCTGGGGTCTGACCGAGGATCACCACGACCTGCCCCGCCGGACCCGCCCGCTCACGCGGGCCCAGCTTTTTGCCGCGGCGATGATCCTCTATCCCCGATGGTACGATCCCTATCGGGATGCTCTTTGCGAGCTTGAAACAGTCCTCCATTTACTGGTCGCACAAGCCCGCGCATGGCGAGAAGACCGGATGGGCTGGTCCGCAGGTGCGATCTCCCGCTGGAAGCGTCCCCACCTTCAGGCCTTCTTCGGCAGTGTGAAGCCCGTGATCTTCTCCGACATACCGGCCAGCAACCGCCGCCACATGGTCTGGGCCTCCAAATCAAACCCCGATGCCCCGGGCCTCCGCCTCGAAGACGGCTTCCTGCGCTCCCGCGGTCTCGGAGCCGCCCTCACCCCGCCCCTCTCGCTCTCGCTCGACGACACCGGCATCCACTACGATCCGTCCCGTGAAAGCCGTCTGGAAAGCCTGATCGCCGCATCCACCGGTCTCGGGAATGCAGAAATCGAACGTGCAAGCAGGCTGATCCACCGGATTACCGCCCTAGGCCTGACAAAATACAACATTTCGGGCCGCCCGGCCCCTGACCTGCCCGATGGCCCCAAAATCCTCGTCGCCGGTCAGGTCGACGACGATGCATCCGTCCTGCAAGGCACGTCAAAGATCAGAACCAACGCCGATCTCCTCGCCGCTGCCCGCGCGAAAAACCCCGATGCCACACTGATTTACAAGCCACATCCGGATGTGGAAGCGGGCCACCGCAAGGGCGCGATCAACCTACCCGGGGGCGTAATCCCGGCTCCGAAAACCGACCCCGCGCAACTCCTGCCAAATGTCACAGAAGTCTGGACCATGACCTCGCTTCTGGGCTTCGAGGCGCTCCTGCGCGGCATCCCCGTCACCACAACCGGCGCGCCGTTTTACGCGGGCTGGGGCCTCACAACCGACCGTGGCGATCCGCCCGCCCGACGCACCGCCCGGCCAACACTGGAACAGCTCGCCCACGCCACGCTCATCGATTATCCCCGCTACCGCGATCCCGTCACCGGGCTGGCCTGCCCGCCCGAGGTGATCATCGACCGTCTCGCCTCGGACGATACCCCACGACCCAAGGGCCTCCTCGCGCGTTTGCAGTCCCTACGCCCTCGCAGAAGGTAAACGCTCCGGTGCTCTCTCGTCAGAGTTCTTGAGAGGTGTCACCCCTCCACACGCTCCCACCGGTGCAGAATATCGCCCCCGACAGGCTCGCTTTCCATCAAACGGAACCGTGGTGCATCCGCCAGCGCATCCACCCCGAGCGCGCCCAATGCGGGACGCCCTTCGGCCCCCAGCATCACACCCGCCGTGAACCCCAGAACCTCGTCCACCAGCCCTGCGGCCAGAAGCGACGCCGCCAAAGCACCGCCACCCTCGCAGAAGACCCGCGTGATCCCGCGTTCCCCCAAAGCCGCAAGAACCGCGCCCGGGTCCATCCGCCCGTCCCGCGCCGCCTCGGCCCGGATGATCTCACCACCCTGCCCCTGCCAGATCTCCAGCGGTGCATCCTCAACCGCCCCGGGCGTTCCGTCCACAATCGCCCAGACCGGCCCCTTGCCGACCGACCCGATCAGCCGCCCATGGAGCGGCACATTCAGCCGCCGCGACACGACACAGCGCACCGGCTGACGCACATCCCCCAGACCGCGCACCGACAGGTCGGGATCGTCCGCCCGCGCCGTGCCGCCCCCGACCAGCACCAGATCGTGCCGCATCCGTTCCGCATGGACCCGCCTCCGGGCAATAGGTCCGGTAATCCACCGGCTTTCTCCGCTCGCCGTCGCAATCCGCCCGTCAAAGCTTGTGGCAAGCTTCAGCGTCACCATCGGACGCCCCGCCGAGAGCCGCGTGAAGAACCCCCGATGCGCGCGCCGCGCCTCGGCCTCCATCGCGCCCTCGACGACCTCGATTCCGGCATCGCGCAACCGCGCATGTCCCTGACCGCCCACCTTCGGGTCGGGATCGCCGATGGCCGTCATCACCCGCGCCACACCGGCGGCGATCAGCGCATCCGCACAGGGTGGCGTCTCTCCATGATGGGCACAGGGTTCCAGCGTGACATAGGCCGTGGCGCCCCGCGCGGCCTTACCCGCCTGTGCCAGCGCCTCGGTCTCCGCATGGGGCCGCCCGCCGGGCCCGGTCCAGCCGCGCCCGACAATCCGATCGCCATTCACGATAACACAACCAACCGCCGGGTTCGGCCAGACATTGCCCAGCCCCCGCGCCCCAAGCGTCAGGGCATGGGCCATGTGCCGGGCATCAGCCCCCCGGCTCACTCGCTGTCGGTTTCGGGCGGGCGCAATTCGCTGACGAATTCTTCAAAGTCATCCGCCGCCTGGAAATTCTTGTAGACGCTTGCGAACCGCACATAAGCCACGGTGTCGATCCGGGCGAGGCTTTCCATGACGATCTCACCGATCGTCCCCGATGGAATGTCGGTCTCGCCCATGCTCTCCAGCCGCCGCACGATCCCGCTGATCATCTGATCGATGCGTTCGGGCTCGATCGCCCGCTTCTGCATAGCGATCCGGATCGAGCGTTCCAGCTTGTCGCGGTCGAAATCCTCGCGCTTGCCCGTCGACTTGATCACCACCAGATCGCGCAGTTGCACGCGCTCATATGTCGTGAACCGGCCCCCGCAGGCCGGGCAGAACCGCCGCCGCCGGATCGCGACGTGATCCTCGGCAGGTCGTGAATCTTTCACCTGAGTGTCAATGTTTCCGCAAAACGGACACCGCATCCCGAACTCCCAATGCCTCTCATTTGGGGTCGCCACCCCGATTTCCACAGTCTTTATAGGGGGTCGCCCACAGATTGGGTAGTCCCGATTCCACATCGCAAGATGCGGGGGGAAAAGCGTGGCAAGATGGCCGCTTTCCGATGCGGGGTCTTTCCGGCGGGCATGCTAGAATGCCGGGATCACTTCATTCAAAGGAGCTGCCAAATGTCCATCGCACGCGTAACCGAGATCTCCGCCACCTCCACCAAGGGCTTCGAGGACGCCGTCAAGCAGGGCGTGAAACGGGCCTCCAAGACACTGCGCAACGTCACCAGCGCATGGGTCAAGGAGCAAAGCGTCACCGTCTCGAATGGCAAGATCGCGCATTTTCAGGTCAACCTGATGATTACCTTCGTTCTCGAAGACGACGCCGCGATGTCGTAACCACCCGCGGACCCTGCGGTCAAAGCTCGATACTGTCCTCGGGGTCCAAGCGTTCAACCGGTGTCTTGCGCCGGATGATGATGTCGCCGTTGGGCAGGATTTCCGGCGCGTGATAGCTGTTCAGGTCGGACAATCCCTCGCGCAGCGCCTCCAGCGCCGGATCGATATCGGCAAGAAACCGGTCGAGCAGGTTTCGCATCCCCTCGTCGAACAGGTTGCCTTCGGGTTCGGACCCCTCCTCCGCCATCGCTGGAAGGGCCAGAAAGAGTGTCAGTGCAAATGCAAACCGCATAAACCAAGTATACCACGGAGCCGTGCCGAAGTCGAAACTCACAGATCGATATCCAGCGTCACCGGAAAATGATCGGAACCGGTCAGCAGCGCCTCGCGCAGTTCCGGCACCCGGTAACACCCCGCATCCTCGAACGGATGCCAGATCCGCCAGTCCCCGTTCCTGTCCCGCAGATCGGGCGACACCATGATGTAATCCAGAAGCGTCTGCAGCCAGCGTTGCTCGTGCTCCAGCCAGAACCGGGCACTGGCCGGCATCTCCCCGATCCGCCGACTGGTCACCAGCTCTACATGTGGGTCGAAAAGACCGATCTGGCCGTCTTCACCCGCCACGATCTCGACCCCCGACCGCCCGAACAGCTTCTCGTACTCGTCCAGCCCCGGACCGTCATTGAAATCGCCCAGAACGATCAGCGGCTCCCCGGCCTCCAGATGCGTATCGACCCGGCGGCGCAACCAGATACACTGGGCCAGTTGCTTGCGCCTGTTCGCTATCGCCGCCCGCAGAATGGCGGCCTTCCCGCGCGCACCGTGGGGCGCCTTCGACTTGGCATGAACCCCGATCATCCGGAACGCCGCACCGCCAGCCGTCTTGACGGCAAGCTCAAGGGGCGGCTTCGACCACCGCACACGATCCAGACTGTCGTCGATATCCAGATCGATATGAAACACCCCGTCGAACCGCGACGGTCCCTCGCCCGTCTCGCCGATGCCGGGACCTTTCGGATCATGGGTCACGGTCAAGACATCCGGGTCGTAAAGCAGCCCGATCTCCTGCTGGGTGTCGTTCACGAAACCCAGTATCGCCTTCCGCGCCCGCAAGCCCGCCCAACCGGCAAACGTCTCCAGCGCAAGAACTCCGTCACGCCGCCGGTGACCATCTGGAGCCTCGATCACCATCACCGCATCCGCGTCCAGCGCGTTGAATACAATCCCGAGGGCGTCGAGTTGCTCGGCCCGCGTCACGTCGCGCCGGCCCGACCACTTGTCGTCATGCAAAAGCGCCCCGTTATCGTCGAACAGATTGCCCATCCACTCGACGTTATAGGTCGCGATCCTCACGCGGCGCGGCCCTCGCTGATCTCCTCCCAGGCCCGGTTGATGGCGATCAGCCGCTTCTCGGCCATCTTCACCGCCTCTTCCGGCAGGCCCCGGGCGATCATCCGGTCGGGGTGGCTGTCGCGCACCAGTTGCCGCCAGACCCGGCGGATATCCTCCATTGACGCATCGGGCGGAACACCGAGAACGGCAAAGGGATCGGGGGCCGCATCGGGTACGAACCGCGCCCTGAGCCGCCGGAACTCAAGATCCGGAATCTCGAATATCCCGGCCACGCGTGCCAGAAAATCATCTTCGGCCGGGTGATACTCCCCATCCGCCATGGCGATATGGAACAGCCCTTCCAAAAGATCGGTCAGCACGTCAGGCCGGTCGCTGAACATCCGCCCGATCCGGGCGGCGTATTCCTCGAACCCCGCCACATCCTGCCGCGCAAGGTTGAACACCCGCGCCGCATTGGCCTCTTCTTCCTTCGGGATCGAAAACACCTGCCGGAACGCCGCAACCTCGTCGCGGGTTACCTGCCCATCCGCCTTTGAAACCTTTGCTCCAAGGGCAATCACCGCGATGGTGAACGCGACCGACCGCTCGGGCGCCGACCGCAGGCGGTCGAACACGTCTCCAAGGCTCTCGCCAGAGGCAAGCGCGGACAGCGCGGCGGCAATGCGGGACCAGATCGACATGGGCGGCATCCTAACGCCAAGCGCCGCCCGCCGACAGGGGGCACCCCCCGCGACAAATGAAACCTGTCACGACTCCAGTGACTTCTGCATGAGGTGCAGATCGAACCAGCGATCCCACTTCCAGCCCACTTCGCGCAGCACCGCAACCTCGCGGAACCCCAGCTTCGCATGAAACGCCAACCCGTCGGGATTGCCCGACGACACGGCCGCAAAGAGCATGTGATGCCCGCTCGCCCGCGCGTGGGTTTCCACCGCCTCCATCAGCGCGCGGCCCGCCCCGCGCCCCTGCGCGCCCGGGTCGATCAGAACCGTATGCTCTGCCGTCCGCGCATAGCCGACCCCGCCCCGAAACTGGAAATAGGTCGCAAACCCCAGAAGATGCGGCCCCTCCGCCACGAAGAACCCCCGGCCCTCGGACAAACGTGCCGCAATCAGCCCTTCGACTTCGGCCGGGGTCTTCTCCCGCGCGTTGAACGTCGCCGCCGTTTCCCGGATAAAATGATTCCAAAGCCCGGCAATCGCACCCGCGTCCCGCGCCTCCGCGCCGCGAACCCTCACCGCAACGACCGCAGCCCGTGGGGCGTGATGATATCGGCCCGCATCTCGCAGACCGGCCCCGGCCCCATACGGACCTGCGGCAGACGCAGCAAAGCCGGATAGGCCACCATCAGCTCCATCGCCTTCGGATGCGCGATTTCAAGCCGCACCAGACGGCATCCCGCATCGCTCAACGCATCTGCCGGATGCGCGTCCCCGTGCCATTCGATCAGGGCCGGAGCCGCGCCGTCATAAGGTAGGATGCCGTCCTCCGGCACCGCCATGGTCCAGTCATAGACGCCACGCTGCATCCGGACCGGCGCACCCGTTCCCGGCGGCGCGGCCTTCACTGCGGCTTTCAGGTCATCCGACCGGACGATCCAGTTCGCGATGCGGGGTTTTCCGGCGAACCGGTCCAGATCGAACCACCGTGCCCGTTCCGGATCGGGCACGTTCGGATTGACCGCAATCGCCTCCAGATAGACACCCGGTCCCAGCGACAAAAGCCGGTTCCACGTCCCCATCAGCGCGTGTTCCCCCACCGGCCCCATGGCAACCCCAAGCGTCTCTTCGACATGGGCCACCGCCGCCTCCAGCGTCTCGCCGGCCACGGCCAGATGGTCCAACGCGATCATACCCCACCTCCGACAAAACGCAGCAGCCGTGCCCACAACTCCGGTTCCCGGTCAAAGTCGAATCCGTGCCCCTGCCCCTCGGCAATGAACAGATCCGCCGGACGTCCGGCGGCCTCCAACCGGGCCGCAAGCCGTTCGGTCATGGCCGGATCGCGTATCTCGTCCGCCATGCCCACCGACAGGAAGACCGGCCCGCGATAGCATTCGATATCGATGGAAGATCCCGGCGCCAGTTGCTCCGCATGTTGCGGCCAGTGCCACGCGCGCGGGCCCTCCGGATCAAGCCTGCGCCAGTCTCCGCCGGCCCGCATCCTCGCCGGATCGAACGCCCCATGCACGATATCGGACGGCGCATGGGCTGCCACAAACGGCAATCGCGCGGCACTTCGAACGATGGACGCCAGCACCAGCGCCATCTCCGCCCCCATGGACCAGCCGAACACACCGGCGCCGCGACACCGCGGATGCGCCGCCAGATGCGCCACTGCATCCAGAACCGGTTCCAGCGGCACATCGCCGATCACGCCCGCGCCCCAGAAATCGCCCTCACCATAGGAATAGGGCAATGCCAGCACCCCCTGAGCCGCCAGAATGGCCGCGAACCGATGCGCCCAGCCCGCCATCGGCCCCTCTGAGCCGTGCAGAATCACGACCCCCGGCAGGTCCTCGCCGGTCTCCGGCCCGTAAACCGGCCATTCCTGCCACATCTCAAGTGACAGACCCTCCATCGCTCAGGCCTTCACATCCAGAAACGCATCGCGCAGGGCCTGGCTCCACGCCCGGCTCATCTCCTGAAACCCCTGATCGTCCGCCTCGATCCGCCGCGTTTCCGTCACCTTGAGTTCATCCTTCGCGATCACCGTCAGATCGAGCGGCATCCCCACGCTCAGGTTCGACCGCAATGTCGAATCCATCGACAGCAACACCGCCTTGCGCGCATCGTCCAGCGACGTCGCCGGCGTCACCACCCGGTCCAGAATGGGCTTGCCGTATTTGTGCTCGCCGATCTGCAGAAACGGCGTATCGGCGGTCGCTTCGATGAAGTTCCCCTCCGGATAGACCAGAAACATCCGCATCCCCCCGCCCTTCCGCTGACCGGCCACGATCATCGACGCACTCGCGGTCTGCGCCGCCCGGTCCATGCGTTCCTGTATCTCCGCCGAGACTTCCGACAGGGTGCGCCCGACCACCTGCGCGACCTGCAACATCGACGGCACCGAAAGGATCGACATCTCGCCCTCGACGGGATCGGAAATCGCCTCTTCCAGCCGGGCAATGGTGGTCTGCGTCACCGACAGGCTTCCCGCCGTCATAATCGCGATCACCCGCTCGCCGGGCTCTTCGAAGACAAAAGTCTTGCGATACTGCGCGATGTTATCAAGCCCGGCATTGGTGCGCGTATCCGATAACAGCACCATGCCCGCATCCAGAAGCAGTCCGACACAATAGGTCATTTTCGACTCACATTTTCGTCCGCGGACCCTAGGCTTGGTGCGCGCCATGAGCAATGCGCGATCTAATGCCGAGGAATGCGCAGTTTGCTTTCGATCAATCCTGCCCGGCCCCACGGCGATATGATCCGGCATCCTCCAACAGCAAAGGATTTCGAAATGACCGGATCAAAGACTTTCGCCGCACTTCTTGCCGCTGTCCTCGCCACAGCCTGCACAACCCCTGCAAACGACGATGCCTTGCTTGGCGGGCTTGCCGGGGCCGCCTTGGGTGCGATCACCGCCGAAGCACTGCTCGAAGATGACGACTGGGTCGTCGTCGGTGCCCTCGGCGGCGCCGCAGCCGGAACGCTCATCGCCCGCGACCGGAACCGCGTGCGCTGCGCCTATGACCGGGGCGACGGTACCTATATCGTCCGGCGCTGCTAGGACGCGCCGGAAAACACCGCCGCTCCGACTTCGGCAAGCCACGGGCGTGACGGGTAATCCGTCACCGCCATCCCGCCATCGACGATCAGCGTCTGGCCGGTCACGAACGACGCGTCCTCCGAGGCGAGAAACGCTACCGCCCCGGCAATCTCGTCCCCCGTGCCGGCCCGGCCCAGCAGGGACGGCGGCAGGTCAGATGCCCCATCGACACTGGCAACGGCCCTGGCGGTCGTCTCTGTCGCGATCCACCCCGGACTGACCCCGTTGACCCGCACCGGCGCGGCCTCCATCGCGAAGGACCGGGTCAATGCCTCGACCCCCGCCTTCGCCACGCCGTAAAGCCCCCAGTTCCCATGAAGCGCGGCGGTGGACGAGATATTCACCACCGACCCGCCCCCTGCCCACAGGAGGGGCAGGCAATGGGCGATCATGTAATAGGCCGCATCCATGTTCGGCCCCCGCCACCGGTCCCACCGCGCGCCCGGGCCGTCGCAATCCCCCAAATCGATCCGCAATGTCCCCAGCCCGGCATTGTTCACCAGAACATCAAGCACCTCCAATCCGGCGACCAGATCCCGAACCTCCGCCTCCACCGCCAGGTCAGCCTTCTCAAACCGGCAGGACGCCCCGAGCGCCCCGATCCGCGCCACCGCGGACGCGCCCTTCTCCACGTCACGCCCCACCAGAATCAGGTCAGCCCCTTCGCGGGCAAACCGCTCTGCGATGGCCAGCCCGATCCCGCCATTGCCGCCGGTGACAAGTACCGTCTTCCCTGAAAACCGCCCCATCCCAAGATCCTCCACCTTAAAAAAGGGAAAGGCCCCGCAAACGGGGCCTTTCCGGAAGTCATCCTGCCGGACGGCCCTAGTTCAGCGCCGCATCCGTGATCACGCTGGTCCACGCACCCTCGGGTGCCGCCGTGATCACCGGGTCCGATCCGCCGGCCAGAAGCGTCGCCACCGTCCGCTCGTAATCGGCCGGATCAAGCGCCCCGTTCGATCCCGCGGTCAGCTTCGCGACCTCGCCCATCATCCGCTTCTGATGGTTTTCGGTCTGCGCGCCGGTCTCGTCGTATTCCAGCACGATCATCGCCGCCTCATCCGGGTTCTCCTCGGCATATTTCCAGCCTCTCATGCTGGCGCGCACGAACTTCTCCATCTTCGCCACGAAGGCCGGGTCGCTCAGGTTCCGCTCCAGCACATAAAGCCCATCTTCCAGCGTCGCCACGCCCTGATCCTCGTACTTGAAGGTGATCAGCTCCTCGGGCGTCACGCCGGCATCGATCACCTGCCAGTACTCGTTATAGGTCATGGTCGAAATGCAATCGGCCTGCCGCTGCAACAGGGGATCGACGTTGAAGCCCTGCTTCAGAACCTCGACGCCTGCCTCGCTCTTGCCATCCGTGGAAATCCCCAGCTGGCTCATCCAGCTCATGAAGGGAAACTCGTTGCCGAAAAACCAGACGCCCAGCGTCCGGTTCGCCAGATCGGCCGGTTCCGCGATCCCCACATCGTTCCAGCAGGTCAGCATCATCCCCGACGACTTGAACGGCTGGGCGATGTTCACCAGCGGCAACCCCTTTTCACGCGCGGCCAGCGCGGCGGGCATCCACTCCACCACCACATCGGCCCCGCCACCGGCAATCACCTGCGTCGGTGCGATATCCGGTCCACCGGCCTTGATCGTGACGTCAAGCTCCTCTTCCTCATAGAACCCCTTCTCAAGCGCCACGTAGTACCCGGCGAACTGCGCCTGCGTGACCCACTTCAACTGCAGCGTCACCTCGTCGGCAGCCTGCGCCACCCCGGCGCTCAGCCCAAGCGCCACCGCGCCCGCAATCAGATGTTTCATAGTCTTACTCCCCGCTTTGGTTTTTGTTGTCGTCACTTGTATCAGCTTCTCTGCGACGGGTGCCAGAAGGTCACCCAGCGCTCGGCAAGGCTCACCGCGCCATAGACAATCGATCCCGTCAAGGCCGCGACCGCAATCTCGGCCCAGACAAGGTCGATAGACAAGCTCCCCACCCCGGTTGAGATGCGAAACCCCATACCTCTTGTGGGCGAGCCGAAATATTCGGCAACAATCGCCCCGATCAGCGCCAGCGTTGTCGAAATTTTCAGCCCGTTGAAAACAAAGGGCATCGCGGCGGGCAATCGCAGTTTCAGGAGCGTCTGCCAGTATCCGGCGGCATAGGTGCGCATCAGGTCCTTCTGCATCGCGCTCGCCTCGCGCAGGCCCTGCACCGTGTTCACCAGAACCGGGAAAAACACCATGACAACCACGACCGCCGCCTTCGACTGCCAGTCGAACCCGAACCAGCTCACCAGAATCGGGGCGATACCGACAATCGGCAGGGCGGCCACGAAATTCCCGATCGGCAACAGCCCCCGCGTCAGAAACGCGCTCCGGTCGATCAGAATCGCGGTCGCGAAGGCCGCCGAACACCCGATCAGATAGCCCGACAACGCACCTTTCAGCACCGTCTGCCGGAAATCCTCCCACAATATCGCCGTTTCCGCGGCGAACCGCGCCGCAATCGCACTGGGCGCAGGCAGGATCACGGGCGAGACCCCGAAATGCCGCACGACCCCCTCCCAAAGCACCAAAAGCGCCGCCCCGAACAGAACCGGCACGATCACCCGCACCGGCACCGTCCGGTGCCATGGCGACCGCGCCAACCCCGCATTCACGGCCCATGCGCCCAGCCAGAACACAATCGCTCCCCAAAGCCAGCTCATGAGGCCACCCGGGCTTCATTGTTCCCGAAATACTCTCGGGGGGGCCGCCCGGCACGGGCGGCGGGGGGCAGACAGCCCTCCTCAACGCCAAACCCGCTCACAATCCCATCCCCATGCGCCGCAACACCACCGATTGCGTCCAGCCCAGAAGCGTCACCAGCGCGCCCGCCAGTATCGCGGCTGCAAACAGCGCCGCCCAGATCGCCAGCGGGTTGCCGAACTGATCCCCGATCAGAATCCGCGCCCCCAGCCCCGAAATCGCCCCGGTCGGCAACTCGCCCACGATCGTGCCCACCAGCGCCGCCGCGATCCCGATCTTCAGCGAGGTGAACAGGTACGGCACCGAGGTCGGCAGTCTCAGCTTCAGGAAGCTCTGCCATCCGGGCGTCGAATAGGTCCGCAGCAGGTCCAGCTGCTCAGGTCCCGGCGCGCGCAGCCCCTTGGTCATCCCGACCAGAACCGGAAAGAAGCACAAATAGGCCGAAATGATCGCCTTCGGCACGCCCCGCCCCTCGATCCCCACCTGGCTCGACAGAACGATGATCATCGGGGCCAGCGCCACGATGGGGATCGTCTGGCTGATAATCGCCCAGGGCATCAGGCTCATCTCCATCGTCCGGCTATAGACGATGGCCACCGCCCCGATGATCCCCAATGCCGTACCAAGGGCGAAGCCGAACAGGGTCGATTGCAGCGTGATCCAGCCGTGATAAATCAGCCCGCGTTTCGAAAACGCGCGCCCGTTCATCACCATCTCGCCCGTGGTCTTCCACAACTCCGCCCCCACCTGCCCCGGCGTCGGCAAACGGGGCCGATCCAGATCATAGGTCGCCGGGATCACGCCTGCATTCTGCACCAAAAGCCCGACAATCCCGGCCTCGCGCCGCGCCACGGGCGTATCGGGCACGACCGCGACTCCATCCCGCTGCGCCTGATCCAGCGCCACCCGGATGTTCATCGGTGCGACGGCGGCGTACCAAAGCCCCACAAGTATCGCCAGAACGGTCAGGACAGGGGCGATGCGCGTCATGGCCGCTCCCACCGAAGCAACACGTCGGGCAGACCTTCCTCATTGTCCCCCGGCGTCTGGCGCACCTCCCGGAACCCTTCACGCCGATAAAATTCCCGCGCGCGCTCGTTCGCCACAAAAGTCCAAAGCTCCAGCACATCCCGCCCCGCTTTGGCGTGGTTCAGAAGCTGCCGTCCCAGCCCCTTGCCCGGTGTCGCGACATGAAGCGCGGTGACGCAATTGGCATTCCGGTCAAGCGCCATGAACCCGACCACCGGATCGCCGATCACCCAAACGTCACGGTTTTCAAAAACAAAATCACGGTAGAAGGTCAGAACCTCGTCCGGCGTATGGACCCGCGGCATCCAGTCCCGGCTGTCGATCCAGTCGTTCAGAATCGCGGCGCAAGCCTCTGCATCCTCCGGAACGGCAGGCCGAAGCCCACGACGATTCACGGCCGTGATCGGCGCAGCCGCACTCATACCTCGTCCCCATGCCCGGCACGTAGTCCTTCACGCACCCGATGGGCAATCTCGATGAATTCCGGACTGTCCCGAATATCCAGCGGCCGCTCCTTCGGCAAAGGACTGTCGATCACATCCGTGATCCGCCCGGGCCGCGGGCTCATCACCACGATCTTCGTCGACAGATACACCGCCTCGGGAATCGAATGGGTCACGAACCCGATCGTCTTCCCGGTCCGTCCCCAAAGACCCAGAAGCTCTTCGTTCAGCCGGTCGCGCACGATCTCGTCCAGCGCGCCGAAAGGCTCGTCCATCAGCAGGATATCCGCGTCGAAAGCCAAGGCGCGGGCAATGCTCGCCCGCTGCTGCATGCCGCCCGACAACTGCCAGGGAAACTTCTTCTCGAACCCCGCAAGGTCCACAAGCTCCAGCACCCGCGCCACACGCTCGGCCTGCTCCGCCTTCGAATACCCCATGATCTCAAGCGGCAACCGCACATTCCCCCCAATCGTCCGCCACGGATAAAGCCCGGCCGCCTGAAACACATAGCCATAGGCCCGCTTCCGCCGCGCCTCATCCGGCGTCATCCCGTTCACCGTAATCGTCCCGCCCGTCGGATGCTCAAGTGCCGCCACGACCCGCAGGAACGTCGTCTTGCCGCATCCCGACGGCCCGATGAACGACACGAACTCGCCCGCCTCGACACTCAGATCGACACCCTTCAGCGCGTGCACCGGCCCGTCACCCGTCTGAAATGTCAGGTCCAGCCCATGCGCTTCGATCACCACATCATTCGTCATACCGACCGCGTGATCCCCCCATCGACCCGGATATTCTGCCCGGTGATATACCCTGCCGCGTCCGATGCGAGAAAGGCAATCGTGCCCGAGATTTCCTCGGTCCTTCCATAACGCCCCATGGGCACCCGTGCCCGGAACTCGTCCTTCTCGGGCAGGCTGTCGATGAACCCCGGCAGCACGTTGTTCATCCGCACGTTATCTGCGGCATACTTGTCCGAAAACAGCTTGGTATAGGCCGCCAGCCCCGCCCGGAACACGCCGGATGTCGGAAAAACCGGGTCCGGCTCAAGGGCCGCGAAGGTTGAGATATTGATGATCGTCCCACCGCCCTGCGCCACCATGATCGGGGTCACCAGCCGCGTCGGCCGCACGACATTCAGGAAATAGACCTCCATCCCCTCGTGCCAGTCGTCATCCGACAATTCCAGCACCGGCGCACGCGGTCCGTGACCGGCAGAATTCACCAGCACATCCACCCGATCCCATCTATCCATCGCCATATCAACCAGACGCTTCAGATTGTCCCCCGACCGGTTCGACCCCGTCACACCGATCCCGCCCAGTTCTTCAGCCAAAGCCTCGCCTTTACCCGAAGAGGACAGAACCGACACCTCGAACCCGTCGGCAGCCAGCGCGCGCACCGCACCCGCCCCGATGCCACTGCCGCCCGCAGTGATCATCGCGACCTTTGTCATTCCGCCCCCTCAAGCGCGATCGAGCGCACGGCCAATCCCCTAGACCCCACTCGCCGGAATACCCGTCCGCTCCACCTTCCGGGGTGCCGTCAACTCCTTCCACGTGCTCAGGGCCTTCGTCACGCTCTGTCCCGGGGGCCGCGCCACGAACTCCCCATGGCCCTCCTCGGTCCGCACCTCGCCATCATGGATCGCGACCTTGCCGCGCGTCAGCGTGAAGCGTGGCAGGCCCTTCACATGCTTGCCCTCGAACACGTTGTAATCGATCGCCGATTGCTGGCTGCCGGCGCTGATCGTCTTTTCCTTCTTCGGGTCCCAGACCACCAGATCGGCATCCGCACCCACCAATACGGCGCCCTTTTTCGGATAGACATTCAATATCTTGGCGATGTTTGTTGAAGTCACCGCCACAAACTCGCTCGGCGTCAGACGGCCTGTCTCGACCCCATGGGTCCAAAGCATCGGCATCCGGTCCTCAAGCCCGCCCGTGCCGTTGGGGATCTTGGTGAAATCGCCCACGCCCGTGCGCTTCTGCTCGGTGGTGAAGGCGCAATGGTCCGTCGCGACGACGCTCAGGCTGCCGCTGGCCAGGCCGTTCCACAAACTGTCCTGATGCTTCTTGTTGCGGAAGGGGGGCGACATGACGCGGCGCGCGGCATGGTCCCAGTCCTTGTTGAAATACTCGGTCTCGTCGAGCGTCAGATGCTGGATCAGCGGCTCGCCCCAGACCCGCCGCCCGTTGGCTCGCGCGCGCCGAATCGCCTCATGGGCATCCTCGGAACTGGTATGCACCACGTAAAGCGGCACGCCCGCCATATCGGCAATCATGATCGCCCGGTTCGTGGCCTCGCCCTCGACCTCGGGCGGACGGGAATAGGCATGTCCCTCGGGGCCGTTATTGCCCTCTTCCAGAAGCTTCGCCTGCAGGTCCGCCACGATATCGCCGTTCTCCGCATGGACCAGCGGGATCGCCCCCAACTCGCCGCAGCGGCGGAACGATGCGAACATCTCGTCATCGTTGACCATCAGCGCGCCCTTATAGGCCATGAAATGCTTGAACGTATTGATGCCCCGCTCGGTGACATCCTTCATCTCATTGAAAACCTGCTCGCCCCACCATGTCACCGCCATGTGGAAGGAATAGTCGCAATTCGCGCGGGTCGACTTGTTGTCCCACATCTTGATCGCGTCCAGAAGACCCTGACCGGGGCTTGGCAGCGCGAAATCCACCACCATCGTGGTACCGCCCGCAAGCGCCGCCCGCGTCCCGCTCTCGAAATCATCCGAGGAATAGGTGCCCATGAACGGCATCTCCAGATGCGTATGCGGGTCGATCCCCCCCGGCATCACGTAGCAGCCGGTGGCATCCAACGCCTCGTCACCCTTCAGCCCCTTGCCGATCTCGATGATCTGCCCGCCCTCGATCAGCACATCCGCCTCATAGGTCAGATCGGCGGTCACGATGGTTCCGTTCTTGATGACTGTGGTCATGGTGGTTGCTCCCTGCGCTACGCAGTCCCGGACTTGATCCGGGACCTCATCGAAACGAGAGCTCCATCGTCAAGTCGGACCAGTTTGGATTGTTCTGTTCGATCAAAGCGTTCTTCCACGCCCGCCGCCAGCGTTTCAGCTTTCTCTCGCGGGCAGTCGCCGCGGGCAGCGTCTCGTGGGTCTCGAAATAGACCAGCTTGCGAATGCGGTACTTCGCGGTGTGATCGCCACCCTTGCCGAGGCTGTGCTGCCAGACGCGTTGCCGCAGATCGCCGGTGACGCCGATATAGATCGCAGTGTTCGACTGGCAGGTAAGGATATAGGTGTGAAACGCCATCGGTTTTGGATGGTGCAACTTGGTTAACCATCGCTGAACGCATGCATGCGACCGCAGCCCCGGACTTGATCCGGGGCCTTGATGCAGGCGCGGCACGGAGGTCCCGGATCAGGTCCGGGACTGCGCCGGGATGGTGCCCGCTTGTCACCCCTCGATCCCCGCCGTCTCCACCACAGCATGAAGCAGCACATCCGCCCCCGCGGCCGCCCACTCCTTCGAGATCTCCTCCGCCTCATTGTGCGAAAGCCCGTCCACACACGGGCACATGACCATCGCCGTCGGCGCAACCCGGTTGATCCAGCACGCGTCATGCCCCGCGCCCGAGATCAGGTTCATATGGCTATACCCCAATCGCTCCGCCGCGTTCCGCACCGCTGTCACACAGCCCTCGTCAAAGGTCACCGGGTCGAACCCGCCCACCTTCTCGAACGCCACCGACAGTCCCATCTCGTCGCAGATCTTCTGCGCCCCGGTCTTCAGCCGCGCCTCCATATCCTCGATCACCGTCAGATCGGGTGATCGCAGGTCCACCGTGAACACCACCTTTCCGGGGATCACGTTGCGCGAGTTTGGATAGACATCGATATGCCCCGCCGCGCCCACCGCATGGGGTTTGTGTGACCACGCAATCTCATCCACCAGTTCCAGCACCCGCGCCATACCCAGCCCCGCATTCTTCCGCATGGGCATCGGCGTCGACCCGGTATGGCTTTCCTTCCCGGTGATCGTCACCTGCGTCCAGCTCAGCCCCTGACCGTGGGTGACGACGCCGATATCCTTGCCCTCGGCCTCCAGGATCGGCCCCTGCTCGATATGCAGTTCAAAGAAGGCATGCATCTTGCGCGCGCCCACCTCCTCGTCACCGCGCCAGCCGATCCTGGCCAACTCGTCGCCGAACGTCTTGCCCTCGGCATCCTCGCGCGCATAGGCCCAGTCCTGCGTGTGCATCCCGGCAAATACGCCCGAGGCCAGCATCGCAGGCGCAAACCGCGTGCCTTCCTCATTGGTCCAGTTCGTCACCACGATCGGATGCTTCGTCCTGATCCCCAGATCGTTCAGCGTCCGGATGATCTCAAGGCCCCCCAGAACCCCCAGAACCCCGTCATACTTTCCGCCCGTCGGCTGCGTATCGAGATGGCTGCCCACATAGACCGGAAGAGCATCCGCGTCCGTCCCCTCGCGCCGGGCGAACATGTTGCCCATCGTGTCCAGACCCATGGTGCATCCCGCAGCCTCGCACCAGCTCCGGAACAGCGCGCGCCCCTCGCCATCTTCATCGGTCACCGTCTGGCGATTGTTGCCGCCCGCCACCCCGGGGCCGATCTTGGCCATCTCCATCAGGCTGTCCCACAACCGGTCGCCATTGATCTTAAGGTTTTCGCCCGGGGCTGCCATATCCGTTCCCTTCCCTGTTCCGATCCAACTGAAACGCCTTATGCACCGTGACCGGGCACTGGCGTTTTCTCTGATCGCCCAACCGCCCGGCCTTTTTCACAAGCCGGGTTGCAAGAGTTTGACCAAATGGTCAGGATCACGCTAGCAGAGGACCTGCCCCAGTCAAGGCACCAGCGGCGGCGTGCCCTCGATATCATCGGGCCCGCCCAAAAGACGGACAGAAATGGAAGACATCCCACCCCGCACCCGCATCCAGACCGAAAACCGCCGCCGTATTCTCGACGCCGCACTGGACGCGTTTTCGGCGCAGGGCTTTCGCGGCGCGACCCTCGATCAGATCGCCCGCGCGGCGGGCCTGTCGAAACCGAACCTCCTCTATTACTTCCCGTCGAAAGAGGCGATGCACATCGCGCTGATCGAAGCTCTGATGGACACATGGCTCGATCCCCTGCGCAAGCTCGACCCCGAGGGCGACCCGGTGGACGAAATCGTCGGCTACGTCCTTCGCAAGCTGGATCTGGCCCGGGATTTCCCCCGCGAAAGCCGGCTTTTCGCCAATGAGATCGTCCAGGGCGCGCCCAACATCCTGCCCCACATCACCGGCCCGCTGAAGACGCTCGTGGATGACAAGGCGACCCTTATCGCGGGCTGGTCCAGGTCAGGCCGGTTGACACCCGTTGATCCCCATCATCTAATTTTCTCGATCTGGGCCACGACCCAGCACTATGCCGATTTCGATGCGCAGGTGCGTGGCATTCTCGCCCCCGCCAACGACGCCCATTTCGGCGACGCGCGCGTCTTTCTCGAACAGCTCTACCGCCGCGCACTCACACCTGGTTAACCATAAGAACATGTTTTTGTGGAGATTAACAGGTCGGTAAGGGATCACTCCCAAAGTATCGGGTTAACCGGGTCAAGATTAGGAGAGTGGTCATGATTCCCCAGATTGCGCCAGTCGGGGCCGGTGGGTCCGGCCTCCAGGTGAATACGTCGATAACGCCCGAACGGGCCGATACGACCGGGCGCGGCGAACGCGCGGAACCGCTGACATCGGGCCGGACGGAAACGGCACGTCCGACCTTGCCGCCCGAGGCTTCGGACCGGGCGGCCCAGGTCACGTCCGACCCGCGGCCCAGCTTCATTGCCCCCGATCCCAACGCCCCTGCCGGTCCGCCGCCATCGTTCGAGGCGTCGATACTCGACCGGGCCCGCGAAGCCGCGATTGGCGCAGCACCCCTATCCGCTCCGTTTCAGGTCAAAACCGCTGAACCGGGCGAACTTGTCGCCAGCCTTGCCACGCCCGCCGTTGCCGCGCCGCCGCAACCAGCGGAAGCACAGGACAAGGCGGCCCCAGCGACCCGCGATCCCTATGCCGTTCCGCCCACCGCCTCGGAACGCGCCGAAGGCAACGTCGCAACCCTGCGCAGACTGGAAATGCCTTACGACACGGCGACCGTGGACGTGGCGCGCTGACCGCGAAGCACCGACCAGCCGGGGTATTGTACTTTTGCGAGGATGCGCAGTTGCGGCCCGTCGGTGACAACCCGCTCGGATCACCCGTCATTCCCGGCGCCTGCCGAACGGAACCGACGCCACCCCGATCCTGATCGGGCCTCAGCGGTCCTGAACCCGCATCTGGTCAAGGTTGATTTCCGTCACCACCGATGCGGGCGACAGCGACAGGGCAAACTCCATCGCCGCGATCAGATCCGGTATCGGTATGGGGTCCTGCGGTCCGAACCGCCCCTCCGCGATGTCTTCCAGCACTTCGTCGGTGCCCACATTACCGGGATTGATCACCGTCACGGCCAGTCCGGACCCGCGCAATCCCCGGTCCATAGCCTGCGCCGCACCTCGCAACCCGTATTTCGACGCCGCATTCGCCACCTCGACCGACGCATTATTGTCCAACCCGTCAAGCGAGCCCACAAAGATCGCCCGCCCCGGTGCCGCACGCCGAAGCGCGGGCAAAAGCGCCCCGGTCAGAAGGATCGGCCCCGTCAGGTTCACCGCAAGAACCGCCGCGATCTCATCCGCGCCACTCTCCTCGAACCGGTAATCACCGACAAACGCCCCGTCTTCCCAGATCCCGCCGGCATAGATCAGCGCGTCAACCGGTTCGGCACCAATCTCAACAGCCACCCGGGCGATCTCTACCGGGTCGGACAGATCGCAACCGATCCACCGCCCCGAACGGGCCTCGCTTCGCGACAAGGCGATAACGTCACACCCCTGTCCCGCGAAATGCGCCGCCACAGCCGCACCGATGCCCCGGCTCGCACCGGCGACGACAATCCGCCTCACTCGGCCGCCTTCGCCGCCGGATTGTTGGGATGCGTCGTCCAGTTCGCGTATTCCTTCTCGACCACCTTGCCGGTGCGCTTGTCCACATCGCCGGGCTGCAACACCTCCATCGTGATGCAATCCTCGACCGGGCAGACATCGACACACAGGTTGCAGGCCACGCATTCCTCGTCGATCACCTCGAACACCCGGCCGGGCTTGATTTCGATCGCCTGGTGGCTCGTGTCCTCGCAGGCTGCGAAACAGCGCCCGCATTTGATGCACATATCCTGATCGATCCGCGCCTTGGTCACATAGTTCAGGTTCAGATACTGCCAGTCCGTCACGTTCGGCACCGCACGGCCCACCACCTCGTCGATCGAGGCATAACCTTTCTCGTCCATCCAGTCCGACAGGCCCCGGGTCAGCTCGTCGATGATCTTGAACCCATAGGTCATGGCCGCCGTGCAGACCTGCACCGACCCCGACCCAAGGCTCAGAAACTCCGCCGCATCGCGCCAAGTGGTGATCCCGCCGATGCCGGAAATCGGCAGATCGCCGGTCTCCACGTCCCGCGCGATCTCGGCCACCATGTTCAGCGCGATGGGCTTCACCGCCGGTCCGCAATAACCGCCATGGGACCCCTTCCCGTCAATCGACGGCTCCGGGCTCATCGTATCAAGGTTGACGGACGTGATCGACGACACCGTATTGATCAGGCTCACGGCATCGGCACCACCCGCATAGGCCGCCCGCGCCGGGTGCCGGATATCGGTGATATTCGGCGTCAGCTTCACGATCACCGGCATCCGCGTGTTGGCCTTGCACCACCGCGTCACCATCTCGATATACTTGGGCACCTGCCCCACGGCGGCCCCCATGCCCCGCTCGCTCATCCCGTGCGGACAGCCGAAGTTCAGCTCGATCCCGTCCGCCCCGGTCTCCTCGACCTTGGGCAGAATCTCCTTCCACGCCCATTCCTCGCAGGGCACCATCAGGCTCACGACCATGGCCCGGTCCGGCCAGTCCCGCTTGACCTGCTTGATCTCGCGCAGGTTCACCTCCAGAGGCCGGTCAGTGATCAGCTCGATATTGTTGATCCCCAGAACCCGCCGGTCCGCGCCATAGACCACGCCATAGCGCGGCCCGTTCACGTTCACGATATGCGGGTCCAGCCCCAGCGTCTTCCAGACCACACCGCCCCAGCCCGCCTTGAAGGCGCGCACGACGTTGTATTCCTTATCCGTCGGCGGGGCAGAGGCCAGCCAGAACGGGTTCGGGGATTTGATCCCCACGAAATCGGTCCTCAGGTCGGCCATCCTATGTCTCCTCGGGTCCCAGCGTTTCGGCATATTCGGCGGCCAGCGATACGTATTCCTCGACCTGCGGGAAGCGGTCAAAGCTGTATCGGGCCTGTGTGATCGCCCATGGCAGGCGTTCGGATGTGTACATGTCCACAAACGGCGCAAACCACGACGTATCGTCAAGCATCGTCGCCCGAAGGTTCACGAAACCCGCAAGCCCCGGCGCTTTGGTAAACACCCAGCTCAGGCAATCCGGGCAATGGTGATGATGCGCCTCGTCGCTGCGCATCCCGCCCAGCACGGTCTCGCCCGAGATGATCTCCAGCCCGTCCTCGGGCAAGGTCACGGTAAGCGAAAACGCACTCGCACTCATCTTCTGGCAGCCCGTACAATGGCAGGCCGACGCCATGATCGGCGCGGCAGTCATCCGCACGCGCAAGGCACCGCACCGGCAACCGCCCTCGGCAGGAAGAACAGGGGAACCCATCGCGACCCCGGCCCTCAGATATCCAGCAGGGTTTCAAACCCCGCGAATATCATGCGCTTGCCGTCAAACGGCATCGGTCCCATCTCCTTGAACCGCGGATCGCCCATCGCATTCTGGATATTGGCGTCATGGGTCGCCTTGTCGGGCCATTCCTGCCAGCCCATCACCACCGTCTCATCCTCGCCCGCCTTCACCGCCAGCGGAAAGGACGTCACCTCACCGGGCGGCACCATATCGCCCCAGCATTCGACGACCCGCGTCGCGCCATGGGATTTGAAAATCTCGGCGGCGAACTTCGAATGCTCCGAATACTCCGCCTTTTTGCCCGTGGGCACCGGCGCTGCGTAAGCCATCACATAGGTCATCAAATGCCACCTTTCCGAAAGATCATTTCGACAGGTGCCATGCGCCCCATCTCTACATTCGCAACGTAATTCCGGATCTTCTCTCGCGCCGTCTCCCGCATCAGCAGGTGAATGCCGACGGGTGGCAAACCTTCCGCCTCGATATGGCGGAACACCCGCGCGAAATAGTCGAGCGCAAACTCCTTCCGGTCCCGTTCCAAAACCTCGCTCAACCCCGCGGAAAACGCCGCCCGACGATAGGTGTCGGGGTCTTCGACATGACTGGTCTCCGGCGCCTCCGACCATGGCACCGGAAACGCCATGTCGTCCTCAGCATCGCCCCGCATGACGTCGAACAGCGCGAAGGCTCCACCGGGCCTCAGAACACGCGCGACCTGGGCAAACAGCCGGTCCTTATCCGCGATATTCATGCCCACATGGAACATTGTCACCAGATCCGCCGATGCCTCGTCATATGGCAGGTCCAGAACACTACCCAGATCCAGCGTGATCCGGTCCGCAAGACCCAGCCGCTCGTTCAGCGCCCGGCCCGTCTCGACAAAGGCAGGCGTCAGGTCAATGCCCCGCACCTCGGCCCCGTAACGGTGCACCAGATGCCGGGCGGTTCCGCCCAAACCGCAGCCCAGATCGACCACCATCATCTCCGGCGTGATCTCCAGCTGATCGAGCAGCGCATTCGTTGCCTCGATCCCGCCCGTGTGGAACTCGTCCACCCCCTTCAGCGCATCGAATCCCGGATACGCCGGGTCGGCCCCGGCCTCCCTCAACGCAGCATCTATCCGGCCCAAAAGGTCGCCGGTCGTGTAATGCCGCGCGACGTCCTCTTCGAGTGCCATCGCTGCCTCCCTGATATGATCGGTGAAATCGAGCATATCACATCAGGCGCTCAGGCTCTTATGAATATCCTCCGCCGCGTCCCGCCCCTCGGCCACCGCCGTCACGGTCAGATCATCGCCACCCGTGGCACAATCGCCCCCGGCCCAGACACCTTCGACGCTGGTCCGCCCGGTCTCGGACACGGCGATCTTGCCGCGCTCCAGCGTCAGCCCCTCGGGCGCGCCGTCCAGCGTCTGACCGATCGCCTTCAGCACCTGATCGGCAGGGATCCGGAACGTCTCGCCCGTCCCCTCAAGGCTCTTGCTTCCATCCCGGGTATACTCAAATTCCACCTCGGCGGCGCTGCCATTTCCGTGCACCGCCACCGGTTGTGCGTGATAGACGATCTTCACGCCTTTCGATGTCGCCAGATCCTGCTCGAAAAGGCTCGCCGACATCCGGTCCTTGCCCCGGCGATAGACGATGGTGACATTTTCAGCCCCCAGAAGCTTCGACTGCACAGCCGCATCGACCGCCGTCATCCCGCCGCCGATCACCACGACATTGCGCCCCACCGGAAGCGTCGCCACATCCTTGGCCTGGCGCAGCGCCGCGATGAACTCAACCGCATCGCCCACACCGTCCTTGTCGACACCCTCGCCCGACAGCGCATTCACACCGCCCAGACCGATACCCAGGAACACCGCGTCATACTCGGACTTCAGATCCTCAAGGCTCAGACCGTCACCCAGCGCCTTCCCGGTCTCGATCGTGATCCCGCCGATCTTCAACAGCCACTCCACCTCGGCCTGCGCGAACCCGCCCACGGTCTTGTAGCTTGCGATCCCGAACTCGTTCAGCCCGCCAGGCTTGGCCTTCGCATCGAATACCACAACCTCGTGGCCATGCATCGACAACCGGTGCGCACAGGCCAGACCCGCCGGTCCCGCACCCACAACCGCCACCCGCTTGCCCGTGGGGGCCGCGCGCTCGAACGGATGCACGCCCGCCTCCATCAGACTGTCGGTCGCATGGCGCTGCAACCGCCCGATCTCAACGGGTTTTCCCTCGGCGGCCTCGCGCACACAGGCCTCTTCGCACAGGGTTTCGGTCGGACAGACCCGCGCGCACATCCCGCCCAGAATGTTCTGTTCCAGAATGGTCTTGGCGGCGGCTTCGGGCATCCCCGCCTGTATCTGGCGGATGAAAAGCGGGATATCGATTGCCGTCGGACAGGCCGTGATGCACGGCGCGTCGTAACAGAAATAGCACCGGTCGGCGGCAACCATCGCCTCATGCCCGTCATAGGGCGCATGCAGGTCCGCGAAGTTTTCGCAATAGGCTTCGGACGGCAGGCGTCCGGGCACGATCCCCGGTGTCATCGGACTGTTCGTCATTGTCTTCCCCGTTGATCTTTTGACCGTTTGATTGAGCAAAGCTTGCCACAACTCCAAATTTTATCAACTGGTAAATTTTTTCAAAGGCGGTCCCGGCCGCCCCCTGCCTCTAATTCCGGCAGTCGGGTCGATATTCCGGGCATCTGGCGCTTTTCTCCCCCCGCAGCCTCGCGTATAAGCCGAGCCAAGCACCGGGCGGGACAGCACAGACCCGGAACAGGCGAGGAGACCCTAGATGACCCAGAAGCCATACGAGACGGATGTCGAGTTCATTCAGGCGCTTGCGGCAATCCTTGCCGAAAACGACCTGACAGAGCTTCAGGTCAAGCGGGATTACGGCGAGAACGACACGCTCAACGTCCGCGTCAGCAAGGGCGGCACGGTCGCGGCTGCCGCTCCGGTGCCAGCACCCGCCCCGGCTCCCGCTGCCGCAGCCCCCGCCGCCCCGGTGGCCCCCGTCGCACCATCCGAGGCTTCGGGCGACCCGGCGGCCCATCCCGGCGCGATCACCTCACCCATGGTCGGAACGGTCTATCTGTCACCCGAACCCGGCGCCGACGCCTTCGTCAAGACCGGCGACAAGGTGACCGAGGGTCAGACGCTTCTCATCGTCGAAGCCATGAAGACCATGAACCATATCCCCGCCCCCAAGGCCGGCACCGTCAAGCGCATCCTTGTCGAAGACGGGGGCCCCGTCGAATTCGGCGCGCCCCTGATGATCGTCGAGTAACGGGCCATGTTCGACAAGATCCTCGTCGCGAACCGGGGCGAAATCGCCCTTCGCGTGATCCGCGCCTGCCGCGAGATGGGTATTCAGAGCGTGGCCGTCCATTCCACCGCCGACGCCGACGCGATGCATGTGCGCATGGCCGACGAAAGCGTCTGCATCGGCCCGCCACCCTCTGCGGACAGCTACCTGTCCATGCCCGCCATCATCTCGGCCTGCGAGATCACCGGCGCGCAGGCGATCCATCCGGGCTATGGCTTCCTCTCCGAGAACGCGAATTTCGTCCAGGCCGTCGAGGATCACCAGCTGACCTTCATCGGTCCCTCGGCCGAACATATCCGCGTCATGGGCGACAAGATCACCGCCAAGGACACGATGAAGAAGCTGGGCGTGCCTTGCGTCCCCGGCTCCGAAGGCGGCGTTCCCGATCTGGAGACGGCCCGGACGGTCGCCAAGGATATCGGCTATCCGGTGATCATCAAGGCCACCGCGGGCGGCGGCGGGCGCGGCATGAAGCTTGCCAAGACCGCCGACGACCTTGAAAGCGCGTTCCGCACCGCCCGCGCCGAAGGCAAGGCCGCCTTCGGCAATGACGAGGTCTATATCGAGAAGTACCTCGGCAAACCGCGCCATATCGAGGTACAGGTTTTCGGCGACGGTCAGGGCCACGCGGTCCATCTGGGCGAACGCGACTGTTCGCTCCAGCGCCGCCACCAGAAGGTCTTCGAAGAGGCCCCGGGACCGGCAATCACGCCAGAGATGCGCGCGGAGATCGGCAAGACCTGCGCCCGGGCCGTGGGATCCATCAACTATATCGGCGCGGGCACCATCGAGTTTCTCTATGAAGACGGGAATTTCTACTTCATCGAGATGAACACCCGTCTTCAGGTCGAACATCCTGTGACCGAGGCGATCTTTGGCGTCGATCTGGTGCGCGAGCAGATTCGCGTCGCCGCCGGACTGCCGCTGGAGTTCAAACAGGATGAGTTGCAGATCAACGGCCACTCGATCGAGGTGCGCCTGAACGCCGAAAAACTGCCGAACTTCTCGCCCTCCCCGGGTCGGATCTCCCAGTATCACGCACCGGGCGGCCTCGGCGTCCGCATGGATTCCGCGCTTTACGACGGATATTCGATCCCACCCTATTACGACAGCCTGATCGGAAAGCTGATCGTCCACGGCCGCGACCGGCCCGAGGCACTGGCGCGCTTGTCCCGCGCGCTTGGCGAACTGGTCGTCGACGGCATCGACACGACGATCCCGCTTTTCCGCGAACTTCTGAACGAAGAGGCGGTTCTGAAAGGCGATTACG
Source organism: uncultured Paracoccaceae bacterium (assembly GCA_947503175.1). Lineage (GTDB taxonomy): Bacteria > Pseudomonadota > Alphaproteobacteria > Rhodobacterales > Rhodobacteraceae > Ovoidimarina. The sequence continues at coordinate 1,368,831 of CANNCO010000001.1, forward strand.
ACATCCACTGGCTTGAAAAATGGCTCGAAACCAACCTGGGCTAGGCTGATGGCCGCCATTCTGAAGGCCCTGACCCGGGCTTACCTGCGCCGCTACCGCAAACGTCAGATCACCCCATCGGTCCGCGCCGTCCTTCTGGGCGACGGGTCTCGACCCATGTCATCCTCGATGGAACATACGAGAAGTACGAGCTGGAAACGCTTGAAAAAGAAATCTTTCCCGGCATCCCGAAAACCCATACCTGCCTCGATATCGGCGCGAATATCGGCAACCATGCCAGCGTCTTTGCCCGTCATTTCGCCCGCATCGTCGCTTTCGAACCGAACCCGGTCGTAGGCGCGGTTCTCACCGCCAACTGCATCGGCCGCAACATCACCGTCGTCCCGAAAGGCCTCTCCGATCGCAAGGCAACGCTTCCCTTCCGGCTGGATTTTCAGAACATGGGCGCCTCCCGCATATCCGGCGATGCATCCGCCGACATGACGATCGAGGTCGACCGTCTTGACGATATCGCCGCGTCCCTCGACCTGACCGATGTGGGTTTCATCGAGATCGACGTCGAAGGCCACGAGGCCGAGGTTCTGCGCGGCGCGAAAGACGTGTTGACCCGGCACCGGCCCGTCATCGCGATGGAGGCTTTCTTTGCCGGGAAACCGGAACTGGGCACCGAAGTCACATCGATACTCACCGCGGCGGGTTATGATCACCTCTACGCGCTGGTCCCCCACCTGCAGAACACCGCGCTCGACCCGCGGCGTGGTCTTCTGCGGGTGCTTCTTCCCGAAAGGATGCGCAAATCCCGAACCCTGGCGCGGATCGAAAGCGCCCTTGGCCGCGACCACCAGCTTCTGATCGCCGCCCCGCGCCCGCTGAACTGAGAATCCGCGGCTCCGGCCGCCGGGCAATAATACCGATTCAGATCGTCCCGAAACTACGCTACGCTGCCCCTGCCATGCGCGACCTGACCCTCAACTCCGATCTCCTGTTGCACGCCTATGCCCGCGGGATCTTCCCCATGGCAGAAGGCCGCGACGACCCCGAGATCTTCTGGGTCGACCCGCATCATCGCGGAATCATGCCGCTCGACGGGTTCCACGTCTCCCGCAGCCTCGCCCGCACGATCAGGCGCGGCACATATGCGGTGACCATCAATCGCGACTTCAAGGGCGTGCTTCAGGGCTGCGCCGACCGGCCCGAGACATGGATCAACGATGCAATCCACGAACTCTATGTCGATCTCCACGCCGAAGGCCGCGCCCATTCGCTCGAAATCTGGGAGGGCCGCGATCTCGCAGGCGGCGTCTACGGCGTCGCCCTCGGTGGCGCGTTCTTCGGTGAAAGCATGTTCTCGCGCCGGACGGATGCGTCGAAAGTCGCGCTCGCCTACCTGGTCGACCGGCTCCGTCAGGGCGGGTTTTCCCTCTTCGACGTCCAGTTCCTGACCCCGCATCTCGAAACCCTCGGCGCCGTCGAAATCGACCGGGCCGCCTATCATCGGATACTGGAAAAGGCTCTGGCCCGTCCCGCGCGCTTCGTCGGCGCAGGCCCCGTCCCCGACCCTCAGACGTTGTTACAGCGGATGACCCAGACGTCGTAACGCGGATGCTCCAGCGCCGACAGGGCCGGGCTCGACGCGATCATCCAGCCCTCGAAGGACGGCGTTTCAATACCCTCGGCCTCGATCCGGACCAGCGCAAACGCATCGCCAGAGGGGTTATCCACCGGATACCGGCACTCTTCCAGCCGCACGGTCAAGCGGCCCAGACGCGCCTCCTCGCCCACGGACAGGTCCAGATCGACGACCTGACCGTTGACCTTGTCCAGCCCCCGCAACACCGCGCCCGAAGCGGCAGCCGCCTGCACCACGGGGGCCTCGCGCGGACGCCCGATCGTCAGCCCTTCCCCGGTGACGACCGACAGCTCTTCAACGATGATCCCGCCACCGATCGTTTCTTCCGCGGGCGCCGAGAAATCGGGGACGTACCCCTCCTCTTCCCCCGTCACGCCAAAGGTCTGCGCCGACAAAGGCGCCGCCGCCAGCACCAGAGCCGCCGCCAGTACCCTCATTCGTCACCGCCAGCGACGAATTTCAGAAGCAGCGAAATGATCGAGACCGAGCTTTCAGTGTCCAGAATCTCGTCTCCCGGTTCATAGTTGAACGGCGATCCGCCGGGCAAAACTTCGATAAACGTTCCACCGAGCAGCCCCTCGGACGCCACCATCACCGCCGTATCGTCGGGCAGTTCGATCCCGTCCTGAATGCTGAACGTCGCGGTCGCGCGGAATGTCTGGGGGTCCAGATCAAGCCCGGTCACGGTTCCCACCTTGACGCCCGCAAGCCGCACATCCGTGCCCACGGTCACGCCTTCTGCCGACCGGAAACTCGCGGTCAGCGGATAGATGTCGCCCTGCGGCCCAAGCCCACTGAACTGGCTGGCATAGACCATAAAGCCAACGGCGGCCGCAACGACCGCGCCCCCCACAATCACTTCGGATGCATGACTGGCCATGGCGCTACTCCGGGCTCCACGCGTCGTAATCGCGCCGCGGCGCAGGCTCTTCGCGCCGGATCGATCCGGCGGGCGCATAGGCCAGCGGCGTCCCGGTCAGGTTCTCCTGATGTGGCTTCTCCCACGATTTCTTCGGCAAGGGCGCCTTGGTCGGCGGCTCGTCCCATGTCCGGTGCAGCCAGCCATGCCAGTCCGGGCTGATCCGGCTGGCCTCGACCTCGCCGTTGAAGATCACCCAGCGGCGCGATCCGTCGCGGTTCTCATAGAACTGGTTGCCCTGCGCGTCCTCGCCCACCTTCACACCCCTGCGCCATGTGAAAAGCTGGGTGTTGAGCGTCTGCCCGTCCCACCACGTAACCGCCCGCAACAGCGTTCTCAAGATGCCCATCAGAGCCTCCGAAATACCTTTGCACCCCCTATCGCAAACCTCGCCGCCCGCGTCCAGCGCCATGGGCCGAACGGGCGGTCGTGTCGCGCGTTATGGCTCAGCCCCGCGCATCGCGCGCCGCCTCTGCCAAAGCCCGCCGGAACCGCATGCGCGCCCATTCCGCCCGCGCCCGCGCGGCCAGCCCCTTGCGCTTCTTCAGGGTCGATCCCCCCAGCGCGCCCGAGATGTCTCGAACTCCCGTCGGCCAAAGGCTATGCACCTCGACCCCCGTTTCCCAGACCATCTGCAAAACCACATCCACAGGCCGGTCGAACCGCGCCGTCGCGCGCAACAGTTTCGCCGCCGCGATCCGGCCCACCAGCGTGGCCTGCATCCCCAGCCCGGCCACATCGGGCAGGATCAGCTTCGCCCCACCCGCCTGCGCCAGCACCGCGCCCGTCTCGCGCGGCTTCTGCGGCAGGCGGATCACCAGATCGGGCCGCATATGGGTGACGGCCAGCGCCATCGCCGCCCGGAACGGCTCCGCTGCAACCTCGACATCGTCCTCGACCACAAGCCCCGCCATCACACGCGACTCCACGATCCGCGCCCAGGCCCGCCTGTGGCTGCGAAACACCGCGATCTCCGTGTCGTTCAGCGGAAATGGATAGGCCGGCTTCCAGCCCAGACCCCTGTCGTAAACCTCGGTCCCGCCCTCGCCCGCGCGCCCGTCCACCGCCGCAACGGTCTCCACCGGGTCCGGCAAGGCCTCCGCCAGCGCCGCGACCTGCGCCGCCCGCTCTTCCGCCCGCTTCAGGTGAATGATGAAACTGCCAATACCGGCCATGGCCACCCCGTTCGTCAGGGGCGTTATGCCCTAGCGCCGCGCCCGCCGCCAGCCCGCTTGGCGGGCTTCCGCCTCGCTGCAGAACCACCGCTCGCCCCGGCTGGTGTTGATCCGCGTGCGGTCGTAATGCTCCTGCCCCGGCATGTGATAGATACGGCCGTTATCCGAGATATTGCCCTTGATCCGGCAGGCGTCTGGCACCGCCTGCCCCTGCTGGCGCGCCTGCGCCCGGAACGCTTCGGGCGAAACCATCTCGGCCCCGAAAATACCGCGCCCCGCAGCCACGGCGCCCTTCTCGACATCCACGTAAAGATCGGAATAGCGCCGGAACGCGGTGGCAAACCCCGCATCCACAATCGCCGCCCCCATATCCACGCCGCGCACCTCGCACCGCGCCACCGTCCGCCCATGGCGGTCGGTATCCAGCCAGTCACAACTCGCGCGCTTGCCTTCGAACATCTGGCGCACGAAATCCGCCGCCCAAAGCCCGCAATCATAGGTCTTGTCGCCGATCCGGCAGGGCTGCCCGATCTCGGGCGCATCGATCCCAAAGAGGCGCACCCGCGTGCCGCCCACATCGACCGTATCCGCATCGATCACCCGCACGCGGCCGTTCGGGTCCGCGAAAGCGGGCATGGCCAGCCCAAAGGCCAGCAGCAGGATTGAAATCCACCTCACCATGACGCCCACCAACCATGAAAATCTGACGTTTCGAGGGCACATGTTAACCTTGGTTAACGCACCCGCCAACAGGCGTGATCAGATGCCGGGCACGATGCGCACTGCACAACGTCCGGCATCCAAAGCCTCAAACCTTCGTCGCATTCGCAACCGGCGTCACCTCGCGCCGCTTCACAGCATATTCCCGCCACGCGATAAAGCTCACCGCCGCCATCACCACCGTACCGCCGAACACCACCCAGCCGTCAATCGGCTCGGCAAAGATCACAGCCCCCGCCAGAACCGCCCAGACAAGCTGCAGGAACGTCACCGGCTGGGTGACCGCCACCGGGGCGGCGGCGAAGGCGCGCGTCATCGTGTAATGCCCGCCCGTCGCGAAACAGGCCACAAGGAACAGCCACGCCACATCCTCCCAACTCGGCGGCACCCATACGGCCCAGGCAAAAGGCGCCAGACCGATCGTCACCGTGACCGACAACATGCCCAAGATCACCACGGGCCGTATCTCATTCGTCAGAAGCTTCGCCAACAGGTACGACGCGCCAAGAAAGATCGCGGTGAACACCATGGCCAGATGCCCCGGCCCCAACTCGCGAAACCCCGGCCGCAGGATGATGATCGCACCGGCAAAGGCCACGCCGATCGCCAGTATCCGCCGCAACGCCAGCTTCTCTCCCAGAAACAGCGCCGCCCCGATCGTCACATAGATCGGGTTCACGTAATTCATCGCCACGACCTCTGCGATGGTGATCTGGGTCATGCCGTAAAACCACAGAATAACCCCCATCGTATGCGCTACGCCGCGCCAGCCGAACAGCCACATCTGCCGCTTCGTCAGCCGCGCCTCGATCATCGGGCGGATCATCGGGATGATGAAGACAAGCCCCAGAAAATACCGCAGAAACGCCGATTGCGCGGCGGGCAGGTCGCTTCCCACATGCTTGACGACCACCGTCAGCGCGACGAACAAAACGCCCGTCAGCAGCATCCACAGGATCCCTGCTAGGGGACGGTTGGCAGGCATGGTCATGGGATCAAATGACCCGAAACCGTGCCCGCGTTCAAGTCAGCAACAGCTTGAGCGCCACGCCCCACATCACCACGCCGACGAACACGTCCAGGATCCGCCACGCCACGGGTTTGGCAAAGACCGGCGCAAGAAAGCGCGCACCATAGGCCAGCGAGAAAAAGAACACAAAGCTCGACGTCACGGCGCCCGCCGCAAAGAACCAGCGGTTCGCCTCGTACTGGGTCGAAACCGATCCCAACAGAACAAGCGTGTCCAGGTAGACATGGGGGTTCAGCCAGGTCAGCGCCAGGCAGGCCAGCACCGCCGCCCGCAGCGATCCGGTGCCCGTATTCGCCGCCGTAAGCGCCTCCGTCGCCCATAACGCGCGCCGGAAACTCATCGCGCCATATCCCAGCAGAAACAGCGCACCGCCCCATGTCATCGCCGGCGCCAGCCACGGGGCCGCCTGTACCATCCAGCCGAATCCGGCGACCCCGGCAAGGATCAGGATCGTGTCGGAACCGGCACAGACCGATGCGACCGCGAACACATGCGCCTTCCGCAAACCCTGTCGCAGGACAAAGGCGTTCTGCGCCCCGATCGCCAGGATCAGACTCAACCCTAAGGCGAATCCGGCAGAGGTAGCTATCATCATGAAACGGGGCCCTGTTTTCCAGAACCTTTCCATTGCCATGCTAAGGCCCTGATGCCAAATTATTTTTTTTTGCTATGTATTAGGAGTTTTAATTCATATATGTCCGTACCTAATATTCATGCCGCACCTCCTTTGCTGCCAATCCAGGTCAACACGCGCATGGCGGGAACCCCGCAGGCCCTTGCTGACAACATGGATGACGTGCCGGCGCCGGGATTGATCTCGCCGAAATCCAATCCAGGTTTCACAACCTATAATTGCATTGCTTCGGATACTTGCATCCTGTCAATCGCCCGAAAACACTCTGTTCGGCGGCCTTCCCGCACCGCCGAAACAGCCGCGGACGGTCTCGGCCGGTCACGCAGGACCAAGACTCCTGCGCCGCGGATTCTATCTGACATCCACGTTTTTCATCGCAAGCAGCCCGGCCGCCCCGATCATCATGCTTCCCGACACACGGTTCAGCAGCCCCGCATTCCGTCGAAGTCTGCCAAACGCGCGTTCCGCCCCCGCGCCCCATGCCACCAGCAAAACACCGTCGACGACCAGATATGTCGCGCCCAGAACCAGAAGCTGAGGCCAGATCGGCAATACAGGGTCGATGAATTGCGGGAACAGCGCGGCAAAGAACAGCACGGCCTTCGGGTTCGATGCAGAGGTGGCGAAACCCTGAAAGAACAGCCTGCGCGCCGGCACCCCGGCCGACCCGCTCCGCTCAAGCGACGCCGGCGGCGCGCGGAACGTCCTGATGCCCACGTAAACCAGGTAGGCGACGCCCGCCCATTTGATGACGCCCATCATCGTTGCCGAGTTCGAGACGAGAACCGCCAGCCCGAAACCCGCCGCCAGCATTTGAAACGTGTTGGCTGTCAGGTCTCCCGCGATGGTCGCGGTGCTTCTCCGCCAGCCGTGCCGCAGGCTGTTTGAAATCATCAGAACCTGACTGGGGCCCGGAGGCGACGCAAAGAAAATCGCGATCACGGCAAGGTAGGCAAGGTAAATCTCCAGGGTCATCCGATCACCACCATTTCCAGTCCAGCGCGTTACTGTGCCCAGCATGTCAGGTTTCGATCAGATTGGAACCGTTGCCTCGGTCCGAAGCCGAGCATGCGCCGCTTCCGCCCTATGCGCCTCGATCCTCCTTCAACAGCCACCCGAAAAACCCCGTCGCCAGAACCGCCGCCACCAGTTGCACCGCCACGAACACGGCCACATCCCCCGGTGAAATCCCCGCAAACGTATCCGAGAAACTCCGCGCGATCGTCACCGCCGGGTTGGCAAAGGACGTGGACGAGGTAAACCAGTAGGCCGCCGTGATATACAGGCCCACCGCCATGGGCACCGCCTCGGGCCGGGCCTTCAGGCAGGCCAGGATCGTGCCCACAAGGCCGAAGGTCGCCACGAACTCACCCACCCACTGGCCCAGACCGGTCCGTACCGTCGTCGACGCATCGATCACCGGATGGTCGAACATCACATGCGCGGCCAGCACGCCCGCGATCCCGCCCAGAACCTGCGCCACCACGTAAAGCCCCGCGGCACCCGCCGAAATCTCGCGCCGCAGCGCAAAGGACAACGTGACAGCCGGGTTGAAATGCGCCCCCGAGATCGGCCCGAACACCATGATCAGCACCACAAGGATCGCACCCGTCGGAATCGTGTTACCCAAAAGCGCAATGGCGACATTCCCGCCCGACAACCGGTCCGCCATGATCCCCGACCCGATCACTGTCGCCAGCAGCGAAAACGTGCCCAGCCATTCCGCTACCAGCTTCCGGTCCATCCCATACCCTCGCATCACGCCACCGCGCTTGAACCCCGCCCGCGCAAAACCGTCAAGGGCCTGCACGCCCAGAACGTTCTTCCCTTGCCTTCGCCACCCATACCGCCACAACTGGCCTGGGGGAGGAAGCCGCATCATTTCAAATCGCTGGATGATACTCGCCGTCCTGTTTCTGGCACGCCTGATGATGGCGTTTCAGTTTCAGACCATCGCCGCCCTCTCGCCCCTGATCATGCAGGATTACGGGCTGGGTCTGGCCGATATCGGCCTTCTGATCGGGCTCTATCTGGCCCCGGGCGTCATCGTCGCGATCCCGGGCGGAGCCATCGCCACGCGGTTCGGCGACAAGCGCGTGGTGAGCTTCGGCATGGTCCTGATGCTCGCAGGCGGCCTGCTGATCTCGATCGCCCCTGGCCCCGACACGCTCCTCGCCGCCCGCCTGATCGCAGGTGCAGGCGGCGTGATCCTCAACGTCGTGATGACCAAGATGCTGGTCGACTGGTTCGCGGGCCGCGAGATGTCCACCGCCATGGCGATCTTCGTGAACTCGTGGCCCGTGGGCATCGCCCTTGCCCTGCTGATCCTGCCATTTCTCGCCACGTCCGGCGGCCTAGCTCTCGCATGGTGGACGGTCTCGGGCCTCATCGCCGCCGCCCTTGCCCTCTTCGCCATTCTCTACCGCGCGCCCGAAGCCGCCGCCGCACCGGCCAACGGTCTCCGGATCACAACCCTCCCGTGGTTCGCCCTGTTTCTCGCCGGTCTCATCTGGGCGCTCTACAATGCGGCACTCGCCATGGTGTTCAGCTTCGGCCCCACAGTTCTGATCGAACGGGGCTGGTCACTCGCCAGCGCCGGATCGCTCACCAGCGCCTTCATGATCATTCTGTCCGTCGCGCTGCCCCTCGGCGGTATCATCGCCGACCGCACGGGCCGCCGCGACACGATCATCCTGATCAGCTTCCTCAGCTTCCTCGCCATGCCCCTTGTCCCCCATGTCCCGCCATGGGCGGTGATCGCGATCTTCGTGGTCGTCGGAACGCTCTTTGCCCTCGCTGCCGGACCGATCATGACCCTGCCCTCGGCGGTCCTGCCACCCGAAGCCCGGTCCTTCGGCATGGGCGTCTTCTTCACGATCTACTACGTCGTCATGATGGTCGCCCCACGCATCGCCGGCGGTATCGCCGAAACCCGCGGTGATACCGGCCTTGCCCTCCTCCTCGGCGCGGTCATGGCGCTCGCGAGTATTCTGGCACTCGGCCTCTTCCGCCGCGCAAGCGCGTAGACAACACGGCCCCTTTCCCCCCATCATGCCCGCACCCGAACCAGCCCCATGGGAGGAGATATGGAACTCGGAGCCTTCTCGGTCAGCCTCGGCGTCAAGGACCTCGCCAAATCGCGCGCCTTCTACGAAGCCCTCGGCTTCACGGCCTTGGGCGGTGCCGAAGAGCACAACTTCCTGATCATGAAAAACGGCGAAACGCTCGTCGGCCTGTTCCAGGGCATGTTCGAAGGCGCCATGCTGACCTTCAACCCCGGCTGGGACCAGTCGGCGGGTGAGGTGACCCCCTTCACGGACGTCCGCGAAATCAGGGACACGCTGCAGGAGGCCGGGATTGAAATCACCCAGGAACAGGGCGACGCCACCGGCCCCGCCAGCTTCGTCGTCACCGACCCCGACGGCTTCCCCGTGCTGATCGACCAGCATCGGTAGAACTCAACCGATGTTGATAGCAGGCCGACCATTCCTGCAAGGGACGGCGGCACCACGTTCGCTAACGTCTGGTACGACCTGCTCCTCCAAACGAAAAAGGCCCGCCACACCGGGCGGGCCTTCTCCAAATCTCCAAACGCCTTAACGCTTCGAGAACTGGAAGCTCTTCCGGGCCTTGGCCTTGCCGAACTTCTTCCGTTCCACCACGCGGCTGTCGCGGGTCAGGAAGCCTGCGGCTTTCAACGCCGGACGCAGCGACGGCTCGTAAAGCTGCAGCGCCTTCGAGATGCCGTGCTTCACCGCACCGGCCTGTCCCGACAGACCGCCACCCTTCACGGTGGCCATCACGTCGAACTCGCCTTCGACGCCGGCGACCGAGAACGGCTGGCGCAGGATCATCTGCAACACCGGACGGGCGAAATACGCGTCCATGTCCTTGCCGTTGACCACGACCTTGCCGGAGCCCGGCTTGATCCAGACACGGGCGACCGCATCCTTCCGCTTGCCGGTCGCATAGGACCGGCCCAGGTTGTCACGCACGGGCTCATGAACCGGTGCAGCCTCGACGACGGGCGCAGCCTCTTCCGTGACGACGTCCTTCAGCTCTTCGAGCGAATTGATCTGATCAGCCATGCTCATGCGCTCCGGGTATTCTTGGGGTTCATCGACTTCACGTCGACCACTTGGGGGTCCTGCGCCTCATGCGGGTGCTCGGCACCGGCATAGACACGCAGGTTCGTCATCTGCTGACGCGACAGCTTGTTGCCCGGCAGCATCCGCTTCACGGCCTGCATCACCACACGCTCGGGATGCGCGCCTTCCAGGATCTGGCCGGTGGTGCGGCTCTTGATCCCGCCCGGATAGCCTGTGTGCCAGTAGTTCGGCTTGTCACGCTTGTTGCCGGTCAGCTGGATCTTGTCGGCATTGATGACAATAACATTGTCGCCCATGTCCATATGCGGGGTGAAGGTGGCCTTGTGCTTGCCACGCAGGCGGGTGGCGACAATCGCGGCAAGACGGCCCAGAACAACGCCCTCGGCGTCGATCAGGATCCACTTCTTGTCGATATCCGCTGGAGTTGCGGTAAAGGTTTTCATCGGTCGTCCTCATGAATGCGCACCGGGCACGCAGGGCGCGCCGCCGGGATTGCGGTGTTCTAACGATTTCCCCATGCCCGTCAAGCGACTTACTGCGCTGAATTCACTTTGATATCAAAGTCTTACAAATATGGTATTATAATACCCCAATATTTCAAAGGTTAACGCTATCCTAAAATCACCAAGAGAGCCGCGCATTCCTGCCCTAATCGGCCGGTATAAACGATTCAGTAACCAGTTAAGATATCAGTTTTCGGAGTATCCAGTGTGAATAACGGTTTTTTCCTCATCTGCGTTGGCGTCGGTATGGCAATGGCCACCCTCGCCTATATGTCGACAGGTCCGGGCCTGTTGCTTCAGGGTCTTTTGTTTCTGACCGGCACAGTGCTGATGCTCCTGTCGTTCTCAGGCGATGACACGGAGTAACGATCAGCGTTCCGGCGGGATGGCATAGGTCACACCCGCACGCGCCAGAACAGCGTCGGACCCGTCCGACCGGATCAGCACATCGCCCACAGCCAGAACCCGGCCCAGCTTCAAAAGCCGCGCCTCACCGATCAGGTCGCGGCCCGCTTCGGGTTTGCGCATGAAATCAATGGATGCGTTGGTGGTCACGGCCAGTTCCACAGGTCCGATCATCCCAAGGATCGCCAGGTAGATCCCCACATCGGCCAGCGCGAACATCGCAGGGCCCGACACCGTGCCGCCCGGACGCAGGTTCCGCTCGGTCACATGCATCCGGATGCAGGCCTCCATCGGCGCCACATGCTCGACCGTGAAGTCCCGGGCCACCTGCTCGAAACGCCCATCCAGAAACGCCTGCAGCGCGTCTCGGTCCATCTTCAGCACCATACTTCCCTCATTCGCCATTGGGCCCTAGACTTCGCCCGACAAAAGCCAAAGGACAAGACACCATGGCGCAACCGTCGGAAACCGAAGCCTTTCTCCAGGCCATCGAACCCGACCGCCGCCGGGAAGAAGCCGCGCGCCTCGACACGCTCTTTCGTAATGCCACCGGCTTTGCCCCGAAACTCTGGTCCGGCCGGATGATCGGCTATGGCCAGTACGACTACACCTATGAAAGCGGCAGCTCGGGTACGTTTCTCGCCACCGGTTTCGCCATGTCCCCACGCCAGATCTCGATCTACATCCTGCCGGGGTACACGCCGTTTCCCGATATCATGGCCCGCCTCGGCAAACACAGGCACGGCAAATCCTGCGTCTACCTCACTCGCCTCGACAATGCTGACGAAGGCGCGTTGTCCGACCTGATCCGGGCCGGCCTCGAAGACCTCGCCACCCGCTGGACGATCACCCCGACCTGATTCCCGTCAGACGCCGTAAAGCCCGCCGAATTTCGCATTCAGATAGGCCAGAAGCGGCCCGGGCGTGGGCGCGGTGCCACAGGCCCGCTCGATCGTCTCCGGCGGGGTCATAAGCGCGCCATGGCGTTGCAGGTTGTCACGCAGCCAGTCGGTCGCTCCGGCAAGGTGCCCCTCGGCCAGTTGCGCATCGAGATCGGGAATCGCTGCCTCAAGCGCCTCGTACAGGCACCCGGCATAGATATTGCCCAGCGTATAGGTCGGGAAGTATCCGAACAGACCCACCGACCAATGCACATCCTGAAGACAGCCATGGGAGGGTCGGTCCACCGCCTGCCCGAAATCCGCCTCGAACCGCGCGTTCCACGCCTCCGGCAGGTCCGCGACCGTCAGATCACCGGCGATCAGCGACCGCTCCAGATCGAACCGCATCATGATATGCAGGTTGTAATGCACCTCGTCGGCCTCGGTCCGGATAAACCCCGGATGCACCCGGTTCACCGCGCCATAGAATGTCTCCGGGTCGGAAACCCCGAAATCACCGAAGGTCGCCTTCATCCGGTTGAGCAGATAGCCGCAGAAGGCCCGGCTCCGGCCCAGCTGGTTCTCGAAGATCCGGCTCTGGCTCTCATGCACGCCCATGGACGCGCCCCGCCCGATGGGGGTCAGCAGATAGGCCCGGTCGACACCCTGCTCATAGGCCGCATGCCCCACCTCGTGGATCGTCGAATAGAAACAGTTGAACGGGTCCTCGGGTGAGGTCCGCGTGGTGATCCGCACGTCAAGCCCCGAACCCGACGAGAACGGATGCACCGCCTTGTCGATCCGCCCGTGGCCCATGTCATAGCCAAAGGTCTCGGCCAGTTCCCGCGACAGCGCCAGTTGCCCGGCCTCGTCGAACGTCCCAGAAAGCCGCGGCAGATCGATATCCGATCCCAGCACCCGCGCGCGCAGATCGACCAGACCGGCGCGCAACTCACCGAACATCGCCTCGATCTCTGCCGCCGACGTGCCCGGCTCATAATCCTCCAGAAGCGCGTCATAAACATCACCGCCCGCCGCCAGCGCCGCACCCTCCTCGCGCCGCAACCGCACGACATGCTCCAGCACCGGCTGGAACGTCGCCCAATCCTCCGATGCCCGCGCCTCGGCCCAGACGCCCTGCGCCATGCTGGTGACCCGCGCGATTTCCGAGGCCAGCGCCACGGGCACCTTCGTGTTCCGCTCGAAACTCCGCCGGATCTCCCGCAACTGCGCCTGACCCGCCGCATCGGGCGCCTCGGCGGCGGCCAGCCACTCGCCCACCCGGCTGTCGGTCCGCCGGGCATGGAGCACGGCTTCCATCGCCGCCATCTCTTCGGACCGCTGCTCTGCCGCGCCCCGCGGCATCACCGTCTCCTGATCCCATCCCAGCCGCCCGGCCACCTCGCCCAAAGCCTCGGTCTCGCGCTGAAACGCCATCAGGTCATCAAACGCCGCCATGTCTTATCCTCTCACCGATTGGGCCGGCGGATAGCCTGCCAGAAAACGCGCCCTGAGGATCAGAACCCACAGCACCACCGCGCCGAACTGATGGGTGATCGCGATATGCGCCTGCGCGGAATACAGCACCGTCACGATGCCCAGCACCGTCTGCACCGCGAGCATCGCCAGCACCGCGTTGAACGCAAACCTCACCGCGCCGTTCCCCGACCGCCGCCCGCGCATCCAGACGACGACACCGAATATCACCAAAAGATACCCCGACATCCGGTGCATGAACTGCACCAGCCCCGCATCCTCGAAGAAGTTCCGCCAGACCGGCGTGATGTTGAACGGCTCGGGCGGCAGGAAATTGTCGCCCATCAAGGGCCATGTGGGAAAGGCGCGACCCGCATCGATCCCGGCCACCAATGCCCCCAGCAGGATCTGCAACATCGCGAAATGCATCAGCCCGGTGGACATGGAAAACGCCTTGGCCTCGCGGCCCCGGCGCGCCTGCAAGAGCGCCCCTTCGCTGCGTCCCAGCAGGAACACATACCACGCGATCAGCCCCAGTATGACAAAGGCCAGCCCCAGATGGATCGCCAGCCGGTAACTCGCCACGTCCAGCATCCCCGCACCCAGACCCGACGACACCATCCACCAGCCGATGGCCCCCTGCAGCCCGCCAAGCGCGCCCAGACCCAACAGCCGCGGCGTCCAGCCCGTGGGGATCTTCCGCGCCAGAAGGAACCCGAAGAACCCGATCGCCCAGACCAGACCCATCACCCGGCCAAGCTGCCGATGCCCCCATTCCCACCAATAGATCACCTTGAACTCGGCAAGGCTCATGCCCCTGTTCTGCAACTGGTATTCCGGGATCTGCCGGTAGGCGTCGAACTCCGCCTGCCAGTCGGCCGCGCTCAGGGGCGGCACCGCGCCCGACAAAGGCGCCCATTCGGTGATCGAGAGGCCGGAATCCGTGAGCCGCGTGAGGCCGCCCACGGCGATCATCACCACGACCAGCGCGAACAGGATCATCAGCCAGATGCGGATCGCGCCGCGCGCCCCCGCCCGGCCCGTCTCGATCATGCCGCCTGCCGGCTTCGGCTGCGCCGCCTTCTCGGTGCCGACCTCTTCGAAAATGCTGCGTTTCTCGGCCATGTCCTGCCCTTCGATATCCTCGCCCGGAACCTATGTCCGCCCCGGGCGCGCGTCCAGTCAGTCGCCACGCTCTTTCCAGCGGACCATCTGACGCAGGATACCATGCAGGATCTGCGCATCCGAACGGGTCAGGGGCATCCGGCTCCACAGGTTGCGCAGGGTCACCTTCATCCCCGCAGCCTTTTCGGGCGGGAAAAAGAACCCGGCCTCGTCCAGCCGCTCCTCGTAATGCTGGGCCAGCGCCTCGACCTCGCGCGCCTCGGCCCAGCCGGTCCCCGCCATCTCCATCACCGCCAGTTCGACCTCGGTCGTCGCCCGCCGCCACTCGTACCCGCAGAGCAGCACACATTGCGCCAGGTTCAGCGACGGGAAATCCGGGTTCACAGGCACGGAAATGATCGCATTGGCCCGCGCCACATCGTCGTTTTCCAGCCCGGCCCGTTCGGGTCCGAACAGCACCGCCACCTTGTCGCCGTTCCGGATCAGGTCGGCGGCCTTCGCCATGGCCTCTTCGGGCGCATAGACCGGCTTGGTCAGGTCCCGGCTCCGCGCCGTCGTGGCAAAGACGAACTGCGCATCGCCCACCGCCGCATCGGTCGTGGAATACAGCCCCGCCTCGTCCAGAAGCCGCCCCGCCCCGCTCGCCATGGCCACGGCCTTCTGGTTGGGCCAGCCGTCGCGCGGATCGACCACCGCCATCCGGTCCAGCCCGAAATTCCACATCGCCCGCGCGGCGGCACCGATATTCTCGCCCATCTGCGGGCGGACAAGAACGAAACGCGGCTGGGACATTTCACGCACTCCAAGGCTCGCGCCGTGATAGAATGGGTGCCAAAGCCATGCAAGGGACAGGCCTATGCCATACGAAGACTGGATCGCCGAACGCATTCGCGAAGACATCGCAGACGAGTCTGGTGTCACCGAGAAAAAGATGTTCGGCGGCCTCTGCTTCCTGAAAGACGGCAACATGCTCTGCGGCGCCTATCGCGACCGAGGCATGTTCCGCGTGGGCAAGGACCGCGCAGAGGAGGCGCTCGCAATCGATGGCGCCACCACGATGGTCATGGGCGGCCGCACTATGGGCGGCTTGGTCGAGGCCACGGGCGAGGCGTTCGAAGACGATGCCCGCCGAAACGCACTTATGTCCCTCGCTCTCGATCACGCGCGCAGTTTGCCCCCAAAGTAACCCCCGGCCCAAGCATCCCCGGCGCGTCCGGCACGCGTCAAGGCTGAAACGGGCGAAGCCCGCGCCGCAGGCGGCCTTGACGCGTGCCGGACGTGCCCCACCCTCGAACAGGCGTCTTGAGCGGAAAGCCCCCTCAAGCGCCTCTCGGCAAAAAGGGCTTCCCAAAGGGCCAGACCCACGCTCGCCACTTAACGCCCATCCGAGGGTCCGCGCCGCCCCGGCGCGGCACCCGAGACATAGCGTGCGCCTGAAAGGCGCGCCGCATGGTCAAGCCCGCCAAAGCCCGCTATAGGTTTGAAAAAATACCAAGACCCGGAGCCTGCCCGTGCCCAGCCCCGACATCCCCCAGATCTACCTCGTCACGCCCGCAGAGATCGAACTATCGTCCTTCCCGGCCCGGCTCGACGATGTGCTCGACGCCCATGAGATCGCCTGCGTCCGCCTCGCCCTCGCCACCCGCGACGAAGACACGATCGCGCGGGCCGCCGATGCGCTTCGCGAGGTCTGCCATGCCGCCGACGTGGCGCTGGTGATCGAGGCGCATGTGGGGCTTGTCGAACGCCTGGGCCTCGACGGCGTCCACCTGACCGATGGTGCGCGCTCTGTCCGAAAGACCCGCAAGACGCTCGGCGGCGACGCCATCGTCGGCGCGTTCTGCGGCGCGTCCCGCCACGACGGCATGACGGCGGGAGAAGCGGGCGCGGACTACGTCTCCTTCGGGCCGGTCACTGCCAGCGCGCTCGGCGATGGCACGGTGGCCGGGGACGATCTCTTCGCATGGTGGTCGGAAATGATCGAGGTTCCCGTTGTCGCCGAAGGCGGGCTTGACACCGACGCGATCCGCCGCCTCGCCTCCCTCACCGACTTCTTCGCCATTGGCGAAGAGGTTTGGCGCGACGACGACGCGGCCTCGGCGCTCGCGACGCTCAAGGCCGCCATGGCCCCGGTCCGCGAAATCTCCTGACCGCCCGCCGCAGTTACCAACGATTATCCGCATGGAATACACATGCCATGCGCATGGTATGCGCATAACCCGCCCGCCCAGGTTACGTTTTGCTTAACCCCCGCCCCCGACGGCTTTCTGAAACCCGTCCCGCACCGCTTCTTCGCAGACCCGCGCCAATGCCTTCCGGCCCGCGAAATCCGCGACCCGCACAGGCCTGTGATAGATCACCTCGACCGCCCCCTGCGGCCACGCCGCCAGCACCTGCAACAGATGCGGCCCCATCGCCATCTCGCCCCACCAGCCGTAAAACCGCGCGTCCCTCCCCGGCGGCGCGTGATAGACCAGACTGACCGGCTGCACATAGAGGACATCACGCAAGTCGGGCGCAAAGAACGCCTCGAACAGCGTTGATTTAAATGGCAAAACACGCCGTCCGTCCGACGACGTACCTTCCGGAAAGAACAACAGCTTATGCCCGGCCAGAAGCCGCTCCTGAAACAGGTCCCGATGCGCCCGCGCCTGCCGCGCCGCCCGTTCGATGAACACGGTTCCCGTGGCCTTCGCCAGCCATCCGATCCCCGGCCAGCCCGCCACTTCGGCCTTGGAGACAAAGTAAACCCGCTTCCGCGCATTCAGCGCGAATATGTCCAGCCACGACGCATGATTGGCCACCACCGCACCCGGATGGGTCATCCGCTGCCCCACCGTCCGGTGCGTTATCCCCAGAACAACAAAGGCCGCCCGGCACACCCCTTGCGTGATCCACGGTGTCCAGGGCCGATGCACCCCATGCACCGGTTTCTCGATAAACCGGATCAACAGCAGAACCAAGAGACCGGTGATCAGCACGACCCCCAGCACCAGCCCCCGCAACACCGCCCGAACCCATCCCGAAAGACCGACAGACGCCATCTCCGGCGGTTCGGAATGCCATGTCGGGCTCATGCGGTCTCGCCCGTATACCGCGCCCACGCCCCGTCAGAGACACGGGTCGTGTCCATCACCAGACACACGTCGATCGTGTTGAACGCATGGTCGATGAACGCCCCTTCGCCGACGCAACCGCCCATCCGGAGATAGGCCTTGATCAGCGCCGGGGTCGCCCGCATCGCCGCCAGCTTGTCGATCTCTCCGGGCGGCATCAGGTCCATCGGCTGAAAGTGCCCCGCCTGCGCCCGGACGCGCAGGTCCTCGGGTGCCAGATGCCGGTCATGGAGCAGCGACAAGGGCCCGGCCAGCGCCTTCGGATCGGTGCCGTGAAAACTCGCGACCCCAAACAGAACCTCGATCCCGTGGTCGCGCACGTAATGCGCCAGACCCTGCCACAGCCGGAACATCGCCGTCCCGCCGCGATAGTCGCGATGCACGCAGGATCGCCCCAGTTCCAACAGCTTACGCCCGCTATCCTTCAGAACCGACAGGTCGTATTCATCCTCGGAATAGAACTGGCCCGCCGCCCTGGCGCGGCTATCGGTCAACAGCCGGTACACCCCCACGACATGGTCCAGCGCCGCCGCATCCCGGCGCGTGTCGATCAGAAGAAGATGCTCGAAATGGGGATCGAACCGGTCCCGCTCCAGCCGCGCCTCATGGTCGACCAAGGCCCCGTCACCGCCCAGTTCCTCGACGAACACGCCATAGCGCAGCCGCTGGGCCGCGATCAGGTCAGCCTCGTCCCGGGCCAGCTTCAACGTCA
Organism: uncultured Paracoccaceae bacterium; assembly: GCA_947503175.1. Lineage (GTDB taxonomy): Bacteria > Pseudomonadota > Alphaproteobacteria > Rhodobacterales > Rhodobacteraceae > Ovoidimarina. Next base: position 1,387,266 of record CANNCO010000001.1, read on the forward strand.
GGTGGGAATCGGAAGGGTCCATTCCGGGCGCATTGCATCCTGTGACATCCGGCGCGTTCTAGGGGCGCGCGGGCCGGGACGCAACCGGCGTACGGTGGCGCAACATAACAGCGCAGGCGAGAATCCATACTTGAACTAAACTTTAAGTTGATCTAGCGTCACCTGAAATGCTCTCTGGTTGCAGTTATGTGTCAAATACGATGATCAGTTCGATCCGCCGCGCGTCAATCACGGTTTTCCCCGTATTCTCGAAATTCACGGTCACACGACCGTCGATATTCGACTGGACCTGTCCCAGACCCCAATCGGGTTCCGTCGGATGCCGGACCAGCATCCCCGGCTCCAGAAGCGATGCCATATCATTCACATTGTGCCCTTCCCAAGTCCGGAGGTCCTCATGACCAATACCTCGTCCCGTGATCTGAACGCGCTCCTGGGGTCGCGTATCTGTCATGACCTTATCAGCCCGTTGGGCGCCATAAACAATGGGGTCGAGCTTCTGACGATGTCGGGCATCAACGCCGCCCCCGAAATCGCGCTGATCGCAGAAAGCGTGGAAAACGCCAATGCGCGGATCCGGTTCTTCCGGATCGCGTTTGGCGCGGCCAGTCCGGGGCAGAACGTGCCGATTGCCGAGGTGCGCAGCATTCTGGCCGATCTCGGGCGGGGCGGACGCCTGCGGTATCAGTGGGAACCAGAGGCGGGCCTGACGCGCGACAGGATCAAGCTCGCCTTCCTTCTCCTGCAATGCTTCGAGACGGCAATGCCCTGGGGCGGCGATATCCACGTGTCCGAAGCCGACGGCAACTGGGCGATCCGGGGCGTCGCCGAACGGCAGAAGATCGAACCCGAACTGTGGCAGATGCTCGTCGACGGCACCGAGGATATCGATGTCACCCCGGCCCATGTGCATTTCGCACTGGTCGGCGACGCCGCCCGTCAGGCCGGGCGCTGGGTATCCACCGATCTGCAATCGGGCGAAATTCGCGTCACGTTCTGACCGGTCGGGCCGTTAACGGGTTGGTCAGGGCCGCACGGTCCCGTCACCTTCCACAAGGTACTTGAACGACGTCAGCTGCGCCGCGCCCACCGGCCCCCGCGCATGCATCTTGCCCGTCGCGATCCCGATCTCGGCGCCCATCCCGAACTCGCCGCCATCGGCGAACTGGGTCGACGCGTTATGCAGCAGGATCGCACTGTCGAGTTCGTTGAAGAACCGCGCCGCGGCATCGGCGTCTTCGGTCAGGATCGCATCCGTGTGGTTCGACCCGAAACGCCGGATATGCGCCATGGCTTCATCAATGTTATCAACAACTTTCGCGGCGATGATCATGTCGAGATATTCGTGGCCCCAGTCGTCATCCGTCGCCGGGACGGTGCCCTCGATCCCGTCCAGACCCGGACCCGCGCGTACCTCGACGCCCGCATCCCCAAGCGCCCGGATCACCCCCTTACCGATCGTGTCGGCCACATCCCTGTGGATCAGCAGGCATTCCGCCGAGCCACAGATGCCCGTCCGCCGTGTCTTGGCGTTCAGCACAACCTTCAGCGTCTTTTCGGGGTCGGCCGCCTTGTCGACATAGATATGCACGATCCCTTCGAGATGGGCAAAAACCGGCACCCGCGCCTCGCGCTGAACAAGGCCCACAAGGCCCTTGCCGCCCCGGGGGACGATCACGTCGATCGTGTCTGTCATCGTCAGCATCGCCTGCACCGCCGCGCGGTCGCGGGTGGGCACGCGCTGGATCGCCGTCGCAGGCAGACCCGCCGCTTCAAGCCCATCCACAAGGCAGGCATGGATTATGCCGGAGGAGTGAAAGCTCTCGCTGCCGCCGCGCAGAATGACGGCATTGCCCGCTTTGAGGCACAGGGCACCGGCATCGGCCGTCACGTTAGGGCGGCTTTCATAGATCACCCCTACAACACCCAGGGGCGTGCGCACCCGCCGGATGTGAAGCCCCGAGGGCATCGTCCAGTCCGCGATCACCTCGCCCACCGGGTCGGGCTGTTCGGCCACGGCGCGCAGGCCGTCGACCATGCCGCGGATCCGGTCTTCGGTCAGAAGAAGCCGGTCGAGCATCGCGTCCGACAGGCCCTTCTCGCGCCCGAACTCCATATCGCGCGCATTCGCGTCGAGTATCTCGGGGCGCCGGTTCCAGACAGCCTCTGCCGCGCCGATCAGGGCGGCATGCTTGCGCTCGGCAGTTGCATGGCTCAGTTCCGCTGCCGCGGCCCTGGCGTTGGCCCCGATCTCGGCCATCAAGGTGGGAATGTTCGTCATCTCGTTCATCGGCAGCGCCTCTGGAAGTCTTTGATTTTGCGTATTTTTGACAAGACGAAGGGGTAAAGTCACAGCACCATGTCATCGCGGTGGATCAGGGCCGCCCGGCCCGGATAGCCCAAAATCGGCTCAATGTCACCAGAGCGGTGCCCGGCGATGGCCCGGGCCTCGTCGCCGGTGTACCGGGTCAGGCCGAGGCCAAGGCGGATGCCGGAAGCATCGAGGATCGAGACTGGATCACCCCGCCCGAAATCGCCCGAGACGACGGTGACCCCCGCCGGCAGCAGCGATTTGCCCTGTTCCAGCGCCCGCGCCGCGCCTGTATCGACCGTTATCTCACCGCGCGGTTTCATCGCTGCGATCCAGCGTTTCCGCGCCGCCTGCGGATCCGTCTCCGGCAAAAACCACGTCGCTGGAGCGCCATTTTCCAGTAAGCGCAATGGGTTAAGGGCCGATCCTTCGGTAATCGCCATGGCCGCCCCGCCCCGCGTCGCGGTCTTGGCTGCCATGAGTTTGGTCTTCATTCCCCCCCGGGACAGACCCGACCCGGCATCCCCCGCCATCGCCTCGATCTTCGGCGTGATCTCGGCAATCGTATCGAACCGGGTGGCGGTGGGATCATCCTTCGGATTGCCGGAATAGAACCCGTCCACATCCGACAGAAGGATCAGCCGGTCCGCCCCAACCGTAACCGCGATCTGGGCCGCCAGACGGTCGTTATCGCCAAAGCGGATCTCATCGGTCGCAATGGTATCGTTTTCGTTAACGATCGGGATCACGCCGTAGCCCAGAAGGGTTTCAAGCGTCGCCCGCGCGTTCAGATAACGCCGGCGGTCGGTGCTGTCTTCAAGCGTCAGAAGCACCTGCGCCGTCCGCAGCCCGTGGGGCGCAAGCGCCTCTTCATAGGCGCGCGCGAGCCGGATCTGACCAACGGCGGCGGCGGCCTGAGATTGTTCCAGTGCCAGATCGCTCTGGCTCAGATCCAACGCACCGCGACCAAGGGCAATAGAACCGGACGACACCAGTATGACCTGCGCACCATTGCCCGCGAGCCACGCCACATCCTCGGCCAGCCCGCGCAGCCAGTCGGCGCGCAGGGCGCCGTCCCGGACCAGCAGGGCCGAGCCGATCTTGACGACAATCCGCCGTGCATCTGTCAGGGACGCCATGGTGCGGGATCCTCTTTCGCATCGGCCTCCGCCCGTCTGTGGGCGTCGATCTGGCGGCGAAGTGCGCGCAAGACATCCTCGATCCCCTCGCCGGACACACCCGAGATCGGCCAGACCTTTTCGCCCGTGGCGGCCTCAAGGGCTGCCTGCCGCTCCGCCCGCAACTCCGGCTCCAGCGCGTCGATCTTGTTCAGCGCGGTGATGCGGGGCTTGTCGGCCAAGGGGCCGTCATAGGCCTCAAGCTCGTCGATGATCGTCTGCCAGTCACCGGCCACATCCTCAGAGGTGCCATCAACGAGATGCAATAGCACCGCGCAGCGTTCCACATGGCCCAGAAACCGGTCACCGATGCCGCGGCCTTCATGGGCGCCTTCGATCAGACCCGGAATGTCGGCCACGACGAACTCCACCTCGTCCACGCCCACGACGCCAAGGTTGGGGTGGAGGGTCGTGAAGGGGTAATCCGCAATCTTGGGCCGCGCGTTCGAGGTCGCGGCAAGGAAGGTCGATTTTCCCGCATTGGGCAGGCCCAGAAGCCCCGCATCGGCGATCAGCTTCAACCGCAGCCAGAGCGTCCGTTCCACGCCCTCCTGGCCCGGATTGGCGCGGCGCGGGGCCTGATTGATCGAGGTCTTGAAATGCAGGTTGCCGAAGCCGCCATTGCCGCCCCTGGCCAGAAGCACGCGCTCTCCGACACCGGTCAGATCGGCAATGACCGTTTCCTCATCCTCGTCCAGAATCTCGGTGCCCACCGGGACCCGCAGCACGATGTCCGACCCGGACGCACCGGTTTTCTGGTTGCCCTGCCCGGGACGGCCGTTCTTGGCGAAAAAATGCTGCTGATAGCGAAAGTCGATCAGCGTGTTCAGCCCGTCCACGGCCTCGGCCCAGACATCGCCGCCCCGGCCCCCGTCGCCGCCATCGGGCCCGCCATATTCAATGTATTTCTCGCGCCGGAACGATGTGCAGCCGTTTCCGCCGGACCCCGAGCGGATATAGACTTTGGCAAGATCGAGAAACTTCATGGAATTGCGGTCCCTTCAGACGGCGCGGATACTCGATAGAGGCCCTGCATTCAAGATGCCGCAGGGTGGCGATGATCCTTACGGGTTCGGCCAAGCATCGGCCCGATCCAGTCGGAACCGGACATTCGGGGCCCGGTCCGCCCGCGCCCGCGATCCGCCAAGGCCCGTGCCGGTCTGCCGGAACCCCAACTTACGCAGGACGGCGCCAGAGGCCGGGTTATCGGCGAAATGATCGGCATCAAGCCGGTCGACTTCAGGGAACCGCTCCCAAATATCTGCCAGAAAGGCCGCCATGGCTTCTGTCGCAAAGCCCCGGCCCCAATAGCGGCGGTCGAGCATGTAGGACACCGACCGATCCGGCCCCAGACCCACCGTGCCGATCAGGCCCCCATCGGGAAGCGTGATCCCCAGACGGTAGCCGGGACGCCCGCGAAACCGCGACGTGGCGATCCAGTATTTCACGTCGGCTTCTGTCCAGGGGACGGTCAGAACCATCATCATGCGGGCGACCTCGGGCGTACCGCCGAACTGCTGTAGCCGCCGCCAGTCAGCCTCCCGCAAGGGGCGCAGCACAAGCCGGTCGGTTCCGATCTCGATCTCGCGCAGGGCGCGCCACGTCTCGCGGGTCAGGCGCATCTCATGGCTGTCGACGGTCTGGGCCAGTGCCCGAGCCTGAACCGTCCGCCGACCGGTATAGACAAAGCCCAGCTTCAGAAGGACATGGGACGACCGGTCGTTGCCGGGGTAATGTCCTGAAATCAGATCACCCGCATCCGGATCAGCGAAATGCACGTCGATCACCGCATCGCCCGCCTCGGTGGCATAGCCCTGCCCCCAAGCTTCGCGCGCGAACCAGTATCCAAGCTCACGATCGATCGATATGCCGCCCACAAGGCCGGTATCGTCGCGGATGAACCACACGCGGCCCGCCTGATCCGCGTTTGCGTCGATGAAAGCCGCGGCATCCTCGAGACCATAGGGATAGGGCACCCGGCCCAGCCAGCGGGCCACGTCGTAGTTGCCGATCCCGGCCACGACATCGGCCGGATCAGCCTCGGTCACCGGGACCAGCGTCAGGCGCGGCGTCGTGATATGGGAATGCTCCGACGCCGCCATGCCATCAGCTCAATTGCAGGATATAGGTCCAGGTGGCCACAGTTGAGTTTCGCGCGACCGAAAAGATCTCGGCATCGCCGATATAGGCAAAACCGGCATTGGTCAGCACCCGGGCCGAGGCCGGATTGTCCTGAAACACGCTTGCAAACAGCGTCCGTGCATCATGGGGATTGGCGGCGATCAGGGCGCGCACCGCTTCGGACGCAAGGCCCGAGTTCCAGAAGGCCGGAACGATCCAGTACCCGATCTCGGACTGTGCCCGGTCCATCCGCGTGAGCGAAATCACACCCAGAAGGTCACCACTGCCCGACGCGCTGCCATCCATCACCCAGACGTCCTCACGGCGATCTTCGGCCATGGCACGCTCGACAAATGCCTCGCCCGCGCCCGGCGGCAGGGGGTGCGGAATATCGGTCGTGTTCCATGCCACGCGTTTGTCACCGGCATACATAGACAAAAGGCCCACATCCGAACGGCGCACCGGCCGCAGGGTAAACCGGTCGGCATCAATGGTCGGCTGGTTCACGATCTGGTCGAGCTTCATGGCTTCCTCCTCCGAGAAGCGGTGACAGGGCTGCCCGGAGCCGGTTCGGATACCGGGGCGGCGAAACAACTGATCTGCACGGACTTCAAAACTGGTTACGATATGCGTCGCTTACAAGATTTCGACGCGGGATTGCTGGGTCCCGAAACGGGAAAGGGGACCGGCGGTTTCGCCGGTCCCCTTTCTGATGCGTTCATCTTCGGGTTTCGGCTTACTCGGCGGCCTCCGCGACCGGGAGAACCGAAATAAAGGTGCGACCTTTCAGGCCCTTATGGAAGGTGACGGAGCCTTCGACGGTCGCAAAGATCGTGTGGTCCTTGCCCATACCGACGCCTTCGCCCGGCCACATCTTGGTGCCGCGCTGACGCACGATGATGTTACCCGGGATCACGGCCTCGCCGCCGTATTTCTTGACACCAAGACGACGGCCCGCGCTGTCGCGGCCGTTGCGGCTGGAACCGCCTGCTTTTTTGTGTGCCATCGGTCGTTACTCCTTTTCGGCTGCAAGAGCCTTGGCCTGCTCGACCCAGCCCTCGCGTTCGATACGGCCCTTGAAGGACAGCTTTTCGTCAAACTCGGCGATCTCGGCATCGCCCCATGCCGCGATCTGCGCGAACGTGGTGACACCGGCGGCCAGCAGCTTTTTCTCAAGCGCGGGACCGACACCGGACAATTTCTTCAGGTCGTCCGCCGCGGCATCAGCCTTTGGCGCGGCCTTCTTGGGTGCGGCTTTCTTCGGGGCCTCGGCCTTCGGCTCAGGCTTCTTCGGGGCCTCCGCTTTGGGTTCAGCCTTAGGCGCCGCTTTCTTCGGAGCGGCCTTCTTCGGTGCTTCCGCAACAGCGGGCGCCGATCCGGCACCGATTGCAGCCATTACGCCCGACTTTTCGGCCCCTTTTTCAAGGATGTCCGTCACCCGCAGCAGGGTCAGCTGCTGACGGTGGCCCTTCGTGCGCTGCGACGAATGCTTCCGGCGGCGCTTCACGAAATGGATGACCTTGTCGCCCTTGATCTGGTCGATCACTTCGGCCTGTACGCCGGCACCGGCCACGAAAGGAGTGCCCACGGTCGCGTTGACCATGAGGATATCGTTGAACTGGACTGTGTCGCCAGCGGCCGCTGCGAGTTTCTCAACCCGGAGGACATCCCCCGACTGAACCCGATACTGCTTGCCACCGGTCTTGAGGACCGCAAACATGGTTTTTCCTTCACTCTTGCCGCATCCTGTGGCCCCCGTACGGGTGTTTTTGGCCGAAGCCGCCTCGGACAGCGCGCGCCCATCACATGGGAACGGTGTTTAAACTGGGACGAGGCGAACCAACAGCTCGCCCCGAAACCGCGCTTATTGGAGAGAACGCGAAGAAAGTCAAGCGGTGCGACGGGGCCTTTCACCAAATCGCGCAGATCGGTCGTTGGCGGCCGGAGCGCGGCAATGAAGTTGCGGGAAAACGTTCGACTCTTTGCGGTCCGTTCGCTGTTATGCTTACGAATGGGTTCTCACAGGCCCTACGGTCGCAGCAGTCTACAGGAGCCACAAGATGGACCGATTCACGGGTGGTTGCCTCTGCGGAGACGTCCGGTTGGTGGCGACAGGCGCACCCTATCGGGTCGGCCTTTGTCATTGCCTCGACTGCCGCAAGCATCACGGCGCTCTTTTCTATGCATCGGCGGTTTTCCCGGAGGAGGCGGTGACGATAGAAGGCGAAACGCGCGACTATGACGGGCGGTTTTTCTGTCCCCGCTGCGGCTCTTCCGTTTTCGCGCGCAGCGAAGACGAAATAGAAGTGCATCTCGGATCCCTGGATGCCGCGGACCAACTGACGCCAACCTATGAAAGCTGGACGATCCGTCGCGAATCCTGGCTGCCACCCTTCCCGCTTACGAAGCAATATGAACGCAATCGCGATACGCCCGGTCGATACGAGAATTGACCGGCATGGCCGGTCCCATGGCGAGAGAAGGAAGCGCCACGGCTAAGCAAGACCGCCCCTAGATATCCTCGCCCGCCATGAACCGTGCCGCCGCACTGCCCAGACTGCGCGAGATCGTGACGTACATCCGGTCGAACCCGTTGAACAACGCCCGGTTCAGCGCACGGCCCGCGTCGGTTTCACTGAGGCTGATATACGCCTCCAGATCATCGTCATCCAAAGGCTGATAGGCCACGGCCAGAAACGTCCAGACCCAGGTCTCGGTCTCGTCGCGAATCTCTGGCTCCTGCGCCCAGACGTCGTTAAGGACGTCGCTTTCGGTCATTGTCCGCCCGAAAGCCTCGCCATCCAGCAGACCCTGATAGAAAGCATAGTTCGAGTTCATCGCCCCCATGATGTTCGATTCTACCAGATCGTTGGCGGCGATGAACTGTTCGATCGCCTCGACCCGGGGGCCGCCCTCTTCGCGCATCTCACGCATACGCTCTTCGGCGGCGGCCTCGATATCGTCGTCCATCATCGCGCGGCGGGCGCTGACTTCGAACCCGACGATTTGCCTGCCGCGCTCGGATGTGAAGAAATCCAGAAGCACGCCCAGATCATCTTCGTCGATGCCCTGATCGAGACCGTTCATGACGGTTCTCGACATCATCTGGGGGTCATAAATCTGTTCGACCGTCGCTGCCCAGCCGGACCCGCCCCGCCCGGGGAACAACTGCGCCTCCATATCCGCGCCATACCCCACGCCTTCTTTGCGCATGATATCGACCACTTCGATCAGCCCAAGCGCTTCATAAAGCGTCTCAAGATCGGCGGCCCGGTCGGCCCTCGCGGGCATAAGCGACAGTGTCAGCGCGATGGTAAATGCGGCAAGTCGGATCATCGGTGGGGTCCATTTCTGATCGGAACGCCCTAGAGGCTAGTGCGCGCGCATCGTGTTTCCAAGAGGCTCCAACCGTTTGTGATCGCATCGGCAAAATAGGTTGCACTGAACGCGCCGATACCCTATCGCGTCCCGGACCCTTCGCGGAGAGGTGCCGGAGTGGTCGAACGGGGCGGTCTCGAAAACCGTTGTGGGTGCAAGCCTACCCAGGGTTCGAATCCCTGTCTCTCCGCCACTCTGAAAAAAGACTGCAAACCCCGTTCGCCGCACGCCGCGAAGCGTCGATTCTGCGCCGAACCGGCGTTCAAGACGCGGAATTGATTGTTCAATGCCCGATTCCGAGCTTTTCTTAGGATCTATCAGACCCCAGCCAGGAGAATATGTCGGAACTGTTGCAAGCCCTCAGGGCCTTTGATGGCAAGGCGATATCAACTTTGTCGGAGACCCGTGCGCGCCTCGGCGGTAACGCGGGTTTTATGGGCGAACTTGCTGCGCTTATCGACTGTCAGGAGAGCTTTGTTTCGGACGGCGCGACCTGGCTGATAAAGAACTGCGCCGAAACCGGTACTGATCCGGAACCGGCAGAGCTGGAGGCAATTGTCGCCCGGCTTGATGCAGTGCCGTCGTGGCAGGCGGCGCTTCATCTGTGTCAGAGCGCAGAGTTTTTCGCATTTTCGTCCAATCAGGCGCGACGCTTCGCGGAATGGGCCAGCCAGTTTCTCGGCCATGAACGACCCTTCATGCGGGCGTGGTCGATGAGTGCGCTTCAATACGCGGCAAGACAAGAGCCTGACCTCGCGCCCCTTGCCGAAACTGCACTCATCCGCGCGGAAAACGATGGATCTGCGTCGGTGCAGGCCCGCGCCAGAAAAATAAAGTGCAAACGACCTGACAACGGCATGCCATTGAAGAACTAGACCGCATCTTCGTTGCGCAGGCCTGCCACATCCAAGCGGCATTGACGAAATGGCTGTTCAGGAATGGATCGGATCAGGTCTCTCACGCCTCCGGACGAAAACCAGTCGCCACGACGAACTTCTCGGAACTGTCCGCGCGCGAGGCCTCGGGTTTGACGTTCGCGACCTTGTCAAAGCGTTGCTTCAGAAGCTTCTGCAACTCGCCCTCGGCTCCGCCGGCCAGAACCTTGGCCACAAACGTACCACCCGGCGAAAGGACGTCGAACGCCAGATCCGCCGCCGCCTCGCACAGCGCGATAATCCGCAAGTGGTCGGTCTGCTTGTGGCCCGAGGCCGCAGCGGCCATGTCGGACATTACGACATCGGCCGGGCCGTCGAGCCATGCCTTGACCTTGTCATCCGCGCCGTCTTCCATGAAATCCAGCACATGGATTTCGGCACCGGGGATCGGCTCAACCTCTTGCAAGTCCACACCCAGAACGCGGCCCTGCGCCTTGCCGGGCTTTTCGCCCAGTGCATTCACGCGCGTCACCGCGACCTGACACCAGCCACCCGGCGCACAGCCCAAGTCGACGACCCGGGCGCCCGGAACGAGGAAACGGTACTTGTCGTCAAGCTCAAGGATCTTGAACGCCGCGCGCCCGCGATATCCTTCGGCCTGCGCGCGCTTCACGTAAGGATCGTTCAGCTGACGCTCCAGCCAGCGCGTCGAAGACAGCTTGCGCCCCCGCGCTGTCTTGACCTTGACCTTCAGGTCCCGCTGTCCTCGTCCACTCGGTTTTTTCACCGCACGTTGCTCCCGCGTTCCGCCATCTAATACGGCCCGTCTTCCAGAACCCCGTCTGCCGACATCTGGGAGTAAAGCAACCCCTCGCGCAGCCCGCGATCGGCAACCGACAGGCGGTCGGTGGGCCAGATCCGCAAAAGGGCTTGAAGAATGGCGGAGCCCGACATGATCAGGGTCTGCCGGTCGCGCCCGATGCGCGGGTCGTTCCGGCGCCCGGTGGGGCCAAGAGACAGGTATTCTCGGATCACCCGGTCGATCTGGTCTGATGTCATCATCAGCCCGTCCACCTTGGTCCGATCATAGCGTTTCAGCCCCAGATGACTGGCGGCGACAGTGGTGATCGTCCCCGAGGTGCCGATCACCTGAAATCCCTCGCGCGCCTGTTCCGAGGCATAAGGTGTGAAATCGGCAAGGTTTTCTTCGAAAAACCAGCTCATCAGCGCAAACCGGGCGGAGTCGTCGCGGACATCGCTGAACTGTTCGCGCAGTGTCGCCACGCCCAGAGGGACAGATATCCAGTCGACCACGCGGGCCGCGGGAAACATCGTGTCGTTCGAAACAAATCCCGCATGCAGCCGCATGATCGCGCGTGGACGCTCCATGCGCGGGACACGGGTCAGGTCTATCCAGACCAGCTCGGTCGATCCGCCGCCGATATCGATGACCAGCAATTGTTCGGTCTTGGTCGAAACGAGCGGCGCGCAGGAGATCACCGCCAGCCGCGCCTCTTCCTCGGGCTCGATGATTTCTAGGTCCAGACCGGTCTGCCCTTGCACGAACGAGATAAACTGCGCCGCATTCGACGCCCGCCGGCATGCCTCGGTCGCGACAAGCCGCATCCTTTTGACGCCGTGTTTGCGAAGCTTGCCCTGGCAGATCCGCAATGCCTGAACCGCGCGATTCATGGAGTTGCGCGACAAACGGCCCGAGCTTTCCAGACCCTGACCCAGCTGAACCGACTTCGAAAAGCTGTCGACCACATGGAATTGATTGCCCTTTGGCTGGGCAATCAGCATGCGACAGCTGTTCGTGCCCAGATCCAGCGCGGCATAAAGCTCCGCGGGATCAGGCGGGTTCGGCGCGGTACGCTCGACCGGCTTTGGGAACGCGCCCGCACCTTCGGGACGCTCGGGCGGCATCTCGCCCTCCAATTTCAAGTTGGGTTAATGCTACGGGCGGTTACGTACTCATGCAAGCATTGTGATCTTTGCGCCTGTTCCGGATGAACATGAAACGGCCACAGGATGGTTATGAAGCTTTTGGGGCTCTGGACCCATGGCCGCGATGCCGCAGTTTCGCTAAAAGATCGTGGAAGTCGCTTGATGCTTCTGCGATGTCGAAAATGCACTCTGATCCAGGACACGCGGCGCGTAGGACGGATCAGACACGAGGGAATCGACCATGCCTGACGTAACCGTTGTTTACTGGCGCGACATTCCGGCCCAGGTGATTGTGGGCAAGGGGCGCCGTGGATCGAAAGTCCAGCTGCCCGAGCGGTTCGAGCAGGCCATCGACCGCGCGGCCATGAAGGTTGGTGCGGCCGGTACCGATGCCTATCTGTCGGAATGGCGCAAAGCGGCGTACGAGGTCGCAGGAGAGCCGGGTCAGGTCGCGCAGGCCGAAGCCGCGCGTCTGGAGGCTGAATACGATCTGGACCGGATCAAGACACTGATTGCAAATGACGGTTGGGCGTGAAGCCCGGAAATCTATGGGAGGCCCTCATGGCCCTGCTACAGTTCAAACGGAAAGACAGTGCGGCCCCCACCGTTTCGCCCGAGGTCGAGGCGTTTTTGAAGGACTACTCAATCGAGGTGATGCCGCGCACCGCAGAGAAGGTCGAGGACTTTCGAGCGCTGCTGCCGGAAGGCACAAGGGTTTACATCGCGCATATCGACGGCACGCCTATCGATGACATGGTGGCAACGGCGGCGCGACTGGCGCGTGACGGTTTCAACATCATGCCGCATTTCCCGGCCCGGATCATCCGCGACGGGGCCATGCTGACCGATTGGATCGCGCGCTATCAGGGCGAGGCTGGCGTGGAACAGGCGCTGCTCTTGGCCGGTGGCGTGGCGGAGCCGCAGGGCGCGTTTCATTGCTCGATGCAACTCTTGGAAACGGGCCTGTTAGACAAGGCAGGCTTCAAGCGTCTGCATGTGGCCGGTCACCCCGAAGGCAACCGCGACATCGACCCCGACGGAAGCGACCGTGCGGTGATGGAGGCCCTGCGCTGGAAACAGGCGTTTTCCGAGCGTACCGATGCCGAGATGGCCATCGCCACACAGTTCGCGTTCGAAGCGAAACCGATCATCGCATGGGCCGACCGGATGAAGGATGAGGGCATTACCCTGCCGATCCATATCGGTGTTGCGGGCCCGGCCAAGCTGCAGACCCTGATCAAGTTCGCCATCGCCTGTGGCGTGGGCCCGTCGCTGAAGGTTCTGCAACGGCGCGCAATGGACGTGACCAAGCTGGTCCTGCCCTACGAGCCGACCGATGTCGTTCGCGAACTGGCGCTACACAAAGCCGCCAATCCGGATTTCAACATCGAAGCGGTGCATTTCTTTCCGCTCGGCGGTATCAAGACGAATGCCCAATGGGCGATCGACAACGGCGGCACTTCGGCTGTCCCGGCAAGCGCCTGATCCGCGGATGACCCGACCCGCCCTGCTTTTTGACCTCGACGGTACCCTGATCGAGTCCGATCCCCTGCACGCGCAGGTCTATGTCGAGATGTTTGCGGCGCGCGGCGTCGATATCGACGAGGCGTTCTATTTCTCCGAGATCCATGGAAAGCAGAACACCGAGGTCTTTAAAAAGCATCTGCCGGGCGAAGATCCCTACCAGCTGCATCTGGACAAGGAAGCCGCGTTTCGCGAGATCCTGGATGATATCGTTGATCCCATGCCAGGTCTTGTGACCCTGTTGAACCGGGCCGAGACCGAAGGTTGGGGCGTGGCCTGCGTGACTAATGCGCCGCGCCTGAACGCCGATGCGATGCTGAAAGCCATTGGGCTGGCCGCCCGTTTTCCCACGGTCGTGATCGGTGAGGAATGCGTGCGCGGAAAACCCGACCCCGCGCCTTACACTGCCGCCATGGAGCAGTTGGGCACCCTGCCCGGCCATGCTATCGCGTTCGAGGATAGTGCTGCGGGTCTCTACTCCGCCGCCGCATCGGGCGCGTTCACCATCGGCGTCCGGTCGAGCCTCGACCATGACACCCTGATCGATCTTGGCGCCCATGCCACGATCAAAGACTTCAATGATACTGCGCTCCCCGCGTTTCTGGAGCGCCTCGAAGGAGCCACCACATGACCCGCACCATCGTCGAATCCAAAACGAAAACCGTCACAATCGGGTTTGACGAACCGTTCTGCGTGATCGGCGAGCGGATCAACCCGACCGGGCGCAAGGTTCTGGCGGCGCAGCTTGAGGCGGGCGATTTCTCGACCGTCGAGAAGGATGCTCTGGAACAGGTCGCCTGTGGCGCGATGGTGCTCGATGTGAACGCCGGCGTCGTCTACAACTCGAACCCCAATCCGAACGAGACCGAACCGCCCCTCATGACCAAGATGATTGAGCTTGTTCAGGGACTTGTGGACGTTCCTTTGTGTATCGATTCATCGGTTCCGGGCGCTCTAGAAGCCGGACTGGCGGCGGCTGAGGGTCGTCCGCTTTTGAACTCGGTGACGGGTGAGGAAGACCGGCTTGAGGCGATCCTGCCGCTGGTGAAAAAGTACAACGTGCCGGTCGTCGCGATCTCGAACGATGACACCGGCATCTCGGAAGACCCGGAAGTGCGGTTCGCGGTCGCAAAGAAGATCGTCGAACGCGCGGCTGATTTCGGTATTCCGGCCCATGATATCGTCGTCGATCCGCTGGTCATGCCTGTGGGAGCCATGGGAACGGCGGGGCAGCAGGTCTTTGCACTCGTGCGAAAGCTGCGCGAAGAGCTGGGCGTGAACACCACTTGCGGTGCGTCGAACATCTCGTTCGGCCTGCCGCATAGGCATGGTATCAATGCCGCTTTCCTGCCCATGGCCATCGGCGCGGGCATGACCAGCGCGATCATGAACCCGGTCCGCCCGGTCGAAATGGAGGCGATCCGCGCCGCGAACTTTCTGATGAACCATGACGCAAATGGCAGCGCATGGATCAAGTTCAGCCGTGTGCTGGATCAGGTCAAGGAAGGCATCCCCTTCCCCGAAGCCAGCCAGACCGCGGCAGCATCGGGTGGCGGGCGCGGCGGACGCAGCGGCGGACGCCGCAGGCGCGGCTGATCAGTGAAACGCGAGTTGGCAAATAGTTGATCTCGGTCAGGGCACGGTTACAGAGGGTTTGCACAGTGCGCTGACTTTTAATGGAGATTGCCATGCCCGCGCCCCTCGATGACCTGATCGTTGTTGATCTGACCCATGTTCTGGCGGGGCCTTTCGCCTCGACAATTCTCAGCGATCTGGGCGCCCGTGTGATCAAGGTGGAGCGGCCGGGGACCGGCGATGACACACGCGCCTTTCCCCCCATCGTCGAAGGCGATAGCGCGTATTTCGTGGGGTTGAACCACGGCAAGGAATCGATTGCCCTGGATCTGCATCACGATCCCGACCGGGAGATTCTGGACCGGCTTCTGGCCCGCGCCGACATGGTGCTCGAGAATTACCGCCCCGGCGTCATGGAGCGGCTTGGTTATGGCTGGGAAGACCTGCACAAGAAGCATCCGCGGCTGATCTATGGCGCTGTGTCGGGCTATGGTCATACGGGGCCCGACGCGCTGCGCCCGGCCTATGACATGGTGGTGCAGGCACGCGGAGGCGTGATGTCCATTACCGGCGAAAAGGGCCGCGACCCGGTGCGTACAGGTGCGTCCATCGGCGACATCGTGGCGGGCATGTTCCTGACCCAGGGCGTTCTGGCGGCACTCTATGCGCGCGAAAAGACCGGCCTCGGGCAAAAGATCGACGTGGCGATGCTCGATTCCCAGATCGCGATCCTTGAACACGCGGTGGCGATTGCGACGACGACAGGCGAGGCCCCCGGCCCCGCGGGTGCGCGGCACCCGTCGATCACGCCGTTTGAAACGTTCCACGCCTCCGACGGGCTGTTCGTCATCGCCGCCGGGAATGACGCGCTCTTCGCGAAGCTGGCGCAGCTCTTGGGACATCCCGAGTGGATCGAAGATCCGCGCTTTGCGACAAATCCCGCCCGCTGTGAGCATCACCGCCTGCTCAAGCGCCTGATCGAGATCGAGACGCTCCATGCCACACGGGCCGAATGGATCGACCGGCTGGTCGCCGCAGGTATCCCCACCGGTCCGATCCAGAACGTGCTTGAGGTTCTTGAAGACCCCCAGATCCTTGCACGGAACATGGTCGTTGATGTGGGCCAGACCAATGGCGGCCACAAGTTCACTGCCGCTGGTAATCCGATCAAGATGACCGGGCTGGAAGACGTCATTTCACGCCCTGCCGCTCCGAAACTGGACGAAGACCGCGCGGCGATCCTTGAATGGCTGAACGCCGGTTAATCCAGCGCCGCATCCGTCGTGAACAGGTAATCGTCCCCACCCGCGCCTAGGTGGCAGGCGATACAGCCAGCTTCGGCGTTCTTGCCGATCCGGCCGGCAAGCTGCACCCCGGCGGGGTTCACGTCCAATGAACCATCGGGCAGATACTTGACCCAATACCAGTTGCCGTTGTCCGGATCATAGCCATCCTCGCGCCGGAACATGATCGTGAGTGCGGCCAGATGATCCTCCGGATTGGCGACGACCTGATCCACTTCTACGCCCGCCGGACCGTAATTCCGTTTCACGACCAGCGTGCCGTCATGCCCGTCAATTGTGGCGCGGGAATAGAAGGTTTCCAGCATGAAACCATGCGGTTCGATCCCCTCATAGGGAAGGCTTCGCAGGGAGTTTTCACCAACAAGATGTTGGGCGACCATTACGTCCCACAGAAGTGCCGCGTAAGCCGTGTCAGCATCCCCGCCAAAATGCGGTTCTTGCGCCAATGCAGGAAGGGCAAATAGCGCCACCGTCGTCGCACCGGTTAAGGTTCTCAGGATTTTCATGGTTTTCCTCACTTTCCGACCGGCGGAAATGGCCGCCGGGACCAGAGGCCGAAAGCGTACATCCGATCGCGTTCACGACTGTTCACCTTCGGGCGACGAGTCCATCAAGCCTGTGTGACGACCGGAATGCGTGTAGTGACGTCTGCGTATTCCCATTGCTCTGACGTTAGATCCTGCTTTAGTCGGTGGTCATGTCCGGCAAACCGACCCTCCAGCGCGGCAGCGTGGCCCGCACGCTTCGTGTGATCGCCCAGCTTGGCTTGTTTGTCCTGTTCGTCTGGGCCCTTCACAGGTTCATCGACCGGACGCTTGCGGGCCTTGCCGCAGACGACGACGGCAAGATGGTGATGATCGGGGTGCTTGCATTTTTCGTGCTGGCCTATGCTGTCCTGATCGCCATTCCGTTTGTGCCGGGGATAGAGATCGGGATGTCGCTGCTCGCGCTTCGCGGGATCGAAATCGCGCCGTTTCTGTATCTTGCGACGGTCGCAGGCCTGATGCTGGCCTATTCCGTGGGCCGCTGGTTGTCCTATGACTGGATGGCCGCCCGCTGTCACGATCTTCGATTGTCGAAGATCGCGATGCTTCTGCACGACGCCAAGGACCTGACGCCGGAAGAACGGCTGGCGCAACTGGACGAGCGGTTGCCGTCGTGGCTGGCAAACCATGCGATCCGCTGGCGTTATCTGGTGCTCGCCGCCCTGATCAATCTGCCCGGCAGCGGTGTTATCGGGGGTGGCGGCGGAATTTCCCTGATGGCCGGGTTTTCACGCATGTTCCTGCCGGTCCCAACCCTTCTGACCGTGTCGCTCGCGGTGGCCCCGGTTCCGCTTCTGATCTGGTTTCTGGGTTATGATCCCATGTCTAGCGGGGCGAACTGAGCATCAGGTGCAGCGGCAGCAGGACCAGCAGATAGATCGTTGCAAGCGGCAGACCGATCACAACGGCCAACGGCGCAAGGCTGGCATTCGAGGCGATGCCGACAACCGTCGCGGCAAGAGCCGCGCCCATCAGGAGGACCGGAAACAGCGCCGCCGCACGCCATCCGGCCCGCATGCGGTTCAGGGCCGACCACTGCAGAAGAATGTAAAGCACGGGAATGAGTGCGGCGATGACTGCGGACATGTGATCCCTTTGTTTGGACCCCATTGACCGCCCGCTCGACGTAAAGACAACCATGCGCAAGAGGAATGACGCGGATTGGCAAATATGTGCCGCAGCATGCCTTTCCCATCGGCAAGATGATGTTATTTGAGGCATGAGAGACACGAAGGATTGTTGACGATGCCCGAAGACGCGCTGGTTATTTTCACCCCATCCGGCAAACGCGGAAGATTCGCGACCGGAACGCCAGTGCTGACCGCCGCCCGTCAGTTGGGTGTCGATCTGGACAGTGTCTGTGGCGGCCGTGGCATTTGTTCGAAGTGTCAGGTGTCACCGGGATATGGCGAATTTCCAAAGCATGGACTGACCGTTGCCAGAGATGCACTGTCGGAATGGAACTCGGTCGAAGAGCGCTATGATCAGAAACGCGGCCTGAAGAAAGGCCGCCGTCTGGGATGTCAGGCCACGATCCAGAGAGACATCGTGATCGACGTACCCGCCGAAAGCCAGGTCCACAAACAGGTGGTCCGCAAGGCCGCCGCCGAGCGCGATATCGTCATGGATCCCGCAACACGGCTTTACTACGTCGAGGTGCAGGAACCCGATATGCACGAACCATCGGGTGATTTCGAACGTCTCGCGGATGCGCTGCGCGACCAGTGGGACGTCGAAGACGTAACGGCAGGCTTGGCCGTTCTGCGCAAGCTTCAGCCGGTCCTGCGCAAGGGCAACTGGACTGCCACCGTTGCCGTCCACCGCGGCCATGACAGCGAAGGTCACCGCATCCTCGATATCTGGCCCGGCTATTCAGAGGATCGGCTTTACGGACTGGCCATCGACCTTGGGTCGACCACCGTCGCCGCGCATCTGTGCGACTTACGCAATGGAGAGGTCAAAGCCTCGGCCGGGGTCATGAACCCGCAGATCCGGTTCGGTGAAGACCTGATGAGCCGGGTCAGCTACTCGATGATGAACGAAGGCGGCGATGTCGAGATGACCAAGGCTGTCCGCGAAGCCATCGACACGCTTGCCATAGAGGTTGCGGGCGAAGCCGAGATCGACCCCAAGCAGATTGTCGAATGCGTGTTTGTCTGCAATCCGGTCATGCACCACCTGCTCTTGGGAATCGATCCGTTCGAACTGGGTCAGGCGCCCTTTGCGCTGGCCACATCCAATGCGCTGAACCTGACGGGTGCCGATCTGTCGCTTGGTTCGATCCACGGTGACGCGCAGGTCTATATCCTGCCGTGCATCGCGGGCCATGTGGGTGCTGATGCGGCTGCGGTGGCGCTGTCGGAGGAGCCCAACAAGTCCAAGGACCTGGTTCTGGTCGTCGATGTCGGCACGAATGCAGAGATCATTTTGGGCAATGAAGAAAAGGTTCTGGCCTGTTCGTCACCCACCGGCCCGGCTTTCGAGGGCGCGCAAATCTCAAGCGGCCAGCGCGCCGCGCCCGGCGCCATCGAACGGGTCGAGATCGATCCGGCAACGAAAGCCCCCCGGTTCAAGGTCATCGGATGCGATTTGTGGTCGGATGATCCGGAGTTCGCGGATGCAACCGCCGCGACCGGGATCACCGGCATCTGCGGTTCGGGTATCATCGAAATGGTGGCCGAAATGCGCATCCACGGCATTGTCGACGGGCCGGGACTGATCGGATCGCCTGAACAGACCGGGACCGACCGGTGTTTCATGGACGGGCGCACCTATTCCTACCTCGTCTGGGACGGAACCGAGGATGGCGGACCAAAGATCACCGTCACCAATCGCGATATCCGCGAAATTCAGATGGCCAAGGCAGCGCTCTATTCCGGTGCGCGGCTTCTGATGGACAAGTTCGAGGTCGACACGGTGGACCGCGTGGTCCTTGCCGGGGCGTTCGGTGCCCATATCAGCCCGAAACACGCGATGGTTCTGGGCATGATCCCAGATTGTGAACTGGACAAGGTGACATCCGCCGGAAACGCCGCGGGAACGGGGGCGCGCATTGCCCTTCTGAACATCGCCGCACGCGCCGAGATCGAGGAGACGGTCCACAAGATTCACAAGATCGAAACTGCTGTCGAGCCCCGGTTTCAGGAACACTTCGTCAATGCCTCCAACATCCCGAACGCGGTCGAACCCTTCCCGATCCTTGGCACTATCGTGACGCTGCCGACCGCGACCTTCAATACCGGCGATGGCGATGACACAGGCGGGCGCAGGCGTCGCCGCCGGGCGTGACCGGCGCGCGGTGTCTTCCCTACCTGGCCTTTGCCGCGCTTGGTGTTGCGGCCGCATTCGCCGCTCTGGTTGATCTTGGTGACAGTCGCGAGGGATTTGCCCGGTTTCTGGGAACATGGCCCCCCACCGCTTTGATCGGCGCCATAGCGGTTGCAGGCGGTGGCGCGCTTTTCTTTCTGCATGCGCAGAGGTGGGGTCAGACACGCCCCAGTACATCCGGGCTGATACTTCTGGCAGCGCTGGCCACCGTCTTCGCCGTGCCCCCGATCGTCGTCGACCTGCTGGCTCCGTTCCCCGCTGACTTGAACATCATGCCGCCCGGAGCGTTCCTGTTCTATCCGGTAATGGCGTTCGTGGTTGAGTGCCTGTTCCACCTTCTGCCGCTGGCGCTTCTGGTTGCGCTTCTGGGGAACGGTATTCGTGGATCGATAACACCCTTTCTTATCGTCGTCGCCCTCGCAGAACCAACGTTCCAGGTACTTCTATCCCGACCTGGTGACGCAACAGCGGCTGTCCTTGTCTTCGTCGCAATCCACCTTTTCGCGTTCAACCTGTTCCAGCTGATCCTGTTTCGCCGTTATGGCTTTGCCGTGATGTTCGGCGTGCGGCTGGTCTACTACCTGAACTGGCACATCGTTTGGGGCAGCTTCCGCCTGACGCTGGGCTGACGGATCGCCGCTTGACCTCTCCGTGGGCCTTCCGTATTTCTCGACCTTCAATCAAGCGGGTGTAGCTCAATGGTAGAGCAGGAGCTTCCCAAGCTTAAGACGAGGGTTCGATTCCCTTCACCCGCTCCAGTGATCCGATGACAGAATTCCTGACTCCCCTCTCCGTCGAAACGCTCCGTTCTGCGGGTATCCCCGAGCCATGGTCCTATGGTCAGGCGGATCGGGTGCGGTTCTATGAGCTTGATGCATTGAACCATGTGAACAACACCGCTTATCTGCGGTGGTTCGAGACCGTTCGTGTCGGCTATCTTGCCGCCTATGGCATCTCGGATTACGGACCCGGTGACCCGACGCTGGTATTACGGTCGGTGACGTGCGACTACCTCGCGCCGATGTTTCTGAATGAAGAATACATCGTCACAGCGCGCTGCGAGAGCTTTCGGCGGACGTCCTTCAAGAAGGTCTACGGGGTCTGGTCAGGCGGCATGCTCAAGGCGCAAGGGACCACGATCGTGGTGATGACGGATGCTTCAGGGACGCGAAAAGTGCCGTTGTCGGATACTGCGCGTGAGATTTTCCGGACCCGTGACAGCGCCCGGGACGACGGTTAGGTGACTTGCTGAGTTGAATTGCGAAGGGCCGTCCCACCTAATTGAAGACTCCGGCCTGCCGCTAATCCACCCGCCTATGGATATAGTCCAGCAACCCGGCGGTTGACGCATCCGGCGTCTCGCCGCCCTCGCCCGCCACAACCGGCTCCAGCGATTTCGCCAGTTCCTTCCCCAGTTCAACGCCCCACTGGTCGTAGGAGTTGATCCCGAGCATCGCTCCCTCGACAAAGACCCGATGTTCGTAAACTGCAAGGATCTGGCCCAGAACGAAGGGCGTAAGTTGAGGATAGACAAGCGTCGTCGACGGCCGGTTGCCCGGAAAGACCCGGTGACGGGCCTGCCTGTCCAGTTCATCGCCCTCGAACCCGGCTTTGGCCATCAATGCGCGCGCCTCTTCCAGACTGCGGCCCAGCATCAGCGCCTGACTTTGCGCCAGACAGTTCGCGATCAGCAGGCGATGCTGATGGGCCAGTTCGGGGTGGTGCCCTGCGGCCCCCACCATGAACTCGCAGGGGATCACCGCGGTCCCCTGGTGGATCAGCTGATAAAAGGCGTGCTGGCCATTCGTGCCCGGCTCGCCCCAGACGATCGGGCCCGACGGCACGCTCAGCGCGGAACCGTCCATCGCGACGCCTTTGCCGTTGGATTCCATCTCGAGTTGTTGGAAGTAGGCCGGGAGCCGGGAAAGGCGCTGTTCATAGGGTAGAACCGCACGGGTCGGATATCCGCATCCCTGATGATGCCAGATACCAACCAGCGCCAGCATGACGGGAAGGTTTTCCAAAGGCTCGGCTGCGCGAAAATGTGTGTCCATCGCCTGTCCGCCGCGGAGAAACGCGCGAAAAGCCTCGGGGCCGATGGCCAGCATCAGGCTCAGCCCGATCGGACCCCAGACGGAGTACCGCCCGCCGACCCAGTCTTCGAAGCCGAACACGCGGGTTTCGTCGATCCCGAAGGCGGCGGTTTTGTCCACGGCGCTCGACAGAGCCGCAAAGTGACCACCAGCGGCATCTGTTCCGACGGTGCTGGCCACCCAGTCCCGCGCCGTTTGGGCATTGGTCATTGTCTCGATCGTGGTGAGTGTCTTTGAGGCGACGATGATCAGCGTTGTCGTAGGGTCCAGCCCCTCAAGCACGTCGGATATATGCGCGCCATCGACATTCGAGACGAAGTGACAGTGCGGACCGTCGTGATAGGGCCGAAGCGCCAGGGTCGCCATGGCCGGACCCAGATCCGAGCCGCCGATGCCGATATTCACCACATCGGTGAACCGCAGGCCCGCAGGTGAGGTCACATCGCCCGACCGCACGGCATCGGCAAAGGCCACCATCCGGTCGAGCGTCTCTAGGACGCCCGGCATCACATCCTGCCCGTCCACCAGCACCGGGCCGCCATCGAGGTTTCGAAGGGCGGTATGCAGAACCGCCCGACCCTCGGTCTCGTTGATCTTTTCGCCCGCGAACATCGCATCGCGCCGGGTGGACACCCTGGCCTCGTGATACATCGCTATCAGCAGATCGCGGTCTTGCGGCCGCATGGTGGTTTTCGAGTAGTCGAAATACAGCTCACCCGTTGAGATTGAGAAATCACGGACCCGGGCCGCATCGACAAGATCGGCAATCCGCGTGTTCCGGGCTTCTGCTGCCGCCGTCCCGAGCCGTGGCCAATCCACGAGTCAGGCCGCCCAGTGCACTTTGGCCGCACCCAGAACAGCCCGCACCGGGGCCGTCAAACGATCCTGCTTTCGGGCGCGTTCCAGCGTTTCGCGCTTCTCTTCGCCGGTGATAAGGATATGGATCGACATCGCCCCCGACAGGACCGGGCCTGTCAAGGTGATCCGCGGCTCGGGCGCACCCGGCGCACGCATCGCAATCAGCGGCGGCGCGTCAGCCTCCATCGCCTGTGCAAGCTGGTCAGCGCCCGGGAACAGCGATCCGATATGTCCATCCGCCCCCATCCCCAGCAGCAGCACCGAGATCGGCAGTTCTGGAATGATACCAGCGGTAAGCTCCTCCATCGCCTCTTCCGGTGTTTCCGTTTCGGCATAGAGCGGTACGTAATGCGCCATCGCCGCACGTCCGGTCAAAAGCCGTTCGCGCAACAGGCGCGTGTTCGAGCGTTCATGGGTTTCGGGCACCCAGCGTTCGTCGGTCAGCATCACATGAATGCGATCCCAATGCAGATCGGTTCCCGAAAGCGTGTCGAACACCGGCCCAGGCGTCGTCCCGCCCGGAACGGCAAAGGACGCCGTGTCGTGGTTCATGAGACATCCGTTCAACTCCCCGGCCAACTGGTTGGCAAGATCGATCATCATCATCTCACGGTCGGGGTATTCCATCAGGTTCATGGCTTCACATCCCGCCAGCGGCGTCCGTCTCGGTGCAGCAGCATCAGCGCCTCCTCTGGCCCGGCGGTCCCAGGCTCATAGAGTTTGGGCGCGTCGCCGCGCTTCGTCCACCCCTCGATGATCGGATCGGTCCAGGCCCAAGCCGCCTCGACCTCGTCACCCCGCATGAACAGGGTCTGGTTGCCCCGGATCACGTCCATGATCAGGCGTTCATACGCGTCCGGCACATCGTCGTCGTCCTGACCCAAAGCGTCTGCGAACGTCATATCCAGCGGGACCTCGATCAGCCGCATACCGCCCGGTCCCGGTTCCTTGATCGTGACGCGCAAATCCATGCCTTCATTGGGCTGAAGCCGGATCGTCAGCTCGTTCGCATTGGTCCCCGCATCCTCATCGAAGATCGAATGGGGTGGCTCCTTGAAACGCACAACGATCTCCGAAAGCCGCCCCCGCATCCGCTTGCCGGTGCGCAGATAAAACGGCGTTCCGTTCCAACGCCAGTTGGCGATGTCCAGCTTCATGGCGATGAAGCTTTCGGTCGTGCTGTCGGGGTTCTCAGCTTCTTCGCGATAAGACGGCGACTCCGCACCCGCATCATACTGGCCGCGTACCAGATCGGTCGGTTCGACCGCTTGCAACGCACGGATCACCTTCAGCTTCTCATCGCGTACCGCATCCGGTTCGAACCGCGCGGGCGGTTCCATCGCCGTCAGGCACAGAAGCTGCATCAGGTGGTTCTGCACCATGTCCCGCATGGCGCCAGCTTTGTCGTAATAGTCCCCACGCCCGCCGATACCAACGGTTTCAGCCACGGTGATCTGCACATGGTCGATGTATTGCGCGTTCCAGAGCGGTTCGAAAAGAACGTTGCCAAACCGGACGGCCATAAGGTTCTGCACTGTCTCCTTGCCCAGATAATGGTCGATCCGGTAGATTTGATCCTCGTCGAAATACTGTGCCAGTGTATGATTCAACTCGCGGGCCGAGGCCAAATCATGACCGAACGGCTTTTCGACGACGATCCGGCAGTTGCGACCCGCAATTCCATGCTCGTGCAGACGTTCGGCGAGCGCACCGAAAAGCGACGGCCCGACCGAGAAATAGTATGCCCGGACCAGATCGGTGCGCACGAGCTTGGCCAGCGCCGTCCAGCCATCGGTTCCGGTGGCATCAATCTGAACGTAGTCGAGCCGTTCAAGGAAGGATGCGACGTGTTTCTTGTCGCGCCGTGCGGCGGGCACGAACTCCTCAAGCGCATCGCCGATATGCCGGCGGAATGCTTTTGTGTCGAGCTCCGATCTTGCTGCCCCGATGATCCGTGCCTCATCCGGCATCTGGCCATCGACAAACCTGCGGAACAAGCCCGGTAGAATCTTGCGACGGGCCAGATCACCGGTGCCGCCAAAGATAACAAGGTCGAACGGATCGACGGGAATAATGCGCGAGACCATTGTCGGGCCTTCCAAAAACTTGCGGGTCGCCAGCCTGTTAGCGCTAACCATATGATGCATTCATTAGAACCGCCCCGCGCATTTGTCTAGCATGGTCACCGACCTTCACAACTGCGTCAAAGCGAACGCGCAGGCTTTCAAATCGGACCGATGCACAGTAGCCATCACTTTGGCAGGTAAGAGAAAAGACCATGAAAGATCAGACCGGTCCCGAAGAAGGCTTTGGGAAATTCGAGCATCCCGCGATAACCGCCAAGGGCGAGGCCCGGGCAACCGTGGCGCTGACCGATCCCCAGACGCTTTGGTTCAATACTGGAACGTTGTGCAATATTGCCTGCGAGAATTGCTATATCGAGTCGTCGCCCACCAATGACCGGCTGGTATACATCACGGCTGATGAAGTGTCGGACTATCTCGATCAGCTGGAGACACGGAACTGGGGCGTCCGCGAGATCGGGTTTACTGGCGGCGAGCCGTTCATGAACCCCGAAATGATCGAAATGACCCGCCGTTCGCTGGCCCGAGGCTATGAGGTTCTGATCCTGACCAATGCCATGCGGCCGATGATGCGCAAATCCATGCGTGCCGGGATCTTGGAGTTGCAGAAAGAGTACGGGACCAAACTTACCTTGCGGATCTCGGTCGATCACTGGTCGGCGAAGTTCCATGACGAAGAACGCGGGAAAGGTAGTTTCGACCACACGCTGACCGGCATGAAGTGGCTGCGCGACAACGGAGTAAGAATGGCGGTTGCAGGCCGCACGATGTGGAACGAGTCGGAGGTTGATTCACGTGCTGGTTATGCCTCGCTTTATGCCAGGCACGGGTTTGACATCGACGCGCACGATCCGGGTCAGACCGTCTTGTTCCCCGAGATGGATGAAACTGCCGAAGTTCCGGAAATCACGACTGCCTGTTGGGATATCCTCGGCAAATCGCCCACGCAGGTCATGTGTTCTTCGTCGCGGATGGTGGTGAAACGCAAAGGCGCAGACCGCGCGGCCGTTCTGGCCTGTACGCTTCTGCCCTATTCTCCGGAATTCGAACTGGGCGCGACGCTTGCCGAAGCAGAAGGTTCGGTGGCGCTGAACCACCCCCATTGCGCGAAGTTCTGCGTGCTTGGTGGAGCAAGCTGTTCGGCTTAATCCGTCGGGTCGTGTTCAGGCGTCCTGAAGCTCGCGCACGGTCGACCCGTATCCGCCCTGATCAAGGTATTGCGCCTCGATCGGCTGTGTTGGACGCGACAGAGCATCGTTTCGATACGGGAAACGACCAAACCGGCGAATGACCTCGCGATGCGCCTTGGCATGCAGGAGGTTGGACTCACCATATTCGGGCATCCGCGTCAGGATCAGACGCACGCTGCGCTCCTGATCGGCCAGACATTCCGAATGCATGAGCGGCAAGTAGAAGAACTGCCGCGCCGGTTCGTCGATGCGCATATCCCACCGTTTCGCGATGGCTGCCTTGGCTGCGGCCCGGGCGATATCATCCGTCTCGAAAGCCTTGCCCGACCCCCGGAACATGTTCCTTGGGAACTGATCCGTAAGGATAATATAGGCCAACGTCCCGGTGGGATAGGTCAGCCAAAGCGACATTGCGCCATCTCTGGCCTGCTCCCACGTTTCCTTGAATGTCTCGATAATTTCCTGGTCGAGAGCTTCATCAACTCTGTACCAACCCTCCGGCCCGATCTTGTCCAGCCAGAACTCCAACACCTGATCCGGAGTCATCATACGATTGATCCTCGTTCCTCACCCTCCGAAGGGCATATCGAATCGTTACAATCTTTTTACGAAATCTCAATGATTTCATTATTCAGGCCGGCTAACTGTTGCGTCTTCGTCCTCATCGTCATCAAGATTTTCCACGTACCATTCCTGCGCGATCTCGACCGCCACGGGCGAGGCGGTGGGCGTCAGTGGCACGTATTGGCCCGTTTCCTCGATCGAGGTCTGCGACGGACGGCGTGTCATGCGCCAGGCTGCATAAGCGCCGGTGGCCAGCATCAGAATCGCGATGAACATCCAGAAACCGTTCGGACCAGCCATCGTCATCATCCAACCGGTGATCAGGGGACCGGCGATAGCGCCGACACCGTTGATAAAGATCATGCCTCCCGACCCCGCCGCCATCTGTTCGGTTTCCAGCATGTCGTTGGTATAGGCCAGCAGAAGTGCGTAGAGCGGGTTCGCCGTGCCTCCAACGATGAAGGATACCGCTACGACAATGGCAAAATAGTTGCCAAGGACCACGCCAAGGATGGCGACCACGCCGCCGAAGAGCGACACACTCATGATCAGGACGCGCCGATCCATCCGGTCCGACATCCAGCCGATCGGGTACTGCATCAGCAGACCGCCGGTATAGATCACCGCGATGAACAGCGAAATCTGTGCGACGGAGAACCCGGCCTGCGTTCCATAGACCGACGCCATCCCGAACATTGCGGAGAAGATGCCCCCCAGCAGAAAAACCCCGACACAGCCAAGCGGCGACACGTCCCAAAGCTCAAGCAGGCTCAGCGGTTTCGTCGTCTCGAAAGCAGGAGTCGGATTGATCGAAAGAAGGATGGGCGCGAATGAGATCGACACCAAAACCGACGGAATGACGAACAAGACAAAGCCCGACGGATCCCCCAAAACCAAAAGCCCCTGCGCCGTGATGATGCCCGCCATTTGTACGATCAGGTAAAGCGAAAGCGCCTTTCCCCGATTGGCATTGTCGACCGAGTTGTTCAGCCAGCTTTCGGCAGTCACATAGATGCCGGAGAAACAAAACCCGATCAGCACCCGCAAGAGAATCCAGAAATAGGGATCGGCAATCGTCGGAAACAGGATCAGGATCGCGGAGGTGAACGATCCGAGCGCCGCGAAAACCCGCACATGCCCAACACGTCCGATCAGTTTCGGTGTCAGCCGCGAACCGCCAAGGAACCCAAGGAAATAGGCCGACATGACCAGCGACATCTCGAAGGTTGAAAACCCTTCGATCCCGCCGCGAATACCAAGAAGAGTGCCCTGAACGCCGTTGCCCAGCATCAGCAAGAGCATTCCAAGCAACAATGCCCAGGATGATCCGAGAACCTGTATCATCGACGGAATGCCTCTGCCGTTTTGTTCGCGCTAACAGGTTCTCTGGCTGCGTGTCGTGCAGGTTTCCGACGCGTCCCTGTCGCGTTCAGGCCTCGGGGAACAGGATCGAACTGTCGCCGTAGGAAAAGAAGCGATACTTTTCGGCAATCGCGTGGGCATAGATATCCATGATCCGATCCCGGCCCATCAGTGCTGAGACCAGCATCATCAGGGTCGATTTCGGCAGGTGGAAGTTTGTCATCAGCGCATTTGCAGCCCGGAAACGGAAACCGGGTGTGATGAAGATATCCGTCTCGCCGATCCAAGGGGCGATCCGCCCAGTCTCGGCGGCCGCTGTCTCGATCAGCCGCAAGGCGGTCGTTCCAACCGGAATGATCCTGCCTCCCCGGCTCCGCGTCTCTTCTATCTCGGCGGCAGCTTCGGCGGTGATCTCACCCCATTCGGCGTGCATCTGGTGATCGGAGACGTCATCTACTTTCACCGGCAGGAACGTCCCCGCGCCCACATGAAGGGTCACATGTGTAAAATCAATGCCGTGTTCCTTCAGGGTCTGCAGCAGTAGGGCATCGAAATGCAGGGAAGCTGTCGGGGCCGCGACGGCGCCCGACCGCCTAGCCCAGACCGTCTGATAATCCTCGCGATCCTGATCGTCGGCCTTCCGGCGCGCTTCGATGTAAGGCGGCAAGGGCATGTTTCCGGCTGCGGCGAGGGCTGCGTCGAACTCCGCCCCCGTCAGGTTGAACCCTACGGTCGCGCTACCATCGGCTCGGCCAAGAACCGTCGCTTCGAGATCGTCTGAAAACCGGACGACCTCGCCGTCCCGAACCTTTTTCAAGGGGCGCAACAAAGCGCGCCAATACCCTTCCGGTGTCGGGTCCAGAAGCGTCAACTCGATCTGCGCCTTGGTCGTACCCGCCTCGCCGCTGCGCGTGCGGGTACCGGTCAGACGGGCCGGGATGACCTTGGTGTCATTGAGGATCAACCGGTCGCCGGGGCGTAGGACATCCGGGAGGTCATAAACATGCCTGTCGTCGATCGCATCGCCACGGGCCACCAGAAGCCGCGCCGAAGAACGCGGGCGTGCAGGCCGTGTCGCGATCAGTGCCTCGGGCAGATCGAAGTCGAATTCAGATAGCTTCATCACCCTACTCCGGGGGCGCTGGCGGTGGTCGTCGGAAAATCTCGCGGAACATGCCCGGCGTCAGAATCGACAAGGGGTTAACCCGCATTCGGGGAGCATCGGCGTTCCCGGTCAGACGGAAGGTAAAGCCGAACAGCCCCTCGCCCCGCCGCGTGAACAATTGCCCCACCGAGTTCAGAAGATAGACCGGCGAAATCACGCCCCCCATGTCCAGTTGTTCCGAGCGCGTGTCATAGACACCGTCCAGCGAAATGCCAAGCGATGCGCCGGTGGCCGAGCCCTGGGAAAGGATCAGCTGATCATTCACTAACTGGAACCGGCCATCGATCTGATCAAACAGGATGCCGGGGCCCTGAAGCTGGTCGATGATGCCGACGATCGACACAGCATCCAGCAGGTCAGCCAGTACGGGCTGATCTCCCAGCCGTGCGTTTCCGATCTCGATCTGTCCGTCGAACCCTTCGCCGTCCCGTGGCACGAGTATGAGGTCAAGACTGCCGTCATCGAGAGATTTAAAGAGTCCCGCATCGCGCAAGATCTGACCCGCATTATCACCCTGTACACGGAACGCCGTCCGCCCGTTCTGTGGCACCAGACGGGCCGCAAAAGGCGCACCGCCATTGACGCGGCCCTGCACGTTCCCCGTCAGGCCCTGCCCGGTCGTCACTTGCGCGACAACATCCGTCGCGACAAGTCCCTCCCGGATCACGACCTGATCGAGCCGCGCTTCCACCGGGACGGAGTCGCCCCCAATGTCGTCCTCTGCCTCTTCGCGACGGGTCAGATCAATCGTCCCACCCAGAATCTGAACGAGCGGAGCGACATCGGCCCCCTGACCAATCAGTGTCACCGGCGCAACGAACCAATCGCCGAGCTGCACTGTTTCGAACTCTGCCGCATCGAACTGACCATCGGGGTCCAAACGGATCAGGCCGTTAACCGTCAGATCGGGTGCCGAAAGCGCAAGCCGGTCGATCTCCACCGGTTGCCCGAACCGCCCGGCAATCTCGAAGAGCCCCGGTACATCTGCGGGTTTCGACCAGCCCAGCCCGCCAAGCGTCATCTCGATCCCGGTCAAGTCGGATGTCAGCGAAAACTCAGGAGGTGCATCGCCCTCAATGTCGATGGCGACTGTTCCCTGCCCCTGACCAGAGATCAGGCCATCGGGATAAGTGATACCAAATGTGCGGGCGAAAACGGGCGATAGAGCGACCTGCCCAACCACCCGGCTGGTCTGCCCCCGGCCTTCGCCGAACTCTTGCCGCCAGGTCAGGTTCATCGGCGCACCATCCAGCGTCAACGGACCCGAAACGGTGACGCCGTCATCATCGGCTGACAGATCAAGCGCCTGCGATCGCAGGATCCGATCACGGACGATCCGGTCCGAAACGACATCCGTCAGCCGCCCGCTTACGTCGAACGCCACCTCCTCCAGCGCCACATCCCGCGCCAGCGGCACCCGAATGAGCGCGGATGCCCGCGCTGCAGCGTCGGCGATATCCACCTCGCGCCCCGCCTTTTCCATCAGCTCCAGCGGCGGCCGGTTCAGAAGCGATAATGCTGAAGTCAGCGAACTGGCAGCCTCAAGCCCAACAACAGCTTCGCCCGGTTTAGCATAGACATCCGGGATCACGACAGTCGATCCAGCGGCATTGACCACCGATCCGCGATGGCCTTCAGCAGCCGCGTCCACCGTCCCTTTCGTCAGATATGCGGCGAATTTGCCGTTCAACAAAGACGCATGCCCCGCCCCGCCCCGAATGGGCGGAAAGCCCTTGATGTACTGTGCCGCGGCACCGGAAAACCCAAAGCTCAGACCCAAATCCGGCTCAACGTCGTCCTGCTGAAGTCGCAGCGCGATCGAAACCGTCTCGACCAGTCCGCCATGAAGGTTATTCACGATCCACCGCTTTGCTCCGGGGGCCACGCCCTGCGGCCAGAGAGCCAGAACCTGATCCCGGAGCAGATCATGGGAGGACAAATCGACCGCAGCCTGCCAGCCATCGTTGTCGGCCCAGACGCGCCCACCTCCCGAGACCCGATAGTCCTCACCCGCAAGATAGAACTGCCCCAGATCGACGGCGAAGGGCGCAAGACGCAGACGCATATCGACCGCGCCGCTCGAAAGCATCAGGGGGGCGTCGAACAATCCCTCTGCGGCGAGTTCAAGCGCACTGATCCGCATCTGCGAGACAAGCGACCCGGGCCACGCTCCGTCAAAATCCTGCAGATAGGCATGACCGGTTGACGACAGCCGAACCAGATCGCTTTCAACCGACAGTTCCGAGAACTCGACGCGTGCCTTTTCCGGATCATAGGTCAGATAGGCGCGCGCCCGGTTGAAGGGAACCGGGCTTGCTTCGGCAACCGGCTGCAACGCACCCTCGCCGATCTCAAGCGTCGCGGCAAGGATATCAACGGCACCGTCCGTGTCGAACACTGTGCGGATCGCACCGGACACAGGCGCATCAAGCAGCGCCAGATAACTCAGCGCCGGGGATTGCAGTGCGATGTCGCGGGCGGCGGCACCATCGACATTCACCGCAAGCTCTGCCGCGGGCGAGTCTTTTCTGGAGTTGAACGAGACTTGTACCTGCGCCAGGTCTTCAGTTCCATTGAACACCTCGGTCAGAATGTCGATCTCGATCCGGTCCGCTTCGTTCTTGAGTGTCAGAAGGCCATCCGTGACCTGCCAGACGCGGCCCGACCGTGCGTCTTCCAAGGTGATTGTCAGGTCGGTCGCTGTGACGGTCGCGAGCGAGGTCAGAACGGGCAGTGTGAACGCATCATCGATCGCGGTCAGAACATCCGGCAAGTTTTCCGGCGTCGTGGTAGCCTCGCCCAAGCTTAGCGAGACTGTGCCGTCAAGCGCCCGGCGGATCGTCGCCTGAACACCGCTGATACGAAGATCCGTGGGCCGCAACTGCCAGTCCCACATGGCGGCGGCCGAAAGCTCCACACCGATCTCTTCGATCTGTCCGATCCGGGCGCCTGCCCCGTCGCGGGCCGACAGGTTCCGCAACAGTATCCTCGGGGTCAGTGTCCGGTCCAGTTCCACCGAGACATCGTCAAGATTGACGATACCGCCCAGCATCTGGCCCGTCAGCGCCCGTTCGATCCGGTTGGTCATCTCAGCCGGAAGGGTGAGCGAGCGTCCGATCATCGAGACCGCGCCGGTGGCGAGGACAAGCACGATAACAACCAGCACGAGCAGCGGGCGGACCCATCGCTTGCGACGCGTCGGTTCGGGCGCGTCCTCCGGGATTTCTGGCATGTCAGACTGGGTCATGTTTCGATCTTTATCTTCGGTCCAGATGCCCTAGAACAGCAAGAGGGAATAGTCACCGAAAGAGGACCAAAATGATCGACATTGGCGATAACGCACCGGATTTCACCCTGCCCCGCGACGGTGGCGAGGACGTAACTCTGTCGAAAGAGCTTTCGGGCGCCGTGGTTCTTTACTTCTATCCGCGCGACGACACCTCGGGATGCACGCGCGAAGCGGTGGATTTCACGGGTCTCGCCTCGGAGTTTGCGGCAGCCGAAACCAAGGTCTTCGGCATCTCGAAAGACACTGTTGCCAAGCATGACAAGTTCCGTGACAAGCACGAACTGGGCATTCCGCTTCTGTCCGATGCCGACAGCGATGTCTGCGAGCGTTACGGTACATGGGTCGAGAAAAGCATGTATGGCAAGAAGTTCATGGGCATCGAACGTACGACCTTTCTGATCGACAAGACGGGCACCGTCCGCAGCGTCTGGCGCAAGGTGAAGGTTCCAGGGCATGCCGAAGCGGTACTCGAGGCGGCGCGCGGACTGTGAAACCGCTGGCCGAATGCGCCGCCGAGGTTCTGAACACGGCAGATGGACGGGACAAGACAGCGCTGAGCCGCGCCCATGCCGCGGCGTGGACAAAAGCAAGGTCCGACGGTGCCGAAGTCGCCATCGGCCATGCGAACCCGCCCGATCATCCGGCACGGCCCGCCCATCCCGAGCTTCTGTCACCGCGCGATGTGCCAAAGCGCAAGCCCGGCACCCCGCAGGGTCGGATCGCACTTCTTCATGCCGTCGCGCATATCGAACTGAATGCGGTCGATTTGCATTGGGACATCATCGCGCGGTTCGCCGACACGCCACTGCCCTTGGGCTTCTACGACGACTGGGTGCGCGCTGCGGATGAGGAATCAAAGCATTTCAATCTGATGTGCGACAACCTTGAACGGCTGGGAAGCCGTTACGGCGCCCTGCCCGCCCATTCCGGCATGTGGCGCGCAGCAGAGGACACAGCGGACGACCTTCTGGGCCGTCTCGCGATTGTGCCGATGGTGCTTGAAGCACGCGGGCTTGATGTGACACCGGGCATGATCGAGGTCTTTGACCGCGCGGGCGATGCTCCGTCCGTCGACGCTTTACGCACGATCTATGCCGAAGAGGTAGGTCACGTCGCCTACGGATCGAAGTGGTTTCACTTCCTGTGTGGCCGAACCGACCGCGACCCGAAGCCCGTGTTCCACGCTCTCGTCCGCAAGTATTTCCCAGGCGGACTGAAGCCGCCCTTCAACGACGAAAAGCGTGCCGAGGCGGGAATACCGCCGGATTTTTATTGGCCGTTGGTCGAAAATGCTTGACGTCAATCGGCGATTTGTTGCCGAGACTCCCTGCTAACCACGCGACATTCCTTATTTTTGTCCAAAATTGTTGCTCGTATGTCTTGGCAAGGTTAATCAACGACATGCTGCCGAAGAATTTGGGGGTTTCGGCGGTTCGAGTGGCAGGTAGACGGGACAGATCATTGGCATCACGCTTCATGCACAGACTGCATGCGCGCATCGAGCGCGCCTTTCCGGAACAGCGCTTGTTCCTTCGCTCGGATGTGGAAACACGCTATGTCCGACTCAGCCCAGTGGCCCAGGTCGTGGCCCTTGGCGGCAGCGCCATCGTCATCGGCTGGGCCATCGTGGCGTCTGCGATCCTAATGATGGATAGCCTCGGAGCAGGGAATTTCCGCGAGCAGGCGCAGCGCGAAAAACGTCTCTATGAAGAGCGTCTGAATACACTTGCCGCCGAACGGGACATGCGCGCTGAAGAGGCGCGCGAGGCCCATGACCGCTTCTCTCTGGCGCTGACCGAAGTGTCGGCAATGCAGGCGCGGCTTCTGGCAGCCGAAGAACGTCGCAAAGAGCTTGAGAGCGGGCTGACTGCCCTGCGGGCGACGCTGCGCAATGCCATCGCGGAACGGGATACGAAGCAAAAGCTGGTTGCCGAACTCAGCGCCTCGATCGCCGAGACGGCAAGTGCTGCGCCGCCCGAAGTCTCGCAGATCGACGAACTTTCGAAGACGGTCGATTATCTGGCAGACGCCCTGTCGAACACCGCCGAGGATCGCGACGAAATGTCCGGCACCACGGTGCAGGTTTTGGCCCAGCTTGAAGAGATGGAGCTGGAACGCGACCTGATCGAGGAACGCAACGATCGCATCTTCCAACAGCTTGAAGAGGCCGTTGCCGTCTCGCTTGAGCCCCTGGACGAGATGTTCAGCGCCGCGGGTCTTCCCGCTGACAGCATCATCGAAACCGTGCGCCGAGGATACTCCGGTCAGGGCGGACCACTGACACCGTTGATGCTGACGACCAAGGGCGAAGAGCCTGACCCCGAAAGCCTGCGCGCAAACGAGATCCTGACACGGCTGGATACCCTGAATCTTTACCGCATCGCCGTTCAGAAGACGCCCTTCGCCGAGCCGGTGAAGGGTACCTTCCGCTATACCAGCGGTTTTGGCCCCCGCTGGGGACGGATGCATGAAGGCTCGGACTTCGCAGGGCCCCACGGCATGCCGATCTATTCCACCGCCGACGGCGTCGTTACGCATGCGGGCTGGCAAGGTGGATATGGCCGTCTGGTCAAGATAAAACATGATTTCGGCATCGAGACCCGCTATGCTCATTTGTCCAGAATCCGCGTCAAGGTCGGCGATAGGGTCTCGCGCGGAGAGCGGATCGGTGATATGGGAAACTCCGGACGATCAACCGGTACCCATCTTCACTATGAAGTCCGCATCAGCGGCGAAGCCGTGAACCCCATGAAATACATCAAGGCAGCGAAAGATGTTTTCTAAAAGCAGAGTGAACGAACCCGGCAATGCACCGTCTTCGACGGAGCCGGAAACCCCCACCAAGGCACCTGATTCCATGACAACAAAACCGACCACCGATTACGCATCTTCGACGCCTAAAGCGAAGCCGCCCGCATCTGTCCTGTCCTCGGATCTGACGGTGAAGGGCAATCTCAAGACCGCTGGCGACATCCAGATCGAAGGTACGGTAGAGGGCGACATTCGAGCGCATCTTCTGACCGTTGGCGAAGGCGCGACCGTGCGCGGTGAATGCATGGCTGACGACGTTGTCGTAAATGGCCGCATCATCGGTCGCGTGCGTGGCCTGAAGGTCCGCCTGACATCGACCGCACGGGTCGAGGGCGACATAATCCATAAGACGATCGCAATTGAATCGGGAGCCCATTTCGAGGGCTCGGTCCAGCGTCAGGAAGACCCCCTGTCTTCCGGCACCGGCGCGAAGCCTGCGGCGACCGCGAAGCCCGGCACAGCGGCTTCGGCGGCCCCGGCCAAATCCTGATTGACGTCACATGACGGGTCACACGACGCCGCGCATTGTCGCGGCGTCGTCGTTTCGGCCTGGATTTTGTCCGGAGAACGCCCGGCGCCGCATTCTGTTTGCCGCGATACTCGCCTCGGCCCTCGGCTTCATCGACGGGACAGTTGTGTCAATTGCCATGCCAGCGATGCGGTCGTCGCTGGAAGCCACCCTGGCGGAAGCCCAGTGGATCAATAACGCATATCTTCTTTCGCTCTCGGCACTGATGCTCGTGGGCGGGGCGGCGGGCGACAGATTCGGGTTGGGCCGGGTCTTTTCCATCGGGATAGCGGTCTTCATCGTCGCCTCACTGGCAAGCGCCCTTGCCCCCAACGCTGAAACACTCATCGCGGCGCGGGCCCTGAAGGGGATCGGCGCCGCGGCAATGATCCCCGGCTCGCTTGCCCTGATCTATCGCACCTATCCGAAAGACGAACGCGGGCGCGCCATCGGGCTTTGGGCCGGGGCTTCTGCGCTGACGACGGCACTTGGACCGATCCTTGGTGGGGCTGCGATTACCCTTTTGGGGGATGAGGCCTGGCGCTGGCTTTTTGCCATCAACCTTCCGCTTGGTCTGATCGCCATCTGGTTTGTCCTGTCGGCAGTCGAAGACGATCGGGGCGACCCGTCGCGTGGCGTGGACTATCTGGGGGCGTTCCTGATCTCGCTCTGCCTGGGTATGGCGGCCTATGCGCTGACGGGCCTCGGCGCGGAAACCGGGACCGGGGCTTACGTGTTTGGCTTCCTCGCGCTCATGGCGCTCGGTGGCTTCATCATCTGGGAGGCCCGCGTGCGCGATCCTATGATGCCGCTCAGCCTTTTCGCCAGCCTGCGCTTCACATCTGCCAATCTGGCGACGTTCCTTCTCTACCTCTCCCTCTCGGCTGTCCTGTTTTTCCTGCCGATGACCGTCATTGCGGGATGGGGCATCACCGAAGCCGAAGCTTCGGCTGCCTTCCTTCCGTTGACCGGGTTCATCGCGCTGTTTTCAGCCCGGGTCGGACGCGCGGCAGATCGCATCGGACCGGGCATCCTGATCGCGATGGGAACCGCAATCGTCGCAGCCGCCTTTGCCGGGATGGCGTTGACCGCACCCATGCAGGCGTTTTGGAAAGCCACGCTGCCGCTGATGTGCCTCATGGGCGCGGGCATGTGTCTTGTCGTGGCCCCCCTCTCGACGGCGGTGATGGGTGCGGTGCCCGAAGAACAGGCCGGGGCCGCATCGGGCATCAACAACGCGGTCAGCCGGATCGCGGGACTTGTCGCCATCGCCGCAATGGGCGCGGTCGCCGCATCGGCCTATGCCTCGGCTGGCGGGCCGGACAGCTTTGGTGCACCCTCCGACCTTCAGGGGCACGCAGATGCGATGAATGCAGGGTTCGTTGCTGTCGCCTGGGTCACTGCGGCCCTCGCAGCCGCCGCGTCTTTGATCTCATGGATCGGCATCCGCGGGCGCGATCAGGCCGGATGATAAAGCGCCCGTCTGTAGATATGCCAGGTTGCGTGCCCCAAGACGGGCAACACCAGAAAAAGCCCCATGAACAAGGGTACCATCCCCAGAAGCAGCAGCCCCGCGATGATCGCTGCCCATGTCAGCATGACGGCAAGGTTCTGTTTCACGGTCTTGAAACTCACGATCATCGCGGTCACGAAATCCAGCTCTTTTTCAAGCAGAAGCGGCAGGCTGACCACCGTGAAGGAAAAGGTCAGGAAGGCCACCGCGCCGCCCACAGCCACCTGCAAACCCATCATTGCCATTCCGTTGGGTGTCAGAAGCGCATCATAGGAGGACGAGATATTCGTCAGCGTCGATAGCCCCATGAACATCGCAAACAACATATGGGCAAAGAAAGACCAGAACAGGAAGATCATCAGGATGATCACACCCATCCATGGCAACTGCCTGTCCTTCTCGCGGATCACCACGCCCATGATCTCGGACCAGACAAGGGGTTCCTCGGCCTCGAGCCTGCGGCTGACTTCGTAAAGGCCCACCGCCGCGAAGGGCGCGATCAGCGGGAAGCCCAGTGAAAGAGCGAGCGTCCAGACGAACGTGCCCGCACCGAGCATCAACAGTACGAACCCGATGATCACGTAGAAGGCCGAAAAAACCAGCCCGTAAAGGGGCGCGCGCCGGAAATCATAAATCCCGGCACGCAGCGAGGCAATGATCTCGGCAAGCGTCACCCGTCCGATTTCCGGTACCGGCGAAGCTTCTGCGGCGGTCTCGTTCATGTGGCGTCCTCCCAAGCACATAATGCGGGGGTGGGAACACAGGGATCAAGCCCGTTACGTCTTGGCGTATTCGATCAGATCCCAGAGGTTGCCGTAAAGATCCTTGAAGACAGCAACCGTCCCATAGCTTGCCTCCGAAGGCGGCCGCTCGAATTCTACACCATTGGCAAGGTAGGTCTCATAATCCCGCCAGAAGTCATCGGTCTCCAGAAACAGAAAAACTCGTCCACCGGACTGGTTCCCGACAAATCTCCGTTGATGGTCATCGTTTGCCCGCGCGAGCAGGACCGATGTCGGACTCTCTCCCCTCGGCCTGACGACAACCCACCTTTTGTCCTGCTCTGGTTGATAGGTGTCATCAATCAGATCGAACCCGAGTTTTTGCGTATAGAACTCAATCGCCCGATCATAGTCGTCCACGACAAGAGCGATCAGCGACAGGTTCTGGGACATCCGTCAGTTCCAATCTATCGGCGCGTGACTTGGCTTACCAACGCAAGGACGCACACCCTAGCCTTCCGCCTGCGCCTCGGCCCGGCTCTTGCCCGACACATCCATTGCCAGCGTCGCCGCCATGAACGCGTCCAGATCACCGTCCAAGACGCCCTTGGTATCGGATGTCTCGTAATTCGTCCGCAGGTCCTTCACCATTTGATAGGGCTGCAAGACATATGATCGGATCTGGTTACCCCAACCCGCTTCGCCCTTGGCCTCATGCGCCTCGGTGATCGCGGCGTTTCGGCGGTCCAGTTCCTGCTGGTAGAGGCGTGATTTCAGGGCCCGCATGGCAATATCGCGGTTCTGGTGCTGGGATTTCTCTGAACTCGTCACCACGATCCCGGTGGGGATATGCGTGATCCGCACTGCCGAATCCGTTGTATTCACGTGCTGGCCGCCAGCGCCCGAGGACCGGTAGGTGTCGATCCGGATATCCGACGGGTTTACGTCGATCTCGATGTTTTCGTCCACGACCGGATAGACCCAGACCGAGGAGAACGAGGTGTGCCGCTTGGCCGCGCTGTCGAAGGGTGAGATGCGCACCAGCCGGTGCACGCCCGATTCCGATTTCAGCCAGCCATAGGCATTGAGGCCGGAAATCTTGTAGGCCGCCGATTTGATCCCGGCCTCGTCGCCCGCGCTTTCCGACAGGAGTTCCACCGAATAGCCCTGCTTCTCGGCCCAGCGGACATACATGCGCGCCAGCATCGACGCCCAGTCACAGCTTTCGGTTCCGCCAGCACCCGCGTTGATCTCAAGGAACGTGTCGTTGCCGTCCGCCTCGCCCGACAACAGCGCCTCAAGCTCGGCCTGCGCGGCGCGTTCGGCCAACGTCTTCAGCGCCGCCTCTGCCTCGGAGACGACGTCTTCATCCTCCTCGGCCTCGCCCAGTTCGATCAGTTCGACATTGTCCGAAAGCTCCTGGCTCATCGACTTATAGCGGTCCACCGCATCCACCAGCATCTGACGTTCGCGCATCAGCTTTTGCGCCCGGTCGGGGTCGTTCCAAAGGTTCGGGTCTTCGGCCATCGCGTTGAACTCCTCCAAACGATGCTCGGCCGTGTCCCAATCCATGCGTTGCCGCAACAAGGCCAGCGACTTTTCGATTTCGGCAACAGTATTTTCCGCGTCGGCGCGCATCGGTTCACCTGCTCAGGAAGCTCAGAGCCGGGTGATACCAAGACCCTCCGATACCGGCAAGGTCAGTAAAGTCCACCCGACCCCAGCGTGCCGATGTTGCTGTTCGACGGAAGCTCGACAACATTTCCCGAAGATGTGGTGATCGTCGTTGTTTCCGGACGCGTTTCGCCCTCGGGTGTGAACAGTGGCAGGTTCGCCCCCATGGCGAAACCGCCATCATAGGTCAGTCCAAAGACCGGCTCTTCGCCGTCGCGGAAGTACTCCGCCACGACATCCGGACCCGAGACACTGTCGGGAAGGCGTTCCCCGGTCAGGCGATCGATTTTGATGAACCGGCCCCCTTCGGGCACTTCGAATGGCCCGCCGCCATAGACTTCGACCGCCTTCTCCATGAACTTCTGGAACACCGGCGCGCACAGCCGCCCGCCACCGGCACCGCTGCCCATGGGTCTGGGGTTGTCATATCCGATGTAACAACCCGCCGCGATATTCGACGTGAAACCCACGAACCACGCGTCTTTTTCATCGTTTGTCGTACCCGTCTTACCCGCGGTGGGCACCGACAGGTTTATCGCCCCCGCCGCCGTTCCACGATCGACGACGCCCTGCATCATCGATGTCAGCTGATAGGCGGTGACCGGGTCCATGACCTGACGCCGGTTCGACACGATGCGCGGCGCGCGTCCCGCTTCAAGCGACGGTGCGGAACACTCCTCGCATTCCCGCCCGTCGTGGCGATAGATCGTCTTGCCCCAGCGATCCTGCACCCGGTCGACCAGTGTCGGTTCAATCCGCTCGCCGCCATTGGCGAACATCGCATAGGCCGCGACCATTCGGTACAGCGTTGTTTCTTCCGACCCAAGCGCATTGGCCAGGAACCGTCCCATCCGGTCGTAGACTCCGAAGCGTTCGGCATAGTTCGCGACGACATCAATCCCGATCTCTTCGGCCAGACGCACGGTCATCAGGTTTCGCGACCGCTCGATCCCGGTCCGAAGCGGCGTCGGACCATAGAACTGGTTCGAGGCATTCTTGGGCCGCCAAATACCCGCGCCAGTATCGAACTCGATCGGCGCATCGATGATGATCGTCGCAGGTGTAAAACCCGAATCCAGTGCGGCCGCATAAACGAAAGGTTTGAAGGACGAACCGGGTTGCCGAGTGGCCTGCGTCGCACGGTTGAACACTGAATGCTGGTACGAGAACCCACCCTGCATGGCGATCACCCGGCCGGAATTTACGTCCATCGCCATGAACCCGCCCTGCACTTCCGGGATCTGCCGCAGAGTCCAGCGGATGAAGCTGCCATCATCGTCCCGTGTCATCGCCCGGACATGCACCACGTCGCCCACATCCAGAATATCGCCCGGATCGTTAGCGCCACTGATCCAGCGCACGTCGTCGCGCGGAATGAAATGGCCGTCTTCATCCTCGGCCACGCTTTCGATCCCGATCCGCACGCTGCTTTCGCCTTCGGCCAGCACCACCGCCGGAAACCAGCCTTCGACGTCGCGCGCAATATCAACTCCGGCAAGGGCTGCCCGCCAAGTATCTTCGTTGCTCAACTGATCTGTCGGAATGGTCAGGCCGGTGCCACGCCATTCGCCGGTGTTCCGGTCATAGGTTTCCAGCTGCGCCCGAAGCGCCCGCGCTGCCTCAAGCTGCATCTCGGGGTCGAACGTCGCCCGGACCGTCAGACCCCCGCCCAAAAACTGCCCCTCGCCAAAGTCGCGCGACAACTGCCGCCGGATTTCGTCGGTGAAGTAATCGCGCGGCGGAAGCTGTTGACGGAAGCCTTCGAAGTCGCCGTTCTGTACGGTCAAAAGCGGTGCGACACGCGCCCTGTCATAGGTCTCCTGATCGATATAGCCGTTCTCGCGCATCTCGCGCAGAACGAAGTTGCGCCGCGCGATCGAGGCTTCCTTGTTGCGAACGGGATGAAGTGCGCCGGGCCGTTGTGGCAGAGCGGCAAGGTACGCCGCTTCTTCCACCGACAATTCACCAAGCGTCTTGTTGAAATAGGTCTGTGCGGCAGCCGTGACCCCATAACTGTTCTGACCGAGAAAAATCTCGTTCAGATAAAGTTCGAGGATCTTGTCCTTCGACAACGAACTTTCAAGCCGGACCGCAAGGATCACCTCCTTGATCTTCCGCTCCGCCGAGCGGTCCGAGGACAGCAGGAAGTTTTTGACCACCTGCTGCGGGATCGTCGATGCGCCCCGCACACGTTCGCCCCGGGTCTGAACGGCTTCGATC
The DNA here is from genome assembly GCA_947503175.1 of uncultured Paracoccaceae bacterium. GTDB lineage: Bacteria > Pseudomonadota > Alphaproteobacteria > Rhodobacterales > Rhodobacteraceae > Ovoidimarina. The sequence continues at coordinate 1,429,404 of CANNCO010000001.1, forward strand.
ACGGCCGCGATGATGCCGCGGGCATCAAATCCGCCATGTTCGTAGAAGTTCTTGTCCTCGGCCGAGATGAACGCGCCCTTCACCAGATCCGGAACGTCTTCGACCGGTGTATAGAGGCGCCGTTCCTGGCTGAACTCATCGATGATCCGACCTTCGGTGGAATAGATCCGGCTGATCGTCGGCGGAGTGTACTGGGCCAGTTGCTCGTGGTTCGGCAGGTCGCGGCCATACATATAGAATACGGCTCCCACAGAGAGTACCGCCATGACGGCCCCGACGGTTATGACGCTGAACAGACCGCCGATGAAAGACAAGATGAAACGCAACAAAATCAGACCCCGATGACCACATTCAGCTTATACGCGCTCCCCTGCTCACGGTCAAAACGTCCGTTGGGGCACGCTGATCACAAGGCGCTTATTGGCCGAAAGCCCGGGGACGCAAAGCATCCGCCTCGGTCCACGTCCGCAATCCGTTGCGAATCCCTTGCGCCATGCGCAATCGCCACTCACGGTCGACGATATTCCTACGGTCCCGTTCGCTGGACAGAAACCCGATTTCTACCAGCACGGACGGGATATCCGGTGATTTCAGAACCGAAAACCCTGCCGATCGCAAAGGTTTACCATTCATAGGACCGGCAACTCTTGAAATCTCGTCGACCAACGACCGCGCCAGCAGGTCGATCCGCGGTTCGGTATCGCGGCGCGCAAGCTCCATCAGTACAAGGGCGATCTCATCTCCCTGACCCTCGAGATTGACACCCGAAAGAAGATCGGACTGATCGTGGCGTTCGGCCAACCGTTGCGAGGCCAGATCGGATGCGGCATCCGACAGTGTATATACGGTGGCTCCCGATGCGCTGCCGGCGCCTTCGGGCAAGGCATCCGCATGCAGCGACAGAAACACATCTGCCCCGGCACTGCGTGCCAGCGATATCCGGGTTTCAAGAGGCACAAAGACATCCTCTTCGCGGGTCATCACAACCTCGAACCCGCCGGCCCGCAAAAGAACCTCGCGCAGTTCGCGAGCAAATTGCAGCATCAGTTCGGCCTCGTTCAACCCGTCAACCTCTGCGCCGGGATCGATGCCGCCATGTCCCGGGTCCAGGATGACCCGTAGAACCCCGTCATTCTCGCGCGAAGGCGGTGCGACGATATCTGGCGTTGCCTGATCCAGCGGGCGGACCTGCGCCGCGAACTCAGTGTCCGTAGCCGGTGTCAGCAGGATGTTCAGGACAGCACTGCCATCTTCCGCCCCCGTCACCATTTCCGCCGAAGTAACGGCCATCGGCTCGACCAGTTCGGCCACCAGCCGCGACCACCCGGCTTCGAACGCGCCGGTCCGGACCGATGCGACGCGCGGCGTCGTTACGGCAAGCTCATCGGCCCAGATCACCTCGCTCAGATCGATCACGACGCGGCGCGGGTCATCCAGAGTGAACACCCGCCACGGCACCGGCTGCGATAGGGCAAGTGTGACGGCAACACCGCCCTCGGACTCCGAAACACCGCTTTCGTCCGGATCAACCCAGGACAGTGCCGTCATCTGCGCCTGTGCCGGCAAGGCAAGCCAAAGACCAACCAGAACGGCCAGAAGGGTTCTGTTGAGACTGCTCATCACGCTCGTGTTCGCCTGTTTTCGAGCAACCATAAAGCGCACGCACGGCTAAGGAAACGAAAACTTGGTGCCTGCCCAACGAACAGGTCAGATCACAGTGTTCTGCCCAAAGTCATCGCTCTTGTCATTCAAGGCGCCGGACCGATCGCACCTTGCCGCGGATGGGCAACTCCGGCGATCCGACGCATGAACTCAAGAAACAGCCCGAAAGGTCGACTCAGAACCAGCATCTGCGGAAGCACAGTAGCAAGAAGAATTAGGATTTCGGTAGTGTCTGCTCCCGCGACAACCAGTGTCGCAGCATAGATGGGTAGCTGGAATGCGAAGAACGCGCCGTCATCAGCGGCGGTCCTGGCCCAGACACCCCTTGGCTTGGTTCGGCTGAAAACCCAGTCTCGCCATATCCCGTAGGGTCGGCCGGTCATCACCATTAGGGGGATCATGATCAGGCGGGTCGTGATGACCTCCCGCGGCTCCATCCCTGCGATGAAAAGCTCCGAGGCGGCTGCAACCGTCGTAAAGAAGATGATGGTCGTGACAGTATCGACAATGGTGCGGTGCATTATCGTTGACTATGGCGGGTTGCCAAAAGAGTCTATCTCGGATGCGCCTCCGCTTGGACATCGTGGTCGACGGCACTGAAACGCGCAGTCTCTACGCCAACCGCCCAACGAACTCACGCAACCGCTCCAGCCCTTCGACGATATCCGCCGTTGCACGCGCATAGGAAAACCGCAGGGTCGACGCGCCGCGCACCGGATCGAAATCCAGCCCTGGCGTCACCGCGACTCCGGCCTGGTCAAGGATGCGACCTGCGAAGGCCAGGCTGTCCTGTGTAAGGTCCGCCACATCGGCATAGATGTAGAACGCACCGTCGGGCGGCGCGATGTTTGCAAACCCGGCCTTCGGCAACCCTTCCATCATCAGGCGCCGGTTTTTGGCATAGACCGCAACGTTCGCCTGCAATTCTTCCTCGCAGTCCAACGCCGCCAACGCCGCGATCTGCGAGGCATGGGGTGCGCAGATGAACATGTTCTGCGAAAGACGCTCGATCCGGCGCACGTGACCCTCGGGCACAACCATCCAGCCCACACGCCATCCGGTCATCGAATAGTATTTCGAAAACGAGTTGATCACATAGACATCGTCCGAAATCTCAAGGGCCGACACGGCAGGCCGGTCATATTCGATCCCGTGATAGATCTCGTCCGAGATGAACGCCGCACCTTGCGCCGCCGCCGCCGCGATCAGACCCGTTAGGGCCGGGCGATCCAGCATCGTCCCCGAAGGATTGGCCGGTGACGCGACGATCAGACCGGCGATGTCCTCCGGGATCTGATCCGGCATGGGCTGAAGCCGGTTCTCCGGCAAGGTCGGAATGCCCACGGGCTCAAGGCTCAGGGCGCGCAGGATCTGCCGGTAACTCGGATAGCCCGGATCGCCGAGAGCTACCTTCTCGCCCGCCTCGAAAAGCGCGGTAAAGGCCAGAAGGAACGCCCCCGACGACCCGGCGGTCACGACCACACGCGCCGGATCAAGCTCAACCCCGTGACGTTTGCGATAAAGACCCGCAATCCCGTTCCGCAACTCGGGGATGCCAAGCGCCACGGTATAGCCCAAGGCGTTCGCATCCATCGCCGCCGCAAGCACCTCCCGCGCTCCAAGGGGCGCAGGCGTGCCCGGCTGCCCCACCTCCATATGGATGATGTGTCGCCCCGCCGCTTCAGCCGCCCGCGCGCGCTCCATCACATCCATCACGATGAAGGGATCGACCTCGCCACGGCTTGAGTGTCGCATGGGTCTTCTCCTATGGTCAGCCTACCAAGAGCAGCGGATTTCAGGTTCTATGGCAGCCCGGACGTGTATCATCAAGACAATGGGGGCGATGCTGGTCATCGCGGTCTTTCTGCTGGGCACTGTGCCTGCGCTGGCGCGCGGGATTCTGCGGGACCCCGACATTGAGTATGCGCTGACCGAACTGGCCCGCCCGATGATCGCGGCGGCCGGACTCAGCCCGGCACGCATCAAGGTGATCGTTATCAATGACGACCGGATGAACGCCTTCATCGTCGACGACCGGACCGTGTTCATCCATTCGGGTCTGATCCTGCGGCTTGACAGCGCAGCCGAACTGCAGGCGGTGATTGCCCATGAGCTTGCGCATATCGCCAACGGGCACATTGTCCGGCGGATGGGGAACCGCAAGACCATGGGTCAGGTCGCCGCCGTTGGCGCCGCCTTGGGTTTGGCCGCTGCCGCATCAGGCAACGGCGATGTGGCCGCAGGTATCGCGCTTGGCGTCGCATCGGGGGCAAGTAACCGGTTCCTGTCGCACACGCGCGCCGAAGAAGCCGCCGCTGACGCCTCGGGCCTGCGCTATATGGCCGAGGCGGGGGTCGATCCGCAGGCCATGGTTCGCGTCCTTCAGCGATTTGTCGGACAGGAGGCGCTGTCACCGGCCCGTCGCGACGCCTATGTGCGCAGCCACCCCCTGCCCCGCGACAGAATGCGGTCGGTTCAGGCGCTGGCCGCCGGCCTCAAGGTCACTGCACGTGAGGACGGCACGACCGAGTACTGGTTCCGGCGGGCACAAGCCAAGCTTTCGGCCTTCTTGCGCGCGCCCGGCTGGACGCTGCGACAGGTCAAGAGTAACGACAAAAGCGATATCGCGCTCCTACGCCGGGCGGTGGCCTATCACCGCACGCCCGACCCGAAACGCGCCAGATCCGAAATCGACGCCCTTGCCGCGAAGCGCCCCAAGGATCCTTTCGTACATGAGCTTCGCGGTCAGATTCTGCTGGAAAGCCGTGACATCGGCGGTGCTACGCGTGCCTATCGACGCGCCGCAGATCTCGCACCCGGCAATGCACTGATCCTTGCCGGACTGGGCCGCGCGCTTCTGGCCGGGGAAGACTATCGAACCGCGCTGGACATTCTGGAAAGGGCCAGAGCACGCGATGGCCGCGACCCGCGGATGTTGCGCGATCTGGCCGTTGCCCATGCCCGCCTTGGCCAGAACGGCCTGGCCTCGCTCGCGACATCCGAACGCTACGCCCTAATCGGGCGACCAAAAGACGCGCATCTTCATGCCACCCGGGCCGCCGGGCTTCTTCCATTCGGCTCGCCGGGATGGCAACGTGCGCAGGACATACTGGCGATGGTGCCCGAACCGTGACACCATTACCCAGCGGACTTAAAGGAGATGCGGATGATCCGCCCACACTTGATCGCGATTTCGCTGGCTGCGGGCCTTGGCCTGTCCCCGGCCGCTGCATTTGATTTTGGTGACATGACCGCCGCTCAACAACAGGCATTCGGGGAGTCGGTCCGTGCGTACCTCCTTGAGAATCCCGAGGTTCTTCTGGAAGCGATGGATGTTTACGAAGAGCGTCGGGCCGCCGCTCAGGCTGCCGCCGACGAGAATCTCGTTTCGGCAAATGCATCGTTTATCTTTGACGATGACCATTCGTTTGTCACCGGGAACCTCGAGGGCGATGTGACCGTGGTAGAGTTCATCGACTACCGCTGCAGCTTCTGCCGCCGCGCCCATCCCGAAGTGTCCGAACTAGTCTCCAGCGACGGATCGATCCGCAAGATCATCAAGGAGTTCCCGATCCTTGGGCCGGAATCGCTTGAAGCGTCGCGTTTTGCGATCTCGGTGCTGCAGATAGCGGGCGACGAGGCCTATGCAAAGATGAACGACACGCTCATGGCCTATCGGGGCGCCTTCACGCGTGACGCCCTGGCCCGTCTGGCCGCCGATCAGGGCCTTGACGCCGATCCGATCATGGCCGGGATGGATAGCGAGGCTGTAACCAACGTCATCGCGGCCAACCATGCATTGGCACAGGCGTTGGGCATCACCGGAACGCCGACCTTCGTCGTGGGCGATCAAATGCTGCGCGGCTATGTTCCGTTGGATGATATGCGGGACGTCGTGGCTCAGGTTCGCGGCGAGTAACGCCGCGGGTGGCTATTCAGCCGCCTGATCGGCTGCCGCCGTCTCGGCATCGATCTCGGCGGCTTTCCTTTCAACCTGTTCGACGATGTGATCGACCATCTCGTCGTTCGACAGCTTGTGACTCTGTTTACCAGCCAGATAGACCATGCCAGACCCGGCCCCGCCGCCGGTAAAACCCACATCGGTCATCAGCGCCTCACCAGGCCCGTTCACCACACAACCAATGATCGATAGGCTCATGGGCGTCTTGATGTGTTCGAGCCGCTTTTCCAGCGTTTCCACCGTCTTGATCACGTCAAACCCCTGCCGCGCGCAGGATGGGCACGAGATAATGTTGACGCCCCGGTGCCGCAGACCCAGTGATTTCAGGATTTCATAACCAACCTTGATCTCTTCCACCGGATCTGCGGACAGGGACACCCGGATCGTATCTCCAATCCCCATCCAAAGAAGGTTACCAAGCCCGATCGCCGATTTGATCGTACCGGAGACAAGTCCTCCCGCCTCAGTAATCCCAAGGTGAATGGGCGCATCCGTAGCCTCGGCCAGTTGCTGATAGGCTGCGGCGGCCATGAACACGTCGGAGGCTTTGCAACTGATCTTGAACTCGTGAAAATCGTTGTCCTGCAGGATCTTGATGTGATCCAGCCCGCTTTCGACCATCGCATCCGGACAAGGCTCGCCGTACTTGTCCAGCAGGTGCTTTTCCAGCGATCCCGCATTCACCCCGATGCGGATCGAACAGTTATGGTCTCGCGCGGCCTTGATGACCTCGCGCACCCGAGCCTCGTTCCCGATATTGCCCGGATTGATCCGCAGGCAGGCCGCGCCCGCCTCTGCCGACTCGATACCGCGTTTGTAGTGAAAATGGATGTCGGCGACGATCGGTACCGGGCTTTCGGCCACGATCTCTTTCAGCGCCTTGGAACTCGCTTCGTCCGGTACGGATACACGCACGATATCGGCACCGGCATCCGCCGCCGCCTGCACCTGTGCGATGGTCGCTTTGACATCGGTCGTCAGCGTATTTGTCATCGTCTGAACCGAGATCGGCGCATCGCCACCCACCGGCACGCTACCCACATGGATCTGACGCGATTTGCGGCGATAGATATTGCGCCAGGGGCGGATGTGATTCAGCGACATGGATCCGGACCTTGAAATGACGGATTGAACCAAAGATAGGTAAACCCGGCCAAAGGCACAATGCGACGCCTTGTTTACTCTGCCGCTGCTTCCGCAACCGCCACGAAACGTGCAAGATCCGCATCCGCCTCCGGGTCGGCAAGCGCATAGGTCTCTGGCAGGCTTTCGGCAGACAGAACGACTTCACGGACGACGCTGGCGCCATCTCCTGCGGGTCCATATGTCTCTGACCCTACCGCGAAATAAACCGAACCGGCATTACCCGCGCGCAGCGTCGGAGGCTCTTCCGTCTGCGGCAACTCGAACTGCTCGCCTGCATCAAGGATCTTTTCGAAGATCACTGTGCCATCGGCGGCCCGTACACGCACCCATGACGGGCGTACCGCGAAAAGCGTTACCGTGGGAGGACCGGCCTCTACAACCTGAACAGTCGGTGCAACAGGGCTTTCCATAGCCGGTGCCATCCTGTCCGGGATCGCGAGCACAGCCATATTAGACACCGGCGCGGGATCTCGAAAGAGCCCGACCGATCCGGGTTCAATCGTTGCAATGGGACCATCGCGAGACGTTAGTACGGGAACATCCAGTGCCTGCGGCCGATAGAGCCGGGCAAAGGCCTCGGTCGACGGCGCCTCAACACCCGATCCGTCTTCGGCAATCGCATCAAGATCGGGTGCGGAGACAACAGGGTCGAGCTGCGCCAGAACACCAGGCGTCTGTTCGATGGGCGTGAACTGAACCTTCTGCACTTCCTGCAAGACCGACCAGCCACCATAGCCAATGGCGCTGACCAGCGCCAGCATCACGACAACGGACCCGACAGCAGCCGGTTCAATCGTCGAAAACCGCGACTCGGTGGCCGGAATGAACGATACGCTCGGGCTGGCAAGCGGGTCGCGCGCACCCGTCGGATGGGTCGAGGCCCTGACCGACTTGGACGATCCGCGCGACTTGTCGTCCGATGCGCTCAGGCCGCCGGAGTGGCTGAAATTGCCCTCCTCACAGAACGACTTGAACGCCCATTCGGGATCGAGATGCAAATAGCGCGCGTAGGACCGCACATATCCGGCAATGAAGCCCGGCGATTCGAACGCAGACGGATCGGCATTCTCGATCGCCGCGATATAGGTTGCCTTGATTTTCAGGTCGCGCTGGACGTCCAGAAGGGATTTGCCCATCGTGGCGCGTTCGCCACGCATGATATCGCCAAGCCGCAGGTCATAATCGTCGAAACCCTTCAAGGTTTCGACGGGCGCTTCCTCGGGCGTGTCCCGACGCCTGCTCATGCGCTCTGCCCCATTTGGCCTTGCCGTCCCCGATTAGACGATAGAATCGCCGTTACCTTTGTACATCCACGTTAACACAGGCGGAATTTACCTGCACGGGTGTTAAGGTTACGCGGAAAGCTCGGCGCGATTAAGCGCACAATGCGACCAAAGTTGGTCCATGGCCCGGACAAGCGCATCAATTTCGTGCGGTCCGTGAACCGGCGACGGCGTGAACCGCAAACGCTCTGTTCCGCGGGGCACGGTGGGGAAGTTGATCGGCTGGACGTAAATGCCGAAATCTTCCAGCAACATGTCGGACAACTGCTTGGTATGCTTCGGGTCGCCCACCATGACCGGAACGATGTGGCTGCCATGGTCGATCAGCGGCAGGCCAAGCCCCTTCAGCCGCATCTTCAGGATACGAGCCTGGGTCTGGTGCTGCTCACGAAGGGTGCCGTCTTCCTTCAGATGCCGGACCGAGGCCGCGGCACCCGCCGCAACCGCAGGTGGTAAAGATGTGGTGAATATAAAGCCCGGGGCATAAGACCTGATCGCATCGCACATCTTGGCGCTTGCCGCGATATAGCCGCCCATCACGCCATAGGCCTTGGCCAGCGTCCCGTTGATGATGTCGACCCGGCCCATGAGCCCGTCACGCTCGGCCACACCGGCGCCGCGGGGGCCGTACATGCCGACCGCATGAACCTCGTCCATATAGGTCAGTGCGCCGAACTCTTCGGCCAGATCGCACAGTTCGCCAATCGGCCCGAAATCGCCGTCCATGGAATAGATCGACTCAAAGGCGATCAGCTTCGGCGCCGCAGGATCATCCGTCTCCAGCATCTCGCGCAGATGATTCAGATCGTTGTGGCGGAAAATCCGCTTCTGGCCGCCATTGCGCCGAATCCCCTCGATCATCGATGCATGGTTCAAGGCGTCGGAATAGATGATCAGCCCCGGAAACAGCTTGGGCAACGTCGAAAGCGTCGCATCGTTCGCGATGTAGGCCGAGGTGAACAAAAGCGCGGCTTCCTTGCCATGCAGATCCGCGAGTTCGGCCTCAAGCCGCTTGTGATAGATCGTCGTGCCCGAGATATTTCGCGTCCCGCCCGAGCCTGCGCCCGTGGCATCAAGCGCCTCGTGCATCGCAGCCAGAACCACCGGGTTCTGCCCCATTCCAAGGTAATCGTTCCCGCACCAGACAGTCACGGGAGTTTCGGTACCATCGGGCCTGCGCCAGATCGCATGGGGGAAGTTGCCCTGACGGCGCTCGATATCGATGAAGGTCCGATAACGGCCTTCGTCGTGCAGCGCCTGTATCGCGCTCTCCAATCCTGCGGTGTAGTCCACCGTCTGATCTCCCCCTTACTTATTCAGTAAATTGTATGTGTGTCACAAACAGAAGACAACGGCTGATATAACGTGACCCTGATTTAGATCAATTCCAATTACCCAAGTGCGGCATCTGGACAGTACCAGCCTCCCGTGTAGGTTCCGCGGACCGAATACGGAGGACAAAATGCGGATCGACCCTGTACTTGCAAAGATTGATGAAGACCTGCCTAACGCAGTTGAGCGCACGAAAGCCCTGTGCAGGATTCCGTCGATCTCGACCGATCCCGCCTATCACGACGCATGCGAGGAGGCGGCAGACTGGCTGGTCGAAGACTTGAAGTCTCTCGGCGCCGACGCAAAGCGGCACCCGACACCGGGCAAATCCATGGTCGTCGGCCATATCGGTGAGAAAGGTCCGCACCTTCTGTTCTACGGCCACTATGATGTGCAGCCGGTAGATCCCCTCGATCTCTGGCATTCCGATCCCTTCGATCCGCAACTCGAAGAAACTCCAAATGGAACCGTCATTCGCGGGCGCGGCACCGCCGATGACAAAGGCCAGCTCATGACATTTGTCGAGGCGTGCAGGGCGTGGATCGCGGTCCATGGCGAACTGCCCTGCCGGATCACGTTCTTCTTCGAAGGCGAAGAAGAATCAGGCTCGCCCTCGCTAATCCCTTTCATGGAAGAAAACGCAGAAGAGTTGACCGCCTCCATCGCCCTGATCTGCGACACCGCAATGGTGTCACCGGGCGTGCCCTCGATCGCTTCGCAACTGCGTGGCATGCTGAAGGATGAGTTCACGCTTCATGGGCCGAACCGCGACCTCCATTCCGGTCATTACGGGGGGCCCGGCCTCAACCCTTTGCGCGAGATTTCGCGAATCGTCGCGTCTTTCCATGATGCGGATGGTCGCGTCGCCGTCGAGGGGTTCTACGATGGAGTCCACGAGGTTCCCGACGAGCTTCTTCGCCAATGGAACAACTCCGGCTTCGACGAGAGAACCTATCTGGAAAGCGTCGGTTATTCGCAGCCCCACGGCGAAAAGGGCTATTCGACCTTGGAACAGCAATGGGCCCGCCCGACGCTCGAGATCAACGGCCTCTGGGGCGGCTATCAGGGCGCGGGCTCCAAGACGGTGATTCCCGCGGAGGCGCATTGCAAGATCACCTGCCGTCTGGTCGGCGACATGGACCCCGACCATGTCCGGGATGCAGTACGCTCCCATGTTGATACGCAGCTTTCCCCAGATACGCGTGTCACGTGGGACAGTGATCTAGAAGGCTCGCCCGCCTCGGTGATGAACACCGACCGGCCCGAGTTCGACGCGGCCCGCAAAGCACTCACCGACGAATGGAACCGCGAGGCGGTTCTGGTCGGCATGGGCGGCTCGATACCCATCGCAGGGTTTTTCAAGGAGATTCTCAACATGGACGCGATGCTGATCGGCTTTGGCAATGACGACGATGGTCTGCACAGCCCGAACGAGAAATATGACCTGAAGTCGTTCCAAAAGGGAGCGAGGAGCTGGGTCCGGGTGCTGGACGCACTTTCAGAAGGCTGACCAACCCCGCGCCAGAACCCGCTCTGCCGTGTCCGCAACCCATCGGTGGAGCGGGTTCCGTGCATCCCTTGCATGCCAGACGATGGACGACGTAAAGGGCCGCAATGCGATTGGTGCTGCGCAATGGGAGATACCGAAAGCACTCGCGTATTGCCGGACGATCCGCGCGGGCAGGGTCGCCACAAGATCGCTTTCCGCCAAGGCCGGAAAGGCGGTCAGGAACTGTGGCACCGACAGCGCCACGGTCCGACTCAACCCGTCCTGCGCCAGCGACGTATCGACGATGCCGGTCATATCCCCACCGGGTGCCACGACGAGATGCGCCGCTTCAAGATAGGCCGAAAGCCTGTCCTCTGCCTTGAGAACCGGATGATCCGCCCGCGCCGCCACCAGATAGGTCTCTTCGATCAGCGGCGTGGCGATCAGCGTTTCAGGAAGATCCCAGAAAAACCCCAGGGCAAGATCGATGCGCGCCTCTGCCAATGCCTGCATGGCGCGATCCCGCGGCAGCGCATGAACTGACAGTGAGAGGCACGGAGCCTCGATCCGCAATGCCGCCAGCAAGGCTGGCACAAGCGTCGCACCTTCATAGTCCAAAGCAGAGATCCGAAGCGTGCCCTGATAGTCCCGTGGTGCAAAGCGTTCATCCCCGCGTAAGGCATGGCCAATCCTTTCGACAGCCGCCCGGATGTCCGGTTCGATCGCAAGCGCGACCGATGTGGGCTCCATCCCATGCGGACGGCGCAGGAACAATGGATCATCGAACACCGCCCGGAGCCGGGTCAGTGCATGGCTGATCGCAGGTTGAGAGAGGCCCATCTCAACCGCCACATCCGCCGCCTTCCGGTGTCGCAAGAGCCCCAGAAATATGAGCAGAATCGAAACGTCCAGTTGCCGTAGTTTTATGATATTTAATTCAGTCATCTACCGATTTCATTATCACTTCATTCGGCTGATGGCTATCTCCGTAATTGACAAAAGCAAGGGAGGCTCGAATGCCGCATATACTGATGATCGTCGCCAATCCGGCGACTTCGCCCGTCACCGGCTGGCCCATCGGCTTCTGGTGGGCGGAACTATCCCATGCCTGGCTCGCTTTTCACGAGGCGGGCTATGAAATCACCGTCGCCTCGCCAGACGGCGGCGATCTTGCCGCCGATATGTGGAGCGACCCGGAACATGAAAGCGGATACGCCGCCCATGACATCATCTCACTCGGGTTCAAGACCGCCCCGGTGACGAAGAACCTGATCCTTGGCACCCCGCGCCTGGCCGATCTTGATGCGAGCAGCTTCGATGCGCTCTTCGTCGTCGGCGGACAGTCCCCCATGGTCTCGATGATCGACGACACCGCAACGCAGGGTTTCGTGGCGTCTTTCTATGAAAGCGGTCGGATTACCGCACTTGTTTGCCACGGTACATGCCTTCTTCTGAAGACACGCCTGTCCGACGGCTCCTTGCTGGTCGGCGGCAAGACATGGACCGGGTTTGCGAACTCGGAAGAGCAATATGCCGAAAGCGCCGCAGGCCAGAAGCTTCAACCCTTCTGGATCGAAGACGAGGCCCGCAAGATCGACGGCACCAACTTTATCACTGCCGGGCCGATGGCCGCTTTCGCAATCCGCGACGGCAACCTGGTCACAGGTCAGCAACAGAATTCGTCAGGCGCTGCAGCGCGCGAGGTCATCGCGGCGCTGGGTCGCTGAGATGGCGATCCTTCTGGGTCTCGCCGCGTTTGTGACCGGCCTTCTGGTTCCGGTCCAACTGGCATTGAACGGCCAGTTGGGTCAGGCCCTGAAAAGCGCCTATCTGGGCGCCTTCTTCGTCTTCGTGACGGGCGTAATGGCCATGGGGCTGGTGCTGGTCGTCAGTCGAACGGCCCTTCCTGGTCCGGCAGCACTGGGTGCCGTCCCGATACCCGCATGGACCGGCGGGATAATCGCAACCGCATACATCCTGTCGGTTGTCATACTGGTTCCCAGATTGGGCGTCGGGTCGACCGCGATCCTGATCATCGCCGGTCAGATCACGGGGGCGCTTCTCCTCGATGCGCTGGGCGCATTCGGCACGACACAGGTCGCGCTGACCCCAACGCGCATGGCCGGAGCCGCCGCCGTTCTCGCCGGCGCTGCCGCCGTCCGTTTCGGATAAGGTGAAAAGTGGCGCGGTTGACGGGGCTCGAACCCGCGACCCCCGGCGTGACAGGCCGGTACTCTAACCAACTGAGCTACAACCGCGTGAGACGTGCAGATATTGCAAGGCAACCGGGCCGTCAAGCGCGATAACAGCCGATCCGTCAGGAAATCATCGAAGCGCCGCCAGCGCACTCAGATCGTCCCAGCGGACCGGCAGCGACACAATGCCCTGACCATAAAGAAAATCCTTCTGTTCCGGCCCTTCGATCCCGCCGATCCCACGATAAAACGCCCGCGTCGGTGCGTTCTCGCGGATGACGGTCAGCCAGAGTGTACGGCTTCCTTCGGCGGAAAGGATACGGGCGGCCTCTGCCATCAGCGCGCGTCCGATCCCCCTTCCACGGGCCACTTCCGCCACGTGCAGGTTGTCGACGTAAGGGCCGCCGGGTCTTGACCGCTCAACAGCGACAAACCCGGCCAGATCATCGTCCCATGCCGTCAGGACGAGGTTGTCGGATCCAGGTAACTCGGCCCATTTCCGCGCCAGAATTTCGGGGACGTCGCGCTCAAGGAACGCATCCGAAACCATGCCCCGATATGCTCCCTGCCAATTTGCAATCTGCAAGTCGCGGATCGCTGTCAGGTCGGCGGTATCTGCAGGTCTTACATCCATCAACGCTCCGGCAGCGGAATGAACTCCTGATCGTCGCCTGCGGGCAGATGGAACCGGCCGGTCTGCCAATCTTCCCGCCGCCACGCTTCCTTCGCCTCCTCGATCCGCTCTTTCGAAGACGCTACGAAATTCCACCAGATATGACGTGGGCCGTCCAGCGTCTCGCCACCCAACAACATCACGCGGGCGCCACCGGGACCGGCTGTCATCGACACTTTGTCGCCCGGCCGAAACACCATCATCTGCCCGGCTTCGTGACGGTCGCCGGCAATCGAAACCTCGCCCTCGACGACATAGGTCCCGCGATCTTCGTGATTGTCCGGCAAGGGCAGCTTCGCCCCCGGCTCCAGCACAGCATCGGCATAGAACATCTCGGAGGGCGTCTTGACCGGCGCGGTCTCGCCGTAAGCGGTTCCAAGGATCAGGCGCACCGATTTCCCTTCGCCCTCCATCAGCGGCAGGGCGTCCACCGGCGCATGTTCGAACGACGCCGGACGATCCTCGTGATCCTTCGGCAAAGCAACCCAGGTCTGGATTCCGAAGAACGGCATCGGATCATTCTGTGTCTCATCATCCGTACGCTCCGAATGCGTGATCCCATGTCCCGACACCATCCAGTTCACCGCCCCCGGTTCGATCCAGATGTCGGTGCCTAGGCTGTCGCGGTGATGCATCCGCCCGCGAAACAGGTAACTGATCGTGGCCAGACCGATATGGGGATGCGGGCGCACATCCATGCCCCGCGACGGCAGAAACTCCGCCGGCCCCATCTGGTCGAAAAAAATGAACGGGCCCACCATCTGACGGCGCGGCGCAGGCAGCGCGCGCCGTACCTCGAACCCGCCCAGATCGCGTGTGCGCGGAATGATCAGTGTCTCTATGGAATCCACGGCATCGCCGGTGGGGCAATCGGGGTCCAGTGCAGGGTTCCAACTCATCGGGGTATCCTTTCTGTCAGGTTCCCTTCCGATCTAGGTCGACGAGCAGAAAACAACACCGGCAATTTCCGCACAGAGGTCGTTCGCCTGCACAGATCAGTGCGCCAGCGCTTGACCCACCTCTGGCGCTGCGGGACAACATCCTCAGTATAACAAGAGGGAGCGGTCGCATCTTTATCGTTACAGTCGACATCACCATCGCGCCGGGGCGCGAAGCGGAGTTCATGCCGATCATGGCAGCGCAGGCAGCCAACTCGCTTGCGAATGAGGACGCCTGCCACCAGTTTGATATCTGTGTTGATCCGGACGATCCGGCAAAGGTCATGCTCTACGAAGTCTATGACGACAAAACCTCGTTCGACGCGCATCTGGCAACCGGTCACTTCAAGGACTTCGTGGCAAGCGCAGGACCGTTGATGGTTGCAAGAACCGCCCGCACATTTCACAGGGTCGAACCGTGACGACCCATGCTACCCTTCGCGAACGGATCTGCCTCTTTGCCCGGTCACTCTATGATCGCGGGCTGACCCACGGCTCGACTGGCAACATTTCAGCCCGAACCGAGGATGGCAGCCTTCTGGTCACACCCACCGGATCAAGCTTCGGGTTTCTCGATCCGGCGGCCCTGGCACATCTGGACTCGGACGGAAACCACCTCTCCGGCAGTCAACCGACAAAAGAAGTCGGGCTTCACATGGCGTTCTATACCTCGCTCCGGCCCGAAACCGGTGCCGTGGTGCATCTTCATTCGCACCATACCGTCGCCCTCTCGACCCTGCCTGAAGTCGACCCCGACAACATGCTACCGCCAATCACCCCTTACGCCACCATGCAACTGGGCCATGTCCGGCTCCTACCCTACTTCCGACCCGGTGATCCGGAGATGGCCAACGCAGTGGCAGCGCTCGATCCGAAAATCACAGCAGCGGTTCTGGCAAATCACGGCCCCGTCGTCGCCGGCACCACCTTGGACCGCGCTGTCTTCGCAATGGAGGAGCTTGAGGAAACCGCCCGCCTTGCCCTGACCTTGCGCGGTCAGTCTCCCAGACACCTCACCGACGCCCAGATCGCCGATCTGGTACGCGTCTTCAACATCGACACCTGATCCCATGGCCCCCAAATTCGGCACAAGCGGGTTACGCGGATTGGTCACTGAACTGACCGACTCTCTCTGCGCCGCCTACACCACCGCATTTCTCGGCGGTGTACCGGGCGATGGCACCGTTCTGATCGGGCGCGATCTGCGCGCCTCCTCACCCCGCATCGCGCGCGCCGTCAATGCCGCTGTGGCGGCATTGGATCTGACGCCGCTCGATTGCGGTGTTCTCCCGACGCCAGCCCTGGCACTGGCCGCGATGACCCGAGAAACCCCTGCAATCATGATCACCGGGAGCCACATTCCCGACGACCGCAACGGGCTGAAGTTCTATACGGGCGCAGGCGAGATCACGAAGGATGAAGAGGCGCGGATCACGAGCCGCGTTACCGCCTCGGACGCGCCCGCCCTCACACCGATCTACGGAGGACCCGATCCCACACCCATCGAGGACTACTGCAGCCGTTACACTAGCTTTTTTACCGCTGACGCCCTCGCCAACCTCCGGATCGGCGTCTATGAACACAGCTCTGCCGCCCGCGACATCCTCGGTCACGTTCTTGAACAACTCGGCGCAACCGTCATCCCACTAGCCCGTTCCGATCACTTCATCCCTGTCGATACCGAGGCTCTGAGCGGCGAAACCCGCATCCGCCTTGAACGCTGGGCCGAGGATCACAAGCTTGATGCCATCGTCTCCACCGACGGCGATGCCGACCGGCCCATGGTTGCGGATCGAAACGGGCACGTCGTGCTAGGCGATCTGCTGGGTCCGCTCACCGCACGCGCCATTGGCGCCGCTACGGTCGCAACGCCGGTTTCCTCGAACACCCTTGTCGATCTTCTGGGCGATTTCACCGTAATCCGCACCCGGATCGGCTCGCCCTACGTGATCGCAGGTATGGAGGCAGCGGGTGACGCACGTGTCGTCGGTTACGAACCGAATGGCGGCTTTCTCACCGGTTTCGACGCGCGGAGAGGTGATCGCTCCCTCCCCGCCCTGCCCACACGCGACGCCTTCCTTCCGATCATCGCGCCTCTGGTGCTGGCCGGGGCAGAAGGCACGACGCTCGACGCGCTCGTCGCAGCCCTCCCACCCCGCTTCACAGCCTCCGATCGCCTGACCGAGGTGCCGACAGACCGTTCCGCGTCCCTGATAAACGCCCTCGCGACTGACACCGGCCTTGCCGACCGGTTGTTCGACGGCTTCGGGCCGCGCGGCAAACTCGACCTTACCGACGGACGCCGCCAACATTTCGAGGATGGCCTCATCGTGCATCTGCGCCCGTCCGGCAACGCGCCCGAGTTCCGCGTTTATGCCGAAGCCGATAGCCGGAATCGGGCCACCGATGCCCTTGAACGTATCCTGTCGCGCCTGCGCACCCTGCTCTCCGCACCGCCATGAAAGTCCTGTTCGTCGCCCGAAGTTTTGCAAAAGGCGGCGCGGCCACCGGCGCCGCCAACCTTGCATCCGCCCTCGAAGCCGCCGGACTTGAGGTCATCCAGCGCGCAGCCGACGCGCCCGGACCGGTCAAGAAAGCGTTCCGTTTCGCAGAACGCGTCTTCGAACGCACCTTCTTCGATGCCGAAACCCACTGTCTGCGGCTTGGACCCGCCAGCCTGAACATGCCCCGCCTGATCGAGCGGTATCAGCCAGATATCGTCCAGCTTGGCGACATCTCCGCCAACACGATCCGCTATGTTGACCTACCCCGGATCGACCGCCCGGTCGTTCACCGGATGAGCGATTTCTGGCCCTATAACGGCCCGGCCCACTACGGCCTGCAGCCCGAGAATGCCCCACGACTGGCCAGAGTTCTGTTCGAGGCCAGTATGCAGGAGATACCCACTCCGCTTGAACATACCCGTGTCGCGCCCTCGCACTGGCTTGCCCGAAACGTACAGGGCAAAGGCCCGGTCGAAGTCATCCCGAACGCCGTCAGCGCAATCGACACCCCGGTTCGATCTTTGTCCGATGGCCCGCTACGTCTGGGTTTCATAGCGGGCCGCCTGTCCGATCCCCGCAAAGGATATGCGCGGATGATCACGGCACTGGAGCACGTGAAACACCCGGTCACGCTCCACACCTTTGGCCGAACGGCCCCCAACCTCCCCGAAACCCCTGTCCCCGTGATCCATCATGGCCCCTACGCACCGGACGAGCACCGCACCGTATTCGACAGTTTCGACGTGCTGCTTGCCCCTTCGCACATGGATAACTCCCCCAATACGGTGACCGAGGCGCTTGCCCATGGCCGCCCTGTGGTCGGACAGAAGGGCACGGGTATCGATACTTACATAACGTCCGAACGCGGCGCGCTGATCGACTTCGAAGATCCCGCGCAACTGGCCCCCGAACTCGACCGGATCACTTTCCGATACGATCGGCTTTCCGCGGCGGCCTCCGACTACGCACAATCCAATCTGTCACTCCGAGCGGTCGGTCAGGCCTATGCCGCGCTCTATAGACGGCTGCTTCAGGCCGCCGAAACTGCACCTGCGATCTTCTGAAACTCGGGGTTCTCGCGTTTCAAGTCCTCATAGGTGCCGATGCCGGCGACCTTGCCATCGCGCAGAACCACGATCTGATCGCACGCCCTGATCGTCGACAGCCGGTGCGCGATCATGATCATCGTCTTGACCCCGGACAGCGTCCCGATGGCCGTCATCAACTGGGCTTCCGTGGCTGTGTCCAGCGCGCTTGTCGCCTCGTCAAACACCAACACCGCCGGATCTTGGTAAAGCGCCCGCGCGATCCCGATCCGCTGACGTTGCCCACCGGACAAACGCACGCCCCGCTCGCCGACCCGCGCTTCGTATCCGGCCTCAAGCTCACCCTCAACGAATCCGTTGATCTGTGCCATCGCAGCGGCTCGGCGCACTGCGCCCATATCTATCTGGTCCCGCGGCACGCCCAGCGCGATGTTCTCTGCAACGGTCGTATCCAGCAGGAAGATCTCTTGTGGCACATACCCGACCGAAGCCCGCCAGCGGGGCCGCGAGCTTTCGTTCAAAGGCTCACCGTCGATCTCAATCGCGCCTGATTGTGGCTCCAGAAGACCCAGCAAAACATCGATCAGCGTCGTCTTGCCAGCGCCCGTTCCACCAACGATGCCCAGCGACGTTCGCACCGGGATCTCGACCGAAATCCCCGACAGACCCGCACCACCATTGCCCGGATAGCGATATCCCAGATCAGACAGCCGGATCGCGCTTTTCAGGGCGAGCGGTTCGGGCGGCGCGGCGTGCAACGCCCGACTCTCGCCTGCCCGTTCAATTAGATCGTGATGCAATTGCGCGACCGCCGCGGCCCCGAACGTAATCTGGGTGATTGCATTATAGATTGCCTGGATGGCAGGCAGCATCCGGTAGCCCGCGAACGCAAACAGCCCAAGAAGCGGCAGAACCTCAGCCATCGCGCCCGCCCCATCAGCATCGGCCCGCAGCATGAGCACCAGCGCCAAAAGCAGGACACCGCCAAAGGCCACCGCCTCGATCGCATAACGCGGCACATTGGCAAGCGTTGTCCCGATGGCGAAATTGCGGGCGAGTTTAAAAGACGGGGTACGGAACCGGTCCAGAAAACTCTGTTCGCGGCCCACCAAACGCACTTCCTTGATCCCGCCAAGGGCTTCCGAAGCGGCTTCAAACCGCGCGCTGTTGGCCGCGGCCCGCGCATGGCCCGCCCGATCCACCGGGCCACGTACGATCAGATAGATCAGGGCATAGGCTCCGATCAGCACGACACCCGCACCGATGGCGACCATCGGATCGACCGTCAGCAAAAGGACCACCATCGCAAGCAGGCTGACCACATTCCCCAACATAAGGACGGCGGGCTGCAGCACGGTCGTGACCACCTGATCGACCTCCGAGAGGATCGATTTCGTCATATCCCCGCTATGGCGGCCAAGGAAGAACTCATATGGACGCCCCAGATAGGATTCCAGCAACCGGCTGCTGATCGTATGGCGCCGCATCTGCGCGAAACGGATCATCGCATAAGTCCCGAGGATCCGGACAACAGCCGCACCGATCAGCAGGAAAAACGCCCCGCAGCCCAGAAGAAACAGGAAGCGCTCGGTAGACCCCGGCGACACGGTACTTTGAAGCCAGCTAAGTGCGGCGTTGCGCGACACGATCCCGGGGTCGGCAAGAACCGCCAGAAAAGGCACTACTGAAAGAACCGCCGCGACCTCGGCCAGCGCAACAAGGATCACGATCCCCAAAAGCAAGACGAGCCGGCCCCGCTCATGCGCCGTCAGCAATTCCAGAGCCTGCCGCAAGGTGACGATCACGGATCTGCATCTTTCATCGTTGGGGCGGGGGGCGGATCATCATCCGCGCTCCGTCGGTTTCCGAGCTTCTGGCCCTCCGGCACATGCTTCATCCACAATACCGGCAAAATCGAAGGATTGTTCGGCGGAATAATGGCGGTATCGGGGCCAGAGGGGTCAGGTCATCTCCTCGTAAAGCCGGTCAAAACGCTGCGCGAACGCCGCCACCGAGTAATGTGACAAACCCTCCCGCAATGCGTCCAGACGCTTTTGCAACTCCGGATGCGCAAGCCCTCGCATCTCCGCCACGGCATCAATGAAAGCCACTTGATCGTCTAACTCAAAAAGACCGGGTAATGCGCTGAAAGGGTTCAGCAAATACCGCACCTCCGGACTGTCCGTCGTAATCGGAAAGAAACCAAAGTCGATCGCCTCGAACAGCGTGTTCGACATGCCTTCCGACGCACTGGGCAGAACAAGCGCATGGGTCGAGGGATCGAAATGCGTGCTCCAGTCGAACCGCGGGCCATGAAACGTTACGAGATCACCCACTCGTTCGGCTCCCACGAGTGCCTCAAGCGCCCCGCGCTCCGGCCCTTCGCCCACGATGTCCACACCTGCGATGCCCTGCGCATCGTGCAACCGGCGCAAGGTCCGGATCATGATGTCGACCCTCTTCTGCTCGACGAGACGGCCCACGAACAGCAAACGATCGGGAACCCCGGTCAATGGTACGGGTGCGCCCCGCCGAGGCACCCCGTTCGGAATGAACCGCGTGCGCCGCCGAAGGCCCAGCATCCGGGCAAGCGAAACAAGCTTGGGCAGGATCGGGTAGTTCGGAGATATCCGGTCGGAAAACAGGAATGCCAGATAATACAATCGGTCCCGGACCATGAACCGCCCGTAATTGCGGGGCTTCCGCGTATCCATTGCCAGCACGCGCACGCCTTCGAGGCGGGCCGCCAGCGTTGCCGGAAAGGTCAGCCGTTCGGGAACCCAGGCCTGAAGAATATCGATCCGGTGATGCCGTATCGCGGCGCGCAACCGCCGCACATTCTTCCAGAACCCCAGATCGGGCAGCGTTACGACCGGAGCCACCCCGTCCTTCTCGTTCCCCGCAAGGACAGCGACCACATGGTCATGCCGCGATGCGCCGATAAGAAGGCACATCCGCCGCTCGGCTCCGCCCTTTTCCATATGCGCGATGACATGAAGTATCCGCAGCCGTTTCTCGGCCATCCGCTTGTCCCATCTGCCCGACCAACAATCTGACCGCGCCCCGGGTTAAAGTCCATGGCGCGCGCCGGGGTCGCGGTGTCGCGTGGCACGATGGCGACAGGCCGAGAGACTAATCGTCCGCCAGCGATTTCAGTATCGGACAGTCCGGACGGTCATCTCCCGAACACCGCCCCACCAGATCGCGCAGCGTATCGCGCATCTCGGCCAAGTCGCTGATCTTCGCCTCGATTCGCGACAAATGAACCTGGGCGATGTCCTTCACTTCCGATGCCGTGCGGCTTTCATCCTCGTAGAGCTGCAACAGCGCCCTGCAATCGGCGATGGAGAATCCCAGCGCCCGCGCCCGGCCCAGAAAAGCCAGCTTGTGCAAATCGCTCTCGCGAAAGGCGCGATATCCGTTGGAGTCCCGCATTGGCCGGACAAGGCCGATATCCTCGTAATAGCGGATCGTTTTCGCAGGCAGGCCAGCACGGTTTGCCACTTCCCCGATATTCATGCCCGCGACTCCCGTTCCTGAACAACAGGTGTTGCGGGTCGCATGTCTCCGGTACCGCGCGTGACCCTGCCGACCCGCCGCAGCCGCAACGCGTTCGTCACGACGAAGACCGACGACAGCGCCATTGCACCGGCAGCCAGCATCGGCGACAGCATCACGCCCCAGATCGGATAAAGAATACCTGCCGCCACCGGCAATAGCGCCGCATTGTAGGCAAAAGCCCAGAACAGGTTCTGACGGATGTTGCGCAGCGTCGCCCGGCTGACCTCGACCGCGCGGACGACGCCCGACAGATCACCGGACATCAGAACGACATCCGCCGCCTCTATCGCCACATCCGTGCCCGTGCCCACCGCGATGCCGATATCGGCATGGGCGAGCGCGGGGGCATCGTTGATGCCGTCGCCCACAAAAGCCACGGTTCCATCGGTACGGCGGAGATCGTCAAGCGCCGCGACCTTGCCCTCGGGCAACACCCCCGCAGTCACGTGATCAATCCCGGCTTCCTCGGCGATATGCCATGCCGCAGCCTCCGAATCTCCGCTGATCAGCGCCACGCCCAGCCCTTGCGCGCGTAAGGCCGCCACAGCCTCCCGCGTTGCGGGCTTCAGCGGGTCGGCGACCTGAAACGCCGCCAGCGCGCGCGCCCCTTGCGCGAGATAAACCGTCGTGAGACCTCCTGCATGGTCGACCGTGAGCCCCCCAAGATCGATCCCAGCGCCGCTCAGATACCGGTCCGAGCCGATCAAGAGCTTTTCACCCGCGACTTCCGCTTCCACGCCCTGACCCGTGACAGATCTGAAACCATCTGCAGCAGCCAGCACCAGCCCGCGCCCTTCAGCCGCCTGAACGAAGGCCCGTGCGACGGGATGTTCGGACTGCGCCTCGACCGAGGCCGCCAAGGCAAGGGCCGCGTCTTCAGTCACACCCTCGGCCGTCACGATATGGGTCAGAACCGGGCGTCCCTGTGTCAGCGTTCCGGTCTTGTCGAACGCCACCACGCGCGCTTCCTGCAACCGCTGAAGGGCATCGCCGCGTCGGAATAGAACCCCAAGCTCTGCTCCGCGTCCGGTGCCCACAAGGATTGACATGGGCGTGGCAAGTCCCATCGCACAGGGGCAGGCAACGATCAGTACGGATACACCGGCCACAAGAGCCAGCCCAAGCACCGGGTCGGGCCCGACCAGCAACCAGACGGCCACCGCCAGAACGGCGATCCCGATCACGATCGGTACAAAGACGCCCGTCACCCGGTCCACCAGAGCCTGAATCGGTAGTTTCGCACCCTGCGCGGCCTGTACCATTTCGATGATCCGCGCCAGAACCGTATCGGCGCCCACAGCCTGCGCCGTCAGTGTGAGCGCGCCGGTACCGTTGACGGTGCCGCCCGTAACCGCATCGCCGGGCGCCTTGGCAACCGGCATGGGTTCGCCGGTTACCATGCTTTCGTCCAAAAAGCTCGTCCCGGTATCGACGACCCCGTCAACCGGCACCCTGTCTCCGGGGCGCAGACGCAGCCTGTCGCCCACGAGGACCTCGGCCAAGCCAACCCTGCGCCAGCCATCATCGCGCCAGACTTCGGCAGTATCGGGAACAAGCGTCGTCAGCCGCGCTATCGCTTGTCCTGCGCGTCCCTTGGCGCGTACCTCGATCCACCGACCCAAAAGGATCAGCGTCACGATCACCGCCGCCGCCTCGAAATAGACTGCCCGCGTCCCGTCCGGCAAAAGCTGCGGCAGAAACAGCGCCACGGTGGAAAACCCCCAGGCCGCCGTCGTTCCCAGCGCGACCAGCGCGTTCATGTCGGGCGCACCGCGTATCAGCGCAGGAAATCCGTGGGCATAGAACCGCCGGCCGGGTCCGATCATGACAAGCGTAACGAGCACGAACTGGATCATCCAGTTCGTGGTCATGCCGAGCGAACTCATGATCGAATGGTGAAACGCCGGGATCAGATGTCCGCCCATTTCCAGAACAAACACCGGCAATGTCAAAAGCATGGCGATTGCCGTCTGGCGTGCCAGCGTCGCGTGTTCTGCCACCGCATTGGCTTCGGCAGGATTCCCACCATCCGTGCCGTATGGTTCTGCAGGATATCCTTCGGCCGTCAGCAACTGCGCAAGCTGGGACGGTTGGGCAGAGCCCTCGAGAAAGCGGACCTGCACGGTCTCGGTCGCAAGGTTGACGCTCGCCGCCACCACGCCAGGATGGGTCATAAGCGATCTTTCCACCCGGCCCACACATGACGCACAACTCATCCCGGACACAGAGAGTTTCGCCGTTGTCTCCCGCGCCGGATATCCAGCCGCCGCCAGAGCTGTCAGAATCTGCTTGGTGCAAAAGGGTTCACGCACCGTCACCTGTGCCCGTTCCGTCGCCAGATTGACCGTCGCGGCACCAACACCGTCGATGGCGGCAAGCGCCTGCTCTGCCCGGTGCACACAGGATGCGCAGGACAGGCCCGAAATCTGGAACTCCACCGTCTGTGTCATCTCCGGCCTCCACGCCAACGATGACATTCAGATAGGCCTTCCTGTTACTGGAAGGTCAAGACCCGAAGGCAGCTTGTCAAACCCTACTATTTCACGCATTCATGAAATATGCTCGATCAACAGCTCAAACGCTTGTCCGTCCTCGCCCATGCCGACCGGCTTTCGGTTTTCCGGCTGCTGGTCCGCCGCCTTCCCGACACGGTCCCGGCGGGAGAGATCGCAAGTACGCTGGGTCTGAAGGCCAGCACGCTTTCCGCGCATCTTTCCGCGCTCGAAGATACAGGTCTCGTGTCACACTCGCGTCAAGGCACGTCGCTACTCTACGGGGCACGCCTTGATGCGGCCCAAAGCCTCGTCTCTTTCCTGTTCGAAGACTGCTGCAGGGGCCGCACTGATCTTTGTCTTCCCGAGATGCCGGGCCTGCAACCGAAAGGGACCCCACTGGAAAAAGAACCATACTCGGTCCTCTTCATCTGTAGCGGGAACTCCGCCCGCTCGATCATTGCCGAAACCCTTTTGCGCGACGAAGCGGGCGACCGGTTCATCGCTTATTCGGCTGGGACACAACCCCGATCCGAACTTAACCCATTCACATTGCAGCTTCTGCAATCGAAAGGGCATGATACAAGCGCACTTCGGGCAAAACACGTATCCGAGTTTCAGGGACCCGATGCACCAAAACTCGATTTCGTCTTTACGGTCTGCAACCGTGCGGCGAATGAGAACTGCCCAGCATGGCCCGGCCAGCCCGTTTCGGCACATTGGGGTTTGCCTGATCCGGTCAAGGCCACGGGAAGCGACGCAGAACGAATGCTCGCCTTTCAAGAGACTTACGGGATGATGCGGAACCGGATTCTTGGCTTCGCAGCCCTTCCTCTGGAGACACTTCATCGCGTTTCGCTTCAGGCCGCAGTCGACCTGATCCCGCGAAAGGAGACCACCCAATGACTACATATGCCCTGAACGGCCTCGGCCGGATCGGCAAGCTCGCGCTTCGCCCGCTTCTTGAACGCGGCATCGTCCCGGCCTTCGTGAACGACGCCGTGGGCGACCCGGCGATGCACGCGCATCTGCTGGAGTTCGATACCGTCCATGGCCGCTGGCCTGCGCGGTTCGAAACAACGGATGACGCGATCATCATCGACGGCACGGAAATACCCGTCACGAACCACCGCGCGCTGTCTGACCTGCCGCTGAACGGTGTCGACGTGATGATCGACTGCACTGGCGCATTCAAAACCGAAACCGCCCTTGCCCCCTATTTCGACGCTGGCGTTCGCAAGGTCGTGGTCTCCGCGCCCGTGAAGGACGGCAACGCGGCCAACATAGTCTACGGTGTCAACCACGATACCTATGACAAGGATCAACACCGGATCATAACCGCAGCAAGTTGCACGACAAATTGCCTTGCTCCCGTGGTCAAGGTGATCCACGAATCCCTTGGCATCAAACACGGGGTCATCACCACGATCCACGATGTGACGAACACCCAAACCATCGTCGACCGTCCAGCCAAGGACCTGCGCCGGGCGCGATCGGCCCTGAACTCCCTTATCCCGACATCAACCGGTTCAGCCACTGCGATCACGCTGATCTATCCGGAACTGGCCGGAAAGCTGAACGGCCACGCCGTCCGCGTTCCCCTCCTCAACGCGTCGCTCACCGATTGCGTGTTCGAAGTAGAACGTCCCACGACGGTCGAAGAAGTGAACGGGTTCCTAAAGTCAGCAGCCGAAGGGCCCCTGAAGGGCATTCTAGGCTACGAGGACCGGCCCCTCGTCTCCGCCGACTACACAAACGACCCCCGCTCCGGGATCGTCGACGGGCCTTCGACGATGATTGTCAACGGCACACAGGTGAAACTCTTCGTCTGGTACGACAACGAATGGGCCTATGCGCGCAGGCTGGTGGATATCGCCCAGATGGTCGGACAAAGCCTATGAGCGAACCGTCCGGCCTGCCCGCCTATATCGCGGTCACCGCTGCCTACTGGGCGTTCATGCTGTCGGACGGCGCGCTGCGGATGCTGGTTCTTCTGCATTTCCACACGCTTGGCTTTTCGCCGGTCCAACTGGCCTACCTGTTCGTCCTCTATGAGATCGCGGGCGTCGTCACGAACCTGTCCGCCGGCTGGATCGCCGCACGTTTTGGCCTGACCACAACGCTTTATGCGGGCCTCGCGCTTCAGGTCGCGGCCCTTACGGCCCTCGCCCAGCTTGATCCCGCATGGGCCATCGGCACCTCGGTCGTGTTCGTCATGCTGGTTCAGGGGGCCTCGGGCGTGGCCAAGGACTTGGCCAAGATGAGCTCCAAAAGCGCCGTCAAACTGCTGGCCCCCGCAACCGATGGTGCGCTGTTCCGCTGGGTCGCCCTTCTCACCGGATCGAAGAACGCGGTCAAGGGCCTCGGCTTCTTCCTCGGCGCCGTCCTTCTGGGCACCGTGGGCTTTGTGCCCGCCATCCTTGGCATGGCCGCCCTGCTTGCCCTGATCCTTGCCGCCGTCGCCCTGCGCATGCCCTCGGGCCTGCCCACGGGCCGCAAGGACGCGAAATTCCGCGAGGTCGTCTCGCAAAACCCCGATATCAACTGGCTCAGCGCCGCCCGTGTGTTCCTGTTCGGGGCCCGCGACGTGTGGTTCGTCGTGGGCATCCCTATCTACTTCTACGCGGTCCTGTCGGACGGGTCCGAGGCCGGGAATCGCGCCGCCTTCTTCACCATTGGCAGCTTCATGGCCCTCTGGATCATCCTCTACGGCGCGATACAGGCCACGGCCCCCCGCATCCTGCGGGCAGAAACCCGGACAACCCCCGCTCTTGTGGGCCAGGCCCGGCTCTGGGCGGCGGCCCTCGCAATCGTGCCCGCATCCCTCGCCGGTCTGGTCTGGTGGGCCGCCGAACCCGCCCCATGGCTGACCGCGACGCTCATCGCGGGACTTCTGATCTTCGGTGCGATCTTTGCGGTGAACTCCGCGCTTCACTCCTACCTGATCCTTGCCTTCACCGATGCCCGCCGGGTCACCATGGATGTGGGGTTCTACTACATGGCCAATGCCGCCGGGCGGTTGATCGGCACGGTTCTGTCGGGCGCCACCTACCAGCTTGGCGGATTACCCCTGTGCCTGGGAACAGCCGCCGTGATGGTGGGTCTCAGCAGGCTCGCGGCGGGCCGGATACGCGGGGATCAGCCCGCGCCAGCCTGACGGCCATGCGCCGCCGCCATCGCCTCGATCCGCGCCGCGACCTCCGGCAAAGGCGGGCAGGACTTCCGCGTCTCAAGGCTCACATGCAGCATGAACTGATCACAGGTCGCAAGCACCGCGCCATCCGCCGCCCGCTGCATCTCGTGCCACAGGCGCAGCTTCTTGCCCTCGCCCTGCGTCACGCGCGTCATCACCCGAAACGCCTCGCCCGCATGGGTTTCGTCCAGATAACGGATCGTGGTCTCGGCGGTGAAAAAGCTGTTGCCCGCGGCGATATACGCCGCATCCGCCCCCACATGCACCATGATCGCATCCGCCGCGTCCGAGAAGACCTGACCATAGCGGCCCTCGTTCATGTGCCCGTTATAGTCGGTCCAATCCAGAGGTACGGTCCGGACCAGCGACTGAACCGGCACCTCATCCCCCAGCACCGGCCGCAGCGCCCCGTCACGGGCGTTCAGAACGGCCCCCGCCGCCGATCCCCGCTGCTTCAGCGCCCGGAGGATCGCCACCAGATTACCATCACGCAGCCGCTCCAGCTCGCGGATCGACATATGCCCCGATTGCGCATCCGATTGCCCAGCGATCAGATCGACCAACTCGTCATTGAATTCCGGCACATCCGTCAGCTTGGTCCATGGCCATTCCAGACAGGGCCCGAACTGCGCCATGAAATGCTTCATGCCCGCCTCGCCACCGGCCACGCGGTAGGTCTCAAAGAGCCCCATCTGCGCCCATCTAAGGCCAAATCCCATGCGGATCGCTTCGTCGATCTCTTCCGTCGTGGCAATCCCGTCTTTCACCAGCCACAGCGCCTCGCGCCACACCGCCTCCAGAAACCGGTCGGCGATATGCGCGTCGATCTCGGCCCGCACTTTCAGTGGGTACATCCCCAGATCGGTCAGGATATCGGCGGCGGCCAACACCACGGGATCATCGGGACCCGATCCCACCAGCTCGATCAGCGGCAGCAGGTAAACCGGGTTGAACGGATGGGCGACGATAATCCGACCCGGATCGCGGCGCCCCTCGCGCAACTCCGACGGTTTGAACCCGGAGGTTGACGACGCGATGACAGCCCCTGCAGGCGCCGCGGCTTCGATCCGGTCAAAGACCGCGTGCTTGATCTCCAGCCGCTCCGGCACGCTTTCCTGAACCCAGGCAGCCCCTTCGCAGGCCTCTTCAAGACTGGAATGGAAACTCAACTCCCCTTCCGGCGGCAGGGCAAACTCATACAGCATCGGCATCGCATGGCGCGCATTGGCCAGAACCTCGCCGATCTTGCGCTCCGCCTCCGGGTCCGGGTCCGACACGCGCACATCCCAGCCGTTCAGCAGGAACCGAGCGGCCCATCCACCACCGATCACACCTCCGCCGATGATTGCCGCACGTTTCGTCATGGCCGGGCCTCCTCAGGCGTTCAGCGTTTCGGTATGCCCATCGATGGGCATGGCAAGGCCCGATATCTTGGCCCCCGCATCGGACGCCAGAAACAGCGCCGCATCGGCCACCTCATCCGCCGTGACCCAGCTTTTGAGCGACACGCCACGCACATAGACCTCGCGCAGCGCCTCGACTGTCTCGCCCCGCGCGTCAGCCTCGGCGGCAAGCACCCGGTCCATCCGGTCGCCCTCAACGGCCCCGGGACAGAGCGCGTTCACCCGGATACCATGGGGACCCAGCTCCATTGCCAGCGTCTTCATCAGCCCGATAATACCCCATTTCGCCGTCGCATAGGGCGCGCGATAGGGATAGCCAAATAGACCCGCCGTCGATGAGGTTAGCAGGATAACACCTTGCTTTTGCTTCTTCATATGCGCCGTGGCCCATCGACAGGTCAGAAACGCGCCGTCCAGATTCGCCGACAGGCACGCCCGCCAGCCGTCAAGGTTCAGCGTGTCTACCGCACCGGCCGGACCGCCCGTCCCGGCATTGGCACAAAGGATGTCGATCCCGCCCCAGTCGGCATCAAGCCTGCCGAACAGCGCCTGCATCTGCATCTCGGACCTGACATCCGCCGCCATCGCCGTGATATCGACGTGTTGCGTGGAAAACGCTTCGACAGCCTCCTCTTCCAGGTCACAGATCGCGACGCGCGCGCCCTCTGCCGCAAAGCGCGTCGCTAGAACCGCGCCAATGCCAGACGCGCCGGCCGTGACAAGAACGCGCTTTCCTGAAAATCCGTTCAACGGGGCGCCCGCTTGGTCAACCCCAGCTTTTCACGCACCTGATCCGGACCGATCACGGTCGCGCCAAGCGCCTCGACGATGCCGACAGCCCGCTCGACCAGTTGCGCGTTCGTCGCAAGCTGTCCCTTGGCGAGCCACAGGTTATCCTCAAGCCCCACGCGCACGTTACCGCCCGCCAGCACCGCGGCGGCGACGTAGGGCATCTGATGCCGCCCGATGGAAAACGCCGACCACGTCCAATCGGACGGCACATTGTTCACCATCGCCATTAAGGTGTTCAGGTCATCCGGCGCGCCCCACGGCACGCCCATGCAAAGCTGAACCAGCGCGGGCGCATCCAGAATTCCCTCTTCGACCAATGACTTGGCCAACCACAGGTGCCCGGTATCGAACGCCTCGACCTCGGGCTTCACGCCCAGATCGGTCATCATCCGGCCCATCGCACGCAACATGCCGGGCGTGTTCGTCATCACGTAGTCGGCCTCGGCGAAATTCATCGTGCCACAATCCAGCGTACAGATCTCGGGCAGGCAATCGGCCACATGGGCAACGCGCTCTTCGGCGCTGGCCATATCGGTGCCCGAGCCCAGTGGAAGTGGTTTGTCAGGCGCACCAAAAACCAGATCACCCCCCATTCCGGCGGTCAGGTTCAGCACGACATCCGTCTTCGAATCCCGAATGCGTTCAGTGACTTCACGATAAAGCTTGCCATCGCGCGACGGCACACCGGTTTCGGAATCGCGCACATGACAGTGCACAATGGCCGCCCCGGCTTTGGCCGCCGCAATCGCGCTTTCGGCGATCTGTTCGGGGCTGCGCGGGACGTGGGGCGACCGGTCCTGGCTGCTGCCCGAACCGGTGACGGCGCAGGTGATGAAGACGTGCGGGTTCATGGTCAGCGGCATCGGCGCTCCCCTTTGAATATCGCGATCACGATAGATCGGGCGGGCTTTCAGATCATGCCGAATTCGCCCGACACCATGCCGAAAGCGACACTGCGGAAGTCATGCGCATATCATGCGCAAAGCATGCGCATGATCTACAGACAAGCCTCGAACAGCGCTCGCGTGTTCTCCGACGTCATCGCGACCGGATTGCCACCCACCGACGGATCCTCAAGCGCCATCGCGGTCAGCATATCGAGCTTGTCACCGCCCACGCCCATCTCGGTCAGGGTCGCCGGGATGCCGAGCGTCGACCGCAACTCTAGAACCCGGTCATAGAACCCGGAATAGCCGCCGGAGATCCCCAGATACGCCGCAGCCCGGTCAAGCCGCCCCTCGACCGCGCCCCGGTTGAAGTCCAGAACCGGCGGCATCACCACCGCGTTCGTCGTACCGTGATGGGTGTTGTAGACAGCACCAATGGGGTGCGACAGCGCGTGGATCGCGCCCAGACCTTTCTGAAACGCCACGGCCCCCATGGCCGCCGCCGCCATCATTTGCCCACGCGCCTCGATGTCCGTGCCGTCGGCATAGGCGCGCGGCAGGTACTCGTTCACCAGCCGCATCCCCTCCAGAGCGATCCCCTGGCTCATGGGGTGGAAATGCGGCGAGCAATAGGCCTCAAGGCAATGGGCAAACGCGTCCATACCGGTGCCCGCCGTGATCATCTGCGGCATGCCCACGGTCAGCTCAGGGTCGGAAATCACAACTGCAGGAAGGACTTGTGGGTGAAAGATGATCTTCTTCACATGGGTCTCGGAATTGGTGATCACGCTAGCGCGCCCCACCTCTGACCCGGTTCCGGCGGTCGTCGGCACCGCGATGATCGGCGCGATGCCGTCCGGGTCCGCGCGGGTCCACCAGTCGCCGATATCCTCGAAATCCCAGACGGGCCGCGTCTGGCCCGACATGAAGGCGACCATCTTGCCCAGATCAAGGCCCGATCCGCCGCCAAAGGCCACCACGCCATCATGGTTGCCCTCGCGAAAGACCTTGATCCCGGCGGCAAGGTTTTCCTCGTTCGGGTTCGGGTCGACCTCGGCAAACACTGCCCGGCCCAGGCCGGCGGCATCCAGAAAATCCAGCGCGTTCTTGGTCACGGGAAGGGTCGCAAGCCCCCTGTCGGTGACCAGCAGCGGCCGTGCGATCCCGGCGGCGACACAGGCCTCGGGCAGTTCCGAGATACGACCCGCCCCGAACCGGATGGCAGTGGGATAAGACCAGTTGGCGGTAAGCGTCATGACGTGACTTTCTTCAGATGGAACGATTTCGGACGGGTCAGGTTGTGATAGCCGATCACCGACAGCCCGCCGCCCTTGCCGGTCAGCTTGCACCCGGTCCAGCAGAGCGCGGGGTCAAGGTAGTCGGCGCGGTTCATGAAAACGGTGCCGGTCTCGATCGCGTTGCCCAGACGTTCGGCCCGCTCGGGGTCATTGGTCCAGAGCGACGCGGTGAGGCCGAAGTCGCTGTCATTCATCAGTTCCAGCGCCTGTTCGTCGGTCTCAACAGGCATGATCCCCACGACAGGCGCAAAGGTTTCGTCCCGCATGACCCGCATCGAATGATCGACCCCGGTCAGGACCTGCGGCGTCAGATAGGTGCCGCCGTCATCCTCGGCAAAGGTTGGGATATGGGCCGTCGCACCCGCTGCCACAGCCTCGGCCACCTGCGCGCGCGCCGCATCGGCAAAGCGCCGATGCGCCATCGGGCCAAGCGTGGTGTCGGGAGCTAAAGGATTGCCAAGCTTATAGGAATTGGCAAAATTGATCGCTTGTTCAATAAACCCGTCATAGAGCGATTTGTGAACATAAATGCGTTCGATCCCGCAGCAGCACTGGCCCGAATTGAACATCGCACCATCCATCAGTGTGGCCACCGCCGCGTCCAGATCGGCGTCTTCCATGACATAGCCGGGGTCCTTACCGCCCAGCTCCAGACCCAGACCGGTAAAGGTACCTGCCGCGGCCTGTTCCATGGCCTTTCCGCCGCCAACGGAGCCGGTGAAGTTCACAAAATTGAACGACTGTTCAGATATCAGGGCCGAGGTCGTCTGATGATCCAGAAACACGTTCTGGAACACGTCCTCGGGCATGCCCGCCTCGGTGAAGGCCCGCACCATTCGCTCGCCCACCAGCAAGGTCTGCGTCGCATGTTTCAAGACCACGGTGTTGCCCGCGATCAGCGCGGGTGCGACGGTATTGATTGCGGTCATATAGGGATAGTTCCAGGGCGCCACGACCAGCACCACACCATGCGGTTCGCGCCGGATGAAGCGGCGGAACTGCGCGCTGTCCTCAACCTCGATATCCTTCAGCGCATCGCCCGCGATCGCCGCCATGTGGTTCGCGCGTTCGCTGAAACCGCCCCACTCGCCGCCGTATTTGATCGGGCGGCCCATCTGCCATGCCAGTTCCGGCACGATGTCGGAGTTCATCGCCCCGATCCGCGCGACACCGGCCAGAACCAGTTCGATCCGCTCGTGCAGGGGCCGTGCGGCCCATGCCTTTTGTGCTGCGCGCGCCCGTCCCACCGCCGTGCGGGCCGCGTCGGGGCTAAGCGTTTCGCGCTCGGCATAGACCGACCCATCGACGGGTGAAATACACTGAAGAACTGCCATGTTTCTGATCCTCAAGCCCGCTCGAACCCGCGGGCGATTTCCCAATCGGTGACGACCGTGTCGAAGGCTTCCTGCTCCCATTCCGCCGCGCGGGTGTAGTGGTCGATCACCTCGTCGCCGAAGGCCGCGCGCATCATGTCCGAGCCGCGCAGGGCCTCGGTCGCAGCGCGCAGGGTCGACGGGATGCGGTCGGTCGCCTCATAGGCGTCACCGGTGAACGGGTCGCCGCAATCAAGGCCCTCTTCGATCCCGGCCAAAGCGGCGGCGATCATCGCCGAAATCGCCACATAGGGGTTCATATCCGCGCCCGGCAGGCGGCATTCCATCCGGATGCCCTTGGTCCCGTCACCGCACAGCCGATAGGCCGCCGTCCGGTTGTCGACCGACCAGACCTTGGCCGTGGGCGCGAACGTTCCTTCGCGAAAACGCTTGTAGCTGTTCACGTAGGGCGCGAAGAACACCGTGTAATCGCTGAGGTATTTGAGCATCCCCCCAAGGGCGGCACGCATGGTTTTCGACATGCCCAAAGGGGCGTCGGGGTCGCAAAACGCCGGGTTGTCGCCCTTCCACAGTGACAGGTGCACATGGCTCGCCGACCCCACCTTGTCCTCGTGCCACTTGGGCAGGAAACTGACCGCCCGGCCCTGCTGCCAGCCCACTTCCTTGGCCGCGTGCTTGGCGATCGAATGGTATTCAGCGGTCTCCAGAGCCTGCGCATAACGGATGTTCAACTCCTCCTGCCCCGTCTCGGCCTCGCCCTTCGTGCCCTCGACGGGAATGCCCGAGGCGTAAAGCCCGTTCCGCAAGGCCCGCATCACCCCTTCTTCCTTGGTGGTCTGCAGGATGTGGTAATCCTCGTTATAGCCCGAGATCGGGTCGAGATCGCGGAAGCCGTTCTTGCGGATCTCGTCAAAACTCTGGGCGAAGATGAAGAACTCCAGCTCCGTCGCCGCGATTACGTCGAAGCCCAGCTTTTCGGCCCGCGCGACCTGCGCCTTCAGCATCTGGCGCGGACTGATCGCCACCGGATCGTGCCCGTGATGATCCAGTACATCGCACAGAATGATCGCCGTGCCCTCGAGCCAGCCCGCCAGCCGCAGCGTCGAAAGATCGGGCCGCATCGTGTAATCGCCATAGCCCCGTTCCCAGCTTGTCGAGGCATAGCCCGAGACGGTGTACATCTCGATATCCGTGGCCAGCAGGTAGTTGCAGCAATGCGTCTCGGAATGCGCGCTGTCGAGGAAATGCTGCACATGAAACCGCTTGCCCATCAACCGGCCCTGCATATCCACCATGCAGGCCAATACGGTGTCGATATGGCCGCCTTCGGCCAGGGAGGCGAGGTCGTCGAGGGAAAGCTGTCCGCGCATGGGAGTATTCCTTGTCATAATGCGCGGCCCCGGGTTTCCCCGGGACCGCATCCGACCCGTCAGGATCAGGTATAGCGATAGGGCCGACCGGCCTTTTCCATGTCTTCGTTATACTGTTTGAAGATCTGAACGACCTTTGCCTTGGTCTCGGATTCCGCCGCGATCTCGTCCCAGAAGACGCGCGCGGCCGCTTCCACCGTCGCCCATTCCTCGTCCGGGATGGATGTCAGCGCAAGCTTCGTGCCGTTCACGCGAAGCGCGGCCTCGCCGCCCCAATACCAGTGCTGGCGATAGTAATGCGACTGCTCGCAGCAGACCTGGAAGAGGGTCTGAAGGTCTTCGGGCAACTCGTTCCAGCGGTCCATATTGGCGAAGAAGTGCCCGATCCACGCACCCGAGATGTTGTTGGTCAGGAAGTAGTTGGTCACGTCCGCCCAACCCACCGTGTAGTCCTCGGTGATGCCCGACCATGCGATGCCATCCAGTTCCCCCGTCTGCACCGCCACTTCGATGTCTTCCCATGGCAGCGTCACCGGCACGACGCCGAACTGCGACAGGAACCTGCCCGCTGTGGGGAAGGTAAAGACCCGCTTGCCCTGAAGATCGGCCAGCGAGTTGATCGGGTCCTTCGTCGCGAAATGGCACGGGTCCCATGCCCCGGCCGAGACGTGCTTGACGCCGACATTGCTGTACTCCTCGGCCCAGATCTCGTTCAGCCCGTACTGGTTGAACAGGACCGGCACGTCGAGCGAGTAGCGCGACCCGAACGGGAAGTACCCGCCGAACACGGTCACTTCGGTGGGCGAGGCCATGGAGTCGTCATCGGACTGCACCGCGTCGATAGTGCCGCGCTGCATGGCGCGGAACAATTCGCCCGTAGGCACAAGCTGGTCGGCATAGAACAGCTCGATCTGCATCCGGTCACCGGCGATCTTGTTGAACATGTCGATGGCGGGTTTCACCACATGCTCGCCCAGCGCCGCACCGGCATAGGTCTGCATCCGCCATGTGATCGTCGATTGCGCAAGGGCGGGCGTCGCAAGGGCCGCCGCCGGTGCAAGGGCTGCACCCTTTAGGAGCTTTCTTCTGGTCGTCATGGTCGTTTCTCCTTGTTTTGGTTGTCTCGCCCCGTTGGTCGGGGTTCTTTTCAGGTTGCGTTCACTGCTTCGGTCGCGCCTGCGCGGCGCGCCTTCATCTGATCAGTTCCCATAGATATATCCCGGCAGCCACAGCGCGATTTCCGGGAAGACCATCACCAGGATCAGCGCCAAGAGCATCACCCCAACGAACGGGATGATCGAGCGATAGATGTCGTTCAGGGTAACCTCTGGCGGTGCCATCGCGCGCATCAGGAACAGGTTGTAACCGAAGGGCGGCGTCATATAGGCGATCTGGGTGGTGATCGTGTAAAGCACCCCGTACCAGATCAGGTTGAATCCGAGCGCATCGACCAGCGGCACGTAAAGGGGCGCGACGATCACCAGCATCGCGGTATCGTCAAGGAAGGTGCCCATCAGGATGAACGACAGCTGCATCAGGATCAGGATGACCCAGGGGTTCAGGCCAAGCTGGCTGGTGAACAGATCGTCTATCGCACGCACCGCGCCCAGCCCGTCGAAGACCGCGCCAAAGGCAAGGGCTGCCAGGATGATCCACATGAACATGCAGGTGATGCCCAGCGTGTTGCGCACCGAATTCTCGAACACCTCGCGCGTCATTCGCCCCTTCACGACCGCCGCCGCGAAAGCCGCCATCGCACCCACGGCCGAGCTTTCGACCAGCGAGGTCCAGCCGTTGACGAAGGGTACCATCATCACCGCGAAAATACCGAGGGGCAGCAGCCCGGCCCGCAAGAGCCGGAGCTTCTCGGCCCGGCTTACATTGCGTTCTTCCTCGGGCAGGACCGGCCCCAGTTCGGGCGAGACGCGGCAGCGGATATAGATGTAAAGGATGAACATCGCGGCCATCATCAGCCCCGGAAACACCCCGGCCAGCCACAGCTGCCCCACGGGCTGGCGTGCAATCATCGCGTAGAGGACCAGAACGACCGAGGGCGGCACAAGGATGCCCAGCGAACTGCCCGCCTGAATGACCCCGGTCACCATCCGTTTGTCATAGCCGCGCTTCAAAAGCTCTGGCAGGGCGATCGTGGCCCCGATGGCCATCCCCGCCACCGACAGCCCGTTCATGGCCGAGATCAGCACCATCAGCCCGATCGTTCCCATCGCCAGACCGCCGGGCATGCCCCCGGTCCAGACATGGAACATCTTGTAAAGGTCATCGGCGATCTTCGATTCCGACAGGATGTACCCCATGAAAATGAACATCGGCAGGGTCAGAAGCGGATACCATTTCATCAGCTTCATCGCGGCAGCGAACCCAAGGTCATATCCGCCCCTGTCCCCCCACAGCAAAAGCGCAGACACCACGGCCACGAAACCGATGGCCCCGAACACCCGCTGACCGGTAAACAGCATCAGCATCATGGTCGAGAACATCAGGATAGCGATCAGCTCATGGGGCATCAGATGTCATGCCCCTTGATCCGCAGGACGTCCTTGAAGAGTTCCGAAATCGCCTGAAGCAGCATCAGGAAGATGCCGATGACCATGATTATCTTGATCGGCCAGAGATAGGGCCGCCAGGCTGTCGCGCTGCGCTCCAGAAACCCGATCTCCTCGGCGGCCGCCGACGGGCCGCCGGTGACAAACGTCGCTGCGAGATTGCCGAAGAAGCTGAACGGTTCGCCTTGGAAATCGCCCAGTGAATAGGACGTCGAACTCAGCCCGCCCCAAAGCAGAACCGCAAGGAAGAAGATCAGAAACAGGACGGTAAAGGCATCGACCCACGCCTTTTTCCGATCCGACCAGTTGCCGTAGAACAGGTCCATCCGCACGTTCGACCCCATCTGGATCGAATAAGGCCCGCCAAGGATGTAATAGGCGACCATGGCGAACTGAGCCGTCTCGAGCGTCCAGAGCGAAGGTGTGAAGAATGTCTTCGACATGGATGACCACAGCAGGATCGCCATCATGACGAAGATGCCGTACATCATCACCCGACCGATACGGCGGTTGATCCGGTCGACGATGCGGATATAGGCCTGAAGCGCGCCGGTCATGCACCGGTTCCTTCGGCAGCCCTCTCGACCGGAATCTCAAGATCCGCGAGGGCGGGGACAAGAGCGGCGTGCAGCGCGGCGCCGATCCGG
Source organism: uncultured Paracoccaceae bacterium (assembly GCA_947503175.1). GTDB lineage: Bacteria > Pseudomonadota > Alphaproteobacteria > Rhodobacterales > Rhodobacteraceae > Ovoidimarina. The sequence goes on from CANNCO010000001.1 coordinate 1,467,174, forward strand.
GCCACATCGCCCGTGCTTTGCAACAGATCGTTCCGCACCTCGACCATCACCGGCAGGATGCCGCGCGGTTCGGCCACGGTGCGCAAGGTGTGGGTCACCCCGTCCTCCGGGCCATAGGGGCGGTTGCGGTGCCATTCCAGCCCCGCCTTTGCGGCGTTGGCCAGCACGGCGTCGGCCAAGCGGCTGTCGGTATCGTGAAGGATGCCGACTTCGGTCTCGCGCGGGGTTTCGCGGTAGACCGGGGTGAAACTGTGGATCGTCACCATGGCAAGCGGCAGGACGGTTCCAATCGCTGCCGCGAGCGCGGCGTGCCAGGGCCCGTGAACCTGATCGATCCGCGCCTGACGGTCTGCCGCGCTCAGGCCCTGATTGCCGGGGATGTTGTGCACTTCGCTGACCTCGGGGATGGCATCGGGCGCTTCGGGCGGTCGGTTCAGGTCATAGACCAGCCGCGACACCGTGGCATGGATGAACGGCGCGCCCAGCCGATCCGCCAGGTCGCGCGACAGTGCGAATGCGCCGGGATCCCATGCAATGTGGCTGTCCTGCTGTTCGGCGGTCAGGCCAAGCGTGCCAAACGCTTCGGGAAACCGGTTCGACGCGTGCTCGCAGACCACAAGAACCGGCGCGGGTCCGTTGCCTTCGAACTCTGCGACAGGTTCCACCTTGCTCGACATACCCACCCTGCGTTGCACCCGCACAGGTTTCCCCACGCGCCCTGCCCGGTCAAGCGAATTCTGAAAATTTTTCTTCTAAGCAAACCGTCTTGAAGCTATGCTTACAAAACCGGCAGTTTTCGAGAGGCCCGCACGCCCCGTGTCCGACACCGTTCTGGAACGCATCCGTCAGATGCATGACAGCCTTACCCGGGCAGAGCGTCAGCTTGCGGCCGTGCTGACCGAGAACTATCCGGTCTCGGGTCTGGGCTCGATCACCCGGGTGGCCGAGGCCGCCGATGTCTCGACCCCTACGGTCGCGCGTATGGTGCAGAAACTGGGGTTTTCGGGCTTTCCGGAGTTTCAGGACGCGCTGCGGGGCGAGTTGGAGGCGCGGATTTCCAGCCCCATCGCGAAGCACGAGAACTGGTCCCGCGACGCGCCCGAAGGTCATATTCTGAACCGCTTCACGGACAAGGTTACCCAGAATATCCGCCAGACCGTCGCGCAGATCGACCCGGCGGCATTTGACGCCACGGCCGCGCTTCTGGCCGATACCGATCGCGCCGTCTTCGTCACCGGCGGGCGGATCACCCATGCGCTGTCCGAGTACTTCCACCTTCATTGCCAGGTGATCCGCCAGGGCGTGCGGCACATCCGCTCCACGTCAAATGCGTGGCCCCATGACGTCCTCGACATCGCGCCGGGCGACGTTCTGGTGATCTATGACATCCGCCGGTACGAAAACGCGGCCCTGCGGCTGGCCGAGATGGCCGAGGAACGCGGGGCCGAGATCGTCCTGATCACCGACCAGTGGCAATCTCCGATCGAGCGGCATGCGCGCCATACGTTCAACTGCCGGATCGAAGCGCCCTCGGCATGGGACAGTTCTCTGGCGATCATGCTTTTGACCGAAACCCTGATCGCCGCTGTGCAGGACCTGTTGTGGGACAGCACTAGTGAACGGATGCGGGCATTGGAGGGGATCTTCGACCAAAGCCGGACCTTCCGGAAATTCGTCTGATGACAAAGAGCTGGGATGCGCTTCAGGCCCACCTGCGCCGCTTGACCGAGAGCGGTGCCTACCTCGCCGCCGGGGTCGCGCGCGCCGATGCCGATGGCGTGACGGTTTCGCTGACAGGGGTCCGCCGCCCCGGTGACAGGCCCGGCGATCTGAGCGGTTGGGCCGATGCCCGGATGCGCGTGGCCTCGATCTCGAAGGCCGTGACGGCACGGGTGCTTGCAACGCTCGTGGCCGAAGGAAAGGTATCGCTCGACGATGCCTTGCACGACATCCTTTGTCCTCATGGCTATCCCGAATGGCTGGCCGCCCGACCGATTACATTGGCGCAGCTTCTGTCACATCGATCCGGCCTGACCGATCATGCGGGATACTTCACCGATCCACCCGACGACCTGCCTGCTTTCCTGACCCGCCACGCCGAGGCGATCACCGCTGACTGGGCTCCGGGTGCGCGGTTTTTCTATGCCAACCTGAACTATGTCCTCGCCGGTGCGGTGATCGAGGCGGTGATCGGCGACAGGTTCGACCGTGCCGCGCGCGACAGGGTGCTTGCGCCCCTTGGCATCGCAGGCGGATTCAACTGGGCTGGCGTCCCCGACCGCGACCGCCGCCTACCCATGTATCAGCGCCGGGGTGACGCGTACTCGCTAGAGGCAGATGGCGATGACGCGAAATGGACCGCCGACCTGATCTGGCGCGGCGGCGCGGGGCTTTCCCTGCAGGCCTATCGCCCGGTCCGGGATACCCATCTCTTTTCGCCCCATGCCGGGTTGCGACTGTCCTTCGCGGAAATGGCCCTGCTCGCGCGCGCCCTTGGCGATGACAGTGCCGAGGCGTGCCTGTCTCGAAGCACGCAATGGCGCTGGGACGGTCACTCGGACGAAGGGTGCGATGGCCTGTTTCCCGAGGTCGGGCTGGGTCTGACCACCTACAAGGACCATGACCGCATCCCCGGTTATCTGGTGGGCCATGCGGGTCACGCGCTTGGCTTCACCGGCGGTGTCTGGTGCGACATGAAGACCAGCACAGGTTGGGCCTATGCGCTGACCGGCTCCCCCGACCTGACAGACGGGATCGACACAGAAATGTTCTATCCCCCCGAAGAATTGATGATTCTACAGTCATTCGGCGGATAAGTCGCACTTCCTTAACGTCATCTTCGACCCAAGAGACTTGCCAAGTAGGCGAAATCAAAGACAATAGCGCAATGACGTGCCCCTTAGCACGACCAAGGGCGCGGCTGGTTTGGAAGAGTTTTATCCAGTCGTTACCCCATAAAAACAGGGAGATATTCCATGAAAATGAAGCATCTATTCGCCTATACTGCGGCCGCAGCGCTGTTTGCAGGCACTGCGTTCGCGATGGACACCCACCCGGTCACCGGCGAAAAACTCGCCGAAAACCAGGAACTCACCTACCGCCTGATGGACCAGTTCCCGACACTTGATCCCCAGTTGAACGAAGAAACCGTGGGCTTCCACGTGATCCGCGACATCTTCGAAGGGTTGATCAGCCAGGATGAAAACGGCGACCTGATCCCCGGCGTGGCCACCGAATGGACCCCATCGAACGAGAACAAGACGTGGACCTTCACGCTTCGCCAGGACGCGAAATGGTCAAACGGCGATCCGGTGACGGCCCATGATTTCGTTTATGCCTGGAAGCGCGCGGCCGATCCCGCAACCGGCTCACCCTATTCATGGTACGTTGAAATCACCCAAATCGAGAACGCCGGCGCGATCGTCGCGGGCGATGCCGACCCCGACACGCTGGGCGCGCGCGCGGTCGATGACTATACGCTTGAGGTCAATCTGGACTCACCCCTGCCCTACTTCCCGAACATGACGACCTATGCCACGTTGTTCCCGGTCCATCAGGAAACGGTCGAGGCCCATGGCGCCGAATGGACCAGCCCGGAAAACATCGTCTCGAACGGCGCTTTCATGCTGGATGAGCTGGTGTTGAACGAGTTCCATACACGGGTGAAGAACCCGATGTACTGGGACGCCGACAACGTGATCCTTGAAAAGGTCACCGGCCTTGTCATCAACGATCACAATCAGGCGCTGACCCGGTATCTAGCGGGCGAGCTGGATTACATGGACGACCTGCCGCCGGGACAGTTCCCGAACCTGCAGGCCGAATATCCGGACGAGGCGTTCGTGACGCCACGCCTGTGTTCCTACTACTACGCCTTCAACTTCACCGACTCTGGCAATCCCGCGCTGCAGGATGTTCGCGTGCGCCAGGCCCTGTCCTATGCAATCGACCGTCAGGTGATCGTGGACAACGTGCTGAAGGGTGGCCAGTGGCCAGCCTATAACTTTGCCCACCGCGCGACGGCCGGCTTCGAGATGCCGACCATCGAGTATTCGACCTGGACCCAAGCCGAGAAAGACGCGAAGGCAAAGGAGCTGATCACAGAGGCCGGTTATGGCATCGGGGGCGAGCCGCTGACGCTCAAGCTGATCTACAACACATCTGAAAGCCATAGGCAGATCGCGACCGTGATCAGCCAGATGTGGAAGCAGAAGCTTGGGGTTGAAACCACGCTTGAGAACATGGAGTGGAAGACCTACCTCGAAATTCGCGCCAATCAGGAGTTCGACGTGGCCCGCTCTGCATGGTGCGGCGACTATAACGAGGCGTCGACCTTCCTTGACCTTCTGACCACCACCCACGGTGCAAATGACGGCAAGTATTCGAATGAGCGCGTCGACGAGTTGATGGCCGCGTCGAAAACCTCGATGGATCCGCAGGCGGCCTATACGGAAGTCGAACAGATCCTTGCCGAAGAAATGGCCATTGCGCCGATCTATCACTACACGCAAGCGTTCATGAAAAAGCCCGATATCAAGGGCTGGCCGCTGAACAACGTGGAAAACAACTGGTACTCGAAGAACCACTATCGCGTGGCCTCCGAGTAAGCGGTTTCACGGGGCGGGCCATGGCTCGCCCCGTGGCCCCCTGACCAGATGTCCAGCTTCATCATTCGCCGCCTTCTCATCGCGATTCCGGTTCTTCTGATCCTGATCGTGGCGACTTTCCTGTTGATGTACGCGGCCCCCGGCGGGCCCTTCACATCCGAACGCGCGCTGCCACCCGAGGTCATGGCCAATATCGAGGCCAAATACGGGCTGAACCAGCCGCTCTACGTGCAGATCTGGAAATATGTCGTGGGTGTCGTCACCCAGTTCGATTTCGGACCGTCCTATATCTACAAGGACCAGGACGTGAACGACATCATCGCACAGGGCTTCCCCGTCACGCTCACCTATGGCTTCTGGTCCTTCGTCGTGGCCGTGGTCGTGGGCGTCAGCCTTGGCGTCACCGCCGCGATCCGCCACAACACATGGCTTGATTACCTTGCCGTTGGTGTCAGCGTCGGCGCCCAGGTTCTGCCGAACTTCGTCATGGCGCCGATTCTCGTCCTGATCTTCACGCTCTGGCTGGGATGGCTCCCTGGGGGCGGCTGGCAGGGCGGACAATGGGAGTTCATCATCATGCCTGTCATCGCGCTGTCGACCAGCTTCATGGCGTCGATCGCGCGGATCACCCGAAGTTCGATGCTGGAAGTGCTGAACGCCAACTTCATCCGGACCGCCCGCGCCAAGGGCCTGCCGGCGCATACGGTGATCTGGCGCCACGCGCTGAAGCCCACGATGCTGCCCGTGATTTCCTATCTCGGGCCCGCTTTCGTCGGGATGATCACCGGTTCGGTCGTGATCGATATCTATTTCTCGACCGGCGGGATCGGGCAGTTCTTTGTGAACTCGGCGTTGAACCGCGACTATGGCGTGATGATGGGGGTGACGATCCTGACAGGTGCTCTGACAGTTCTCTTCAACCTTGTGGTGGACGTGCTTTACGCATGGATCGACCCGCGGATCAGGTATTAACCCATGGCATTGATCGTCGGACGTTCCATCGCGGACGAGTTACGCAACGGCGAAGCGGTTCAGGGCCGGTCGCTCTGGCAGGATGCCCGCGCCCGCTTTTTCCGCAACCGGGCCGCGACCACCGGGCTTGTGGTCCTTTTCCTCGTGGGCTGCTTCGCCCTATTCGGGCAGCATCTGGCGGCGTGGTCCAACGAGGACATCGACTGGAACCTGCTGGGCAGCGTCGAGGAACTCGGCGGCCCGAACTGGGAGAACGGCCATTACTTCGGTGTCGACGAGTTGGGCCGTGACCTCTTTGCCCGCACCGTTCAGGGCACGCAGGTCTCGCTGATGGTCGGCATCGTTGGCGCGCTGGTCTCGGTGGTGATCGGCACGCTTTACGGCGCGACCGCGGGGTTCATCGGCGGGCGGGTCGACGGGGCCATGATGCGTACCGTCGATATCCTCATGTCGATCCCTTACATGTTCGTGCTGATCCTGATGCTTGTGGTTTTCGGGCGATCCCTTTTGATGCTGTTCATCGGGATCGGGCTGATCTCATGGCTTGATATGGCTCGGATTGCGCGGGGCCAGACCCTGTCGATCAAGAACAAGGAGTTCGTGGAAGCGGCCGTCGCCACCGGCGTCCGCCCGCTGACCATCATCCTGCGCCATATCGTGCCGAACCTGCTGGGCGTCGTGATCGTCTATGCAACGCTTCTGGTGCCATCGATGATCATCTACGAGTCGTTCATCAGCTTCCTTGGTCTCGGCGTGCAGGAACCGAACACAAGCTGGGGCGCCCTGATCAATAGCGGGGCCAGCCAGATGCAATACGGCACGCTCTGGCAGATCGGATTTCCGCTGTTCTTCTTCGTGATCACGCTGTTTGCGTTCTTCTTTGTCGGGGACGGGTTGCGCGACGCGCTGGACCCGAAGGATCGGTGATGATGATAGATCGGAGCAAAGGACAAGGGACGCGCGGTACCGCGCGTTGGCACAATCGCGCCGCCCCGGGGGGGCGGTTCGGCGCGGCCCGGCGCTACCGCCGGGCGGAACAAAGCTATAACCCTGCAACAACTGGCGGAGGGCAAACATGACCCTCCTGACCGTCACCGACCTTTCGGTTTCCTTCGCCACCAATGACGGCACCGTCAACGCCGTCAACAATCTCAGCTTCCAGATGGGTGCCGGCGACACGCTCGCCATCGTCGGCGAAAGCGGATCGGGCAAAAGCCAGACAGCATTCGCGATCATGGGTCTTCTCGCCCGCAACGGCAGCGCCACCGGATCGGTCAACTTCGACGGAACCGAGATTCTGAACCTCTCGGACAGCGCGATGAACAAGATCCGCGCCCGCGAGATCGCGATGATCTTTCAGGACCCGATGACCTCGCTCAATCCGTATATGAAGGTCTCGCACCAGATGATCGAGGTTCTGGAACTGCATATGGGCATGTCCCATCGCGAGGGGCTAACCGAGGCCATTAGGATGCTGGACGCCGTGCGCATTCCCGACGCCGCCAACCGGATCGGAAACTATCCGCACGAGTTCTCGGGCGGCATGCGCCAGCGGATCATGATCGCCATGGCGCTTCTCTGCCGTCCCCGCCTTCTAATCGCCGATGAACCCACCACGGCGCTCGACGTGACAGTGCAGGACCAGATCATGACACTTCTGGCCGACATACAGGAAGAGTTCGGTTCGGCGATGATCCTGATCACCCATGACCTTGGGATCGTCGCGGGGGCCTGCGATCAGACGGTCGTCATGTATGGCGGGCGGATCATGGAGGCAGGACCAACCGCAGAGCTTTTTGCCACACCCGGACATCCCTATACCACGGGGCTGATCAGTGCGATCCCGCGCCTTGACGGCGATGACGAGGTTCTGCCCACGATCCCCGGTGAGCCGCCGAATATGCTGGGCCTGCCGCCGGGCTGCCCGTTCAACCCCCGCTGTGCCCTTGCGCGCGAGGTTTGCACCCAGACGATGCCCGCGGCTGAAATCAGCGGCAACCGCCTGCGCGCCTGCCACGCCAGTCTGGAGGAGGTCGCATGAACCAACCGCTGCTGGAAGCGACAGATGTCGAGGTGATCTTTCCCGTCGCGGGCCGGGGCGACTGGCCCTGGACACCGCCGCGCAAGCTGCGCGCGGTCAGCGGCGTGTCGGTCACGGTGAACGAGGGCGAGACGCTGGGCATCGTGGGTGAAAGCGGGTCGGGCAAATCCACGCTGGCCCGCGCGATCATCGGCACGGTCAAGGCATCGGATGGCCGGATCCTCTGGAAGGGCGACGATCTGATCGGCATGACGCCGGAGACGCGCCGCGCCCATGCCAAGGACTTTCAGATGGTGTTTCAGGATCCTCTGGCGGCGCTCAATCCGCGCATGACCGTGGGTCAGATCATCGCCGAACCGCTGACCACCCACTTCCCGAACACGCCGAAGGGCGAGGTCCGTGAAAAGGTGCAGGAGATCATGGAGAAGGTGGGGCTTCTGCCCAACCTCGTGAACCGCTATCCGCACGAGTTTTCCGGCGGCCAGTGCCAGCGGATCGGCATCGCCCGGGCGTTGATCCTGCGCCCGAAGCTTTTGATCTGCGACGAGCCGGTGTCTGCGCTGGATGTCAGCGTGCAGGCGCAGGTGATCAATCTTCTGAAGGACATCCAGCAGGAGTTTCGGCTTGCGATCATCTTCATCGCCCATGACCTGAGTGTCGTCCGCCATGTCTCGGACCGGATCGCGGTGATGTATCTGGGCCGTCTGGTCGAGGAAGGCCCGGGCAAGGAACTTATCTCCGACCCGTGGCATCCCTATACGAAGGCGCTGATCGCCTCGGTACCGGTGCCGGACCCCGAGGTGGAACGCGGCCGCCACCGGGCGGCGCTCCCCGGCGAACTGCCCTCGCCCCTTGCGCCCCCATCGGGCTGCGTGTTCCGCACGCGCTGCCCGGTGGCGCGGGACAGCTGCACGGAGATCGTACCAGAGCGGCGGAAGGAAGGAACGCGGATGATCGCCTGCCCCTTTGCGCCGGAAGAGGTGCCTATCGGAAACTGAGCCACCCGCAGCCCCGGGCTTGATCCGGGGCCTCATGGGTTAGCCGAGACCCCGGATCAAGCCCGGGTATGCAGGTCTCTCAGGCGGCTTCCGCCGCCGCCACCGCCGCATCAACCCATGCGATGACGGACGCCACATCCGGCGCGATGTCTTCGGAGAGCCCTTCGGCAAAGGCGTCGAACCCGTCCCGGTTCGCAGGGCCCACGGATGTCAGCACCGGAACACCCAGTGACAACGCCCGGCCGATCAGGGGCCGGAAACCGCGCCCGTCCAGCTCCTGCTTGCCGTATTTGTTCACGATCACCAGACGCGGGCCGGGCTGCGCCTCAAGCGACGCTTCGGCCAGGCCGACAGCGCTTTCCAGACCCGCCGGGTCCAGCCTGCAGCCGCGCGATAACGCGCCAAGGTCCTGACTGATCCGGATCACCTGCCCGCCCGCAAGCACTTCCAGATCCATATGGCATTTGCCACCGGGACGCCCCTCGATATTGTGCTGGATCGCTCCGGCCAAGGGCCAGCCGCGCGATGTCAGACGGCCCGCGACCTCGGCCAGAAGCAGGTCGGACGCGCCGGCCCCGTCGGGTGCGATAACCCCAAGCACGAAAGGTCAGTCAAGCCGCACGGCCGAGGTCGATCCCTGCTCGGCGCTGGAAAAGCCGGCCTGCTGCAGGCCGAAATCGGCGGCAATGGCGATCACGATAGTGGCCGCGAAGGCTAGCAACATGGGGCGCATGGGTTACTCCGTCGAAGGTTGTGTTTCGCGTCTCAGAAAGTCGATCAGATCGGCCCGGTCCTCGGGCTTCACGATCCGCTGCATCGGCATCTTCGTCCCCGGTATATAATGATCCGGGCCGATGTCGAACAGGGCATCTATGGTGTCTTCGTTCCAGATGATGTCGGTGGCAAGGATGGCATCGGAATAGGCATATTCCGGCACCGTCCCCGCCTTGCGACCGAACAGGCCCTCAAGCGCGGGGCCTGCGCGGCGTTCGCCATCGGCCCCCAGCGTGTGACAGATCGAGCATTTGCGCAGGAACTGCCGTTCGCCATTGGGCACCGCCCCCGGCTCCACATGGAACTCGCGCCGGATCTCGGCCATGCGCGGCGCGCTGTCGGTTCCGTCCAAAGGCCAGAGGTACGCCTCGTTGTCGATCCCGCCCGCAATGACGCCGCTGCCATTGCCGGTAAAGGCCAGTGCCCAGATCGGGCCATTGAGCGCCGCGCGGAAATCGTGATCGATCCCCCAGCCATCGGTCTCGACGACCATGATATAGCCTTCGCCATCGCCCACCGCGATCCGCCCGCCATCGGGGCTTTGCGCCATGGCAAGAATCGGACGACGCCCGGCGGTCAGGTCTGCCACCTCATCGCCTGTGGCCAGATCAAGCGCCCGCGTCCCGCCGTCAAGCGCACCATAGGCGAGCCATCCCGCATCCTCGTTCAGCGCCAGCACGTTCACGCCGAACCCGTGCGAAGCAAGACGCCGGTGCAGCGTGTACCCATCGGCCTCCCACTCCAGAATGGTGCCGTCAAAGCCTGCCGAATAAAGCCGCGTGCCGTCACCGGACCAGATCACCGCGTTTACCGGACCGTCATGATCGGTCAGTTCCGCCAGCATCGCGCCGGTTTCCGTGTCCCAGACCCGCACTGTCCCGTCCCAGCTTGCCGAAGCCAGCCGGGCGCCGTTCTCGGATGCCGCAAGGCCCATGACCTTGCCCTTGTGGCCCTCAAGCCGGTGCAGCGTGGACTGCCCGGTCACGTCCCAGATAATCACCCGGTAGTCGTCACCACCCGACGCGGCGCGGCCCAAGGGCAGCGGGATCACCACATTGACTGCGGCCTCATGGCCTTCAAGCCAGAATGCCGGACCGCCATCGCCCTCGACGGACCAGACGCCGACCGAATTGTCGAAACTTGTCGTCAGAAGCATCCCACCATCGCCCGACAGGGTGATGGACTTCACCGGCCCGCCATGGCCGGTGAATGTCCGAAACCCGTCCGCCGCGGCGCCAGAGGCACACGACAGGACGGCGACAAGGATCGCCGTCCGCAGCATCCGCTATTCAGCAGGCTTTGTGTTCGTCGCACCACCAGAGGCGCTATGGATGTCCTCCATGTGCTCTTCGACCCACAGGGAATGGTGCTCCTTGGCCCAGTTCAGGTCCACTTCACCCGATCCCATGGCATCGTAAGCGCCCTCCATCCCGACGGAGCCGATATAGATATGCGCGATGATGATCGCCATCAGGACAAAGCTGACGATCGCATGCCAGAGCTGGGCGAACTGCATCTCTTCATGCGGCGCTAGCTGCTCGGGAAACGCCTCCATCCCCAGAAGGTTCGGAATACCGACACTGTTCAGTGCTGAGAATGTCTTGGCGAACATCGGCAGTTCGAACGGGAACAGCAACGACAGACCGGAGGCAGAAATCGAGCCCCCCAGAAGGATCACCGACCAGAAGATGATCTTCTGACCCGCGTTGAACTTCTTCGCCGGCGGATGCGCCTTACCGATGATCCCGCCACCCTTGGCGAACCACACCAGATCATGGCGGGACGGCAGGTTGTGAACCACCCAGAAGAAGAAGATCATGATGATCGCAAGCATGAATGCCCAAGAGACGTTGTTATGCACCCATTTCGACGCTAGAAGCAGCGATTCGACCCAGGCGCCATCCTGCCGCGCCATGATCTCGGCCTCGGTGTTCAGGGCGTCGGCGGGCTTCGGAAGCAGGAAAACGCGGGCATAAAGCGAGAAGAGCCCGGTGATCCCCAGAAGGATGAACGATCCGGCCAGAAGCCAGTGCCCGAAGCGTTCCAGCGCGTTGAAGCGCGTGATCGTCTCGGACGACCGTCCATGCGAAATGCGAATCCTGCCCCGCAGAAGATAGAACACGGCCAGTGCGGCCAGCGTTCCCAGAAGAAGATACCCGCCATAGGGTTTGACCACTTCCGAACGGAACTGATTCCACCACATGCCACGGTCCTGCATCAGAACGCGCGCTTCTTCGCCACCGGCCGATACCTTCACATCCGCAGTGCCAAAGCGCAGCGCCTCCCAGACCTCGGAGTCCGACGGGCCGCCCTGTGCGCCAAGCTGATCGGTCAGCCCGGCCGCGTTGCCGGCGACACTGTTAAAATCTCGCGGAATGCGCGGCTCGCCCTCGCCACGCTGGCGCGCCAGAATATCTTCGAGGGTGGAGTTCGCCTCTTCCACCGTCACCACGGATCCGGGCGCGGCTTCGTTGAGGTTCTGCGCCGAGGCTGCGACAGCCCCGAACACCAGTGCGAGTGAGAGAAGTAGCCAGTGCGGCAGGGTGATGTTCATCGTCGTAATGCCTCCCATATGCAGAGAGGGCAGAGATTTCTGCCCCCTCTCCAGCTCTTTAAGTAGCCCCGGGGGGCGGGTGATTACCCGCCCTTCTGGTCGTAGGCCGTACCCCAGCCCCATGCGCCCGATCCGAAGCCACGGGCCACCACGCGCTCGCGGTAGATCGTGGCCACGTCATCGCCGTTCCCGGCCAGAAGCGCCTTGGTCGAGCACATTTCGGCACAGATCGGCAGCTTGCCTTCGGCAATCCGGTTCGAGCCGTATTTCTGGTACTCGGCTTGGGACATGTCCTCTTCCGGGCCACCGGCGCAGAAGGTGCATTTGTCCATCTTGCCGCGCGATCCGAAATTGCCGGCCTGCGGGAACTGCGGCGCGCCGAACGGGCACGCGTAGAAGCAATAGCCGCAGCCAATGCAGAGGTCCTTGGAGTGCAGGACGATGCCGTCGGCCGTTTGGTAGAAACAGTCGACCGGGCAGACCGCCATACAGGGCGCGTCGGAACAATGCATGCAGGCGACCGAGATCGAGCGTTCGCCCGGCTTGCCGTCCTGAATGGTCACCACCCGTCGCCGGTTGATGCCCCAGGGCACTTCGTGCTCGTTTTTACATGCGGTGACACAGGCGTTGCATTCGATGCAGCGTTCGGCGTCACAGAGGAATTTTGCTCTAGCCATTTTCTTTCATTCCTCCCTTAAGCAGCCCAGATCTTGCAGAGCGTTGCTTTGGTTTCCTGCATCTGAGTTACCGAGTCATAGCCATAGGTCTGTGCGGTGTTGCACGATTCCCCAAGGACATATGGATCGGCCCCTGCCGGATACTTGTGTCTCCGATCCTCGCCCTGCCAGTGCCCACCGAAGTGGAACGGCATGAAGGCGACGCCCGGTGCGACCCGCTCAGTGACCAGTGCCTTGACCAGCACCTTGCCCTTCTCCGGGCCTTCGACCCAGACGTCAGAGCCGTCGCGAACACCCAGATTGTTGGCATCGCGCGGGTTGACCTCGACAAACATGTCCTGCTGAAGTTCGGCAAGCCACGGGTTCGACCGTGTTTCGTCGCCGCCACCCTCATATTCCACCAGTCGCCCGGAGGTGAGGATGATCGGATACTCCTGGCTGAAGTCGTTCTGCTGGATCGACGCATACATCGTCGGAACCCGCCAGAACTTCTTGTCGTCGTAGGTCGGATATTCGGCCACCAGATCGCGGCGGTTCGAATACAGCGGCTCGCGGTGCAGTGGCACCGGATCGGGGAAGGTCCAGACGACCGCGCGGGCCTTGGCGTTCCCGTAAGGCGCGCAGCCATGCTTGATCGCGACCCTCTGGATACCGCCGGACAGGTCGGTCTTCCAGTTGGTCTTGGGCCCTGCAACGGCATCGATCGCGGCGCGTTCATCCGCCGTCAGATCGCCATCCCATCCCAGATCCATCAGCATCTGCATGGTGAACTCTGGGTACCCGTCCTGAATTTCCGAGCCGACCGGATAGACGCCTTCGGCAAGAAGGTTCTCGCCATCCCGCTCGACACCGAACCGGGCGCGGAAGCCCATGCCGCCCTCGGCGACAGGTTTCGACAGGTCATAGAGGTTCGGCGAACCCGGGTGGTTCATCTCGGGGGTGCCCCACGATGGCCACGGCATGCCGTAGTAATCGCCATCGGCCGGGCCACCCACCGCTTTCAGCGTCGTTCTGTCGAACGTGTGCTGGTTCTCCATGTGCATGCGCATCCGCTCTGGCGACTGGCCGGTATAGCCGATCGTCCACATGCCTCGGTTGAACTCGCGGGTGATGTCCTCGATCAGCGGCTCGTCGCCATTGATCTCGATGTTGCGGAAGATCCGGTCGGTGAACCCGAACTTGTCCGACAGCAGCTTGATGATCTCGTGATCCGTCTTCGATTCAAAGAGTGGATCGATGACCTTTTCACGCCATTGAAGCGACCGGTTCGACGCGGTGACCGAACCATAGGTCTCGAACTGCGTCGTGGCGGGCAGAAGATACACGCCATCGGTACGGTCCTGCATGATCGCCGTGACCGTCGGGAATGGATCGATCACGACCAGAAGGTCGAGCTTCTCCATCGCCGCTTTCATCTCCGGCAACCGGGTCTGCGAGTTCGGCGCGTGGCCCCAAAGAACCATTGCCCGGGTATTGTCGGGCTGGTCGAGGTTCTCCTGATCCTCAAGTACGCCGTCGATCCAGCGGGACACCGGAATGCCGCGCTCGTTCATCATCATCCGGTCTTTGCCATCGGCACCGGCGCCCGGCATCACGTTGAAGCGTGCCTTCATCCAGTCGAGGTCTTCTTCCCAGACCCGCGCCCAATGGGCCCAGGAACCATCGGCAAGGCCGTAATAGCCCGGCAGCGTATCGGCCAGAACACCAAGGTCGGTCGCGCCCTGCACGTTGTCGTGGCCGCGGAAGATGTTGGTGCCGCCACCCGAGGTGCCCATGTTGCCCAGCGCAAGCTGAAGCACGCAATAGGCGCGGGTGTTGTTGTTGCCGTTGGTGTGCTGGGTGCCACCCATGCACCAGATCACGGTGCCGGGGCGGTTGTTGGCCAGCGTCCGGGCGACCCGCTCAAGCTGGCTTCCGGGGGTACCGGTTACACGCTCGACCTCTTCGGGGTTCCACTTCGCGACCTCGGCCTTGATCTGGTCCATACCCCAGACACGGGTACGGATGAACTCCTTGTCCTCCCAGCCGTTCTCGAAGATGTGCCACAGGATACCCCAGACCAGCGCCACGTCGCTGCCGGGGCGGAACCGGACATACTCGTCGGCATGGGCCGCAGTGCGCGTAAAGCGCGGATCGCAGACGATAACCGGTGCGTTGTTCTCTTCCTTGGCCTTCAGGATGTGCAGAAGCGACACGGGGTGCGCTTCGGCCGGGTTCCCGCCGATCAGGAAGATCGCCTTGGAGTTATGGATGTCGTTGTAGCTGTTGGTCATGGCGCCGTAGCCCCATGTGTTCGCGACGCCGGCGACCGTGGTCGAGTGGCAGATCCGGGCCTGGTGGTCGATATTGTTCGTCCCCCAGTAGGCCGCGAACTTCCGAAGCAGATAGGCCTGCTCGTTGTTGTGCTTCGCGGACCCCAGCCAGTACACGCTGTCCGGCCCGCTTTCCTCGCGGATCGACAGCATCTGGTCGCCGATATCGTTGATCGCCTCTTCCCAGCTGACCTTGACCCATTCGCCGTTGACCAGCTTCGTCGGGTACTTCAGGCGACGCTCGCCATGGGCGTGCTCACGAACCGCGGCCCCCTTGGCGCAGTGGGCGCCCAGGTTGAACGGGCTGTCCCAGCCGGGCTCCTGCCCCGTCCAGACACCGTTCGCCACTTCCGCGATAACTGTACAGCCGACCGAGCAATGGGTGCAGACCGTCTTGATGTTCTGCACCGCACCCTGAACCGCCGCCTGGGCCGAGGCCTTGCGCACGGTGCCGGTCGAGGCCCCGAAGGCCGCCAGTCCACCAACCGCAAGCCCCGATGTCCGCAGAAATGCGCGACGATCGACACGCTTCTCTCCCACGCGCGACAGAAGCCCCGGACGGGCCTCGCTGCGTTCCACTCTGTTCGTCTTTTTTCTGAGCATCCTGTTCTCCGTTGCTAGCGTGGCCAAAGCCCGCTGGCTGCGTAAATCTCTGGTGTCGCGGTTCTCAGAACCGTGCGCTGTCCAGATAAGCTTTCACATGCGCTGTTTCGCGCAGCCCTGTCCCCTCGGGCTCGGCCTCCGCGGCCTCTGCCGGGGTGCTGGTCACGGCAGTTGCCGCCGCTGCCGGGGCCGACATGGCCGCCAGTTTGAGAAAGCTTCTGCGCCCCTCGTCAGCTTTTTTGTCGCTCTTCGTCACGTGCTGATCCTCCTCATCTCTTCCCTGCCCGGGACGTTACACCCGGGCCTGTCCTTACGCCGCGCTTTCGCCGGCCATTCTGAATGCATCCTTCTCGATCCCCATGAAGATCCGCCCTATGGCGCCCACCGGGGCATAGAACAGAGATTCCTTGGCGCCCTCCAGATCGGTGAAGAAATGCTCGGCCCAGGGGCCGATATGCTTGTTGAAAAAGTCCCGCTGCCGGGACAGCGACGCGGGTTCGCCGAACTGGCCGGTGATCAGACCGGCCATCATCTCGCACAGGCTGGCCATGTTGTCTTCAGGCTCGAACACATCCGGCGCGCGCTCGATCGAAAGCCGCGCCATGTCGTTGCGCAAAACCGCCAGCGGCTTTTCGTTCAGGAACCCGGTCATGTAGAAACTGGCGAATGGCAATAACTCACCCCGCCCGACCCCGATGAACAGGCGGTTGAATTCCCGCTCCAGCCCCGCATCGTTCGACACGGTCGCCACCCGGCAAAGGGCCGTCATGGCCTGACCAAGCTCGGTCTCGTCACCCTCGAGCGCGCGGGTCTTTTGAAGCGTGTCCCTTGACGGCGGGGCAGCAAGCAGTCTTGCAAGAAAGCCGTAAAGATCAGCACGAAGCCGATCTTCCGCAGACACCTGTGCTGTCGCACTTTCAGACGTCAAGTTTGTTCCCCTTCAGCCCATTTTCTGGGCAGTTTCGTAAAGCTTATTCAGAATACGGTTGCATGCAAGGGTTTCTTCTCACCCTGCGTCATATCACCCCGATCCATTGCCCTCGAAACGAAATGCCATCCGCCGCCGGGCCGGGCGTGGGGTTTCTTCGGCCTCATCTTCCGCTGCGTCATCGGGACCTTCTTCCTCGGTGTTTTCGCCGGTTTCAGGGGCCTCGTCGGCGTGATCTGTCGCCACCAGAGCCGTGTCTTTCGCTTCTGGCTCGGGCGGCCTAACCGAGGAGGCGCTCTGCGGCAGGGCGGGCGCCTCTTCGGCCCCGTCCTCCGGATCTGCCTCCGCGACCTGCCGAACGATTCCCTTGCCCACCTCATACGCTGTCTTCAACGTGCCGGGTTTCACGAACCCGCCCGCGAAATCGTCGTCGTAATCGTTCAGCCCGTCCAGCACCGCCAGCGTGGGGTTCGACCGCCAGAGCCGCCGCAGGGCGCGCTTGCGGATCACCTCGGGCACGGACTTTGCCATGAAGACAGAAAAGTCGGCCCCCTGTTCCAGCGTGTCCGGGTCGGGCAGGCCAAGCTGTTCCAGCACGGCCGCCTCTTCCTCGGGCCCCTGCGGATCGGCGGGAACGGTATCCTCTTCCGTCTCTTCGATGACCTTTGCAACAGGCTGGGCAACCTCGGGCTCTTCAGCCTCGCCGCCCCGCTTTCTCCGCGACCAGCGCGACAGGAACCCGTCGTCTTCGCCGCTCACGATCCCTGCCCCTTCAATGATTTCGGCGCGCGGAACACATCCGCCGCCTGACGCACCCGCGCGTCGCCGATCCCGTCTTCCTTCCTGTCGGTATGGTGCGGGCGGCGTTTCCGCTTGATGAATTCTTCTTCCACGTGGTGCTTTTCCACAAATGCGCTGATCCAGGCCGCCAGCCCCTCGGGCATCGGCACGGGCTCCACAAGGTCTTCGCCGTTATCCGTGAAATCCTGCGCTTCATAGGCCGAGGCTGTGACCGTGATCAGTTCGGGCCGGTCCTCTGTCGTCTCTGGCGGACGCAATATCACCCAGACCGTCGGCACAGGCGCATTGAGCGACACCAGGTAGGCCTCGGTCTCTGCCCGGTGCAGTTCCAGATCGGCGGTCGCGGCATGAAACGCCACGACGTCGCCGTCGGCCGACAACTCTTTCCAGCCCCCCGGCCC
This sequence comes from uncultured Paracoccaceae bacterium, assembly GCA_947503175.1. GTDB lineage: Bacteria > Pseudomonadota > Alphaproteobacteria > Rhodobacterales > Rhodobacteraceae > Ovoidimarina. The sequence goes on from CANNCO010000001.1 coordinate 1,484,842, forward strand.
CGCGCCCGGCATCACGGCCGTGGCCTTCCACGCCCATTTCGCCCAGCGCGTCACACCGGGGCGTCGTTCCACCACCACTCCCACCGGCAGGCGGGCCGAGCGTTCCTCAGCGGTCATCTTGTCCTCCCCGACAAAGCGCCTTAGCGTCCGTCCGCCGGCAAGTATCGCGGGACAGGCGGAAACTGTCCAGCCAGCGGCAACGGGGAGAGAGAATGGAACCGAAACTACTACTGTGCGACTGCGGCGGAACGCAGACCCTCGACCGCGAGGGGATTGCGGCGGCCACGGGCCTCAACTGCTCGCGCATCCACACCGCGCTCTGTACCAGCCAGATCGACCTTGCGGCCAAGGCGATTTCCGAGGATGCCGAGGCCGGCGTGGTCGTTGCCTGCGCGCAGGAGGCCCGTACGTTCGAGGCCCTCGCGGAAGAGATCGGTGCCGATACTCCCGCCACCATCGACATCCGCGACCGCGCCGGATGGTCCGACGAGGGCAAGAAAGCCACCCCCAAGATCGCCGCGCTTCTGGCCGCCGCGCGCCGGGGCCGTGCGCCCGACAAGACGATGGATCTGGTCTCCGAAGGCATCTGTCTTATCCTCGGCGCTTCTGAAACCGTCCTGCCCGTGGCCGAACAGCTGGCCGATGCGCTTTCCGTCACCTGCCTTCTGACCGACGCGCCGGAACTGTACCCCGCACCGGAACGCCGTTTCGATGTCGTCCACGGGCGGCTGAAATCCGCGACCGGGTCATTTGGCGCGTTCCGCGTGACGCTCAACGGTTTCAGCGAGGCAAGCCCCGTGGGGCGCGGGCCCCAGAACTGGTCCGACCCAAGGGACGGCGCAGCCTCCGATTGCGACCTGATCCTCGATCTTTCGGGTGGTACAGCCCTGTTCCCCGCTCACGAGAAACGCGACGGATACCTGCGCGCCGATCCCGGCGATCCGCGCGCGGTCTGGCGCGCGGCGATGGACGCGCAGGGCATGGTCGGCACGTTCGAAAAGACGCTCCACGTCGCCCTCGACACCTCGCTTTGCGCCCATTCGCGCGCCGAACAAACCGGATGCACCCGCTGTCTCGACCTCTGCCCCACCGGCGCGATCACTCCGGATGGCGACCATGTGGCCATCGACCCGAATATCTGTGCGGGCTGCGGCGCCTGTTCGGCGGTGTGCCCCTCGGGCGCGGTCAGCTTCGACGCACCCACGGTCATCGACATCATGACCGAAACCCGCGTCATGGCCGAGGCCTTCGTCGCCGCCGGTGGCACCGCCCCCCGTCTTCTTGTCCATGACAGCGACCACGGGCGCGAGATGATCGGGCTTGCCGCCCGCCTTGGCCGCGGCCTTCCGGCGGATGTCCTGCCGCTCGACCTTCCTTCGGTCGCGGCCTTCGGCCATGCCGAGGCGATGGCGGCGCTGACAACAGGCTTTGCCGGGGTCTCGATCCTGATCTCGCCCAAGACCGAGCGCGACGTGGTGGAAAAGCAGGTGGAACTGACACAGGCCCTTCTCGCGGGCGTGGGCTCGGACACGGGCCGCGTCGCGATGCTCGACGTGGCCGATCCCGATGCCCTGTCGGATGCGCTCTACGGGCCCCGCCCAAAGGCCCCGGCGACCGAGCCGATCCTGACCATGGGCCACCGCCGCGATGTGACGCGGCTGGCCACCCGCGCTCTTGCCACCGAAGCCATCGACCCGATCCCCCTGCCCGATGGCGCCCCCTATGGCGCGGTTCTGGTCGATACCGACAGTTGCACGCTCTGCCTTGCCTGTGTCGGCCTTTGCCCGTCCGGCGCGCTTGACGACAATGCCGACAAGCCGGAGTTGAGATTCCGCGAGGATGCCTGCCTGCAATGCGGCCTCTGCGCCAATGTCTGTCCCGAGGATGCGATCACGCTGAAGCCGCAGCTCGACATCTCGGACAACGCGCTGAAACTACAGGTCCTGAACAGCGAAGAACCGTTCGAATGCATCGAATGCGGCGTCCCCTTCGGCGTCAGAAGCACCATCGAAAAGATCGTCGAGAAGCTTGAGGGCAAACACTACATGTTCACCAACTCCGACAACACCAAGCTGATCCAGATGTGCGACAACTGCCGGGTGCAGGCCCAGTATCACGCAGGCTCGGCCCCGTTCCAGATGGGCGACCGCCCGCCGGTGCGCACGACTGACGACTATCTGGGGGACGACACGGACAAGACCTGAACCTTCGTCTTGTTCCAAATACGCAAGGTGCACCCCCGTGTTCCGGGATCACCCATGGGTCAGCGCGACTGCACCTCCGCCCCCAGATCCTTGGGCTCGATCGACGCAGCATAGGCGAAAATCGCGTCGAGATCGTCCTGCGTGATCTCGACCGGCGCGATATGCGGCGGATGCGCCGGATCGAACGGTTCGGTCAGACCTTCGACCTGCGTGAACGACGGATGCGGGTTCGCGGTCCAGAACACCATGAACTTGTCCGCCCAGCCGGGGATCGCCCGAAGCGCCGCGAATGATGGGGCGGACCCGATCCCGCCCATCCGATTCTTGTCGCTGATCACGTGGCACCGGCCGCAGTGAAGATGCGATAGTTTCTCGCCCACGTTCGCATCGCCCGTAATCACCAGTGCTTCTTCGACTTCGATCTCTATCGCGCCGGGGATGAACTTCGGCGCCCCGTCAACCTCGAACGTGGCAACGGTCCGCTGACCGATCTCGCCGGTCAGCCAGTTCACGAACTTCTCCGCATTCTCGGTATTCTCACCGCCGACGAACAGCGACACCGACCACGTTTCGGCCCCTTCGCCCTCGACATAGAACGCAGGTGCTGTCGTGCCGCCCAGCCCTTGGGCTATCGCATCGGGCGCAATGACGACGTCCGCACCATCCCCTGCCAAGCCATCGGGGGCCGCGGCCACGACCATCGGCCGCACACCGGATTTCAGGGCAAAGCGCGGGATCACATAGGCGAGCAGGCCCGCCTCTTCCAGCCGCTCGTCCACCACGAGCGCGAATGTCTTGCCCTGCGCGAGCGCGGTGCCCGGCACGACCAGCAGAAGCGCCAGACAGACCCCAATCAAACTCAATCTCGGCATCTGCCACTCCTCTGCCACACCCGGGTGCTCTTGAACCTCGCCGGTCTTTGCCCCAGAGAAAGCGAAACTACATGTTAACGCAAGGAATGCCTTCCGGGGCCTTCAGGGGAGAGGACGGAAACCATGAGTGACGAAGACTTCAACATGTCGATGCGGAAATTCCTCAAGCAGGTGGGCGTCACCTCGCAGCAGGAAATCGAACAGGCGGTACGCGCCGCGCAGGGTTCGGGTAAAATCTCCGGCGGGTCGGTCAAGGCGCGGATGGTTCTGACCATCGACGAGATCGGGATGAGCCACACGGTCGAAGGCGATATCAAGACCGGAGGCGCGTAAGTGTCTGTGACCCGCGAGGACGTCCTCGACGTCCTGAAGAAGATCACGAACCCCGCCACCGGGACCGATCTGGTCTCTTCCGATATCGTGCGTGCGCTTACCGTCGACGCCGGCAATGTGCGCTTCGTCATGGAGGTCGATCCGGCCCATGGCACGGCGATGGAGCCTGTGCGTCTGGACGCGGTGGAAAGGATCGAGGCCCTGCCGGGCGTGGATCAGGTTTCTGCCTTGCTGACGGCCCATTCGGCCCCGAAACCACCTCCCGACCTGAAGATCGGCGGCCATCCGACGCCGCAGAAGGGGCCCGCCAAGGTGCCCGGCGTCAACGCGATCCTTGCCATCGCCTCCGGCAAGGGCGGCGTCGGCAAGTCCACGGTCTCCGCCAACCTCGCCGTGGCGCTCGCCGCCGAGGGCAAGAAGGTCGGTATGCTCGATGCCGATGTCTATGGCCCGTCGCAGCCCCGGATGCTGGGCATCTCGGGCCGCCCTGCCAGCCCGGATGGCAAGACCATCCTGCCCTTGCGCAACCACGGTGTCACGCTCATGTCCATCGGCCTGATGACGAAAGAGGACGAGGCCGTGGTGTGGCGCGGACCCATGCTCATGGGCGCGCTTCAGCAGATGCTGGGACAGGTCCAGTGGGGCCAGCTTGACGTCATGATCGTCGATCTGCCGCCCGGTACGGGCGACGTGCAGATGACGCTGACCCAGAAGGCCGAGGTGACCGGCGCGATCATCGTCTCGACCCCGCAGGACGTGGCGCTTCTCGACGCCCGCAAGGCGGTGAACATGTTCGAGAAGATGAACACGAAAATCTTCGGCATGATCGAAAACATGTCCACCTATATCTGCCCCCAATGCGGGCACGAGGCGCATATCTTTGGCCATGGCGGCGCGAAAGCCGATGCAGAGCGCATGGGCCTGCCCTTCCTCGGGGAAATCCCGCTGGATCTGGACATCCGGACCGCCGCCGATGGCGGTGCGCCCATCGTCGCCGCAAAACCCCAGAGTTCGCAGGCGCAGGCTTTCCGCACGATCGCACGCGGATTGATCGACGATGGCGTTGTCTGAGGAAACGCTTGAGACAGAGCCCAGCCTTCCCCCACTCTTCCGGGGCAGGGTTGCAAGCGATCCCTTCGCCGCGGCTGTGGCCGAGGCACGGGCGGAGTGCGACCCCGGCCTCATCACCCACAACATCCGCCCCGATCACCTGACGGCGGCGGTCGTCCTTGCACCCGAATCGCCCTTGCGCGATGCGGTGGCCATGGTGCTTGCGCTTGGTAACGGGTTTGCCGACGCCTTCGGCGCGCTGGCGCCTTCCGAGACCGCCTGCCAGTTCGACTGGCCTTCCGGCATCCGCATCAATGGCGCGCGCTGCGGGTCGCTCCGCGCCGCCGCATCCAGCCGCGACCCTGACGAAGAGCCTGACTGGCTGGTGATCGGTCTGGACGTTCCATTCTTCGCCGAGGCCGACGCGGAACCGGGCGAAACCCCTGACACGACGACGCTGTGGGAGGAAGGCTGCGCCGATATCGAACCCCTGCGCCTTCTGGAGAGCTGGTCGCGTCATCAGCTTATCTGGATCAACGAATGGCTTGACGGCGGCACTGCGAAACTCCATCGCGACTGGCTGGGCCGCGCCTTCTCGCTTAACAAGGACGTGACGCTGACGCATGGGGGCGAAACGCTGACCGGCACCTTCCTTGGACTGGACGATCGCGGCGGTATGGTGTTGAAAACCGCATCCCGTGAACGGCTTCTGCCGCTGACCGGCGTGCTGGAGGAGATCTGATGCGGAAACTTGCGCGCACCATTCGATTCGACGATTCGGACGAAAACGTCTTTTCACGCCCGGCGGATGCCGGCGAATGGGCGATCCCGGGCGGGTTCGAGTTCTCGAACTGGTCCGAAGCCGACATGACCGGCAAGGGGCGTCAGGCCTTCGCCAATGGCTGGCTGTCGCTCGACGGGTTCGGACGCGCCACTTTCGTCGCCGTGGCGCAGATCGAAGAGACCGAGATCGAGTCGCTGACCACCCGCCTCGCCGAACACTTCGTGGCGCTTTATGGCGCTCCCGATGTGGACGCGGCCATGGGCACGGCCCGCGAAGAACTCGCCTATATGGAGGAGCTCTGCGAAGATCACGATCCCAACACGCTTCTCGTGGTCCAGCGCGAACTGACGGGATCGGGCGTGCGCGAAAGCTTCCGCGCGATCCAGCCCTCCGAGGCGGAGCTGGATCTTGTGGCGGTTCACGGGTCGGTCGACTAGGATCCCCGCTGCACCGCGGCCTTTGGACGGTGCACGTCTTTGCCATACGCCAGAGCCGACCAAAACCGGAGGGTCCCGATCATCATGTCGCTGGAATTTCTTCTCACATCGCTCGTCGTCGTCCTCCTGCCCGGAACCGGTGTAATCTATACCCTCGCCATCGGTCTTGGACGCGGGTTCAAGGCCAGCATTGCCGCCGCGTTCGGATGTACCCTTGGAATTGTACCCGCCGCTCTCGCCAGCATCATCGGCCTTGCCGCCCTGCTCCACACCAGCGCGCTCGCATTTCAGGTCCTCAAGTACCTCGGCGTGGTCTACCTCTTCTACATGGCATGGAAGATCCTGAAGGATGACACTGTCATGGAAGTGTCTGAAAACAAGTCTCAATCCGGCTACCGGCGCATCGCTGTGACGGGAACATTGCTGAACGTTCTCAACCCGAAACTGTCCCTGTTCTTCCTTGCATTCCTGCCCCAGTTCATTTCGCCAACCGCCGCCAATGCAACGGCGTCACTCATCTGGCTGGCGGTTGTCTTTATGGTGATGACGTTTCTCGTCTTCGTGCTCTATGGCGCCTTCGCAGCTTACGCCCGCGACTACGTCATCCGGCGACCATCGGTCATGCAGTGGATCAAACGCTCTTTCGCCGGAACCTTCGGGTTCCTTGGCGCGAAACTCGCGGTCTCGAACTGACCGGGGATCAGCAGCGACGCGCAGCTTTATAGCGGCCAGAAGACCAGAATCGACGGGATCGACACCGCGACCACAAGGATCTCAAGCGGCAGTCCCATCCGCCAGTAGTCGCCGAAGGAATAGCCCCCCGGCCCAAGGATCAGCGTGTTGTTCTTGTGACCGATGGGCGTGAGGAACGCACAGGACGCCGCCACCGCCACGGCCATCAGGAACGGGTCCGGGTTAACGCCCAAGGTCTCGGCCATCCCGATCCCCACCGGGGCCGCCACGATCGCCGTTGCCGTGTTGTTGAGCACATCCGACAGCGTCATCGTCACCACCATCAGCACGGTCAGCACCGCCCATGCGGGCCACCCCTCCGTCAGTCCCACGATAGCGTTCGCGATCAGGTCCGTCCCGCCCGAAACCTCCAGTGCCGCACCCAGCGGGATCATCGAGCCCAGGAGCACAACAACCGGCCATTCGACGTGATCGTAAAGCTCGGCCAGGGGCAGAATTCGGGTAAGAACATAGGCCACCACCACGATCCCCAGAGCGACCGGCAGGTACAGAAGCCCGACCGATGCCGCCAGAACCGCGGCACCGAAGATCCCCATGGCCAGCCAGACCTTGGTCTGATCGGTCACCGCCAGCCCGCGATCGGCCAAGGGTAAGGCCCCCAGCCAGTCGGTCACATCGGCACCCTCGCCCTCGGGTGTCAGGAGCAACAGGATATCGCCCGACCGCACCGGCGTCTTGCGCACCCGCTTGGTGATCCTCCGCCCCTGCCGGGAGATGCCCAAGAGCACCGTCCGCCGCCGCCACGCCAGACCCACCGCCTGCGCTGTCTTGCCGACGATCCGCGCCGTTTCGGGTACGACGACTTCGATCACCGACACGCCCGCGCCTTCGGCCCGCAGACGCTCTTCAGCCGCATTATCGGCAAGGCTGAGCGACAGCGCCGCGCGGAACTCGTCCAGCGCCTCGGGCGCGGCCTCGATCACCAAGGCATCGTCGGCCCGCAGGACCGCGTTTCGCTGCGTGCCGTAGCGCCGCTTGCCGTCGCGGACGAGGCCAAGGATCGCCACGTCGTTCTTTTCGGCCACCTCATCCAGTTCGAACACCCGCTGGCCGATGGATTTCGACCCCTCGGGCACCACGAGTTCGGCGATATAGGCAGCCACATCCCCCATCATCGCAGCGCCGCCATCCCCGGTCTCGCCCTTTGGGATAAGCCGCCAGCCGATCAATGCGACAAACAGCAATCCCGCCAGCGCCGTCACGCCCCCCACGGGTGCGAAATCGAACATCCTGAACGGCTCGCCCAGCGATTCCTCGCGGATCGCCGCGATGATGATGTTGGGCGGCGTTCCGATCAGCGTGACCATGCCCCCAAGGATCGTACAAAATGACAGGGGCATAAGGCTGAGGCGCACCGACCGCCCCGCCTTCCGCGCCGTCTGAATGTCAACCGGCATAAGAAGGGCAAGTGCCGCCACGTTATTCATGAATGCCGACAGAACCCCGCCAATGCCGCCCATCAGCGTGATATGCCCGCCCAGCGACCGGCCCGAATCCACCAGCGTCCGGGTGATCAGGAACACCGCCCCCGACCGGACCAGCCCGGCCGATACGATCAGAACCAGCGCCACGATCAGCGTCGCAGGGTGGCCAAAGCCCGAAAATGCCTCGGATGTAGGCACCACGCCCAGAACGACACCCAGCAACAGTGCCGAAAACGCTACAAGGTCATAGCGAAACCGCCCCCAGATCAAGAGGCCGAACACCGCCCCGAACAGGGAAAAAAGGATGATCTGATCCATCGTCATCGGTGCGTCCGAGCCCCCAGGAATTCACGGGTTTCAGCGCACCATAGACGACGCATCCGCGCATGACAGCCTTACAGGCGTGGATTGGCCAAGGCTCCCATGGGGCGGGTCTCTGCGGTCACATATTCGTGAACGAGAATGTTATTAGCCGCCAGCCCTTTAAGAGGTTAGAGGAATACCGAAATTAAGCGCAAGAGCAGAGTATAGGAGGTCCCGCATGTCCCCCACCAAGTTGTCCCGCCGCAAGCTTCTCGTGGCAGGCACAGCCGTCCTTGCCACGCCCATGCTTGCACGGACGGCGAGTGCATTGGACTTTCCGCGGGCCGTCACACGCGGCAATACGGCAAGCTTCATCGCCCAGAACTGGCAGGATCACTTCGATCAGCTGGGTGTTGCCACCATCCTTTGCGACACCGGCTCGCGGGCGCTGCACTACTGGAATGCGGACGGCACAGATTACCGCGTCTACCCCACCTCCGTTCCCATGACTGAAGAACTGACCCGCCGTGGCCTGACCAAGGTCGTCCGCAAGAAGGTCGGCCCAAGCTGGACGCCCACAGCCTCCATGCGCGAGCGTGATCCCAGCCTGCCCGAGTTCATGCCCGCAGGTCCCGGCAACCCCCTCGGGACCCATGCGCTCTACCTGTCCTGGCCCGCCTATCTGGTTCACGGCACCCATGACACGCGCAAGATCGGGCGGCGTTCGTCCTCGGGCTGCATCGGGCTTTTCAACGACAAGATCGCAGAACTCTATGAGCTTTGCCCGGTGGGCACGCAAGTCCGCCTGATCTGAGTTTCTGCTCAATCATACGATGGGCGATTGAAGGCTGCGGGCCTGTTCTCCCTCCGTCCCTGCCCTTTTTCGCAGCAAGGCGTTGACCAGAATCAACTCCAGCCGGGTCGTTGAGTTGCATCACTGCGCTCAATCGAAAGCTCTTGCGAACGAACACTATGAGTCAACTCACGGGAAAGATCGCGCTGGTCACCGGTGGCACGCGCAGCGTCGGTCGGGGCATTGCGCTTGGGTTGGGAGAAGCCGGGGCAACCGTCTATGTGACAGGCCGGTCGGTCACCGACCGCGGCGTGTCCGACATCACAAAGGCTGGCGGCAAAGGTATCGCGGTCCCTTGCGACCACAGCGACGATGACGCCGTCCGCGCAGTGTTTGAGCGGATCGCAGATCAGTCCGGGCGGCTGGACATTCTCGTCAACAACGCGTGGGGCGGCTATGCCCGCTTGCGCGACCGGTCGGCCAACAAGGGCTTCAAGTGGAAAGACCCGTTCTGGACCCAGCCCCTCGACCTCTGGGACGAGATGCACCGGGTCGGCGTGCGGTCCAACTATGTGGCCGCAAGTTACGCCGCACCTGTGATGATCGCCCAAGGCAGCGGTCTGATCGTCAACATCTCCTTCTATGCGGCGCGAAGATACTACGGCAACGTCGCCTATGGCGCGGCCAAGGCCGCAACCGATGCGATGAGTCGTGACATGGCGCACCAGTTGAAGCCCCATGGCGTGTCCGTGGTGTCGCTCTACCCCGGGCATGTGATCGACAAGAAGAAAGGCAAGATGCCCAAACGCGAAACGGCCCGGTTCGTGGGCCGCGCCGTGGCTGCCCTTGCCGCCGATCCCGATGTGATGGCACGCTCCGGAGACATCCAGCAAGCCGCCCTGCTCGCGCAGGACTATGGGTTCACCGATGTGGACGGGGTCCAGCCCCGGCCTTATGCCCGTTTATAGACCCTGAACGCCTCTTGAAGCGACAGCCCCGATGTCGCTTTTCGGCTGGCACCGGCGGCAGCCTCCGCCTAGGCTCACCCCCATGACCCATGCCGCCCGCAAGCCGATGTATTTCCAGCCGCCACCGGGACCCCTGAAAGCCCCTAAACACCCGCTTTTCAGGAGAGATCCCAATGGACCGTCCCAATATCGTTCTGATCATGGCCGATCAGCTCGCGCCGCAATTCACCGGCACCTATGGCCACCCCGTTGTCAAAACCCCGCATATGGACGCGCTGGCCGCGCGCGGCACGCGGTTCGATGCGGCCTATTGCAACGCGCCCCTTTGCGCACCGTCGCGGTTTTCCTTCATGTCGGGCCAACTGGTCACGCGCATCGCCGCCTATGACAATGCCAGCGAGTTTCCCGCCGCCATTCCGACCTTTGCCCACTACCTGAGGATGATGGGCTATCGCACGTGTCTGTCGGGCAAAATGCACTTTGTTGGTCCCGACCAGTTGCATGGGTTCGAGGAACGTCTGACGACCGATGTCTATCCCTCGGACCATGCCTGGACACCCGACTGGGAACTGCCGGATGAGCGGATCGACAAATGGTACCACAACATGGATTCGGTGCGTGAAGCGGGGATGGCCGCGACCACGTTTCAGATCGAGTATGACGAGGAAACGAGCTTTTTCGCGCGGCGCAAGATCTTTGACTACGCCATGTCGAACACCATGCCCTTCGCGATGGTGATCAGCTTCATCCACCCCCATGACCCTTATGTCGCCCGACCCGAATGGTGGAACCTCTACGATCCGGACCAGATCGACATGCCATCCACCGGGCCTGCGGACGATCCGCATACCAAGCGTCTGATGGTGGGGATCGAGGCGGACAAGGTCGCGGTGACCGATGACGAGGTGCGCAATGCGCGCCACGGCTATTACGCCAATACAAGCTATGTGGACAGCAAGCTGGGCGAAATCGTTCAGGCCCTGACCGAAGCTGAACTGATCGACAACACGGTGATCATCGTGACCGCGGATCACGGCGATATGCTGGGCGAGCGGGGGCTGTGGTACAAGATGAACTTCTTCGAGCATTCCGCGCGTGTACCACTGATTTTTGCCGGTCCGGGCGTGAAGCAGGGCACGGTTGGAGAGCCGGTTTCACTGGTCGATCTGCTGCCCACGATGGTCGAGATCGGCGCGGCGGGCGGCCAGGCGCCCGCACCGGGGATGCCGGTCGACGGCCGGTCGATCTGGCCTCTGACGCAGGGGGCTGCGGAAGGCGATGGCGAGGTTCTGGGCGAATACTGTGCCGAGATCGCCAGCCACCCGATCTTCATGATCCGGCGCGGCCGGTTCAAGTATATCCACTGCGATGTGGACCCGCCGCAGCTTTACGATCTCGAAACCGATCCGATGGAACGAACCAATCTGGCGGGCGATCCCGCCCACGCAGAGCGTGCGGCGGCGTTTGCGACGGAGGTCGCAGAGCGGTGGGACGGCGTGGCGATCCGCAAGGATGTTCTTGCAACCCAGAAACAGCGCCGCGCGGTCCACGCCGCAATGGAGACGGGGATGTTCACCAGTTGGGACTACCAGCCGGTCCGTGACGCAAGCCAGGAATTCGTGCGGAACCACATCGCCTGGACAGAGGCCGCCGAACGGATGCGGTTCCCACCCTTTGCGCGGGAGACAAAGTGAGCACCGAAGACGAGTATTTGAAGAACAATGAAACTCAGGAGGCACCCGGGATTTCATTGTTCCGAAAATACTCCCGCCGGAGGCATGCCCGTCAGGGCATCAATGGCCAGATCACAGGGATCAGGGCCGAGGCCAGAAGACCGACACTCAGGTTCAGCGGAATGCCCACCTTCAGGAAGTCGGTGAACCGGTAGCCGCCGGGCCCGTAGACCAGCATGTTGGTCTGATAACCGATGGGTGTCGCGAAACTGGCACTGGCCGCCACCATGACGGCGACGACCAGAGGCCGCGGGTCGATGCCCAGCGCCGTGGCCAGCCCGATCGCGATCGGCGTCACGACAACCGCCACCGCGTTGTTCGACACAAGCTCGGTCAAGACGCTGGTCAGAAGGTAGATCGACCAGATCAGCAGAAAGGGCGGCAGCCCCCCAAGCGTCGGCGCCATTGTCTCGACGATCAGCTTCACCGCGCCCGACGCGTCCAGTGCCGCCCCGATGGCCAGCATTGCGAAGATCAGCGCCAGAAGCCGCCCGTCGACAAATCCGAACGCCTCGTCGGCATCGATGCAGCGGGTCAGCAGCACCACCGCAACCGCCAGCACCGCCAGAAGAAAGATCGGCGCCACGTTGAAGGCCGCCAGCCCCACGATCCCCAACAGCGCCAGAAGCGCCACCGGCGCATGGCGGCGGCGATAGGCCCGTGCCGAGGGCTGCGCCACATCCACCAGTTCCATATCCTGCGCCAGCCGCCGGATGTCCTCGGGCGCGCCCTCCAGAAGCAGCGTATCGCCCACGCGCACAACCAGGTCATCCAGTTGCCGCCCGATATTCTGGTTCCGCCGATGCACCGCCAAGGGATAAACGCCGTAGCGCCGCCTGAGCCGCAGCGAGCCCAGGGACCGCCCCACCATCCGCGCACCGGGCGTGATCAGCACCTCGACCGTCGTCGTCTCGACCGATGACAGCTTGTCGACGATCCGAAGCGCCGGGTTCTGTTGCAAACCCAGAAGTTCGGTCATCTCGGTGCGCAAAACGACCCGGTCGCCGGGTTCCAGCAAGACGCCCTGAAGATTCCGCCGGAGTGACGCGTCTCCCCGCAGAACATCGATCAGACGCACGCCATCGCGCCGGAACAAATCGACCTGGGTGACTTCCTCGCCGATCAGCGCACTGTCTTCCGGCAGCGCCACCTCGGTGAAGAACTTCATCTTCGACCGCGCACTGAGCATATCCGCCATGCTCTCCCGCTCGGGCAGAAGGCGCGGCCCGATGAACCGCAGATAGATCATCCCCCAGATCACCAGCACGATGGCCAGGGGTGTTACCTCGAAGATCGTGAACGCCGCCAGCCCGTTCGACCGCGCCACGCCATCGACCAGAAGATTGGTCGAGGTTCCGATCAGTGTCAGCGTTCCGCCAAGAATCGCACCATAACTCAACGGTATCAGGAGCTTCGACGCCTGCGTGCCCAACCGCCGCGCCAGTTGTACAAAGACCGGGATCATCACCACCACAACCGGCGTGTTCGACACGACCGCCGAGGCGACGACCACAAACCCCATCATCGCCGCAATCGCCGTTTTCGGGCGCAGCGCCGCCTGCCGCTCGGCCCGGCCGGTGAACCAGTCCAGCGCACCCGTGCGCACCAGCGCCCCCATCACGATGAACATCGCGGCAATCGTCCAGGGTGCGGGGTTTGACAGCACCGACAGAGCATCGGCATAGGGCAGAATGCCGAGGATCAGCATCGCCGCGACCCCACCGATCGCCACCACTTCGGTGGGATAGCGTTCGCGCACGAACATCACGAACATCACGGCGACGACGGCCAGCGATACAAGCGCCTCGGTCATCGGGCCGAAGGTGAAAAGCTCCATGCGCGTCCCTGCCAATGCCGCCCGGCCACCAGTCTGACCGCTTGCGCCGGCGTCCGCAAGCGCTGCCCTCCCAAGGCGTCGCGCGGTTTCATTGTTCCCGAAATACTCCCACCGGAGGCATGCCCGTCAGGGCATCGCTGCCATGCGCGGACGGGGCTGCACGAGGAAAAGCCCGGTAAACATCAGCGCCGTTGCAGCCCAGATCCAGCCCGAATAGCTCTCACCCAGCAGCACCATCGACCACGCAACGCCGAACCCCGTCACCAGATAGCTGACCTGTACCGCAAACACCGCACCCGCCAAACCCACCAGCCAGACGTAACCGGAATAGGCCAGCGCATGCAGGACCGCACTTGTGACCAGCGCCAGATCGGCCACGCCCCAGGGCGGGCGCGGATCGATGAACTCCCCCGTGGCAATGGCGAGTGGCAGCGCAATTACCGCACCCACCAGCGATCCGCCCGCCAGAACCTGAAGCGGGTCCAGCCCCTCGGTCCCCCATTTCGCGACGACGTTGCCTTCAAGCGCGTAAACGAAGGGCGCCACCAGCGCCAAGGGAATGAAGGCGACCATCGCCCGCTCGGGCAGGCTCGCTTCCGGCAGAACGATCACCAGCACGCCCGCAAGCCCCACCATCAGCCCGAACACCCGCCGGGTCCGGTAGGTTTCGTTCCCCAGCATCAGCGCCACGGGAAACGCGAAAATCGGCACCATCGAGAGAAGAATAGCAATCAGACCGGCGGGCAGATGCCGGACCGCCTCGTAACTGGCAGAGTTGGGAATGACCGTCCCCAGAACGCCGATGATCAGGTAAATCCGCAGATGCCGCAGCCCGAAGGGCATCTCCTTCCCACGCAGGGCATTGAGTACTCCCAGAAACGCGGCCCCAATGGTCAGCTGCCAGAAAATCAGGCCCGGCGCACGATATCCTTCGCTCACCGCAAGTTTCGACAGTGGCTGGGTAAACCCCCAAATCGCGCCGACCACCAGAAGCCCCAGAAAAGGCACCAGCACGGCGCGCGACAGGGTCACAGGGCGGCCTCTGCCAGCCGTCCCCCCTGCCGGATCGCGGCTACCTTGACTGCAACGCCCGTCCGGTCATCGGTCTCGATGAACAGGCCTGACAGCGTCGCCTCGCCCATGGCAGGCGAAAACCGCCCCTTGGGCATCCCGGTGATGAAGCGCCGCAAAGGTTCGTCCTTGTCCATCCCGATGACCGAGTTGTAATCGCCGCACATCCCGGCATCGGTCTGATAGGCGGTTCCACCCGGCAGGATCATCGCATCAGCCGTCGGCACATGAGTGTGGGTGCCCACGACGATGCTGGCCCGCCCGTCGCAGTAATGCCCCATCGCCATCTTCTCGCTCGTCGCCTCACAATGCATATCCACAAGGCTCGCCTGCACCATCCCGCTCCGGGGATGCGCCTTCAGGACGGCATCGATAGCGCTGAACGGATCGTCAAAGGGACGCTTCATGAACACCTGCCCCAGAACCTGCGCCACCAGTACCTTCCGCCCCCGGCCCGCCTCGAACACGCCCGCGCCGCGCCCTGGCGCATCCTTGGCAAAATTCAGGGGCCGCAGGATGCGCGGCTCCGACGCGATGAATTGCAGCATGTCCTTCTGATCGAACGCATGATCGCCCAGCGTGATCACATCCGCGCCGGCCTCCAAAAGCACCTTGGCATGCTGCCCGGACAGGCCCACACCACTGGTGGCGTTCTCGGCATTGATCACGATGAAATCCAGTTTCCAGTCAGCGCGCAGACCCGCCAGACGGTCTTTCACCGCCGCGCGGCCCGCCCGCCCCATCACGTCGCCCAGAAACAGAATTCTCATGGGATCAGCCCTATGGTGCCAGGCGCGCAAGGGCAAGCCGCAAGAGAGCCGCGGGGGCCCGCGTCCGGGCAGAAGCCGGCCCGTCCCCGAGGTGGCGCGACGACAGCGATGTCAGATCTCTATCCCAGGCCCGAGTGCGATCTACCTGTGAGGTAAAGCTGCGCATCCCGCGCAACCGGCCTTTGCGAAAATCAGTTTCCGTCGAAGAAATCGCCCGGATTGAAACGGCCCAAATTGCCGAAGGCCTGTCGCAGGAAACCGATCCCTTGTGTGTTCTCGGTCGTCACACGGCGGGACAAGCGCACCACGCGGCCGCGTTCCAGTCCGAAGCGTTCGATGTTCGTCACGACGCCTGCATCGTCGAAACTGACGGCCAGAACCTGACGGTCGATCTCTTCGGGTGCGCGCCACGCGAAGTTCCGGTAGCGCGATTCGATGTAGTACCAGCCGCTTTCGCTGAGAATGCCCGAAACGCCGGGGCGCCCGATTGAACTTGCCACCGTATCGCGGGTATCGACACCGACGATGACGTTCGCGAGGTCCTCTTCGGGCGGCATATAACCGTGGTCACGGAATGTAGCGCCGCAGGCCGCGAGGGCGATAAAGCACAGCGCGCAAAACAAAAGTCGGGTTGCCGCCGAAATCTGCACCATGTCTGCCCCTTGCCAATCGCCATCCCTGCCGTTTATCCGCTTACAGAAGGAATGGACCCGGTTCAAGAATGGAACAGGATATGACCGCCGCCGTAACCTCCCGTACAATGCGCATCGCCGATCTTCCGACGACAAGGCACACTGCGTTCGAGCTTGCCCCCGATGTCGAGGTGCGGCGCGCGATTGCGGACGAACTTGGGATCGAAACCGTGAAGAAGCTGCGCCTTGCGGGCGAGATCGCACCCATGGGCAAGGCCGACTGGCAGTTGACGGCGCGGCTGGGGGCGACCGTGGTCCAGTCCTGTGTTGTCACCCTGAAACCGGTGACGACCCGCATCGACGAGGACCTGACGCGCATTTACCTGGCCGATATGCCCGAACCGGATGTGGAAGCGGATGCCGAGATCGAGATGCCCGAGGATGACAGGCTGGAGGCGCTGCCCGCAACCCTCGACCTGCATCGGATCATGGTCGAGGCGCTGGCCCTTGCCCTGCCGCTTTATCCGCGCGCCGAAGGTGCGGAACTGACCGAGGCGCAGTTTACTGAGCCCGGAACCGCGCCCATGACCGACGAGGATGCACGCCCCTTTGCGGCTCTCAAGGGCCTGCGGGACAAGCTTGGGAAAGACGGTGGATGAAAGGCGCGGGAGCGCCCCAGAAAAGGCTTGCGCTTCACCTGAATCGCAGTATGTTCCGCGGCTCGCTGAAAAGAGATATTGGACATGGCCCCTGTCCTGAGTTACAGGGCTGTGCAACGATGAAACAGAGGGGCAAGATGCCCCGCCAGACCGAGGTTGAGACATGGCTGTCCCTCAGAACAGAGTTACCCGCTCCCGCCGGAACATGCGCCGCGCGCATGACGCATTGGTTGCCGCGAACCCGGCAGAATGCCCGAACTGCGGCGAGCTGAAGCGCCCGCATCACGTCTGTGGTGCCTGTGGTCACTACGACGATCGCGAAATCGTCGCACAGGCCGACGAGATCGATCTGGACGACGAAGACGCGGCGTAGCGCGCGTGATCCGCGCACGGGGCTGACAGATGGCAGATGGCCAGACCAACGGGACAGCCCCGCACGGACGCACCATTATCTCCGTCGACGCCATGGGCGGCGACCAGGGACCGGCGGCGGTTGTCGCCGGTATTGCCGCGTCTGCGCATAAGAACCCCGATATCGGGTTCATCCTGCACGGCCCTGCCAAGGAACTGGAGCCGCTGGTCACCAAGCGGCGTCTGAACGACCGCTGCGAGATCCGCGACACGCGCGGCGTCGTCCGGATGGATGACAAGCCGTCGCAGGTGATGCGCAACGGTCAGGATACGTCCATGTGGTCGGCGATCGAAGCCGTGCGGAATGGCGAGGCGGAGGTCTGTGTCTCTTGCGGCAATACCGGCGCGCTGATGCTGTTGTCGGTCATGCGGCTTCGCAAGTTACCGGGCGTGAACCGGCCCGCCATCGCCTGTCTCTGGCCCTCGCGGAATCCCGAAGGGTTCAACGTGATGCTGGATGTGGGGGCCGATATCCGCGCCGACGAGCACGATCTTCTGCAATATGCGCTGATGGGCATGTCCTACGCCCGGAACGGGCTGGGCCTGAAACGTCCGCGCGTGGGCATCCTGAACCTTGGCACGGAAGAGCATAAAGGCAGGGCCGAGTTAAAGGCCGCCCATGACCTCGTGGCGGAAGAAGCGCCGAAAGCCGATTTCGAGTTTGTGGGCTTCGTCGAAGGCGGCGATATTCCGTCGGACAGGGTGGATGTCATCGTCACGGACGGGTTTACCGGGAACGTCGCCTTGAAAACCGGCGAAGGTACGGCATCGCTGATCCGGGAGTTCCTCCATGATGCGTTCAAGGCCACGCCCCTGTCGCGGATCGCGGCGCTGTTGGCGCTGACCTCGCTTCGCCGGCTGGGCAAGCGCATCGATCCCCGCCGTGTAAATGGCGGTGTGTTTTTGGGGCTGAACGGCACTGTCGTCAAATCCCACGGCAGTGCGGACGCCACCGGTGTGTCGGCCGCCATCAAACTGGCTTTCAAACTTGCGCAGTCCGGCTTCAACGAACGTTTGGCCGCACGGGTTGCATCCGCCCCGCCCCCGCGCCAAGATGTGCCTGCGGATGGGGCTGAGAGCGGAAAATAACAATGACAACACGCGCCGTCGTGCGGGGCATCGGGCACTATCTGCCCGAACGTATCGTGCCAAACGTCGAATTCGAGAAGATCGTCGAGACCACGGACGAGTGGATTCGGTCACGGTCGGGCATTGAGCGGCGCCATTTCGCGGCAGAAGACGAAACCACATCGCAGATGGCTGCCAACGCGGCCCGCGCGGCCCTTGCCGATGCCGGCCTTGAGGCGGGCGATATCGACGCGCTGATCGTGGCCACGTCGACCGCCGATCTGACCTTTCCGTCGGCGGCGACCATGGTGCAGGCAGAGCTTGGCATGGAAACCGGCTATGCCTTTGATGTGCAGGCGGTTTGTGCGGGGTTCGTGTTTGCGCTGTCCAATGCCAATGCGCTGATCATCTCTGGCCAAGCCAACCGTGTGATGGTGATCGGGGCCGAAACCTTTAGCCGGATCATGGACTGGACCGACCGGGGCACCTGTGTCCTGTTCGGCGATGGCGCGGGCGCGCTGATCCTTGAAACGGGGACAGGTGACGGTACGACCGCCGACCGCGGCATCCTCTCGGTTGATCTGAATTCGGACGGGCGCCACCGGGACATCCTTTACGTGGATGGCGGCGTGTCGACCCAAAGCACCGGGCATCTGCGGATGGAAGGCAAGGAAGTCTTCCGCCATGCCGTCGAAAAGCTGGCCCAGACTGCCCACACGGCGTTGGAAAAGGTCGGGCTGTCGGGCGATGACGTGGACTGGATCGTACCGCATCAGGCGAACCTGCGGATCATCAAATCGACCGCACAGCGCATGAATGTGCCGATGGAGCGGGTCGTCGTCACGGTTCAGGACCACGGCAACACCTCGGCCGCATCGATCCCGCTGGCCCTTTCAGTGGGCGTGGAGCGGGGCCAGATCAAGACCGGAGACCTGATCGTGACCGAAGCAATCGGGGGCGGTTTGGCGTGGGGCGCGGTCGTCCTGCGGTGGTAGGCAAAGCACTGCTTTTACGCAGCCTTGCAAGTTGTTGATATTGACTCGGAAAATTCCGTTGCCCTATGGTTGCTTAATTGGCGCAAGGGGATGATAGATGAGCGAAAAGACTTTGACACGTATGGACTTGAGCGAAGCGGTGTTTCGCGAGGTGGGGTTATCCCGCAATGAATCCGCACAGTTAGTCGAAAGCGTCCTGACCCACATGTCGGATGCGCTGGTGGCCGGTCAGTCGGTCAAGATCTCGTCCTTCGGCACATTCAGCGTCCGCGACAAGGCCGCCCGGATCGGCCGCAATCCCAAGACCGGTGAAGAGGTTCCCATCCACCCCCGCCGGGTCCTGACCTTCCGTCCGTCGCATCTGATGAAAGATCGCGTGGCGGCAGGCAACAAGCGGTAAACACATGAAAAAATCCCCGGACGCCTTCCGGACCATCTCGGAAGTGGCCGAGTGGCTGGATGTGCCGACGCATGTTCTGCGCTTCTGGGAAAGCCGGTTTTCACAGGTCAAACCTGTGAAACGCGCTGGCGGGCGGCGCTATTACCGTCCGACGGATATGCAGCTGATCGGCGGCATCAAGGTGCTTTTGCACGACGAAGGCATGACCATCCGGGGCGTGCAGAAGCTGTTGCGCGAAGAGGGCGTGAAACACGTGGCCGGGTTCTCGCAGCCTCTGGACTCCGAAACGCCCGAGATGATCGACATCGCGGCACGCGAACTGCCGGAAGAGGCAGAGGGCGAAAGCGATGTGATTGCAATTCTGCGGGAGGCCGAAGCCGCAGAGCCGGAGGCCGTATCCAAACCGGCCCCACCTGCCGAAGCGGATGCCGCGGAAGAAAAGTCCCAGGTTCTGTCCTTTGGTTCGGTCCGGGACCCGGCACCGGAACTGCCGCTTGACCCACCACCAGCGAAGAGCGAAGAGGTGGCAGAGCCTGCCCCCGAGCCGGAAGCCGCACCCGAACCGGAGCCAGCGGCCGCGGTTATTCCGCCGACACCCGACGTTCCGGCCACCGATCCCGCGGATAACGCGCCGGCCCATGCACAGGAAGCCGGCCCCGTGGCAAAGCTGATCGCCCGGAACAGGTCGCTTCCGCCGCCCGATGGCGTCAAGATCGAAGAGGTCGTTGCGGCCCTCCGCGCGGTGCGCGACCGCTCTGCTTCCTAATTCCGGTTCCCCCCTTGCCCTGCCCGCCATATTGGGTATGTAAGGCCAGCGTCGGGCTATGGCGCAGCCTGGTAGCGCGTCCGTCTGGGGGACGGAAGGTCGCAGGTTCGAGTCCTGCTAGCCCGACCAGTTCCGAACGCCCGCGCCCCCATGGTGGCGGGCGTTTCGCTGCCCGGAGAATGCGATGACCGGCGTCCTGCCATCCCAGACCTTGCGTGAACTGATCGCCGACGGCAGCATTGCCGCCGATCCCGCTGTGATCCCGGAGCAGATTCAACCGGCCTCGCTCGATCTGCGTCTGGGAGCGGTCGCCTACCGCGTTCGGGCGAGCTTTCTTGCGGGCGCCGATGCGCCTGTCGCGGATCGACTGGCCGAGTTCGAGATGCACCGGATCGACCTGACAGAGGGCGCGGTTCTGGAAAAGGGCTGTGTCTATGTCGTGCCGCTGATGGAACGGTTGGCCCTGCCTGCTGGCATCCAGGCTGTCGCCAATGCCAAGTCCTCGACCGGGCGGCTTGATCTTCTGACCCGTGTCATCACCGATGGCGGGACGGAGTTCGACCGGATCCCGCCGGGCTATGCCGGCCCGCTTTATGCCGAGATCTGTCCCCGCTCTTTCTCGGTCCTTGTCCGGCCCGGAATGCGCCTGAACCAGATCCGGTTTCGGGCGGGTCATGCTGTTCTGGACGACGCAGCCCTTGCAGCCCTCCATGGCGAGACGCCCCTTGTTCCCGGCGATGCCGTCATTTCCGAAGGACTGGGGTTTTCGGTCGATCTGCGTCCGGCAGACAGTAATCTGGTGGGCTACCGCGCGAAACCCCATACCGGCGTTATCGACCTTGACCGGATCGGCGGATACGATCCGGCGGAGTTCTGGGAAGAGTTGCGGACGACCGAGGGCCGGATCATCCTCGATCCCGGCGCGTTCTATATTCTGGTCAGCCGCGAGGCTGTAACGATCCCGCCCGGTTACGCGGCCGAAATGGCCCCCTACATGGCCATGGTGGGCGAATTCCGGGTGCATTACGCGGGTTTCTTCGATCCGGGCTTTGGCTGGGCAGAGGCGGGCGGTGCAGGCTCACGCGGTGTCTTGGAGGTCCGTTGCCACGAAGCCCCCTTCGTCCTCGAACACGGTCAGGTCGTGGGGCGGCTGGTCTATGAACGCATGGCGGAACTGCCCGAGACGCTTTATGGACGCGAGATCGCATCGAATTATCAGGGGCAAGGGCTGAAGCTGTCGAAGCATTTCCGGGCGCCCTGATCCGGACAGTTCCCGTCTGAAACGGGCGCACCGCCCGTTCGATGATTTGCCCAGGGTGCTAGTCTTCGGTGTCTTCCGGCTCGCCTTCCACCTCGTCAGCATCGCTGTCTTCGAACATGTCCGGCTCTTCCGTTTCCGGCATGTCCTCTTCCTCACCCGGCGGCGGCCGGTTGTCGAGAAGGCCAGCAGAGCGCAACTCCTTGAGCCCCGGCAGATCGCGGGCGGATTCCAGTCCGAAATGATCCAGAAAGGACTGCGTGACCACGAAAGTAACCGGTCGGCCCGGGGTCATCCGCCTGCGGCCAAACCGGATCCAGTCGAGTTCCAGAAGCTGGTCGATCGTGCCGCGCGATACGGACACGCCGCGGATCTCTTCGATCTCGGCGCGGGAGACGGGTTGATGATAGGCGACGATGGCCAGCGTCTCGATCGCCGCGCGCGACAGCTTGCGCGTCTCGACCGTTTCCTTCTGCATCAGGAAACCCAGATCTGGCGCCGTCCGGATGGCCCATGCGTCACTTACCTTGACGACCTGTACGCCCCGGCCCTCGTACCGCTTTCGCAGCAATTCCAGCGCCGCCGCGGCATCGGCTCCGTGGGGCATCCGGGCATTCAGATCCGCGACGCTCACCGGTTCGGCAGAGGCGAACAGGACGGCTTCCACCATCCGCTCCTGTTCTCCCATGGGCGGGGCTTCGAACAGGCTTTCGTTGGTCTCAGGCGCTTCACTCACCCCGCAAACTCCGCAACTGAATGGGCGCGAAAAGGCCCTGTTGGCGCAGTTCCGCGCGTCCCGCTTTCACCAGTTCCAGTGAGGCCGCAAAGGTCGCCGCAGTGGCCGAGCGGCGGCGTGCCGGGTCCACTTCCCACCCTTCGGGCAGGTAGCTGGAAAGATCGGTCCAGTCGCCCGCAAACCCGATCATGCCGCGCATCCGGTCCAGCGCCTGCTCCATCGTCAGCACGTTGTCGCGATCCATCACATATGGTCGAAATTCGTCCCGCGTCCTGAGACGCGCATAGCCTTGCATGAGATCGAGAAGTGTCGCGGTATATGTCACGCGCCTGATGCGCGTCACGTCCTCCGGAATACCGCGAACGAAGAAATCGCGCCCCTTCTGGTCCCGCGCCATCAAGCGGGCGGCCACATCGCGCATCGCCTGAAGCCGCTCAAGCTGAAAAGCCAGATGGGCCGCCAGATCCTCGCCCGACGGGCCCTCGTCACCCGGTTCGGGGGGCAGCAGCAGTCGGGATTTGAGGAAGGTCAGCCAGGCCGCCATAACCAGATAGTCTGCGGCAAGTTCGATCCGCAACTCTTTGGCTTGTTTCACGAATTCCAGATATTGCTGTGCCAGTGCCAGAACCGAAATGCGCCGCAGATCGACCTTCTGGGTCCGCGAGAGCGTCAGCAACAGGTCCAAGGGCCCCTCGAACCCGTCAACATCGACGATCAGCGCCTCGGCCGCCAGCCGGGCGTCCACATGCACGACCGTGCCGTCGGTGGTGTCGTCAGTCGATGTCATAAACCCTGCCTTGAAGAAGCGCCTCAAGTTCGGCTTCTGCGGCTGGGATGTCAATCGGCTCTGGCGCATTCCGCAAGCGCAAAGCAGCCTCCGCGCGGGCTTCGGTTTCGGCATCAAATCTGCCTGCCTGCCCGGCGATCTCCCGCATCTCGGCAAGATCGCCATTGCAATGCAGAATCAGGTCGCACCCGGCCGCGAGCGCGGCCCGTGTCCGGTCGGTCATCGTGCCGCCAAGCGCCTCCATCGACAGGTCGTCGGTCATCAGAAGGCCATCGAACCCGATCTCGTGCCGGATCAGGCCGATCATGCGTTGCGAGACAGTGGCCGCATGTTCCCCGTCATAGGCGGAGTAGACCATGTGCGCCGTCATACCCAAAGGCAGATCCGCGAGGGCCGCGAAGGGCGCAAAGTCCTGCGCCTTCAGATCTTCGGGCGATGCGTCAGTCGCGGGAAGTCCAAGATGGCTGTCCACGGTGCCCCGCCCATGTCCGGGAACATGCTTCACAACCGGAAGGACGCCGCCTGCCACAAGACCCGTTGCCACCGCCCGCCCGATTCGGGTCACCGATCCGGCATCCGTTCCGTAGCAGCGGTTCAACAGGAATGGATGGGTCACATCGGTCGCGACATCGACAAGGGGGGCACAGTTCACGTCGATGCCAAGGTCACGCAGTTCATCGGCGATCAGGCGGTAACGCAGGAACATGGAGCGCTCGGCGTGCTCACCAGCATGCCGCGCCTGATCAAGCGGGGGATGCCACGAACGCGCAAGGGGCGGCTTCAGGCGCTGAACACGCCCACCTTCCTGATCTATCAGTATGGGCGCGTCGCGACCCACTGCGTTTCGCAACTCGGTCGTCAGCGCCCTGATCTGGTCTGCGCTCTCTATATTGCGGGCAAACAGGATAAAGCCCCATGGGGCGGCCTCGCGGAAAAAAGCCGCCTCATCCGGCAACAGGCGCGGTCCGGCGCAGCCCAGAATATGCGCGCCGATTCGCACCCTCAGTTCACCGTCGGATCACGGGGATACAATTGGCGTTGTCCGCCACGAGCACCGCACAGAACCGGCGGGCATCGTTCAGATCCTCGAACCCTAGAGCGCGGAGACGATAGAATGTCGTACCGCCCGCCGAAGCCTCCTGGATCACACGTTGCTTGCCATCAAGGAAATCGCCGAACCGGTTGTCCAGCCCGGCCCATGCTTCCCGGGCACCCGCGATGCTGGGATAAGCGCCAAGCTGAACCAGTCGGGTCCCCGGCGGGATCTGCGCCGGATCGACGTCAAGCCCGCCAGAACTGGAAAGGGCCACGACCGTTTCGGCCTCGGGCGCGCCCGACACGATCTGTATCTGTGCCGATGCCTGAAAGAGCTCTGCCGGTCGTGCGACCGGGCGCGGCGATTGTGTGACACCAGCAACCGACGCCGGAATGATATTGACCGGCACGCCTGTGAAAACGGCGTTGGTGACAGTCGCCTCTTCGCCCAAGGCCTCGGCAATTGCCAGTTCTATCGGGGACTTAGCCCGTGTTTCGGCTTCGGCCACCTGCTCCGGTGTCGCCGAGGGCTCATCCGGGATAAGGGCCGCAACCGGCTGATCCTCGTCGGTCAGTTCAACCGGAGGCGGCGCCAGAACCACCATGGCCGTCGGGTCTTCCTCGGCCCCGGTCGACGCCACGCGCGTGACCGAAAGATCCTGATGTTCGGCCTGCATTCCCCCGGGATTCTCCGGCGCAATCCGCATCGGTCCTTCCAGCGCGCGCACGACCGGCACGCCGGTCACATCCCGCACCAGAAGCTGGTATCCCCAGATCACAAGGCCCGCCATCAGTGCGAAGGACACGATCGCCCCGGCCCAGTTCATGACCGTGCCCATCGGCAGGCCATCGTCCCCATCGAAGGAGTCGGACTCCCCCTGAGTATAGCTGTAAGTCATTCCGCCTCGCTCGCGCAGCCGGTACGTTGCCAGCCGCTGTCTTGCCTGTTTGCCTGGCTCCGATTGAGACGCTTGTTGTCAGCGCATTTCTTCGACCGGAGTCACGCCTAGAATACCCAATCCTGCTGAAATAACAACGCCGACGGCCCGTGGCAGGGCGATTTTGGCTGCTGTCGCGTCGGGATCATCTTCGTGGACGAAGCGAAGTTCGGGGTGGTCGTTGCCCTTGTTCCAGAGCGCGTGGAACTCAGAAGCCAATTCATAAAGATAGAATGCCACCCGGTGCGGCTCATGATTGCGCGCCGCAATCTCGATCAGCCGCGGCCATTCCGCAATCTTGCGGGCAACCGTGTATTCTTGCGCGTCCTCGAGTTTCGGATGATCCGAGATCGGCAGACCAAGCTCTTCGGTCTTGCGGATCACCGACCGAACCCGGGCATGGGCGTACTGGACGTAGAAGACGGGGTTGTCCTTCGACTGCTCGGTGACCCGGGCGAAGTCGAAATCCAGCGGCGCGTCGTTCTTGCGCGTCAGCAGGTGGAACCGCACTACATCCGCCCCGACCTCATCGACCACATCGCGCAGGGTGACAAAGGTCCCTGCCCGCTTGGACATCTTGAACGGTTCGCCGTTCTTGTAGAGCCGGACAAGCTGGGTCAGCTTTACGTCCAACGGCACCGACCCGTCCGAAAGCGCCGAAACGGTCGCCTTGATCCGCTTCACATAGCCGCCGTGATCGGCGCCGAAGATATCGATCAACTCGTCGAAATCCCGGCTGACCTTGTCATAGTGATACGCGATATCGGGGGCGAAATAGGTCCAGCCGCCATCGGATTTCTTGACCGGGCGGTCCACGTCATCGCCGTGTTCGGTAGACCGGAACAAGGTTTGCTCGCGCGGTTCCCAATCCTCGGGCATCTTGCCCTTCGGCGGCTCAAGCTTGCCCTCGTAGATCAGGCCCTTATCTTCCAGCGCCTTCAGCGCGGCTTCGATCCTACCGCTGCCGTACAGGGACTTCTCGCTGAAATAGACATCCATGGTCACGCCAAGGGCGGCCAGATCGCCCCGGATCAGGTCCATCATGGCTTCGGTCGCGAACTCGCGCACCTCTTCCAGCCAGTATTGCTCGCCCTTGTCGAGAAACTGATCGCCGTATTTCTCTTTTAGTGCCTCACCCACCGCGACCAGATAGTCGCCCGGGTAAAGCCCCTCTGCAATCTCGGGGTCCAGGCCATGGGCCTCGCGGTAACGCTCATAGGCCGACCGCGCCAGCACGTCGACCTGCGCCCCGCCATCATTGATGTAGTATTCGCGCGTAACATCGTAGCCCGCCGCCTCAAGCAGGTTCGACAGGGCATCGCCGAAGACCGCGCCCCGCGTGTGACCCACATGCAAAGGCCCAGTCGGGTTGGCAGAGACAAACTCCACGTTCACCTTCACATGCGCGCCCATGCCGGAATGGCCGAAGCCGGGTCCTGCATCGATCGCCTCAGCCACGACATCATGCCAGACGGCGCCATCGAGGATCAGGTTGATGAAGCCCGGCCCGGCCACATCGGCCACCGCAATGCGCGGATCGGATTTCAGCCGCTCGGTCAGAACTGTGGCGATCTCGCGCGGGTTCTTCGACGCGGGCTTGGCCAGAACCATGGCAGCATTGGTCGCCATGTCGCCATGGGCCGCGTCGCGCGGCGGCTCGACCGTGACGGGACCGTAGTTCAAGCCAGACGGCAATTCACCATCGGCGACCATCGCATCAAGCGTTTCAACGACGAGCGTGCGGATATCTGAGAATATGTTCATGGCCCGTGCGTCTTACCATTCGCGGCGCGGCGGTCAATCACAGGTCTCGGATTTGCGGAATTTCGGTCACTGTCGGCGCTTGACGGACAATCCGGGCATCAGCCAGCGATTGTCTAAATCATCGGCATCGAATGTGAGGTTTTTCCGAGCAGGACGCTGTCTTTGCCGTATGAAGGTCACTTTTGTGGATGTATCCTCCTCACCCGGGGGGCAGCCGACTGTGAACACGGAAAGACACATCATGACCCGAGAGCTTGCGACACGACTCACCCGCTCGAAGATCGCGCTTGGCGCGGCGACGCTCGCACTGGCGACGGCCTTTGCGGCAGCCCCGTCGATCGTCCCCGGCGACATGGACGGCGCAGCCTATGCCAAAGGCAACGACAACGGCAAGGGTGGCGGCAATGGCAAAGGCGGC
Source organism: uncultured Paracoccaceae bacterium (assembly GCA_947503175.1). Classification (GTDB taxonomy): domain Bacteria; phylum Pseudomonadota; class Alphaproteobacteria; order Rhodobacterales; family Rhodobacteraceae; genus Ovoidimarina. The sequence continues at coordinate 1,512,041 of CANNCO010000001.1, forward strand.
GAAAACGGTAAGGGCAAAGACAAGGGCGGCAAGGGCGCCGACAAAGGCAAGAAAGACAAACATGCCGGCAAGGCCAGCCGTGGAAGTCCTTCGAAGGCCAGCCCCGGCAAGTCCAAAAAAGTCGTTCTGGCAAGCACCGATACGGATGCCGAACTGACGGAACTCCATCCGAGCCAGAAAGGCAGATGGAACGCATCGAATGCCAATCAGGCCGCGCTTGATGCCCATATCAGAAACGGCAACTTCAACGGCACCATCGGTGCGCTTTCGCAATACCAACTGGCAGCGAAGGCCGCCGCTGGCGACGAGTTGAACGAGTACGAAAAAGCCGCGCTCGACAACTTCGTGACAGTCGAGGATGTGACATTCACGGATGGTGAACTGGCAGCACTTCTGAACGGTGACGGTGCGACGCCCGATCTGCCAGTCTTTGAGGTTTCGGACGGTGTCGCGAGCTGCATCTCAAATTGCGATGCTGAAGGCTTTGATCCGGACACGATCGACGCGGACGCAAATCAGGCACTGGCCGATTTCCAGGATGCCGGACAGCAGGCGGCTGAAGAACAGGCCTATGGCGACTTCTTTACTGCCTCCGAACAGAGGATCATCGACGAGTCGAACAAGGTACTGACCGATGATCAGAACGAAACTCTGCTTGACGGTATCGCCACAGATCTTGGTGTGACCCGCACGGACGGCGTTTTGTCCGAGGACGGTCAAGACCTGAGCGAGTTACTGGATGTGGCGCCCGAAGAGGAAGAAATCGTTCTGGTCGTCGAATAGCCATACGACCTCAGAAACCTGACCGGGGCGGCTTGGCCAGTGCCGCCCTGTTCGATGCAGATCACCCGGTGACGAGCCGCTCGTGGCACTGGATCGCAAAACGGTCGGTCATCCCGGCGATGTAATCTGACACGATCCTTGCCAGCGCGGTTTCGCCCGACACCTCTTCCACATCCTTACGCCATTGCTTTGGCAACCGGTCGGGGTGTTCCATGAAGAACGGAAACAGCCCCTCGATCACCTGCGTGACCTCGGCCCGTTTCTTCACGACCGCAGGCGCGCGGTACATGCGGTCGAACAGGAACTCCCGCGTCACCTTCAGATCGCGCCAGAGCGCGTCCGAGAAACGGATAACCCCGCGCCCCGCTTTGCGAATATCGGTGACCGACTGCGGGGCGATCTCCGCGAGATTCGCGTTCGCAACGGCAATCACGTCTTCGACGAGGATACCGAAGAAACGGCGCAGGGCCTCGTGTCGCCTGCGGTAGTAATTCAGGCCGGGATAAAGCTTGTCGACCCGGGCAAAACAGTCCCTCAGGATCGGGAGCTCCGCCAATTCGTCAGTTGAAAATAGCTCGGCCCGCAACCCGTCATGCAGGTCGTGATGGTTATAGGCCACGTCATCGGCGATCGCGGCCACCTGCGCCTCGGCACTGGCATGGGTTTCAAGCTCAAGGTCGTGATACCGCTGATATGCGGCCAGGGCCCATGGCAAATCGCCGGTGACCGGACCGTTATGCTTGGCCAGCCCTTCGAGCGTCTCCCAGGTCAGGTTCAGCCCATCAAATTCGGCATAGTGCCGTTCCAGATGCGTCACGATACGGATCGCCTGTGCGTTGTGATCGAACCCGCCATAGGGCGCCATCAGCACGCCGAGCGCGTCCTCGCCCGTGTGACCGAAAGGCGGATGGCCCAGATCGTGTGCCAGCGCCAGCGCCTCGGTCAGTTCGGCGTTCAGACCGAGAACCCCGGAAAGGGTCCGCGCGACCTGAGCGACTTCAAGCGAATGGGTCAGCCGCGTGCGGTAATAATCCCCCTCATGTTCGATGAAGACCTGTGTCTTGTGCTTCAGCCGCCGAAAGGCGCTGGCATGGATAATCCGGTCGCGATCCCGCTGATAGCAGGTGCGAAACGTGCTTTCCTCTTCCGCAAATAGCCGCCCCCGGCTCGCGCCTGGATCGGATGCATATGGTTGCATCATGTCCTGCCTGTCCTGTCCCGGGGGCTTTATAGCCGCAATCGCAAGGAAGGCGAAGATGCGGTGTGGCCGGATTGTGCCCAATCATCGGTGCATTAGCCGGTACTAGCGTGAAGGCCTCGTCCGAAAAAGGGGTATCCGTGGCGGTTGATCCCGAGGACTCGAGACAGGTCTTGGTTCACGAAGCCTAATGCATCGCATGACTTGCCCCGGATCCGATTGGCCTCGGAGACTTACAATCGATCGCAAGGGGGGTATCGGTGGCTTTCGGCAGCTATGATCGGATCACCGAAATCCCGCGTGCCGTCAGCACATTTTCCAGACAGCCGGTGGGTGGTATATCTCCGCTGAACGTCGAGACTTTCGAGCCGTCCTGAAGGTGGATCACCACATGCGTGCTGTCGCTCCAATCGGTAATCTCGACCTTAGCGATCTCGGTCAGCGGGATCTTTTGCGGCTTGCGCCATGGCGATAGGATCAGATGCGTATCGTCAAGCCGCAATCCCGAAATCGGATTGCCGAGCAACAGATAGGCAAAGCCAAGGCTTGTCAGGCCCCAGATCGTCCAGATGTACCACGGCGCCCCGTTGGTCAGGGCGATCCATAAAAGAAACGCCTGTACACAGGCACCCAGCCAGACGCTGGTACGCCGTCCCGGGCAGCGGTATTCGTAAGCCTGTTCCATTGGGTCAGGGATAGCCGGGTTTCATGGCGGTCGTATGGCAATTGCGTCTCTGGACAATGGCAATGCCGGGGGTCACTTTGCGGCCATGAGACGCAAGATCATTATCGATACCGATCCGGGTCAGGACGATGCAGTGGCGATCCTTCTGGCGCTGGCCAGCCCCGAGAATATCGAGGTTCTGGGGATCACGGCGGTGGCCGGGAACGTCCCCCTGCCACTGACGCAAAGGAACGCGCGCATCGTCTGCGAACTGGCCGGTCATACGAGCATTCCGGTCTTTGCGGGCTGCGAAGCGCCCCTATCGCGGAAACTGGTGACGGCAGAGCATGTGCACGGCAAGACCGGACTAGACGGGCCGCAACTGCCAGACCCGACCATGGCGCTGCAGGATGCGCATGGGGTCGATTTCATCATCGAGACGTTACGGCGCGAGGCCGCCGGGTCGGTCACGCTTTGCCCGATCGGGCCACTGACCAATATCGCAACCGCATTCCAGCGCGCACCGGATATCATCGGGCGGGTGCAGGAGATCGTGCTCATGGGCGGTGCTTACTTCGAGGTCGGCAACATCACCCCGGCGGCAGAGTTCAACATCTATGTCGATCCGGAAGCGGCTGATATCGTGTTCAAATCCGGTGTGACGACCACTGTCATGCCGCTTGACGTAACGCATAAGGCGCTGACCACCGCATCACATGTGCAGGGCTTTCGTAGCATGGGCACCCATGTGGGGCGGATGGTGGCCGAGTGGACCGATTTCTTCGAACGCTACGACAAGGAGAAGTATGCAAGCGAAGGCGCGCCGCTGCATGACCCCTGCGTGATTGCATATCTGATCGAACCGGAGATGTTTCAGGGACGCCATGTGAATGTCGAGGTGGAGACCGGGTCGGACCTGACCCTTGGCATGACGGTCGCCGACTGGTGGGGCGTCACCGACCGGCCAAAAAACGCGCAGTTCATGGGATCGGTGGACGCGGATGCCTATTTCAGTCTTCTGACCTCTCGCATCGCCCGGTTATGACCGGGCCCGAACCGGAAAGACATGACCGATGAGCGCCGCACTGCACCTTGCCGGGCCGGAGGATCTGGCAGCCCTCATGCCGATGGTGGCTGCCTATCACGAAGAGGAAGGCATCACGTCGGATGACGAGCACCGGCAGGCGGCACTTGGGCCCCTGCTGGAGGCAAGCCCGATGGGATGTGTCTATCTGATCGGGCCGCGGCGGGCACCGATCGGCTATCTTGCCATCACCTTCGGCTGGTCGATCGAGTTCGGCGGGATGGACGGGTTCATCGACGAGTTTTTCATCCGTCCCGGCGTGCGCGGGCGGGGCGTGGGGTCAGAGGTTCTGCACGCGCTTCTGCCGCAGATGGATGCGGCGGGTATCCATGCGCTTCACCTCGAGGCATCCAGCGACCGGCCCCGGCTGGCGAAACTGTATTCCCGCGCCGGGTTCCGGCTGCGGGACGGGTACCACCTGATGACCAGAACGGCGCGCAAGCGGTGATGCGTCCGGTCTGGCTTGAGGCGGCACTTAACGGCCCGTGGTCGCGGGATCATCAGCCGTTGATCCCGGTCACGGCGAATGAGATCGTGGCGGATGCGCTGGCCGCCGCGGATGCGGGCGCGGCGATCGTGCATTTCCACGCCTATGACCCGGAAACGGGGCGTCAACGCGACGACTACGACATCTATGCCCCGATCATCGAGCGGATCAGGGGCGCGCGGGACGTGATCTGTTACCCCACCCTGCCCTTCATGGGTGGCGCGGACGCCGCGGCCCCGATGGATGCGGCCGCGCGGTTCGAGGCAGTGGACCGGCTGGTTGATGCAGGGCTGATCGAATGGTCGGTCGTCGATCCGGGATCGACCCATATTGCGCGGTTTGATGGTATTCGGGAAGGCCGCGAGGGGTTCACCTATTCCAACCCGGAGGCCCATGTAAGGCACGGGCTGGAGCTGGCGCAAGCGCGCGGTATCACGCCGTCCTATGCGATTTATGAACCCGGATTCCTGCGGCTCGGCGCCGCGCTGGCCGCCGCCTATCCCGGCGCGCCGGTCCCGATTTACAGGTTCATGTTCTCTGACGATCTGAGTTTCGGATTTCCGCCGCGGGAATGGGCTCTGGACGCCTATCTGGCGCTTCTGGACGAGACGGCTCCCGGCGCGCCGTGGATGGTGGCGGGGCTGGGCGTCGACATCGGGCCGCTGATCCCGTTGACTGTGGCACGCGGCGGGCATGTGCGGACAGGGTTGGAGGATGCGCGGTTTGGCTGCGAGACCGGGAATGCCGCGCTTGTGGCGCAGGCGGCGGGCCTGATTGAAGATGCCGGCGGTGGGCTGGCGACGGTCGCCGAAGTACGTGCCGAGTTGGCCTACGCCACTGGCAATGGCCCCTGAAAGGACCTAAATCCAGCCTATGACCCTGCATATCCCCTTTGACAACAGCTATGGCCGCCTGCCGGAGCGGTTTTATGCGCGGCAGGGCCCTGCCCCCGTACCCGCGCCGAAGATGGTGAAAGTGAACGACGATCTGGCGCGCGAACTGGGGATCGACCCGGACGTGCTGCGTTCGGATGACGGCGTTGCGGTTCTGGCCGGGAATGCGGTGCCCGAGGGCGCAGATCCGCTGGCGCAGGTCTATGCCGGGCACCAGTTCGGTGGCTGGTCGCCGCAACTGGGCGACGGGCGGGCGCTGCTCTTGGGCGAGGTCGTGGATACCTCCGGAACGCGGCGGGATATCCAGCTCAAGGGGTCCGGTCGGACACCATACAGCCGGATGGGCGACGGGCGGGCATGGTTGGGCCCGGTGATGCGGGAATACATCGTCTCCGAGGCAATGCATGCGCTTGGGATCCCCACGACGCGGGCCTTGGCGGCAGTGACCACCGGCGCGCCGGTTCTGCGCGAGGCCCCCTATCCCGGCGCGGTGCTCACACGCGTGGCGACCAGCCATATCCGTGTGGGGACGTTTCAGTTCTTTGCATCGCGACAGGACGAAGACGCCCTGCGGCGGCTGACCGACCACGCCCTTGCGCGCCATTACCCCGAGGCCGAGGGTGCGCTTGGGCTGCTGGATGCGGTGATTTCCGCACAGGCCAAGCTCGTGGCGCAGTGGATGGGCGCGGGCTTTATCCACGGGGTCATGAACACCGACAATACGGCCATATCGGGCGAAACCATCGATTATGGTCCCTGCGCCTTCATGGATACCTATGAGCCGGGCAAGGTGTTTTCGTCCATCGACCAGTTCGGGCGCTACGCCTATAATAAGCAGCCCGATATCATGGTCTGGAACCTTGCGCAGTTTGCCACGGCGATCCTGCCGCTGATCGACAAGGATCAGAACACGGCCATCGAAGTCGCGACCGACTCCGTGAACCGCTTTCCCGAACTGTTCCGCGCGGCGTGGCTGGAGGTGTTCCGACACAAGATCGGGCTGGCCGATGTCGAAGACGGAGATGCTGAACTGATCCACCGCCTCTTGGACCTGATGGCCAAAGGCGAGGCGGACTTCACCAACTTCTTCCGGGCCTTGGGCGGGAATGATGCGGTCGATCAGGTGCTGGACCGCGAGGCGTTCGATGCCTGGGCCGCCGACTGGCAGGCCCGAGTCGACCGTGACAGTGGCGATGCGGCAGATATCATGGCGCGCGCAAACCCCGTTCTGACCCCACGCAACCACCGGATCGAAGAGGCAATTGAGGCGGGCGTCGCGGGTGATTTCGCGCCGTTCGAACGGTTGCATGGCGCGTTGGCCGCACCGTTTGACGAAGATGATGCGACCGAGGATCTGCGGCGCCCACCCGCGCCCGATGAGGAAGTGCGTCAGACCTTCTGTGGGACGTGAGCGGCGGGTCGGTTCATCGGCCACAGCCCAGCCGAGAACAGCGCCAGCGAGACGAAGCCGAAGGCATCGAGCCTGTCTTTACGGTCGATTGCGCGCCTCCTGTCGGCAGGGGTGGCGGGCAAGCTGTGGGAAGTCAAGCCGAAGGGCTGGCAGGCCGCGACGCGCTGTGCCATGGATCGGTCAGCCGCCACGATACTCACGAGACCCAAATGACTCGCTTTCTGATCCTCGATGTGTTCACGGATGCCCCTTTCGGGGGCAATCCGCTGGCTGTCATTCCCGATGCAACGGGGTTGTCCGAAGAGATCCTGCAGAGAATTGCACGAGAGTTCAATTTCTCGGAATCGACCTTTGTCTATCCGCCCGAGGATCCTGCCCATACCGCGCGGGTGCGGATTTTCACGCCAACGACGGAGCTGCCTTTTGCCGGGCATCCGACCGTTGGAACCGCGCTGGCGCTGGCGGGCTTGGGGCATGGGCCTGAGATGGTGTTGGAACTCGGTGTCGGTCCGATCCCGGTGACGGCACGGGATGGCCGGGCGGAGTTTACGACCCGCGTGCCGCTGACACGGGGTGCGCAACCCGTTGCGGGCGAGTTGGCTGAGTGCCTGTCGCTGGCTCCTGAGGCGATCAGAACGGATCGCCATGGGCCGGAAATGGCGGGGGTCGGGCTGACATTCTGTTTGGTCGAGCTTGCAGACAAGGCTGGACTCGGCGCTGCAACCCCCGATCTGGCGGCGTTTCGGCGGGCAGCGGATACCTATTCGGACCGGCCGAATTTCGGTGTATTCTGCTACGCCCGCAACGGGAACGACATATTTGCAAGGATGTTCGCGCCCACGGGCGGCATTCCCGAGGACCCTGCGACAGGTTCTGCCTCGGCTGCACTGACGGCCTTTCTTGCGACGCTGGAGGGGCAGGATATCTCGCTTGCCATCACTCAAGGGGTCGAGATGGGGCGCCCGTCGCGGATCGATACTTCGGCCATGGTGGAAAACGGCGAGGTCACGGCGACGACGGTGGCAGGCAACGCGGTTCAGGTCGCCGAGGGCACGCTGACCCTGCCCTGAACCCTTTCCCTTTGCCCCTGAATTTCCTATCAATCGGGACCGATGGGTGAGACGGACCGAGATGCCAGAGACGATCATCGAACGCTGCGAGGCCAAGGGCCTGCGCCTGACCGACCAGCGCCGCATTATTGCCGGTGTGCTGGAAGAGGCCGACGATCACCCGGATGTGGAAGAGCTCTATGCCCGGGCCGCCGCTGCCGATCCGCGCATTTCGCTTGCCACGGTCTATCGCACCGTGAAGCTCTTCGAAGAGGCCGGGATCATCGAGAAGCTGGAATTTGGCGACGGGCGCGCCCGGTATGAGGATGCGGAGCGCGACCACCACGATCATCTGATCGATATCCAGTCGGGCGAGGTGATCGAGTTCGTAGACCCTGACATCGAAGAACTTCAGGAACGTATCGCAAGACGGCTGGGCTATGAGTTGCGCGGGCACAAGCTTGAGCTTTACGGGGTGCCTCGGAAAAAGAGGACCGAAGGCTCCTGAACTACATCGTGGTTGCTCGGCTTTGCCTCCGCGCCCGAGGCGCGCGGCATGGAGTGAGTGCTGTGCTTTGCGCGCGTCGGGCTTCGATCTAGGATCGGACGGGAGATCTGAATGCCCCAAGCTGTTCTGGAGAACGAGCCTGCAATCCGTTTGGCGGCCTTTCTTGGCGTTCTGGCCGTCATGGCGGTCTGGGAGGTCTGGACCCCGCGCAGGCGGGTCGAGATACCGCGACTTCTGCGCTGGTCCAACAATCTTGGCGTTGTCCTGCTGGACACCGTACTTGTGAGGCTCGCATTCCCGGTTTTGGCGGTCGGACTTGCCGTCCTTGCCGAAGAGAACGCATGGGGGCTTTTCAACCGGATCGATGTTCCGGGCTGGATCGCGATCTTGGTCGCCATCCTCGTGCTCGATCTTGCGATCTACCTTCAGCACGTCCTGTTCCACGCGGTGCCGTCGTTATGGCGCCTGCACCGGATGCACCATGCGGACCTCGAATTCGATGTCACCACGGGCCTGCGGTTTCATCCAGTCGAAATCCTGCTTTCGATGGGCCTCAAGCTGGGTGTCGTCATGGCGATCGGGCCGCCGGCCATTGCGGTACTGATCTTCGAGGTCCTTCTGAACGCGACCGCGATGTTCAATCATTCGAACATAAGGCTGCCGTCGCGCGTCGATGCGCTGCTTCGGCTGATCGTCGTCACACCGGACATGCACCGCGTTCATCACTCGGTGAACCCGTCGGAGACCAACAGCAATTTCGGGTTCAACCTGCCTTGGTGGGATCGCCTGCTTGGGACGTATCTGGCGCAACCGCGGGACGGCCACGAAGGGATGACAATCGGGATCGAGCAGTTTCGAAACAGGCGTGAGTTGTGGCTTGACCGGATGCTGATTCAACCCTTTCGCGGTCCGGCAAGCGGCTATCCGATAAACCGACCGGGGAAACCGACACCGGCGGATGAACGAAAGCGGCACCGCTGAGCGAATGGCGGTAGAGCGTACCGACCGCATTCCGAAGCTGTCCTTCTTCGAGGGAACGGATGCCGCCCCTTCCCTTCCGCGGCACGCTCCGGCATAGCGGTTCGCATGACCCCTGCACCTCATTCGGCCAATTTGCGCGGCATGATCCTGATGACCACCGCGATGTTCTGTTTCGCGACCGCGGATGCGGTGATCAAGGTTCTGTCGGCCACCCATTCCAATGGTCAGATCATCTGGATCGCCGGGATCGGCGGCACGCTGGTCTTTGCAATCGCCGCCCTGATCGCACGGCAGCGGCTGATCACACAGGATGTCCTGGCACCCGCCGTAATGCTGCGCGTTCTCACCGAAGCAGTGGGAACCATCGGGATCGTCAGCGCGCTGTCGCTGGCGCCCCTGTCCACGGTCGTGGCGATCATGCAATCGGTGCCGCTTCTGGTCACAAGCGGTGCCGCGCTGTTTCTGGGGGAACGTGTGGGCTGGCGGCGCTGGGCAGCGATCCTGATCGGGCTTGCAGGCGTGCTGATCATCCTACGCCCCGGAACCGACAGCTTTACCCCGGCCGCCCTTCTGGCCGTGCTTGCGGCAGTCTCTCTGGCTGGGCGGGACCTGTGCACACGGCTTGTGCCCCATACTGCCACCAACTTTCAGTTGGGCATCTGGGGCTTTACCGGGCTGATCCCTGCCGGGTTCGTCCTTGTCGCCTTTGAAACCGCGGGGTCCGGTCCGTTCACGCCCCTGATCACGGCCCAATATGTCGCGATCACGCTTCTGACCGCCGCCGCGATCCTCACGATCACCATGGCCATGCGCGTGGGCGATGTGGCCGTGGTCTCCCCGTTCCGCTACACGCGGCTGTTATTCGGGCTTCTGCTGGCCGTTCTATGGTTCGGCGAAAGCCCCGATGCCCCGACCTGGATCGGCGCGGCGATTGTCGCGGGCTCGGGCCTTTATACCTTCTACCGCGAACGCGCAGGGCGGATGGGTGCGACAGCGAAAGTGTGAATGTTAGCGCTATCACTTCCCCGGTTCACGGGCCTGCGCACCCCTGATATACGGGCCACGACTCGCATTATCCGCTCGCAAAACCCGGAGGCACCGATGAGCACGATCATAGACATTCATGCCCGTGAAATCCTTGACAGCCGGGGCAATCCGACAGTCGAGGTGGATGTGATCCTTGAAGACGGCTCCATGGGCCGCGCGGCGGTGCCGTCGGGCGCGTCCACGGGGGCCCATGAGGCGGTGGAAAAGCGGGACGGCGACAAGGGCCGGTATCTCGGTAAGGGCGTTCTGGAAGCGGTCGAAGCCGTGAATGGCGAGATTGCGGATGCGCTGGAAGGGTTCGACGCGACCGAACAGGAGGCCATCGACGGCGCCCTGATCGAGATGGACGGGACGCCGAACAAGGGCCGCCTGGGTGCCAATGCGATCCTCGGCGTGTCGCTGGCGGTGGCCAAGGCTGCGGCGGAGGCCAGCTATCAGCCGCTCTATCGCTATGTGGGCGGCACCTCGGCCCGGGTTCTGCCCGTACCAATGATGAACATCATCAATGGCGGCGAACATGCTGATAATCCCATCGATATCCAGGAATTCATGATCATGCCGGTCTCGGCCCCGTCGATCCGCGATGCGGTTCGGATGGGGGCCGAGGTTTTCCACACGCTGAAAAAGGAACTGTCTTCGGCGGGCCTTTCCACCGGCATCGGCGACGAAGGCGGCTTCGCGCCCGATCTATCGTCGACCCGGGACGCCTTGGATTTCATCCTGAAATCGGTGGAGAAGGCTGGCTATGCGCCCGGCGATGACATCATGCTGGCGCTGGATTGCGCGGCGACGGAATACTTCAAGGGTGGGGTGTATGACCTTTCAGGTGAAGGGAAAAAACTAAGCAGTGCTGAGAATGTAGACTACCTGTCTGCGCTTGTGAACGACTACCCGATCCTGTCCATCGAGGACGGGATGTCGGAAGATGACTGGGACGGCTGGGTGATGCTGACCGAGGCCCTGGGTGACAAGGTGCAGCTTGTGGGAGACGATCTGTTCGTGACGAACCCGGACAGGCTGGCCGACGGGATCGAGAGATCGGCGGCAAACTCGCTTCTTGTGAAAGTGAACCAGATCGGCACCCTGTCCGAGACCCTGCGCGCCGTGGACATGGCCCACCGGGCGCGAATGACCTGCGTGATGTCGCACCGGTCGGGCGAGACCGAGGATTCGACGATTGCCGATCTGGCGGTTGCCACGAATTGCGGGCAGATCAAGACCGGTTCGCTGGCCCGGTCGGACCGGCTGGCGAAGTACAACCAGCTGATCCGGATCGAGGAAATGCTGGGTGAGACAGGGATTTACGCGGGGAAGTCGATCTTGCGGTAAGCTGGCCCGCCAATGGCATCAGTAATGACGGCAGATGAGATCATCACCCAACTGGACCTCGCGCCCCATCCCGAAGGCGGACATTACCGCCAGACGTGGATTGACGAGAGGTCGGAAGGACGGCCTTCAGGCACCTGCATCTACTTCCTTTTGAAACAGGGGGAGGCAAGCCACTGGCACCGGGTCGATGCCACCGAGATCTGGCATTTCTATGCGGGTGCGCCCTTGGTCCTGTCACTTGCCGAAAGCGAAGCGGGTCCGGCAGTTGATCATATGCTGGGCCCCGATCTGGCCGCGGGCACGGTCCCCCAGATTATCGTGCCGAAGGATCACTGGCAGGCTGCCCGGGCGACCGACGGCTGGGCGCTGGTCGGCTGCACGGTCAGTCCCGGTTTTTCCTTCGACGGGTTCACCCTGGCACCGCCCGGGTTCGGCATCCCGCGCGAACCCTGAATGCGGCACCAAATCATGCAAGGGAATGCGCAGCAGGCGCTCCGCCGGATTATGCCTGCCCCAGCGGGCGGCTGATCTGGCCGCCGCCCACCGGGGCTGCGATGCCTGTCGTGCCCGGTGCCGTCGTGGGCAGACCGCAAAGCACCCGGACCGCGAGATAGGCAAAGGCCTGGGCCTCCAGAAGATCGCCATCCAGCCCGACCGCTTCAACCGGTTCGACCGGGCAGTCAAGCGCCGCTCCGATCATCTTCATCAGAACCGGGTTTTTCCGGCCTCCGCCCGTCACCAGCACCCGTGCCGGCGGCGTTGGACAATGGCTGATCCCGTCCATAACCGACGCGGCGACGACCGCCGTCAGGGTCGCGGCTGCATCGGCATCGGACAAGTTCTCAACCATCGCCGCCAGTCCGGGAAACCCGTCCCGGTCCAGTGACTTGGGCGGCATCTTCGCAAAATAGGAATGCTTCAGAAACCTCTCGGGCACACCCTCGGCAACCTTCCCCATCGCCGCCAATGCCCCATCCAGATCGAAGCGATGACCGGTGCGTTCTGCCACAAGATCGTCGATGGGTGCGTTGGCCGGCCCCGTATCGAAGGCCAGAAGTGCACCGGGGGTTTCGGGCGCCGCGATGCGCGGATCGACCCATGTGAGATTTCCGACGCCGCCAAGGTTCAGGAAAGCCAACGGATCGGTCGCCCCGACCCAGATTGCGCAGGCATGGTGAAAGAATGGCGCAAGCGGCGCCCCCTGCCCGCCCATCCGCATATCCGTCGATCGGAAATCCCAGACGACCGGGCATTGCAGGATTTCGGCGAGCACCGAGCCATCGCCGGTTTGGTAGGTTTGACCGACTTCGGGCGCATGCCAAAGGGTCTGGCCGTGAAACCCGACCAGATCCGGCGCGTCGAACTCCGACAAAAGTACCGCATGCGCGGTCTCCACCACTTCAGCGGCGGCGGCCACGGCGTTGGGTTTGGCCGTCCAGCCAAGGGCCGCGCGCAGTGTTGCGCGTTCCGCGTCGGTATAGGCTCGGTATCTGCCGGGTCCGAAGCCCTCGATCACGCGCCCGTCTGTCACGACGACCGCCGCATCGACGCCATCCATCGAGGTGCCCGACATGGCCCCCAATGACCGGACCATACCCTGATCTGTCATGGCTTTCCCTTACCGCCCCCCACCGCTATAGAACGGCGCTGAAGACAGAGCATAACCGAGTTGTGATGACCTACCACCCGAAATCCGATTTCCTCGCCACGATCATCGCGCGGGGGTTTCTCGCAGACTGCACGGATCTGCAGGGCCTTGACGAGGCGCTGATCGACGGCACCGTGCCAGCCTATATCGGTTATGATGCGACGGCAGAGTCGCTGCATGTGGGGCATCTTCTGAATGTCATGCTGTTGCGCTGGTACCAGAAGACCGGTCACCGGCCGATTACGCTCATGGGAGGCGGCACCACGAAAGTGGGCGACCCGTCCTTCCGGTCGGATGAACGGCCCTTGCTGACGCCGGAAGCCATCGACACAAACATCGCGTCGATGAAGGGCGTCTTCGCGAAATACCTCGACTATGGCGACACGGGCTCGGGCGCGTTGATGCTGAACAACGCGGAATGGCTGGACGACCTGAATTACCTCGATTTCCTGCGCGATATCGGGCGGCATTTCTCGATCAACCGGATGCTGGCCTTTGAAAGCGTGAAGTCGCGGCTCGACCGGGAGCAGTCGCTGTCATTTCTGGAGTTCAACTACATGATCCTGCAGGCCTATGATTTCATGGAACTGCACCGCCGTTACGGCTGCCTGTTGCAGATGGGCGGCTCGGACCAGTGGGGCAACATCGTCAACGGCGTCGACCTGACCCGTCGCGTGCTGGACCGCGAGGTGTTTGGCCTCACGACCCCCCTTCTGACCACGTCGGACGGGCGCAAGATGGGCAAGAGCCAGGGCGGCGCCATATGGCTGAACGCCGATATGCTCTCGCCTTACGAGTTCTGGCAGTTCTGGCGAAACACCACAGACGCGGATGTGGGGCGGTTCCTGAAGCTTTATACCGAGTTGCCGCTGGATGAATGCGACCGTCTCGCCGCTCTGGGTGGTGCCGAAATCAACGAAGCGAAGATCCGGCTTGCCAACGAGGTGACGACGCTTTGCCATGGGGTCGACGCCGCGCATGCTGCCGAAGCCACCGCGCGCGAGGTGTTCGAAAGGGGCGGCATCGGCGATGACCTGCCGACCCTTTCGCTCAGTGCCGATGATGTCGCAGGCGGGATTTCGGTCGTGCAACTGATCGTCCGCTCGGGCCTCGCCAAGTCCGGAAAGGACGCCAAACGGCTGATCGCGGAAGGCGGCGCACGGCTTGACGATATGCCGCTGACCAATGCGGGGCTTATGCTGGATGCCGCAGCACTTGCCGCACCCGTCAAGTTGTCGGCCGGGAAGAAGCGGCACGCGCTGGTGACCGTTGCCGATTGAGGACGGTTTGTCGTCCAGCGCCGTGACGCGGTCCCGTTATCCGTCGTGACGCTTGCAATGACGCCCGCGTCGCCTAACTAGACTACGAGACCAACACGACAGGAGCTTTGCTCGACATGGACATGAACCTCGCCGCCAGCCGCCATCCGGTTTCCCTGCGAGAAGTCCTGTCCCATGCCTGCATCTGTCACCCTGTCCGGCCTGTCCTGGTCCACACCTGACGGCACCCCGCTTTTTACCGACCTGAACCTGAGCCTCGGGGCCGAACGCACCGGCATTGTTGGGCGCAATGGTACGGGCAAGACCACGCTTCTGCGGCTGATCGCCGGAGAGTTGCCCGCGGCATCGGGCCATGTGCAGGTGTCCGGCACGCTTGCGGTGCTGCGTCAGGATGTAGGGGCTCGGCCCGGCGAAACCATTGCCGATCTGTTCGGCGCGCAGCCTGCGCTTGACCTTCTCGACAGGGCCGAAGCGGGGCGTGCCGATGCCGATGAACTGGCCAGAGCCGATTGGGCACTGCCGGCCCGCATCGCGGCCGCGATGCTGCGATGCGGCCTGACAGGCGATCCGCGAACTCTCCTGTCGACCCTGTCCGGCGGGCAGCGCACCCGCGCCGCCCTTGCGGCCCTGACATTCGCCGATCCGGATTTCCTGCTGCTCGATGAACCTACAAACAATCTCGACCGGGACGGGCGTCAGGCCGTTACCGACCTGATCCGGGCGTGGCGGGGTGGCGCGATCATTGTCAGCCATGACCGCGCGCTGCTGGACGAGATGGATGCCATGATCGAACTGACCACCATTGGCGTCACCCGATATGGCGGCAACTACAGCGATTTCCGGGCGCAGAAGGCGACGGAACTGGACGCGGCCCATCGGAGCCTTGCCAATGCCGAGAAGGACCGCGCCGAGATCGCACGGCGCGCCCAACAGGCGGCAGAGCGCAAGGCGCGCAAGGACAGCCGTGGGCGGAAAGCCCGCGCCAAAGGCGACCAGCCCAAGATTCTGATGGATGCCGCGAAAGAACGGTCAGAGGCATCGGGCAGCGCAAACACCCGCCTGCGCGAGGCACGGCGTGACGCTGCCGAAACCGCGCTTTCCGACGCGCGCGGCAAAATCGAAATCCTGCAAACCCTGCACATGGAGATCGGCTCGACCGGACTGCCGCGTGGTAAGACGGTGCTGCGGTTTGACGGGCTGACGGGCGGCCACGACCCGGCGCATCCCGTGATCCGCGATCTGTCGCTGACGATCACCGGGCCGGAGCGTATCGCAATCACCGGGCCGAACGGCAGCGGCAAGACGACCCTGCTGGCGCTGATCAGCGGCCAGCTTCAGCCGCAGCACGGTATGGCAGAAGTTCAGGTGCCCTTCACGCTTCTGGACCAGCATGTGAGCCTGCTGGATCCGGACCTCACGCTGCGCGAGAACTATCTGCGGCTGAACCCCGAAGCGCGGGAGAACGAGGCCCATTCAGCGCTGGCACGGTTCCGCTTTCGCGCAGAGGACGCGCTGCAAAGAGCCGGCAGTCTGAGCGGTGGTGAGAAATTGCGCGCGGGCCTTGCCTGTACGCTGGGACAACCCACACCACCTGCGCTTTTGATACTGGATGAGCCGACCAATCACCTTGACCTGGACGGGATCGAAGCGCTGGAAGACACGCTTGCGGCCTATGACGGCGCCCTGATCGTCGTCAGTCACGACGAACGGTTTCTGGAAAGCCTCGCCCCGGACCGACGACTGGAGTTGTAGGGCACGGTTGCAGATGGTCCGCGCGTGACGGTCAGACCTCGGCCCTCTCAAGCCACGCGTCATAAGTCAGATAAGGCCTGCCGTCTTCAAAGCCATACATCGCGGCCGGGGTCTCAGCCCCGAGAGGCTCGACCACGACGCGGGCCAGCGCGTACCGGCCACGCAGGTCGTCGGTGGGAACCGCATCCAGAAGACGCTCGACCTCTCCTTCCCGCGACAGGGGAACGGCATATTTCGCTTTCGTGTAGGCGCGCTCGATCAGACTCGTATGGATCAGATCCAGAAGCGCCGACCCGGCCTCGGCGAGATCGGGCAGTGATGCGGGATCGTTGATGCCGGCCCGAACGCCCGAAGCAAGGAAGCCAAGCGCGGTCGCCCGGTCGCAATCGGGTTGCGTAGCGATCCATTCCACGGCTTCGATCAGTTCCTCGTCAGGCGCATCCCAGTCGCAGGAGGCGGCCAGCGCGTGCCAGGTTTCAGGTTCCTGCGCCGACAGCCACACGATCAGGCCATCGGGCATCTCGATGTCGCGTTCGGCAAGCCAGACCTCATGAAGCTCGGCATCCGCGTCGTCCTCAACCGGGGCCGCGTCCTCCGCCGCCGCCAGGGCTTCAAGCCCGGCGAACCATGCGGCGCGTTCTGCCCGCGCCGTGACGTCTTCGCCCTTCGAGAGCTTCTGGGCATAGGCTTCGAAATCCTCGTCGCGCAGAAGAACCGACTGGGCCAGTGCCGCAACTGATCGCAGGTGCTCTTCGGGAAGGTCGGAAACCGTATTGGACCGGTGTTCGGAGACAAGGGCGCGCAATCGGCGATGCATGTCGAGCCGCGGGTCGACAGGGCTGTCCGGTCGCGCCGGGTGTTTCATCCGGGCTTCGGTCGCGGCCTCGGTGCAGAGGTTATACAACTGTTCTGCCGCGCCCTTTTCATAACGCAGGGGGTCGGGCCGCGTGCCGCGCCCCTCGATGCCGCCGCGCCGATCAGACCCCAGAAGTCTGCCCAGAACCGTGCCGATCATATCGTCCTCCGCTGTCAAACGCCCTTCGGGCGCTATCATCACACCGCGCAAATTGTTCGACCCAAGAGGGGCGAAACTATGGCCCGAGCCGCGCGCGCGCGGACACACGCGCAGACACAGAAGCGTGAAGCACGAAAACGTTGGTTTCCCCGGACCCTCGCCTCGGGCCATGACGAGGGTCCAGATCGCAAGAGAATACGAGGCCCCCATGTACCCTTTCCGCACTTTCATCTCCGCCACCGCCCTTTCGCTGATCGCCCTGCCCGCCTTTGCGGGAGAGCAATATGTCGATCCCACCGGCTTTGCCGCATCCGGCCACGATGTCGTGGCCTATTTCGATCTTGATCAATCCGAGGTGGGCGCGCCGCAGCCGAAGGCCGTTCCGGGCCGTGCAGATATCACTACCGAATGGAACGGTGCGACATGGGCGTTTTCGACCGCCGAGAACCGCGAGACATTCCTGGCCGATCCCGAACGCTTCGCGCCGCAATATGATGGGCACTGCGCCTATGGCGTGGCGAAGGGTGGCAAGGTTCCGGGCAACCCAAACCTGTGGCGGATCGTTGACGACAAGCTTTACCTGAACATCACCGAAGCTGTCGTGGGGTTCTGGTCCGAGGACATTCCGGGCAACATCACGCTTTCGGAAGGAAACTGGCAGCAACTGGAAGCGGCCCCGGCCTCTGATGGTGCGATCCCGGCCTTTACCTCGATGGCGCCTGTCAACTAGCCAGCATCTGTCGAAAACGAAGCGCCAGGCGCCGGCGCTTCGACCGTAAGGCCAGTTTACCCCAGCGTTAGGTCCAGTATAGTTACGGGATGGCTATACCGGCAGAGTCGCTTTTTCTGGACCCCGACACGCAGGGCACCCTCCAGGCACGCATCCAGCAGATGATCGCGTCGGGTATCCTATCGGGACGTCTGCGGCAGGGCGAAAAGCTGCCCTCGACCCGCAGGCTTGCCCAGCATCTTGGGGTGAGCCGGATCACGGTGACGCTGGCCTATGCGGAACTGGTGGCCGGAGACTACCTGACATCCGAAGGACGATCCGGGTACTATGTCTCGGAAACGGCGCCGGTCCCGCCCAGTTTCGAGCCGCCGCCGCAGCGGCGCGATGCCGTGGACTGGTCACGCGCGATCGGGCACAAATTCTCGGGTGGCACGCCAAACTGGAAACCGCGCGACTGGGCCCGTTACCGCTATCCGTTCATCTATGGCCAGGCCGATCCAACGCTGTTCGACCATGCCAACTGGCGACTCTGCGCGTTGCAGGCCCTGGGGCAGAAGGAGTTCGCCACGCTGACCGCGGACCAGTTCGACGGGGATGACCCGATGCTGGTCGAGTTCATCGCCCGCCAGATCCTGCCCCGGCGCGGGATCGTCGCCCATCCCGACCAGATCCTCGTGACGCTGGGCGCGCAGAACGCACTCTGGATCGCCGCACAGGTCCTGTTGTCGCAACGCCGCAGCGCGGCGATCGAAGACCCTTGTTATCCGGCCTTGCGGGATATTCTGGCGCAAACGCGCTGCCATCTCACACCGGTTCCGGCGGATACCGACGGATTGCCCCCCGACGACATTCCCGACAGGACAGACCTGATCTTTGCCACACCCAGCCATCAATGCCCGACCAACGCGACGATGACGCTGGAGCGGCGGCGGGCCCTTCTGGACCGCGCGCAGGAAATCGGCGCACTGATCGTCGAAGACGATTACGAGTTCGAAATGGCGTTTCTGAAGCCGCCCCTGCCCTCGCTCAAATCGCTGGATCGAGACGGGCGGGTAATCTATGTGGGCAGCTTCTCGAAATCGCTGTTTCCGGGGCTGCGGCTTGGGTTTCTGATGGGATCGGAGCCATTTATCCGCGAGGCCCGCGCCCTGCGCGCCAGCGTGCTGCGCCATCCGCCGGGGCATCTTCAGCGCTCCGCCGCCTATTTCCTGTCGCTTGGCCATTACGATGCGCTGGTCGCCCGGATGGCGCGGGCCTTTCACGAACGTCGCTGCGTGATGGAAGATGCAATGACCGAGGCGGGCCTGACCATTGCGGGCCGCGGCGCTTTCGGCGGGTCGTCCTACTGGATGCAGGCCCCCGAAGGCACCGACACCACGGAACTGGCCGAACGGCTGACCAAGCGGGACGTATTGATCGAACCCGGCGCGCCGTTCTTTGGCGCGGCGGATGCGGGACGGCGGCATTACAGGCTGGCCTATTCATCGATCCCGTCATCGCGAATCGGCGAAGGGATCGCCCGGATTGCCGAAGCGGTGGCGGAGCGCAGCCCCGTCTGGACTTAAACCGACCTGACACTTGGACCTAACCCGTGGTCAGCTGACGCACTAGATAGCCACCAACGCCCGGACAGCCCGGGCCTGACGCATGACCGGAGGAAAGCCACATGAAAATGACCACCGAAGAAGCCTTTGTGAAAGTTCTGCAAAAGCATGGGATCGAACATGCCTTTGGTATTATCGGTTCGGCGATGATGCCGATCTCGGACCTGTTTCCGACAGCCGGTATCAAGTTCTGGGACTGCGCCCATGAAGGTTCCGCCGGTTTCATGGCCGATGGCTACACCCGCGCCACCGGCAAGATGTCGATGATGATCGCCCAGAACGGCCCCGGCATCACGAACTTCGTCACCCCGGTCAAGACCGCCTACTGGAACCACACACCGCTTCTGCTGGTGACCCCGCAAGCCGCGAACAAGACAATCGGTCAGGGCGGGTTCCAGGAAGTCGAGCAGATGAAACTGTTCGAAGACATGGTCGCCTATCAGGAAGAAGTTCGTGACCCCAGCCGCGTCGCCGAGGTGCTGACCCGCGTGATTGCCAAGGCCAAGCGCCTTTCGGGCCCCGCGCAGATCAACTTCCCCCGCGATTTCTGGACACAGGTCGTGGATATCGAAATTCCCGATCCCATTGAATTCGAGCAGTCGCCGGGCGGCGAAAACTCGGTTTCGGCTGCGGCCAAGCTGATCTCGGAAGCGAAGTTCCCGGTGATCCTGAACGGCGCGGGCGTTGTCCTGTCCGAGGGTGGAATTGAAGCGTCCCGCGCATTGGCCGAACGGCTTGATGCACCGGTTTGCGTTGGCTACCAGCACAATGACGCCTTCCCCGGCTCGCATCCGCTGTTTGCGGGACCTTTGGGCTATAACGGGTCGAAGGCCGGTATGGAGTTGATCTCGAAGGCCGACGTGGTCTTGGCCCTTGGCACGCGCCTGAACCCGTTCTCGACCCTGCCCGGTTACGGCATCGACTACTGGCCCGCCGATGCGAAAGTCATTCAGGTTGATATCAACCCCGACCGGATCGGTTTGACCAAGAAAGTCAGCGTCGGGATTATCGGCGACGCGGCCAAGGTGGCCAAGGGCATCCTTGCCAATCTTGATGACAGCGCAGGCGATGCGGGCCGCGACGCGCGCAAGAACCTGATCGCCGACACGAAATCGCGCTGGAAGCAGGAGCTTTCCTCGCTTGACCACGAACAGGACGATCCCGGCACCACCTGGAACGAGCGGGCCCGCAAGGCCAAGCCCGAATGGATGAGCCCCCGCATGGCGTGGCGCGCGATCCAGCAGGCGCTGCCGCGCGAGGCGATCATCTCGTCCGACATCGGCAACAACTGCGCCATCGGCAACGCTTATCCGGATTTCGACGAGGGACGGAAGTATCTGGCACCGGGTCTGTTCGGCCCCTGCGGTTACGGCCTGCCCTCCATCGCGGGCGCCAAGATCGGCCAGCCGAACGTGCCGGTCGTGGGCTTTGCCGGTGACGGTGCCTTCGGGATCGCGGTGAACGAGTTGACCGCCATCGGGCGCGGCGACTGGCCGCCGATCACGCAGATCGTGTTCCGAAACTACCAGTGGGGCGCGGAAAAGCGGAACTCGACCCTGTGGTTCGATGACAACTTCGTCGGCACCGAACTGGACGAGGAAGTGTCCTATGCCGGAATCGCCAAGGCCTGCGGCCTCGAAGGTGTGGTTGCACGGACCATGGACGAACTGACCGCAGCGCTGAACACCGCAATCGAAGATCAGATGAAGCACGGCAAGACCACTCTGATCGAAGCCATGATCAACCAGGAACTGGGCGAGCCGTTCCGCCGCGACGCGATGAAGAAACCGGTCGCAGTTGCGGGCATCGATCCGGCGGATATGCGGACGCAGGAGCCTGCGTAAGCGTTACAGTGGTGGCCGGGGCGCAAAAGACGCGCCCCGGCTTTTTGATTCGCGAATTTTGCTGAGGAGCCCGGATGGAGGTTCTTGACCGTATCGCCCGGACCTGCCGTGCGGCCGCGCCGCGGATCGTTCTGTCCGAAGGCGGGGATGTCCGGGTGGTCGAGGCGGCCTGCCGTGCCGCAGCGGACGGTCTTGCGCGTATCAGCATCGTTGGGACGCGCGACCGTTTCGAAGAGTTGTCCAAGGGCCATGCGGGCGCGGACCGGGTCGAGGTGTTCGATCCCGCAACCTCGGACCTGACGCCGCGCTATGCCGATGCCTATCTGGAACTGCGCCGTCACAAGGGCATGGATGCCACCAGAGCGCGCGAGACGATGGAAACGAGGCTGGGCTTTGCTGCAATGATGGTGCGGTCAGGCGATGCGGACGGCACGATCGGTGGCGCGGTGGCAACCACGGCGGATACCGTGCGCACCGCATTACAGGTCATCGGCAAGGCACCCGACACGGACGTTGTTTCCAGCTATTTCCTGATGGTTCTGGCAGAGCCGTTTTCCCACCCCGTGATCTTTGCCGATTGCGGACTGGTGATCGAGCCCGATGCAGGGGAACTTGCCAGCATCGCCATTGCCTCGTCCCGGTCGCTGAATGCGCTCACAGGCGAAACACCCCGCGTGGGAATGCTGTCCTTTTCCACCAAGGGAAGCGTACCAGCGAAGGCACATCCCTCGCTGCAACGTATTCAGGAGGCAACGCGCCTTGTGCAAAGCCGTGCCCCCGATCTGCCGATTGATGGCGAGTTGCAGTTCGATGCGGCGATCCTGCCGGAGATCGCCGCGAAGAAGGCACCCGGATCGCCCATCGGCGGGCAGGCGAATGTGCTGATCTTCCCAGACCTGAATGCGGGCAATATCGGCTACAAGATCGCACAGCGGCTGGGCGGCGCGGTGGCGCTGGGTCCGATCCTTCAGGGGCTGGCGAAACCGGCAAACGATCTGTCGCGCGGGTGCAGTGCCGAAGACATCTACCGGATGATCGCGATTACCGGGGCGCAGGCCGTGGCGGGCACGAGCTAGCCGATTTCGCGGGCCAGATCGAAAAAGGCGCGCACGAGTTTGCCTTCGCTGCGTTCCGACAGGCAAATCAGCGCCTCTTCCATCTCAAGCCCGTCATCGGGCACGATCGGGAGCGCGGTCAGGCGGGCGTCCTGCCCTTTTTCAGCCAGCGACACGAAGCCAACGCCACCGCCCGAGGCCACGATTTCGCGCACCGCCTCGCGCCCTTCCGCCTCGATGACCGGGGTCAGGGTGACGCGGGCCTTCCGTGCCGCCGCCATCAGCTTGTTCCGGGTCTTTGAGCCCTCTTCGCGCATCACCAGAGGCAGATCGCCCAACTCCCGCAACCCGATGCTGTTGCGTTTCGCCAGATCCGAAGTTTTCGCGACAAGGGCAACAATTGGTGTCGTGCGAAGCGAGACGGTTTCAAGCCCCGCCCGGTCCGGGGCACCGCCCAGAACGCCGATATCCGCATCATAGCTTTCAAGCTGTTCCAATACCGTCTGGCTGTTGCCCGCGCGCATGGTGATCCGCACACCCGGGTAGCGGTCGCGGAAGCGTGCCAGAACCTGCAACAGGTGATGGGCGGAATCGGCCACGATGGCCAGGTGGCCGGACCTGAGTGCACGGGATTCCGACAAAAGCTCCAGCGCCTGGGTTTCGCTTTCGAACATCCGCCGCGTGATCGCCAGAAGCCGCGTGCCCGCCTCGGTCAGCGCGACCTGACGTTTCCGGCGGTCGAAAAGCAGGATGTCGTAATCCTTTTCCAACCGCCGCACCTGATCGGAAATCGCCGGCTGGGTCAGGTGCAATTCCTCTGCCGCACGGGAAAACCCGCCGCAGATCGCAACATGGTGGAAGGCGCGGAGTTGGACATATCGCAAGGGGCAAGCCTTATATCAGATAAATCTATAGTTTGATCTAAATTAACGATTTTATGTATCAACGGCAATATGAGACATGGGGGCGAGATGTGAGACGGCGGACCCTTTCATGACGGCATTGGACACACCCCCCTTCCCTGCACCGGTTCTGGGTGAACCCTACCTTTTGACGCCCGGCCCCCTGACCACAAGCTACGGCGTGAAGGAGGCGATGCTGCGCGACTGGGGATCGTGGGACGGCGATTTCCGGGCGATGACGGCGGAGTTGCGGGCTAGGCTTCTGGCGATGGCGGGCGATACGGACGGGACGTTCGATTGCGTGCCCCTGCAGGGCAGCGGGAGTTACTGTGTCGAGGCGATGCTGGGGTCCTTCGTCCCGAAGGACGGCAAGGTTCTGGTGCTTGCAAACGGGGCCTATGGCCAGCGCGCCGCCGAGACCCTCCGCTATCTGGGCCGCGATCATACGCTGATCGACAAGGGCGATTTCCTGCCCCCGCGCGGGGCCGAAGTGGCCAAGGCCCTGGCCGCTGACCTGGCGATTACTCATGTGATCGCGATCCATTGCGAGACAAGCTCGGGCATTCTGAACCCGCTGGCCGAGATTGCTGAAGCGACCGAGGCCGCTGGGCGCAAGCTGCTGATCGACAGCATGTCGGCATTTGGCGCTTTGCCCGTGAACGTTCACGACATCCGGTTCGAGGCGCTCGTATCCTCGGCCAACAAATGTATTGAGGGCGTGCCCGGTTTCGGTTTCGTCATCGCGCGCAAGACCGCGCTGGACGCGGCCAAGGGGATCAGCCATTCGCTTTGCCTCGATCTGCATGCGCAATGGGCCTACATGAACAAGACCGGGCAATGGCGCTATACGCCGCCCACCCATACGGTCGCAGCCTTCATGGAGGCGCTGCGGTTGCATGAGGCCGAGGGCGGGCCTGAGGGGCGGCTCACGCGCTATACCCGGAACCGCGATGTGATGGTGCGGGGCATGCGCGAGGCAGGTTTTGAAACGCTCTTGGTGGATCGCTGGCTGTCGCCGATCATCGTGACATTCTTTACACCGGCGGACCCCGCGTTTTCATTCGACGGTTTCTATCAGGCGATGAAGAACAAGGGGTTCATCATCTATCCCGGTAAGCTGACCGCCGTGGACAGTTTCCGGATCGGATGTATCGGACGGATGGACGAACACGTCATGACCCGCGTGGTCGTGGCGGCGAAAGAGGCGCTGGCAGAGATGGGGGTCACCGATGCCGCCCCGCCCGCAGCGGCGCTCGAGGAACGGGCCCGTCTGGCGGGCTGAACGGATACGGGGCCGCGTGACGGCCAGACCAAAGGAAGACCAATGAACGACATGTCCCACGCCCCGGTCACGGTGAACGACCGCGCCTATCCCTGGCCCTCGGTGCCCGCGATTTCGATCTGCCTCGATGGCTGCGAACCGGCCTATCTGGACGAAGCCATCGCCTCCGGGCTGATGCCAACGCTGGAAAAGGTCATGGCGAAGGGCACCGTGCGCCGGGCGCATTCGGTGATCCCGTCCTTCACCAACCCCAACAACCTGTCCATCGCCACGGGTCGCCCGCCGAAGGTGCACGGGATATGCGGGAACTTCCTGTACGAGCCCGAGACGGGTCAGGAAGTGATGATGAACGACGTGCGCTTCCTGCGCGCCCAGACGATTTTCAGCGCGTTCTACGAAGCGGGCGCAAAGGTCGCCATCGTCACGGCCAAGGACAAGCTGCGCGCGCTTCTGGGTGCGGAACTGCGGTTCGACGAAGGCCGCGCCTTCTGTTTCTCGGCCGAGCGGTCCGATGGCACGACGGTTGCGGAAAACGGGATCGACAACGCCTCGGCCTGGCTTGGAATGCCGGTCCCCGAGGTCTATTCGGCAGAGCTTTCGGAGTTTGTCTTTGCCGCCGGTGTGAAACTCCTGACGGAAGAGCGCCCGGACGTGATGTACCTGACCACGACGGATTACGTGCAGCACAAATACGCGCCCGGAGATCCGCAGTCCAACGCATTCTATGAGATGTTCGACCGGTATCTGGCAGAGCTGGACGCGCTTGGCGCCGCCATCGTCGTCACCGCCGATCATGGGATGAAACCAAAGCACGACGCCAACGGCGACCCGTCGGTGATTTACGTGCAGGACCTGCTGGACGAGTGGCTGGGCAAGGCCGCGGCGCGGGTGATCCTGCCGATCACTGACCCTTACGTGGTGCATCACGGCGCGCTTGGATCTTTTGCCACGGCCTATCTGCCGGAGGGTGCCGACCGTTCAGATATTGTTGTGCGGCTCGATGCGCGGGATGAGTTGATTGCGGTGATGACCCGCGAAGAGGCCGTTGAGCGGTTCGACCTGCCCGCCGACCGGATCGGCGATATCGTGATGATCTCGGGCGAAAACATGACAATCGGAACCTCGGCGCATCGGCACGATCTGGCGGCGCTGAACGAACCCCTGCGCAGCCATGGCGGGCTGACCGAACAAGAGGTACCGTTTATCGTGAACCGCAAGATGGAGACTCTTGGCGACGCGCCGGAGTTGCGCAACTTCGACGCGTTTCTTTATGCCACAACCGCTGCCGCGAAAGGCTGAACCATATGAAAGATGCACGCACCATTCGCCACGAACCCATGCGCATCGCGGGCCGCAAGGTCGATGCCGATGGCGTAGTCGATGTCCATTACCCGTGGGACAACTCCGTAATCGGAACGGTCCCGGCGGGCAACGCGACCCATGCCCGGGAAGCCTTCGACATTGCAGCGGCCTACACACCGACCCTCACGCGTTATGAGCGGCAGAAAATCCTTCTGCGTACCGCCGAACTGATCGTCGAGCGGAAGGAGGAGTTCGCCGAGGTGATCACGCTGGAGTTGGGGATTTCCAAGGCCGACAGTTACTACGAAGTGGGTCGGGCCTTCGATGTCTACACGCTGGCCGGGCAGCTTTGCATTCAGGACGATGGTGAGATCTTTTCCTGCGACCTGACCCCCCACGGCAAGGCGCGCAAGATCTTTACCCTGCGCGAGCCGCTGAACGCGATTTCGGCGATAACTCCGTTCAATCACCCGCTGAACATGGTCAGCCACAAGATCGCGCCCGCGATTGCGACCAACAACTGCATGGTGGTGAAGCCCACGGAACTGACGCCGCTCACAGCGCTATTGCTGGCAGATGTGATCTATGAGGCCGGGTTGCCGCCCGAAATGCTGTCGGTGGTCACCGGCATGCCCGATGGCATCGGCGACGAGATGATCACCAACCCGAATATCGACCTGATCACCTTCACCGGCGGCGTGCCGGTGGGCAAGCTGATCGCGTCGAAAGCGGGCTACAAGCGGCAGGTTCTGGAACTGGGCGGGAATGACCCGCTGATCATCCTGAACGACTTGTCGGACGATGATCTGAAGAAGGCCGCCGAACTGGCGGTACTGGGGGCCACCAAGAACTCCGGCCAGCGGTGCACGGCGGTGAAACGCATCCTGTGTCAGGAAAGCGTGGCCGACCGGTTCGTGCCGATGGTGCTGGAGCGGGCCAGCAAGATCCGCTACGGCGATCCGATGGACCCCGAGACCGAGCTTGGCACGGTAGTGCATGAACCTGCGGCTGCCCTGTTTGAAAAGCGCGTTGAGATGGCCGCCGAGGTGGGTGCCGAGGTGCTCTATAACCCCGGTCGTCAGGGTGCGCTTCTGCCCCCCATCGTGGTGGACCGGGTGGATCACACGTCCGAACTGGTGATGGAGGAAACCTTTGGTCCCATCGTTCCAATCATCCGTGTGCCCGATGACGACGACGCGGTGATCACCCTGTCGAATTCCACCGCGTTTGGCCTGTCTTCGGGCGTTTGCACCAATGATTTCAAGCGGATGCAGAAATACATCACAGGGCTCAAGGTCGGCACCGTCAACATCTGGGAAGTGCCGGGATACCGGATCGAGATGTCGCCCTTCGGCGGGATCAAGGATAGCGGGAACGGCTATAAGGAGGGCGTGATCGAGGCGATGAAGAGCTTTACCAACGTGAAAACCTTCTCGCTGCCCTGGGGCTAGGCCTCATGGTAATCCGGCATACGGAGGGCGAATCCAACACCTCGGACCTGCGCCGGGACTGGCAAAACAGGCAGGACGATCCGGCAACGCAGGCGCTTTTGGCGCGCGATGCCGACGCGTTCCTGCACCAGAGCCTATCAAGCCCGTGCGTGTCGACCATCGCCCGCGCCGAGGGCATCTGGATAGAAGACACCGCCGGACGCCGCTACATGGATTTCCATGGCAATTCCGTGCACCATATCGGCTATGGCCACCCGCGTCTGAAAGCGGCGATTGCGGCGCAGATGGACGCGCTGCCCTTCGCGCCGCGCCGGTTTGCCTGTGAACCGGCGGTGGAACTTGCCGAAGAGCTGGGCCGGATCAGCCCCGGCGATCTGGGCAAGGTTCTGTTCACCACGGGCGGGTCGGATGCCATCGAAGTGGCGCTGCGGCTGGCGCGGGCGGTCACGGGGCGGTTCAAGACGGTCAGTTTCTGGGATGCATTTCACGGGGCGGGCTTTGGCGCGGCCTCCGTCGGTGGCGAGGCCACGTTCCGCTCGCATATCGCGGGGCCTCTGATGGCGGGGACCGAACATGTGGCCCCGTTCCACTGCTATCACTGCGCCTACGGCCATCCCGGACCCGAGGCCTGCGAGCTCGCCTGCGCAAAGATGGTCGATTACGTGCTGGAGCGTGAGGGTGACGTGGCCGCCGTCATCGCCGAACCCATGCGTGCCGTCCCGGTCGTGCCGCCGCCGGGCTTCTGGAAGGCGGTGCGCTCCGCCTGTGACAAGCGCGGTGCCCTGCTGATCCTCGACGAGATCCCCACGGGTCTGGGCAAGACCGGCCGGATGTTCGCCTTCGAACATGACGGGATTGTTCCGGATATCGCCGTTCTGGGGAAATCGCTTGGGGGTGGCATGCTGCCCATTGCTGCCGTTCTGGCACGCCGCGATCTGGACGTGGCGGGTGATTTCGCCATCGGGCATTACACCCACGAAAAGAACCCGGTCACGACGCGGGCCGGGCTGACGACGCTTCAGATCATCCGCGAGGAAGGGCTGGTGGAGCGGTCGGCGGAACTGGGTGCCTCCGCGCAAAACCGGTTGCGTGACACGCTGGAAACCTGCCCCATAGTCGGAGATATCCGGGGGCGCGGGCTGATGTTCGGGGTCGAGATCGTCGAGGATCGGGAGACACGAACCCCAGCACCGGAGCGGGCGGAGAAGATCTATTACCACTGTCTTGAGAAGGGCCTGAGCTTCAAGATCAGCGCTGGCAATGTCCTCACCCTGTCGCCGCCGCTTGTCATCGAGAAGAGCGACCTGGAGGCCGCGCTGACGATCGTCACCGGTGCCATTCTTGAAAACGCCGCCTGAATGAGCAGTGCCGCCCTTGCCCTTGTGCTGGGCGCGGCGGTTTTGCACGCCACTTGGAACGCGATCCTGAAAGGCGGCTCGGGCGACAGGGCCGTGGCGCTGGCGGGGATTTCGGCGGCCCACGCGATGATCGGGCTGGTGCTGGTGATGCTGTTTCCGATTCCCCATCCCGAAAGCTGGTTCGCGCTTTTCGTCTCCACCTTAGTGCATTACGCCTATTACGCCCTGCTCTATCAGGGCTACCGGCTGGGCGACCTGTCGCTGGTCTACCCCATCGGCCGTGGGGCCGCGCCGCTTCTGGTCGCCGTGGCGGCGGTCGTTCTGATCGGCGAGGTTCTAAGCCCGCTGGGGTGGCTTGGCCTGTTCACCATTTGCGGCGGGATCCTTCTTCTGACCATGCAGTCGTGGAACGGAACGGCCAGCCGGACAGCGATCTGGGTTGCCGCCCTGCTGGGCCTGTCGATTGGTATCTACTCGGCGGCGGACGGGATCGGGATACGGATAAGCGAAAGCCCCATGGGATATATGGGCTGGCTGTTCCTGCTGGAGTTCCCGGTGCCCATCGCGATTGCGCTGGCGCGGGTCCGGGCGGGCAAGGTGATCCCGCCAACCGCGCTGAAATACGGCCTGATTGGCGGTGTCCTGTCGGTGGTGTCCTACGCGATGGTGCTTTACGCCAACACGCTCGCACCGCTCGGCGCGGTCTCGGCGATCCGGGAATCGAGCGTGATCATCGCCGCCTTGATCGGGGTCGTCCTGTTCAGCGAACGCCCCGTCGGCGGGCGGCTGGTGGCGGCGGCCGTCGTGGCCGCGGGCGTGATCATGCTGGCCGCGTCCTAGGGTCAGGTGCCGATGGAGTGCTGCGTCAAACGCCGGTCGCGTCGCTCCGTCATCCGGTCGATCAGGCGGCGGGCCATCCGCAAAAGCGTATCGGCGTAAGCGGGGTCGCCCGCAAGGTCGCGGGCCTCCTGCGGGTCATTTTCGAGATCGAACAGCATCGGCGGTACGCCACCTCCGAAATGCACGTATTTCCAGCGGGTATCGCGCAGGATGCTGGCATGGGCTTGATTGGTCGTGAGGCCCAGCACGTTCTGAAACCGGGTCGGGTTGTGGGGGTGGCCGAACTCGACCTCATGCAGCACCGCGCCCCGCCATCGGGCGGGCGCCTCACCTCCCGTCAGCGGTAGCAACGACTGCCCGTCCATCGCATCGGGCACCGTCACTCCGATCCAGTCCAGAATCGTCGGCGTGACATCGACCGATTCGGTCAATGCCGCCACCTTCTGCCCTGTCTTCCCTGCCCGCGGCTCTCGGATTATCAGCGGAACCTTGAGCGCCGGGTCGAAGACGCTTTCCTTGCCCCACATGCGTTTGTGGCCCAACATCTCGCCATGATCAGCGGTCAGAACGATCAGCGTCCGATCCGCCTGACCCGTTTCCTCAAGCCAGTCGAGGACGCGGCCAAGGTGATGGTCGACCTCGGCGACGAGCCCCAAATAGACAGCCCTGAGATCCGCAGCGATGGCATCTTCCATCCCGGCGCAATCCCCGTCGAACCCCCAGTAAAGCCCGCGAGAGGCCGGTGCCGAGAACCACGCGTCGATGAAGGGATGATCCGGCTGGTCTCGCTGGGGCGCAGGGAGCCTCTTTGGATCAACCATCATGTTGT
Source organism: uncultured Paracoccaceae bacterium (assembly GCA_947503175.1). Lineage (GTDB taxonomy): Bacteria > Pseudomonadota > Alphaproteobacteria > Rhodobacterales > Rhodobacteraceae > Ovoidimarina. The sequence continues at coordinate 1,542,367 of CANNCO010000001.1, forward strand.
AAGGCGCGGGTGCAACCAGTGGCGGATGTGGCCGGATATAGGTCAGATGCGCGAACCATGGGGCATCCCGCCGGATGTTCAGCGCGGTCAGTGTCCGGTCGGTCAGATAGGCCGTATCGCTGTCAGCGGCGTCATAAAGCGCCGGATCGCGTGGCTTTGGCGCGTTCCCGGACTGGGCAGTGGGGCGAAAGACATCCGCTATGGGACCGTCAGACTCCAGAGCAAAATCATAGCCCTTCGCGCGCAGATATCCGGGCCATTCAAGCCCGTGGTCCATCCGCATCTCAACCAGTTCACGAAACCCGGGCGCGACCCCTTCATAGGTGTTCAGAACCGGGTCCTCGGGGTCGATGCCTTCGGGATCGGGTGCGATGTCGGAATAGCCGAACAGAAGCGGCTCATAGCCCGCCTTCCGCGCTTCGGTCGCGACAGTGGCGTTGTGACGCGCAAGGGGCGTGCCGTTGCGGATCGCCCGGTGGTTCATCGCATAAAGCCCGGTCAGAAGGCTTGCGCGGGCCGGTCCGCAGGGCACCGTGACGGTGAAATGTTTGGTGAATGTCGTGCCGGATGCGGCCAGCCTGTCGATATTCGGCGTGTCCATATGGGCGGCCAGCGGCCCGTCCAGAACCTCGGCCGCCATCTGATCGACCGTGATGAAAAGGACATTGCCCTTTTCCATCCTGTCCTCAGGCAGTCTCAAGCCCCGGCGCATCGTCCTGCGCGCGGGTGAAATCGAACTCTTCGGCGAAATGGCAGGCGGTGAAGTGGTCGGGCGCCATCTCGCGCAGCGGCGGAACCTCTTTCCGGCACCGGTCCTGCGCGAACTTGCACCGCGTGTTGAACTTGCAGCCGGGGGGTGGCGATGTGGGCGACGGGATCTCGCCCTCAAGCTTCTCGGTATTGCCACGATCATCCGGATCGAGCGACGGGATCGCCGACAGAAGCGCCTTGGTATAAGGGTGCCGGGGGCGCGCAAACAGCGACCGGGTGGGCGCGGTTTCGATCAACTGCCCCAGATACATCACCGCCACATGATCGCAAACGTGGGCAACGACAGACAGGTCGTGGCTGATGAACAGAAACGAGATGCCCATATCGCGCTGAATGGATTTCAGAAGGTTCAGCACATCGGCCTGTATCGACACGTCCAGAGCCGCCACGCTCTCATCGGCCACGACGAAGCGTGGACCGGAAACCAGCGCCCGGGCGATGGAAATCCGCTGCCGCTGACCGCCTGAAAACGCATGTGGAAAGCGGCGCAGGTGTTCGAGGTTCAATCGGCAACTGGCCGCGATTTCGCGCACCCGGGTATCGGTCTCTTCGCGGGTTTTCGTCAATCCCATCACTTCCAGCGGTTCGGCGATGATGTCACGCACCGTCATGCGCGGTGACAGGGCCGCATAGGGATCCTGAAAGATCAGCTGCGCGCGTTTACGGTAATCCTTGAGCTGCTCTTTCGAGAGCTTCCGCAGGTCATACCGCACCTGATTGTCCTGATAGATCACCTCGCCCTCGCTGATCGGTGCGGCTTTCAGAAGCGCGCGTCCCAGCGTCGTCTTGCCCGACCCGCTTTCGCCCACGAGGCCAAAGAAGCTGCCCTTGTCGATCTCGATCGTCACGCCATCGACGGCGTTGAGATACGATTTCTGGGTCAGAAGCCCGTGACCGATCTGGTACCGCACGGTCAGGTCCTTCGCACTGATGACCGGATCACTCATTCCGCGGCCCCCTTGCGCAGTTCCTGTTCGACCAGATGACAGGCTACCTCATGGCCCGGCACCGGCTCTATAAAACCCGGCACCAGCGTCTGACACGGACCCTCCATCGCCACGCTGCAGCGTGAATGGAACACACAGCCCGAGGGCCGGTTCAGGGGCGACGGGATGTCACCCGGAATGGGCGTCAGCTTGGCCTCCAGATCTTCGAGCTTCGGCAGCGCGTCGATCAGACCCCGCGTATAGGGATGGGCAGGGTTTCGGATCACCTCGCGCACCGGGCCGGTTTCCACATGGCGGCCCAGATACATCACCGCCACCCGGTCCGCCGTCTGGGCGATGACGCCAAGATCATGGGTGATGAACAGGATGCCCATGCCGAACTCGGACACAAGATCGGTCATCAGATCGATCACCTGCGCCTGAATGGTCACATCTAGCGCAGTCGTGGGTTCGTCCGCGATCAGAAGCTTCGGCTTGGTCGACAATGCCATGGCGATCATCGCGCGTTGGCGCATCCCGCCCGAGAACTCGAACGCATACTGTTTGAACCGCTTGGCCGGGTCAGGGATGCCGACGCGGGCCAGCATCTCGACCGACAGGTCGGTGGCTTCCTTGGCGGTCATCTTGCTGTGAAGAAGAAGCTGTTCGACCATCTGGTCGCCCACGGTGATTGCCGGAGCGAAGGATGCCATCGGCTCCTGAAAGATCATCGAGACTGCGCCGCCGCGGACCTGGATCATGTCCTTTTCGCGCTTGAGCGACAGGACATCCAAGGGCGCTTCGCCCGGAACGTTCAGGATGATCTTGCTCGACGGATCATAGACCGTGTTGCCGCCGTTCAACTGCATCAGCGCCTTGGCGGTGACCGACTTGCCCGATCCGGATTCGCCCACAAGGCCAAGGATCTCACCCGGAGCGAGGTCGAAACTTACATTCTCGACCGCCGTAATCAGACCCTCGTCGGTCTTGAAGCGGATCGTCAGGTCCTGAACGGAAATCAGCGGCGCCGTCATTTCTTGGTGTCCCCGTAAGGGTCAGCCGCATCACGCAACCCGTCGCCGACAAAGACAAAGGCCATGACGAGGGCGATAAAGAAAAACACCGGAATGAAGTACCACTGGTAGTTCAGAAGAACGTCCGCCGAGGTCGTGTTCTGCAGCATCACACCCAGCGAATTTACCGGGTCTTTCAGACCCAGTCCGATGAAGCTGAGCGCCGTTTCCGACAGCACCATATAGGGGAAGGAAATCACCAGATCGACGATGATATAGGACGTGAACGACGGCAGAAGATGCCGCGCGATGATATGCCCCGGCCCCGCCCCCGACAGTTTCGCCGCCAGCACGTATTCCTGATTTCGCTCGACCAGCAGGTGCGTTCGCACACGCCGCGCCAGTGTCGGCCAGCCGATCAGACCGAGGATGATCGATATGAAAAAGAACCGCGCCTCGGAACTCAACTCCGCCGGAAGGAACGCCGCGATCGCCATGAACAACGGGATCGCGGGCACGGTTCGGACCGCATCGGTGATCATCTGCAATATGCCGTCAATCCAGCCACCGAAATAGCCGGCCACCCCTCCTATGATCAAGGCCAGCACGAAGCTGATCAGCACGCCAAGGGTGCCCACGGCAAGCGAGGTGTAAATGGCGTGAAGCGTGCGCGAAAAGATGTCTTTGCCGGTGTCGTCCGTGCCGAACAGATGGATCTTGCCCTCATCCACACCGAACAGCTTGGTCGTGAAGGTCATGCCGAACAGTTTGTAGGGATCGCCCTGAACGAAGAACTGAACATAGCGGCGGTCTTCGGTGTCTATCGTCGTGACCCAGCGGAAGTTCGTCGCGAGAGATCGTTCGCGTTTCACGCCATAGATAAAGGGCCGCGCCGAACACCCCGCCTCGTCACAGAACATCGGGATCTGTGGCGCGCCGTTCGTGTAATCGGCGTTCCGGCCTGCAATCGTCGGATCATAGGGCGACAGGAACGGCGCGAAAAGGCCCATCAGGACCAGCGCCGCAAGGACCATGGCCGCGACCATGGCCGAGCGTTTCTTGCGGAAGCGGGCCCAGATCAGCTGGCCCTGCGAGGCGGTGAAATAGGCCTCGCGCGCACGTCTGCTGACCGCATCTTCGGTTTCGACGATCTGGACATGGGGGCCGGTGGTGGCTGGCACATCATTGGGGTTCTGGCTCATGCCTCAGCCTCCCATCACGGATTTGCGCACGCGCGGGTCGATCAGGGCCAGCGCGATATCGGTCAGGAAATTCAGCGTCACGATGGTCGCCGTCAGAAGAAAGATGATCGCGCCCGCGAGCTGCTGGTCGTTGGACCGCGCGAGGGCTTCGAGAAGCAGCGCGCCCGCCTCGGTCAGGGTCAGGATCAGCGCCACGATCGGCAACTCGTTGAAGATCCGGTTCAGGTCGAACCCGAGCGAGTTGATGATCGGGCCAAGCGCATGCCGCGCCGGGTAGCGCCACAAAAGCTGCCGGCCATAAAGCCCGCGCGCCCGGGCCGCCGTCACATAGAGCTTGCCGTTTTCGTCCAGCATCAGCGCCCGGACGGTCTGCAGCGCGAATGCGGTGGCCGACCAGCCCAGAATGAACACGGGCAGCCACGCGCGCGACAGAAAATCCCAAAGCTTCGCCATCGACCACGGCGCGTCCCGGAACTCATTCGAGAAGAGGCCGGTCAGACTGTCCCCGAACAAGACGGTCGAGACCAGCATGATCATCAGCGCCAGAAGAAAGTTGGGCATCGCAAGGCCCAGATAGCTGACGAAGCGCAGCGTGCCGTTCAGCGTGGCACTGCCGGACGAGGCCGAGATGATGCCGACGGGGATCGCGATCAGATAGGCCAGTATTAGTGATGTCAGACAGATCGCTGCGGAGATTAGAAACTTGTCGCCCAGAAGCTGATTGATATTGACCCGTAGGATGCAGCTATCCCCGAACTCACCCTTGAAGACCACGTTGCCGACCCAGGACCCCCAGCGCACGAGGAACGGACGGTCAAGCCCCAGCCGGGCTTTCTCCGCCTCGATATCCTGAACCGAGATGGTGGAGCCTTGGGTGTTCTTGAAGGCGAGATAGCGTTCGGCGCAGGTGCCGGGCACCAGTTCCATCAGCGAGAATACGATAAGCGAGACCAGAAGCAGGGTGAACACGGCCATCGCGGCACGGATCACGGTGAATTGCAGGAATTGTAGCATCAAGGTCCCCTACGCGCTGATCCGTTGAACCGAGCCTCCCCAGACCCGTGGGATCAGAAGGTTCCGGGCGAACGCGCCGCCCGGAACAATGTCGTCAGTCGCGTCCGTCCTTATTCGTCCAGCCACCACTGGGCAGGCAGATAAGGATAGGTCCGATAGTACTCGTAGGACGTGGTCTTGAACTGCGTCACGTTCTTAAGCGCGTTCCGGTGGTACAGAGGCGCGGGCGCGCGCACCGTGCCGATGAACAGCATCTCGTCGACCATCTTCTGTGCGAGCTTCAGACCGAGAGCGTTCTGTTCGTCCGACCCCGGTGCGGCGCCCTGGAACGCGTCGATGTCGGCGCGCATCTCGGACACCCATTCCGGTGGCTCGACACCGCTCGACCCGCCGCTTTCGATGTACTCGGCCCAGAGCATGCCGGTCCGAATGTCGAAATACCCGTCGAATGGCGGGATCCAGTAGGTGTTGTCGCCCATGTGAAGCGCGGCCGGCTGGCCTTTCCGCCACATCATGACATCAAGCTGGTTCGAGGACTGGGCCGAACGATATTCGTCCGGCGTCACTTCCTTGACCGTCGACTGGACACCGACTTCCGACCAGCTCTGGCCCACCAGTTCGACAACTTCACCCGCAACGCCCTGCGTCGCGAACTGAAGGTTCAGGACGAGCGGATCGCCGTTGGGCAATTCGCGGAACCCGTCACCGTCGGTATCGACCATGCCCACTTCGTCCAGAAGCTGCTTGGCAAGCTCGGGATCGTACTGGGCAAACTCCTGCTCCAGTTCCGGCGGGATGAAGTCGGGGCGCGGCGAAAAGCCGGTGTACTGAACCGGTTCACCCTGACCGAAGAACGCAACCTCGTTGATCTGGTCGCGGTCCATCGCAACCGACATCGCGCGACGGAACCGGACATCGCCGAAAACCTCGCGCTTGGCCAGGTCGTTGCTGGTCACGTTGAACGCGAATGTCGCGAACGCGATATCGGGGTTCAACTGGACCGTGAAGTCGCCACTTTCCTGATTTTCCAACAGTATAGGCGCCGAAGCCAATGTCACCGACTGGGCCTTGTAGTCGGCTTCGCCGTTGACCAGCTTCAGGATACGCACCTCGTTATCGTTCGCGTAAAGCTCGTCCTGACGGCTGATATAGGGCAGTTGCTGACCGGTCGTGTCGACCATGTGGAAATACGGGTTCGCCACCAGCTTGCGCCCTTCGGTCGTGTCGCTGATATAGATGTGGCTTTCCAGTTGCGGCTGCGTGCCTGCGGGCAGCGCATCCACCTTGTCGGGGTTCGACAGCATCGGCGTGGGCGTATCGGTCCAGTCCGAGTTGCCGTAATAGGCCGAGACAACCGCAATGCCGTTCTCGAACCCGGCGGCCTGCGCAAGCGCGTCAGCCTCGGGATTGATGTCGGGATGGAACTGACCCAGGAAATGCTTGGGCTGGAAGGCCGGTGCATAGGTCGTCGCGAAGTGGGCCAGAAGACCCGGCTTGGGCGATGGCAGGTTGAAGACGACCGTTGTTTCGTCCGGTGTGTCGACCGTCATCCGTTCGCCCGCCACAAGGACATAATCCTTGGGGCTTTCGATGATCTTCGGATCAAGCGCGAGGTTGTCATACCAGAACTTCACGTCAGCCGAGGTAAACGGCGCGCCGTCCGACCACTTGTGCCCCTGGCGCAGGTTGAACGTGAGCTGTGTGAAATCGTCATTCCACTCCCACGACTTGGCGATATTCGGAACGATGGTCTGAAGATCGTCGGCATAGCGCACAAGGTTCACATGGCGGATCGACAGGAAATCGGAGGTACCGGCCTCGGTCGCGTTCGACAGCGCATTCAGCGTGCCGCCATACTGGCCAACGGAGTCGTAAGGTACGACCACCAGCGGCTCTTCCGGGATCCGTTCGGACAGTGGTGGCAAGTCGGGATTGCCGCGGATTTCGGCGTTCAGCGCCTCGATTTCCGGATTGGTCGAGAATTCCATCTCGCAGCCCGCAGCCGCTTCGAATTCCGACAGCTCGTATTGCTGCGGGAATGCCCCCGGAGCAACGCCCTGCATATCCCCCATCGTGATCGCCGGGCAGCTGGCGTAAGCGCCACCTGCCACAAGTGTTGCGACCCCTGACAGCAGGATCGTTCTCATCTTCGTTGTCATTATGACCTCCAAATTGCGTACGCATTCCCGGTATGGCCGAGATTTGTATCAGTTTTTCTGGCTGCTTGATTACCCATGTTCCCCACATCGACGGTGTCGGCCAAGGTGACGCACTGTCAAGCAATTCTGTCGAGGCACTTTCGGCAGCCATTCCGCAATCTAGACACACCGATTGCCTTCATTGCAACCGGTTTCAGCAGGTCTCAACCATGGCGGGCATGAAACTCCGGCCGGAAAAAAGGCCTATGCAGCGTCGCTGCACCGATATTGGGCACGGGCGAGCCATTCATGGGCAATGTCAAATCCCCAGCCGGGCCGATCGGACACGGTCACATGTCCCTCTTCCACCCTATAGAGGTCCTGTTCGAACAGACCTTCCTGCCAAGGGTAATAGTCGGCACCTTCGATCGACAGCTCCAGATATTTGCCGGCATTGGGAATGGCGCGCAGAAGGTGCATCGTGAACAGCGTTACAAGCGACAGGTTCGCACAATGGGGCGTGACCGGCAGCCCCGCCTCTGCCGCCATCCGGACGACCCGCAGGGTCCGGGCGATGCCGCCCAGATACATGACATCCGGCTGCACGATATCGACCGCGCGCATGTCGATCATCCGTTTCCAGATCGGCAGCAGGCAATCCTGTTCCCCCCCGGTCACGTCGATCGTCAGCGCCTCGGCCACTTCCTTGGTCTGCTCAAGCTCCCAGTAGGGGCATGGCTCCTCGAAGTGGCAGTACCCGTGATCCTCCAGCATCCGGCCCACCTTGATGGCGCGGGGCGGCGCGTAACAGCTGTTGGCATCGATCAGCAGATCGGCATCGTTGCCCAGCGCACGCCGCATGGTCGGGATGATCTCTTCGGTCCGGCCCGGCCATTCGTCCTGCCCCCGGCCCACCTCGGCGCCCGCGCGCACCTTGAAAGCGGTGAATCCTTTCTCTCCCTGCAGCCGGATCATCCGCTCGGCCTCGTCCTCCGGCGTGATGTCGCGCTTCATTGACGACGCATAGGCCCGAAGCCGCCCGGGCGCCCCGCCTAGAAGTTCCACCACCGGCTTTCCGGCGACCTTGCCGCGCATATCCCAGATCGCGGTATCGACCCCGCCCATGGCGCGGCAGATATAGGAGCCCGGGAACTTGTGCTCACGCTCGGTAACAAAATCCAGAAGGTCGTCCAGATCGGTCGTGTCCCGGTCCAGAACCCACGGCGCGACCTGCCGGTGCAGCACCTGACAGGTAATGTCGGAGTGATATGTCGACACCTGCCCCCAGCCCTCTGCCCCATCCTCTACCGTGACCCGGACGAACCCCACGAATTCATTACAAAACGTCTCGATCCGGGTGAGTTTCATGGGATGCCCTCCTCTAGGATCAGATCGGCGGCGCGTTCCGCCACCATGATTGTGGGCGCATTGATATTGCCCGACGTGATATTGGGAAAGACCGACGCATCCACCACACGCAGGCCCGTCATCCCATGGACCCGCAGATGTGCGTCGGTCACGGATGTCCTGGGGTCGTCGCCCATCCGGCAGGTGGCGCAGGGGTGAAACACGGTCCAGGCGTTGTCGCGGATGTAACCGGCGAACGCGGCGTCTTCGGTCATATCCGCCCCCGGCGCGATCTCCGTCTCGATCAGCTTCGCAATCGACGGCGCTGCGGCGATCCGCCGGATCAGGTGCATGGCACGCAGCGCATCCGCCCCGTCCTGTTCAGTGTCCAGATAGCGCGGCTGGATCACCGGCGCATCGAACGGATCGGCAGAGCGCAACGCGATGCTGCCCCGGCTGGTCGGACGGCAGGCGCTGAAGCCAATCAGGAACCCCGGAAATGGATCGGGCGCCATCAGCGGGCGCTTGCCTGGTGGCGCGCGGGTATAGCTAACGGGCGAGAAATAGAGCTGGATGTCGGGGGCGTCGAGATCTTCGGATGTCCGCACGAACCCGCCACCCTGATTGATCGAAAGCGCCAGCGGCCCGCCCCGGGTCAGAAGGTACTCTACCCCCACACGCAGCTTTCCCGTCCAGGGTCCGAGCACCTGATTGAGCGTAGGCACGCGAGAGCGATAGAGAAAATCGATCCCCAGATGATCCTGCATATGCTGCCCCACGGCTGGCAGGTCCGCATGGGGCGTAATCCCCAGCGCCCGCAGGTCAGAGGCCGGGCCGATCCCGCTGAGCATCAGTAGCTGCGGAGAGTTCACGGCACCCGCGCTCAGGATCACCTCCCGGCCCGCATGCGCTTGGTGGTCTTGCCCCTTATGGCGATAGCGAAGGCCGGTGACGCGCGTTCCCTCGACCGTCAGACCTGTCACATGGGCGCGGGTCTTCAGCACCAGATTGGATCGCTTCAAGGCAGGGCGCAGATAGCACCGCGCCGTCGATGCCCGTCGCCCGCCCTTCGTTGTGATCTGATAGATCGACAGCCCATCCATCTCTGCGCCGTTGTAATCGGCGGTCGTTCCAAGTCCCGTCTCTTCCCCGGCCGCCAGCCAGTTCCGGCAAAGCGGGTGCACCGCGTCAGATATATCCTGAACCGCCAGCGGCCCGTCACCGCCGCGCAGCGCGTCCGCACCCCGCGACCAGCATTCCAGCTTGCGGAAATACGGCGCGACACCGGGCCAGTCCCAGCCCTTGGCCCCTGCCCTTGCCCAGTCGTCGAAATCGCGCGGATGGCCGCGGACATAGACCATGGCGTTGATCGAGCTTGACCCGCCCAGCACCTTGCCCCGTGGCCAATAGCTCGTCTTGCCGCCGATCCCGGGCACCGGTTCGGTCTGGTACTTCCAGTTGATGCGCCCGTCGTAATAGGCCTTGCCATAGCCGATGGGCATCTGCACCCAGGGTGACCAGTCGCGCCCGCCTGCTTCGAGGACCAGCACCCGAAAACGCCCGTTCGCGGTCAGCCGGTTGGCCAGCACCGCGCCGGCGGACCCCGCGCCCACAACGATGTAGTCGTATGTTCCCATCACCCCTCCGGCACCCGCGCCATGGAAACGCGAAAGAGGGCCCATGTTCCAGACCGGAACCGTCATTCGATCACGAAAATGCGCCGCGTGCGGTTTTCGTTTCAGGCCAAGTGGTCTAGAAATCCCCAGCGGCAGCCGCCGCACATTCCGACCATGGAACAGGGATCGCAAGACCTGCGGTCCGGGGCGAGAACAGGGTGACAGAGATGAAAGACGAAACCGCAAAGGGCTTTGGTCCCGATCTGGGACCGTTTCAGTGGGACGATCCCCTTCGGCTGGAAGACTGCTTGAGCGAAGACGAGCGTATGCTGCGCGACGCGGCCCGCACCTTCGCCGAAAGCCGCCTTCAGCCAAAAGTCACGGCCGCCTACCGCGAGGAAACACCCGATCCCGGGGTCTTCCGCGAGATGGGCGAAGCGGGGCTTCTCGGCCTGACAATCCCCGAGGCATACGGCGGGCTTGGAGCCGGATACGTGACCTATGGCCTTGTTGCACGCGAGGTCGAGCGCGTCGATTCCGGCTATCGGTCGATGATGTCGGTCCAGTCTTCCCTGGTGATGTACCCGATCCACGCCTATGGCTCGGACGAGCAGCGGCAGAAATACCTGCCGAAACTGGCAAGCGGCGAGTGGATCGGGTGTTTCGGGCTGACCGAGCCCGATGCCGGCTCGGACCCCGCCGGCATGAAAACCCGCGCCGAAAAGACTGATAGCGGCTATCGGATCACGGGTTCAAAGATGTGGATTTCGAACAGCCCGTTTGCCGATGTGTTCGTGGTCTGGGCCAAGTCCGACGCCCATGACGGCAAAATCCGCGGCTTTGTCCTCGAGAAAGGCATGACCGGTCTTTCGGCCCCGAAGATCGGCGGGAAACTCAGCCTGCGGGCCTCGACCACGGGCGAGATCGTGATGGATGGCGTGGAGGTGGGCGAGGATGCCCTTCTGCCCGGTGTTCAGGGGCTGAAAGGACCTTTCGGATGTCTGAACCGTGCGCGCTATGGCATCGCATGGGGTGTGATGGGGGCGGCCGAGGATTGCTGGATGCGGGCCCGGGATTACGGCCTTGATCGCAAGCAATTCGGCAAGCCCTTGGCGCAGAACCAGCTTTTCCAGAAAAAACTCGCGGATATGCAGACCGAGATCACCCTTGGCCTTCACGCCGCCCTGCAGGTGGGCCGTCTGATGGAGGACGGCCGCGCAGCGCCAGAGATGATCAGCCTGATCAAGCGCAACAATTGCGGCAAGGCTTTGGACGTCGCGCGACAGGCTCGCGACATGCATGGCGGGAACGGCATTCAGGAAGAGTATCAGGTGATGCGCCACATGGTGAACCTCGAAACCGTGAACACCTATGAAGGAACGCATGATGTCCATGCCCTGATCCTTGGTCGGGCGCAGACCGGGCTGCAGGCGTTTTTCTGACCTCCCTTCGACCCGTTCGGGAACGGCGCCTTCAGAGGTTCAGTTCGACCTTTGAGCCGCTTTCGGCAGAGCGATAGATCGCGTCTTCGATTGCTTGGACAGCAAGGTAATCGCGCGCTTCGTTCTCGAACGCGCGTTGTCCGGAAAGTGCCTCGATAACATGGGCTTGCAGGTGGAACGTGCAGTCGCCGCCAAAGCTGCCGGTCGTATCAGGCGCAAGTTTCCGGGTGGTTTCGACCGCACCGAAGGCGCGGTGATGGACCGATCCGTCGCCAAGAAGGGTCAGGGTGCCGCCATCGCCTTCGAACACCCCCTCACCCATCGTGCAGCGGGCGTTTTCGGCGGCGTGATCGAGGCAGCGATTGCCATCGAACAGAACCCGCACACCGCCGGGGTGATCGAACAGGACATAACCCGCATCTTCGCCCGCGATCCCCGGATTGATCCGGCGCAGGTCGGCGTAAACGGCGGTCGGATTGCCGAAGAGAAACCGGAACGTATCGATCCAGTGGACCGCCGTCTCATGGATCAGGAAACGGGGCATGTCACGGAAATAGGGCTGGCGGGACAGATAGGCCCCAGGGCCCTGCCCGTCGCCGGGACGAAAGCGGAAACCGGCCTGAAGCGGTGTGCCGATTTCGCCGGCCTCCAGACAATCACGGATCGCGCGATACCATGGCTGAAAACGGAAATTCTCATGTACGATCAACGGGATGCCAGAAGCCTCGGCAAGCTCTGTCATGGCCCGCGCCTCGTGTTGTGAGGTGCAGAAGGGTTTTTGACAGATGATCGCGCTCACGCCTGCATCCACCGCCGCCCGGATCGCGTCGGCATGGCCCGGCGGCGGCAGGATGATATCGAGGATATCGGGGGTCGTGACGTCCAGCATCTCGCCCAGATCGCCGAAGGCCGGGGCGCCTGTGGCGGCGGCGCGGGACAGGTCGTGATCGGCAACGCCCACCAGTTCCGCACCCGCGATCCGGCGCCATCCGTCGAGGTGAAACCGGCTGAAATACCCCGCTCCGAGACAGGCGACACGGATCATGGCATGGACCCTCCCGACGCCCTTTGAACGCGGTGGTTAATGCGGCGTCAAGGTGTGCGAACGCTCCATGCGCATACCATGCGCATACCATGTGTATGTCATGCGCATGCGCTTGCGGGACGGCCTAGCCCAGCGCCGGGTGTTTCTGGGCCCGGACCTCGACCATCCCAGGGCCCCTCACCCTGACCATCGCGGCAATCGCGGCGGCCACCGTCGCCGGTAACGGATCGCAGCTTTGAAACGGGATGCCATAGGACTCCGCCACCGCACAGAAGTCCGGCGGGGTCGGATCGCAGCCCAGCACGGTGACGCCCGCGGCCTCCATCGAGGTGGCGATTTCCTGATAACCGTGATTGTTCCAGATCACGAAGGTGACGGGCAGGTTTTCATCGACCGCCGTCATGATCTCGGGGTGGCTGAACTGCGCACCGCCGTCGCCCGCGATACAGATCACCCGCGGACCCGGCACGGCGACAGCCGCCCCGATCGCCGCCGGGATACCGTAGCCCAGCGCGCCGAACCCGGTCGCGGCATTGAACCAGCCGCCGGGAACGTCGTGATCGTAATAGAGATTGCCCGCATAGATCGGCTGCGCGGAATCGCCCACGATCACCGCGCCCGGAACCGCATTGCGGATCGCATCCAGCACATCGACGAGACCAGCGAGATCTGCCGGAAGCTCGCGGCGTGCGCGACGGCGCACCTCGCCAGCCCGCTCGGGACCATGAAAGGCGGGGCCACCCACCGGCATGGCCTGAAGGAGCGCGTCGAGAACGGCGCCTGCATCCCCTTCTATGGCAATCTCCGTGGGATGCCGGGCCAGTTGTTCGGGGCAGATGTCGACGCGGATCAGGTTCGTCATGGCGGCCATTTCGCCGGTCGCATACATATCGTAATCGGTCTCGCCAAACTCGGTTCCCACGGCCAGAACGGCGTCGGCACCCGAGATCAGATCACGGACAGGGCCAAGGCTGGGGCTGGCCGGGATGCCCAGCGGGTGCGCATACATCAGGCCGCGGGCGTTGACCGTCTGCACGACCGGCGCGCCCAGACGTTCGGCAAGGGAGCGCAGCCGCCCCGCAGCGTGGCGCGCCCCGCCGCCGGCAAGGATCACCGGGGCGGTCGCCTTTGACAGAACCGCGATGGCGGCCTCGACCCCGCCCTGATCCGGAGCAGCGACTGCGGGGGGGACGGCTGCCACATCGCGCGGGCCCTCATGGCCCGCCACATCAAGCGGTATCTCTATATGCGTCGGACCGGGACGCCCCGACCGGAACGGTGCAAAGGCACGGTCAAGCGCCGGGGCAAGGTCACCCGCTTTTTCGATACGTTCGGAGACCAGCGCCACCTGCCGCGCCAGAGCGCGCTGATCGGGCAATTCATGCAGTTTCCCCAGACCCTTCCCAAGCGTGGACAAGGCATTCACGCCCGAGACGACCAGCATCGGCACCGAATCCGCCCGCGCCTGCCCCATCGCGGTCAGCGTGTTGGTCAGACCCGGACCGGTGATCACGAAGGCGACGCCCGGTTTGCCCGACGCCCGCGCATAACCGTCAGCCATGAAGCCCGCGCCCTGTTCGTGGCGCGGGATCACATGGCGGATGCCCGAGGCCGCGAGACCCCGGTACAGCTCGACCGTATGAACGCCCGGAATGCCGAACACCGTGTCGACGCCGCGCGCCAGAAGCCCGGTGACCAGTGCTTCGCCGATCGTCGCCATGCTGCGCCCCTTCGTCCTGTCTCCGGCCTCACCTGACAGGGATCGCGGGCCGAGAGCAAGCGCCTAGAGCGGATTGAAACAGGCAACGCTGTGGGACGGGTCCAGATCGGTCAGATCGGGGGCGGAGGCGGCGCAGGCCTCGGTCGCAAAGGCGCAGCGGGCCCGGAACGCGCAGCCCGTGGGCGGGTTCAGCGGATCGGGCAGTTCGGCATCCTTGCCCTCGGGCGCGGTCAGCGGGCGGCCCACCACCGGCGCGCTGTCGGCCAGAAGTCTCGTATAGGGGTGCCGGGGGCGGGCAAAGATGTCTTCGGCCCGGCCAACCTCGACCACCGACCCGAAATAGAGGACGGCGACCCGGTCGCTCACCGCCTCGACCACCGCAAGGTCATGGCTGATGAACAGATAGGTCAGCCCGAACTCGGATTTGAGATCGGCCAGAAGGTTCAGCACCTGCGCCTGCACAGACACATCGAGCGCCGAGACCGGCTCGTCGAGGATCAGGATGTTCGCCTCGGCGGCAAGGGCCCGTGCGATGCCGATCCTCTGGGCCTGGCCACCGGAAAACTCGTGCGGATAGCGGTCGAGGAAATCCTCGCGCAGGTTCACGGCGGCAAAAATCTCGGCGATGCGTCTGGCGCGCTCGGGTTTGCTCATGTTGTGGAGTTGTTTGAGCGGGGCGTCCATCACCTGACGGATCGTCTTGCGCGGGTTCAGGCTGCTGATCGGATCCTGAAACACGTATTGGATCTTGCGCCCGAACACGGCCGGATCGGCGTTGTCGAGGGCCGCGCCTTCGATCTCGATCGTACCGGTGGAGACCGGCAGAAGACCTACGAGCATACGGGCAAGCGTGGACTTGCCGCAGCCCGATTCGCCAACGATACCAAGAGTTTCACCCTTCTCGACCGTCAGGGTCACCGGGCGGACCGCATGGACCCGGCCCTTTCCGGTCCCGAACAGGGACTTGCCGACCTCGAAGGTCTTGGACAGATCGGTGAGCTTCAGCGCGGCGGTCATTGGGCGGCCTCGGTTCTGGGTGCGCGTTCAGGGTCGATGCAGCGTACCGCACGGGTTCCGTGGGCGACCAGCGCGACCTCGCCCGCGCGGCAGGCCGGGGCCGCCTTGTCGCAGCGTTCGGCGAAGGCGCAGCCCTCGGGTAGCTGGTCGACCATGGGCGGCAGGCCGGGGATCGCGGCAAGAACCCGGCGCCCACCCCCAAGCTCGGGCACGCAATCGATCAGGCGCTTGGTATAGGGATGGACCGGGGCGGCCAGAACCTCGCCCGTCACGCCCTCTTCCACGATCCGGCCCGCATACATCACCGCGACCCGGTCGCAGAGCTGGGCCACCACGCCGAAGTCATGGGTGATAAAGACGATGGCAAGGCCGCGTTCACGGCGCAGATCGTTCAGAAGCGCAAGGATCTGCGCCTGCACGGTCACGTCAAGCGCGGTGGTGGGTTCATCGGCGATGATCACATCGGGGTCGTTGGCCAGCGCCATGGCGATGCCCACGCGCTGGCGCATGCCCCCCGACATCTCGTGCGGATAGCTGTCGATGCGGCTTTCGGCATTGGGAATGCGCACGGATTTCAAAAGCTCGATGGCATTCGCGCGGCCGTCCGCCCGGCTGATCCGGCGGTGGGACGAGATCGCCTCGGCCAGCTGATCGCCGACCCGGTAAAGCGGGTGGAGCGTGGAGAGCGGATCCTGAAAAATATAGGCGACTTTGTTGCCGCGAAGCGCGCGCAGTTTTTCGTAAGGGGCACCCACGAGGTCCTCGCCCTCGAACCGCACCGCGCCACCGGTGATGACGCCGGGGGGTGAGGCGACAAGACCCATGACGCTGAGTGCCGTCACGGATTTGCCCGACCCGCTTTCGCCGATGATCCCAAGGCATTCGCCGGGTCTGACCGAAAGCGTGACGCCGCCCACGGCTTTGTAAACGCGGTCCTTGACGTGGAACTGGGTCTGCAGGTCGTCGAGGGCGAGGATGCCGTCGCCCGTGGGCTTGGGCACGTGTTTGCGGTCGACCAGCGTCGCGGGCATCGGGCGGCTGAGCGCGCCGGATTTGAGGCGCGGATCAAGCGCGTCCCGCACGCCGTCGCCCAGAAGGTTGATCGCCATCACGATGATCAGGATCATCACGCCCGGAACGATGGAGGTGTGCGGGTTGGTGATCAGCGCCGAGCGCGCCTCGCCCAGCATCGAACCCAGATCAGCCTGGGGTGGCTGGCTTCCGAGCCCGAGGAAGGACAGGCCCGCCGTCTCGAGGATCATCCA
This sequence comes from uncultured Paracoccaceae bacterium, assembly GCA_947503175.1. GTDB lineage: Bacteria > Pseudomonadota > Alphaproteobacteria > Rhodobacterales > Rhodobacteraceae > Ovoidimarina. The sequence continues at coordinate 1,558,883 of CANNCO010000001.1, forward strand.
GCCGATGGTGGTCGACATGGCGATGACGATGACCGGCACGACATTCGGCAGGATCTCGGTCAGGATGATCCGCGCATCGCTCATCCCCGCAAGGCGCGCGGCATCGACGAACTCCTTGTTCGCGATGCCCACGGTAATGCCCCGGATGTTCCGGGCGAAGAACGGCACGTTTACGGCAGCCACGGCGATCAGCGCGTTCATCAGGCCGGGGCCAAGGGCCGCGACGATGGCCAGTGCGAGCAGGATATAGGGAAACGCCATCAGCATATCGACGCCGCGCATGATCACGTTATCGGTACGCCCGCCGTAATAGCCTGCGATGATCCCGATCGCCGCGCCGATGGTGGCGGCGATGATCGCGGCGGCAAAGCCCACGGCAAGCGACAGGCGCGTGCCCCACATCAGGCGGCTGAGCAGGTCGCGCCCCAGATGGTCGGTTCCCAGAAACGCGCCTTCGCTGAAGGGTTTCTTGAAGCGGTCGGCGGTATTCGTCACATCCGGGTCGGGCAGCGGCAGAAGCGGCGTGATCAGCGCGAGAAAGATCACAACCGCAAGGACAACCCCGCCCCAGAGCGCGAGCCTGTTGCGCGCAAGGAGTTTCAGGAAGGCGGTCATCCGCGCACCCGCAATAACGCTTTCGTGACCAATCGTTGCCCGGAAAAGCCGTGGTCATATCTGACGGTCATGAGCTTGCCCATATCCTCAGATCGGAGTTGAAATCCCCATGCGCCGGACCCTCCCCATCTTTCTTGCCGCGACGCTGACCGCAACCTCGGCCTTCGCCGTCGATGGAACCGTGATCCCCATTTCGGACGCCAAGCGCGGTCAAAGCGTCACCGTCGCGGGCGAGGTGTCGCGCATTCTGGACGAAGACACGTTCCGGCTTTCGGATGCGTCCGGGAATATCCGCGTCTACATCGGCCCCAACCGTCTGCCCGTCCGCACCGGTGACGCGGTGACGGTCTCCGGTTTCGTCGACAACGATTTGGGCCCGCGCGAGATCTATGCCGACAGCCTGATCGATGCAGACGGTACCGAAGTCGTATTCGACCGCCGGTACGAGTAAAGGCCGGGACAGAGACCGGGCCGGCGCGGTCATGTCTTGATCCTTGGATCAAGCAGGCTTTGCGCCACATCGACCATGATGTTGAACATCACATAGCAGGCGGCGACGAACACGACGCCGCCCTGCACCAGAAGGATGTCGCGTTTCAGGATGGCGTCGACCAGCATCCGGCCCACGCCCGGCCACTGAAACACCATCTCGATATAGACCGCGCCCGACAGGACGAAACCTGCCTGAATCCCCAGCACCGGGATGATCGACACCATGGCGGCGCGCAGCGCATGGCGCCAGATCACGCCGCGTTCGGGCACGCCCTTGGCACGGGCGGTGCGGATGAAGTCCTGTCGAAGCACTTCCAGCATCGCCGACCGTGACAGACGCGCGATCACGCCCGTCGCGACCACGGCCAGCGCGAATGCGGGCATGGCAAGGTGGCTGAGAAGCGCGCCGAGGTCGCGGTCGCCGAAGATCGGCCACATGCCGGAGACGGGAAACCAGCGCAGGTTTACCGCGAAGAGAAGGATCATCATCATGCCGAGGAAGAAGGACGGGATCGAGATGCCCAGAAGCACGACAAAGGTGATCGCCTTGTCCGCGGGCCCGTATTGCCGCGAGGCCGAGATGACGCCCGCGAGGATGCCGAAGAAGGAACAGAGGACAAAGGCGGTCCCCGCCAATATGAGCGTGGCGTTGAACCGCTCCAGCACCTCGTCCAGTACCGGGCGGTTCAAGGCGAAGCTCTGGCCGAAATCGCCCGTCAGCATGTTGCCGAGCCAGATGAAATACTGGTTGACCAGCGGCTTATCGAGTCCGAGGTCGCGGTTGAGTTTTTCCACATTTTCCGGCGTGGCGAAGTTTCCGAGGATCGCCGTGGCCGGGTCGCCGGGGATCAGCGCCATGATCAGAAAGACGATGACTGTGATGCCCAGAAGGACGGGGATGGCGGACAGAAGGCGCTTGAGAATGTAACCGGCCATGGCATCCCCTTCCCCGAAGGGACCCCGCGGGAGGTGCGGGGCCCCGGACTTGATCCGGGCCTCTTGTACGAGACCCCGGACGGTTCCTAGTTCTTCACCACATCCTTCAGAAGCAGGAAGAAGGACGGCTGAAGGGCGAAGTTTTCAACCCGGTCGCTGGTCACCGCATTCTGTTTCCAGTTGGCGACAAAGACCCAGGGCGCGTCTTCCCGCACAATCTCCTGCATCTGCTTGTAAAGCCGCGCGCGTTCGGCCTGATCGGTCGAGACACGGGCCGCTTCGAGCAGCATGTCGACCTCGGCATTCGAGTAGTAGCCGGAGTTGAAACCGCCCTGGTCGGGCCAGGCTTCGGTGCGCAGCGCAAGATAGGGCAGCGTGTCCGGGTCATTCGTCATCCACGCCATTTGCGCCATATCGGCTTTGCCCTCGAGACCCGGATTCACCTGACCAAGGAAGGTGTTCCATTCATAGGTTTCGATCGTGACGTCGAACCCCACGGCCTCCAGATCGGCCTGCATCGCGGTGCCCATGGCCACGGGATCGAGCATGCCCGAGCCGCCTTCGGTGACATAGAAGGTCAGTTCGGCCCCTTCCGCACCTGCCTCGGCGATCAGCGCGCGGGCCTTATCGGGATCGTAGGGATAGGGTTCCAGCGCGTCGTTATAGGCCCATGCAAAGGCCGGAGGCGTGGGACCTGCCGCAACCGCCGCGGTGCCTTCCAGCACGTCGTTGACGAGTGCTTCCTTGTTGATCGCATAGTTGGCCGCCTGACGGACGCGGACATCGGCAAACGGGCCTTCCTTGGCGTTGAGGATCAGGAACCAGACATGGGGCCCGGCCTGTTCCACCAGGTTGAACTGGTCGCCCTGAAACTCCGACAGGGCCACGGGCGGAACTTCGACCATCATGTCGATCCCGCCTGCGAGCATCTCGGCGGTGCGGGTGTTGGCGTCGGAAATCGGGCGGAAGACCACCGCCTGAAGCGCCGGTGCGCCATCCCAGTAATCGGGGTTCGCCTCGACCACCACAGCCTCGTTCGAGCGCCATTCGGTGAAGGTGAAGGGGCCGGTGCCCGACGGGTTACGGCCGAAATCCGCGCCATGCTCCATCACGGCGGCGGGGGACACCATCAGACCCGTAGGATAGGCGAGGTTCGACAGGAACGGCGCATAAGGAGCGTCCAGCGTGAACCGGACGGTCAGATCGTCGACGGCTTCGACCTCCTGCACCGATGAGAAGAAGAAGGACAGGGGGAACGGCCCCGTGTTGTGATAGGGGTGATCCTCGTTCAGCATCCGGTCGAAGTTGAACTTGACGGCTTCGGCGTTGAAGTCGGACCCGTCATGGAATTTGACACCTTCGCGCAGGGTGAAGGTATAGACCGTGCCATCGTCGCTGATCTCCCACCCCGTGGCGAGCGCCGGTTCGGTTTCCAGCGTGCCGTCCTTGTAGCGCACGAGGCCATCATAGACGTTCATCAGGATGCGGAAGTCATTCACGGCGGTGACGGCGGCGGGATCGAGCGCCTTCGGCTCGGCGATCTGGCCCACGATCAGCACGCCCGGCGGCGTCTGCGCGACGGAGGAAGACATGAGCCCCAGCGACATCGCCGTGGTAGCCCCCGCGATCAGTACGCTGCGCCGCGTCCAATCTAAAACTCTCATCTCTGTTTACCTCTCGGTTGAAGACTGTCATTAATTATCATGATTAATTACATGAGGCCCAATTTTCATGATAAATACAAGCCCCAAGTGTGAAGGCCTGTGAATGACGTATTCGATTCTGGCATATGACCAAAAAACGGGCACTTACGGTGGCGCGGCGGCGACGGGGAGCCTGTGCGTGGGTGGTTGGGTGTTGCGGGGCGACGCAGAATCAGGGCTTTCGGCGTCGCAGGGCACGTCACCCAGCACACTTTGGGGCACCGGCGTTCTGGAGTTGATGAAGGACGGCCGGACGGCATCGGGGGCGGTCGAGACGATCATCCGGGCGGATGAGGGGCGGGTTCACCGCCAGCTTGCCGCGTTGGCGCGGGACGGCAGCGTCGCGGCCTTCACCGGCCATGACAGCGTGCCCCATGCCGGGTCGGTCAGCGGGGGCCATGTGATCGCGGCGGGCAACATGCTGGCCAATGAGGATGTGCTGCCTGCGGTGCTGAAGTGCTTTCAGGAAACCGAAGGCGCAATGCCGGAGCGGTTGCTGGCCGCTCTTGTCGCGGGGCAGGATGCGGGCGGGGACAGCCGGGGGCTGTTGTCGGCGGCGCTTCTTGTGGTGTCGCGCGGAATGGCACCCCTGAGCCTGCGGATCGACTATGCCGAAAACCCCCTGCCCGCCCTTTCAGACCTCTATCACCGGTCGCAGAGCGAGCCTTATCTGAGCTGGACCAGACTGGTGCCGACACTGGAGCATCCCCATCGCGCGGAACCGGGGATTGAGGATGGACCGGCAGAGTAACGGCGCCGACCCTGAGACGGCCTTTTTGAACCATGAAATCCCGGCATCCTGAAAATGCTGTCACTCGGCGATGAAGCGTTTAAGCACCTGCGCCTCCTGGCCCTCCATAAGGCCCTGCGCGGTTTCCATATGGCTGGCCATGATCGCGCGGGCCTTTTTGCCATCGCCGGCCCGGAGCGCGTCGACCAATTCAAGCTGATAGGCCCGGCCCCGCTTCCACAACTCGATGTTGGGGGGGCTGTAAAGCTGCCGGTCGACGGTCAGGTCCGACAGGATCTGCGCCATGAACCCGATCAGAAACCCCAGCAGTTCGTTTCCCGCATGGTCGGCAAGGCGGGCGTGAAACAGGAGCGATGCGATATGCTGTTCGCGTTCCTCGTCCAGCGTCCGGGCGGGTTCGGGATAGCGGTTGATCACCTCTTCAAGGCCGTTCAGCGCCGCTTCGTCAAGCTGGCCCGCCAGCGATGCGGCAAGTTCGGGCTCAAGGGCGCGGCGCACCTCGTAGATGTCGCGGATGCTGAGGTTCTTGAAGTAGAAATAGTTGCCGAGAAGGGCGCGGGCGCGTTCCGCCGAGACCTCGCCCACGAAACTGCCACCGCCCGGGCCGGTGCGGGTTTCGATCAGACCTTGCGCTTCGAGGATGCGCATGGCTTCGCGGATCGTGCCCTTGGACATGGCGAAACGGGCGATCATGTCGGTCTCGCCCGGTAGCCTGTCACCCTTGCTCAGCCCCTGTTCGACGACCCAGCTCTTGATCGCCTCGGCGACTTGCACCGGGCGGCTGCGCCGGGGTTCGCCAGGCTTGCGCCGGGTCGGTCTGGGTGTGAGGTCGCGTGCGTCCATGGCGTTTCTTCTAGAATATGATCATGATAAATAGTAGGGCCATTTTATAATGATAAATAGGGTGTGAAGATGATGGACTGGGGCGGGGAGGCACAGCGGCGGTTGCAGGCGATTGCCGGGATTTCCGAGCCTGGCCCCGGTGTTACCCGGCTTCCCTTTACCCCCGAACACCAAGCGGCGCGCGGCATGATCGCGGGCTGGATGAAAGCCGCCGGGATGGATGTGCATCTGGATGCCGCCGCGACCCTGATCGGGCGCAAGGGGCCCAGGGATGCGCCCACGTTCCTGATCGGATCGCATCAGGATACGGTCCGTTCGGGCGGCGCCTATGACGGCATCATGGGGGTCGCGCTTGGCTGTCTGGCGGTGGAACGTCTGGCGGCGGAGGGCGTGTCGCTGCCCTTCGCGGTCGAGGTTCTCGCCTTTGCCGATGAGGAAGGCGTGCGGTTTCCCACGGCACTTCTTGGCCCGAGGGCGCTGGCGGGGACGTATGACCCGGCGGTGCTGGAGATGACGGATCGGGGCGGTATCCGCCTTGCCGATGCGCTGGAGGATGCCGGGGGGTCGGCGGCGGGGCTGGCAGGCCTCGCGCGCACCCCGGGATCGGTTCTGGGATACCTCGAGGCGCATATCGAACAAGGCCCGGTCCTTGAGGCGGGAGGCGCGGCGATTGGCGTGGTGACGGGGATCTGCGGGATCGAGCGGAACGCCGTGACGATCCACGGGCAGACTGGCCATGCGGGCACGGTGCCGATGAAGATGCGCACCGATGCGCTGGTGACGGCAGCGCGGCTGATCGCAGAGGTCGACGCGATGGCCCGCGACACGCCGGGCGTGCTGGCGACGGTGGGGTCTATCGACTGCGCGCCCAACGTGGTGAACGCGATCCCGGACAAGTGCAGCCTGACGATTGAGATCCGAAGTGCGGATGATGCGGCGCGGCGGGCGTTTTCGTCCCGGATCACGGTGCTTTGCGGCGGGTTGGCACGGTCGCGGGCGACGCCGGTGGAGGTTGCGAAAACATATGAACAGGGGGCCGTTGACTGCGATCCGGCACTGGTTTCCGTGCTGCAGGCGGCTGCGCCCGATGCACCGGCATTGCCATCGGGGGCGACGCATGATGCCTCGGCCATGGCCGATCTCTGCCCGATCTCGATGCTGTTCGTGCGCTGCAGGGGCGGGATCAGCCACAGCCCGGAGGAATATGCGTCGGCCGAGGATATGGGCGCGGCGATCCGGGCGATGGTGCGGTTTCTGTCGGCCTTGGAGAGCCGGTGAACCGGTCGCGGCGGGTTGGCCCGGGAGCGTGTCTTCGATCGTTTCGCTGGTGCCGGGATAAGTCAGCTCCCTGCCGCGTCCAAACGCTTTTTTCGCCAACGGTCGAACCGGACCGTTCGCGAAGCGCGGTCCGGTCACGCGAAAAAAGCAAACGCCGGCGAAGCCCGGATTGAAGGCGGCCTTCACTGTGGCGATGGCTGCGCCGTTGCCGGATGGCAGACCTTCCCACGGGCAGACAGACAAGGAGATGGATAGTGAAAACGATCAACTGGCCGGTGCCACTGACGGCTTTCGCAATGGCTGGCATCCTGCCCGCGCATGCCTGGTCACAGGATGTGTCGGGCGTGATCGGATTGGGCGTCAGTTCTGCCCCGACCTCTTTCGGATCGGACGACACGACGACGGATGCATCGCCCCTGATCGACCTCAGATGGGGCGACGGGTTTTCCGGAGTACCGAACGTGGCCTTGGTTTCTATGCGCTGAAGCGGGATGACAGGGCTGCCGAATATGCGCTTGGTCTCGTGCTGGGATACAGCTTCGAGGAGCGGCTTGCCGCAGACGATGCGCGCCTGACCGGGCTGCGCGATATCGAAGGCTCGCCCGAATTGCGTGTCTTCGCCGAATACGGGCTGGGGCCCGCCGCATCATGGCGATGGGGCAGCAGGTCGAAACCAGCGGGATTGTCGAACCAGTGGGTCGCGCCCGGTATCGTCAAGACCCCGATCGGAACGCCCTGCCAGGCCAGAGCCGCGCCTGTCTCCGCGCACGAAACGTTCTCGTCCAGTTCCGCCAGATACATCCGCGATGCCACCCTGCTGTGCCAGCCCGCAGCCTTGCTGCGCGCGCCGAAGCCGCAATAGGGATAGAACAGCACAGCGAACCGCACACCGGCGGCCCATGTTTCGGGCAGACCCTTCAGGTTCGTCGGCTGCGACCGGGCGCCGAAACTCAGCGCATCCATGACCGCCCAGCCGCCATTCGACCAGCCGAAAAGCACGATGCGGCTGGCATCCAGCCCGTCCTGCCTGTCGACAAAGGAAACGGCGGCCACCACATCGGCGGCGCGCTCAAACCCCCACGGCCACGCACCTTCGCAGACCGGCGCGATCTCGGCGGCGCCGATCCTGCCGCGCGGGGTGAAGCTGTCGGCAACCAGCGTGGCCCACCCCCGGGGACTGTAGAAAGCGCGCCCAGTCGCGGTGATGCCGGCGGGTGCCCAGACATCCCGGAACGAGGATCGCCACGGGGGCCTGCGCCCTGTCGGGACGGATCAGTTCGAAATGCGGAGAGACAAGAGCTTGATGGGCGGCAAACGATCGCCTGGGCGTGAACCAGCCGCCAAGACCATAGCCATAGGCAAGGCACGTGGCACAGCAGAGCGCCACGATACCAGCGATGAGATACACCATGATCATCTTACAGACCTTCGAATGAGAGGACGCGCCGTCCCCTTCGCCAAGGGACCGCGTTGCCGACCGGGCAGAGAGAAGCGCCAAGAACGGGGCTCAGCGCCCGGCAAGCGCAAGTTTCTGTTCCAGCCAGTCGGCGATCTGCGGCATCACGGTAAAGCGGTCCTGCGGGCAATGGTCGCCCTCGCCGTTCCAGATGATCCTGCCATCGGTCGTGGAGTTGTTGGCCAGTTCCATGTCGAACTCCGGCGCGACGTAATCGTCCCGCGCGTTGACCGACAGGATCGGCACATCCGTGACCGTTTCGCCCGGCGTGATGACCCCCTGATCGATCAGGGAAAACCCGCGCATATGGGCCAGAAAGCCCGACGGATCCGTCGCGCCGTCGATCCCGGTGCGGTCGTAAAGCGCCAGCCGGTACATCAGACCGACGGTTTCAAGCTGATCCTCTGGCACCTGAAAGGCCGAGTGGAGCGGGCCGCAGACATTGACCGCCGCGGCAATCAGGTCGGGCCGCGTATGGGCCAGCTTCACCGCCGCATTTCCGCCGAAGCTGACGCCCAGAACCGCGACCCGGCCGGCGTCGATGGTTTCCCCTTCGCCCAGCATCTCGGCGAAAAGCGCCGGAATGTCGTCGTAATCGGGATCGAGCGTGAACTCTGCATTGGTGCCGGTGCCCGTGATGTCGTACATCAGGAACGCGATGCCGCGCCCGGCGACCTTTTCTGCGAAGCTAAAGAACACGCCCTGATTGACGTCGATGCCGTTCGGGGCGATGAGCAGCGGCCACCCGTCCGCAGGTGCATGTCCCGCGGGATAGAGGATATGCCCGCCGGCCTGACCGCCCCGGAACGGAACCGCGACACGCTCGACCCGAAAACCCCGAAGTTCATAGGCCCGGTGCAGCGTCTCGAGGTTCGCCGTGAACGCATCGGACTCCGCCTTCGACGGGTTGATCAGCAGATACTTGGCCAGCGTATAGTTGGCGGCGGCCCGCATATAGAGTTCGGCTGCGGCGCCTCTCAGACCAAGCGCCTCCTGCTGTTCGGCCAATGCGCGCATCTGGTCTGCCGCCCCGGGCAAACGGTTCGAAAGTGCCCCCCGGCAAAGCCCGTTGCGGGCGGATGGGCCGAGGGCGCGGACGGGTTTCGGATAGCCTGTATCACGAGGGTCAGGCAGACAGATTGTTTCTTCGCCAAGATCAGGCGTCGAAGCGCGCAGACTTTCGGCATGCGCCAAGACCCGTTTTTTCCGACGCATCGACGAAGATCATGCGTTGGCGGCGCGGCCCACACATCACGCATATCGGTCCGTATTCGACTCTGCGTGGTGCCGAGGTTGCTGCGGAAGCCAAAATGGCAAGGAAAGGCAAGTTCTGGGATCCCGACGCGGGAAGTCTATGCGAACGATCCAGGCCAAACACAAAAGAGTCTGTCTGTAGCTCAGACCGGCGCAGACGGAACTGCATGACGGCTTATGCGTGACGAAAACACGGACTGTTCCTTCCGCATCGCGCTTGAACTCATGACTGTGTCTGCTTGTTCCCATTTTGGCCGCCCACCCAAAGGTCAGGGGGAAAAGCGTCTTCAAATCCAGCGGCGCCTCACCGGCGCTCTACTCAAAGACAAGAACGCAGAAAAGTCGAACTGCACAAAAACCGATGATCCCAACAGCACCGCACGCTAGCTGAAAGGCCGATCTGGTTCGAACCATGCGCCCCTGAACGCAGATAGGCCACTCTGGTATGCCTATCGTGACAAATGAAACTCGACCACACCCAGGTTCAAAATCTGGCCATGAACGGTTTCACCGGCCGGGAAATACGGCAAGCCATTAAGCGATCCGGTGATCACGAACTGCCCCCTCTGCAGTCCACCGCAATGTGCCCCGAGACGCGCCGCCAGCTTGGCCACCATTTCCAGGCCAGAGCCGCCGGGCACCATGGCCTTGCCGTCGACAACTGTTGTCGCTCCATAGGTCAGTTGCGCCGTGACTGTTCCGAAGTCCGTCCCGTCCCAATCCGGCGCACGGGCACCGACGACCAGCGCGGAGTTCGCCTGCATATCCGCAAGTTTGACAATCGGATCATCAGCCAGCGGTCCGTCGATACGGGTGTCGACCACTTCGATGACGGGGCGCGGCCACACACAGGTCGCGATCGTCGCCAGATCGGCACCCGGGCGGATCGGCTTCACGATCTCGAAGCCAACCTCCAGCTCGATCCCTGCCTTGTCGATGATCGGCACATGGGACCCGCTTTGAAACACCCGGTCGGCCCGTATCGGTGCCATAACAAAGGGCATATCGGGTTTGTCAGCCACCTTGAACCCGCCGACCGCTTCGAAGCGCGCCATGACGGCCTCCTGAAGCGCCAGGGCCGCCTCGGGCGTGTCAGGCACGGGGCCTATTGGCAGGAATCGAGTGCCGGTTTCGTGCGCGCCTGCCAAAGCCTCGGCGAAGCGATCCAGTTCGGCTGTGAGCGACGTCATCGTTGCGGACGTCATGTCAGTGCTTTCTTCAACGCGGCAAGCTTGTTGTTCAGATGCGCTCTCAACAGGGCGCTCAGCCTTGGACCGTCGCGGGCTTCGACCGCCTTAACGATCTCGCGGTGCTCTTCCACCGCCTCTGCCCACCGGCTGTCCGACACGTTGGCCAGCAGCCTTGCCCGTTCCACCCGCGACGACAACATCGCGTAATGCTGCGCCAGAACCGGGTTGCGCGCCGCGGCCATCAGGGCGGCATGAATATCGCGATTGGCCTGGAAATAGGCCGACCGGTCGCCAGCCTCGTAATACCGGAACATATCGTGGTGGCGCGCGACGATATGGGAGATTTCCTTGTCCGTTGCGCTCGCGCAGGCCAGCTCTCCGGCGAGGCCTTCGAGAACCGCGATCACCGGGAAGGCATCTTCCAGTTCTTCCATCGTGACCTTGGAAATCCGGGCGCCGCGGTTCGACTGCAAAACCACAAGACCCTCATTGGCCAGCACCTTGAGCGCCTCACGCAAGGGCGTGCGCGACACGCCGAGGTTTTCACAGAGCTCCCGTTCAGGGACTTTGGCGTCGGGTTCCAGCGCACCCTCGACAATGGCCTGGCGCAGGCGGGTCACAAGTTCTTCATGCAGCGACGGGCGGGTTAGCGGAGTTGACAGGTTCATTTCAAAGGCCTCCCTCTGCCAGGGCCATTTCAAACACGCGCGCCACATGGATAGCCGCGCGATCCGTCCCATCCGCGATCTGGTGCCGACAGGAGGTGCCGTCGGCAACGATCAGCGTCTCGCCATCGGCCGCCCGAACCGCGGGCAGAAGGTCCGCCTCGGCCATCTTCACGGAGGTTTCTACCGTATCGCGCCCATAGCCGAAAGCCCCGGCCATTCCGCAGCAACTGGTCTCGACCACTTCGACCTCCGCATCGGGGATACGCGCGAGCGCGGCCTGCACGTCCGGCATCACCTGATGCGCCTTCTGGTGGCAATGCCCATGTAGCAGGATTTTCTGGCCAAGCGGTTTCAGGGGAAGACTGATATCATGCTGGACTAGGAACTCTTCCAGCATCAGGGCCTTGGCCGCGACCGTTTCGGCCCGCCCATCGGTGATCAGGGCGGGGATCTCGTCGCGCAGGGTCAGAAGCGACGAAGGCTCCAGCCCCACCACAGGCACGCCCTTTTCCACATATGGCAAAAGCGCGGTGACCAGACGCTCGGCCTCGGCCCGGGCCTGCTCCACCAGCCCGACCGACAGGAGCGTGCGGCCGCAGTCGAGCGGGCGTTTGCCATCCGCCGGGGTGGCGACCTGCACCCTCAGCCCCGCCGCGCGCAAGACGCGCCCGGCGGCACGAAGGTTTTCCGGTTCGAAGTAGCGGTTGAACGCATCGGCAAAGAGGATGACGTCCGGATCAACGTCGGCAAACTCGGTGTCGCGAAACGGGGTCGCCGACCATTCTGGCAGATCGCGCGACGCGGCAAAGCCGGTCAAACCCTCGGTCAGCTTCGCGACACCGGGCACACGGTTGCGCAGGTTCATCAGCCAGGGCACCCGTGCGGCCCAAGGGGCATAGCGGGGCATGTAGCCTACCAGACGGTCATGCAGGCTCAGCCCATGTTTCTCGGCCCGCGCGGCCAGGACTTCGGTCTTCATCCGGGCCATATCCACGCCGGTGGGGCATTCGCGTTTGCACGCCTTGCACGACACGCAGAGCTTCATCGTCTCGGCCATCGCGTCCGAGGTCAGGGCATCCGGCCCAAGCTGCCCCGAGATCGCCAATCGCAAGCTGTTGGCACGCCCGCGCGTGACGTCCCGTTCGTTCCGGGTCACGCGGTAGGAGGGGCACATTGCGCCGCCCTTCAGCTTTCGGCAGGCGCCGTTGTTGTTGCACATCTCGACCGCGCCCTGAAACCCGCCCCCCGCACCGGGCCAGGCGGACCAGTCGAACGCCGTTTTCAGCGGCGGCACGTTGTAATCCGCGTCATAGCGAAAGAGGCTGCGGTCATCCATCTTGGGCGGATCGACGATCTTGCCGGGGTTCAGAAGGTCATCTGGATCGAACCGCCGCTTCACATCGCGGAAAAGATCGGTGATCTCGGTCCCGTACATGCGCTCGTGAAACTCCGAGCGCACGATGCCGTCGCCGTGCTCGCCCGAATGGGAGCCCTTGTATTCGGCGACCAGGGCAAAGGCCTCCTCGGCAATCGACCGCATCTTTTTCACGTCGTCTTCCAGCTTGAGGTTCAAGACGGGGCGCACATGCAGACACCCGACCGACGCATGCGCATACCAAGTACCCTGGGTGCCGTGACGCTCGAACACCTCGGTCAGCCGTGCGGTGTAATCTGCCAGATCGGTCAGCTCGACCGCGCAATCCTCGACGAAAGAGACCGGTTTGCCTTCTTGTTTCATCGACATCATGATGTTGAGGCCGGATTTGCGCACCTCGGCGATCTGGCCTTGCAGGCGTTGATCGGTGATGGTTTTCACGCCGCCCCAGTTGCGGCCCTCACCCGTCCAGGAAAACCCGAGATCGCCCATGCGCCCTTCGATCTCGGCCAGTTTACCGGCATTCGCCTCGGCCGACCCTTCGTCGAACTCAACCAGCAGCAGCGCCGCCGGGTCGCCCTCGACAAAACCCTCGATGGTGCGGCGGAAGAGCGGGATCTGCCGCGACAGACCGATCATCGTGTCGTCGACGAGTTCCACCGACAGGGGATTCAGCGCGACAAGATGCTGGGTCGCGTCCATCGCCTGATAGAAACTCGGGAAATGGCACACCGCCAGAACCCGTTCACCCACCAGCGGCCAGAGCTTCAACTCGATCGCGGTGAAGTAGGCCAGCGTGCCTTCGGAGCCGACCAGCAGATGCGACAGATTCACCGGCGATCCGTTTGGCACCAGCGCGTCTAGGTTGTAACCGCCCACCCGCCGGTTCAGCTTGGGAAACCGCGCGTCGATCAGATCGGCGTGGGTGGCACCGATCTGCAGCATGTCGTTGACAATCGCTTGCGCGGGATGGTTCGCGAGCGTGCCGCCCGGCACCTCGCCAAACCGCGCCTCGGTGCCATCGGCGAGGATCGCGTCGATGGCATGCACATTCGATCGCATCGTGCCATAGCGTAGCGAACGGCCACCGCAGGAATTGTTGGCCGTCATGCCCCCGATGGTCGCCCGCGAGGCGGTGGAGACATCGACCGGAAACCACAGACCATGGGGTTTCAGGGCGCGGTTCAGATCATCCAGAACCACGCCGGGTTCCACGATGGCCCGCCGCCCTTCCACGTCGATCTCAAGGATGCCGTTGAAGTGCTTGGAGTTGTCGAGGATCAGACCCGAGTTCACCGTCTGGCCACATTGCGACGTGCCGCCGCCACGCCCCGTGACAGGCAATCCAGCCCCGCGCGCCGCGTCGAGAGCAGCCGAAATATCGTCCTTGGTCCGGGGAATCGCCACCGCAGAGGGCATCATCTGATAGATCGATGCATCGGTCGAATAGCGCCCCCGCGAAAACGCATCATCCAGGATTTCTCCGGAAAATCGGTGCTTTAGCGTATCCAGTGGCATCGTTTTCTCCTCCCGGTATGCTGTGGCTTGACAGTTCTTCTTTTCATTTTGTATTCATAATTCAAGATTATGCATTCGGCAACATCATGCAACATGATCCGCCCGAAGCAAAGGGAGGAACATCTATGACATCGAGACATGCCGGTCGGCATTTCCTGCAAATTCCCGGCCCGAGCGCAGTGCCCGATCGGATTTTGCGAGCCATCAGCGCGCAAACGATCGACCATCGCGGGCCGGACTTCGCAGCGGTCGGGCAGACGGCGCTTGATGGGATAAAAACGATTTTCAAGACCGAAGCGGGACAGGTCATCATCTTTCCGTCCTCCGGCACCGGGGCATGGGAGGCGGCCCTGATCAACACCCTGTCCGAAGGCGACAGGGTGTTGATGTATGAGACCGGCCATTTCTCGATGCTCTGGATGAGCATGGCAAAGCGCCTGGGCCTGAACCCCGAGGTCATCGAAGGCGACTGGCGGGGTGGCGCAGACCCCGAGGCCATCGAGGCCCGGTTGCGTGAAGACACGGGCCACGAGATCAAGGCGGTCTGCGTGGTTCATAACGAAACCTCGACCGGTTCGGTCTCGCCCATCGCGGATGTGCGGGCGGCGATCGACGCCGCGGGGCATCCGGCGCTGTTGATGGTTGACTCGATCTCGGGCCTTGCATCCGTTGATTTCCGCTTCGATGAATGGAGCGTCGATGTCTGCGTGTCCGGCTCGCAAAAAGGCCTGATGCTGCCGCCGGGCATTTCGTTCAACTGCGTCAGTGCCCGCGCGATGGAGGTGTCTCGCACCGGTGGTATGCGCCGCTCCTACTGGGACTGGCAGGATATGGCCGGCCCGAATAGGACTGGATACTTCCCATACACGCCCGCGACCAACATGCTCTACGGGCTGAACGAAGCGGTGGCGATGCTGCATGAGGAAGGGCTCGACAACGTCTTTGCCCGCCACGCCCGCCACGGCGCCGCAACCCGCGCAGCGGTGCGCGCATGGGGGCTGGAGGTGCTCTGCCGGCAGCAGGGCCAGGAAAGCGGTGTTCTGACCGCTGTTCTCATGCCCGAGGGCCATAGTGCCGATGCGTTCCGCGCGACGGTTCTGAAGAATTTCGACATCTCGCTTGGCAATGGCCTGTCCAAGGTCGCCGACCGGGTGTTCCGCATCGGGCATCTGGGCGATTTCAATGACGCCATGCTGATGGGAACCCTCTCGGGGATCGAGATGGGGCTGTCGAAAGCAGGTATCCCCCATTCGACCGGAGGCACGGCAGCCGCGATGAAGGTTCTGGAGGAGGACATTCCGCAAACGCTCGCCGCTGAATGACGACGTAAGGCGCGGCCCGCACATGTGTGGCAACGGGACGCTTCAAAAACAACGCCGCACGATTCTGACAGAGTTCTTGGAGGAGAGAATATGTTGTCGCTGAAAACCACCACCGCTGCCTTCGTGGCGGCCAGCGTCCTGGCCGCCCCAGCCGCGGTTGCACAGGACTACCCCACGCGCACGGTCGAGGTCATCCATTCCTACGGGCCGGGCGGCGGTACCGACCGTTTCGTGCGCGCCGTGGCCGTGCCCTTCGAAGAGATCGCGGGCCAGTCGATGGTGCCGATTTCGATCCAGGGCGGCGGCGGCATGCCGGCCTTCGCCAATTTCCAGCAGCGCCGCGTCGACGGCTACACACTCATGGCGATAAGCCCGGACCAGATCATTGCCCATGTGCTTGGCCGCATCGACATGGCAGCCTTCCAGCCGCTGGCGCGTGTGCAATACGACCAGGGCATGATCGTCGTTCCCGCCGACAGCCCGTTCCAGACGATCCAGGAGTTCATCGACCACGCGCGGGAAAACCCGGGTGATCTGACCGTCGGCATCACCGGCGCCGCCGGGTTCGACGACACCGTGATGGGCCTTTGGAACATCGAAACCGGCGCCGAGGTCACGACCGTGCCCTTCGGCTCGTCCGAGATGGTTTCGAACACCCTTGGCGGTCAGGTTGACGCCATGCACGAGGAATACGGCCCCGCGCGCGGCCTGATCGAATCCGGGGACATGCGCCCGCTGGTCGTCTTCTCGGATGAACGCCTGCCCGTGCTGCCTGACGTGCCGACCGCGCTGGAGCTTGGATATGACGTCACGCTGGGTCGTTGGCGTGCCTTTGCGATGCCCGCGGATGCCGATCCCGAGCAGGTCGAGACGCTGTTTGGCCTGATCTCCGAAGCCGTCGCCTCGGACTCGTATCAGGAGGTTCAGGAACAGGCCGCCTTGCAGTTCCGGTCCGTCCTGCTTGGCCCCGATGAGTTCCAGGAATTCATCGATAACGAGATTGCGGTCTACACCCAGGTTCTGACAGCCCTTGGCCTGACCGACTGATCGCTTCCGCCCGTCGCGCCCGTCCGGCTGGTCACGGCCAAAGGCGCGGCGGGTGATCCTCACCTGCCCTAGGAATGGATACCATGGCCCATCGCCTGCTCGATCTGGCCTTTGCCAGCCTTCTGTTCGGTCTGTCGATCTTCTTGTGGTTCGTCGCCGACGGTTTTCCGGAATCGCGCCGCTTCGCCCAAGCCGACGCCGATTTCTGGCCCAAGATCATCTTCGGCTCCATGGCGATCGTGACCGGCATACTGGCCGTCCGTGCCGTCATTACCCTGCTAAACAGCCGGGAGAGCGTGAAGGGCGCCTTTACCATGACGTCCGATTTCCGCAATTCGGTCTTTCGGGTCGGCGCAATGGGCGCCCTGATCCTGGCCTATTTCTGGGCCTTCCAGACCATCGGGTTCATCCTGGCAACCTTTGCCTTCCTGACGTTGGCAAGCTTCGTCATCCCATACAAAAACAATCTGGTGCGTGTGATCTTCGCCGTTGGCTTCACGGTTGCTCTGGTCCTGTTCTTCACCCAGGCGCTGGAACTTCCGCTGCCACGCGGAACCGGGATCTTCTACGACCTGAACGTGCTGTTCTACTGAGCCCCGGAAGGAAACAAACCCATGTTGGAAGCATACGGCTCAGCCCTCGTTTATCTCTTCAGCAATCCGTCCTCGTTTCTGCTGATCATCTTTTCCGTGGTCTGGGGCATCGCCTTCGGATCGGTACCCGGCCTCACGGGGATCGTCGGCGTCGCACTGCTGATCCCGTTCACCTTCGTCTTCGACCCCACGGCGGGGCTGCTGCTGCTTTCCGGTGTCTATGTCGGGTCCACCTTTGGCGGCTCCATCTCGGCGATCCTGTTCAACACGCCCGGCAGCCCGGAGGCCGCCTGTACCGCGCTTGACGGTTATCCGATGGCGAAGAAGGGGCAGGCCGGCAAGGCGCTTGGCATTGCGCTGGCGTCGTCTGCCATCGGCGGCATCTTCGGCACCATCGTCCTGATGCTGCTGGCCCCGCCCATGGCGCAGTTCGCGCTGAATTTCGGCCCGCCGGAATACTTCGCGCTGGCCGTGCTCGGCATCACCGCCATCTCGGCAATCGGCGGCGGCTCGGTCCTGAAGGGCCTCGTCGCGGGTCTCCTTGGTCTGGGCATCGCGACCGTCGGTCTCGATCCGATCACCGGAACGGAGCGGTACACCTTCGGAAACCTCTCCCTGCTGACGGGTATCAGCTTCGTTCCGGCGATCATCGGCACCTTTGCCCTGGCCGAGGTGCTGCAACGGGCGGGCGAAAAGACCTCGACCGCCGACGTCATAACCGATGTCTCGACCAAACTTCCGAGCATGAAGGAATTCCTGGCGACGCGGATCACGCTGATCCGGTCCTCCACCATCGGCGCTGTCATTGGCGCCCTGCCCGGTGTGGGCGCGACCACCGCAGCCTTCATCAGCTATTCCGAGGCGGTGCGCTGGTCCAAACGCCCGCAGGATTTCGGCACCGGCGTCGCGGAAGGCATCGCAGCGCCTGAATCGGCCAATAACTCCGCCGTTGGGGGGTCGATGATCCCGCTTCTCGCACTTGGCATCCCGGGCAGCGCGACCACGGCGGTGATGCTTGGCGGGCTGACGATCCACGGGATCATCCCCGGCCCGCTTCTGATGGAGACCAACACACAACTTGTCTACACCGTCTTCATCGGCATGTTCATCGCCAACATCCTGATGCTGATCTTCGGTATCCGCATGGCGCGCTACTTCGCGCTGATCCTCAAGGCGCCCTATGCGCTTGTCGGCCCGGCCATCGTGGTGCTTTGCATGACCGGGGTCTACGCGCTGAACTCCAACATCGTCGATGTCGGTGTCATGCTGGCCATGGGCGCCTTCGGCTTCCTGCTGCGGAAACTGCAATATCCCATCGCGTCCTTCGTGATCGGCCTCGTCCTCGGCCCCATTGCCGAGCGCAGCCTGCGACAGGGTCTTGTGATCGCGGATTACAACTACTGGGAGTTCGCCGCTCGTCCGATCACTGCGATCCTGCTGCTCGGTAGCCTCGCCTCGTTGATCTACGGTTTCTACGGCCAGTGGAAACGCTACCGGCAGGTCAGCCAAGCCGCGGTACAGAGCTAAGGGCAACTGAGGTTACGGAAACCGGGGTTGAGGGGCATGGATAACAATCGGGCGGACAGGCCGGCCGTTTGAGATGGCAGCCTGGATGTTTGCTATGAAATGCGAGGCGGTGTTTCAGCGGGCCGCCAACCGCTCTCACCCCTGGAAAGGTTGGATTTTGTCGACCGAAAGGGCGTAGCCGATCTGTGCGAGGTGGGTCGACATCGCGGAGACGCCGAACATCCCGGTCACATGCACCGGCGCGAATAAACCCCGGGACTCGTAGGGGTCTTCCGTCGTCACGAACACCAGTTGGTTCGCCGGCGGCGGCGGGACGTGGATACAGGCACCAGCGTAAGGCACGAGAATGAACGCGGTGACCGCCATGCCTTCGTGGTCAATGGGGACGATGAAGCCGGGCAAACGGACAGTCTTGCCGTTCCAATCCGAGCGGACACCGGATGACGCGGGCTGAAGGCGGGACAGGTCCGGGCCGTTATGGTCGATCAGGCCACTTAAGGTGCGTGGCACTGTCGTCTCGCCTTCCGGCAACAGATCGTCCCAGTTTAGATCGATGACCTTGTCAGCAAGAGCGGCCTGCGGCGCGAGCGTCGCAGCGCCCGAGCATTGCGCCGTGTCCACACCTTCACCACTCGTAAATCTCCATTGTTTCCACGGACAGCGCGTATCCGGTCTGGGCCAACTCCGTGGACTGCAACCGGGTATGCATCGTCCCGACGACCCAGACCGGGTCCCAGAGCCCGTCGCTTGGCCACGGGGTCTTTGCCGTCGCAAGCACCAGTTGGTTCGGCGGTGGCGGCGGCACATGGATGCAGGCGCCGACATAAGGCACCAGAATGAAGTCGGTCACGCCCTTCGTCCCGATCTCGAGGGGGATGATGAAGCCGGGCATTCGGATAAGGGCGCCATCGAGCTTTTCATTGAGCTTCGTGGCGTTGGCGTCGAAGATCGGACTCCAGGTGTCGTTGATCTCGTCCAATTCGCCTTCACCGATGATCTCGGCATAGGGGACGCCCGGCGGGATCAGGTCATTCCAGCCGATTTCCAGCGGCGTTCCTGCAAGGGACGGCGTGGCGAATGCCGTGCCGGCAATCCCGCCCGCGATCATATGTCGGCGTGTCATCCTCATGTGCGCACCATCATACCATCGGCAAGCGAGAGACGATAGGCACGGACCGCGGGTACAAGGCTCACAATTGCGCCAGCGGCCACGACGCCAAGCAAGACCCAAAGCTCGCGGAGGGTCGGTGCTTCAATCGGCAACCACAGGCCGAAAGCGTTGTCGATCATCGGTTGAGCCACAAACAGCCCGAGGTACAAAAGAAGCATACCTATCAGGGCGCCCACCGCCGCCGTCAGGACAGCCTCAAGCACCAGGAGACCCATGATCGTGGTGGGGCGTGCTCCCATGGCGCGGAAGATCGCCATTTCCCGCCGCCGTTCGTTCAGGCTGGAAAAAATCGTCGCCATCATGCCGATCAGTGCGGTGACAACCACCATGGCCGATACACCCAGAAGGGCCGTTTCTGCGATCCCGACAATCGCCCAGAGCTCCTGTAGAGCGACACCGGGCAGGATGGCCAGCAGCGGCTCTTCCGGGTACTCGTTGATCGCACGCTGCAGGGCGAAGGTCTGAAGGGGGCTCTCGACGCCGACCAAGGCCGCCGTCACCGCCTTCGGGGTCAGGTCCATCCGGCGGATCACATCGACCGGCGTGGACTGGCCGGGGATCTGCGCGCCATTCCGCCAGTCAACGTGGATCGCCTCGATGGCCTCCATGCTGACGATCACGGTTCGGTCGACCGGGGTTCCGGTCTTTTCGAGAATGCCGGAAACGCGAAACGGCTGATCCTTGTGTTCCGCGAAAGACGCAATACCGTGCGCCACGATGATTGGGTCGCCGGTAGTGTATCCAAGCGTTGCCGCCACATCCGCTCCGATCACCGTGTCGAACAGATCGGCCATCACGGCGCCTTCGGCGACCTCCAGCCCGCGCCCCTGCCGATACCTGTAGCGGTCAAAGAACTCGACCGTGGTGCCCATGACCCGGAACTGGCGATGGCTGTCGCCCAGCGAGATCGGGACGATCCAGTCGACCTCGGGGCGCGCCGCGATGTCCTGATAGCTTTGCCAGGTGACGTTGTTCGTGGCGTTGCCGATCCGGAAGACGGAATACAGCAGAAGCTGAACCGACCCGGAGCGCGCACCCACGATCAGGTCAGTGCCGGAGATCGTGTCGGCGAAGCTTGCCTTGGCGCCTGTGCGCACCTTTTCGACCCCGAGAAAGAGCATGACAGAAAGCGCAATCGCCAGCACGGTCATGGCGACGGTCAGCACCCTTGCGCCAAGCGACCCGATGGCAAGTCTGAGGATCATGCCGCCTGCCTTTCGATATGGGCGATGTCCTTCATGGCGACAACACGGTCGAAACGCGCGCCAAGGCGAGGATCGTGGCTGACCATCAAAAGCGTCGTGCCATGGGCCCTTACCTGCGCGAACAGAAGGTCGAGAAAGGCCGACTGGCTTGTCTCATCCAACGCCGATGTCGGTTCGTCGGCGATGATGATCGGGGGTCGCCCGATCATGGCCCGCGCGACGGCAACGCGCTGCTGCTGTCCCACACTGAGAGCGGCGGCTTTCTCTGTGAGCAAGTCCGGGAGGCCCAGAGCCCCACACAGGCTCCGGGCTTCGGCGCGAGGGTCGGCCACACGGCCGCGTCGGGAAGGCGCAAACCGGAGCGGCAGGAGTATGTTGTCGAGGACCGAGCCAAAGGGCAGCAGATTGAACTGCTGGAAAATCATCCCGATCTGCTCGGCGCGAAACCGGTCACGCGCACCGCCGGACAAGTCGGACGACGGGGTGCCTGCAACTGTGACGGAGCCCGCGCTCGCCGAAACGGTCCCGCAAATGAGCGAGAGAAGCGTGGATTTGCCCGATCCGCTTTCGCCCAACAAAAGAACGGTCTCACCCGGCATCACCGAGAAATCCGGTACGGAAAGCGCGAAGGACGCCCGCCCCGGCCAGCGGAAACGAACGTCCTTCAACGCAAGGATCGGATCGGTCGATGTCACGCTCAGAACATGCCGCGCAGGTCGAGTGTCGGATCGTCGCGCTCGACTTCGAACGCCTGTGCGCCGGACGCCGTCACGATCTGTACCTCCAGTTCGCGGGCGTTCTCGAACGTGTCGAAATAGGCAAAGGTGATCTCCGACAGCGCGCCCGGATTGCCACAGGTCAGCACGTATTCGGCATGGAACTCGCTATGGCCGGCCTCCGGTGCGGCGTGTTCATCGTGAGCGTGGTCATCATGGCCATGCTCGTCCTGATCGTGCGCTTCAGCATGCTCCTCGTGGTTATGGCCTTCATGCGCGCCGTCGCTTTCCAGTTCGGCACTGGCCTGGATCACGCTGCACTCGGCCGCTGCGGGCAGCACAAAAAGATCAAGCGGTTTCGCGAGCGTTGCGACGGCGGCGTCAATCGCCGCCCGATCACCGGCACTCTCGGCGACATACTCGAAACCGACGATATCGGCACCGGGTGCACGGAGTTCGATGGCGACCGTATCGCCTTCGACCGCGATGTTCAGTTCACCGACACCGTGTTCATGGGCACCCATTTCGCGGCTCTCGTGGGCAAACGCCGGGGTGGCAAGTAGGGTCAGACAAAGGGGAATTGCGCGTTTCATGGCAAGCCTTTCAGGTCGAGCAGGTTGGGTTAAGCAGCACAGGTGCTGCAATGGCCGTGAAGTTCGAAGATGTGCTGCGTGGGCACGAAATTGCTGTCCGCGATCAGCGATGCGAGTTTCGGCATCAACGACCCACCATCGTGTTCCTCGACCAGTCCGCAATCATCACAGATGGTCAGAACAGGCAGGCTTTTTTCGTGGTCGCAGCGGCAAGGTACAAAGGCCTTGAGCGATTCCAGCTTATGCGCCCGCCCCTGATCGGTCAGCGCAGTCAACGCACGATAAACGGTTGGAGGGGCGATATCAGGCTCATCCTTCTGAAGTTGACCGAGTATCTGGTAGGCCGTCATCGGGGCTTCGGACAATCTCAGCACGCCAAGAACATCAGCCTGTCTGA
The DNA here is from genome assembly GCA_947503175.1 of uncultured Paracoccaceae bacterium. Lineage (GTDB taxonomy): Bacteria > Pseudomonadota > Alphaproteobacteria > Rhodobacterales > Rhodobacteraceae > Ovoidimarina. Next base: position 1,581,533 of record CANNCO010000001.1, read on the forward strand.
TTGCAGCTTGCTTGCGCATCGACTTCACCTCGCAGTTCAAGAGTTTGCTATTTTATAAAATAACAAATGGCAAGTGTCGAAAATACCGAGCGGAGGATGGTCTCGCCCGAGGCAGCCATCAGCGGGCACCGCAGCATGGGCTGGCCAAGCTACGACGGGTGAATCGCAAGGAGTTGGCATGCCCATGCAGGCGCCAAGCCGGTTCGTAAGGCCGTGCGACGCATGACATCTTTTCGTCCACCGTGTCAGAGAACAGTACGCCCGGGGCCACCATTCGATCCGGCGGTTGCCTTGCGCAGAAAAAGCTTCCGATCAGGTGTTGAGTTCCATGGCAAACTGCTCCTTGAGAAGCCGTTTTGCATAATCGGGTTCCGATGACGGCTCGCCCAGGATCAGTATCCCCGCCAAGCCATCCATCAGCACGCTCAGCCGCCAGGCGGACGCGGCCGGATCGGGACACTCGCCATGGCCCGCTTCAACCAGTCGATTTATCACGCGGACAAGGACTGCGTGCCAGGTCCGATAGGCTTCTTTCACCGCGCTTGCCATCTGGGGGTCGCGACGCGCCTCTTCGATGGCGTTCAGCCAGAGACCCCAATGCTGCCCCCCCGGATCGTCCGCCAACCAAGCGGTCAAACTGTGAACGAGATCATCATCTTTTGCGCCTGCGAGCATACGGTCGACATCTTCGATCTCGGCAAGGACGAATGTTCGAACCGCCTCGGCCCGCAGTTCGCGCCAACCCGGGAAGTAGTGGTGAAGAAGCCCCGAACCGACATTCAGCTTGCGGGTCACATCCCGCGTTGCGGCATAGCCGAGGCCCTTCTCGACGATAACCTCGTAGGCCGCCTTAACGATCTGGCGACGGCGCTCTGCCCCGGACAAACGTGCCAAACTCTTCCTCCTTGACAAGTCGGCCCATGTTGAGCATCTGCTCAATTGAGCACTTGTTCAGTACAGGGAAAGCGAGTTGGAAAAGGATGTCAAGGTTGTCGTGGTCGGCGGAGGTGCGGCGGGGCTTGCCGCCGCTGTTGAACTCGAATGCCGCGGCGTAAGCTGCCAGGTTCTGGAAGCTCAAACCCGCCTTGGCGGACGCGTGCATAGCGTTTCTGGCGGCACCGAAGGCTGCTTTGATCGCGGCGCGCAGATGGTGAACGGCGATATGTCAGCCGTTCTTTCCATTGCGCGAGACATTGGACTGTCGTGTTCCCCCGTCCCGTCGACAGGTGAAGATCTGGTCGTCCTCGGCCAGGACGTTTGCCCGCGTCGGGACCTGCTGTCGAACGATGAATTCGAGGCACTCTTGCCGGCGCATGTGGCCCGTTGGACGTCACCCAAAGAGGCGCTGCGCACCCTTTGGCGGGCGCATACGTGGTGGACAACACCCTGGGAAGACTTTGGCGAGGCGAAGCGCGGTCTTCATCGGCTGGTGTCGGGGACGAAAGCCCCCCGTGGCAGCCTGGCCGAGGCCATCGGTCGAATGCTGCTTTGTCCTGAAGACGAAGCGATGGTCAGGACCATGGTGTGCGAGCAATACGGTACGACGCCCGAGACCCTGGATGCGGTCGCCATCGCGACGGGCCTGGACCGGTACGCATCCGAACGCCCGGACCTGGAGTTTCACTTTCCGCAGGGGCTGGGTGCGATCATCAACGCACTTGCAGCCCAGCTCGCCCACGCGCCTATGCTCGGTTCGCCGGTGGACCGGATCGACGCAGGGCCGGATGGTGTCACGCTGCGCGGAGGCGACCGCACCTGGTGCTCAGACTACGTAATCGTCGCTGTCCCGCCCACGGTTGCGCGAAAAATCCGGCTGAACGGTGATCGCAAAGACGAACTCAAACAGACCCTGGACGCCTTCCAGGCCGGTGACCTGATCAAGTCAGTCGTTGTTTACGATGCTCCGTTCTGGCGTTGGAACGGGCGGAGCGGCCGCGTGTCCTTTGCCGATCCGGTTGGGCTGGAGATCGTCGACGCAAGCTACGACGACGGAGGCCGGCCAAGACTTGCGGCCTTCCTTGGCGGGCCGACCGCCAGACAAAGAGCATCTCTGCCCGAAGAAGCCCGTCAGCGGCTCCTGCTTGAGGACTTGAGCCGAGCGTTCGGCAAGGAGGCAATGCACCCCCGCGCCGTTACCGAGGCTGTCTGGGTCGATGATCCTTGGTCAGGAGGCGGTTACAACGCGAGTGTGAAGCCGGGATATCGTGCCGATGCGGCTGCGCGGCTTGCGGGCTGGCCCGGCCGCCTGAGGTTCGCCGGTGCGGAGCTGGACGGCTCCTTTGCCGGATATGTGGAAGGGGCGATCCGCAGCGGACGGAAGGTCGCTTCCGGAGTTGCCGGGGATCTGAGCGGCGCGGTCCGGTCGTGATGGCGTCGGGTGCGCAGCACTTGAAGACCTATTAAGAGTGGAGAAAAAAGATGAAAAGAAAGCAACGCGTTAGGTTGGCAATTCTGGTTGCGGTCGCTGTGGCCGTGTTCGTTGCCATCACGGATACCAACTGACATGGTTTCAGAACGCAAAGCGGCATTCTCACGGCCAACAAGGATGGGGCAGATGCCAAACCGCTTGAACCTGTCCTGCCGATGCGGCGCCGTCCACGGTCACGTCGCGGTTGACGATCTGTCGGCCCTGCCGCGTTACGTGTGTTACTGCAGGGACTGCCAGGCCTTCATTCACCATCTTCTGGGCCGCTCGAACGATGTTCTCGACATCAGCGGCGGAACCGAGGTCTTGCACGTAACGCCGGCCAGCCTTCACCTGCGACGCGGCAGCGAACACTTGCGATGCCTGGATCTGAGGGGTGGCGGAACGCTTCGCTGGTTCACCGCGTGCTGTGCAAGTCCCATCGGAAGCACGCCGAAATACTGGGGGTTTCCGTTCGTCAGCCTCGTTGCCGCGTTCATCCGCGACATGCCGGACGAACCTGTGATCGGACCCATCCGCGGGCGTCTGAACCTCAAGCACGCCCATGGCGATGTGGCGCCGTTGGAAAAGGACGCTCTGCCCGTCTTCAGGATGCTTCTCGGCACAGCCCGGACCATCCTGACCGAACGCGTCTCCGGCAGGCACCGGGCAACACCCTTTTTTCTGCCAGATGCGTCAGTGCCGGTATCGCCCCCACACACGCTCACTGCGCAGGAACGCCGGCGCGCCTATGGCGTTCCATCAGATGGCAACGCCGGATCGCCCTGACGGTTCACGCGAAGAAACCTGCGCAAGTTGGCCGGACCGAAGACAAATCCAACAGACAGACAGATGGGGGCCACGCGAGACAATGAAACGAACTGCTCGTTCGCCATGGTACTGGGATGGCGTGACTGCCCAACGCGCTGTGATGACCAGCTCTGCGACCCAGACACAAGCGTTCTGCGCCGGCACACCGAGGCTATAGGCCTTGCAGCCCCTGCTGCGCGCGACCGCTCTGAGCCCAATTTGACAGATGCTGCGGGGTGCGCGAACGGCGGCTTTCACGATCAAGTCTGATAAAGACGCTTGACCTAAAGCAGCTTCAGGTCGGTATGAACCTGAGTGAAAGGGTGCGGCCGCATGAAGATTTCAGAAGTAGCTGAGCTGACCGGGCTCAGCGTTTCAACGATACGCTTTTATGAGAAATCCGGACTCTGTCCGTTCATCCAACGCGGCGCAGACGGAAAGCGCAGGTTTTCAAAGACGGATGCCGACTGGCTGGAGTTGCTGGCATCACTGCGCGCAACTGGGATGCCCATGTCTGAGATGCGCACGTTCGCCGACTTGTACGCATCAGGCAATGCAACAATACCGAAGCGCAGGGCGGCGCTTCTAGCACACCGACAAAGCCTTGAGGCTCGACAAGCGGAGCTGGAACGCTGCCGAGCAATCCTCGACCGAAAACTGCAAAAGTACGATGAGATAATGAAGGATCAGACATGAGGATAATCGTCGTAGGCGCGTCTGGCGATATTGGGCGAGCCGCCTGCAAAGAACTTGAACAGAGGCATGAAATCGTCACCGTCGGTCGCTCCGCCGGAGACTTTCGGGTCGATGTGGGCGACTTGCATGCGGTGAAGTCAATCTATGAAAAGGTCGGCACCGTTGATGCCGTCGTGTCTTGCGCGGGCGATGCAACCTTCGCGCCATTGTCAGACATGGACCAAGAGAAGTTCATGGTCGGTCTGCGGCAAAAGGTGATGGGGCAGGTTAACCTCGTCCTCGCCGGGCTGAATGTCATTTCGGATGGCGGTTGCTTCACGCTGACTAGCGGCGTCCTTGATCGCGATCCAATCCGCATGGGGTCAAATGCCGCGACCGCCAACGGGGCGCTGGCTGGATTCGTCAGAGGTGCGGCAATAGAGATGCCGCGCGGGTTGAGAGTGAATGTTGTCAGTCCTGGAATGCTGGACGTCTCCGCACCGCGCTATGGCGCGTGGTTTCACGGTCACAAGCCTGTGCCATCACATGACGTTGGCCTCGCATACGCAAAATGCGTTGAGGGCGCTCTGACGGGGCAGGTAGTGATTGTGGAATAGACGGCCGGCCTACGAACCGGACGTTCGCGCAGCCGCAGCGAAATGGTGCTTCGTCCCGCAAGGCAAACGTGCCGTGCACCCGACCGGGTGCCGGACTTTGACACCTGACCGGCGGGTTCAAACCGGCACGGGTATCGTCCCGACCCGGTCGCGTCCGCACTGTTAGGACTCGGCCCCAAGCGGATACAAATGCGCATGAAATACACATGGTTTCCGCATCGGATACACATCGCCCCAAACCCCTTGTTTCCTTGCCTTAACGAACGATTCGCGATGTTCGGGGCCAAGACAGCGCGCGCCGGGACAAGCTTGAATTAACCGCCTCCATGGCTTAGGTCTGGTCTGTCTCGCTTGCGGGACTATGGACATAAACGCGCTCGTAATAAGCGGATCGGACCCGGGGGCGGTACCCGGCGGCTCCACCAACCCTCCGTTATTGGCGGACCATGGGGCCGAAACAGGATCGACGGACGTCTAAAGGGGTTTGCTTTGTCTCGGTGAGGTACCACCGTTATCGGTCCGTAACGCATAGTTGCCAATAACAACCATGCTCCGGTGGCAGTCGCTGCGTAAGCAGTCACTAAAACCGAACTTTAAGCCCTTGCGCCTAGCAGCGTAAGGCGGGGTTCGCAGGCACCTGGCAACAGAAGCCTGCACTTCACACGTTTTCCTGACCGTCTGGATGCCCAGAGGCGGACTCCGCAATTGGCATGGCCAATCGCTTTGTCCTTGGACGGCCCTTGCGGGGCAAGGTCCGGGCAACGGAAGCCTGCACTTCAATAAGGCACCCCGGCTTTCGCGTTGCGCTTTTGATGGGCAGCCGCCGCAATCGGCTTTGCCCGAAAGCTCTCCCACGGAAACGTGATTGCACGATGCGCACAGATTTCGCATCCTTCGACGATGACGATTGTTCCGCGACTGCGTGCAACACTGTTGGCTTCTTGTCTTGCCGCATTCTGTGCCGCACCGGCGTGGTCGTGTTCGACTGCTCTTGTTCTGGCCATCGACGTGTCCAACTCCATCGATGCGGGCGAGTACCGCATTCAGGCCGACGGGCTGGCCGAGGCGCTGCTTGATCCCGCGGTGCGCGAGGCGCTGGTCACCGGCGAGGTCGCGCTGACCGTGGTGCAGTGGTCCGGGCGCGGCAGCCAGCAGGTCGTCTTTCCCTGGGTCCGGATGCAGACAGATGCAGATGTGCTTGCACTTGCGGATCGCGCAAGCAGGATGAAACGCGCCTTCATCATGTCGGACACGGCGGTGGGCGATATCATCCGGTTCAGCCTGCCGCTTTTTGCCGAGGTGCCCGACTGCGCCCGTCGGGTGATCGATATCTCGGGCGACGGTACCGACAATGCGGGCACCGATCCGCAATCGGCGCGCCGTCAGGCCGAGGTCATGAATGTTCAGATAAACGGGCTGGCGATCGAGGGGATGGGTCTGTCGATCACCAATTTCTTCCGCAGGCACGTGATCACCCGGAACGGCTTTGTCATGACATCGCGCGGGCACCAAAGCTATGCCGAGACGCTGAAGCGCAAGATCCGGCGCGAGGTCAGCCAGGTGATGTTCTGAGCCGCCGCTTGACACGCACCGCGTGATGTCGGCAATTGTTCCCATGGGGCTCCGCGAACGCCCCGTGAGGCTTTGGCCCAAGTTTCGCATCCTTCGTCTCGACCAGAAAGGATGCTCTTATGGCCGCCCCCAACGAAATGACTCCGCAACAACTTCTTCGGCTTGTCGGCACGCCAGAATGCCCGGCGATCGTCGATATCTGTATAGATCCGGACTTTGAGGCCGATCCGCTTCTGATCCCCGGATCGTTCCGGCATCGGCATACTGACGCCGAAGGCTTGATAAAGCGGCTTCAGGGACGCCCTGCCGTGATCGTCTGTCAGAAGGGAATCAAACTGAGCCAGGGCCTGACGGCGCTTTTGAACTCAAAGGGTCAGAAAGCCGAATATCTGAAGGGTGGCGTCTATGGCTGGCGCGATATGCCGGGCGCGATGCGCGTTCCGGCCAGTGCCCTCCCCGATCCGGTGAACGGTGTGACGCTATGGGTCACGCGGCACCGGCCCAAGATCGACCGGATCGCCTGTCCCTGGCTGATCCGGCGCTTCGTCGACCCCGACGCGGTGTTCCTGTTCGTCTCGCCCGCCGAGGTCATGGGCGTTGCCGAACGGTTCGGCGCAACGCCTTTTGATGTGGAAGACGTGTTCTGGTCGCACCGGGGTGATGCCTGTACGTTCGATACGATGATCCAGGAATTCTCGCTGCATTCGCCGACGCTTGACCGGTTGGCATTGGTGGTTCGCGCGGCGGATACCAATCGTCACGATCTTGCGCCCGAGGCCGCGGGGCTTCTGGCCCTGTCTGTCGGGCTGTCGCGCAAGTACCGCGATGATCAGGCACAGCTTGCCGCCGGGATGGGTATGTACGATGCACTCTATCGCTGGGCGCGGGACGGGTATGACGAGAGCCATGACTGGCCAACGGGGCGGGCCTGAAGCATGGCACAGGTGCCTTTCGCGATGCTGTTCCGGACCTTCGGGCATATCGGCCTTCTGTCCTTTGGCGGCCCCGCGGCGCAGATCGCGCTGATGCACCGCGAGTTGGTGGACCGGACCGGATGGCTGGACGAAGCGACGTTCCTGCGCGCCCTGTCCTTTACCATGCTCCTGCCCGGCCCCGAGGCGATGCAGCTTGCGACCTATGCGGGGTGGAAGCTGCGCGGCGTGCCGGGGGGCCTTTTGGCGGGGCTCTTGTTCGTTCTGCCCGGGGCAGCGGTGATCTTTGCGCTGGCGCTGGCCTATGTGTGGCTGGGCGATCTGCCGCTGGTCCATGCGCTGTTTCTGGGCGTCAAGGCGGCGGTGGTGGCGATCGTGATCGAGGCTCTGGTCAAGGTCGCGCGGCGGGCGCTGAGCGGTCCCGCCCACTGGATCATCGCCGGGCTGTCGTTTCTGGCGATCTTTGCGCTTGGCCTGCCCTTCCCGCTGATCATCGCGGCAGCCGCGCTCTGGGGGTTTCGGGCGAGTGGCGGGGCGGGCGTGCCGGTACCCCTGCCAAAGGGTCAGGGCCTTGGGCGGACAATCGCCGTCTGGGGCACCCTGTGGGTGGCCCCCATCGCCGCGCTCTGGGCCTCGGGTGCCGCGTTCCTGACCGAGATCGCGCTGTTCTTTTCCAAGCTCGCCGTGGTGACCTTTGGCGGGGCCTACGCGGTGCTGGCCTATATGACGCAAGAGGTCGTGGCCGACCGCAACTGGCTGACCACGGCAGAGATGATGGACGGGCTGGGGCTGGCCGAGACGACGCCGGGGCCGCTGATCCTTGTGACGCAGTTCGTGGGCTTTCTCGCCGGGCATGGCGTGGGCGGTATCGGGCTGGCATTGGCGGCGGCATCCCTGACACTTTGGGTGACCTTCGTGCCCTGTTTTCTATGGATTTTCGCCGGTGCGCCGTATCTGGACTGGATCGCGTCGCGCCCGCGTCTGGCGGGCGCATTGGCAGCAATCACCGCCGCCGTCGTTGGGGTGATCCTGAACCTGTCATTGTGGTTCGCCGCCCATGTTCTGTTCGCCGATGTCGGCCGGATCGACTGGGGTCCGATCCAGATGATCGCGCCCGATCCGGCAAGCCTTGATCCGGCCGCCGCCGGACTGGTGGCGGTCGCCGCGATCCTGCTTCTGGCACTGCGCTGGCCGCTGCTTCGGGTGCTGCTGATCACCGCCCTTCTTGGCCTTGCGATCCCGGCAATTGGTTAACAGGAAAACCGTGTTCCTGCCCTTTCCTTCCAATCCGAATCCAATATGCTGACGGGAACGACCGAAGGTGCTTGGATGACCCGCAAGATCGATTACGGCAACCTGATGCACAGCGCGATGCGCGGCCTGATCCAGCAGGTTCTGCTGGATGTCGAAAAGAATGGCCTGCCCGGCGAACATCATTTCTTTATCACCTTTGACACGATGCATCCGGATGTGGAGATCGCCGATTGGTTGTCGGATCGGTACCCGGATGAAATGACCGTGGTTATGCAGCACTGGTACGACAAGCTGGAGGTCACGGACGAAGGCTTTGCTGTGACGCTGAATTTCGGCGACAGCCCCGAGCCGCTTTACATCCCCTATGACGCGATCCGCACCTTCGTCGACCCGTCGGTGGAGTTCGGCCTGCGGTTCGAGACGCAGGAAGACGAGGGTGACAGCGACGATGCGGAACTGGTCGATCCACCGGAGCAGGAGGAACCTCCCGTTCCGCCGAAAGACGCCGAAATCGTCAGTCTGGACAAGTTCCGGAAATAGAACGCAGGGCGGACACGAGTGCCCCCGGGGCGATTGCGCCGACCCGGCGTGCGCCCTATAGCTCTCTCCGACGCATACGAGGAGAGTTTCGATGGCCCAGACCCGCACGGAAACCGACAGTTTCGGACCGCTGGAGGTACCCGCAGACAAGTATTGGGGCGCACAGACCCAGCGGTCGATCCTGAACTTTCCCATCGGCTGGGAAAAACAGCCGGTGGCCATCGTCCGCGCCCTTGGCGTGATCAAGCAGGCCTGCGCAATGGCGAATCGCGACCGCGGCGCGCTGGACGCGAAACTGGCCGATGCGATGATCGAGGCCGCGTCGGAAGTGGTGGCGGGCAAGCTCGACGATAACTTTCCGCTGGTTGTCTGGCAGACCGGGTCGGGCACCCAGTCGAACATGAACGCCAACGAGGTGATCGCGAACCGCGCCATCGAGATACTGGGCGGCACCATCGGGTCGAAGAATCCGGTCCACCCGAATGATCACGTGAACATGGGGCAGTCGTCGAATGACACTTTCCCGACGGCGATGCATATCGCCACCGCGATGACAGCCCATGACGTGCTGCTGCCTGGTCTGGCGAAGTTGCACGCCGCGCTTGAAATGAAGGTTCAGGAGTTCGAAGGCATCATCAAGATCGGGCGGACGCACACGATGGACGCGACGCCCCTTACGCTGGCACAGGAGTTTTCGGGTTATGCCCATCAGGTACATATGGCGATCAAACGGGTGCAGGCCGCCCTGCCCCATATCTATGAGCTGGCCCAAGGCGGCACGGCGGTCGGTACCGGGCTGAACAGCCCCAAGGGCTGGGGCGAGACGGTGGCGGCGCATATGGCCGAAATCTCCGGCCTGCCTTTCGTGACGGCACCCAACAAGTTCGAGGCGCTTGGTGCCCATGACGCGATGGTCGAAATGTCGGGGGCGGTGAAAACCGCCGCCGCGTCGCTGTTCAAGATCGCCAATGACATTCGGCTTCTGGGCTCTGGCCCGCGCTGCGGTCTGGGCGAGTTGATGTTGCCCGAGAACGAACCCGGCTCGTCGATCATGCCCGGCAAGGTGAACCCCACGCAATGCGAGGCGATGACCCAAGTTTGTGCCCACGTGTTCGGCAATGATGCGGCGATTGGCTTTGCCGGATCGCAGGGGCATTTCGAGCTGAACGTCTATAAACCGATGATGGCCTATAACCTGCTGCAATCCATGCAGCTTCTGGGCGATGCCTCGGTTGCGTTCACTGACAATTGCGTTGTCGGGATCACAGCAAACAAGGACCGGATTGAAAAGCTAATGCGGGAGTCGCTGATGCTGGTCACGGCACTTGCACCGACCATCGGGTATGACAATGCAACGACCGTGGCGAAGACAGCGCACAAGAACGGCACGACCCTGCGGGAAGAGGCGGTCAAGCTGGGATTCGTGGACGAGGCGACATTCGACAAGGTCGTGCGCCCCGAACAGATGATCGGACCGAAGTGAGCGATACGCCGATCAACCTGAACCGCGCGCGGAAAGAGCGCGCGCGGGCCGAGAAGCGGGCCAAGGCCGATGCGAATGCCGCGAAATTCGGGCGGAGCAAGGCGGACAAGGCACAAGAGGCTGACGCGGCGGCCCGGGCCGCCACCCGGCTGGACGAGCACAAACGGGATCCCGAATGACCGCGCGGCCCGTCAAGCGGTCGTTGACGCTGCGCGGGCACCGCACGTCTGTGTCACTGGAGGATGCGTTCTGGCGGGAGTTTCGGGCCATCGCCGAAGCGCGCGGCATGGCCTTGAACGCGCTGGCGGCGGAGATCGATGAGGCGCGGGGAACCGAAGCGGGACTGGCCTCGGCAATCAGGGTGTTCGTTCTGGACGCGCTGAAGGATCAGGCGAAATCGACGGATGGGTAAAGCGCATCGCGCAGGCGGCGCGCGGTGGAAAGCTGACGACGCTCGGCCCTCGTCAAACGGGCATGGAGCAGATCGCCGGGGCTTAGCTCGGCTTCCATGAGCTTTTGAAACTCTGCCCGGCTGGGGCCGGATTGCAGATCAGAGGTTTGCGGTTGCCGCCGGACACCGATGCGCCAAGACGGAATCGCAATTCTGAACACGGGCCCAGAGGCCGACAGATCCTGATGAATCGACATACGTTCCCCCCAAGGAATCGTGCAGACAGCTCACATATGAAACCTGATACATTGGGACCCCCCGGTCCCGGCACAAAACCGCCGACGCGCTTAAAAAGCATGGACAACGGTAAATACAGACCCCGCTTTATCCGGTGATTCGAGGCGGGACGGCAAGGTTTTTGGAGCGTCCGCCGGAAACAACTCATCCTAACGTTGCGTTAATCCCTCATTTCGCCCCGAAAGCTCAAGATTTATGCCGTTTCGAGAGCGTACTGTCAGATGCGCGACGGGTACAGGCGCCGGACCCGAAGGGGAAAAACGGAACGCATGGGTGAAGAGCGCCAGAAGAATGGTCCCTTCCGCCATCGCAAATCCTGCACCCGGGCAGACACGCGGTCCGGCGGAAAACGGCATATAGGCCGCGCGCGCGGAGGCGCGGCCCTCGGGCGTCTGCCAGCGGTCGGGATCGAAGGCGTCAGGCGCAGCCCAGTGCCGTTCGTGGCGGTGCATGTGCCAGGGTGACAGGACGATCTGCGCGCCTTCCGGCACCGGGCGGCCCCGGAACTCTTCGGGTCCCGCCGCGGCGCGCACCATCATCGGGACCGGCGGGTAAAGGCGCAGCGCCTCGCGGAACACATCGCGGGTGAACCGCAGCGATTTCAGGTTTGCGGGGCCAGGGTCCTCGGCGAACAGGCCGGCTTCGGCGGCCACGCGGGACTGGGCGTCGGGATGGGTCGCCAGAAGGTAGAGCGCCCAGGAAAGCGCCGCGGCGCTTGTCTCGTGCCCCGCCAGAAAGAAGATCGCGACCTGATCGGTCATCTCGCCCGGCGCGAAGCGTTCGCCTGTCTCGGGGTCGCGCGCGGTCAGGAGTTTGGTCGCCAGATCGTTTGGCGCGGTGCCGTCGGCGATTTCTTCCACGCGGTGCGCGACCATCTCGGCCACAAGCGACCGGATCTCGGCCGCAGCCTGCCGCACGGGCTTGCGATGAAAGCGCGGCACCCAGCGGGGCAGCGGGAAAAGTGCTGCGATGTTCAGGATCGGCTGGTGGCGCTGGTAACGGGTGAAGGCGCGGGCCACCTGCCCCGCCATGCGATTCTCGATCGGAACGGAAAACAGCGTGCGAAAGATAACGTCGGCGGCGGCATGGCTGGCCACGGCTTCGATCTCGCACGGGCCGGGCCGGAGACGCGCCACCGCCGCATGCGCCGCGTCCAGCATCGCCGGAAAGGTTTCATCCAGCCGACCGCCCTGAAAGGCCGGGTCGATGATCCGCCGCTGCCGCGCCCATTGCGCGCCATTGGTGACAAAAACCGCGTCGCGCAGAAGCGGGCGCAGCCCCTCGATCACGCGGGTCGATTTCGGAAAACCGGCTGGCCGGTCGCTCAGAATTTCACGCACCAGATCGGGTTCGTTGACCAGAAACGACCGGAAGAACGGTGTGCGGAACTCAGCCATCCGCGCGCGGTAGAGCCGCGCTGGCTGGGCCGAGAGGATGTCGCGCCGGAACGCCCTGGCATAGCGCCAGAGCGGCACACGCGCCTCGCGCGCCGGCGGCTTTGGCGGTGTCATGCGGCCATCGAGTTATAGCCGGAGGCCTGCACATCGATCCTGTTGGCCGACGGTTTGCGGTCCGCAAAACGCGCGCCCAGTGTTTCGGGGCCAGCGGTGATGCGGAAGTAATCATAGGCCTCGGGTTTGTCGAAGGCGCAGAGATACTGGAAATGCAGCCGGAAGAACCGCCACTTCAGGGAGTTGTAGCGCTCTTGCGACAGCGAGTTCTTGAAGGCCGCCGACAGCACAAGGGGCCAGCGTTGCGGCGAGGGAGAGACGCCGGAAACGGCCACCGGGTCGCACAGCGCAAACGATCCGCCATCGCCCGGTGCGGAAATGTCGACCCATACGATCTCGTCCGATCTGGCGAGGTCGTTCAGGTCGCGGCGCAACCGCCCCGCCTTGGGCAGGAAAGACACCATCGGGATCGCCTGCCCGAGGGTCAGAAGCGACAGGGCCGGTCCGCCCGGTGGGCGGCGTCCGCTCCGCAGAAGCTCGGCCACGGCAGAAACCGCAAGGTGCGCGCCTGACGAATGACCGACCACGAGCACCTCGTCCACATCCTCGGACAGCGCCTCGGCGACCGAACTGGCGAAATCGGTGATGCGGGCGGCAAGCGCCGGGGAATAGGCGCCGTCCGACTGGGCGGTATGGGCCAGATCGTGCATCAGGTAATAGGCAAGGATGTGACGGTCGCGGGCGCGGAACTGATGCAGGACCCCGATCAGCACGGCGATGCCGGCAATCCACCCCAGCCACCCCCAGCCGAATCCCGGCAGGAGCCAGCCCAGCGCGAGACCGAACAGGGCCGCAACGGCACTGCCCGCGATCCATCCCGCAAGGATGCCAAGACCCAGTTGCAGTAGCAGCGCGACAGCGGGGAAAAGCCCTGCGATCACCGGACCCTTGCGCAGCCACGTCATGCGGCGAAGCGCGCCCGAGCCGATATAGGCGATGGCCGTGCGGATCAGTTGCAGATAGGTGCCCGCAACCGTCTGATCCATCGTGTCGCGGACGATATCGGACCATTCGAGCACATCCACGCGGGCGCGCACGCGGGCCCCGTCGATCTCGCTCGCCACCTCCCAGCCGTAATGGGGGATGCCGTCGGTGCCGCGCACGGCCAGACGATAGCCCGCGATGCGGGCCTGTTCCTTGCCCTGGCTGCGGTAAAGCTCGCGGTAGCGGCGTGCGGGGTACGGATCATAGCCCGGCACATAGAAGACATGACGGCGCCTGACCGGGGAATCGGAGGGACGGGACATCAAAACGCTTTCTGCCGATCTGCCAAGTGACAACGCCCCCGTGGCGCGGAGTATGCCCGGTGATGGATGGCTTTTTCAAGCGTTTAGACGATTATCCGAAAGCCTGAAGTGCCGGGAACTGTTCGTTCAGCCACCATGCGAAATCGGTGAACTTACCGGTCAGCATCAGAAGGCCCACGGTCCAGAGCAGAAGGCCCATCACCCGCTCGATCCGGTCCATGTGACGTTTCATGAAGCCCATGACGCCGGTCAGGCGCGGGAAATAGGCTGCGACCAGCAGGAACGGGATGCCGAGGCCCAGCGCATAGGCCGCCAGCAGCGTTGTGCCGCGGCCGGTATCGGCCTCGGTGGCCGCAATCGACAGGATCGCGCCGAGGATCGGACCGATGCAGGGTGTCCAGCCAAAGGCGAAGGCGAGGCCCAGGACATAGGCCCCGAAGGCCGATCCGCCCCGGTCGCCCGCATCCACTCGCATCTCTCGGTCCATGAAGCCGATCCGGTAGATGCCTAGAAAATGTGCCCCGAAGATCATGATGACGACGCCGGAGGCCGCAACGAACCATGTCTGGTTTATCAGGAAAAAGCGCCCGATCACCGAGGCGGTGAAACCCAGAAACAGGAAGACGGTGGAAAGACCCAGGACAAAGAACAGCGCCGAAAGGATCACCCGGCGCCGGCCCGCGCGCGCGTTCATCTCGTTCATCGAGATGCCGCCCATATAGGCCAGGTAGGGCGGCACGATGGGCAGGACGCAGGGGCTTAGGAACGACAGCACCCCGGCAAAGACCGCGATGGCGATCGCCGGCAAAAGGCTTGCGTCGATGATTTCCAGTCCGAACATGTTTCTTCCCGTTCCCCGCACCCTCACACATAACCGCAGCTTGCGCCCGCGTCACGCACACATCGCGTCACATCTCGGTGGACAAATTGTAACATCCCCCCTAATTCGCGGGCCATGGAGTTCGACCACGATCTTGATGCGCTGGGGCTTTTGTGTCCGCTGCCGGTTCTGAAGGCCGCCAAGCGGATGCGCGCGCTGGAACCGGGCGCGATCCTGCGTTTGCAGGCGGATGACCCGGCGGCGATTGTCGATGTGCCGCATTACTGTGCCGAAAGCGGGAATGCCTATCTGGGCATTGAGGAATCGGATGGCGCGCAACACCATTTCATTCGCAAGACCTGACGGCACGGTCGCCCGGAGCTGACGCTCCGCGCGACGGCTTCGCCATGCGTATTTGGGACAAGACGAAGGGGTCAGGTCGCCGCAAGATAGGCGTGTAGAATATCCGCGATCGTGTTTTCGGCGCGTCGGAAGCCGAGGTTTTCGGCAAGGCTCGTGTCGAAGCGGGCGGGCCAGCCGGCCACGATCGCCTCGACCGCCGGATCGGGATCGATCGTGACGCGGTCGCGGGCTTCGATACCGCCGATCTCCTGTAGCGCTTCAAGCATTTCGCCGACCGTCGCGGTGATCCCCGGCACGTTCAGCGCCGCAAAGGCGGGCCAGTCCCGTTCGGGCACGGCCATGGCGCGGATCATCCCATGCACCGCCGTATCGGGCGAGGCCAGCCAGAGCGGCAGGCCCGTATCCACGGGACAGCGGGCGGGTTGGCCCGCGAGCGGTTCACGGAAGATCGAAGAGGCAAAGGAAGAGGCCGCCGCATTCGGCGCGCCGGGGCGCACGACAATCGTCGGCAGGCGCAGCACCCGCGCCTCGGCCATGCCGCGGCGGCGATAGTCCGACATCAGGATTTCCGCCATGGCCTTGGCCGCGCCGTAGCTGTTTCCCGGCTGCGTCGGGGTGGCTTCGGTCAGGGGTTCGGTGGCATTGGCACCGAAGACGGCGAGCGACGACGTGCCGATCACCGGGATACGGCGCCCGGTGGCGTGGGCGGCGGCCAGCACGTTGCGGGTGCCGTCGAGATTGACCGCGAGGCCCAGATCGAACTCGGCCTCGGCCTGGCCGCTGACCACGGCGGCGAGGTGAAAGATCGCCTGTGCCTCGGCCATGGCGTCGCGTGTGGCAGAGGCGTCGGTGACGTCAAGCGCGCTTTGCGTGACGCGCCCTTCGAGTTCGGGAGCGAGGGTCGCGCCCGGGCGATCGGCCAGAACGATGGCCGGGCGCATCAACTCGGTTCCGTCCGGCAGCTTCAGATGACCGTCCGCGAGGATGCGGGTGGCGAGGCGCTGGCCAAGAAACCCCGCCCCGCCGGTGATCACAAGTGTCATGACCGCTCAGCGCCCGATCGACCACCAGCCCTTGCGGCGGGGTTTGCTCGCTTCCGGTTCTGCCGGAGGTTCCGCCTCGGCCATGGCCGGTTCAGGCTCCGGGGCCGGTTCCGGCGCGGTGGCGGGTTCGGGCGCAGGTTCGGCATCCCCTGCAGGCGCTTCGACATCCGACGCCGGTTTCCGCTTGCGCGGGGCGCGTTTGCGCTTGGGCTTGGGTGCCTCTTCGGCAGTCGTTTCGCTTGTATCCGCCACCTCGGACGCCGCCTCTTCCACTGGCTCGGCTTCGGCAGATGCAGCAACCTCTGCCGGTTCTTCGACCTTCGGCTTGCGCCGTGACCGGGTGCGCTTGGGCTTTGGCGCGGGCTCTTCGGACGCCTCGGCAGGTGTCTCGCCGGGCTGGTCCGGGGCTTCTGCCACTGGCTGTTCGCCTTCCTGCGCTGCGGCCGCTTCGCCGCCCTGCGCCTCGGTTGCCTGAGCCTCCTGCCCTTCGGCATTCTGGCCCCCACCGCGGCGACGGCGCCGGCGCCGGCGCTTCTTGCGGGGCGCGTCGCCATCGGTATCGGTGGCCTCGGGCGCCTCTTCGGCCACGACGGCATCGGAGGCTTCGTCGATATCGGCCATGAGCGACGCATCGACCGATACCACCGGCGCGGCGTCGCGTACGGGCCGGGTCGCCGTCTTGAACTTCTCGATGGTGAAATCGGGGCTGATCAGATGACCATCGCCCTCGATCCGCACGCTCATCCCATAGCGTTCCTCGATCCCCGCGATGTGTTCGCGTTTCTGGTTCATGAGGAAGTTCATGATCGACACGGGCGCCTTGACCAGGACCTCACGAGACCGTCCACGGGTGCCCTCTTCCTCGATCTGACGCAGGATGGTCAGTCCGAGGCTGTCATCGGAGCGGACAAGGCCCGTGCCGTGGCAGGACGGACAAGGCTGGGTCGACGCTTCCAGCATACCAGGGCGCAGGCGCTGGCGGCTCATCTCCATCAGGCCGAAGCCGGAAATGCGGCCCACCTGAATGCGGGCGCGGTCGGTTTTCAGCCTCTCTTTCAGGCGCTTCTCGACAGCGGCGTTATTCTTGCGCTCTTCCATGTCGATGAAGTCGATCACGATCAGGCCGGCAAGGTCGCGCAGGCGCAACTGGCGCGCCACTTCATCGGCGGCCTCAAGGTTGGTCTTGGTCGCGGTGTCCTCGATCGAGCCTTCCTTGGTAGCCCGACCGGAGTTCACGTCGATCGCCACCAGCGCCTCGGTGATCCCGATGACGATATAGCCACCCGATTTCAGCTGCACTGTCGGGTTGAACATCCCCGCAAGGTAGCTTTCGACCTGATACCGGGCGAAAAGCGGCATGGCTTCGGCATAGTGTTTCACGTTCTTGGCGTGGGACGGCATGATCATCTTCATGAAGTCCTTGGCCACGCGATACCCGGCCTCGCCCTCCACATAGACCTCGTCGATCTCGCGGTTATAGAGGTCGCGGATCGAGCGTTTGATCAGGTTGCCTTCTTCGTAGATCTGGGCCGGCGCGATGGATTTCAGCGTCAGTTCGCGGATCTGTTCCCACATCCGTTGCAGGTATTCGTAGTCGCGCTTGATCTCGGTCTTGGTGCGTTGCGCGCCCGCCGTCCGCACGATCAGGCCCGCACCCTTGGGCACGTCTATTTCGGAGGCGATTTCCTTGAGCTTCTTGCGGTCGGACGCGTTGGTGATCTTGCGCGAGATGCCCCCGCCACGGGCGGTGTTGGGCATCAGAACGCAGTAACGCCCGGCCAGCGACAGATAGGTCGTCAGAGCCGCGCCCTTGTTGCCGCGCTCTTCTTTGACGACCTGCACCAGAAGGATCTGGCGAACCTTGACGACTTCCTGGATCTTGTACTTGCGGGGCTTGTGACGGCGCGGGGCGCGGATTTCCTCGGAGACATCCTCGTCGGCCACCGACTCGATGGTTTCATCCTTGTCGGTCGCATCGGCGGCTTTGGCTTCGTCCCCGTTGCCATTCCCATCTTCGTCCTCGGCATCCGCATCATCCGCCTTGGCCTCGTCGGCAACCTCAGGCGTTTCCACGGGCGTTTCGGGGACGCGCTCCATGGGCGAGGACGCCTCGTCCTCGGCGATCTCAACCGCCTCGTCGTCGCCCTCGGGCTCGACCACATCCATACCGGGGATGTCGCGGGTTTCCACCGCATCATCATTCGTCGTCGCTTCGGCCTTGGCCTTGCTGCGCGACCGGGAGCGTGAACGCGACCGGCGTTTCGGCTTTTCTTCCTCGTCCTCGGCGGCCTGCGCCTCGGCATAGGCCATTTCCTCGGCCAAAAGCGCCTCGCGGTCCGCGACAGGGATCTGGTAGTAATCGGGGTGTATTTCAGAGAAAGCGAGGAACCCGTGCCGGTTCCCGCCGTAATCCACAAAGGCCGCCTGAAGCGACGGTTCGACCCGCGTTACCTTGGCGAGATAGATATTGCCTGCAAGCTGGCGTTTGTTTTCTGATTCAAAGTCGAATTCCTCGACCTTGTTTCCGTCGACCACCACGACGCGGGTTTCCTCCGCGTGGGTGGCGTCGATAAGCATCTTCTTTGGCATGTTAACTTTCGGCAGACCATTCCACGCCTTGAACCCGGGGGTGCAAGTGTGCGGAATGTCTGGCTTTTTGGGGTGAACGCTGCGAACATGCCAAGGCTCAGACGGGCGCTGTCGCCCTCTGCCCTATGCCTGGTACTGTCCACGCGCGTTATCACGTTTCTTCTCCGATGCCGCATGCGGCACCTGTTTGCTCGCCCGCTGGCGCTGTCGGCGCTCGGGCAATTCCTTCGGCCCAAAGGGGGCCACTCTAAGCGTCCTGAACAAACCGGACCCTTTGCCGGGAGTTTGTCTCAGGACAGCGAAACCAATCCGGGTCAGCGTGAATGCCGTGCATTCGCCTCCCGTCCGGGCACCATAATGCGCTTGTCGCCCGTTTGACAATCGTGAAATTCGAACAACCCGACCGACAGTCGGTGCGCGGGATGCCGGTTTTGAATACGATTGCGGTTACCAGTCTTCCGGTAAGACCTGCCCCAGAAAGGAAAAGTCCCCTTCTCCCTGTGGGCGAAACACGGCGGCCTCCCCTTCCTTCAGGTTGATCCCGGCCAGAAGCTGCATGTTCGTGGAATGGGCGATCAGAACAAGGTTACCGCTCGCCTCAGATGGGGTCGAAAGAAGCTGGCGCAAGGCCGCAAGCTGTCCACGGCCCCGTCCCGATGGGTTTGTCGGGCTCAGCAACCGGTCGTCCGGGGTCACCCTGCCGAAGGCCAGTTCAGCCATTTCGGTGCAACGGAAGAAGGGGCTGGCGCGGACATCCCCGACCGGAATGCCCATTTCCCGAAAGCGCGCGCCGATCAGGCGGGACTGGGCGATGCCGGTTTCGGACAAAAGACGCTGCTCTTCGCGTGGCCAGTGTTGGCTGTCCCGTCCCTGCCAGGTCGTCGCCCCGTGACGGAAATAAATGACATGACCGCCACCCTGCAGGGTGCGGGTCACATCCGGCGGTGCAGCCGTGCGGGTGCATCCCGCAATGCCGGCCGCCAGCGCGCCGAGGATCACCGATCTGCGTCCAAACATCTTGCTGTCCCCCGTTTTCAGGGGAGCGAAGCAGCCGCCGGGGCGACTGTCAACGTTCGGGAGTGTTTCGGCCTAGAGGTAGTCCGAGCGCTGCAACCCGTATTTCGCCATCTTTTCGTTCAGCGTCCGGCGCGGCAGGCACAACTCTTCCATAACGGCGGCGATAGAGCCGCGATGGCGACGCATCGTATTGTCGATCAGCATCCGCTCGAACGCCTCGACATACTCCTTGAGCGGTTTGCCCTCGGTCGTCATGGCGGGCGCTGCGCCTTCATCATCAGCCATCAGAAGCGATGCTATGGTGCCCGATCCGCGCCGGTTCTGAAGGACGGCGCGTTCCGCAACGTTGATGAGCTGACGAACGTTCCCGGGCCACGGCGCCTGCAGAAGCTGCGCGGCCTCCTGCGCGCCGATTGCGGGGGCGTCGCAGCCATATTCGTCCGCATATTGCTCGGTGAACCGGGTGAAGAGCGTCAGCACGTCCTCGCCCCGCGCCCGCAGGGGCGGCAGGGTGATCTTCATCGCCGCGAGCCGGTAGTAGAGATCGGGGCGCAAGACATCTTCGCAGGTCTTGCCCTGTGCCTGCAGGTTCGAGATCGCGACGATGCGCGTCTCGGGAGGCGTGCCCTGGTCGTTGATCCATGTGAGCAATCGGCCCTGAAGCGCAGGCTGAAGCGCATCGATATCTTCCAGAACCAGTGTGCCGCCCCGCGCCTCTTCGATCAGCGGCAGTTGTCCGCCTTCCTCCAAGGGGCCGAACAGCCGCCGGGCCAGCGCCTCTTCATCCAGCGACGCGCAGGAGAAGATCACGAATTTCTTGCCCGCATTTGCGCCGACGGCATGAAGCGCGTGCGCGACCAGTGTCTTGCCCGTGCCCGTCTCGCCATCGATCAGCACGTGACCCTCGGCCTGCCCCAGATCGAGAATGTCTTCACGCAGCCGGTCCATCTCGGGCGAGGACCCGATCAGCTTTTTCATGATCCCGGTGCCGTCGCCCAACTCGCGGCGCAGCGCACGATTGTCGAGCGTCAGGCGGCGGGTGGTCGTGGCCTTCTTGGCCAGTTCGGTCATCCTGTCGGGGTTGAACGGCTTTTCAAGGAAGTCGTATGCGCCAACGCGCATCGCCTCGACCGCCATGGGCACGTCGCCGTGACCGGTGATCATTATCACCGGAAGGCCTGAATCGACGCTCATCAGCCGCTTGAGGAACTGCATTCCGTCCATGCCGGGCATCTTGATGTCCGACAGGACCACGCCGGGGTAATCCGATCCCACCGCCTTCAGCGCGTCCTCGGCGCTGGCATAGGTCTCCGTGTCGAACCCCGACAGCGCCAACCACTGGCTGATCGAGCGGCGCATGTCCTGCTCGTCATCCACGATAGCGATCTTCATAGCCTGTGCCATGGCACTCCCCTACTCTGCAGCCTGGCTTTCCGCCCGGTAGGACGGCAGCCGGATTTCGAATACTGCGCCGCCCGACCGCCCGTTGCGGGCCGTCAGCCGACCGCCTAGGTCGTTTACAATTCCCGAGGAAATGGCAAGCCCCAACCCCACGCCATCGCCAGGGGCCTTGGTCGTGTAAAACGGCTCGAACAGCGAGTCGAGATCATCGATTCCGTGGCCGTTATCGCGCACCGCGATCAGAACGCTGTCACCGGCGGTGACCAGGATTTCGACCTTGGCCTTGTCCGTGCCCCCGGTCGCATCCAGCGCGTTCCGTATCAGGTTGATCAGCACCTGTTCCAGCCGCAGCCTGTCGGCCATCACCATCACCGGTTCGCGTGGCATCGTCAGGCCGATCTCGACCCGGCGCTGCTTCAGTTGCGGTTCCATCATCTCAAGCGCGGAAGACACCGAAGCCCTTGCATCCATGGGCTCGAACGCATCTCCGCCCTTGCGTGCATAGCTTTTCAGCTGGCGCGTGATCGCCCCCATCCGCTCGATCAGACCGTCGATCCGCTGGAAAGAACTCAACGCCTCTTCGCCCCGCCGGCGCTGCAACAGAAGGCGTGCACCGGCAAGGTAGGTCTTCATCGCCGCAAGGGGCTGGTTCAGCTCGTGGCTGACTGCCGCCGACATCTCGCCCAGAATGGCCAGCTTGCTGGACTGCTGAATCGTCTGTTCGGCCACTTCGAGGTTCTTTTCAGCCCGCTCGCGCTCGGCGATTTCCCGCTGCAGCGCATCGTTAAGCTGGCGGAGTTCTGCCGATTCCCTCTGGAACAAGGCAGATCGAACCTGTGCCCTTCGGCTCACCATGTAGAACGCGACCGCCAGCAGGATCGAGAACACCATGATCTCGAGCGCGAGGAAGGCGTTCACCCGCTCGCGCACGCTGGCATAGGTCGTGAAACTGGTCATCCGCCAGCCCTGGAACCCGATCCGGGATTCCTGCCGCATCACCTGATCGCCGCTGAAGAACGCCTCGACCGGAAGCGCGGCCCAACTGGCCGTCGCCTGTACCGCGCGTTCGATCGCATTGGGGGCGGACCGGGCGGCCAGCGCCTCATCCTCGGTCAGCCCGCGCCATCGGCTTTCGGTGGCCAGTATGATCTCGCCCTCGGTGTCGATCACCATCACGGCGTCGGAGAAGCCCGACCACGACGTCTCGAACTTGCGCAGGTCCACCCCGACGACGATCACCCCGATCAATTCGCCGCCGATCTCGATCCGGCGGGAATAGTTGAAGTCGATCGCGCCGCTCTCCTGCCGATAGGTGGTGAACACCGTCTCGTTTGACCGTAACGCGTCCACGAAATAACCGCTGGAGCGATGCTGGGTGCCAAGGTTTTCCCGCACCGTGGCCGCGACCGCCCGGCCATCGGCATCGAGCAGCATCAGGCTGGCCGCGCCGATCTCTTCGCGATAGCTGATAAGCCGTTGGGAAGACTGTGCGAAATCGCCCGATGTCAGCGCCCCGATCAGGGCCGGGTCGCGCGACAGAAGAAGCGGCACGACAGAGTTTCTTTGCAGTTCGCTCAACAGGTTGCCGGAATAGAGCGCCAGCCGAACTTCGGCCCGGTTCCGTGTCGTATCGGTGTAGCGCAGGGTCAGGAAATGGTTCGTGACCCAGACCACAGACACCGCAATGGCGATGAAGGCCACGAACAGCGCGCGGATACGCCAAAGCGCGCCCGGGTCAATCTCGCCGCTATTGCCGGTCATTGCCATGCTCCGAGGGTACGCCGGATGACGGCCCCGCTCAAGCGTCGGCCAAAGCGCCGGCAAGGGCGGAAAACAGAACCGCACCGTCCTGGCTGGTGTGGATCGTGTCGACCGCCCGTTCGGGATGCGGCATCAGACCCAGAACCCGGCGGTTGGCGGACAGGACGCCTGCGATATCGCCCTCTGACCCGTTCACCGGCGTGGCATAGGTAAAAGCGACGCGATCCTCACCCCGCAACTCGGCCAGAAGCTCGGGCCCGGCGGCATAGTTGCCGTCGTGATGGGCGATGGGGAAATGAACCGTCTGGCCGGCGCTATAGCCTTCGGTAAAGGCCGATCTCGTCGTCTCGACTTTCAGCGGCACCGTCCGGCAGATGAACTTGAGACCCGCATTGCGCATCAGTGCCCCGGGCAAAAGCCCCGTTTCGGTCAGAACCTGAAATCCGTTACAGATCCCAAGGACATATCCGCCCCGTTCCGCGTGCGAAACCAATGCCTTGGTGATCGGCGAGCGCGCGGCAATCGCCCCGCAGCGCAGGTAATCCCCAAAGGAAAACCCGCCCGGAACCCCCACCAGGTCGGTCCCCTTCGGCAGGTCGGTGTCCTTGTGCCAGACCATCTCGACATCAATGCCCGCACCCCGAAACGCCACCGCAAGGTCGCGGTCGCAATTCGATCCGGGGAACACGATGACGGCGGCTTTCATAGGGCTACCCTTTCAGATCCGTGACCACGGCCACGCCCGGCGGCGTCGGCCCGTTGAACGCATGAAGCTCGGTCGAAACGCCGGATAGCCCGATCTCGCGCGCGATCATCGGCGACATGTCCACCCGGCCGGCGGTGATCAGACCAAGAAGGCTCGGATATCGCCATGACGGCATCCCGCGCGTGCCATAGAGAGCCAGATTGCCCTGATAGACGGCGCTCATGTTGATTTCCATCGTTGCGGTATGGCCCACGGGCATGCCGACCTGCACATGGCGGCCCAGGGGACGCAGGCATTCGATCGAGGCATTGGTGGTCTCCGGGATGCCCAAAGCCTCGACGCTCACATGTGCCCCGCCGCCGGTGATCTCGCGGATGCGCGCCGCCGTCTCGCCATCCCGCGCGTTTACCGCGGCTTCGGCGCCCAGCCCCTTGGCATGGATCAGCTTTTCCTCGACGATATCCACAACGACAACGCGCGCACCCATGGCCTGACCGAGGATCAGACAGGCCAGCCCGATGCCGCCCGTGCCGTGGACGGCCAGCCACTCCCCGGGCTGCAGCGCCGCCCGGCCTGTCAGCGCGTGCCACGCGGTCGTCACCCGGCAGCCCAACCCGGCCGCGACCGTGGGCGACATGCCCTCGGGCAGATGCGCAAGGTTATGGTCGAACGGCACGGCCACGTACTCCGCGAAAGCCCCCGGCTCTACAAATCCCGGCAGGCGTTGATTGGGGCAGGTATTGCCATGGCCCGACTGGCAGGACGGGCAGGACCCGCAGGCCAGAATGAACGGCGCGACCAGCAGGTCACCCACCTTGTACGTCGCGCGCGGCCCGGCCTCGACGACTTCCCCGCAATACTCGTGCCCGCCGATCTGGCCCGGCTTCACCCGGGGATGCTCACCGCACCAGCCATGCCAGTCCGACCGGCAGACACCGCAGGCCAGAACCTTCAGCACCACCCCGTCTTCGGGACAGGCCGGGTCGGCCACATCCTCAAGGCTCAGATCGGCATTGTACTCCCGCAGGACGGCGGCCCGCATCAGCCCATCTCCACCCGGTAGCTTTCGATCACGGTATTGGCGAGGAGCTTTTCACACATCTCGCGCACCTGCGCCTCGCCGGTGCCGTCGGCCAGATCCAGTTCAATCACCTTGCCCTGCCGGACACCTTTGACACCCTCGAACCCCATGGCGCCCAGCGCATGACGCACCGCTTCGCCCTGGGGGTCCAAAACCCCCTCTTTCAGCATCACATGCACCTTGGCCTTCATGCGCGCCCCCGCCCCTTCGTCTTGTCAAAAATACGCAAATTCCCCAACTCGCCCGCCCCGCGCAGCTAATTGATCAATGTGGGCTTCGTCGTGTGCGTCACGTTCGTGGGCAACACGCCCAGCCGCCGCGCCACCTCGGTATAGGCATCCGAGAGCGATCCCAGATCATGCCGGAACACGTCCTTGTCCAGCTTCTGACCGCTTTCGATATCCCACAACCGGCAACTGTCCGGGCTGATCTCGTCGGCGATGATCAGGCGCTGGAAATCGCCGTCCCAGATTCGCCCGATCTCGATCTTGAAGTCGACCAGGCGAATGCCGACGGCCAGCATGCAGCCCGACAGGAAATCGTTCACCCGCAAGGCCAGCGCCACCATGTCGTCCAGGTCCTGCTGGCTGGCCCAGCCGAAGGCGATGATGTGCTCTTCGCTGACCAGTGGATCGCCCAGCGCGTCGTCCTTCAGGCAGAACTCGACGATCGGACGCGGCAGGGCCGTGCCCTCGGCAATGCCCAGACGCTTGCTCATCGAGCCCGCGGCGATGTTGCGGACGATCACTTCCAGCGGAATGATCTCGACCTGGCGGATCAGCTGCTCGCGCATGTTGATCCGCTTGATGAAATGCGTGGGCACACCGATCTGGGCAAGGCCATTCATGAAGAACTCGCTCAATCGGTTGTTCAGCACGCCCTTGCCGTCGATGATATCCTTCTTCTCGGCATTGAAAGCAGTGGCGTCGTCCTTGAAATACTGCACGAAGGTGCCCGGTTCGGGACCTTCATACAGAATCTTCGCCTTGCCTTCGTAAACCTTCTTGCGGCGTGCCATCGTGTCTCCACAAAAAATGCTGGCGCGCGCGGACCCTCCCGGCCCCGCGCGGCGCGTTGCCGTTCTCATAGGGCAGAACGCCCCGCCCCACAAGAACGGGCCGCCAATGTCGGATCCGGGCTGCACGACCTCTTGGCATTCGGGCCTGCGATGGGCATATCAGGGGGTGACGCATATTTTCGGCAGGAGAACCCGATGTCCACGTTTGACGAACGCGAAAACGCTTTTGAAAACAAGTTCGCCCATGATGCAGAAATGCTGTTCAAGGCCGAAGCGCGGCGTAACAAGCTTCTAGGTCTCTGGGCCGCCGAGCTTCTTGGCAAATCCGGGGATGCCGCCACGGAATATGCCAAGGAGGTGGTCAAGGCCGATTTCGAGGAAGCCGGGCACGAGGATGTGGTGCGCAAGGTCGCGGGCGATCTGGGCGAAATGTCCTCGCCCGAAGAGATTCGCACGAAGATGGACGAGTTGCTGACCGTCGCCAAGGCCCAGCTTATGGACGAGGTTTAACCGCGGATTATCAGTTCCGCTCATAATCTCCATGACGGTTATGGATTTGCCCTAGGACCGCCGTCATGGCACTGGGGCGCATTGCGTCCGGGTCCACGTCCCGGAGAACCGCCTGCGCCAACGACACACTGACCAAAGGTATGCCAATGACCGACCCGCTGTCACAGATGCTTGCAGAGCGCGACTGGATTCTGGCCGATGGTGCGACCGGCACCAACCTGTTCAACATGGGCCTGATGGCGGGCGATGCGCCCGAATTCTGGAATGTGGATTCTCCGGACAAGATTCGCACGCTTTACAGCGGTGCGGTCGATGCGGGATCGGATCTGTTTCTCACCAACACGTTCGGCGGCAATGCCTCGCGTCTGAAACTCCATGACGGCCAGGACCGGGTGCGCGAGCTGAACCGGGCCGGCGCGGAGCTTGCGCGCGAGGTGGCGGATGCCTCGGGCCGGACCGTGATCGTTGCAGGCTCGGTCGGGCCCACCGGCGATATCATGGCCCCGATGGGCCCTCTCACCCACGAACTGGCGGTCGAGATGTTCCACGAACAGGCCGAGGGTCTGAAAGAGGGCGGCGCGGACGTGCTCTGGGTCGAAACGATCTCCGCGCCCGAGGAGTACAAGGCCGCGAGTGAAGCCGCCGAACTGGCCGGGATGCCATGGTGCGGAACGATGAGTTTCGACACGGCGGGCCGTACGATGATGGGCATGACCTCTGCCGATATGGCGCGGATGGTGGAAAAACTGACCCATCCGCCGCTGGCCTTCGGCGCGAATTGCGGCGTCGGCGCCTCTGATCTTCTGCGGACGGTTCTGGGATTTGCGGCACAGGGCACGGAACGTCCGGTAATCGCCAAGGGCAATGCAGGCATCCCGAAATACGTGGACGGTCACATCCATTACGATGGCACACCGGAGCTGATGGCCGACTATGCCGTGCTGGCCCGCGATTGCGGGGCCAAGATCATCGGCGGCTGCTGCGGCACGACGCCTGCCCATCTGGAACAGATGCGGACCGCGCTGGAGACGCGGCCCTCGGGCGCGCGCCCGACGCTGGATGCGATCACCTCGGCCCTCGGCGGGTTCTCGTCTGCCTCGGACGGCACCGGCGACGACGTACCGGCTGGTCGCGTGACCCGCCGGAGACGCGGGCGGGGTTAGGGGCTGAGGTCGGTTCGGCGGACGGAGCGGAGTCAAGTCGAGGCGATAAACGCCTCATTCCTCTCGCGGAATCACCGTCGGCAAGGGGGTGACCCGTGTACCACGTTTTTCGCTACGCTTATACTTGCTCTGATATGCCCGCCGCTGCTTGGTAACCTCGTAGAGAACTATGCCTGAACTTGTTCCGAGGTTCAGGCTCTCGATCATTCCAAACATCGGAACGGCTACACACAGCTTGCTTCCGGCGACAGCAACCTCAGTTACTCCTCGTTTCTCGTTGCCGAACCAAACTGCTAGTTTCGCATCGACAGTATAGTCACCTTCGTGGAGATATACATTCTTCTTGCCCTTAACGTGAGGTGACGTAACTATCGAGGTAAAGCCTTGTTTTTCTAGGTGTTCAAGGCACGACTCTGTACTGTCAAACCTTTTGACAAAGGTCCATTTCACTGCGGAAACTGAGGTCTTGGAAAGCGAGCGCCGCTCACGCATGTCTTGCCAGTCATCGGGCAGCGCGTTTCTCGGATCAACAACGTAGACTTTCTCAACACCCAATGCATTCACATTTCGGATTACCGTCCCAATGTTCCCGATGTCCGATGGATTTTCGAGGACGGCGACGAGGTTCTTACACGTGAAGTCCTTGATTGCATTCGCCGGCTTGCGAACAGTCGTGCGCTGCTTTTTTGGTTCATCGTCCGTCATAACCTCACACTACTGACCTATGCCAACGGCGCAACACGACATGCGCTTCATTCCGATTGCGCTAAGCAGACGAGCTAATATGGGCTCAAAGCCGCCATTCAATCATCTGAGAAGCTCTGAAGCCAAGCCTCCGCCCCTCAAAACAAGCTCAACTGATCCCCTGCCCTTGGTGGAACCGCGAACAGATCGCGCCGCTGCGGCGGCAGTTCTGTCACCAGCCCCAAGCGCTTCACCGCCAGATCGAACCGCCGCGCGACCATCTCGGCGAACTGTCCCTCGCCCCGCATCCGTTTGCCCCATTCCGGGTCGTAGTCGCGCCCGCCATGCATCTCGGTCACCCGCGCCATGACCTTGGCCGCGCGGGTCGGGTGGGTTGTCTCCAGCCAGTCCCGAAAGAGCGGCGACACCTCGCGCGGCAGGCGCAGCATGATCCAGCTTGCGGCAACCGCCCCGGCATCGCGCCCCGCTTCGAGGATCGCCTCCAACTCGTGATCCGTCAGCCCCGGGATCATGGGCGAGGCCATGACCCGCACCGGGATGCCCGCCTCCGACAACCGCCGGATCGTCTGAAGCCTGCGGGCCGGGTGCGGCACGCGCGGCTCCATACCACGCGCAATCGCCGGGTCCAGCGTCGTCACCGAGATCCCCACATGGGCCAGGCCTTTCGCGGCCATCCGGCCCAGAATATCGGCATCCCGCTCGATCAGCGTTCCCTTTGTCACGATCCCCAGCGGGTGATTATGCGCCTCCAACACCTCCAGCACCCGGCGCATGATCCCGTACCGCGCCTCGATCGGTTGATAGGGATCGGTACTCGTTCCCATGGCGACGAGATCCGGACGATAGGATTTCGAAGCCAGTTCGCGCGCCAGCACCTCTGGCGCCTCGGGCCGCGCCACCAGCCGGGTTTCGAAATCAAGCCCCGACGACAGGCCCAGAAAGGCGTGGGTCGGACGGGCAAAGCAATAGATGCAGCCATGTTCGCAGCCCCGGTAGGGATTGATCGACCGGTCAAAGGGGATATCGGGCGAGGTGTTGCGCGTGATCACCTTGCGGGGCCGTTCTTCGGCCACCTCTGTGCGCAGGGGCGGCGGTGCCTCGCCCGCCGGCCAGCCGTCATCTATGGGAACGGTCTCGTAAGGTTCGAACCGCCCGGTCTGATTGCGGCCCGCGCCCCGGCCCCGCCGCCGTTCCGGCCATTGAATATCCGTTGTCTCGCCCATCCGACAAAACTAGAACAAATCAGGAACAAATGCCAGAAGATCGGCAAAGATCACACAGATTTCATGCCTTTGCGTCGGTCACGGCAAGTCCGATGTCGCAATCCGCCTAGTTGTCTGGTGTTAATCAAATCATGTAGTCTAAAGCGTTACAGGCGCGTGCTTTTGCACGTGTGAGGGAGAGCGACATGTCCGACGAAGACGAAATCATCCTGTCCGAGCTCGATGATGAAGAGCTGGTCAGCCAGATGTTCGACGACCTGTATGACGGCCTCAAGGAAGAGATCGAGGAAGGCGTCAACATTCTTCTCGAGCGGAAATGGGCACCTTACAAGATCCTGACCGAGGCGCTTGTGGGCGGAATGAAGATCGTCGGCGACGACTTCCGCGACGGTATCCTGTTCGTGCCCGAGGTTCTTCTGGCGGCGAACGCCATGAAGGGCGGCATGGCGATCCTGAAACCCCTCCTGATCGAAACCGGCGCGCCCCGCGTGGGCAAGATGGTGATCGGCACGGTCAAGGGCGACATCCACGACATCGGCAAGAACCTTGTCTCGATGATGATGGAAGGGGCCGGGTTCGAGGTCGTCGATCTGGGCATCAACAACCCGGTCGAGAAATACCTTGAGGCGCTGGAAACCGAACAGCCCGACATTCTGGGCATGTCAGCCCTTCTGACGACGACAATGCCCTATATGAAGGTCGTGATCGACACGATGAAGGAAAAGGGCATTCGCGACGACTATATCGTTCTGGTCGGCGGTGCGCCCCTGAACGAAGAGTTCGGCAAGGCGATCGGCGCCGATGCCTATTGCCGCGATGCGGCCGTTGCGGTGGAGACGGCAAAAACCTTCGTGTCGCGCAAGCACAACCAGATGGCAGCAGGCTAAAACCCCCGAGCGCAGGGGCCGGTCATTGACTTGCCCGCGCCGCCACTGTCTCGTTCACCCATGACCGATGACGCCACACTGACCCATGAAGGCCTTGCCCCCTCGCAGAAGGGACGCATTCTGTTGTTGGCCTGCGGGGCGCTGGCGCGGGAAATTCTGGCGCTGAAATCCGCCAGTGGCTGGGATCACATGGATCTGGCCTGCCTGCCCGCGATCCTGCACAACACGCCTGAAAAAATCACCCCCGCAGTGGCCGAGGCGGTGGAGAAACACCGCCCCCATTACGATCAGATCTTTGTCGTCTATGCCGATTGCGGGACATCGGGCACATTGTTGGAAAAGTGCAAGGAGTTGGGGGTTTCCATGGTCGAAGGTCCCCATTGTTATTCGTTTTTTGAAGGCAACGATGTGTTTGCCCAGACCTCGGAAACCGAGTTCACGGCCTTCTATCTGACCGATTTTCTGGTACGGCAGTTCGATGCCTTCGTCACCAAACCCCTTGGCCTCGACCGGCATCCCGAATTGCGGGAAATGTATTTCGGGAACTATGAAAAGCTGGTCTATCAGGCCCAGACCGACGATCCCGACCTGACCGAAAAGGCACGCGCCTGCGCCGAGAAGCTGGCGCTGCCGTTCGAGCGCCGGTTCACGGGCTACGGCGACCTTGCGACAACACTGGCGCGGCTTTCCGACTAGGCAGGGGTTCTTGCGAGGCAAGCTGGCCCGGCCTATATTCAAAGGGTAATACGGATGGACCCGAAACACATGGATCTGAACCTGCCCCCGAAAGTCACCGACCGCGCCTTTGCGCGGCTGGCCGAGATCAACGAAAGTGCCGACACGCCCAAGGCGCTGCGTGTGGCGGTCGACGGTGGCGGCTGTTCGGGCTTTCAGTATGACATCAAGCTGGATGATCCGGCGGAAGACGACCTGATCCTCGAAGCCGAGGGGCAAAAGGTCGTGGTCGACGCCGTGTCACTGCCGTTTCTGGCCAATGCAGTGATCGACTTCACCGAAGAGATCATCGGCGCGCGGTTCACCATCGACAATCCCAACGCCACGTCGTCCTGCGGCTGCGGCACGTCCTTTTCCATGTAACGCGTCCCGCCGACTGGACTTTCCCACACTGAAACGTCACCTCTGGCGTCGAATTCATGCCGGAGGTGCCCATGTCCCCCCTGCCCGTCACCCGCACCGATGTGGAAGCGGCCTATGGCGTCATCGCGCCGCATATCCGGCGGACGCCGGTGATCGAGGTCGATGCGGGTGACTTGGGGCTCGATCCGTCCTTCCCGCCCATCACCCTGAAACTCGAACAGCTTCAGCATACCGGCAGTTTCAAGGCCCGCGGAGCGACGCTCAACCTGATGACGGGCGATATCCCGGAGGCCGGGGTTGTCGGCGCCTCGGGTGGGAATCACGGTGCGGCGCTCGCGTTTGCGGCGGAGCGCGCGGGCGTTCCGGCCAATGTCTTTGTCTTCACCTTCACGCCTGCGGCCAAGGCCGACCGTATCCGCAGTTACGGCGCGACTGTGCATGCCGCAGCCGATAATTTCGACAGCCTCATGAAGAAGACGCACGCCTTTCGCGATGAAACCGGTGCGCGCCTGATCCATGCCTATGACCAGCCCGGAACGCTGGCTGGTCAAGGCACGGTGGCGCTGGAACTCATGGAACAGGCCGCGCCCGATACGCTTTTGATCGCAACGGGCGGTGGCGGGCTGATCGGCGGTATGGCGGCCTATGTGGGCGACCGCGCCCGGATCGTCTCGGTCGAGCCGGAAACGGCGCCCACGCTGAAAAACGCGCTGACCGCGGGCCGCCCGGTTCAGTCCCCCGCCGGGGGTATCGCCGCCGACAGCCTTGGCCCCGGTCAGGTGGGCGATCTGATGTATCCCATTGCCGCGGCCCATGTGGATTTGGCAATCACCGTACCAGAAGAGGCGATATTTGCCGCATGGCGCCTTCTCTGGGACAAGCTGCGGATCGTTGTGGAACCGGGTGGGGCCGTCGCACTGGCCGCCCTGATCTCGGGGGCTTATCGGCCGGAGAAAGAAGAAAAGCTGGGTGTTTTGTTGTGCGGCGCGAATACCGGCATCGTGACGTTCCCCGAAACGTGATCTTCGACTTTGACCCTGGAGAGCGGTGAGCCGGGCGTGTGCCTGTCCTCGGGATGGCGCTGCTTCGGCTGACCGGCGCGTTTCATGGTGAAAAGACCTCCTCTGCCTGCGCGATGCGGAATGGCAGACAAAGCGCCAGCCCGCCCGAACGGGCAGGCATTCGCCCGGCACCTTCGGCGCGATTCGGGCGGGATAGCGGGTATTCCGAAACCTTCCGGTCTTGCCTCTCTTCCCCGCCTACGCGACACTTCGCGAAAGCCCAAGGATGCGCCCATGAAAATCGCCAGTTTCAACATCAACGGCATCAAGGCGCGGATCACCGCCCTGCCCGACTGGCTGGACGAGGCGCAGCCGGACGTGGCGGTGCTGCAGGAGATCAAGTCGGTGGACGAAAACTTCCCCCGAGAGGTCTTTGAGGATAGGGGGTATAACGTCGAAACCCATGGGCAGAAGTCGTTCAACGGCGTCGCGATCCTGTCGAAACGCCCGCTTGAGGATGTGACACGCGGCCTGCCCGGCGATGACAGTGATGAACAGGCCCGCTGGATCGAGGCGACTGTCGTGGGCGATCAAACGGCAATCCGCGTCTGCGGGCTCTACCTGCCCAACGGGAACCCTGCCCCGGGGCCGAAATACGATTATAAACTTGCGTGGATGGACAGACTTCGGGACCGCGCGCAGGCGCTTCTGGATGACGAGATGCCGGCGCTGATGGCCGGTGATTACAACATCATTCCGCAAGACGAAGACGCCGCCCGCCCCGAGGTCTGGCAGAAGGACGCGCTGGCCCTTCCCGATAGCCGCCGCGCCTTTCGCCGTATCCTGAACCTTGGTTTCACCGAGGCGATCCACACGCGGATGCCGCAGCCCGGGCATTTCACCTTCTGGGACTATCAGGCCGGGGCGTGGGACAAGAACGATGGCATCCGTATCGACCATTTCCTGCTGACGCCCCAATGCGCGGACCTTTTAACCGATTGCGGCATCGACGCCGAGGTGCGGGGGCGCGAAAAACCGTCGGACCATGTGCCGGTCTGGGTGACGCTCGACGCCTGATCGAGCAGGTTCCCGCCGGTCGCACCGCCCTGATATCGTATATCCAGGCATCTTTCGCCATAAACGGCGCAAAGGAGATTAACGATGAAGCCGCTTGTCATAGCCGCTTGTGCCGCCGTCCTTGCAGCGGGACTTGCCGGCCCCGCAGCCGCAAAACAGAACTGCCCGCCGGGCCTTGCGAAAAAGGCCGTGCCCTGCGTCCCACCGGGTCAGGCGAAAAAGGGTGTTCGCGCCGATGACTGGGTTTACCGGGTTGGTGACTATTACGTGGATCGCGACGGCTTCATCCGGCTGCGTGACCGCGACCGGAACCGGTACCGTCTGCCCCGTCTTCGCGAAAACGAGGCCTATTACCGGGACGGCCGTTTCGTCTATCGCGTTAACGATGAAACCCGGCGTGTCCTTAAACTAATCCGACTCACTGACATCTTATTGAGCAACTGAGAATTCAGGTTTCGGAAACAAAGTGAATACCGCGTTAACCTCTGTTTCCGATAGTTAACAAAAGGTTAAGGAAAAGTGGCCGAAATTTGACCTTGCGGTCGTTTTTGCCTCAATTGGACTGTGTTGTTGTCGGTGGCATCGGAGGTGGTGGGGACCGTTATCCGGATGCGCATCGATTTTGAGCTGGAGTGAATGAATGATCGAGCTGGCCCCAATCGCGCTTGGCATAATCGCAACCACCGCAATCGTCATATATGGCGGGCGCAATCTTGCCCGGATCATCGTCGAACGCCGGGATCAGCGCCTGAAGAACCATCTGAGCTGGAACGGCAAGGCCCCCCGCGTCTCGCGTGTCGCGGTCGCGACCCGCCGGGGCTAGGCTTACTCTGCCGCCACCCTGCGCGGCCCCAGCATATCCTTCAGATAATGGCCGGTATGGCTGCGCGGTTCTTCCGCGACCTTCTCTGGTGTGCCCACAGCCACGATTTCGCCGCCGCCATCGCCGCCCTCCGGACCAATGTCGATGATCCAGTCCGCCGTCTTGATGACATCCAGATTATGTTCGATCACGACGACCGTATTGCCCTGGTCGACCAGTTCGTGCAGCACTTCCAGAAGCTTCCTCACATCCTCGAAGTGCAAGCCTGTCGTAGGCTCGTCCAGGATGTAAAGCGTCCGGCCCGTCGACCGTTTCGCCAGTTCCTTTGACAGCTTGACCCGCTGCGCCTCGCCGCCCGAAAGCGTCGTCGCCTGCTGGCCCACCTTGATGTATCCAAGGCCCACCCGCATCAGCGCGTCCATCTTTTCGCGGATGCTTGGCACTGCCTTGAAGAATTCCTGCGCATCCTCGACGGTCATGTCGAGCACATCGGCAATGCTCTTGCCCTTGAACTTGATCTCCAAGGTCTCGCGGTTGTAGCGCGCGCCGTGGCAGGTTTCGCAGGTCACGTAGACATCGGGCAGAAAGTGCATCTCGATCTTGATCACGCCGTCGCCCTGACAGGCCTCGCAGCGCCCGCCCTTGACATTGAAGCTGAACCGGCCGGGCTTGTAACCCCGCGCCTTGGCCTCGGGCAGCCCGGCAAACCAGTCGCGGATCGGCGTGAACGCCCCGGTATAGGTCGCGGGATTCGACCGTGGGGTCCGCCCGATGGGCCGCTGGTCGATGTCGATCACCTTGTCCAGATGTTCCAGCCCCTTGATCGTCTCGCAGGGCGCGGGTGTCTGCCGTGCGCCGTTCAACGTCATCGAGGCCGTCTTGAACAGCGTCTCGATGGTTAGCGTGGACTTGCCGCCACCCGAAACGCCCGTGACGCAGACGAACTTTGCCAGCGGGAACTCGGCAGTCACATCCTTCAGGTTATTCCCGCAAGCCTTTACAACACTTACCTTTTTTCGATTGCCCTTGCGCCGCCGTGACGGAACGGCAATCTCACGAGAGCCGCTCAGATACTGCCCCGTAATCGAAGCCGCGTCGGCCACGATGTCGGCCGGGGTTCCCTTGGCGACGATCTGGCCTCCGTGCACGCCCGCACCGGGACCGATATCGAACACGTAATCGGCCTCGCGGATCGCCTCTTCGTCATGCTCGACGACGATCACCGTATTGCCCTGATCGCGCAAGTTCTTGAGCGTCTGCAAGAGCCGCCCGTTATCGCGCTGGTGCAGGCCGATGGAAGGCTCGTCGAGGACATAGAGAACCCCGGTCAGCCCGGACCCGATCTGACTGGCCAGCCGGATCCGCTGACTTTCCCCGCCCGACAGGGTGCCCGCATTGCGCGAGAGCGTCAGGTATTCCAGCCCCACATTGTTCAGGAACCCGAGCCGTTCGCGGATTTCCTTCAGGATCGCACGGGCGATCTCGTTCTTTTGCGCCGAAAGAGCCTTGGGCACGCTGTCGCACCAGTCGAACGCCTCGCGGATCGACATCTGCACGACCTCGCCCACATGCAGGCCCGCGATCTTGACCGCCAGCGCCTCGGGCCGCAGCCGGAACCCCTCGCAGGTATGGCAGGGACGGTTGTTCTGGTAGCGTTCGAACTCCTCGCGGATCCAGTTCGAATCCGTCTCGCGATAGCGCCGCTCCATGTTGGGGATCACGCCCTCGAAGGGCCGCGTGACCTGATAGACCCGCCCGCCCTCGTCATAACGGAACGGGATTTCCTCGCCGTTCGACCCGTACAGAAAAACCTGCTGGATATGCGGGGCGAGGTCTTTCCACTTGGTGTTGCGATCGAACTCATAATGCTTGGCGATGGCCTCGATGGTCTGCAGGAAGTAGGGCGACTTTCCCTTCCGCCACGGGGCCAGCGCGCCGTCATAGATTTTGAGGTTCTGGTCGGGCACCACGAGGCGTTCGTCAAAGAACAACTCGACGCCCAGACCATCGCAGTCCGGGCAGGCGCCGAAGGGCGCGTTGAACGAGAACAGACGCGGCTCGATCTCTGGGATCGTGAAACCGGATTCGGGACAGGCGAAGTTCTCGGAGAAGGTGAAACGTTCCGGCTCGCCCTCGCTGGGCGCGGTCTCAAGGATGGCAATGCCGGATGCCAGATCAAGCGCGGTGCGGAAACTATCCGCCAGCCGCGTCTCGAGCCCCTCACGCACCACCAGACGGTCGACCACCACGTCGATGTCATGGCGGAACTTCTTGTCCAGCGTGGGCGGCTCGTCGAGCTCATAGAACTGCCCGTCGACCTTCACCCGCTGGAAGCCCTGCTTGCGTAACTCTACAAATTCCTTGCGGTATTCACCTTTCCGGTCACGCACAATGGGGGCAAGAAGGTACCCGCGCGTGCCCTCCTCCATCGCCATGACCCGGTCGACCATGTCCTGCACCTGCTGCGCCTCGATGGGCAGGCCGGTGGCGGGCGAAAAGGGCGTACCGGCGCGTGCGAACAAGAGCCGCATGTAGTCGTAGATCTCGGTCACCGTGCCAACCGTCGAGCGGGGGTTCTTCGATGTGGTTTTCTGCTCGATGGAGATGGCCGGAGAAAGACCGCTGATATGGTCCACATCCGGCTTTTCCATCATGTTCAGGAACTGCCGCGCATAGGCAGACAGGCTTTCGACATAACGCCGCTGGCCTTCGGCATAGATCGTGTCGAAGGCAAGCGACGACTTCCCCGACCCCGACAGGCCGGTGATCACCACAAGCTCGTCGCGCGGGATATCCACGTCGATATTCTTGAGGTTATGCTCGCGCGCCCCGCGCACTTCGATCTTCTTAAGCTCGGCCATTGGGCCCCCCGGATTAACGGATTGGTCACAAATAGAGGACGCGCGCTGAGTCTCCAACCGAAAAATGGAACATTGCAGGAACATTTAAAAAGAATCAGGTTTGGGTCGCAGCTGAAAGGCATCGTGGCTGTGCAAGGCGGTTCTAACGCAGCCTAGAGCCCGGAGCGGACCTGGCAAAACTTCGGCCGACGAGAGCAAAGTGACCTCTCCGGCGGGTAGGCTTCTCGATCCAATCATATAGAGGATCACCCCTGCCCCGACCGGCAAGTAGGGTGGGATCCTCTGAAACGTTCGGCCCGGTTATTACTGCCATCTTCAGGATCGGCGATATACGCCTGTCGCTGTTCGCTACCATTGCTCAACTCGATACGCTCGAGGACTTGCTCCTCGACGACCTGGAAACTGAACCTTACTTCCCTGCGGACGAAAAAAGCACGCAACTGCTCAAGCTGATAGTCGGATAGATCACCCTTCCGCTGGTGGCACGGCCCGCTGATAGAGATGCCATGTGGTGTGGCCAAGGATCGGCAGGGTGAAGATCAGGCCCAGAAACGCCGGAACCATCGACAACAGCATGGTGACCGAGATGATCGCCGCCCAGGTGAGCATAATCACCGGGTTTTCCCTGACGACGTGAACGGACGTCAACATGGCGGAAACGAAGTTGGTTTCCCGGTCGAGCAGGATCGGCATGGCGACGACGGTCACCGAGAACAATACAGCCGACAGTAATGCGCCTACGCAGGTGCCAATGGCAAGGAAGGTCCAGCCCTCCGGAGTGAAGAATACGGTATTCAAAAACCCGTCAAAATCCGAGAAGGATGCATCCTGCAGGATGATCGCCAACCAAAGCCGAACCTGGTAACTCCAAACCCAGAAAATGAACAGGGTGACAAAGGCCATCCAGCCCATTTCGCGCTTGCGTTGATTGGCCATGACGGTGAGGATTTCAGACCAGCCGAAACTCTCTTCCTTCTGCAACCGGCGGGACATTTCATAAAGCCCGGCGGCGGCGAAAGGCGCGACCAGCGGAAAGCCTACAGCGGCGGGAATGACCATCCAGATCATGCCGAGCCAGACCAGGCTCCAAACAAACAGGATTCCGAAAACCGCATAGAACAGGCCGAAAAAGCCGCTCATGACGGGGCGAGCCAGAAAGTCCGAAAACCCGGCCTTCAGCGACGCGGTGATATCGCCCACAGTCACCTTATTGACCTTGGGCATGGCCTGCTGCTGCGGCGTCTGATTGTCCGGTGGTGTGGAACCTTCGGTCTTGGATGTCATGACACACTCCTCCCAAAGCATGGCGCCGCACTGGTCCGTTTGCCAACAGACCTAAACGGTGAAACGACATCTCTCCTCCGCATACAAGTTTGGATCAGGTGGGGCATAAGGGCAAGGGGGGAGTAAGGCAGCCAAGTCCCGCAAAGCGGCCCTTCATCCGCGGCAAATCTGGTACTCGCGCCTAATGCGCATATTCCGGTTCTTCCGCATCAAGAACCTCACGGATCGCGGCCAAAAACCTGTCGCCTTCACCCTCATAGTCTTCCCACTGGCGGGCGGTTTTCTCGGCCACCTCGTCGCTGGCGATGTTCAGTTCCATACCCGTCTGCAAGGCGGTGACATAGGTTTCCGCCGCCCGCTCGAAGTAATAGATATCCTCGAAACACTGGCCCACCGTCGGCCCGACCACCAGAATGCCGTGCTGACCGAGGATCTGGATCGACCGGTTGCCCATGGCGCTGGCCAGACGCTCGGCCTCATCGCCCAGTCCCATCCCGTCAAACCCGTCATCCACGCCCACGCGGTTGAAGAAACGCATGGTGGTCTGATCGATGGGCGGGATCGTCGGGTCCTTCATGACCGACAGAACCGTCGCGTACTTCGAATGCAGATGCATGACACAGCGCGCATGGGACACTTTGCGATGCAGCGCCGAATGGATCGCCCATGCGGTCGGGTCGACATTCTTGCCTTTGGCCGCCCCGCCATCTTCCGTATCCAGTTCGACCATGTCGGACGCACGAAGCTGCGACCAGTACTTGCCCGCCGGGTTCACCAGAAACCGCGTGGGACTGTCTTCGACCACCAGCGAATAGTGGTTCGCGATCCCTTCGTTCATCCCCAGCCGTTCGGTCCAGCGAAAGGCCGCCGCCAGGTTGGCGCGATGTTCGGCATGGTTCATGGCAGTCTCCCTTTGGTCATCCGAAACCTTACCGGATTCGCATCAAAATCAATGCCAGAATTGCGGCACCGATCATCGAGATCGCGACGGCCAGCCCCACCAGACCCGGCAAGCCGGCCCACAGGACCAGCGCGAACAGAGGCGGCCCGGTCGTCGTGCCGATATTGCCCATCTGCGCCAACGCGCCCTGCGCCCGCGCCTGATTGGCCGTCGCGGCATTCAGTTCGGGGATCGAGGCGAAGGCCGCGCCGGGGATCAGGCCGATCAGGACAAAGGTCAGAAGTGCTGTGGGCAGGCGAAGACCTTCGGGCACGACGATCAACGTTGCAAGAGCGGCGGCACTGGCCGTAAAGGCCCCGACAGTAATCCAGCGCGCAGGCCATCTGCGCGCCAGAAGACCAGCGCCCAACGTCCCCAAAAGCGCCGCGAGCGGAAGCAGGACCGCAGCACCCGTCGATAGGTAGGCAGGCAGAAATGTCAGAAGCGCCAGAAACTGCAGCGCATGCCACAAAAACCCCAGACCGGGCGCAATCATCCGCGGGTCACGGTAGATCGCCAGATGCTGCGCCAGAAACCCGATCTTCGGCGGCGCACTGCGAATGGTGGGCAGACGCGGCCGCAAGAGAACCGCCAGAATCAGAAAACCAACCCCATGGAGCGCAAAGACCAGCCCGGGACCTCCCGCCGTCACCAGCGGCGGCACGACCAGCGCCATGAGCGCAAATCCCACGCCAAAGAACGTGCCCCAGAGTCCCATCACCACAGAGTGGTCGCGCGGCGCGGCAGAGGCGACCATCAGCGTCGGCGCGGTCACCACGATCGACAGATGCGCCGCCCCTTCCAAAAGCCGAAGCAGCACGAAGACCGGCAAGGGGGGCATCAGCGCCTGTACCAGCGACAAGAGCGCTGCGCTCACAAGTGCTATCGTCAAAACCCTCCGCAGGCCCCAGCGTGCGGCCAGAAGCCCCGCGGTTGCCCCGAAAACGATCCCCGTCAGGCCGACGAGCGAGACGAGAAACGGCAGGGCGTGACCTGCGCCGGGAAATGCCGCACCCAGCGGTTCCAGCGTCAGCGCGATCTTGGCGAACTGGCCCGATGCAAAAAGCCCCGCCACGAACAGCAGCATGACTAGGGTCCAATCGGTACGGGTTGGTGCGGTCATGGGTCCATAGACCCGATATCGTCCGGCTTGCCCAGACCCCGCGATGCGCAGGGAATTGCGCGCTCACGAACACGTCAGACCGGGATCGGGCGATCGTGTTAGACTGCACCAAAGCCACTCAGGAGGTTCCGATGCTCACACGACGCCGCGTCATCGTCGCGCTTGCAGTTACGCCTGCCCTGCCCGCCCTCGCCCACCACGGATGGCGCTGGACGGATGACGGTGACTTTGAACTCACCGGCCTGATCACCGCGGCCCAGCTCGGCAATCCCCATGGTGTTCTGACCATCGACGCCGATGGCGAGATCTGGACCGCCGAGGTGGGTCAGCCGTGGCGTAATGCCCAGGCCGGTCTGACGGACGAGATGATGGCGGTGGGGCGCGAGATTACCATACGCGGCCAGCGTTCGGCCGATCCCGAAGAGTTGGTCGTCAAGGCAGAGCGGGTGATCGTGAACGGCACCGTGCACGATCTCTATCCCAATCGGTCGTGACCGAATTCGCGGCTGCGCTTGAGGCGACAGCATTTGCACAGCATCTGAAAATCTCGCGCTGGACCTATCCGGCGGTCAATGCGGGGCATCTTCTGGGGATCGCCCTTCTGTTGGGCGCGGTCTTGCCCATGGACATGGCGGTTTTGCGCGGGCGCGGGGCGGCTGCGACGGCGCTTTTGCGGTCTTGGGCCGTTGCGGGTTTCGTGATCGCGGCTGCCTGTGGCGCGCTTCTCTTTATCACCCAAGCGGGCGATTACACTGAAAGCACGTGGTTTCTGGCGAAGGCTCTGGTCCTGCTTCTGGCGCTGGCCAATGCGGGTTACGCGCTTCTGCCCGGGCGTTCCGCCGCCACAAGACGGCGGGCGGCGGTTTTGTCTTTCATCCTCTGGCCCACCGTGCTCGTACTCGGGCGGTTCGTTGGCTACAGCTAACCTATTGCCTCAGATATGGATCACCCGGTCATAGGCATCCAGCACCGACTCGTGCATCATTTCCGACAGTGTCGGGTGCGGGAAGACGGTGTGCATCAGGTCCTCTTCTGTGGTTTCCAACTGGCGGCCAACCACATAGCCCTGGATCAGTTCGGTCACCTCCGCGCCGATCATATGCGCGCCCAGTAATTCGCCGGTCTTTTCGTCAAACACCGTCTTGACCATGCCCTCGGCCTCGCCCAGCGCAATGGCCTTGCCATTGCCGATGAAAGGGAAGCGTCCGACCTTGATCTTGTAGCCCAGTTCCTTGGCCTTCGCCTCGGAATAGCCCACGCTGGCCACCTGCGGGTGGCAATAAGTACAGCCCGCGATGCTTTCGGGCTTTACCGGGTGCACCTTGTTCTTGCCGGCGATCAGTTCTGCAACCATCGTGCCCTCGTGGCTGGCCTTGTGGGCAAGCCACGGCGCGCCTGCGATATCGCCGATGGCATAGAGGCCGTCTACCCCCGTGCGGCAGTATTCGTCGG
The DNA here is from genome assembly GCA_947503175.1 of uncultured Paracoccaceae bacterium. Lineage (GTDB taxonomy): Bacteria > Pseudomonadota > Alphaproteobacteria > Rhodobacterales > Rhodobacteraceae > Ovoidimarina. Next base: position 1,623,212 of record CANNCO010000001.1, read on the forward strand.
TAACCACATGGGTCCGGTCCACCTTGACACCCAGTTCCTCAAGACCCAGGCCTTCCACATTTCCAACAATTCCGACGGCGGAAATGACCGTATCGAACTCGATCTTTTCCGTTTTGCCACCTGCCTCGATATGGGCGGTGACTTTGCCCTTGCCGCGATCAAGCTGTTTGACCATGGCCTTTTCCATGATCTTCATGCCCTGCTTGGCAAAGCTTTTCTTGGCGAATGCGCTGATCTCGGCATCTTCCACGGGCAGGATACGGTCCATCACTTCGACCACCGTGGTTTCGGACCCCAGCGTGTTATAGAAACTGGCGAACTCGATCCCGATAGCGCCAGACCCGATCACCAGCAGTTTCTTGGGCATCCGCGGCGGTTGCAGCGCATGTTTGTATGTCCAGACCAGATCGCCATCGGCCTCGAGCCCCGGCAATTCGCGCGCCCGCGCGCCGGTGGCGAGGATGATGTTCTTGGCGGTCAGTTCCTCGGTGCCCTTGTCGGTCTTGACGCTGACCTTGCCCTTGACGGGGATCGTGGCGGCGCCCATCACGACCTCGACCTTGTTCTTCTTCATCAGGTGGCCGACGCCCGAGTTAAGCTGCTTGGCCACATCGCGCGACCGCTTGACTACAGCATCCAGATCGTAGCCAACGCCATCGGCCTTCAGACCGAATTCCTTGGCCCGGTGCATCAGGTGGAACACTTCCGACGACCGCAGCATCGCCTTGGTGGGAATGCAGCCCCAGTTCAAACAGATGCCGCCCATGTGTTCACGCTCGACAATCGCAACCTTCAGGCCCAGTTGGCTGGTCCGGATCGCCGCGACATAGCCGCCCGGACCGGCGCCAATCACGATAAGGTCGAAGTTTCTGGCAGCCATGGATGCTCTCCTGAGAAGTAGTTTGACGTTAAACTATCTGGCACAGGCGACGGGAAATGTCACCCGTGCGCCGTTGCCGCAGGGGTATTCCCGCCATGGCCCCAGCGCATGGCAGAAAGGTATCTTTACTGGCCGAGGATCGCCCGGACGTAGCCCTGCGTCTCGCGGAACGGCGGCACACCGTTATACTTCTCCACCGCACCGGGACCCGCGTTATAGGCGGCCAGCGCCAGCCGCCAGGACCGGAACGTTTCATACTGCATCCGCAGATAGCGCGCGCCGCCTTCAAGGTTTTGTACGGGATCTTTCGGATCGACCCGCAGACTGCGCGCGGTTGCGGGCATAAGCTGCGCCAGACCGTAGGCCCCCTTGTGCGACCGCGCCCGAGGGTTCCAGCCGGACTCCTGCTGAACCAGCCGCAAAAACAGATCGACGGGGATGTTGTGCCGCATCGCCGCAGAGCGCGCGACATCGAGGTATGGGCCGGAATAGCGTCCGTTGAACGCAGGCCCATCGAACCGACCCGGGATTTCCACCGAAGGAGGCTGTAACCGGACAGAGGCGGCATATTGGCTTTTCGCGCGGGTATCGAGAACCTTGGTCTGGCTTTCGAACAGCTTCAGCCGGTTCTTGGACGAAACGCTCAACTTGTCGGATGCAACCGCAAAGCCCGGCACCATAAGTGCCGCAACAAGCGCCATCCCCACCGTTACCTTCATCCGCTGCCCCTCAGGCGGTTACATTCATCACTATATGGGTCCTCAGCGCCATGCGCAAACCCCGCTTCATGCCCTGTTAACCCTGTTTGCGGAAGTGTAGGCTTTGCGAAATGACAGATTCGGCGGGAGGCTTCGGATGGCAGGTTCGGTAAACAAGGTAATCCTTATCGGAAATTTGGGCCGCGACCCCGAAGTGCGCACGTTCCAAAACGGCGGCAAGGTGTGCAACCTGCGTATCGCAACGTCTGAGACCTGGAAAGACCGCAACACAGGCGAGCGGCGTGAAAAGACCGAATGGCATTCGGTCGCGATCTTCTCGGAGCCGCTGGCCCGGGTGGCCGAGCAATATCTGAAAAAGGGCTCGAAAGTGTATATCGAGGGTCAGTTGGAAACCCGCAAATGGCAGGATCAGTCGGGCGCAGACCGCTATTCGACTGAAGTGGTCCTGCGCCCCTATCGCAGCGAATTGACCATGCTCGACGGCCGTGACGGCGGCGGTGGTGGTGGTTATGGCGGCGGCAGCGGTGGCGGCTTTGGCGATGACCGTGGTGACAGCGGCAGCTATGGCAGCCCGGCCCCGGCGGGAGATCTGGACGACGAGATTCCGTTCTAGTCCGCGCCTGTAAGCGCACCCCCAACGAACTTCAGTGCATCCCGAAAGTCGGGGGGCATATCTGCTGGAACGGATGCACCGAGAGCGTGCCAGCGAAATTCAAAGACATGGCCATGATCGTCAAGTGTCTGGTGCGCCCACTGCTCCGGCGCCTCACCGACATCACACTGCCAGAATGACCACAGCGTTTCGTCCAAACCAACCGGATGGGCTCCGAGAAACCGGGTCGCCACAGCCCGCAGCCCGCTTTCCTCGAAAAGCTCGCGGATCGCGCCGCGTTCCGGGTTTTCTCCATCCTCAAGCGTGCCTTTGACAAGCTGCGTTCCGGCAACCGGATGCTGAAAGACCAGAATTTCCAGATGATTGCCCGCGCCCCGCGTCACAACCGGGCAGACCTTCACGGGCGGTTCCTGAGAGCGTCCTGCAAGACCCCCTGCGCCGTCTCGCCCGGCACATCCTTGGCCACGAACGCTTTGCCGATGCCCTTCACCAGAACAAAGCGCAGCCGCCCGTCGATCACCTTCTTGTCCTGCGCCATCAGCGCCAGAAGGCCCTCGGCATCGGGCAGATCGCCGGGGATATCGGCCAGATCGGTCTTCATGCCCATCTGGCGCAGATGTGCCCGGACCCGGCTTGGGTCCTCCTGCGAACACAAGCCCATCCGCGCCGATAACTCGAACGCCAGGGCACAGCCAACCGCCACGCCTTCGCCATGCAACAACCGGTCGGAATACCCCGTCGCGGCCTCCAGCGCATGACAGAAGGTATGGCCAAGGTTCAGAAGCGCCCGGTCCCCCTGCTCGGTCTCATCCCTTACCACGATCTCGGCCTTCATCTCGACCGACCGCCGCACCGCACGGGTCCGTGCCACCTTGTCGCCTGCCGCAAGCGCCGGGCCCTGTTCTTCCAGCCATTCAAAGAACGCGGCATCGCCCAAAAGCCCGTATTTCACGACCTCGCCGTAACCGGCCAAGAAATCGCGCGGGGCAAGCGTGTCCAGCACATCGATATCCGCCAGCACCAGCGACGGCTGGTGAAACGCGCCGATCAGGTTTTTGCCACGGGGCGAGTTGATGCCTGTCTTGCCACCCACCGAACTGTCCACCTGCGCCAGAAGCGATGTGGGTATCTGCACGAACCGGACGCCCCGGCGCATCACCGCCGCCGCGAAACCACCCAGATCCCCGACGACGCCACCGCCCAGCGCGATGACGATATCCCGCCGCTCGATCTGCTCGGCCAGAAGCCACTCGACCGCGCGGCTGAATTCGGGCCATCCCTTCGTCGCCTCCCCCGCAGGCAAAGCCAGCGCGGATGACGCGATGCCTTCGGCCGCCAAAGACGCCTCAAGCACCGGCAGGTGCAGACCCGCCACCGTCTCATCCGTCAGAATGGCCATGCGCGGGCGGGCCAGAAGCGGCGCGATCTCGGCTCCTGCGCGCGCCAAAAGCCCGCCGCCGATCCGCACGTCATAGGCCCGGTCGCCCAGCGGCACATGAACAGTTTCAGTCATCACCCCTCCCTGACCAGAACGTCCGGACGCTCCAGCAACGCTTCGATCACCCGCGCCGTCATGTCGGAGATGGAATACTCCGGCTGCGCATCCACCACGATCTCGGCCAGCGCATAGACAGGCTCGCGGGCCTTCTGAAGCTGCCGCAAGGTGGCATAGGGGTTCTCGGTGCGCAAAAGCGGCCGTGTATCCTTGTGCCGGACCCGCGACCACAAAAGATCGACATCCGCCCGCAACCACACGGCCAACCCTTTGTCCGAGATCAGGGCGCGGTTTTCGGGGCGCAGGTAAGCGCCGCCACCGGTTGACAGGATGCACCGCTCTTCGGTCATCAGCCGGGAAATGACCTGCGCCTCTTTCTCGCGAAAGAAATCCTCGCCATCACGCTCGAAAATCTCGGCAATCGACATGTTGGCCGCGGCAACGATCTCGGAATCGCTGTCCAGAAACGCAACATCAAGCTCACGCGCGACCGCCGTGCCGATGGCGGTCTTGCCCGCCCCCATCATGCCGACCATCACAACTGTCTTGTTCAACCGGTACGCCAAACTGGCCAAGTCCCGCTTATCGTTGTTTTCCTGTCTGAATGGCGTGATAATCACACAAAGACCATATATGAAACCCTAGAGACCCTGCTGCGCATCATATGCAGCGTCCGCCAGACCATCGGCGCGGCGAAAAGGGCCAGGCACAGAGGCACGCATGATCCGACTATTGAAATTCTTGGCATTCCTGATCGTGCTGGGCGGTATCGGCCTTGTAGGCTATGCTTATCTTGGCGATCTCAGCCCGGAGCAGGAAGAGATATCCGAACCGGTCGAGCTTGATGCAGGCTAAGCTGACCGGAGTTCTGGCGGGCGCCCTTGCCGGTGTTCTGGCCGCCACGTTGCCTGTCTGGGCGCAGGAGGCCGAGGCACCGCTATCGGCCATCGATTGGCTGTCCGACAGTATCGCGACCCCGCCCGAAACCCCGGATACCGGTGGTGACGTCGCGACATCCGCCACGCCCGGCGCGATCGACGTGACGCCCTTGGGCGGGCCGATTGCCGATGCCGCCGGGCTGTTGCCGCCTTCCGCCACGGGCCTGCCCCGCGATCTCTGGGGACCGGCGGGGACCGAGGATATCGTGGCCGCGTTGGATGCCGTGCCCGAAACTCCGCTGCCAAGCCTGCGCAACCTTCTGATAACGCTGCTTCTGGCCGAAGCGAACGCGCCCAGCGACAGCGGCAAGGATGATCGCCTGCTGCTGGCGCGGGTCGACCGTCTTCTGGAGACGGGGGCGCTGGACCGGGCCGCGGCGCTTCTGGAGCGTGCGGGGGCCGAAACGCCCGAACGGTTCCGCCGCTATTTCGACATCGCGCTTCTGCAGGGCACGGAAACCGAGGCCTGCGAGCGGATGCTGGCGCGCCCCGACATCTCGCCCACATATCCCGCGCGGATCTTCTGCCTTGCGCGCGGCGGCGACTGGCAGGCCGCCGCAGTAACGCTTGAAACAGCGAATTCGCTGGGCATCCTGTCGCCTGCCGAAGACCTGCTTCTGGCGCGGTTCCTCGATTCCGAGATCATCGACGAGGGCCTGATTGCACCTGACAACCGCCCGCCCTCGCCCCTGATGTTCCGGATGTCCGAGGCGGTGGGCGAACCGATTCCGACCACGACATTGCCCCTGCCCTATGCCTGGGCCGATCTGCGCGACACGCGCGGCTGGAAGGCACAGATCGAGGCCGGCGAACGTCTTGCCCGCCACGGTGTGCTATCCGGCAACCGGCTGGTCGGTCATTACCTGCGCCAGCGCCCCTCCGCTTCGGGCGGCGTCTGGGAACGCGTGGCGGCGATCCAGCAGCTTCAGGTGGACCTCGCCGAGGGCAATGCCGAAAAGATCGACCGCGATCTTTCAAGCGTATGGATCGAGATGCGCGATGCGGGGCTGCACCACGTCTTTGCCGCCCAGTATGGCAAGGAACTCGCCGCCCTGCCCCTGTCGGGCCCGGCGGCGACACTGGCCTTAAGGATCGGCCTGCGGTCGCCCGCCTATGAGGAAGTGGCCCTTGCCGCCCGCGCCGAAGATGTGCAGTTGCGGTTCCTTCTGGCGCTTGCCCGCGGCGTCCCTGAAACCGCCGTCGCCCCCGGCACGATGAGCCTTTCGGTCCGTCAGGGATTTGCCGCCGATGCACCACCGCCGGCGCTGCAGCGCTATGTCGCGTCGGGCCGCGTGGGCGAGGCGATCCTGAAGGCGCTGACGCTGTTCAACGAAGGGGCCGCCGGGGATCCTGACGGGATCAGCGACGCCATCGCCCTTTTGCGCAGCCTTGGCCTTGAATCCACCGCGCGCCGGGCGGCGCTCGAGCTTCTGTTGCAGGAAGGCTATGGATGACGCCCAGGGATCAGGCCCGGATCGGCGCGTTTCTCGAGGCGCAGGTGGCGGAACGCAACGCCGCGCGTAACACGCAAGCCGCCTATGCGCGCGACCTTCGGGATTTCTGCGACTATCTGAAAAAGCCGTTGGACCAAGCCAAAGCAGGCGAGATCGAAGGCTATCTGTCCCGCTGCGAAGCCGAAGGGCTGGCCAAATCCACCCGCGCCCGGCGGCTCTCGGCCATCAAGCAGTTCTTTCGCTTTGCCTATGAGGAAGGCTGGCGCAGCGACAACCCTGCCATGCGTCTCAAAGGTCCGGGGCGGTCCAAACGCCTGCCGAAAACCATCTCGGTGGATCAGGTTCTGGCGCTTGCCGAGGCCGCGCGCACCCATGGGCGCGAACAGGACCAGCTGCGCAATACCTGTCTTATCGAACTGCTCTATGCCACGGGGATGCGCGTCAGTGAACTGGTTACCTTGCCCGTCGCGGCGGCCCGCGGCGACCCCGAGATGCTCTTGGTGCGCGGCAAGGGCGGCAAGGAACGCATGGTGCCCCTGTCGTCGCCTGCGCGCACCGCCCTGTCCCTATGGCTCGCAGAATGGGATGCGCGCGCCGCGGAGCTACGCCCAAAGCCAAAGTTCCTGTTTCCCTCACGTTCAAAAGCAGGGCACATGACCCGCCACCGGTTCCACGGTCTGATCAAGGAACTGGCCGTCGCCGCAGGGCTCGACCCGGCGCGTGTGACCCCCCATACCATGCGCCACGCCTTCGCGACGCACCTGCTGGAAGGCGGCGCCGACCTGCGCGCGATCCAGATCCTTCTGGGTCACGCGGATGTGGCCACCACCGAAATCTACACCCATGTCCTTGACGAACGCCTGAAGGCGCTGGTTCTGGGTCATCACCCGCTCGCGCGCGAAAACTGATCCCGCGGGGCGGCCCAATTACACGCAGGAAAACCCGCCAATTCCTGCGTCACAGGTTCGCTCAAATGTCCGGTCTCCCTTGAAAGCGCAGGCGGTCCTCCCCATAAGACGATAATCTTCTTTCAAAACAAGGCCACTGTTGCCCATGGAACCCGGTCTCTGGATCACGGCTCTCGCCATTCTGGCACTTCTCTTTGCTTCTGCCTTCTTCTCGGGCAGCGAAACCGCGCTGACCGCCGTGTCGCGCGGCAAGTTGCGCGCCCGCGCCGACAAGGGCGACAAGGCCGCGAACCGCGTCCTTCTGATCACCGAAGACAGCGAACGGCTGATCGGGTCGGTTCTTCTGGGCAACAACCTTGTGAACATTCTGGCGACGGCGCTTGCGACCTTCCTGTTCACCAGCCTCTTCGGGGATAGCGGCGTCGCGGTCGCCACGCTGATCATGACCGCGCTGGTCCTGATCTTTGCCGAGGTCCTGCCCAAGACCTATGCCATCACCAACTCGGAAACCGCGGCGACATGGGTCGCGCCGGTCATCCGCATCGTGATCAGTCTCTTCGCCCCCGTCGTCATGTTCGTCCGCTTCATCGTGCGTGGCTTCCTCAGGATTTTCGGCGTTCAGGTCGAGGCGACCCGCAACGTTCTCTCGGTCAAGGAAGAGATCGCGGGCGCCATCGCCCTCGGCCATTCCGAAGGCGCCGTGGAAAAGGAACATCGCGACCGGATCCTCGGCGCGCTCGACCTGGGCGACCGGGCCGTGGAAGAGATCATGCTTCACCGCAGCCAGATCGAGATGATCGACGCCGCCCTTTCGCCCCGCGAGATGGTGGAACTGGCGCTGCAATCCTCGCATACCCGCCTGCCGATCTTCCGCAATGAGCCTGAAAACATCATCGGGCTGATCCACGCCAAGGACCTTCTGCGTGCGATCTACGCCCTGCAGTTACAGGGCGGCGACGACCCGCTTCAGGGCTTCGACATCATGAGCGTGGCGATGAAACCCTACTTCGTGCCGGAAACCACGACACTCGATGACCAGATGCGCGAGTTCCTGCGCCGCCACACCCATTTCGCGCTGGTTGTGGACGAGTACGGCGCGCTTCAGGGCCTGATCACCCTCGAAGACATCCTCGAAGAGATCGTCGGCGAGATCACCGACGAATTCGACCCGCGCGCCGAGCACCATGTGCGCCGGACCGATACGGGCGACTACCTCGTGGACGGCGCCATGACGATCCGCGACCTGAACAGGGCCAATGACTGGAACTTGCCCGATGAAGAGGCGAATACGGTCGCAGGCCTCGTGATTCACGAAGCCCAGACCATCCCGTCGCAGGGTCAGGTGTTTTCGTTCCACGGCTTCCGGTTCGAGGTTCTGGCCCGCAACGACAACCGCATCAGCCGGCTGAAGATCCGGAAGCTCTGAGCGGTCCGCCAAACAGGCGCAGTACATAATCGGCGTCAAGAAACGGAAAGTGCTCGGACAAAAGGCCGGTCAGGTCTTCGGTCGTCAGATCCCGCTCGCGGCCCTTGAAGATGCCACGGCTGTCATGGTGATCATGCATCGCCCGAAGATAGCTGACCGGCTCGGGGTCGGACCAGGCGCGGTGCCGTTCGGCGGTTTTCAGATGCGGCACAGAGAACACGTTCTGACCCGCCGTTCCGTCGGTCAGCAAGGCCAGACCCTGCGCCAGAAAGGGCGCCACCGTCATCTGCGCCTTGAAATCGCCGCCCCGCCGCGACAGGGTCAGGCCACGCGGGAAATTGATGGCCAGCGGCCGCTGGTCCGCGATGCCGGCCGCAAGCGCGGCCTTGGCCATCCTCCGCAGGCGGGTGCCGTAATCCACCGCAATCGCGTCATCGTCATCCAGAATGAACTGCGCGACCGGCCCGTCCGAGCCGCGCAGCGTCCGCTTCAGTCCGATGCCCACGGCCTCGACCATCGGGCGGGGCCGCAGGTATTGCAGCGACACCCGGTCATGGGGCGCCAGCAGACCCTCAAGCCGGTTGCGCCACGTCTCGGGCATGGCAGGTGAGGCAAGGACCATCAGGCGCAGACCCGCATCGCTTTGCCCCAGAACGCTTGGCAGGCACAGCGTCTCGAACATCTCGAAATGCACCGCCATCCGGTCGTCGTCGTAAAGCGCCGCCGCCGTCGCCCCCGGGTCGCCCGCCACGGTCTTTTTCCAGCCCCGCGTCGCGAGATAGGAAAACCGGCAGATGCCCACAATTTCCAGGCTCTGATCGCCCAACGCCGTCTCCCGCCCATTTCGCGCATGATTTGCAAGCACCCGGATGTTATGCAAGGAAAATGACCGCAAAGGCGCGAGCAGTGACATGACCGAAGATGCCCCAGGCCCGGATGACGAGGTGCTGCTGACAAAACGGGCCGGCACGCGCCAGCTTGCGTTTCAGCCGACCTCGAAACGCCGCCCGGACCACCGCACATGGTTCCGGGGCGAGACCACCAATTTCACGCCGTCACGCGCGCAACTCCTCGATGTGACAGCCGCACGCAACTTCGTACTCGACGGCTGGGTGCCTGACACCCCGCCGATCAGGCCGGACACGCAAATCACGGCGTTCGGAAGCTGCTTTGCCATCAATATCTCGAACTGGCTGTCAAAGCGGAACTTCCGCGTGCTGAACAAGGACGAGGACGCGAAATCAGCCTATGTCGTGTCCTGCGGTGAAGGCATGGTGAACTCCTTCGTCATCCGGCAGCAGTTCGAATGGGCCTGGGAAAACAAGGTGTTCGATCAGGCGCTCTGGCACGGCTACACGGCCGAGGAATACGGCTATGATCCCGCGGTTCAGGCCGAAACCAAGCGCATCTTCGATGAAACGGACATGTTCATCCTGACCTTCGGGCTGTCCGAGGTCTGGTATGACGAACCCACCGGCAACGTGTTCTGGCGGACGATCCCCAAGGCCTCCTACGATCCGGATCGCCACAAGTTCCGCGTCTCGACCGTGGCGGAAAACGCCGACAACCTGCGCGCGATCTACCGGCTGATCCGAACCCACAGGCCGGATGCGAGGATACTGTTTACCCTCTCGCCGGTGCCGCTGATCGCCACGTTCCGCGACAACTCCTGCATCACATCGAACTCGGTCTCGAAGGCCGTTCTGCGCGTCGCGATCGACGAGGTGGTGCGCGAATTCCGCGACGAAGGCCACCTGTTCTACTGGCCGTCATACGAACTGGTGACGGATGTTTTCCAACTGCCATGGCAACCGGACCGGCGTCATTTTCAGAAGGCACCGCTCGACTACATCATGACGGCCTTCGAACATGCGTGGTGCGACGACCCGTCGAACCCGCCGCCGCCCCTTGCGCCTGCCTGGGGCCGTGCATTGGCCGAGGCCGGGGTGTTGCCCCCATCCATGACCCGCGCGATTCTAAAAGGCCGGCCCCGGCGTCTGCGCGTGCTGGCCCGGGACGCCACGCCCCTGCACGAGGATGACAGGCTCGACGCCGCACTGCGAAAGCTGGCCCTCGATATGGCAGACAGCCAGACGGCAGGCCACTAGCCCCGCCCCGCTCCCGAATGGCACCCGGTCGCCGCGGGTTCACGCTTCTCGCGAACCCGGCACGGGGCGCGCAACGGCCCTCATGCGACGGGCTTTCGCAGAATTGCAGCGAATTTGCTACCCGCCGTTGTTACCGCAAAATCCGGTTTGTGCTCGTCGACGAACGCGGCAAATCCCATGTTGTCCTGAATATCGTCGACGATCAGAATGCCCCCGGGCACAAGGGCTTCCCAAAGAAGCGGGATCGCGTAAGCCCGCCCGTACCAGCTCTTGTCTGAATCGTAATGCGCAAGATCGATCGTGCCGCCCTGCGCCGAAATCGCGCGCGGCACGCCCGGTCGGTCGGGGATGCGCAAGAGCGTCCACTTTTCCCGCAACCGGTCAGGCACGGCGATCCCGACCCACGGCTCATTGCCTCTGCCCGGATAAGGCATGTCGACGCTGACAAGCCGTGCACCGTCACGCCCCTCCAAGGCCGACAGGATCGCAAGGCTGGACCAGCCATAGGCCACACCTGTTTCGATGACACGCTCTGCCCCGGACAGCATGACAGCCGCATGGATCAACGACAGGTCACCCGCACCGCCCATTTCAGCGCCGGCCCCTTTGACCCGTTCCGCCGCCTCATCCATCAGGGCGGACGGCATGGTCGGCAAGTCGCCGGTCAACCCGACCGCGGCCAGCGCCTCGGCAACCGGGACCACGCGGGCCGAAGCCCAGTCATGCGCCTGCACTTTGTGCGTTTCGCCGTCGTGGCGCGGTCGCAGTTTCCGGCGCGCCAGTTCCAGCGCATGGCCCCAAAACGCCGGACGCGATGCAAACCAAAGCACCCTGGCCACACGCGTCATCTAGCGCCCCCGGAACAGGCCACCCAGAATGCCGCGCACGATGCGCCGCCCGGTGGTGCCTTTGAGTTCTTTCATGACGACGCTGGCCACCGCTTCGCCGAACCCTTCGGACGCGCGGGAGCTGCGGGACCCTGACCTGCTGGTCCCCTTCCCCGAATATCGCCGGGCCGCCGCGAATTCACGCTCGCGCTCTTCGGCTTCCGCCTCGCGCTTTTCGGCCTCCTCCGCCTCGCGCGCGGCCTCTTCGGCCCGGCCGCGGAGCATCTCGTAGGCGCTTTCACGATCTTTCACCGTCTCGTACTTCCCGCCGATATGCGAGGCATTGATCACCTCGCGCCGCTCGGACGCGGCGATCGGCCCAAGCTGCGACGATGGCGGACGGATCAGCGTCCGTTCGACGATCCCCGGCGCACCCTTCGCCTCCAGCATCGAGGTGACGGCTTCGCCCACGCCCACCTCGCGGATCGCCTCTTCGGTCGCAAAGCGCGGGTTGTCGCGATAGGTCTCTGCCGCCTGCCGCAGCGCCTTCTGGTCTCGCGCCGTAAAGGCCCGCAGCGCGTGCTGCACGCGGTTGCCCAACTGCCCCAGAATATCCTCGGGAATGTCATCCGGGTTCTGCGTCACGAAGTAGACGCCCACGCCCTTTGAGCGGATCAGGCGCGCCACCTGTTCCACCTTGTTGACCAGCGCCTTGGGCGCATCGTCGAACAGCAGGTGCGCCTCGTCGAAAAAGAACACAAGCCGCGGCTTGTCGGGATCGCCGACCTCGGGCAGTTCCTCGAACAACTCCGACAGCAGCCACAGAAGTGACGTCGCATAAAGCCGCGGACTGCCCATCAGCTTGTCCGCGGCAAGGATGTTGATCCGCCCCCGACCGTCCGTCGTCGTCGCCATGATGTCGGCAAGCTCCAGCGCCGGTTCACCGAAAAACGCGGACCCGCCTTGGTTCTCCAGAACCAGAAGCGCGCGCTGGATCGCGCCGACCGAAGACCCCGCAACATTGCCATAGCGCAGTGACAGTTCCGAAGCGTTCTCGCCGGTCCAGACCAGAAGCGCCTGCAGGTCCTTGAGGTCCAGAAGCGGCATTCCCTCTTCATCGGCCACGCGGAAGGCGATGTTCAGAACCCCCTCCTGCGCGTCCGTCAGATCCATCAGCCTTGCCAGCAACAGCGGTCCCATCTCGGCCACGGTTGTGCGCACCGGATGGCCCTGTTCGCCGAACAGGTCCCAGAAGGTCACCGGAAAGGCATCATAGGAGTAATCGTCAAAGCCGATCTTTCCAGCCCGGCTCATAAACGCATCATGCAGCTTGAACCCCTCGGATCCGGCCCGGGCCAGCCCCGACAGATCACCCTTCACATCCGACAGGAACACCGGCACGCCATTGGACGAAAAGCTCTCGGCAAGGATTTGCAAGGTCACCGTTTTTCCGGTCCCCGTCGCCCCTGCGATCAGCCCGTGCCGGTTTGCGTATTTCAGTAAAAGCTCCTGTGGCGCGCCATAGCTTTCGCCACCGCCGCCCACAAAAATCTGATCGTTTTCCAATCCTGCCTCCGCGCCTTGTTCTGGCCTTGAGATGTAGCATAACTTTTTAACCAATCTGCGCCAATGTGAACCTGGTCAGCGCTCGGGCAGCCGGGTGCTGGCATTACTTCCTCCCTGTCAGACTGGCCGCACGCTTTGCCGTGCGGCCTTTTTTTGACCCCTATGTCATGGATTAATCCTGTAGATATTGTGAGTTGACGACTGTAATCAAAGCGACTAGCGTTTGCCTCAATAATCAAGTCGGCCCGTCCGGCAGGGAGAATACCAAGCGGAAAAGGGCCCCTTAGGGGCCCTTTTTCATGTCACGCGTATCCCTTCGCCGACGGGCGCAAAACGCCCCTGACTCTGGTTGCACGGCATGGTAACTGCCGCAGAAAGCACTCTTGCAAATGGAGGCCCCCATGAGGCTCAAGACGCAGTTTGGATCCACCGCGGCGCTGATCGCACTTATGCTCGCCGCCGCGCCCTCGCTCGCGGTCGCGCAAAGCGAAGATGCCGGGGCGGAAGAGGTGCCGGCAGCCGAGGACACCCTGCCCATCGGCACCCCGGTAACCGAGGATGGCGAGGCGGTCGGCTCTGCCTATCTGGCCGAAGAACATGGTGACTGGCAGGTCCGCTGCATCCGCGCCGCCGAAGGCGACGATCCCTGTCAGCTTTATCAGCTCATGACCGATGGAAACGGCGCATCGGTGGCCGAAATCACGATCTTCGCCCTGCCCGAAGGCCAGCAGGCCGTCGCAGGCGCAACGGTCATCGTTCCGCTGGAAACCCTTCTGATCCGGCAGTTGACCCTGTCGGTCGATGGTGGCCCGGCAAAGCAGTATCCGTTCACCTTCTGCACCGAGCAGGGCTGTTTCAGCCGGATCGGCCTGACCGAAGACGATCTTGCCGCATTCCGCCGGGGCAATGCTGCTGGGATTTCGATCGTACCGGCCGCCGCCCCGAACCAGCAGGTCACGGTCTCGGCCTCGCTGTCAGGCTTTACCGCCGCTTTCAATGCCCTGCCGCCTGTTGGCGGGAGTGACGAGTAACGCCTGAAGAGCGCGCCGGACGAAACCACCGTGATCCGCGCCGCGGGTCACGGTACTCCAGAGGCAGCTTCAAGACATACGTTGTGGCGGGGCACCGCGCCCCGCTGCATCAGATGTCTGCTCCATTGCCCGCACCACCCCGGTCAAGCCAGTGACAGATGATCAAGGCAACGCCGCTGGCGATGACCGGAAGCGAAAGGCCGGCCAATACGACCGGAACGGCGGAAGCACTGAAAACGGCGACCGACGCCAAGCCAAATGCCAGCACAAGCACGCCCCCCAGCAGTTCCCAACGTAACGATATGAAAAACAGGGCGATCAGCCCCAACCACGGCAGCGCGTTCGGCAGGTTGGCCCAAAGACCGCCGATGCCGTCTCCCGCCCCCGACAGAGCGGCGAAGACGAACCAGAACAGGCCGGTGATCGCCAGGATCACGCGCGCGGTCAACCGCAGGAACCCGACTGCTTTTCTGCTAGCCAATCCACCGCCCCTTGTGACGTCCAAAGACCTGCCGCATCTCCGGCGCAAACCTGGCGCCGACCACTTTCGGGAGTATAGCAGCTATCAATTGCTTGGCAGCATCGAAAAACGCGGGCTTACCGAGGTCTTCCCGCGTCAACCGATCACCGTCCCGGCTCGACGGTCGGGTTCGACGCGCTGCGGGCCGTTCGCCGGACTGAACCAAATTGACGTTCGCTTTCAACCCAGCGCCTTTCCAACAGGGTGCAGCGAAAGGCCCAGAAAACACCCAACCCAATATGGCCGACCCGGTCTGCGCGCGGCGGCAAAGCTTTCACAATGCGAGCATTCATCTTAGTTACCAAGAGCGCAAGGAACGCACCTCAAAGCCTTGGACATTTCTATCCTCTGCCATGGGTGCGCCAGGTGTTGAGAGACGTAATGAGCAACATCTTCAGATACGACAAGACATACGAAGCTGAGTTGACCGCTCTTCTGGACAAAGATCCGGAATGGAACTCGTTCACCAGCAAAGGCAAGATGGATGTTTTCAGGAGCGCATTGCTGAGCAGTCAAACATACATCTGCAAGGGCCAAGGCAAGGTGTGCGGATATCTTCGCGCTTTGGTGGATGGCTTCGGAATCTACGTAAGCGAACTCTATGTCGCGCCGGACTTCAGAAACAATGGGTACGGAAGAGCGCTTCTCAGAGAGCTGAAGCAAGACCATCCGGATCAAGTCGTTTACGTCTTGTCCGACGAGGATCTGTATTACGAGAAACTCGGCTGCAAGCGTGTTGGTTCGGTATTCGAACTATAGGCCGGTGACCGGTTTAATCCGAACATGCGTCAACTGTGGCAGGCCTTACCGCTTTGCGATCTGATTTTGCGCGGGGCCACGCGCCGAAGATGCTGATCCGCAGCGTCTCAAACAGTCTGCTTGTCCTAAACCGCCCGCAGCGCAAGAACCGCGTTCAGCCCCCCAAAGGCAAAGGCGTTCGACAAGGCAACGTTGACCTTCGCCTCCCGCGCCTCGTTCGGCACCACGTCCAGCGCGCATTCCGGGTCCGGCTCTTCATAGCCGATGGTGGGGGCGATCACGCCGTCTTTCAGGGCCATCACACAGGCCAGAAGCTCGACCGCGCCGGTGCCGCCGATCAGATGCCCGTGCATGGACTTGGTGGACGAGATCATCAGCCGGTCCGCATGGGCGCCGAACACATCCGCCACCGCGGCGCATTCGGTCTTGTCATTGGCCGCGGTCCCGGTGCCGTGGGCGTTGATATAGCCCACATCGTCCGGGTTCAGACGCGCATCCTTCAGCGCCCCGGAAATCGCCCGCGCCGCGCCCTGTTTCGAGGGCATCACGATGTCGGCGGCATCCGACGTCATCGAGAACCCCACGACCTCGGCCAGGATTTCCGCGCCCCGCGCCCTGGCATGTTCCATCTCTTCAAAGACGAACACGCCCGCGCCCTCGCCCTGCACCATGCCGTTCCGGGTGGCGCTGAACGGACGGCAGGCGTCCTTGGACATGACGCGCAGGCCCTCCCACGCCTTCACACCGCCGAAACACAGCATCGACTCCGATCCGCCCGTGACCATCGCCCGGGCCGCGCCGTTGCGGATCAGCCAGAAGGCCTGTCCCATCGCGTGGTTCGACGAGGCACAGGCAGTCGCCACCGTGAAGGACGGGCCCTTCAGGTTCCACTGCATCGACACATGGCTTGCGGCGGCATTGTTCATCAGCTTGGGCACGATGAACGGGTGCACCCGGTTCTTGCCCTCTTCATAGACCGCCCGGTAATTCTCGTCCTGCGTGTTCAGCCCGCCGCCCGAGGTGCCCAATACCACCCCCGCATCCGCAGCCAGTTGACCGGAAAACTCCAGCCCCGACTGCGCTATCGCCTCGCGCGCCGCCAGAATGGTGAATTGCGTGAACCGGTCGTACAGCGCCTGCTGCTGCCGGTTGAAATTCGCATCCGGCGAGTAATCCCGCACCTGCCCGCCGATGCGGATCGACAGGCGCTCCACGTCGCGGATGTCCAGCTCGCCAATCCCGCAGGTCCCCGCCTGCATCGCCGCATAGGTCTCGGGCACGGAATGGCCGAGCGAGTTGATCGTCCCCGCTCCGGTGATGACGACCCGCTTCACGCGCGCTGTTCGGCCACGAGTCCCCGAACGGCCGCAACGATGGCCGAGACCGAAGAGATATCGAAATCGGACTTTTCTGGCTCGTTCGCGTTGAAGGGCACCTGAATGTCAAACGCCTCTTCGATGGCAAAGATCGCTTCGACCAGCCCCATGCTGTCGATGCCCAGATCCTCAAGCGTCTGGGTCATCGTCACATCCGACGGCTCCAGCACCGCCTGCTCCGCGATGATCTCGATCACCTTGTCTGAGATAGTGTCCGACATTGCCATTCCTGCAAGGCTTTCAGCCCGCCTTTCATATGAGTGCCGCAGATTTAGTCACTGCCATCGGGTTTTGAAACAGCTTTCTGCAGCGCCTTGACGTCGCGGAAGAGGCGCGGAAGCCGGCGGATATTCTTCGCCGCCTCCATCTGTGCCTCCATTTTCATCGCCGGACTGCCCAGAACGACGCGGCCCGCAGGCACGTTCGAGAACATCTTGGTCGCACCGCCCGCCACCACATCGTCGCCCACAAAGATGTTGTCGCTGACCCCGCATTGCCCGCCCAGAACGACGCGGTCCCCGATCACCGACGATCCCGCGATTCCCACCTGCCCGCACAGGAGCGCATCTTCGCCAACCTCCACGTTGTGACCCACATGGACGAGGTTATCGAGCTTCGTGCCTCGCCCGATCCGCGTCGCCCGGATCGTGCCCCGATCGACTGTACTGTTGGCTCCGATCTCCACATCGTCACCGATCTCGACACCGCCCAGCGAATGGATGCGGGTCCAGCTTTGCGCCCGTGCATCGCCGCGGTCGCCCAGCGTTTCGCGCGCCGTCTCGACCGCCGATTTCTCGGGCGTTACAAATGAAAACCCGTCGGCGCCGATCACCGCCCCGGGCTGGGCGATGAAACGCGCGCCAACCGCGACGCCCGCCCCGATCTTCACACCTTCAAGAAGCAGCGCATCGTCACCCAGCACTGCGCCCGCACCCACCGAGACGTGAGAGGCGATGCGCGCCCGGCCCCCGATCCGCGCCCCGGCCCCGATCACGACGAATGGTCCGATGGCCGCATCCGGCCCGATCTGCGCGGTTCCGTCGATTACCGCGGTCGGATGCACGCCCGGCGCGATGCCCGGTCCGGGGTCCATCAGCTGCGTCAGGCCCGACAGCGCATAGCGCGGACGCGGCACCACAATCGCCGCCTCAAGGCCCAGCGCCGCCCAATCCGCCCCGTCCCAGACGATCGCCGCCCTTGCCCGGCCCTTGCCCAGACCTTCGGCAAATTCCGGCTTCATCGCCACGGCAAGATCACCCGGTCCCGCCAGCGCAGGCTCGGCCACACCGCCTATCACAAGATCAAGGGCGCCAAAGGCTTTCGCCTCCAGCGCCCCGGCAATCTCAGCTATGGTGTAGGACATGGTTCCGACCCCGAATTACGGGGTCGAGACTTATCCCTGAACGGCGCGAAGCGCCACCCCGGCGTTTTGCATCGCCGACCAGACCCTTGCATCGCGGCCATAGACATCGCGACGGAACTGGATGTTCTTTTTCGGCTCGGTGAACGCGGTCCGGTACACAATATGAACCGGCACGGCCTCATCGAGCGGCACGATGGTCTGCCGGCCGCTTTTCAGGATGCTCTGAAAGTAAGGCTCTGGATTGTCCATCTGCCGTTTCAGCAGGACATAGGCAAAATCATGCGGGTCCATCAGCCGGATGCAGCCCGATGAATAGGCCCGGACCTCGCGCTGGAACAGGTTCCGTGCGGGTGTGTCGTGCAGATAGATCGCATGGGGGTTCGGGAACATGAACTTTACCGTCCCAAGGGCATTCGCACGGCCCGGGGGCTGGCGCACGGTGAAGGGAAAGTTCTTCTCGTTATATTGCGTGAAGTCGATCTCGTCGCGCGACACGACCCGCCCCCGCACGTCGATCAGCTGAAGATATTGCGCGGCATAAGGGTTTTCCTTCAGCTTCGGAAGGTAATCCCGGCCCAGGATCGACCGCGGGACCGTCCAGTCCGGGTTGATCTCCATATACTCCATCATGTCCGAAAACTCGGGGCTTTGCTTGTCGGTGATCCGCTCGCCGATGACCGACCGGGTCTCGAACGTGACCTTGCCCCTGTCATAAAGCTTCGTGCGGAAATCCGTCAGGTTGACCCACACATGGCGGTCGCCGCGGCCCGCGGGACTGTTCATCCAGCGTTCACGCTCCATCGCGACCATGACCTGCGCCAGCCGGGTTTCGACCGGCGCGTTGATCTCGGCAAGGGTCGACGGTCCGGCAACACCGTCAGGGTTCAACCCGTGGTCAAGCTGGAACCGGGCCACGGCCTGCTCCATCGCATCGTTGTAAACGGCCTTCGCGGACCGCTTGAGGTACCCCATCCGGATCAGCCGGTTGCGAAGTGTCACGACGGCATCGCCGCCCTGCCCTTTCTCAAGCTTCCTGGCCTGCACCTGAGGGCCCCAGCCCCCTTTTCCAAGAAGCCGCTCCAGTCGGATCTTTTCCTTCATCAGGTTCTTGTACTCGGGCGACTTGGGCGGCAGCGCCTGGAAGAACCCCGCAGGCGACGACCTCGAGAACGCGGAAAGAAGACCGGTCCGGCTGCGCAACGGCACTTCGCGCACGATCTGGTCGTCAACGCGCGACGGGGTCACGATGCCGGTCTGGATGTCGCGCGCGTATAACAGGAACAGACGGCTCATCTCGACTTCAAGCCGGCCCAGATCCCGCTCGCTCTGCACGCGCCGGATATTTGTTTCAATGATATCAGGGCTATAACGCCCCTCGGGCAGACCATGGTCGCCGGCAGACGCAACCGCGCGCAGAAACTGCTGACGGCGCTGCTTGTCCTTGTTCGAATTTCCGGTCCAGATCGGCTTGTATCCGTTGGCCTGATAAAACGCGGCAATATCGCGGTCGCCTGCGGCAGCTTCGGCGACGGCCTGTTTAAATGCGGTAACCTGTGCGGCGGCGGTTTGCGGTACGAAAAGAACAACCGACAACACAAGCGCCATCAGCCAGAATGTTTGGCGGCGGCAGACTTCAATCATGTTACAACCTCAGCTTTTACGAGCAGTCCCCACCTACTCTATAGTCGAGTGTTGGCGATGTCCGGTACCCTGTCCATTCACATTTGAGGCATCCGGGCAACGCCTGTCTCTGCTTTGCAACGCACAAGCAAGATCGACAATGTGAGCGCTATCGGAGCCCCGATGAGCAAAAAGCTGCCGATTTACAACGACTGTCGCCATTTCTTAACCAAAGCAGTTGGATACATTCAGAAAATGTGAGATGTCATCTTTGCCTGGGGGTGAGGCAAGCGGACCGCGCAACGACGTGGGATCGCAGGAAACAACGGGACGCATACGGGACTCATGAACAGCAACGGATCAACCGGCCTGACGCGGCGCGGCCTATTGAGAGCTTTTGCAGCAACGGCGATCACCGCCGCTCCAACATACTCCAATGCCTTCGGATTTCTGAGAGGGTCCGGCGATATCCGCCGCCTTCAGATGTATTCGGGCCGAACCGGCGAAAGCATCGACACGGTCTACTGGATCGACGGGGAGTACATCCCCGAAGCCCTGGCCGAAGTCAGCCGGTTCATGCGCGACTGGCGCAATGACAAGGTCATCGGCGTCGACACCCGCGCCCTCGATATCTGGGCCGCGTCCCATCGGCTGATGGATGCCGATGCCCCCTACATGATGCTGTCGGGTTACCGGTCGCCCGAGACGAACGCGATGCTCCGCTCCCGGTCCCGCGGCGTGGCGCGCAACTCGCTCCACATGAAAGGTCAGGCGGCCGACCTTCGCATGCAGAATCGCTCGGTTTCGCAAATGGCGCGCGCTGCGGCGGCCTGCAAGGCCGGCGGCGTCGGCAAATACTCCCGTTCGAACTTCGTCCACATGGATTGCGGCCCCGTCCGCGTCTGGGGCGGCTGACCTCGGACCATCGCTCCACATCCCGGTTCGCAGGGCAGGGCATCCCCCTGCCCTTTTTCTTTCCGGCCTGATCGGCAGTTTCGTGTTTTGTGTGTCGGTTTGGCGGGACGGAGCTGCCGTTGAATTCTTCAACTCAGCACGCCAGTATTCCGCGATGATCTATGTCCTGGCATGCCCAGAGTTTGAGCCATCCTACGCAGACCAAATTTCCGATTTTCGGACGAAACATGAACCTGAGAGAGCCAAACTCGTTCCACCACATATGACGCTGGTCTTTGGAGTGAAGAATGAGCACCTTCAGGCCATCATTAAGTTGGTCGAGACAGCATCGAGCCAGATCAAGGAATTCCCTATATCTTTCGACAGTCACGCTATCGAGTTTGATCCCTTTGAACAAAAATACAAAATCTTCCTGCTTTGCGGCGACGGAAGCAGCAGGGTGAAGGCCTTGCATGACCAGCTCTATGATGGGGAACACCGTGCAGAACTAAGTCCGACACATCCGTTTAGGCCGCATATGACAATAGCAACCTATGAAAGGCGTACAGATATTGAGCGAGTAGATGTTTCGGATGTTGGGGTACTTCCGGTCTGCGGAACATTGCGTGCTTTGGAGGTGGTGCGATTTGCTGATGGTGACCTTTCGACGCTGATGACTGCTCCGTTTCTTCGGTAGGTATGGGCTCAAAGCGGTCATCCAGGCATATGCACCCTCGGCCGGCATACCCAGCTGCAAAAGTTGCCGCGCAGACGAAAGCCGGTCACTCGCACAACGCGCCCACGCCACCGCGCTACTCGTCCAGAACGATCGGTTCGGTTCGCCCCATTCGGCACAGATCGCAGGTCCGCACGGCTTCGGTGATGCCCATCAGCGCAAGCTCCCGGAAGCTCGGCAGATCGAACGCATCCGCCCGACCGTAATCCACCTCATACCCGATATCCTCGAACGACGCGACCGACAGACGGCTTAACGGGCGGTCGCTTCCCGACAGAAAGCCGGTCAGCAACTCATCGCCAAAGATCAGTTCGCGCCAATGGCTCTCGCGCGTGCCCGCACCACCTGTATTGGCGATGGGAACGGCCCGTCCGCCATCGGGGTCGAGTGCGGCGAACTCCCGCGATGCGGCGGGTCCGACAAACCGCGGATCCATCGTCCCGGTACCGCCGATCAGGGTCTTGCGGCGCCACAGCGTCCCGAACCCAAGAACATGGGCCATTTCGTGAAGGATCACGTCCTCGAAACTGCCGGCCCCTTCAAGGCGCTCCACATCCGCGCGGTCGAACTCCATTACTCCGGTCAGCGGTAACTCCGATCCCGCCCGCAAAACCGTGGGTCCCGCCTGCCCGAGAATGCCGTTCGCCCCGTCGATCTCGCTGATCGACACATCGATCCGCACACCGGTCAGAACCGCCCCCTCGAACCGGATCGGATCAAAGCCCGTCTCTATCACCGTGTCCCATCGCGCGGCCGCACGTTCAAAAACCGCGCGGCGGGCGCGGGAAACCTGTCCGGCGAATGTCAGCGTGATCATATGCGGTGCACCTCGTTCCCGATCGGCATCGTTTCAGTTAAGCAGATGATCTGCAGCCAGGGAAACCGCGAAAGATACGGTCGGCGCGGCGCGGCCCATTGCGCCCCAAGCCTTGGCCGAAACCTGCTGGCGCTGCCAAGCTTTCGGCCCCGTGGGACGAAACGCAGCCTGCCCTTCTCCCGGCTTGCACTGCCTCGCCACCGCTCTAGAGTGCCCCCGATCCCGCAAACCGGCCCGTTCCATGACCCTCCAGATCGAAACCGTCGCGCCCGATGGCATTCCCGGCCTCCTGCCCGAACTCGCCCGCCTGCGCATCCGGGTTTTCCGCGACTTTCCCTATCTCTATGACGGCGATCTGGCCTATGAAGAACGCTATCTCGCCGCCTATGCCGACAGCCCCGGCGCGGTGATCGTCGCCGTCCGGGATGGCGGCACGCTGGTGGGCGCGGCCACCGGCGCACCGCTGGGCGACCATGATCAGGCTTTCGCCGATCCTTTGTCTATGGCGGGCCATGACCCCGCACAGGCCTTCTACTGCGCCGAATCCGTCCTGCTGCCGGCCTATCGCGGGCGCGGCGTCGGGCACGCCTTCTTCGATCATCGCGAGGCCCGCGCACGCGCCCTCGGCCTTTCCCTGTCGTGTTTCTGTGCCGTGATCCGCCCGGCGGACCATCCCGCAAGACCCCAGGACTACCGCCCGCTCGACGGTTTCTGGCTGAAACGCGGCTATGCGCCGCTTCCGGGCGCCATCGCGCGCTACGGCTGGCGCGACATCGGCGATGCGGATGAGACGGAAAAACCGATGCAGGTCTGGCAGCGCATTCTGGGCTGAATCCACACCGCACGGAACCCAATCATGACACTGGCGCGACGCCATCTGTCGCACCAAGGCCTCTTTCGCCACAATTCCGGCGCACAAAACGCCGCCCCGTCTAAGGCGCCCGATTCCATGCCCGCAGGCCTGAAACCGGCAGCCGGGATACACGCCTGTGCCCAATTCTTATCACAAAATGACCTTAAAGCTTCTCCAAACACGCAACAAAGATGGTGAAATGCGTCGGGACGTTGCCGGCGCGACTACGTTTGGGGAGTTTGCAGGCTGAAACGGAACGAGGTCATAGATCTTCGCTACTACCGTGGGGAAGAGGTCGAAGACGGACAGGAGACCGCGACCATGCTGGACGAGTTACCGGACGGCACGGCGCTCCTGCACGGTCAGTACACGATCGACGGTTTCCTCAACAGCGGCGGCTTCGGGATCACCTACCGCGCCAAGGACAGCCTTGGACGGCTCGTAGTGATCAAGGAATGTTTTCCGGGCGATCTGTGCCGCCGCAGCGGGACCGAGGTCGTACCCCGCTCCAGTGCCAATGGCGACGAACTTACCGGCATGGTCGATCAGTTCGTGAAAGAGGCCCACAGCCTCGCCGCGCTGAAACACAAGAACATCGTCCATGTCCATCAGGTCTTTGAAGAAAACAACACCGCCTATATGGCGATCGACTTCGTTGACGGGCCGGATCTTCTGGACCTCGTCGAAACCCAGCCGGACCGGCTGACGCCGGATGAAATCGTTCGGATGACCAGGCGGATGCTTCCGGCGATCAAGTTCATCCACGATCAAGGGCTGTTGCATCGCGATATCTCGCCCGACAACATCCTGATCACGGATCACAGCGAACCGATCCTGATCGATTTCGGTGCCGCCCGGAACCGCGCGACCGGCTCGGACCGCCCGAACGCGCCCCTGAAATTCGTCAAGGACGGCTACTCGCCCCAGGAATTCTATGACGAGGATATCACGCAGGGTCCGTGGAGCGATATCTATTCGCTGGCTGCAACGATGTATCACGCGGTCTGTCGCGTGGCGCCCATCGATGCGCAGACCCGCGCAACGGCGCGCGAAAAGGGCAAGCCCGATCCCTACCTGCCGCTCGCGGGCCGTTTCGCCGACTACCCCGAGGGGTTTCTCGAAGCCATCGACACGGCCCTCGCGCTGGTGCCCGCAGACCGGTTTCAGACCGCCGGTGACTGGCTGGCCAACCTTGCCGCCCGCCCGATCAAGGCAGAGACGCTGCGCGTCCGGCCAAAGACCCGCGAACCCTCGCCGAACCGGCCCAAAAGAGCCGCCCCGCTGGCCGAACTGGACGAAGCCGGCGTTCGCGCGGGCATCGTCACAAGCGCGCCAGGCTCCGGTGCGAAGAAAACCCGGATCATCATCGGTGGCGGCGTGGCGGCGGTGGTCGTGATCGCAGCCGCGGTGTTCGGATTTCAGGCAACGGTTTCGCCGGACGGACCGGAGATAACCGCAACCGCCGATCAGCCTGCACCGGTTGCCCCGCCCTCCGAAGTGGCCGCCGGCACGCCCGATGCACAGGCTGCAACGGAGATTGCGGCGGCAACCCCGGCCACAGCCCCTGAACCGGCCGCTACCGCGCAAGATGTCGCAATTCCCGCCCCGGACATTGACGGGGCCTTCCCGGCACGCCCGACCTTCGAGTTCAAAGCCGAACCGGTCACCACGCCCGATCCTGCCGCCCCGCCCGAGAATGGCGGGCGTGCCGTCGCGTCCATCGCGGCGCCGGTATCGCCCAATCAGACAGTCGCGGTCGACGTCGACCTGATCCCGCCCGTGGCGCCGCAGCCGCGGCCCACCCCGTCCACGCTCAGCGCCGCGCAGGTCGTGGCCTCCCACTGGGATGTCGACATGCCGTTCGAGGAAACGCTGGTTCAGATCCGGAACGCACACACCGTCGGGATCGCCTCGGTCTCACCGGACGCAGATCTGACGGTTTCCGGCGACTGGATTGCCGAGGGCGTCACGATCTTCACGCTGAACGGCGAAACGCTGATCCCCGAAACACCTGTTTCGGTTCATCTTCTCAACACGCTCAGCATCGACCCCGACGGCTATATGCGCGCAACCGTGCGTTACCGCGAACCCGAGACGGGCAGGATCGACCGCGGCCTGCTCGCCGTTCCCGTCGTCCGCCAGATCGCGCTGGCCGACGGAACACAGCTCGAAGCCCGGGTGGAAGATCTGGCCTGGCAGATCCGCGTCAGCGAAAGCGGCAACACCGCCGACGGCGGTGTCCGGCCAGACGATGTTCTCCTCCGCGAACGGGTCACAGGGATCGAGATCACGTCGCATGAGGACCTGACGACCGCGTTCGAGCGGCTCGTTGACCGGAATGCGGCAAGCGCCACCTTCGATGCGCGGCGCGGCGGCGAGATCGTTCAGGTGTCTTTGCCGCTCTCACGACAGGCGGCCGGAATAAGCCAATGAGCGCTGTCATCTCGCGAAACGCCAAGACCACACGGTCCGGGACCACGTGTCCGGACGAAAACTCCATTCCGCACCAGAGACGAGGGATCCGGACCATGAAATCATTCGTATCGGCAGCGCTGATATTGGCGTCCGCCGTCGCACTGGCCCCCGCTGGGGCCAATGCGCAGGAGGCCTGCACGGTTTACCGCGTCCAGCAGGGCGACACGCTGCGGGAAATCGCGGAACGCGCCTATGGCCAGGATGACTATCGCCTGATCTGGCGGGCCAACGAGGCCGAAATCGGACGGAACCCGAACATCATCACTGTCGGCAGCGTTCTGCGGCTTCCCTGCCTCGATGGCTCCATGCCCGAAGAGACAACCACCGCCAATCTCGTCCCGGCCGAGGACGCGCGGTTCAGCTTCGTCACCGCGAACGGCTATCTGCCCTATACCGACGAAAGCCTGGACCAGCGCGGCCTGATCACCAATCTCGTCCAGACGGCAATGCTGCGTGCCGCGCCGCAGGCCCCGATCGAGGTGGTCTTCGTCAACGACTGGTCGGCACATCTCGAAGTGCTCCTGCCCCGGCAGTCCTTCGACGCAAGCTTTCCCTGGACCCGCCCGGGCTGCGAGACACAGGGCAAGCTGACAACAGTCGAACTCTATGCCTGCCAGAACTTCATCTATTCCGACCCGTTCTATGAGATCGTCGACGGCTTCTTTTCGCGGAATGGCAGCGGGTTTGAAAACGTCATCGCGTTCGAGGCTTTTCAGGGCACGACCATCTGCCGCCCGGAAGGCTATCCGACCAGCCATCTGGAGGAAAACGGCCTGATGCCGCCGGCGGTGACGCTGGTTCAGCCGACCCGGGCCCATGACTGCTTTCAGCTTCTGATGGCCGGTCAGGTCGATCTTGTCGCCCTCGACACCCGCACCGGCGAATATGTCATGCGCGACCTGAACCTCGCCTTCGAAGTCTCGGAAAACCCACATCTCTACAGCATCCAGCCGCTTCAGGTCGCCTTGCTCGACGCCAATCCGAAAAGCGCCGAACTTATAGAGACCCTCAATACGGGGCTCCGCAGGATGCTCGAAAGCGGCGAATGGGCAAGCATCGTTTCCGAGGGCTTGCGTCAGCAGCCCGCGATGTCCCTGGTAAATTGATGGAACGAGTGCCGTGAGTGACAGCCTGCTCCACCGAAGTGTCAGAGAAATATCGCCACCAGTGCAGAATATTGAGCAACAACAGGCAACTGGCAATCACGAAACCCTATCAAAGAGAACCAAAACCATGAAACGCAACATCCTGATTACCAATCTGATTTTGGCGGCGGGTTTCGTCGCCACGACCTTCCCGATGACTGCAAGCGCGCAAGAGGCCTGCAGCACCTATACCGTGCAGTCGGGCGACCGGCTCAGCACGATTGCCGAAACCGCTTACGGGACATTCGACTATCAGCAGATCTTCAACGCCAACCGGAACGAGATCACCAACCCCAACGATCTCGACGTCGGCACCGTCCTGCAGCTTCCCTGCGAGGATGGCAGCCTGCCGAACGCCGCCTCGCCGCTCGAAGTGATCGCCCAGCAGGAAGCCATCCAGGAGAATCGCGCAACCGCGACAAGCCAGTTCGAGCCGCCGATCAAGATCGTCAGCGCGAACGGCTGGGCTCCATTCGTGGGCGAGGACCTTAACGGGGGCGGTATGCTGGTGCGTCTGGCCACCACCGCGCTGAACCGCGGCGGCAACTCGCGCGAATACAGCGTCGATTTCGTCGATGACTGGGGCTCGCACCTGGCGACGCTCCTCCCGATCGGCGCCTTCGACATCTCGATCGCCTGGTATCTGCCGGACTGCTCGAAGATCGACCTTCTGTCGGAAACCATGGCCAAGCGCTGCACCGAACTGGACGGCTCGCTGCCGATCTATGAAACCGTGGTCGGCTTCTTCACCATGCCCGGCAACGAATATGCCGAGGTGCGCAACTACACCGATTACGCTGGCGCCCGCATCTGCCGCCCCGAGGGTTGGTTCACCTTCGACCTCGAAGAACAGGGCCTGATCACCCCGGTTGTTGAGATGGTCACCCCGAACTCCGTCGCCGACTGCTTCGAGATGATGCAGGCCGGCGACGTCGACGTGGTCCCGCTCGAGATCGAAAGCGTCGCCGCCACCGTGCGCGATCTCGGCATCGAAGGCGAGGTCGTCCAGAACCCCTATCTGACGAACCTCCTTCAGATGAGCTTCGTGACCCACAAGACGAACCCGCGCGGCCGCGTCTACATCGCCATGCTCAACCGCGGCCTGACCGAGATGCGCGAAACCGGCGAATGGTACGCGATCATTTCCAACAGCCTGGCCGAGTTCAACAACCTGACGAACTGACGGCCCGTCCACGCGAAGGAAAGGGCCGCCCGTCAGACCGAGGGGCGGCCTTTTCCTTTGCAAAGCGCGCATGTCTGGAGAGGTGGTAAAAGCAGTGGCGCACCCGAGAGGATTCGAACCTCTGGCCTCTGCCTTCGGAGGGCAGCGCTCTATCCAGCTGAGCTACGGGTGCCTGACGCTCCTATAGCGGCCCTGCCCTGCCCCCGCAAGCGCTCAGGCAAACAGCTCGTGCGCCAGTTCCAGCGCGTCGACCAACACGTCAACTTCCTCGGTCGTATTGTACAGACCAAAGGACGCCCGGCAGGTCGCGGTGACGCCCATATGCGCCATCAGGGGCCCGGCGCAGTGATGCCCCGCCCGCACGGCAACACCCTTCTTGTCAAGGATGGTCGAGATGTCGTGGGCATGGGCCGCGCCCTCCAGCGTGAACGAGAATATCGCGGCTTTCCCCGCGCTCGTCCCCTGCACGTTCAGCCAGTTCAGCCCGTCCAGCCGGTCGCGCGCATAGTCGCGCACCACCTGCTCGTGGGCGGCGATGTTCTCCATCCCCAGACCCATCATGTAGTCCAGCGCCACGCCCAGCCCGATCTGCTGCACGATACCGGGAGTGCCCGCCTCGAACTTCATCGGCGCGTCGTTATAGATCACCTGATCCTTGTGGACCTCGCGGATCATGTCGCCGCCGCCCATGAAGGGCCGCATCTCGTCCATCCGTTCCTTGCGGATATAGATCGCGCCCGAACTTGACGGGCCATAAAGCTTGTGGCCGGTGATCGCATAGAAATCGGCGCCCAGATCCTGCATGTCGACGGGCATGTGCACCGCGGCCTGCGAGCCATCGACCAGCACCGCAACGCCCCTGGCATGGGCCGCCTCGATGATCGGCTTCAGGTCCACGACCGTGCCCAGCACGTTCGACAGATGCGTGATCGCCACAAGTTTCGTGCGCGGTCCGATCGCGTCGATCACCTTCTGGGGGTCCAGATCGCCCCGGCTGTCCACATCCACCCACTTCAACACGACACCCTGCCGCTCGCGCAGGAAATGCCAGGGCACGATGTTCGCGTGATGCTCCATCACCGACAGGACGATCTCGTCGCCCGCTTCCATCCGCGGCATGGCCCAGCCATAGGCGACCGTGTTGATCCCCTCGGTCGTACCGGAGTTCATCACGATCTCGTCTTCCGAGCCTGCGTTCAGGAACCGCGCGATGGTGCCCCGCACGCCCTCGTATTTCTCGGTCGCAAGGTTCGACAGGAAATGCAGGCCCCGGTGGACGTTCGCGTATTCCTCGGCATAGGCGCGGGTGACCGCATCGATCACCACCTGCGGTTTCTGGGCCGAAGCACCGCTGTCCAGATAGACCAGTGGCTTGCCGTTCACCTCCCGTGACAGGATCGGGAAGTCCTGCCGCACCTTTTCGACGTCATACATCAAATGCCTCCTCCTTGAGGCGTCGGCATCTGGATGCCGAAGATCGCCAGTATCAGCATCAGGCCGAACGAGATCGCAAAGCCGGATACGAGGATCATCACAAAGACCTGCATAAGCGAGGTAAAGCCGTGAAGCACGGCCACGAAATTCGTCAGAAGCCAGAAGAACAGGGCCAGCGCCAGAATCCCGATGATCCCGGCCAGGGGCGGCATGATCAGCAGCGCCGTGGTCTGAAACACCTGGATCACCACCATGATGAACTGCAGCCACGACATCAGCAAAAGCGATTCCTCGAAACTGCCGGTGCCGCCCATGGCGCGGCCGATCCGGTATACCGCGACAATCATCACCACCAGCAGGAACAACTGCAACGCGCCTGCCACGATGGGATTGGCCAGAAGGCCGGTGATCTGCATCTCGCTGGTGGCGGCGATCAGCCCTGTAATCTCTGCCAGCATCACCGACAGAACAACCACAAGCGCCATGATCAGCCACAGCGCATCGCGCGGCACACCCAGCGCAAGCACCTCTTCGGCGCCCTCGCGCGGGTTGCGCAGGGATCGTCCGACCATCATCAGAAGCTGGTTCAACGAGGGCATCATACCGGGTCTCTCGACTTTTCGATCTGCCACAGTCCTGCGCCCCAAAACACGGCAAATGCAAGCCCCGCAATCGTCGCGGTCAGCGTCGCGGCGGGACCCGGCCCAATGAACCCCAGAACCAGCCCGTTCAAAAGCCACAAGGGCGCCGCCGCAAGGGCCGCCCAGAACAGCGCCAGACGCGCCCCGAACCACGTTCCCTGCCCGCCCAACAGCCGGGCAATCAGCCGGGGCAGCGGCGCGATCAGATAGAAAACCAGCGGCATGATGAACAGCCATCCCAAAAGCGCCCCACTCAACCGCGCCTGTAACGGAATCGTCGGGTCCTCGAAGGCCAGCCGCGACAGGCGCGGCCATTGCGCGACGAACATCAGGGCACAGGCCGCCAGCAGGATCGCAAGCGCATGGGCCTCGGTCGCACCCCGGCTCAGACGCTCGCGCAGCACACGGCCCGGCGCACGATAGGTGCGCGCGATATCACTGGTCACGCTCAACGTTTACCGGTGGCGTTGCAGCCAGCCCTCAAGACGCGACATGATCTCGGCCGCGATGGCGTCATCCTCGATCTCGTCGATGGCCTCGGCCACGAAGGCAAGGGTCAGCAAGTCTTGCGCCAGTGACTTCGGTATCCCGCGGGCACGCAGATAGAACAGCGCCGTCTCGTCGATCGCCCCCGAGGTCGAGCCATGGGAACAGGCCACGTCATCGGCATAGATCTCCAACTCGGGCTTGGCCAGAAACTGGCTGTCCTCGTCCAGCAAAAGCGCCTGACTGATCTGGTAGCCATCGGTTTTCTGCGCACCCGGTTTCACCAGGATCTTGCCCTGGAAAACGCCCGTCGCACCGTTCCGAAGCACCTTCTTGAACACCTGCCGGCTTTCACAATCCACCGCGTCATGGGTGATGAACACCGTGTCGTCATGGTGGAAATCGCCATCGCCCAGCGCGGCGCCGGCCACGTGGACAACCGAATTGTCGCCGGTGATTTCGATGAACTGCTCGTTCCGGGTCAGAACGCCGTTGGCCGTCAGGGTAAAGCTTTTATAGGTGCTTTCCTTGCCCACCCGCGCGAACATATGCGTCACCGCACGCCGCTCATGGTCGCGACCCTGTGCGCGGATATGGTGGAACGCGCCGCCGTCGGCCACGTCGACCTCCATGCACTTGTTGAACCGCGCCGCCGCCGGGCCGTTCTCCAGCACCGTCAGTTCCGCGCCTTCCTCGACCCGGATCACATGGTGCAGGGTCGCGTCCGACGTGGTGTTGCGATGCAGATAGACCAGCGACACGGGCTTTTCCGCCTTCCCCGTCGCCCGGATCAGAACACCATCGGTCGCGGTCGCGGTGTTGAGCGCCGCGAGGGGCCGCTGGACCGGCACCTGACCGCGCGCTTCCAGCGTGCCGTACAGATCCTTGGCCCAGTGGATATCGGTGGCAGACGCTTCGGCCAGCCGGCTGATCTCAAGCCCCGCCGCCACGGGGTCGTCCGACGCCTCGGCATCGAACACGCCGTCCACGAAAACCAGCTTCACCCGGTCGATCACATCGTAAAGCGGCCCGTAATCGGTGCTGATGAACACCGCCGCCTCGGGCGCCTCGGGCAGGATCAGATCGGCGGGGTTCGTGAACCGCCAGTATTCGTCGCGCCGCCCCGGCAGGCCCATCGCCCTCAGCCGCGCCAGCGCATCCTCGCGCGCCGCCTTGGCCCATGCCGCGCCGTCCGGCACCGGCAGCGCGGCCAGCCGCGCCTCGGTTGCGTCCAGTTTCGCTTGCGGCAGGGCCATCACGCCACCTCCGCAAGGATATCGGCATAGCCGTTGTTCTCGACTTCCAGCGCCAGTTCCGGCCCGCCGGTTTTCACGATCTTCCCATCCGCCATGATATGCACAACATCAGGTTTGATATGATCCAGAAGCCTTTGATAATGAGTGATAACCAGGAAACCCCGGCCCGCATCCCGCAGCGCGTTCACGCCATCGGCCACCAGCTTCATCGCATCCACGTCAAGGCCACTGTCGGTCTCGTCCAGAATGCACATCTTCGGCTCCAGCATCGCCATCTGCAGGATCTCGTTCCGCTTCTTCTCACCGCCCGAGAAGCCCACGTTCACGGCCCGCTTCAGCATATCGGCATCGATCTTGAGATCCTTCGCCTTCGCCCTGATTTGCTTCAGAAAATCGGCAGCGCTCACCTCGTCTTCGCCACGCGCCTTGCGCTGTGCGTTCACCGCCGTACGCAGGAATGTCATGTTGCCCACGCCCGGAATTTCGACCGGGTACTGGAACGCCAGAAACAGGCCCGCCGCCGCGCGCTCTTCCGGTTCCATATCAAGGATATCGGCCCCTTCCAGCGTGGCCGACCCTTCCGTCACCTCGTACCCGTCGCGGCCGGACAACACATAGGACAGGGTCGACTTGCCCGACCCGTTCGGGCCCATGATGGCATGGACCTTGCCCGCGTGGACCTCCAGATCGACGCCTCTCAGGATTTGCTTGTCCTCTTCTTCAAGCGATACGTGCAGGTTCTTGATGTTCAGCATTTCTTCCTCTTTCAGACATGACGAAACGGGGCGCCCGCGCCAATGCGAGGCCCCGAAATCCGGGTTGTTAATGTTTCAGGTTCTAGGTGCCGAAGGCGTCCAGCGCGTCCAGTCCGCCCAAGGCGTCCAGAGCGTTCGGCATGGTCTGCATATCGGCCACGTATTCGGGCGAAAACACCGCCGCAAAGGCGTCGGGCGCGCGTTCCACCAGCATCGTTTCGCCCAGCATCACGGCCAGAAAGCCCGCGACCAGCGCGACACAGCGAAGCCCGTGCCCCATCCGGAACGACCAGGCCAGGATCGTGGCCAGCACCGCGGCGATCACCCAGTCGGCGGAGACGGCGAAAAGCTCGGCATATTGCGCGGGCACCATCTCGGGCTGCGCCTGAATGTGGTACGATCCGGCGCGTCCGGCCAGCATCGACACCGCGCCCACGACCACCGCAAAGGGCAAGAGAATCAGCTCTTTCAGAAAGCTTCCGCGCGGCTTCCTGTTTTTCGAGGGCTGGGTGTATTGCACACCGCCCGCCTCGGCCGGACCTGCATAGATGGTTCCTTGGGTGTTCGGGCCACCCTTCTGAATTCGGTGAATGCGATCGACAAAGTCTCTGCGCTGCAATTCCGCCATGCGGGTCATGCGTCAAATCCCCATTCCTAAACCGGAACTTTCGTGCCAGCGCACTGTGTCCAAACAAAGGCATCGGAAAGGAGTTTTGGGTCCGTAAATCGGCAAATTCCGTGAACAATGCGCGCAAATGCCGCCGGTCGTCGCGATTTCGCGCACGATTCCGGGCCGGTTTCGCGCCCTGTTTCCCGATTTGCGGCACCGCACCCATGTCAGACCACCGACACCGCCGTACCCGAGGCGGAAACCATCAGCATGTTGTTGATCACCTCGTAATCCAGATCGACGCCGACGACCGCATTGGCCCCCTTGGCCGCCGCCCGATCCTCAAGCTCGTTGAGCGCGATGGTCCGCGCCTTGCCCAGCTCTTCCTCGTAAGCGCCAGACCGGCCGCCCAGGATATCGGTGATGCCCGCGAACAGATCCCGGATCACATTGGCACCCAGAATCGCCTCGCCCACGACAACCCCGTGGTAATCCTTGATGGTCATCCCCTCGATCGAGGGCGTGGTCGTGATGATCATAGCAGTCTCTTTCTCAAACCCTGCGCCGCCCCGGCCCCCGCGCCGGGGCCTCCGGCCCGTCGCAAGAGGTCCCGGGTCGGGCCCGGGACGGCAAAACGCCCATCATGGCGCGCGGGCGTCATTTGTCCTTCCCCCGCCAGCGCCCCAGCACGGTCTGCGCAAACACACTGCCCAGAAACCCGCTGGCGAAACTGATCCCGATCACCTGATTGCGCATCAGCATATCCGTCGCATAGTCGATGAAGACGGCGAACGCCGAGCAAAAAATGCCGGTAAGAACGGCTGTCAGTAGGATCGGACGGATCATTCCGTGTCTCGTCTTATTTTCTGACCGACCCAGTCAAGGGCTGCCATCATCCCAAGCAAAAGATAGCACGTAACGATCCCGCCGAAAAAGAAGATCACGTCTGGAGCGTCAGTTAGGCCTAACATCCAAGGGATCGCCGCATACCCAAAGCCCACGAAAAGGGCAAAGATATGTGTCCAATAACCCAACAGAGTTACCTCGCAGTCCCTTCAAACGAAATCGCCGCCAACTGCTGCGTTTCCATATCAAACGTCCTTATCGTCGCGACCCTGAGGGTCCGGCCCCTTCGCCGACTGCAATACGCCCACCAGCCGCAACAGCAGCAGGCTCCAGCACAGGAACAAAACCAGACCGATGAGAATCTCGAAACGCTCGGCAAGACTTGCGATCACCCACCCTTCGTCCACCAGTTCCGCGACGATCTCGTCATGGGCCAGCGACAGAAAGAAAACCACCGCGTGACCCAGCAACAGAAGGGTCACCTCAAGCGTTTTCGGCGACAGACGCGACGGATGCCCAAGCCGAACCGGCAATCGTTGCCCGCCATTCGGAGCGTCCAGCGCCATCACCCCACAGAGCCTTCCAGCGAAATCGCCACCAGTTGCTGCGCTTCCATTGCGAACTCCATCGGCAGCGCCTGAAGCACTTCCTTGCAGAACCCGTTCACCACCAGCGCCACGGCCTCTTCCTCGTCCATACCGCGCGATCGGCAATAGAACATCTGATCGTCATCCACCTTGGATGTCGTGGCCTCATGCTCCACCCGGCTCGAGTTGTTCCTGACCTCGATATACGGAACCGTATGCGCCCCGCATTTGTCGCCGATCAGCAGGCTGTCACATTGCGTGTAGTTCCGGCTGTTCTTGGCCTTCGGGTGCATCGAAACAAGCCCGCGATAGGTGTTCTGCGCCTTGCCCGCGCTGATCCCCTTGGACACGATCCGGCTCTTGGTGTTCTTGCCAAGATGCACCATCTTCGTACCGGTATCGGCCTGCTGCATGTTGTTGGCGATGGCGATCGAATAGAACTCGCCCTGGCTGTCATCGCCGCGCAGGATGCAGGAGGGATACTTCCATGTGATCGCCGACCCGGTCTCGACCTGTGTCCACATCACCTTGGACCGGTCGCCCCGGCAATCGGCGCGCTTGGTCACGAAGTTATAGATCCCGCCCACGCCGTTCTCGTCGCCCGGATACCAGTTCTGCACCGTAGAATACTTGATCTCGGCATCTTCCAGCGCCACCAGTTCCACCACGGCCGCGTGCAGCTGATGGGTATCGCGCATCGGCGCCGTACAGCCCTCAAGGTAGGAGACATACGACCCCTTGTCGGCAATGATCAGTGTCCGCTCGAACTGGCCGGTATTCTCGGCATTGATCCGGAAATAGGTGCTCAGCTCCATCGGACAGCGCACACCCGGCGGCACGTAAACGAACGAGCCATCCGAAAAGACAGCCGAGTTCAGCGTCGCAAAGAAGTTGTCCGACGGCGGCACTACGGTGCCCAGATACTTCTTCACCAGTTCCGGATGCTCGCGAATAGCCTCCGAGATCGAGCAGAAAATCACACCCGCCTTCTTCAGCTCTTCCTGAAACGTCGTCCCCACGGACACGCTGTCGAACACGGCATCCACGGCTACCTTGCGGCCCTCGGCGGGCACGTCCTCGGCCCCTTCGACACCGGCGAGGATCATCTGTTCCTTCAGCGGAATGCCCAGCTTCTTGTAGGTCTCCAACAGCTTCGGATCGACCTCGTCCAGCGATTTCGGCTTCTCCGCCATACTCTTCGGCGAGGCATAGTAATACTGATCCTGATAGTCGATCTTCGGATAATCGACCATCGCCCACGTGGGTTCCTCGATCTGCTCCCAGCGTGCAAACGCTGACAACCGCCACTCGGTCATCCACTCCGGCTCGCCGTTCTTCTCGCTGATCAGCTTCACGATATCGGTGTTCACGCCCTTCGGCGCGTAATCCATCTCGATCTCGGTTTCCCAGCCATACTTGTACTTGCCCGAAAGCGACTTGACGGCATCCACCGTTTCCTGATCGACACCATCTTTGACGTTTACGTCCAGTGCAGTCATCGCTTCGTTCCTTTCCTCACGCCGCTTTCGCGCGGTGTTTTTTCCATTGCCGCAGCCACGCCTCGGCGAACCGCATCACCTCGTCCTCGGTGGTCGTGGGACCCAGCGATACGCGAATCGCACTGCCCGCCACCTGATCGTCATACCCCATGGCCTGCAGCACCCGGCTGGTCTTCACCTTGCCGCTGGAACAGGCCGACCCCGCCGAAATGGCGAACCCTGCAAGGTCCATCTGCATGACCTGGGTCTCGCCCTTCCACCCCGGAACCGCGACACACGCGGTGTTGGGCAGGCGCTCCCGATCATTTCCGATAAAAATAGTCTCTTTTGCGCCAGAGGCCAGAGTTGTTTCTAGAATATTTCTAAGTTTCTCGACCGGGCCCCAGATACCGGCTTCCAGATCGGCCATCGCGGCCTCGACCGCGGCCCCGAATCCGGCAATGCCTGCGACGTTTTCGGTTCCCGACCGGCGGCCCATCTCCTGCCCGCCACCGGCTTGCAGCGCATCGATATCCAACCCATCGCGCAGGATCAGCGCGCCCACACCCTTGGGTCCGCCCAGCTTATGGGCGCTGAGAATCGCCATATCCGCCCCCGACCACGCAAAAGACCACGGGATCCGCCCCACGGCCTGCGTCACATCCAGAAGCAGCGATGCGGCGCGCCGCGCGCCATAGGGCCAATACCCGTCCACAGGCTCGGGCGGCGGGGTAATGATCCCGGTCTCCGAATTCGCCAGCCCCATCGCCAGTACGTTCGGACCTGTCTCCACATGGGTCAGATCGAAATGCGCCCAAAGCGCATCATGGGCCGTCGGGTCGACACAGACACCGCCATGGCGCGCCGCGCCCGCCAGAACCCGCGCCGCCTCGGTCGCGCCGCTGGTGAACACCACCTCTGCGGGCTTGCAGCCCACAGCCGCAGCCACCTGCGCCCGCGCGCGCTCGACGATCCCCTTGGCGGCCCGCCCCTCGGCATGGACGCTCGACGGATTGCCCACGACGTCGAATGCCGCAACCATCGCCGCCCGCGCTTCGCTCCGCAACGGCGCCGTCGCGTTCCAGTCCAGATAGACGCGATTCATCGTATCCGGCCCTCTGCCTCTGCAGCAGCCGTCATCCGGGCGAGAAGACCCTCCGCGACATCCAGCGGCATCTGGTAAGTCAATGGCCGCTGGAATTCAGGCCCCACCTCATGGCCCACCGACGTCAGAACCGATGCCAGAACGGGGCCGGTCAACACGACGTACTTGCTGTCTGACCCAGTCAAAAGGTTGTAGATGCGACCCGCGAAATGACGGCTGCGGTGGGCACTCTCACGCACCGCGAACACACGTTGGTGTAGATAAGTCAGGCTTTCATCCGGCCCCATCCCAAGACGATCGGCGATGTACGTCAGCTTTTTGCCAAAAATGATACCCCATACAGAAGACGGGCGAATGACGCGAGTCATCAGCGGTGACTCGGCTGGCGGTGTAACGACCACGATACCATATGGGAGACCACTGGCTCCGCTCAATGGTCATCCACCACCGTCAGCAGGCTCGGCACTGCCGGGCAGGGCATCAACTCATTGCCCACCACATCCGACAGCCGCGTCTGATGCAGGAACACATAAACATGGGCGCTCAAGCCCTCCCACAACCGGTTGGTCATACTCTGCGCCCGCGATCCCGACACCGCCCCCGACGCGCCCGCGCCGGTATGCATCGCGCTTACCGTCTCATCCACCGCGCCCAGAATCTCCGACACCCGGATCTCGGATGCGGGACGCGCAAGCGAGTACCCCCCGCCGGGCCCCCGCGCGCTTTCCACCAGCCCGGCCCGGCGCAGCTTCACGAACAACTGCTCCAGATAGGGCAGGCTGATATCCTGCCGCTTCGACAGTTCCGACAGCGACACAAGCTCACCCTCCGGCGCCTGCGCCAGATCGGTCAGCGCCACCATCGCATAACGCCCTTTGGTGCTGAGTTTCATGTGCCCGGGCCTCCGAAGACATTGACGAGGGGGCGTCAGCGCCTTAGGTGCTAAAAGCCCGAAATGATTGGCCCCATGGCCAAGCTTAGAATAATTCTAAAGACCCTGGCGAAACTCGTCAAGATTTCCCGGGCGGGGTCGTGAACGAAAGACTGGGACCGTAATGCCCGAGGTAATTTTTCCTGGCCCGGAAGGGCGCCTGGAAGGCCGCTATCACCCGCAAAAGATCAAGGATGCGCCGATTGCGATCATTCTGCATCCGCATCCGCAGTTCGGCGGAACGATGAACAACCGCGTGGTCTACAACCTGCACTATGCCTTCCACCAGATGGGCTTTACCGTCCTGCGGTTCAACTTCCGTGGTGTGGGCCGCAGCCAGGGTGAATACGATCAGGGCATCGGCGAGTTGAGCGACGCGGCCTCCGCGCTCGATTACCTTCAATCGATGAACCAGAATTCGAAACACTGCTGGGTCGCGGGCTTTTCCTTCGGCGCATGGATCGGCATGCAGCTTCTGATGCGCCGGCCCGAGATCACCGGGTTCATCTCGGTCTCGCCGCCCGCCAACATGTACGACTTCTCGTTCCTCGCCCCCTGCCCGTCCTCCGGGCTGATCATCAACGGCACCGCCGACCGCGTGGCGCCACCGCGTGACACCCGCGTGCTGGTCGAGAAACTGCACGAGCAGAAGGGCATCACGATCACCCATACCGAGATCGAGGGCGCGGGCCACTTCTTCGAAGACCCGCATATGGAACACATGATCGGCGACGTGACCGAATATGTTGAACGCCGCCTGACCGAAACCACCCGCTGACCGCCGCGCGGCCCCGGACCCGATCCGGGGCCTCACCGCGTCCATTAACAACCTCTCACCCCACAGCCCGTTATGCGCATGGTATGCGCATGGTTTCCGCATCGGATACACATCCCCGCTTTCCGCCTCCGCGCGCTCCGGCTATCGTCGCCCCATGACAGACCGCCTGACCGCCCAGCTCGCCTTTCTCCACGAGGCCGACAGCCTGAAGACGGTCCTCCGCGGCACGCCCATCCATGACGGCTCGCGCCGCGAGAACTCGGCGGAACATTCCTGGCACATCATGCTCTACGCGCTCACCCTGGCCGAGCATGCAACCCGGGAAATCGACATCGCCCGCGTTCTCAAGATGCTGTTATTGCACGATATTGTCGAGATTGATGCGGGCGACAACCCGATCCATGGCGACCACGACCCGGCCGAGATGGAAGCCGCCGAACAGGCCGCCGCCGACCGGCTCTTCGGCCTTCTGCCGCCCGATCAGGCCACCGAATACCGCGCCCTCTGGGACGAGTTCGAAGCGGCCGAAAGCGACGATGCAATCTTCGCCAAATCGCTCGACCGGATTCAGCCGGTGGTCGCCAACCTGCAATCCGGCGGCGGCACATGGTCTGAATATAACGTGACATATCAACAGCTTGAGACCCGCGTCGGCGTAAAGGCCAAACGGGGCGCCCCCACCGTCTGGGCCCATATCGAACACCATATCAGAGCCTGGTTCACAACCAACGCCTCCTGACCCCAGCATCTCGGTATACACTTGTATACCGAAGCGGCCCCGGCTAAGACCCGCCCAACCGATTCTTCCCGAAGGAAACCCCATGTCCAAGATCAAGGTAGCGAACCCGGTCGTCGAGCTTGACGGCGACGAGATGACCCGCATCATGTGGGACTTCATCAAGCAAAAGCTGATCCTGCCCTACCTCGACATCGACCTTCTCTACTACGATCTCGGGATGGAGGAACGTGACCGGACCGACGATCAGATCACCATCGACGCAGCCAATAAAATCAAAGAGATAGGCGTTGGTGTCAAATGCGCCACGATCACGCCAGACGAGGCTCGGGTCGAGGAATTCGGCCTGAAAAAGATGTGGCGCTCGCCCAACGGCACAATCCGCAACATCCTCGGCGGCGTCATCTTCCGCCAGCCGATCATCTGCCGGAACGTCCCCCGGCTTGTCCCCGGCTGGACCAAGCCCATCGTTGTCGGCCGTCACGCCTTTGGCGACCAGTACCGCGCCACCGATTTCAAGTTTCCCGGCAAGGGCAAGCTCACGATCAAGTTCGTCGGCGAAGACGGCACCGAAATCGAGCATGAGGTGTTCGACGCCCCCGGCGCCGGTGTCACGATGGCCATGTACAACCTCGACCAGTCGATCATCGACTTCGCCCGCGCGTCGATGAATTACGGGCTGTCACTCGGTTGGCCCGTCTATCTTTCGACCAAGAATACCATTCTGAAACAATATGATGGCCGGTTCCTTGAACTCTTTCAGCAGATCTATGAAACCGAGTTCGAGGACCGGTTCAAGGAGGCCGGGATCACCTATGAGCACCGCCTGATCGACGACATGGTCGCCTGCGCGATGAAGTGGAATGGCGGCTATGTCTGGGCCTGCAAGAACTACGATGGCGACGTGCAGTCCGACACCGTGGCGCAGGGGTTCGGCTCGCTTGGCCTGATGACCAGCGTCCTGATGACCCCCGACGGCAAGACGGTCGAGGCCGAGGCCGCCCACGGCACCGTCACCCGCCACTACCGCCAGCACCAGAAGGGCGAGGCAACCTCGACCAACTCAATCGCATCGATCTTTGCATGGACCGGCGGGCTGAAGCACCGCGCCAAGCTTGACGACAACACCGCACTCGCCAACTTCGCCGAGACGCTTGAGAAAACTGTGGTCGACACCGTGGAGTCGGGCTTCATGACCAAGGATCTCGCCCTCCTGGTGGGTCCGGACCAGAAATGGATGACGACGATCGGCTTTCTCGACAAGATCGACGAGAACCTGAACAAGGCGCTGTCCTGAACACTCTCTGAAAAGCAGGGGTCAGGTTCCGTCGGAAGTGGCGCTTTTCCTTTTCGCCACTGCTGCAAAAGACGCCAAAAGACAGCATCCGCTGCTGCTGGCGGGCAACACTTGCCCTTCACCGGCGCTGAGGATAGGGCACGGCCCATGTCCGAAGCGCAGATCACCGAGCCCCATAAAAGCCTGCAACACAGCCTCACCGAAGACGCGATGGCCTTTATTCTCGGAACGGCCATGTGTGCGTTGGGCGTGCTGTTTCTCACCCATCTGGGCCTGATTACCGGCCAGACCGCAGGGCTCGGCGTTCTGCTCTCCTACCTCACCGGCTGGCCGTTCGGCTGGGTATTCTTTGTCGTAAACCTGCCGTTCTACATCCTCGCATGGCTCCGGATGGGTCCCCGCTTCACTGTCAA
This sequence comes from uncultured Paracoccaceae bacterium, assembly GCA_947503175.1. Lineage (GTDB taxonomy): Bacteria > Pseudomonadota > Alphaproteobacteria > Rhodobacterales > Rhodobacteraceae > Ovoidimarina. The sequence continues at coordinate 1,664,271 of CANNCO010000001.1, forward strand.
AAGCTTTATAGCTGTCGCCATGGTCTCGGGCTTTGCCGAGCTTTTTCCAAAGCTTATCGCCCTCGATACCCTGAACGTCCCCCTTGGTGCCGCGCTGGCCGGCGCCATGATCGGCCTTGGCCTGATCGTCCTGTTCCGCCACGGGGCGTCTCTGGGCGGGATCGGCGTTCTGGCGCTCTACCTGCAGGACAAGACCGGCTTTCGCGCGGGCTGGACACAGCTTGCGTTCGACGCCGCGCTCTTCGCCTGCGCCGCACTGGTTCTTGACCTGTGGCTCGTGCTCTGGTCGCTACTGGGCGCGGTGGTGGTGAACCTGATCATCGCGGTCAACCACCGCAAGGACCGCTATATCGGTCGCTGAGCCCAACACAAAGGAACACACCCTGTCCCAGCCCGCCCCCACCGTCGCGATCCTGCCCTATGCGCTGCGCAAGTTCGGACGTCTGGCGGATGTGTCGCTGGACACGCTGGACTGGCCGCTCGGGCGACCGGACCGCCTGGCCCATGGAGCAATCACCGATCTGGAGCCGACCGATCACCTGCTGACCTATCCCAAGACTTCGCTCTATTTCACCGGCTGGGGGCCGGTCCGGGCAAAGGTGTCGATGATGATCGTCGAACCCGACGCGATCCACCGCAAACACCTGCGCTTTGCGCGGCTCTTTCATCGCCGCTTTCACCGGATCCTCACGAAATCCGCCCCCCTCATGGCCGCGATCCCGAACGGCCGGCGCTTCGTCTTTGGCTGGACGATGATCGACGATCCCGATGCGGTGGACACCGCGAAGACCCGCATGACCTCGCTGATCGCATCCGCCAAGCGCGACCTGGAGGGTCACAAGCTGCGGCACCTGCTGGTCGCGCATATCAACAGTCAAAACCTTGCCGTCGATGTCATGGGCCGCGGCTACAAGCCCTTCGACCGCAAGGAGGACGGCCTCGCCCCCTACCGCTATTCCCTTGTGATCGAGAATGTCCGCGAGCCGTCGCTTTTCACTGAGAAACTCATCGATGCCCTGATCTGCCGCACCGTGCCGATCTATTGCGGCGCACCGGATATCGCCGATTTCCTTGATACATCGGGCATGATCATCTGCAACAGCTTCGACGATCTGACCCATGCCCTGACCCAGGTATCCGAAGCGGATTACGCGGCCCGCGCCGCCGCCATCGAGACAAACCGAACCCGCGCCCTCGACTATGCCCAGACCCATGCGCGCGCCGCACGGCTCCTTCTGGACGAAGGCACGCGATAGGGGGCTGGCCATTCCCGCCCAGCCGGGTTAGGCCCCGCGCCAAGTTCCCCAGATAGGCCTGACCAATGGACCTGCGCAACATCGCAATCATCGCCCATGTCGACCACGGCAAAACCACGCTTGTGGACGAACTGCTGAAGCAATCCGGCGCCTTCCGCGAAGGCCAGGCGGTGGCCGAGCGGGCCATGGATTCCAACGATCTGGAACGCGAACGCGGCATCACGATCCTCGCCAAGGCCACATCGGTGGAATGGAAAGGCACGCGGATCAACATCGTCGATACGCCCGGTCACGCCGATTTCGGCGGTGAGGTGGAACGCATCCTGTCCATGGTCGATGGTGTCTGCCTGCTCGTTGACGCTGCCGAAGGCCCGATGCCCCAGACGAAGTTCGTCACCGCCAAGGCGCTGGCCCTGGGCCTGCGCCCCATCGTCGTTCTGAACAAGGTCGACAAGCCCGACGCCGAACCCGACCGCGCGCTGGACGAAGTGTTCGATCTCTTTGCCGCGCTTGACGCCAATGACGACCAGCTCGATTTCCCACATCTCTATGCATCGGGCCGGTCCGGCTGGGCAGACGAGGAGTTGGACGGCCCGCGCAAGGACTTGTCTGCACTGTTCAACCTGATCACCCGCCACGTCCCACCACCCCGCCAGCAGTCGCGCGCGGATGAGGATTTTTCGATGCTGGCCACAACGCTGGGTGCCGATCCGTTTATCGGGCGCATCCTCACGGGCCGGGTCGAAAGCGGGCGGCTGAAAACAGGCCAGACGATCCAGGCCCTGTCGCGCATCGGCCAGAAGATCGAGCAATTCCGCGTCTCGAAAATCCTCGCCTTCCGTGGCCTTGGCCAGCAACCCATCGACGAAGCCGTCGCGGGCGACATCGTCACGATCGCGGGCATGTCCAAGGCAACCGTGTCGGATACGCTCTGCGCTTTGGCGGTCGATACCGCTCTTCCCTCGCAACCCATTGATCCACCGACGATTTCCGTAACTTTCGGAATCAATGACAGCCCCCTTGCGGGCCGCGACGGTAAAAAGGTGCAATCCCGCGTGATCCGCGACCGGCTTATGAAGGAAGCCGAAACCAACGTCGCAATCAGGATCACCGACACGCCGGGGGGCGAAGCGTTCGAGGTTGCGGGGCGCGGCGAACTTCAGATGGGCGTTCTGATCGAAAACATGCGCCGCGAGGGATTCGAGCTGTCGATCTCTCGCCCGCAGGTCCTGTTCCGCGACATCGACGGCGTGCGCCATGAACCGGTCGAGGAAGTTACGATCGACGTGGATGACGACTATTCCGGCGCGGTGATCGAAAAGCTGACCGGCCCGCGCCGTGGCGAGATGACAGAGATGCGGCCTGCCGGTGTCGGCAAGACCCGGATCGTGGCGCTTGTCCCGTCCCGTGGCCTGATCGGCTATCACGGCGAGTTCCTGACCGACACACGCGGCACCGGCGTTCTGAACCGCGTGTTCCATTCATGGGCCCCTTACAAGGGCCCGATTCCGGGCCGCCGCGCGGGCGTTCTGATCTCGATGGAGGATGGTGTTTCGGTGGCCTATGCGCTCTTCAACCTCGAAGATCGCGGCAAGATGTTCATCGGGGCGCAGGAGCAGGTTTATCAGGGCATGATCATCGGCGAACACAGCCGCGAAAACGATCTTGAGGTGAACCCGCTCAAGGGCAAGAAGCTGACCAATGTCCGCGCCTCGGGCACCGATGAAGCGGTCCGCCTGACAACGCCTGTGACGCTCTCACTGGAACAGGCCATCGCCTATATCGATGATGATGAACGGGTCGAGGTCACTCCAAACGCAATCCGGCTGCGCAAACGCCATCTCGACCCGCATGAGCGCAAACGCGCGTCGCGAACAGACGGCTAGGCCGCTCCGGCGGCCTTGTTAGCGGCCAGCAGGCTCATCACCGACTGGAAGAATTTCCACGCCGCCTCGATCAGCCCCTTCAGCGCCAGCACCATCGACGTGCCGCCCGAAAGAACCGCTGCCGCAGCGGTTGCCACAAGCTTGATGATCGTACGCACGATGGCGCGTTTGACGATCTCCTTGATGATCGCCTTTATCTGGCTCTTGAAATTCTTATAGACGGATTTCAGCATCGACCCGATCATCAGGGCCACGGATTTGATCCCCGATTTCAGCGCCGCCTTTCCCGCTTCCTTGTTCTTGGCCGATTGAACTTCCGCTGCGATCTTGCGGATGCCGTCCATCGCGTTCTTCATGATCTTCAGAAGCGGCCCGAATTTCCCGTCCATCGTCTTCTTGACCCAGGCTTCCAGCTTTTTATCCCGCTTGGCCTGCACCTTGATAATCGCCAGAACAAGGTTGATGCCGTCGATCAGGACAAGGATCGACGCCACGATCTGATCGCTTGTGGGGCCGCCTTTCTTGCCCCGGCCGGTAATGAACAGAACTTCCTTACCCCCGATCAACAGAACTGTTTCGTCGTCGCGTATCTCAAGCACCGAGGTGCCCACGGTCGCTTCTGCCTCGGCGACCGCCCCTTCGGGCAGAACGCCGTCGATCAGAACGGGCCGCAAATCCGCCTCGGCGTCCTCCATCAGGGTATCGAGATCACCGCCATCCGCAGACAGCCCCATCAGTTCGGGGTCGCTTTCGACCAGTTCCCGCGCCTCTGCCAGACCACGCTGAAGCGCTTCTTCCGGCGGCAACTCGATGGCCGGCGCTGCCTCGAACACCGGTTCTGGCGCCGCCCTGTCAGGGGCCGTCACCGTTTCTTCTGCCAGCTCGCGCAGAAAGTCCTCGGAAAAATACTCCGGATCGTAACGAAAGCTCAGGCCTTCGCCGGGCGAAAATGTCTCAAATGCCATAGTAGAATATCCTGTTGTTCTATGCCCTCTTACCCAACGTCAATTGCTGGCACGCCGGTCAGGACCATTCAACCTTCAGGATAGTTCGTTCGGGGATATGCGACCTGCACGACACATGGCCCGTGCGGATCGGAAACCGGTGTTCAGGCGGTGCCCTCACCCGCCTCCGGCGCGACAGTTACGCCAAGGCTAACAAGGCCTTCCTTCAGGACGGTGGCGTAAACCCCGCCATGGCCCCGCATCGCGGTATAGCCGCCCGGCCCCAGCACCTCTTCCATCCGCGAACAGGGCGGGCATGGTCCGGTCACTTCGATCAACGCCTCTCCGATCCGCAACCGCGCCTTCCGGAACCCCAGAAGGTTCAGCCCCTCGATGACGACGTTCCGCCGCAACAGTCCCGGATCAATGGCATCGCGCGCCAGAAGAGCCGCGATAACGGGCAGATGCTCGGCCTGTATCAGCGTCACGGACCGCTTGCCCTCAGGGGCGTGATCCCCTTCGAACCCGTCAAAACGCAAAATGGCCTTTCCGGGCGTTTCGACCGCACCGCGCCGGGTGGGGCGTATGCCGATCCAATCGACGCGACCGAGCCGCGCGGTGCGCGCCATCATGGCCGCGAGCGTTCCCATCAGTCGGTGGTTTCGACCACCATGACCTCACGCTCCGAACCCGCCTTGGCCAGCTTGACCGCCTCCTGATAGCGCGGATCGGCATAGGCCGCCTCCGCCGCCTCGACCGACGGGAAGCGGGCCACCACGTTGCGCTTTCGCTCACGTCCTTCGAACTGGACGAACCGACCGCCACGGGCGATGAACTCCCCCCCGTGCTCCGGGATTACAACAGAGGCTACCTTGATGTATTCACCGTATTTTTCTTCGTCGGTCACATCCACATGGGCAATCCACAAAGCGCTCATTTCGCATCTCCCAAGATCTTTTCCGCCGCCAGTATAGCAGCATCGGCATTGGCGGCATCCTTTGCCCCGCCCTGGGCAAGGTCCGGGCGTCCGCCACCCCCCTTGCCGCCCAGTTCCGTCACCGCCGCCCGCACGATGTCGATCGCCGAAACGCGCGCCACCAGATCATCCGTCACACCGGCAGCGACCGCAGCCTTGCCATCGGCATCCGCGATCAACAGGACCGCCCCCGACCCGATCTGCGTCTTATGCGCATCGATCAGCGCCGGAAGATCGCGCCCCGAGACGCCCGAAAGCGACTGTGCGACGAACGCGATGCCGTTCACCTCCCGCGCATTGCTGTCTGCACCTGCGCCGCCGCCCATGGCAAGCTTGCGCCGCAGATCGGCAACCTCCGACTGCAACGCCTTGCGTTCGTCCAGAAGCGCCCGCACCCGGTCCGGCACCTCGGCAGCCTGCGCCTTCATTGTCAAAGCGGTCTCGGCCAAACGGTGATCCTGCGCCGAGAGATAGGCAAAGGCCTCTGCCCCCGTGAGCGCCTCGATCCGCCGGACACCGGCCGAGGACGCACTGTCGCCAAGGGCCACGAACACGCCGATATCGCCCGTCCGCCGGACATGGGTGCCGCCGCAAAGCTCGATCGAATAGGTCTCGCCATCGATCCCCTTGCCGGTCTCGGCCGCGCCCATCGAAACAACGCGCACCTCGTCGCCATACTTCTCGCCGAACAGCGCCTGCGCCCCAATCTCGCGGGCCTCGTCGGGTGTCATGATCCGCGTTTCGACCGGCGAGTTCTGGCGAATGTAGTCGTTCACCTCGGCCTCGACCCGGGCCAACTCCTCAAGACCGAGCGCCTTCGAATGGCTGAAATCGAACCGCAGCCTGTCGGGGGCATTGAGCGATCCACGCTGTGCCACATGATCGCCCAGCGCCTGACGCAGCGCCTCGTGCAACAGATGCGTGGCCGAATGGTTTGCGCGGATATTCGAACGGCGGTGGTGATCGACCGTCAGGTGCACATAATCGCCCACCGCCATCGCACCCTTGTCCAGCGCCATCTCATGGCCGAACACGGCACCGCCGGCAAAGCGTTTGGTGTTCTTGACGGTTCCCACGACATCCCGGTTTTCAAGCAATGTGACATAACCGGTATCACCCACCTGACCGCCCGCCTCGCCATAAAACGGCGTCTGATTCACGACGATCCATGCCGTTCCGGGCGCGTCCAGCTTGTCGACCTGCTTGCCATCCCGAACGATGGCCGTGATCTGGGCTTCGGCGGTTTCGGTGTCATAACCCAGAAACTCGGTCGATCCTTGCGTCTCCGCGATATCGAACCACTGGCCGCCATCGGCGGCCTCGCCCGACCCGGCCCATGCCGCCCGCGCCTTGGCCTTCTGTGCGGCCATCGCGGCCTCGAACCCGTCCACATCCACGGCGCGGCCCTTTTCGCGCAGGGCATCCTGCGTTAGGTCCAGCGGAAACCCGAACGTGTCGTAAAGCTTGAACGCCTCTTCGCCCGGCAGATCGGCCCCGTCCGGCAGCTTCTCCAAAGCATCGTCCAGAAGATGAAGACCGCGCTCTAAAGTCTGACGGAACCGTGTTTCTTCCAGTTTCAGGGTCTCTTCGATCAGGGGCTGTGCCCGGCCCAGTTCCGGATAAGCCTGCCCCATCTCGCTGACCAATGACGACACCAAGCGGTGCATCACCGGATCCTTCGCGCCCAACAGATGCGCATGCCGCATCGCACGCCGCATGATCCGGCGCAGCACGTAACCCCGGCCCTCGTTCGACGGCATCACCCCATCGGCAATCAGGAAAGAGGTCGAACGCAGGTGATCGGCGATCACCCGGTGATGCACATTCCCCGGCCCATCCGGATCGGCGCTTGTCGCATGGGCCGAGGCTTCGATCAGCGCGCGCATCAGGTCGGTGTCGTAATTGTCGTGCTTGCCCTGCAACAGCGCCCCGATCCGCTCCAGCCCCATGCCGGTATCGATCGACTGCATGTCCAGCGCCTTCATCGAGCCGTCTTCGAACTGCTCGTTCTGCATGAAAACGATGTTCCAGATCTCGATGAACCGGTCGCCATCTTCGTCGGGGCTGCCCGGCGGCCCACCGGGAATATGATCGCCGTGATCATAGAAGATCTCGGTGCAGGGCCCGCACGGCCCCGTCGGGCCCATCTGCCAGAAATTGTCATGGGTGGCGATGCGGATGATCCGGTCTTCGGGCACGCCGATCTTCTTCCAGATCGCATGAGCCTCGTCATCTGTATGATAGATCGTCACCAGAAGCCGCGACTTGTCGATCCCGAACCCGTCGGTCAGAAGCTCCCACGCATAAGGGATCGCCTCTTCCTTGAAGTAATCCCCGAACGAGAAATTTCCCAGCATTTCAAAGAACGTATGGTGCCTTGCGGTATAGCCCACATTGTCCAGATCATTGTGCTTGCCGCCCGCGCGCACGCATTTCTGGCTGGTCGTGGCGCGCGTGTAATCGCGGTGTTCGACTCCCGTGAACAGGTTCTTGAACTGCACCATGCCCGAGTTGACGAACATCAGCGTCGGGTCGTTCCGGGGCACCAGGGGCGAGGACGCGACAATCTCGTGCCCGTTCTGGCCGAAATAGTCGAGAAAGGTCGAGCGGATGTCGTTCAGGCTTGGCATGGCAGTGATTTCCGGGCTTCGGCGAAAGGGCGTTTGCCCATTTAGCCCTGTGCCCGGCGGGTGTCCACATTAACCCACGCCGCAATCGACAAAGGGCGCAGCCATGCCGCGCCCTTTGCCCGTATCTTTAGCCATGCACCCAGGCGTCAGCTTTCGAGAATCTCGTCATCCTCGGCGCGGTCAGCCTCTTCTATGTCGAAATCAAGCCCGTGCGCGGCGCGGATCTTGTCCTCGATCTCAAGGGCAACGGACGGATTTTCCTTCAGAAAGCCCTTGGCGTTCTCACGCCCCTGCCCGATCCGCTCGTCGCCATAGCTGAACCATGCGCCTGATTTCTCGACTACGCCCGCCTTCACGCCAAGGTCCAGAAGCTCACCCATCTTGCTGATGCCTTCGCCATACATGATGTCGAATTCCACCTGCTTGAACGGCGGGGCCACCTTGTTCTTCACGACTTTCACACGGGTTGCGTTGCCGACAACCTCGTCGCGATCCTTGATCGCACCGATCCGGCGGATGTCCAGACGGACCGAGGAATAGAACTTCAGCGCATTGCCGCCCGTCGTCGTCTCGGGCGAACCAAACATGACGCCGATCTTCATCCGGATCTGGTTGATGAAGATCACCATGCAGTTCGAGCGGCTGATCGACCCGGTCAGCTTGCGCATGGCCTGGCTCATCAGGCGAGCCTGACTGCCCATCTGCATGTCGCCCATATCGCCCTCAAGCTCGGCCTTGGGCGTCAGGGCGGCCACCGAATCGACCACAACCATGCTGACCGCACCCGACCGCACCAGCGTATCGGTGATCTCAAGCGCCTGTTCACCGGTATCGGGCTGGCTGATTAGCAGCTCGTCAAGGTTCACGCCCAGCTTCTTGGCATATTGCGGGTCAAGCGCATGCTCGGCATCGACGAAGGCACAGACCCCGCCCTTCTTCTGCTCTTCGGCCACGCAATGCAGAGTCAGCGTTGTCTTACCCGACGACTCCGGGCCGTAAATCTCGATGATCCGGCCTTTCGGCAAACCACCGATGCCCAACGCGATATCCAAGCCCAGCGATCCGGTCGACGTGGCCTCGATATCCATGACGGCGTTCTCATCGCCAAGCTTCATGATCGAGCCTTTGCCGAACTGCCGTTCGATCTGGGCCAGCGCCGAATCAAGCGCCTTTTGTTTGTCACCTTCGCGCTTGTCTTTCATGTCCAGAATACTTGCCGTGGCCATTGGTCCTGTTCCTTATTCCATACCCGCCCGGGGGCGGCAACGCTCTGTTTGTTCGCCTCTTGTTCTCAAGCCGTTATGAGATCAAAAAGAGAACATTTCAACAGTTTTATTCAAATGCTGACTATCGGAGCTTTGGATTAAGGCTTTGTTACCGCTCGGATGAAAAAGCACGCGCCTGACCGCTCAATGAAGCTGCGCTTCCACGGTCTCGGTCAACTGGTTCAACGAGAAGGGCTTGGGCAGGAACACCGACTGGGGGATTCGCGCCTGTCCCTCGGCAAAGCTTTCCTCGGCATAGCCCGAGACAAAGACCACCCGGGTATCGGGCCGCTCTTCCAGCGCCTCTGCCACCCATGTGGGCCCGTCCTTGCCGGGCATGATCACGTCGGTGACGAAGATGTCGACGTTCAGCGTCGCATCCCGCAACTGATCCAGCGCCTCTTCGGCATTCGCAGCCTCGATCACCGTGTAACCCCGAAGCCGCAGCGCGCGGGATGCAAAGGCCCGGACCGGTGCTTCGTCCTCGACCAGCAGAACCACGCCTCCGGCATGTTCCGGCCTGTCGCGCCGCGGCGGCTTCCGTTCTTCGGCAACGGCCGCGGCCTCCGCTGGCTGTGCCGGGAAATACAGCGTGAACTCGGTTCCCTGACCGGCAACGCTTTCGGCGAATATGAACCCGCCGGTCTGTTTCACAATGCCATAGACCGTCGACAAGCCCAGACCGGTACCCTCTCCGGCCTTCTTCGTCGTGTAGAAAGGCTCGAATATCTTCGACAGGTTCTCGGGATCGATCCCGATGCCGTAGTCACGCACCTGGATGACCACATAGTCCCCCGCCGGTATCACCGCGCGCGCGCGCACGACGTCGTCGCTCAGAATGGCGGTCTTGGTCTCGACTTCGATCCGCCCGCCCTCCGGCATGGCGTCGCGCGCGTTGACCACGAGGTTCATCATCACCTGCTCGAACTGCCGCCGGTCGGCGCGGATCAAGGCGGCATTGGGATCAAGCGCAAGTTCCAGCCGGATCGTCTCGCCCACGAGACGGTTCAGAAGATGTGCGAGATCACCCACCAGATCCCGCAGATCGAGCGTTTCGGGCCGCAGGTTCTGTTTCCGCGAAAAGGCCAGAAGCTGACCGACCAGAGCGGCGGCCCGGTTGGCGTTCTGGTTGATCTGCTCAAGATCGGCGTAATCCGGGTCTCCCGCATCGCGCCGCAACAACAATAGATCGCAATGGCCGCTGATCGCAGTCAGAAGATTGTTGAAGTCATGGGCGACGCCGCCCGCAAGCTGTCCGATTGCCTGCATTTTCTGGCTTTGGACGAATTGCGCCTCAAGCGTCTTCAACTCGGTCGCATCGTGCAGCACGGCGATCACGCATTTCTCGCCGCCATCGTCATAGGGGCTAAGCGCCACCTGCACATAAACCTCCTGCCGCGCCCGCGCCGCCCGCAGAAACTCCGATCGTCCCGATCCGCGCCCATCGGCAGCTTCCGCGATCCAGTCCCCCAGGGGCCGGCCCAGGCCTTCGACCAGCGCCCCCAGCCCAACCTCTTCGCCCTTGGCCATCCGCAGCAGGTCCGCCGCCATCCTGTTGGCCATGCGCACCGCGCCGTCCCGGCCCAGTTTCAACAATGGCACCGGCAGATCGTCCACCCGGTCCCACTGGACCGTCGTATTGTCCGAAACCTCGGGCACCATGTAGATTTCGCGCCGCCCGGCGATGCCCGGGATCTCGATGACCGTGGCCTGCACCGTGCCATCCTTCGTGGTGATCCGGTGCCGGTCACCGGGCCGGATCGGCAGATCGGCCACGATCCGGTCAAGCTGCTTTTGGGGCGCACCCAGAAATCGCCGCGACGCGTCGTTCATGAACAGCACCGTGCCGGATTTCGATGCGGTCAGCATCGGCATGTTAAAGCTTTCCGCGCCGCGCATCATCACACCGCGATCCACGAGGTCCTCGAACCGCCACAGATAGCCGTTGGCCTCGATCCGGTGCACCGACATGCGCAGATGGCCCCGCCGCAGGGCAACGTCTTCACGCGCCGTGCCCCCGGCATCCGCGCGTGTCTGCAACCGGTGCAGAATGGCCGAGGGCGAGGCGAACAACCCGCCCAGAACCGCCACCAGCGTCTGCCCCGATTTCTTGCCGAACCGCTCGGTCGCCGCCCCGTTCATATGGCTGATCCTGCCCTCCGCATCGGTCGTGAAACTGGGGGCCGCGTCATGGTCGACGAACCGCGCGACGGTTCTCAGATCCCGCGACCGCATCACGCCACGGCGGCGATCGGCCAGCGTCAGGACACCGGCGGTCGTCAGAAACCCGATACCGGCGAAAAACAACGCCAGCGCCATGTCAGGCTGCGGCGTGAAGACCGAAACCAGAATACAGCATGCCCCAAGGGCCATGAGTTGAAGAAGGCGCGTGCCGCCAAGCCTGTCAGTCGCCACGCGCCTCTGGTTCAATTCGGTCGGATGAGCCAACAACAAACCCCGGTAACACTACGAATCTCAGTCGTGCTCATTTCCGACAGAATTCCTTAACTGCTGATTAAGGTTCGCCCGCTGCACACTTATAGGTTGAGTTAATCTTATGATCACTCCCGCGTCAACTGTGTAATGAACAGTCCGTCCGCACCGTCTTTCGGGGTGAACCGGCGCTGCGACAGAAGTCTCCAGCCCGGCGCGCGCGACAGGAACTCCCGGATCTGGCCATCGTTCTCGCGGTCCAGAAGCGAACAGGTCGCATAGGCCAGCACCCCGCCGGGCGCGACAAGGCCCGCGGCCCTGTCCAGGATCTCGGCCTGGATCCGGCAAAGGTCGTCCAGCCGGTCGGCGGTCAGTCGCCATTTCGCCTCGGGCTGCCGCCGCCACGCGCCGGAACCCGAACAGGGCACATCGCAAAGCACCAGATCGAACGGGCCCTTTGGATCGGTATCCGTCAGAACCTCTGCGTCCGCACGCATCGCCCGCTGTGGCAGATCGACCATCCGCCCGGGATCGGCGTCATGGGCTATGACCGGCCCGCGCAGGCATGCGGCCATGGCGAGCGCCTTGCCACCTCCGCCCGCGCAATAGTCCAGCACGCGCGGCCCCGGGAATGTCAGCGCATCTACCACCGCCTGCGACGCTGCGTCCTGCAACTCGACAATGCCGTCGCGATAGGCGCGCGCGTTGCGGATCTTCCGCGCCCCGCCCACAACCTCCAAAGCCGTCTGCGACAAGGGATGCGGCTGCGCATCGATCCCCTCATCCGCCAAAGCGGCAATGGCCGCCGCCCGGTCGCCCTTCAGCAGGTTCACCCGCAGAAAGACCGGCGCGCGCACCCGGAGCGCCGCCATGACATCGGCGTAATTCGCCCCCAGGCTGGCCCTTAGCTGCGGCACGATCCAGTCCGGTACATCCAGTCGCTCGGCTTCCGGCACCCCATCCCAGGGCTTCGCGGCGTCGCGTTCCTCTTCCGACAGTGGCGCGGGCGCATAGCCGGCGCCCGTGAAGATACCCGACGGATCGTCGCCCGAGGCGCGCAACCGGCCGATCATCAATCCGCGTCCGGTCATCGCGCCACCAAGCGCAGCATAGGACCGGCAGCACCGCAGGGCATCGAATACCAGATCGCGTATGCCCGCCCGGTCGCCGGACCCCGCGAACCTGTTGCCCCGCGCCCATGTCGTCAGAACGCGTTCGACCGGCGCACCGTCCAGCCACTGATCAAGGATATCCGCCGCAGCCGCGACCCGCGCCGCCGGCGTCATTCAGAGTGTTCTTTTGCCCGATGCGAAACGCGAATCGCCATCAAATGCCCCAAACCCCGTATCAACTGCCGGTATCATCGGTGCCTCCGGTCCCGCCACCATTACTGGAACCACTATCACCACCGGTTCCACCGTCACCACCGGTCCCCGTATCGCCACCGGTCCCCGTATCGCCACCGGTCCCTGTATCACCACCGGTTCCTGTATCACCACCGGTTCCTGTATCACCACCGGTTCCGGTGTCTCCACCCGTCCCCGTATCGCCGCCGGTCCCCGTATCGCCACCAGTTCCGGTTTCATCGCCGGTCCCCACATCGTCGCTGGTTCCAGTGGAGCCACCCGCACTGGCGGACACGGGCTTGACGTTCGAACGGCGATCATCGTCCGAACTGCCACGGCCCGACCGTGTAAATGCATGATCAGAACCCGCGCCTGACGGATCACCTCCGAACACCCGGCTCAAAAGCGCGCCCAGACCGCGTTGCGGCTGCGGTGACACGATGGTGACCTCCGCGAGGGGCGGCGCAATGGGTGCGCTTGCTATCGGCTGGCGCACGATGCGCGCGGGCCGTCCACTGCCTTCCAGCCAGACCTCGACCGACCCTTCCGGCGGGCTGGGCCGGAACCCGGTGAAGTCCCGCAGGCGCGCATCGAACATCTCGGCCATGGCCGAGGCCGCACCTCGGTCACCATCGTGATAGTAACGGACCTGATTGTCTTCGATCGTATAGGGCACAAGATTGGCGCGAGCGAGTTGGAAACCCGCGGCCTCGACCGCCTCGACCGAACGGTCCAGCGCATCGGTTGGCGCGCGCGATGGAAGAAACACGCTGACCCGGGCGAATCCGATCGCCTCATCCTGGGGCGGTATCGCCGCAATCGCCGCGGCGCGCACCGGATCGCTGAGCCGGTCTGGCTGTGTTTCGGGCAGGATCGGAATACCCGTCTCCGGTCCACCGTCCAGGGGTAAGGCAACGGGCAGCGCGACATCGAACCTTTCGTCCCCCGTGGGCGTGGCCAGAACCTGCGGCGCATTCGCCCAAAGCAGGGTCCCGGGGCGCGGGGCCATGGCGGCGACCGCGACTTCAGTCAACATCCCTTCCAGCGCATCCGGCGCGACGCCCTCGGGCACGGTCGGTGCGGTCACGGCCATCGCTTTGAGCGGCGATGCCATGGGAAGCGCGGCCTGCAAAAGGGCTGCGGCTTCCGGCGCCTGCCGCAATCCGTCCACATCCAGCCAGATCGCCACGTTCGAACGCTGGACGGGGGCGGCAAGCCCCACGCTGGGCGGCGCGACGATCCCTACCGTTGCGGCAAGTGCCAGAGGCGCAATGGGGCCAGAGCGTGCCGGAACCGTCCCGATTGCGACGCCCGGCGCAGGCGTAACGGCAGCCGGGCTCACCGCTGACAGCACCGGCATCGAGGTCGAGACGGCAGGCCCCGCCGCATAGCCGAGGGCCACCACATCCACTAGATATCCCAAGGGGCGTGGCCAAAGCGCAAGACCTGCGATGATACAGGCCGCGACGCCCGTCCGCAGGCGCGCGCCGGTTCGGCGAGGCGCCCGAACCGCTGCCGGTTGCGCAGAAACGGCCTCCGGCACGGCAACCGGCGACACGGGCGGCCGCGCAATTTTAGTCGGCGCGCGGCGCAAAGGCTGTTCCGGCACATGCCGGCCCAGCTTCTTATTCGCCGCTTTTTCGGCCAGAACCCGCGCACGTTCCTCGCGGGCCGCCGCAAGCCGCTCTTCCCAGTTCGTCGCCTTCAGAATGTCGTCAATCGTTGCATCTTCGCCGAGCGCAGCAACATCAGCACTCTTCATCGAATCGCCCTCTGTCGGGGAGGATCGCCCGCCACGTCTGGCTTACTTGCCCGCAAACCCCTCGGAATAATGAAAATTTCCTGTCAGGGCGTCGCGTGCATCCCCCAATTCATTCACCGGATACACCGCTGGCATCAGTGTCCCGCTTCCTTGCAGGAGAAACAATGGCGTTTTTTCACCGCGACCGGCCCCGAAACAGAACCGATCTTCGACCCACGGCCGGGTGTGTCACAGCATCGCGTGCCCGGTCGGGCTGCCGGCTGCGACGATGTCTGCCTCCGTACCGGCGGTCGTTACAGTCGGTAGTTCGGCGATTCCCGCGTGATCATGACATCATGCACATGGCTTTCCTTCAGACCGGCATTGGTGATCTTCACGAAACGGCAGTTGCTGCGCATCTCGGCCACTGTGGCGCAGCCGGTATAGCCCATGGCGGCCCGAAGCCCGCCCACAAGCTGATGGATAACCGCGCTGGCCGACCCCTTGTAGGGCACCTGCCCTTCGATCCCCTCGGGCACAAGCTTGTCGCTGGCCGCGTCGGACTGGAAATACCGGTCCGCAGACCCGCGCGCCATAGCGCCAAGCGACCCCATGCCGCGATAGCTTTTGAAGCTGCGGCCCTGATACAGGATCACCTCGCCCGGACTTTCATCGGTCCCGGCGATCATGCTGCCGACCATGGCGCAGCTTGCGCCCGCAGCGATGGACTTGGCGAAATCGCCCGAGAACTTGATCCCGCCATCGGCAATGACCGGGGCATCGCCCGCTCCCTCGGCGGCATCTATGATCGCGGTAAGCTGCGGCACGCCGACACCGGCCACCATGCGCGTGGTACAGATCGACCCCGGGCCGATCCCCACCTTAACCGCATCGGCCCCCGCACCCACCAGCGCCCGCGCCGCTTCTGCCGTCGCCACGTTGCCGGCAATGATCTGCACCTCGTTCGACAACCGCTTGGCCCGTTCCACAGCCTTCGCAACGCCTTCGGAATGACCATGCGCCGTGTCGATCACCACGATATCGACCCCTGCATCGACCAGCGCCTCGGACCGTTCGAAACCGGCATCGCCTACCGTGGTCGCCGCCGCGACGCGCAAGCGGCCCAGATGATCCTTGCAGGCCTGCGGATTGAGAACGGCCTGTTCGGTGTCTTTCAGCGTCAGAAGCCCGGTCAGCTTCCCCTGCCCGTCGGTTACCAGAAGCTTTTCGATCCGCCGCGCCCGCATCAGGCTTTTCGCCTCGTCCAGATCGGCAGGCTCTGTCAGAACCGCCAGATTGTCGGATGTCATCATCACGCTTACCGGCGTCCGGTCATCCTCGGCGAACCGCATGTCGCGATTGGTGACGATCCCCAGAAGCCTGCCGCCTTCGCCCACCACCGGGAATCCCGTGATCTTGTAACGCTCCTGCAACGCCTTGGCGTCGCCCAGCGTCTGATCCGGCGTCAGGGTGATCGGGTTGTAGACGATCCCGCTCTCGAACCGCTTCACCCGGCGAACCTGCCGCGCCTGCTCTTCGATATCGAGATTTCGGTGTATCACACCCAGCCCGCCCGCCTGCGCCATGGCGATGGCCATACGCGCCTCAGTCACCGTGTCCATGGCGGAAGACAGAAGCGGGATGTTCATCTGGATATCCCGCGTCACCCAGGTCCGCGTATCCGCCGTGGATGGCAGAACGCTCGATGCACCGGGCACCAGAAGCACATCGTCGAAGGTAAGCGCCTCGCGAATCTCCATGGGAACTTCTCCTCGGGAGGTTTCGTTTGACGCCCCCCTATTTCACGCGCGCCGGGAATTGAAAAGGGGGGAAATCGCCGCGCATCAGGCAATGGCGGCGTTGGTCTTCGGGGCCAGCTTGCCCTCGGCCCACAACCGCAGCACTTTCGCGGCAATCGGCGGAATGATCAGGGTCGCGGCCACAAGAACCAGCCCGCCGACCAGCCGCGCAATCTCCCACCCAAAGACCGTATGCGCCGCAAGCCATGCGCCCGCAAAAGCGGCCAGAGGAAAGGTAAAGGCGCTCCAGAACCCGGAAAACCCGGCTTCGATCATCCACCGCAACCGCACCAGCAACAGGATGATCGTCGCCGACGCCACCCCCAGCGCGACCTGCGCCAGCACATCCTGACCTGTCAGAAGCGCCGCTGTGGCGACAAGCGCGCTCGGCGCCAGATGGATCGCATGAAGCGGACGCAGCGGCGCCGCGTATTGACCGGTCACCAGTTTTCCGAAAGTCACCGCGCCGATCGCCAGTGCCGCGGCCACGCAGTACCAGATCAGGATCTGCACGCCCTCGGTCAGGCCCAGCGGCACAGCCGCAAAAGGCGCAACGATGAAGCCCAGGAAGACAAGATGCATGGCGGGCGTGATCTGCCGCCCCTCCGGTGGTGCATTGACGAGATTGAACAGAACCGTCACCGCCAGCGCCAGATGTCCGGCAACCCCCAGGGCGAGCACCCAGCCCGCCAGCGCACGCTCATAGGGCACTAGAACCGCCGCCAGAAGCATCACGCACATCGTCGCCGCCGCCAGCCCCGTCCGGCCCGGCAGCACCCGGATATCCTCACCCACAACGCCGGCACGTAGCCTGATTTTCGCCGCGTAAGCCACCAGACAGAAAAGGAATAAAAGGCTCACCGCACCCAGAAACAGCTCCACGACCTGTTCCGGCACGCCAAAACCGGACGCCCCGCGCCGCCATGCAATACCCAGCCCGAACAGCCCCAGAAGCGGCGGAAAGATCGCCGGGGGCGTGCGCTGGAACAGCCGAACTTTCGCAGGCAAGGGCGGAGGTGGAGGAAAATGTGGGGCAGACATGGCGAACCTTTTGAAGTTACTCAAGGATTGCCATGAATCACCCTGCTCGGAAACCCCGCCGGCGCTTTTGGACTGGAATAACCCGGCCCGGGCGTTATTTTGTCGCGCAGCAGATCATCAGAATTTGCAACCAAAGGGAGAAGACCATATGACCCGACTTCTGGGCCGGGCCGCCGCTGCGGCCATCATTGCATCTTTCGCCAGCGAAGCCGCCGCGACCGAGTGGAATGTTTCACTCTGGGGCCAGCGACGCGCCTTCACCGAACATGTTGAAAAGCTTGCCGAACTGGTCAGCGAAAAGACCGATGGCGCGTTCACCATGAACATCAGCTATGGTGGCCTTTCGGCAAACCGCGAGAACCTTGACGGTATCTCGATCGGCGCGTTCGAGATGGCGCAGTTCTGCGCCGGCTATCACCGCGACAAGAATCGGGCGATCACCGTATTGGAGCTTCCGTTCCTCGGTGTCGCGAATCTCGAAGAGGAAGTGGCCGTCAGCCACGCCGTCTACGACCACCCTGCCGTGCAGGACGAGATGGCGCAGTGGAACGCCAAGCTTCTTATGACCTCGCCCATGCCGCAATACAACATCGTCGGCACCGGCGATCCGCGTGACGAAGTGGCCGAGTTCGAAGGCATGCGGGTGCGCGCCACCGGCGGCATCGGTCAGGCGTTCGAGGCCGTGGGCGCCGTCCCCACCTCGGTGACAGCCACCGAAGCCTACAACTCGATGGAATCAGGCGTCGTGGACACGGTCGCCTTTGCACAGCACGCACACCTGTCGTTCCGCACCATCGACATTGCCGACTGGTGGACCGAGAACCTGAACCCCGGCACTGTGAACTGTCCCGTGGTGGTGAACATCGATGCCTATAACGACCTCTCGGACGAACATCGCGCCGCCCTTGACGAAAGCGTCGACGGGGCGATTGAACACTACCTCACGAACTACGCGGAGCTCATTGAAAGATGGGAAGGAATTCTTTCCGAGAAGGGCGTGACCAAGGTCTCGCTCTCCGAGGATGAGATTGCAAAGTTCAAAGAGGTTTCGATGCCGATCCATGAGGAGTGGATCACGTCGATGAGCGATCAGGGCCTGCCCGCGCAGGAGCTTTATGACCTCGTGAACGCGACGCTCGATAAAAAGCGGATGTCGAACTGACCGGTTCACGATGATGCGTACCCGCCCCGGGCCTGACCCGGGGCCTTCGCCACCAAAAACAAGAGGCCCCGGGTCAAGCCCGGGGTCCGCGCTCTGAGGGGTACAGGCACATGTCGTCATCTTCGGTTCTGACCGATGACACGGCGCTGTCGCGTGCGGACCGCACGTGGCTGAAGCTCGAGGCCTTCCTGAACCTGATCTCGGGCATGGTGATCTTCGCCCTCGTCATCCTCGCCTGCTACAACGTGATCGGACGCAAGATCTTCAACGCACCGGTTCCGGGCTATGTAGACTGGACCGAACAGTTCATGGCGACATTCGCGTTTCTGGGCCTCGCCTATTGCCAGCGCGAAGGCGGCCATATCCGCATGGACATTCTGGTGGGCGCGCTGCGCGGCCGGGTGCTGTGGGCCGCCGAATGGCTTTCGGTCCTGTTCATGCTGCTGCTGACCACCGCGCTGATCTATGGCACCTGGTTCCATTTCGACCGCTCCTTCGACTGGAACGCGCCATTGTGGTCGCGGGACAGTTCCATCGACATCGCCCTGCCGCTCTGGCCCGCGAAAATCCTCGTACCGCTCTCACTCGGGATACTCTGGATCCGGCTGGTCCTGCAACTCTGGGGCTTCGGGCGCGCCTTCCGCGAAAACACCGACCGCCCCGTCGCCGTCCCTCTTATCGAGGACGCCGCGACGCAGGCCAATAAAGAGGCCAAGACGGTCGAGGGCGCAGATGGATAACATCGTCGACATGAGGGCGCTTCTCGAAGGCGTCGATATCTTCAACCTGTCGCTCTGGCTCTCGGGCCTTCTGGTGATCCTCGTCCTCATCGGAGTGCGCGTGGCCTTTGCCACGGCCTTTATCGGCTTTCTCGGCCTCTGCCTGTTCTTCATGCAGAAACAGGGGTTCGACCGTGGCCTGATCACGGCGATGAAGCTGGCCGGTCAGGTCCCCCACTCGAAATCCACCACCTATGCCCTGTCGCTGATCCCGACCTTCATCCTGATCGGGTACCTCGCCTATTACGCGGGCCTTACCCGCTATTTGTTCGAGGCCGCGAAACGCTGGGTCGGCTGGCTCCCGGGCGGCCTTGGCGTGGCCACTGTCTTCGCCACCGCAGGCTTCGCCGCCGTCTCGGGCGCGTCCGTCGCCACCTCGGCCGTCTTCGCCCGTATCGCGATCCCCGAAATGCTGCGCGAAGGCTATGACAAACGCTTTGCCGCCGGTGTCGTCGCTGCGGGCGGCACACTCGCCTCGCTAATCCCGCCCTCGGCGATCCTCGTGATCTACGCGATCATCGTCGAGCAATCGGTGGGCAAACTCCTTCTGGCAGGCTTCATTCCCGGCCTCGTCTCGGCGCTGATCTATGGCGGTCTGATCGTGGGCCTCGCCCGCCGCAACCCCGATCTGGGCCCCGCCATCAAGGGCTATACCTGGACGGAACGCTTCACGGCACTTCCCGGTACGCTTCCGATCATCCTTGTCGTCTTCATCATCGTCTATTCGATCTATTTCGGCTGGGCCACGCCCACCGAGGCAGGCGCATTGGGCGCTTTCGTCGTCCTCGCCATGGCGGTCTGGCAGGGCATGAAATGGGGTCAGCTCAAAGGCGCGCTGATGGAGGCTGCAAAGCTGACCGTGATGATCTTCACGATGATCTGGGGTGTTCTGATCTACGTCCGGTTCCTTGGCTTCGCACAACTTCCGGATGTCTTCGCCACATGGATCTCGGGCCTCGAATACTCGCCCTACGTGATCCTTCTTTGCATCCTTCTGGTCTATGTCGTCCTCGGCATGTTCATGGACGCGATCGGCATGCTGATCCTTACCCTGCCCGTGACCTTCCCGGCGATCATAGCGCTCAACGGGGGACCGGACGTGACCCGCGCCGACAGCGCCTTCGGCATGACAAGCGAGGAATGCGCGATCTGGTTCGGCATTATCGTGGTGAAGATGGCCGAGCTCTGTCTGATCACCCCGCCCATCGGCCTCAATTGCTTCGTGGTCGCTGGTGTCGCACAGGACGCCAAGATGCCGATCACCGTGCAGGACGTGTTCCGCGGCGCGTCACCCTTCTTCGGCGCGGATGTGGCAACCGTCGCGGTTCTGATCGCCTTCCCCGGCATCGTACTGTGGCTGCCGTCCCTTCTCTAGCGCGGCACGATCCCGAAACGAAAAACGCCGCCCCGGTCAGGGCGGCGCATCCATCTTGGTCTGACTGAAGCTCAGCCGACGATCTCAAGACCTGCAAAGAAATACGCGATCTCTTCCGCAGCCGTCTCCGGCGCATCCGAACCGTGAACCGAGTTCTCGCCGACGCTTTCGGCGAACTCCGCGCGGATCGTACCGGCATCGGCATCGGCGGGGTTCGTGGCCCCCATCACTTCGCGGTTCTTGGCGATGGCGCTCTCGCCCTCCAGCACCTGAACGACGACCGGGGCCGAGGCCATGAAGTCGCACAGCTCGTCATAGAACGGACGCTCTGCATGGACCTTGTAGAATTCGCCCGCCTGCGCCTTGGTCAGGTGAATGCGCTTCTGCGCGACGATACGCAGACCGGCTTCCTCGAACTTGGCGTTGATCTTGCCGGTCAGGTTCCGCTTGGTCGCGTCGGGTTTGATGATGGAAAGCGTGCGTTCGGTCGCCATGTCTGATCTGCCTTTGTCTCTCGGGCCACCCCGGCCCTCTACCCATGTTGCGGGCGCTCTAACATGGGGCGCGAGGCTTGAAAACCCGCGATTGACGGCGGCCCGGCCATGGGTCAAACCCCGCCCCATGCTGCGGATTTCAGACATACGCTATGCGGTCGAAGGTCGGCCCCTGTTCGAGGGCGCCTCTGCGGCGATCCCCGACGGCCACAAGGTCGGGCTGGTGGGCCGCAATGGCACCGGCAAGACAACGCTATTTCGCCTGATCCGGGGCGAACTGGCGCTGGAAAGCGGAACGATCTCGGTGCCCAGAGGCGCGCGGATCGGCAGCGTGGCGCAAGAGGTTCCGGCCTCCGAAACCTCGCTTCTCGACACGGTGCTGGAGGCCGACACAGAACGCGCCTCTCTTCTGGCCGAGGCCGACGGCGCCACCGATCCCACGCGCATCGCGGAGGTTCAGACCCGCCTTGCCGATATCGACGCATGGTCCGCCGAAGCCCGCGCCAGCGCGATCCTCAAGGGTCTGGGCTTTACCAAAGCCGAACAATCCATGCCCTGTTCCGCCTTCTCGGGCGGCTGGCGGATGCGCGTGGCGCTTGCGGGCGTTCTCTTCGCCCGCCCCGATCTTTTGCTGCTCGACGAACCCACGAACTACCTCGATCTCGAAGGTGCGGTCTGGCTTGAATCCTATCTGGCGAAGTACCCCCACACGGTGATCGTCATCTCCCATGACCGCGGCCTTCTGAACCGCGCCGTGGGCACGATCCTGCATCTCGAAGACCGCAGCCTGACCCTCTATCAGGGTCGCTACGACACGTTTGCCGAAACCCGCGCCGCGCGCCTTGCCGTGGCCGAAGCCGAGGCCAAGAAGCAGGAGGCCCGCCGCGCCCATCTCCAAAGCTTCGTCGACCGCTTCCGCTACAAGGCCTCGAAGGCCGTACAGGCGCAGTCGCGGCTCAAGATGATCGCCAAGCTGAAACCGATCACCACCCCTCAGGAGGCCGCACTCCGCGCGTTCACCTTCCCCCAACCAGACGAGCTGTCCCCGCCGATCATCGCCACCGAAAGCGCGTCGGTGGGCTATGATGAGAAACCCGTTCTGTCGAAACTGACCCTGCGCATCGATCAGGACGACCGGATCGCCCTTCTGGGCCGGAACGGCGAAGGCAAGTCGACGCTCGCGAAACTCCTGACCGGCAAGCTTGCCCCCATGGGGGGGCGCGTCACCCGCGCCCGCAAACTCAGGATCGGCTATTTCGCCCAGCACCAGTTGGACGAGCTCCACGCCGACGAAACCCCGCTCGACCACCTGCGCCGCCACCGCCCGGCGGAAACGCCCGCGAAGCTGCGCGCCCGCGCGGCCGGGTTCGGCATCGGCGCGGCACAGGCCGAAACCGTGGCCGCCAAGCTCTCGGGCGGACAAAAGGCGCGCCTGTCGCTGATGCTCGCCACCATCGACGCGCCCCATATGCTGGTCCTCGACGAACCCACCAACCACCTCGACATGGAAAGCCGCGAGGCGCTGGTCGAGGCGCTGACCGCCTATTCCGGCGCGGTGATCATCGTCAGCCACGACCTGCACCTGCTGGCCCATGTGGCCGACCGGCTGTGGCTGGTCAAGGATGGCCGCGTCGCGCCCTATGAGGGCGATCTGGAGGATTACCGCCAAACCCTTCTTTCGGAACCCGCGCCGAAACCAACGGCGCAAAAGGCAAAGCCCGCCCGCCCCTCACGCGACGCGATCCTCGCGCTCCGCTCCGAAGCCCGCGCCTGCGAGGCCCGCGTCGACAAGATCGAGGCGATGCGCGAAAAGCTCGCCAAAAAGCTTGCCGATCCCGCCCTCTACGAGGATGCAAGGATCGGCGAGATGGAGGTCTGGCAAAAGAAATACGCCGAAGTCATGGACGCGCTCGCCCGCGCCGAAACCCTGTGGGAGGCCGCGCTCGAACGGCTGGAGGCGGCGGAAGGGTAAGCGAAGGCCCGGTTGGGAGCGGTGACGGATAGCGAAGTGGAAGCTTTCGATTCCGGGTCAGTGCGTTGAGCGTCTTACTTGCGGACATTGCCGACTTTGCGTTTTCCGCGCTTCGCTTACGCAGCAGTTATTCGCGCATGCGGCACATTTGTCGCTGCGGTGCGGTTTGCTTCGTCGAAGCCGCCATTCGATCCTGTCACGAGACGCTGAACTCAAACTGTAATTCGGCGCACGTTGGCGGAACCATCGAAACGCGGACTTTGCTGCCCTTGCCCTTCCAGGTGTTTGCTGACGCAGCATTCGCTTGCAGGTGCGGCACGCTCATCGTTGCGTTACAGCCGATGTCGCCAGACCGGTCATTCAAAGCCTGTCTAAGGCGCAAATTTCAAGCCGCCCTTTCGCTGCAACCAGGACCGGCTATCGAGGAGTAGAGCCTCTCAAACTTTCGCTGCGAGTTCGCAAACGATTGCTATTTGCACATTGCGTCCGAAATGAAAACTGGCACCTGCGGAATACGACTTTCGCAGATGCCAGGTTGTCAATGTCTCAGCCAGATAACGCGCTATTTGAACTCTTGTCAGCGGGGTCAGGCGACTTCAAACAGTGCTGCAGCGCCCATGCCTCCGCCCACACACATGGACGTAACAACCTATCTTACGCCACGGCGCTTAAGGCAACCAAAGCATCCAGACGGAGACCGGTGATGTACAGGACCATGTTTGCAAAGAGCATTTCTGAGTTTGCGGGAACGTGCTTACCCTCCACTGCACAAGAATAGTGCACGAGTTTTCCGATAGGGATGCCCCTGAGGGGTACCGGACATTGTCTCCGGCACCCGTTCTCCACGGGTTTGTGACATTGTGTCAATCCGTCGGTTTGATCAGGAGTGATGCCCTACTTTTCCGACAAACGTTTGCTGAGGTCGATTGCGTAGATCGCGCCGCGCGCCACCAGCATCGGATCTTCGCTGGGTTCAAAACCGTCACTCAGGACCATCGGATCAAAGTTCAGTTCATCGCATGTGCCATCTGCCTCCCGAACAGCGGAGTACACGACCAATTTCGCAGCGGTAAGTGTCGTTTGATCGCCCTCCCAGCGTTTT
This sequence comes from uncultured Paracoccaceae bacterium, assembly GCA_947503175.1. Classification (GTDB taxonomy): domain Bacteria; phylum Pseudomonadota; class Alphaproteobacteria; order Rhodobacterales; family Rhodobacteraceae; genus Ovoidimarina. The sequence goes on from CANNCO010000001.1 coordinate 1,688,472, forward strand.
GCCGGGTTCAGGATGTCGTCATCCGGGTTGGCGATGGTGACGACCATGTCCCACGCCACTTCTCCGCGAGAGAGGTTTTCCTGCATGTTCTCAAAGAAGAAATCCGGGCTGGGGTCCAGTACGACATCGTCGTTTCCGGCCGGTACAAAGGACCAGCGAATGGGAGTCTGCGTCCCGGCCTCATCGACAAGATAGAAGCTGTTGATGCTGTTATATGTTGCCCCCTCATAGGGGTGCAGGGTCTTATCACGGGCGCTATGGTGGGCCTTGTGGGCCCGCAGCGCGGGGCTGTTTGCGGCGAAGGCTGCCACAGCGTTTTTGCCCGCAGCTTTCGCCTGCATCAGGGCCACAAACTCTTCGGTTGTTGCCACGGGAAAGAAGTCTTCGGTGTTCATATTCATGATATGAACGTCATCCGATGCCGAACATGATCTCAATCCGGTTGCGTCGCTTATAGCGCCGCTTGTCGTATTTCACCTTCGTCTTGCGCTGCTTG